>CAMLCZ010000017.1 GCA_946478665.1 uncultured Bartonella sp. | reverse complement strand
TATTTTTTACCAAATGCAAGCCATATTCCATCACCAAATTTACAATGTAATAGAGTGCAGCGGCTGCTAGATAAAATTCAAAAGATGCATATGTGTCTGAAATCGCTCTTTGCGTATTTAATGTCAGTTCCGCGATACCGATCAGTGAAACAATAGAAGTATCCTTTAAAAGGATAATCGTATTGTTGCCGACTTGTGGTAATGCAATAAACACCGATTGAGGCGTTATAAAATAACGTAATGTCTGTAATCGGCTAAAGCCTAATGAACGGGATGCTTCAATTTGTCCTCTATCAATTGAGTTCATAGCCGTTCTAAAAATATTGGAATTATAAACGGCATAATGAAAGCCGAGTACAAACACGCCTGTCCAAAAAGCAGGTAAAAGAATTTGTAATTGAGAAAGACCATAATATATCAGATATAATTGTATCAAAAGTGGCGTTGTCATAAAAAGCCAACAGATGAACTTTAAAGGCCAGGCAAATATCCTGGATGTATAATTTAGAATTAATGCGATAAATATACCGCCAAAAAAACTGATTAAACTTACTAAAATCGTTATAACAATTGTCCAAAGAAGCCCGATAAGTAAAATATTGGAATAAGGGGGAACAACGGAAAAATCCAGATGGATGCCTTCAATATGTTGCCAAAAATTACCAAAGAAAGATTGTAACATTACGTTAATCCCCCCAAGATTCTTTTATGTAATAAATAAAAGATAAAATTATAAATAATAAGAACAGAACTGATAATGATGATATAGGCAACGGCTGCCAAACCAAAAATTTCAAATGATTGACCGCTATTTGATGTTACGAATCCAACTGCTGTCGAAGTAAGTTCTACAACACCAATCGTTGAAGCAAGAGCGGTACTTTTTGTAAGAATGATTGTGTTAATTTCAATTGTCTTGAGCATTACTAAAACAGATTGCGGAAGAATAAAGTAAAATAAGGTTCTTACTTTACCAAATCCCAAAGCTCTGGCAGCCTGATACTGCCCATTGTTAACACTATATACCGCGCCTCTAATTCCTTCCGACATATAAGCGCCAATATTAAATCCCATTGTTAGGGTCGCAGCATTAAATGGCGTTGTGTCAAACCCGAAAGAAAATGCTCCATAATAAACAAGAAAGATTTGAATAAGCAGCGGAGTGCCGCGCATTATACTCACATAAAATGCAGCAAGAGGCCAAATGAAGATATTTTTAGAAGAACGTAACGCTGCAACAATAAAAGCGACGACCAATCCAAGCATCAGAGAAACAACAGTTAATTTAACTGTCATCAACGCCGCTTCAATGATAAAGGGTAATATTTTCTCGATAAGGTCAATATCCATGTTACCTCACGATTTATAAAGATGGCGAATAAGAAAAAAGGCAGTTCAACACGCTATAATTATTTATGAAAATCAGAATTGATTCAGCAAACCGAATATAGACATGAAAGGAACCACAGACATCACCCGAAGCAATATTAAAAATCGAAAATACTACTTCGGATAATATATCTTAAATGCTTGGGGCTAAAGCTTGTTCACCATTAACGAATATCGGTTCCAACCCATTTTTTTGAAATGGCTTCATAAGTTCCATCAGCCATCATGTCATCTAAAGCTTTTTTCATTGCCGCAGCAAGCTCCGGATTTTGCTTGCGAATAGCCATACCAATATCGAACTTTGGCAATCTCTCATCTTTAATTTGTTGTATTTTTTCATTGTTATTTTTGATGGCAACATAAACAACAATATCATCAGAAACTATAGCATCCACACGACCCGATTTAAGGTCAATGAGCATTTCTGGTAAACCTTTATAAGTGCGAACGGCAAACTGATTTTGTTCCCTTGCCCATTTTTCGGAGGTCTCACCTAAAATAACTCCTATGTTTTTACCATTAAGAGCTTCAACGGTTTTATAGCTGGATCCTTCTTTAACAAAAACACCAATGCCCGAATGGTAATAAGGGCCGACAAAATCCACAGCTTTTTGACGCTCCGGTGTTATGGCCATCGAGCCAATAACAGCATTGTAACGCCCCGTAACCAAGCCTGCTATAATACCATCAAATGGCGTTCTAACTATTTCTGCCTTTACACCAAGCCGTTTTGCAATTTCATTCGAAATATCAACATCAAAGCCAACAACTTCATTTTTATCATTCACAAAGCTGAAAGGAGGGAAAACGCCTGAAACTGCAACTTTCATAACACCGTTAGATTTGATTTTGTCCAGTTCATCGGCATGAACAACATTGGTATATAAAAATGGAACGATAACCATTAGAACGAATGCAGCAAGTTTTCTCATGTTCATTATATCCTCCTTACATAAACGATAACCGTCAGTTGTTTTGAGTTAATTCCCCTTTATAATTACGTTAATTTTTATTTACTTTTTTGGGAAATAATAGAGTGCAAAATAACTTTTTTTTCGATATATCTACTTTTTAGATAAAAATTTTACGGAAAAGTAAAATGGACGAGCTGGACCGCAAATTAATTGCAGAATTGAAGATCAATGGACGGGCATCGGTGCCCCAGTTAGCACAGCTCATTGGGGTTGCGCGAGCAACTGCACAAAAGCGTCTGGATCGGCTAGTTGATAATGGAGATATAAAAGGCTTTACTATCAAATTAAAAGATAACATTGACGAAAAGCGTATCCGTGCTTTTACGACAATAGAAATCAATAGCCCGTCTACAAAAACTGTCATTGAAAAGATAAAACGGACGCCGGGTATTCTTGATGTCTATAATACAAATGGACATTGGGATATAATTGCATTGCTTGATGTCTCCGATATTATTGAGCTAAATAATGTTATATCAACAATTCGTTCGAGCGAAGGTATAGCCAAGAGTGAGACATTTATAATGCTCGGACCGGCATAAAAGGCATTGTCAAAATAATTTTAAGTTATATCGGTGGTGTTATAAATCTATTCGTGAATTCTAAAGCTTCATTCTAGATAATCCGTTTATCGGTTATGTATTACGTGCGATAAGCACTAAACTTTCGTAAAGTTGAATATATTCTGCGTGATGGTGGTATTAATATTCGTCACTAAACCCTTCTTTATCGGGGTGAAAACTTTTCTAAATCAATTGTTCAATCTATTCGGACAAAGCGAAGATGGATTTTTAAGGGGAATGTTTTTTATTATTATTTGAATTTTAATATTCAACTTAATTGTTTTAATCAGCTCATCAATATCAGTTCTTGATAAATCAATGATGATTCAATAGATTTTTCCAACGATTTATCAAATCAAGTTTCTTTAAAAATAATTTTTTCCAATCCATCATCAAAGAACTTTATTTTGTTTAAACCTGAACTTGGTTTTTCGGTCATATCAAGGCCTCATTATTAAACGAGGTGCATGAATATAAAAATTTATCAAATTATATAAAAAGTCAATAAAGTGCTTTCACGATCGGCATTTTATGACAGATCGTGAAGAATAAAAGTTGTCTAGGGGCAACACTTTCTTACCCCCCGTACTGTAACCTTTTAACTATTAAGCAACTTGAGCCTCACAGAAAAAGCAGCACGAATATGAAAGCGTGCTGTCTTTTCTGCTTCTTCAGGTTTTTTAGCTGCAATAGCGTCAACAATTTTTTTATGTTCATCCGACGCTGTACGCGCTCGATCGGACACTTGAAATGTTGTTGAACCAAGTAAAATGAGAGATTCTTGTAAAAAGCGTAAATGATTATCCAAATATTGATTATGAGCAGCTTCCCCAATAGCGTGATGAAAACGTTTATTGCGTTTTGCATATTCAGCTGAAGTTAACCCCGCCTCGGAAAAGGCTTCATTGAGAGAATAAAGCAAATCAATTTCTGCTTTTGTTGCATTCTGGGCAGCAAGCCTTGCAGCGGCTCCTTCCATAATTTCACGAATAGCATAGAGATCAACTGCTTCAAGATGGCTTAATCGGCGAATAATAAGCCCGCGCCCACCTGCTGGCTCAACCAAGTTTCTTTCAACTAGGCGACCTAAAGCTTCACGTATTGGTGTACGACTAACGTTTAAGCGATTTGCCAATTCATCTTCACGTAAGCGATCACCAGGTTGCAAAATACCTTCACTCATCGCTTCTTTAAGTGCATTAAAGACTGCTTCACCAAGACTTTTATCATTATCCGCTTTCACGGCTTCCATAAGACGAACCCATTTTTGTTCATCATTTGCTACTTTTACTTCCATAGCCATGCTCTCTATTTATGATGCCGATAATAAGCAATAAACATCATCTCCGTCATTAAGCAATTTTTTTATTGCATAATTTTGTATACAAACATATTTTTTAAGTTTATAATTATTCTAATTGCAATCTGTGGAGGAGAAGATATGCATAAGGTAGACCGTTATAAATCTGCGCTCGGCATTGTTTTTGCTATAGCCTTAACATCATCCAGTCAAACTTTTGCTCAATCGGTAACTGTTCCTGAAGGTTATCCGGCGACATATGCACAAACGCTTTCGCAAGCTGATAACGAGGGCTCTGTTGTCATTTACGCAAACACCGAGAATGCGGCTGTTGAACCGGTTTTAGCGGATTTTCGAAAAGCTTATCCAAAAATCAAAGTTGACTATATTGAAATTAAAGCAGCAGATCTTTATTCGCGCGTTTCTAGTGAAGCAGCTGCCGGTGCTTTGAAGGCAGACATTGTTTGGTCATCCGCAATGGATCTACAATATCAGATGATACAAGCAGATCTTTCGGCGGAATATGAAACTCCTGAATTAGGCAATATTCCAACTTGGGCAGAATATAATAAAAGACTATACGGCATCACTTTTGAACCTGTTGTTTTTGTTTATAACGACAAGCTTGTCAAAACTGAAGAAATGCCAAAAACACGTGCAGGTCTTGCAAAATTTTTAACAGAAAACAAAGAACGTTTTAAGGGGAAAGTTACTACCTATGATCCACAACGCTCCGGTCTGGGTTTTTTTGCAGTTAGCCATGACGCGAAAATAAATGATGACCTTTGGGATTTGGTAAAGGCTTTTGGCGCCACTGATACGAAATTTTATACATCAACTGGCACGATGCTGGAAAAAATAAGTGCCGGAGAACACGCCATTGCCTATAACATTATTGGCCCATATGCTTATTTACGCGCTGCGCGTGATCCGAATGTTAAACTTATCATTCCTGAAGATTTTACACTCATTTTAACACGTTCTGCTTATATCACCAAAAATGCACCGCATCCGAATGCTGCGCGTGTTTTCCTTGATTATCTATTATCAAAACGCGGCCAAAATATTATCGCCAATGAAGCTAATTTATTTTCCATCCGCGCTGATGTTGACGGCAATGCAACCGCTTCAAAATTGACAGCAGAATATGGTAGCCATCTAAAACCTGTCGAGGTCAATGAGAAACTGGCTGACGATCTTGTTCCTGTGAAAAGATTAACATTTTTCCGCAAATGGGATGAAAATTTAAAAGCAGGGAAAAAATAATGCGGAACGAGACTTGGCGTAGATTAATTGTTACTTTTGCAGCCCTTTTTATCTTGGCTCCTGTTGCTCTCATTGTTTGGCAGAGCTTTTTATCGGATGCTTTTTTTGACAAATCTGCAAATGGAACTTTGGAAGCATATGAATTTGTGGTGAGTGACCCGGCATTTTGGGCTGCTTTAAAAAATACCATTATTTTGTCTTGTGGTATGGTGGTTATCGCCGTGCCACTCGGCTCACTTCTTGCTTTCCTGGTTGTACGTACAGATATGCCCGGAAGGAAATTAATTGAACCTCTTGTTTTTGTGCCGCTTTTCATGTCACCAATGGTTCTTGCTTTTGGTTATATTGTAGCTGCTGGCCCATCTGGTTTCTTTGCAGCATGGTGGCAACAAATATTTGGTTCAATTTGGTGGAGTGTCTATTCATTTCCCGCATTGATGACAGTTGTCGGGCTTACCCATATTCCGCATGTCTATATCTATGTTTCAACGGCCTTGCGTACTGTCCCTTCAGACCTGGAAGAGGCAGCCCGTGTTGCAGGTTCTTCACCTTTAAAAGTTGCTCATCGTGTAACCTTGCCACTTGTTTGGCCATCTATTGCTGTCAGCGCTGTCCTTGTCTTTTTTCTGGGCTTTGAATTATTCGGTTTACCTTATGTTCTTGGCGATCAAGACGGACGTATGGTTTTAGCAACCTACCTTTACAAATATAATACCTTATTGGGAAAACCTGCCTATCAATTTATGGCCGTGGTTGTGGTTTTCATAATGATGATCACCGTTCCTTTGGTTATTCTACAACGTAGAATGCTCAAATCTGCAGAGCGTTATTCGACCATTTCCGGAAAAGCTACACGCTCGTCAACAATACCACTTCGAGGTTGGGGCTATCTTGCTTTATTTGCAGTTATTGCCTGGCTTGGTTTTGTTGTTGTCTTACCACTTTCCGGTGTTATCTTACGTTCTTTTGTAACCAATTGGGGGCCACTTGTTTCCATCACAGATGTGCTTACACTTGACCATTATCGTGAACTTGACTCTCTTGAAATAACCAGCCGTGCAGTCATAAACACAGTCCTTCTTGCTTTCTTGGGTGGATTTGCTTCTGTTTGTGTTTATGTGGTTATTGGTCTTGCCAGCCATCGCTCCAGATTGCGCATAACAAGAAGCCTTGATTTTCTTGTATTGTTACCACGCGCTATGCCGGGAATTGTTGCAGGTCTTGTCGTTTTTTGGCTTTTCTTGTTTATTCCAATTTTTAAACCATTTGTTTCTTCGCTTGGTGCCATGTGGGTTGCTTATACACTTGTTTGGCTTCCTTTTGGTCTTCGCCTTGTATCCAACTCATTTTCACAAGTTGGTAAAGAATTGGAAGAAGCAGCCTATGTCACAGGTGCAGGCCCTTGGCGCGTTGCTAAAGATATAATCTTGCCGTTGGCCAAAGGTGGTTTGATGGCCGCTTGGTTGCTGGCATTTCTACTTTATTCACGTGAATATTCAACGGGTATTTTCCTTATGGGACAAGGCAATGAGGTTATGGGAACATTGCTTGTAAGCTTATGGAATGGCGGCAATATTGACCTTGCTGCGACCCTTTCTGTTGTCAATACCGCCGTTATTGGCCTTGGTATTGCTATTGCACTAAAATTGGGAGTACGCCTCGATGCCTGAGTTAATTGTTGAAGATATATGTTTGCGCTATGGTGCAGTTACAGTTTTAAAAGGCGCATCATTTTCTGTAGAACGTGGTGAAATTGCCGCACTACTCGGGGCTTCCGGTTCAGGTAAAACAACGTTGCTACGCACTATTGCCGGTCTGGAACGCGCCTATCAAGGTAAGGTGGAAATTTCCGGGAAACCTGTCTTTGACGGTGCTAAAAAACTTGACCTTCCCGCTGAAAAACGTGGCCTTGGTTTTGTTTTTCAATCCTATGCTCTGTGGCCCAATCGCACTGTTTTTCAAAATGTTGCTTATGGCTTAAAGTTACGTAAAACAAGCGATGCTGAAATTCGTAAAAAAGTTGGCAATGCACTTGATGCACTCGGTCTTGGCCACTTGGGTGACCGTTACCCCGGTCAATTATCTGGCGGACAACAACAACGCGTTGCAATTGCGCGCTCGCTTGTCTATGACCCCGCTGTTATTTTACTTGATGAACCACTTTCCAATCTGGATGCAAAACTACGCGATGAAGCACGTGCTTTCCTGAAAGAGCTCATTAAGCGTGAAGAACGCGCTGCTGTTATTGTCACGCATGACCAAGTCGAAGCACTTGCTGTCGCTGATCTTATTGTGCTTTTGAATGGAGGTGTCATTGAACAGGCAGGCACTCCCGAAGAACTTTATAAAAACCCGAAAACACTTTTCACTGCCGACTTTATAGGTAACAATATCAAACTACAGGGCAAAGTTGCTAAAAAAGATAAAACAACGGCTGTCATTAACTGTGGCGATTTTACCATTCAAGGTCAATGTGCGGTTGATAAATCCGAGGGCGATGATGCAACAGCGGTGTGCCGTCTAAACTTCCTGACAATTGGCGAAAAGGGTGACAGTGAATGCGTTGAAATGGACCGAGTAACAAGTATGTTTCTAGGTGAATATTGGGAACATATTTTCCGTCATAAAAATATCGACTTGCGTGTTCAAACAACGGAAGACATATCCCAAAAAACAGCCTTCATCAAAATTCCTCACCAACATGTCTGGATATTTTGATGACAGAAAATACGATGGTCGATTTTTCGCAAAAATATGACGTGCTGGTTATCGGTGGTGGAAATGCGGCTCTCTGCGCTGCCATTTCTGCTGCACGAAATGGTGCCAGCGTTGCTATTTTAGAGGCGGCACCCCGCTTTTATCGCGGCGGTAATACACGCCATACAAGGAATATGCGTTGCGCTCATGATAGCGCAACTGCAACTCTATCAGGTCCCTACACCGAAGACGAATTCTATGAAGACCTCTTACGTGTAACTAAGGGGGAAACCAATCCTGAATTAGCAAAAATGATGATTCATGAATCAAAAGAAATGCTTAATTGGATTGTCGAGCAAGGTGTACGTTTCCAGCCTTCACTTGGCGGAACTTTAAGCCTTGGCCGCACCAATTCTTTTTTCCTTGGTGGCGGCCGTTCAATGCTGAATGCGCTTTATCGAACAGCTTATAAGCTTGGCGTTAAAATTGCATATGATGCTGAAGTAACCGATCTTATCATCAAAGATAATAAGTTTTCTAAAGTTACACTAACCTATAAAGGGCAGGAAAAAGAACTTGCTGCAAGAGCACTTGTCACAGCGAGTGGTGGCTTTGAAGCAAATATTGAATGGCTCAAACAGGGGTGGGGGGATATAGCCGAAAATTTTCTTATACGTGGAACACCATATAATAAAGGTTCTATCCTTAAAAATCTCATATCAAAAGGCATTAAGACAATTGGTGATCCAACGCAATGCCATGCGGTTGCGATTGATGCACGTGCTCCGAAATTTGATGGCGGCATTATCACGCGCCTTGATTGTGTTGTTTTTGGTATTGTTGTTAACAAAAATTGTGAACGATTTTACGATGAAGGCGAAGATATTTGGCCAAAACGTTATGCTATCTGGGGCCGTCTTGTTGCGATGCAACCAGAACAAATTGCCTATATTATCTTTGATGCTTCGTCACTCGAACTTTTCATGCCGTCGCTTTATCCGCCGGTCAAAGCAGATACAATAGAAGAACTTGCGACAAAACTTGACCTCGACGTAACAAAACTTGCAACAACGGTGAACCAATTTAACGAGGCGATCCAGCCTGGCACTTTTGACAATACGATCCTTGATGACTGTCGAACTGAAGGCATAACACCACCCAAAACCCATTGGGCACGAAAAATTAAAAAACCGCCTTTTTATGCCTATCCTGTTAGACCCGGTATTACATTCACCTATTTAGGTGTCAAAGTTAATAAACACGCTCAAATGCACTTTGCTGATGATACAGCTGTTGCCAATATGTTTGCCGCAGGAGAAATCATGGCGGGCAATGTTCTAGGGCGCGGATATGCAGCTGGTATTGGCATGACGATTGGCAGTGTTTTTGGCCGCATCGCGGGAGAGGGAGCCGCCCAATATGCAAACAAACGATAAAAATGATGAATCGGAAAAAAACTTCATAGAGGCCGAAAGGCTGATGACAATTTGTAACAGCTGCCGTTATTGTGAAGGACTGTGTGCTGTTTTCCCTGCCATGGAAATGCGCAGACGTTTTACTGAAGGTGATTTAAACTATCTTGCCAATCTTTGCCATAATTGTGGTGCTTGCTATTCTGATTGTCAATTTTCGCCACCCCATGAATTTGCTGTTAATGTACCACAAACATTGGCAAAACTACGTAATGATACCTACGAGCTTTATTGTTGGCCAGGCATTCTACGTCCGCTTTTTATTCGTAATGGCTTATGGATAAGCTTGATTGCCGCGCTTAGTATTGCGGCGTTTTTTATTGGCTTTGCACTGTTCAATGACATGTCTGCCGTCTTTTCAGTTCATACCGGCCCACATGCGTTTTATAAATTAATGCCTCACAATGCGATGGCTGTTATTTTTAGTGCAGCATTTTTTTATTCCTGCTTTGCCATTTTTATGGGTTGTCGCATCTTTTGGAAAGATATTGGTGAACCAACAAAAACACTTCATGATGTACATGCCTTACATAATGGAGTCAAAGATGCGGCCACATTACATTATCTTGATGGCGGTGGTATGGGCTGTGTGAATGATAGTGAAGAACTAACGGATAACCGCAGCATTTACCATCACCTGACATTTTATGGTTTTTTGCTCTGCTTTGCGGCCACCTGTTGTGCAACCATATGGCATTATGCCTTTAATAGAATAGCACCCTATCCTTGGTGGGATATTCCTGTTGTTCTTGGAACATTAGGTGGTATTGGCATTATCATTGGAACAATAGGTTTATTGATTGCCAAGAAAAAGCGGCTTGCCGTTTTAAAGGATGGAAGCCGTTTAGGCATGGATGCCGCTTTTATCCTCATGCTACTTTTAACCGGAGTTACCGGTATGTTACTTCTTGTATTCAGAGCAACGCCATTCATGGGGGTTTTACTTGCACTTCACTTAGGCTTTGTTTTCGGATTTTTTATAACATTGCCCTATAGCAAATTTGTTCACGGGTTTTATCGGCTCCTCGCTTTGATACGCTATGCCCATGAAAAGAAAAAATTATAAATGTGACATTGCCGGATCAACTTTGCATTTTACACATGGCACGATAATTTTGCGCCATGAATAAGATAAATCTATTCAGATATTTTAAAACTTTACCCGAAATTGTCGAGTTCCAAGTTGAAGAGCAACACTGCCGGGCAATATTGTATTGCCCGTTTTGCTAAACGGGAGTGTTGCCATGTCAAGTTATTCGCATTCGAGTTTTGCAGAAAGAACAGAAATCCATTATTTGCCTGTTTCAGGTTATAGCTTGAATGCGATTGTAAAACGCCTGTCATATCTTCGTTCAACAATTGGCCGCGAGATCAGTCGCAACCGCCTTACGAGTATCGATTATTCTCCTCTTATTGCGAAAGGTCGCTAACCGCAGCAGGGCAAAGGCTTTGGCTTATGAAAAATGCTGACTTGAACAAATATGTTATCGAGCGTTTGTCAGAAGGCTGGACACCAGAACAGATCTTGATGCTATCAGCGATAACGACAGAGGATATTATCGTCACAATGAACAAACGCCGCGAAAATGCCTGACATTACAAACACCACTCCAAGCCTTCATGAAAGAACCCGATACAGACATCAAATTATGCTTCAAATAACCGGTGTTGCACTTCACAGTGGAATCTACCCTCTGTTAGTTTCAATTAGAACAGGAAAAACACGCCGATACAGACTAGTGTCATAGCCCCCCAAACACCTGTCCAGGATGTTGCGTGTAGTATCCACGGAATAATTGTCGGGGTTGCGAACAATATAAAGAAGGTTGCGGTATTTGCCATTGCCATAGCGGTTGCAACGCTTTTCGGGCCTGCCATTGTTGCCAATTCGGTCATGCCAACGCCCTGCCAAGATAATATGAACACGCCGGCAACGAGAACTGCGGCAACCAAAGCCCACGACAGATGCGTCGATGGAGTCTCTCCGTAGAAAAAGGTAAGCAACGTAAGAACAAAAAACGCGATAGCACTTAATATCGTTACCGTTTTTAGAAAGCCTACGCGATTGTTTTTCTTATCGGTATAATAGCCGCCGGAAATACGTGTGAAACCGGCACTTATCTGGATAAAGAACAGTATCGCGCTGATATATTCGATATTGATATGGGCAAAGTCATGTAAGAAAAGCATTGTAAAAGTCATCAAAGCAAATTGCGGTGCGCACAAAAGGCCGATTGCCACGACAATACGCCATATGGCCAACTGTTTGAAAACATGGGTAGCTGTTTCTTTTTCGGCTGGTTTTGTTGTCTCGGTACGCTTTTCCTGGTCAATATCAACAACCCAAAGATAAGTTAAAAAGGCAAAGAGAATGCAAAACAAGGCCGAGATATAAAGTGACCAGACAAAACTCGATTTATAAGAAATGAGCGGGAAAAACACAGCTCCCAAGGCATAGCCGAGTGGAACAGCCGTCTGTCTGACACCCATGGCAAACCCACGTTCCTCTTTCTCGAACCACTGCATAATAGCTCGTCCACTCGAACCGTTCAGACTGCCTCCTGAAAGACCGATAATGAGTAGCCCGATGAATAATGTTACCGGTGCATAAACAATCGGAACAGCATTTATTAAAATAGCCGTTACGGCGAGAACAAATGCGGTTGTCGTCAAACCGGTTATAAGAATAGGGCGGTCGCCAAGCCGGTCGGTCAGCATTCCCCAAGGAACTTCACCAAAAGCTATGCCTATTCCGACAATTCCCATAAGCATGCCCAATACCGGCGTGGAAATTTGATAATCATCTCGTAAAAGGAGAGCTGCGGCCGGAACACCGCCAATTACAAATGTAAAACATGTATTTGCCAATGCACATGTAA
>CAMLCZ010000016.1 GCA_946478665.1 uncultured Bartonella sp. | reverse complement strand
CAGCAGGTAGCTCACACAGCAGGTAGCTCACACAGCAGGTAGCTCACACAGCAGGGGTAGCGCTTAAAACAGGTGCCAATATCCCAATATTTGCGAGTGAGCATTCTGTTGCGTCTACTCATGAAGAAAATTGCCTGCCCAAAAATAACGCCAGACAATTTTTCAATGTGTGATATTTTACCTATGATGCTTTGAGATCGCCTTTATAACAAAAAGGTGGACCAGTATTCTCAATTCATTCGGTCGAATTTCATTTTTTATGCTGTTTACAGAATAAACAATAAAAGCATCTAAACACGATAAGCCTGCCTCATTGCCATATAAGGAATTTCCGCCGAAACGTATTGGATAAGTGTTAGCCTTATCCTAAACATATATTTCAGAACGTGGTGATATAAAAAGTAGATGCTAAATTATCAGAAAATCCATTATCCCAATGCCCATATTCAAGTTACTGGAGAGGCTTAATTCAAGATTGATTGGAAAGTTTTGCATCACTTTATAAGTGCGATATATGCTAGCAATATGGGTAAAGAGATGCAGCAATAATTAATATCTTGGTTGAATATTTTTAATGGCACATAACAATTTTTACATTTGAACAGCGAACAATAAAAGCGAACAATAAAAAAGGCGGGCATTGCCCGCCTTATTCTCCAAGAGATGGAGGATTATTTTCTTGGTGTACCGTCGTCTGATTCACCTTTTTCATCATCCTTGATTGTTGTTTTGCTCAAAGGAGAATCTTTTTTCTGTCCTTGAACATAGCTATCTTCACGAGAACCGTCGCCAAAGTGGCGGCCATCATGGTGTTTACTTTCTGTTTTCTCAACAGGTGCTTTTGCCTTTTGGCCTTCTACGTAGCTGTCTTCGACAGAGCCATCGCCAGAAGCGTTGCGAGCTTCAGCTGTCATTACGTAAGAAGTAGCTGCCATTAAGCTTACCAAAGATACTGCAAGAATCTTTTTCATATTTTTTCTCCTGTTTGTGAAGCAAACCACATTATTTTAACCCGTTTGCTTCCCAGTTTGCTTCATTGTCATCGTTCAAATTAGGTTTTTAAATATCATTAGAAAATAACACTCAATACATAGTTATTATAGACAAATGATTCTATTCACGAAATTGTGTAGAGCAGTAAAATTATTTAAAAGGCATCAACCATTTGTTACATGAGGCATTAATTGCACTTGGTTACCAAAGTTATTGGAAACGCAAAAGCAAAGTTTCATGTCGTCACCTTCAAATGCGCTCATAATCATTGAATGCTGTTTTTTAAGCGATTTTTACCGCGCAAACGCCAAAAACAATGCGCTTTGCCATCAAAATTAACGGTTTTTTAAAGTTTTGCCTCTGAAAAACGCCTTGAAAACAAATAAAAATAGGCAAAATGGCGGTTTCGTCACTTAATCTTGCTTGTATCCCTTGCACGTGTAAAAAGCCGCCCTTATATACGCCACAACGAAGTTCGTTATGGGTGTTGAAATTCAACATCTGTTACGAGCTTTTCATATGATTAAGGAGCTGTCTTATAGAAACGCTCGTTAGAGGTTCAGACAGCTTGCTGGATGGAGAGTAGATATGGCAAAAGTAATCGGTATTGACTTGGGTACGACCAATTCTTGCGTTGCTGTCATGGATGGCAAAAACGCAAAGGTCATTGAAAATTCCGAGGGTGCACGCACAACACCTTCTATTGTAGCTTTTTCAGATGGGGGAGAACGCCTTGTTGGTCAGCCAGCCAAGCGTCAGGCGGTAACCAATCCTGAAGGTACAATTTTCGCTGTTAAGCGTTTGATTGGTCGTCGTTTTGATGATCCAATGGTAAGCAAGGATAAAGAGCTTGTTCCATACAAAATCGTTAAAGGCGAAAACGGCGATGCATGGGTGGAAGTAGAAGGTAAGAAATATTCACCGTCTCAAGTTTCTGCGATGGTTTTGCAGAAAATGAAAGAAACGGCTGAAGCTTATCTTGGTGAAAAAGTTGAACAGGCTGTTATCACAGTTCCTGCCTACTTCAACGATGCTCAACGTCAAGCAACCAAAGACGCAGGTAAAATTGCTGGTCTTGAAGTGTTGCGTATCATTAACGAGCCAACGGCAGCTGCTTTGGCTTATGGTCTTGATAAAAAAGACGGCAAAACAATTGCTGTTTATGACCTTGGTGGTGGTACATTCGATATTTCAGTTCTTGAAATTGGCGATGGCGTTTTTGAAGTTAAATCAACCAATGGTGATACATTCCTTGGTGGTGAAGACTTTGATATGCGTTTGGTCTCATATTTGGCTGACGAATTCAAAAAAGAAAATGGCATTGATCTGACAAAAGATAAGCTTGCTTTGCAGCGCTTGAAAGAAGCTTCAGAAAAAGCCAAAATTGAGCTTTCTTCTTCACAGCAGACAGAGATCAATCTTCCATTTATCACCGCAGATCAGTCTGGTCCAAAGCACTTAACCATGAAATTGACCCGCGCAAAATTCGAGTCATTGGTTGATGATCTTGTCCAACGTACAATCAATCCTTGTAAGGCTGCATTGAAAGATGCTGGCTTGACAGCTGGTGAAATTGACGAAGTTGTCTTGGTTGGTGGTATGACCCGTATGCCGAAAATCCAGGAAGTTGTTAAGACTTTCTTCGGCAAGGATCCGCACAAAGGTGTCAACCCTGATGAAGTTGTTGCTATGGGTGCAGCAATTCAGGGCGGTGTTTTACAAGGCGATGTCAAGGATGTTCTTTTGCTTGACGTTACACCACTTTCATTGGGTATTGAAACATTGGGCGGTGTTTTCACACGCTTGATTGAACGCAATACAACAATCCCAACTAAGAAGTCACAAACGTTCTCGACTGCTGATGATAATCAGAGCGCTGTTACAATTCGCGTTTTCCAAGGTGAGCGTGAAATGGCAGCAGACAACAAGTTGCTTGGACAGTTTGACCTTGTTGGTATTCCGCCTGCACCACGTGGTGTTCCACAGATTGAAGTAACATTCGATATTGATGCCAACGGTATTGTCAATGTTTCTGCAAAGGATAAAGGAACAGGCAAAGAGCATCAGATCCGTATTCAGGCCTCTGGTGGTTTGAGTGATGCCGACATTGAGAAGATGGTTCAGGATGCTGAGGCTCACGCAGCAGATGACAAGAAGCGTCGTGAAGGTGTTGAGGCCAAAAATCAGGCAGAAGCTCTTATCCATACAACTGAAAAATCGCTTGCCGATTATGGTGATAAGGTTTCCGCAGAGGACAAAGCCGCAATCGAAACAGCTGTGGCTGATTTGAAGAAGGCAGTCGAAAGTGACAACACTGACGATATTTCTGCCAAGACCAAGGCATTGGCTGAAGCCAGCATGAAGTTGGGCGAAGCAATGTATGAATCTTCAAAAGCACAGGCTGAAGCAGATGCAGCAGCCGACGCTGCTAAGGATGCACGCAGGGACGATGATGTTGTTGATGCTGATTTTGAAGAAATCGACGACACCAAGAACGACAAGAAATAATTAGAACTGTTGTGTTGTAAAGAGACAAAGCTCGGCCTTTTTTTGCAAAGGTCGAGCTTTTATTTTATAGGCAAAGTGTTCTAAAAGCTTGAAAGTATGAAGCAATTGCTCTTGCTTTGGCAAAGCAATATAATAACCCAGACAACAATAGGGCGGTGTCGTGCTGGATTAGGCGACAGATAGTCTGCGAGAATAAACGATGAAAATTGATTATTACGAAATGCTAGGCGTAACACGGGAATGCGATGACAAAACGTTGAAATCGGCATTTCGTAAACTTGCGATGCGTTATCACCCCGACAGAAACCCCGGGGATAAGGAAGCTGAGCAGAAATTTAAAGAAATCGGTGAAGCTTACGAGGTTTTAAAAGATCCACAAAAGCGTGCGGCTTATGACCGTTTTGGTCATGCGGCTTTTGAAAATGGTGGTGCTGGCAGTGGACCTTTTGGCCGTTCCGGTTTTGCTGGTGCTGGTGGATTTGCCGATATTTTTGAAGATTTTTTTGGCGAGATGATGGGTGGTGGTCGCCGGAAACGCTCCGATGGCCGTGAACGGGGTGCAGATCTAAGTTACAATATGGAAGTAACGTTGGAAGAAGCATTCCATGGAAAAACGGCACAAATTCGTGTTCCCGGTTCAATAACTTGCGATGCGTGTGAAGGGTCGGGGGCAAAAACCGGCACAAAACCACAAACCTGTGCAACTTGTAATGGGTCTGGACGTGTGCGTGCCGCGCAAGGCTTTTTCTCAATTGAACGTCCATGTCCGGCATGTCATGGTCGCGGTGAGATTATCAAGGACCCATGCCCGAAATGTCATGGTCAGGGACGCATTGAAGAAGAGCGTACATTAACGGTCAACATTCCAGCTGGTATTGAAGATGGTACCCGAATTCGTTTGGCTGGCGAAGGAGAAGCAGGAAGCCGCGGTGGCCCTGCAGGTGACTTATATATCTTCCTAGCCGTTAAACCGCATGAATTTTTCCAACGGGATGGTGCTGATCTTTATTGCCGCGTGCCTATTTCCATGACCAAGGCAGCTCTTGGTGGTGAGTTTGAAGTTTCCACACTTGATGGCATGAAAACACGTGTAAAAGTTCCTGAAGGCACGCAAAATGGCCGCCAATTCCGTTTGAAAGGCAAAGGTATGCCGGTTTTGCGCCAGCAGGCTGTTGGTGATCTTTATATTCAGGTGGCAATTGAGACACCGCAGAAACTAAGCAAAAAACAACGTGAATTGCTGGAAGAGTTCGACAAACTATCGGTCGAAGAAAATTCACCGCAATCACATGGTTTCTTCGCACGAATGAAGGAATTTTTTGAAGGTATTGGCGGCAGTAATAGCGATAATAGTAAAAACTAACAAATCGCTCATACTATCGTAAAGTTATGTGTGGTCGGTTGGGAAAATACAAAGGGCGGAAAGATATTCCGCCCTTTTGGCTATTTGTTTCGCCCTTTTTGATTATTGGCGATAATCTCATTTCCAGCAAAGAAATCGGATATTGAATATTGGTGGGCAACACCGTTACTTATTCATTGCTGTCATCAGCAAAGAATAGTTCTAGAAATTTTTCATATATTTGTGTGAGTTGTTCAAGATCGTTAATGGAAACACATTCGTCGATCATATGCATGGTTTGCCCGACCAGCCCAAACTCTACAACAGGGCAATAATCTTTGATAAACCGTGCGTCAGATGTTCCACCAGAGGTTGATAATTCTGGTGTACGCCCTGTCACAGCTTCAATTGCGGCACTCAAACGACTGACCAGCCGTTCATTTTTTGTCAAAAATACACCACCTGGGCTTACCATCCAGTCAAGTTGGTAACTTGCCGACGATGCACTGCCATGCTGCAATTTCACTGCAGCCAAACGATTTTCAATTTCCTGTTTTAGAGTGTCGACATTCCAATTGTCATTATATCGAATGTTAAAGCGGATCGTGCTTTGTGCCGGAATAACATTGGTTGTCGGATTGCCAGTGTCAATCGCAGTAATTTCAAGATTGCTTGGTTGGAAATTACTTGAACCTTCATCAAGGGGTGTATTTTTTAAAGCGTCACACAGCTTGATAGTTAAATAAAGTGGATTGGCAGCACGGTCAGGATAAGCAACATGGCCTTGCTTTCCTTGCACTGTGATAACGCCTGAAAGCGAGCCACGCCGACCAATTTTAATCATGTCGCCTAAATTGTTGGGATTGGTTGGCTCCCCAACAATTGTCGCATCCCAAGTTTCGCCTTTATCGCTTGCCCATTTCAAAAGCTTTATTGTGCCATTAATACCGGGGCCTTCTTCGTCATTTGTTATCAATAGGCTGAGCGAGCCTTTAAGCGGATTTTTTTCTAAATAACGGGCAACGGCTGCAATAAAACAGGCAATTCCGCCTTTCATATCAACAGCGCCACGGCCATAAAGTTTATCGTCTTTTATAGCACCTTCAAATGGCGGAAAGTTCCATGCTTTTTCGTCACCAACTGGTACAACATCGGTATGACCAGCAAAAGCAAGATGCGGTCCATTTTTACCCACACGCGCATAAAGGTTTTCAATATCAGGTGTGTTTTTATCTGTAAAAATGGGTCGTTCAACAGAAAAACCAAGGCTTTTTGCCCATGTTTGAACTTGCGTTAAGACGCCATTTTCATGCGGCGTAACAGATGGACAACGGATCAGGGCTTGGGCAAGTAAGACAGGATCCTTGAGCGATTGCATAGGTTTATTCCTTCATTTTTGGTTGCGAAGAAATATTATCTACTTCAGAGGAAAATAAAAGAAATAAATATTATTATTGTTTTGCCCACCTGCAGAAAAAATATGTTAGAACTTTTTGAAGAAATTAAATATCATTTAAAAAAATAAATAATACAGAGGGACAGCATTATGGCGCAACAAGCGGAACAGATGGACGTTGATGAGGATCATATGAGCCTCAAAACGGCTGGCGAAAAAACGAAATTGATTGTCGGCGCTGGTGTCGGCAATTTTCTCGAAATGTTCGATTTTACGGTTTATAGTTTTTTTGCCGCGATTATCGGTCATGTCTTTTTTAATTCTGAAGATAAGCTGATTTCATTGCTGATATCGGTATCAGTTTTTGGTGTAGGCTTTGTTATGCGTCCATTAGGCAGTATTATTATTGGTGCCTATGCCGACCGTCATGGGCGTAAAGCCGCAATGTTGCTGACAATTATATTAATGGCCATTGGTAGTGCCTTGATAGGATTTGCACCACCTTATGAGGCAATTGGTGTTTTTGCGCCACTGATGATTGTTATGGGACGTCTCTTCCAAGGGTTTTCAGCCGGTGGAGAAGTTGGCGCGGCTACAACGCTTCTTATGGAATCGGCCGAGCGTAACACGCGTGGATTTTTCGTTAGCTGGCAGTTTTTCGGGCAAGGTTTAAGTACTTTAACCGGTTCACTGCTTGCCGCCTTATTAATGGCTTGTCTTTCCCCCGAAGCCATGGAAAGCTGGGGTTGGCGCGTACCATTTATCTTTTCACTCCTTATTATTCCTGTTGGGCTTTATATCCGTGCTCATATCAAGGAAACATATCAGGCACCAGCTGTTGAAGCACACGAAAAACATCCGTTTAAAGAGCTTATCAGCCAGCATACGAAACAGACGATCATCGGTATTCTTGTGGTTTTCCCAACAACTGTCATGATGTATATTTTGGTATTCTTTATGCCAAACTACTTGAAAACAGTAACGGAAATCGGAAGCTCGGAATCGTTCCTAGTATCAAGTTACGCAAGTGTCATTGTTATCGTTGTGACTATTTTTGCAGGCTTTTTTTGCGATCGGTTGGAACGGCGTAAAGGCGCAGCTATTACAGTTCTGGTCGTCACCTTTATTTCATCCTATTTTGCATTCCATTTTGTACAAAATATGCATGTTTTCCTAGCTTTTTACACCGTTTCAGTGATTTGCATGGGAATTATGCTAACCTTATCGGTTCTTTTCATTATGGAAGCATTTGAGAAAAGAATTCGCGCAACAGCAACGGCGGTTATTTATGCATTTGGTGTTTCAATTTTTGGCGGTACAGCACAAATGATTGTAACATTCCTTCTTAAAATATCCGACCGCAATATTATGGCGCCATTTTGGTATCTTGGTGTCGCTATCGTCTTTGGTGTGGCGGCATATCTGGCTTTCGACGAACAGCGCCATGAAAATTAATTACAGAAAATAGGGGAATTCGGATGAGTAATGAACACCTTTCGCAAGAAGCAAAAAAAATTCTTCAAACCATGGCAGCCTATGTGCCAGAAATGGAAGCAGTGCGCCACGATTTGCACGCACATCCCGAGATAGCTTATGAAGAGCATAGAACGGCAAAAGTTATTGCCGACCTTTTGAAAAAATGGGGTTATGAAGTTACAACAGGCATTGGTAAAACCGGCGTTGTTGGACGCTTGAAAGTTGGCGATGGCAAAAAATCCATTGGTTTGCGTGCTGATTTTGATGCTTTACCGATTACAGAAATGACAAATCTTGAATATTCGAGTTGTCATGAAGGCAAAATGCACGCTTGTGGACATGATGGTCACACAACCATGTTGTTAACAGCCGCTCGCTATTTTGCCGAAACAAAGAATTTCAATGGCACTCTCAATCTCATTTTTCAACCGGCAGAAGAAGGTTTTGCTGGTGCAAAAGCAATGATTGATGATGGTCTTTTTGAAAAATTCCCATGTGATGCCGTTTTTGGTATGCACAACTGGCCAGGCTCTCCAACCGGCAAAATATCCGTTAATACAGGGGCTTTCATGCCTTCAAGCGATACGGTCAAGATCAAGGTGATTGGTAAGGGCGGTCATGGTGCTGTTCCGGATAAGGCAATTGATCCGATAGCGGCAAGTGCTGCGATCATTTCAAGCCTGCAAACGGTTGTCTCGCGAAACGTGCCACCGCTTGAAACGGCTGTTGTAACCGTTGGTAGCTTCCATGCAGGGTTTGCAGCCAATGTTATTCCCGATAGTGCGGAAATGTTGCTCACCGTCCGTTGCTTTAATCCAGACGTAAGAGATTTGCTGCAATCGCGGATAGAAAGTCTGGCAAAGTTACAGGCTGAAAGTTTTGGCGCAACGGCTGAAGTTGATTATCAGCGTTCCTATCCAGTGCTGGTCAACCATGAAGCAGAAACGGCATTTGCTGTTGATGTTGCGGCAAAAGTTTTTGGTTCCACCAATGTTGATGACAATATGACAAAACCATCAGGCAGTGAAGATTTTGCCTTTATGTTGGAAAAAGTGCCAGGGTCCTATGTTGTCATTGGAAATGGTGAGAGTGCGCCTTTGCATAGTCCCAATTATAATTTCAACGATGAGTTGCTGCCTCTTGGTGGTTGTTATTGGGTTTCATTGGCTGAAACATATTTGAAATGACTTTTGAAGGCTACATTCTCGAAGAATGTAGGATATAGGACTTGGATTTATGAAACATATTCGCGAGCATATTGATAAAACGATTGATGAAATGGTGGCTATCCGCCACCAAATTCATGAAAACCCTGAATTGGGCTTTAATGAGCATAAAACCGGCGATAAAGTTGCAAGCCTACTTGAAAGTTGGGGCTTTGACGTTGCACGTGGTGTCGGTAAAACTGGTATTGTTGGCACATTAAAGGTCGGTAATGGCACAAAGGTAATCGGTATTCGGGCCGATATGGACGCTCTTCCGATAGAAGAGCAAACGAATTTGCCTTATTCGAGTAAAAATGCTGGTATTATGCATGCTTGCGGTCATGATGGGCACACAACCACATTGCTAACAGCAGCGCGTTATCTGGCCGAAACCAAGAATTTTGATGGTACTGTTCGTGTTATTTTTCAGCCAGCTGAAGAAAGTCTTGCTGGCGGTAAGGAAATGATCGACGATGGTCTGTTTGAAAAATTCCCATGTGACAGGATTTACGGTTTGCACAATTGGCCGGGCTTTCCTTCAGGAACATTCCGCTTTACCAAGGGGCCTATGATGGCTTCGGTCGATACGGCCTATATCACTGTTCGTGGTAAAGGTGGTCATGGTGCTCGTCCGGAAACAACAATTGATCCTATCGTGGCAGCCTCATCAATTGTTATGGCCTTGCAAACAATTGTATCGCGTAATGTACCACCATTGGAAGCAGCCCTTATAACTGTTGGAATGTTTAAAGGCGGCGCTGTGTCGAATGTTATTCCAGATGAAGTGAAGATGGAAGTAACGATCCGGTCTTTCTCGGCCGAAGTGCGCAAGCTGCTTGAAGAACGCATCTGCAAATTGGTAAAGGCACAAGCAGAAAGTTATGGTGCGGAAGCCATTATCAATTATGAACTTGGATACCCTGTAACGGTTAATGATGCGACAGCAATTGATTTTGCTGTTGGTGTTGCCAAAAAAATTGTCGGCGAAGGCAATGTTGTTGAAAATGCCGAGCCTCTGACACCAAGTGAAGATTTTTCATATATGTTAGAAAAGGTTCCGGGTGCTTATATCATTATGGGTAATGGTGATAGCGCTGGTTTGCACAATCCGCATTATAACTTCAATGACAATGGCATTGCTATTGGCGCAAGTTTATGGGGCGCTATTGTCGAGGAATATCTCGCTAAAGCTTAAAACCCTATCAAAAGCATCATGAAATAAAGATTTCTGGTTTTACTAATCTTTGTTGTTCTTAAAGAAAGCCTCCTCAAAAAGGAGGCTTTTCTATATCTGGCTTTAATTCTTTATCTGCATTTAATTCTCAAGCCAAAATTGAAATTTAAAAATCGCTATTATGGATAAATAGCAAAGCTTATGGATGTTGAGGGATAAAACAATATCTCTGACCCAAACATATGGCACTGTTTTTGTATTGGCCGCATAGGATAAAACGCAAAAATCCATTTTGCTTTTTTGGGCGAAAAATACTCCAAAGATCACCAATATTTGATTATGTGAAATTGAAGCGACATATGTTGTTGAGGTCATTGTTGAAAATCAAAAATACCGCCAAATATACATTTCTTACACAGTTCATTAAACGTTTTGAAACAAGCTTTTATGCCTTGAAGATAATGGCCGCCGTATGAACTTTATGAAATGCTCACAGCATCGCACCAATGACACCTATTGATAAAACGGCTTAAAGCGATGTTGAATATAATATGTCGATGATAATCGGCATGAAATTAACATTTCTGCAACCGTCGTCATGCATGATCTAAGGCAAGACAATAACTGACAGCGACTTTAGGTGTTTTATGACAACTTCCGATATTAAATGTTCCCGTCGTGCATTTTTATTAGGCTCTGGCACGATGGCTTTGGGCACTTTAGGCGGTTGTTCCGGCGTTGGTATGGGATTTGGCGGTATGAGTGGTGGTGTTATGCGTCCCCCTATCGGCATTGATAAGGGCTTTACAGCGCCAGATAAAATGTATGCTGCGGTTCATGAAGGTCCTTATACATTGGCTGCGATTCCTTACAATAAGGTTCCAAAACAGTTTTGGCGGCAAATTGTACCAAATCCAACAGGTGAAAGACCGGGAACAATTGTCGTTAGCTTAAAAGAACACTTTTTATATTTCATTCAACCAGACGGCGATGCGCTGCGTTATGGTGTCGGTATTGGTGCAGCCGGCTTTGAATGGTCAGGGCGTGCAAATGTCCAGTTCAAACGCGAATGGCCACGTTGGACACCACCTGCAGAAATGATTAAGCGTAAGCCAGAGCTTGTTCAATATCGTAATGGTATGGATCCTGGTCCGATGAATCCGCTTGGCGCGCGTGCCATGTATATTTTCCAGAATGGTCGCGACACTGGTTATCGTATTCATGGTTCACCAGAATGGTGGTCTATCGGACAGTCAATGTCTTCTGGATGTATCCGTTTGATGAATCAGGATATCATCGATCTTTATAATCGCGTTCCTATTGGCACACCGATTGTTGTTGGTTGATGCGTGTCTGAAAATAAAAAAGGGGTACCCGGTAAATCAAGCGGGGGCATAATACCAGGTCCCCAGTTTGCCAAGCAGTTCCGGGCTTGGCACACATCAAACGATTGAAATCGTACAAAGTTCCAAAAATATATCGCAAAAATATCAGTGGTTAGCTATGACCAGATTAAGCCACTCTATGATTGGTCGCCACTCTACAACTGATTATTGTGTCTTTTGCATGGACAATCACGCATTTGGCTAAGCGTTACTTGTGGTAGTCCCTATATTCATGATTTGTAGATCGGTTCCATGATTATTGCTTGCCGCATTGCCATTTTAAGTGGTGGCACATGATGAAACCTAATTTTCAGACAAATCTAACAGTCGGATAATTCTGACCGATCTTGCTGTGGTTGATCGACAGTATTTACACAGTATGAATTATAAAACATATTGGTTGCCATTGGCCGTCACAACTGTTGAGGAGTGGGTATGCAATCAATTTTTGAAAGTGGATTATTCGGTAAATTGCGTAAACACGCTGGTGCGACCTGGGTTAATTACACACATCATCCATTTTTAGAGCAACTGGCAAATGGAACTTTACCAGAAGTGTGCTTCAAACGGTTTCTCACGCAAGACTATTTGTTTCTCATTCATTTTTCACGCGCTTATGCTTTGCTCGCGGCTAAATCAGTGCGCCTTAACGATATAAAGGACGCGCTTGCTGGTTTGAAAAGTATCACCGAAGAAATGCCGCTGCACGTTGGCTATTGCGCAAAATGGGGCATATCTGAAAAAGATTTGGAAAACGAAATAGAAGCAACACAAACGATAGCCTATACAAGGTTTGTTCTGGATATAGGGCAGATCGGCGAAAGGTTGGATCTTATGGCTGCACTCATGCCTTGTGTTGCCGGTTATGCAGAAATAGGAATGCGGCTGGCCTCGTCGAAAAATACCGTATTTGACGGTAATCCCTATGCCGAATGGATAAAGAACTACGAGAGTGAAGAATATTATCAAGGCGTGCAAGCATCCATCCATATGCTAAACAGATTGGGCGGAGAAGATGACAGTGCAGCGCGGTTTGAAAGATTGGCCGATATTTTTACAACGGCAACACGTCTTGAAATTGAATTCTGGCAAATGGCATTGGCTGGATAATAATTTTAAATTCTTATGAAGTTTCGGGATTGCCAATTTTCCAATTGGTTTCCTTGTTCCGAGTAAGGCTACAAAGCATTATTTTACACACAGTGATCGGCTTTAATTGGCCGATCTTTTACATATTGGACTTTACAATAGAGCGAAAACAGCTTTACTTTTCTCGGTCTCGGTCTCGGTCTCGGTCTCGGTCTCGGTCTCGGTCTCGGTCTCGGT
>CAMLCZ010000015.1 GCA_946478665.1 uncultured Bartonella sp. | reverse complement strand
ACTGCTTGGTGGCGGAACTGCTTGGTGGCGGAACTGCTTGGTGGCGGAACTGCTTGGTGGCGGAACTGCTTAACAAGCTATGTATTCTTTAGAAAAAATGCATTTATTGGTTTTAAATACAAGTAAAAATTTTAATATTTAAAATTAAATACACACAAAACTACAAGTATTTATACAAGCAATAATTCCGATTGCTGCATATAAATCAATATATAATTATTTTTAATTGGTTTATTTGAAAAACCACACAAAGAAAATAGCAATTTATTTATCAGAACTCATATATTCATATAGATGAATAATTCGTACCTCAAACTAACAGGAATTATTTCTTTTTAGATTTGCCCTGTTGCTTCAAGATAGCTCCAACTTCGTCTATTTTCTGTTTTGATGGAATAGGATAGCCAACAGAAATTGATCCTGTTTGTGTTTTGTCAATGGCAACACGCGATGACTTTGACTTGCTGCGGTCTGCTTCAGCAACGACATGATGCGATGGCGGAGGTGGAGTTGGCGCCGTTTGGAATGGTATAATCATTTCCTCATGATGCACATATTTTTCCTGAGCAGGTTTTACGTGAACTGGCTCGGCTCTGTTTTGCACAGGGATAGGACCAGCTTGCGCAACCATAACAGGTGCTGGTTGTTCTGGTGCGGCTTTAGGTGCTGCTACAACGGGTTGGGTACGTCCTGGTGTGGTAAACTGCGGCACGTTACCACTACGCTCTTGAGCAAAAGCGAAAGCAACATCATAAGGTGCATCATTGGTTGGAACCTGCAACTGGCCATCGCGTCCGCGTTTTTCATAAAATGCATTGCCGCCAGCAACTTGAACATAATGAATATTGCGATAAGGAAATGTTAAACCAGCTGTATGAAAGAACATAGCATTTTTGCTTTTTTTGTCGCGTTCACCGCGCAACACCGCATCAGCCGCTTCACTAACGCTGGCAACGGAAGATGGTTCGTCCATAGGTTTTGTCAATACACCAGGTGCAAATTGATTGGGTTGTCCCACGACACCACAAATTGTCTTCGGATAGGCTGTAGAGTTGACGCGATTCATAACCACTGTACCAACTGCAATCATACCATCACGACTGGAACGGTTTGATTCAAAGTACATGGCACGCATCAAACAAGTGCGCTCGCTCATAGGATAAGCAACAGTTGTGCTTTTTTTCTTGCCACCAAAGCCTAAATGGTTCGATGCACAACCGGTCATAACCAATGGTGCAAGCATGATTGCTGCTATACTCGCCCAACGAAGTTTAATCATTTTACGCACTACCAACTCTATCGCTTCGTTATTTCTCTCATGTGCCTAAACACACAAGCAAATGAAGGCAAAATAAAGGCAATCCGTAGCGAGAAAACCCGTCATCATCGCTCGGAAAGCCATCCTTCAGCGCAGACTATGCCTATAAAAATTTTAAAAAATATTAACTCGGCATAACTAATTGATTTGAAATATCTTTTTTTGTTTATCGTTGTTATATTTTTTGAAATGGCTGTTTTGTGGAAAATGATCGCCACTTCAAACCATAAAAGAAATGGATTTACGGTAAACAAATACTAAACAACAATGACATAAGACCGTCATGCTATACCATTGGCTGCTTACAATTTTAGACAGATACAATTGCGTTTAATCGGCAGTGAAAAATTGCAAGGCCACAATAAACACCTTGTTTATGGTATTCCATATCTACAGAATAACGGAATACCATGTTTACAGAATATATGTGTCGCCTCACATTACCGTGTCAAATGACAGATATTCGCGTTATTTTTCTGTTTTTGCGGCAACACCAACTTTATAAGTAAGGTCGTCACGCGGACGTTCTGTCGCAATATAAGTGCCGGTAATAATATAATGCAGTGTTTCAGCGATATTGGTGGCATGGTCACCAATACGCTCGATATTTTTTGCGCAAAACAACAAATGCGTGCATGGCGTAATATTACGCGGATCTTCCATCATATATGTCAATAATTCTCTGAAAAGAGAGGTATACATAGCATCAATCTCGTCGTCCCTGTCACGTACAGCATCAATTGCTTCAAGGGAACGACTGGCATAAGCTTTCAGCACTTCTCTCAACTGGTTCAAGGTTAATGTCGCAAATGCTTCAAGCCCATGATAGAATGTTGCTGGTTGTCTAGTTTCAGATATAGCACGCGCTCTTTTGCCGATATTCTTACCCATATCGCCCACACGCTCGAGGTCTGCCGAGATCCGCATTGTCCCGATGATTTCACGCAGATCAACAGCCATTGGCTGACGCTTTGCGATAATGGCCACGGCTTTTTCGTCTATTTCCCGTTCTGTTTCATCAAGAAAGATGTCATCGGCGATAACCCGCTTTGCCAAATCCAAATCATTATGAACAATGGCACTGACTGATTGTTCAATCATTTGCTCGGCATGGCTACCCATTTCTGCTATCTTGTCTTCAAGATAGCGCAATTCATCATCAAATGAACGTACAGTATGATTAATTGGCATTATCATGCTCCTTGAGGTTATTAGCCGAAACGACCAGTGATATAATCTTGAGTCCGTTGTTCCTTCGGCGAGGTAAACATCGTTTCAGTTTCCCCCACCTCAACAAGCTCCCCAAGGTGAAACATTGCGGTAAATTGTGAAACGCGCGCTGCTTGTTGCATTGAGTGCGTAACAATAACTATTGTGAAATTTTCACGTAAATCATCAATAAGCTCTTCAATTCTGGCAGTAGCAATTGGATCAAGCGCAGAACAAGGCTCGTCCATCAAGATAACTTCAGGGCTGACGGCAATGGCTCGTGCTATGCATAAACGTTGTTGCTGCCCACCTGAAAGGCCTGTTCCTGCATCATGAAGGCGGTCTTTAACATCATCAAATAAACTTGCTTTAATAAGGCTTTGCTCAACAATTTCATCAAGCTCTTTACGTGATTTTGCAAGCCCATGAATGCGTGGACCATATGCCACATTTTCATAGATTGACTTTGGAAAAGGATTAGGTTTTTGAAACACCATTCCTACACGGGCGCGCAATTCCACGACATCAATCTTTGGGTCATAAATATCCTGCCCATCAAGAGTGATAAGACCAGTAACCTTGGCACCTTCAATTGTATCATTCATCCTATTGAGGCATCGTAAAAAAGTTGATTTTCCGCAGCCTGAAGGACCAATCAAGGCTGTTACCTGATGTTCAGGAATATCAAGACTTACTCCATGTAGAGCCTCTTTTGCTCCATAAAACACTTTGACATCTTGTCCACGCATCTTGATTTTCATTATTCAATAAATCCTATTTTCTTGAGGCTCTGGATTTTAGAAAACAAACTGTAAACACCTTACCATCGACGTTCAAACTTACGACGTAAAATTACAGCAATAATATTCATAACAGCCAAAAACGCCATTAATACGATAATGGCACCAAATGTACGTTCATTAAATGCGCGTTCAGGCTCATTTGCCCACATAAACACTTGAACGGGTAGTGCCGTTGCCGGATCTGCTGGTGTTGTCGGATAATTTGCAACAAAAGCGACCATACCAATCAATAAAAGCGGTGCTGTTTCCCCTAATGCACGAGCCAATCCCAAAATTGTTCCTGTAAGAATTCCAGGAAGAGCAAGTGGTAGAACGTGACCGAAAACAGTTTGTGTTTTTGATGCCCCAAGTCCCAATGCAGCACTTCTGATCGATGGCGGAACAGCGCGCAACGCAGCCCGCGTTGCAATAATAATTGTTGGCAATGTCATGAGCGTTAACACCAAGCCACCGACTATTGATGACGCGCGTGGTAAATGCAGGAAATTGATAAAAATGGATAATCCCAACAAGCCGAACACAATGGAAGGCACAGCAGCTAGATTATTGATATTCACTTCAATCAAATCGGTAAATTTATTTCTTCGCGCATATTCTTCAAGATAAATGGCCGTTGCAACGCCAATCGGCAAAGACAATATCAAAACTATCGCCATCATATAGGCCGAACCGATAATAGCGACACCAAGACCCGATGTTTCTGGACGGCTTGACGCTCCATATGTGAAAAGTCCAGTATTGAAAGCCTTAAAGAGTATGCCTTCATCTGCCAGTTTTTTCATCCACTCTATCTGGCGATTGGAAACTTTTCTGTTCTGCTCCGGCACATTCAGGTCAATTTGCCCTTTAAAAGCAGAGTCAATATCAGCAGCGGCAAGAATAGTAATGTTTTGGGTTGTACCCATAAATTCAGGGTGCTTATCAAGAAGACGTCGAACTTCCACACGGACACTTCCTGAAACCATGCGGCCTACTTCGCGCATCGCTGCATGATTATTTTTATCGACACCCAATTTTTCAGCCAATGCATTACGCACCAGAAGCGGATAATCCGCAACGATCAAAACTTTTGGATTTGTTGCACGCTCGCCTTTTGGATCAATAACGGTTTCATCAAGGTGAACTGGAATGGTCATCGAGGTTTGTTGAAAGGCACTATAGCCTTGTGCAATGATAGACCATAATAAAAAAACAAGGAAGAATAGCCCGATTGCTATGGCAACAATACCATAGGCGCGAAATCGCTTTTCAGCCCTATAACGTCGTTTTAAACCGATATCGCGGTGCTGCATCTGAACAGTTTCACTCATTCATACTGCTCCCTATATTTACGCACGATATACAGTGCAAAAACATTCATCAAAAGTGTTAAAACAAACAAGGTCATTCCCAAAGCAAAAGCAACCAATGTTTGTGGGGAATTGAACTCTAAGTCCCCCGTAAGCTGATTGACAATTTTTACCGTAATGGTTGTCATTGATTGGAATGGATTGAGCGTAAGATTGGCGGCAACACCAGCAGCCAAAACAACAATCATTGTTTCACCGATTGCACGTGATGCCGTTAATAGAATTGCCCCGACAATGCCGGGAAGTGCCGCGGGAAGAATAACCTTTTTTACTGTTTCTGATTGTGTTGCGCCAAGCCCATAAGAGCCATCACGCAATGATTGCGGAACTGCGGTAATAATGTCATCTGAAAGCGATGATACAAATGGGATCAGCATAATCCCCATGACAAAGCCTGCTGTCAGAACACTTTGTGACATGATAAAGCCTTGCCCGCCAGCGATGGAAATTGATATATCACGTAAAAATGGACCCACAGTCATCAAGGCAAAAAAGCCATAAACGATTGTTGGAATACCTGCCAATACTTCCAATAATGGTTTGACAATCGACCGCAACCGGCGAGAGGCATATTCAGACATATAGATTGCAGCAAAAAGCCCTACAGGAACTGCAAACAACATTGCGACAAAGGCAATGTATAGGGTACCCGTTAGCAAGGGCAGCAAACCAAATTGACCAACTGTGCCTGTTGCCCCTGTCGCTGTAAAGCGTGGATCCCATACGGTGCCAAAAAAGAAATTCGATAATGGTACATCGTGAAAAAAGCTGATTGTCTGGAAAAGCATTGAAAAGAATATGCCGATAGTCGCCAGAATAGCGACTGTCGACGCAATAACAAGCGCAAGAAGTATGGCCTTTTCAACTTTATTACGCGCCCGTTTGCGCTCGGCAATCTGTGCCAAACCACAGACAAAGCCAATTATCGCAATTATACCGGCAATCACATTTCCCCACAAATTGGCCACTTGGCTACTTTTAAACCATCGAATGGCAATTGGAACAAAACTGTCATCACCTTCACTTGGCAAAATAATTGCTTCTTTTGCCATTTGATCGCGCAAGGCATTGTATGAAATTGCTTTTCCTTCAAACGTCTCGATATCTGTTTGAGACACAGAAAAAGCATGGGTAAGACTATCAATCGTGCTTAATGCCAAACTATGATTGAGAGCTTTTCCACTTGCTATATTATCTGTCAATTGCTGGGAGGCTCTTTGTTCCAGATAAATAGCGCTACCGGTATCCCACAAAATTAACATCAAGATTGAAGGGATAACCGTGATTAAAAACGTCCACCAACCATAATAATAAGGCCGGGAATGCATTTTTTTTCCTTGCCGCTCTATGGAGCAAGCACGTGCATAACTCAGACCAAACCCAACAACCCCAACGGCCAATACAACCAATACTATAATAGATGCGGACATTTTGTTTTCCGGTTTTAAGATAAAAACAACGCGGGCTATAACCCCGCGTTATATCAATTTCATTGTTTCAAGGACATGACTATGCCGTCTTCAAATGCTTTTCTTTGTGCTTCTCTTTCTTTATCGGGAGCGGCAATTAAGCCATAATCTGCAAGGGGGCCATCGGGTCCGATCATCTGGTCAGACAAGAAAAACTCGATATAATCTTTCATGCCCGGAATAACACCCAAATGGGCTTTTTTAACATAGAAAAATAGTGGGCGAGAAACCGGATATTGACCACCGGAAATTGTTTCAACACTTGGCATAACATCATTAACGGTGGCAGCTTTCAATTTATCCGCATTGTTTTCATAAAAAGCTAAACCAAAAACACCAATGCCGGTTTTGTTGGACATAACACGTGCCAGTGTTTCAGAGTAATCCCCGTCAATATCAACAGCTCTACCATCTTTACGAATTGCAATACAGGCAGCATTTACCGCTTTTTCGTCCATACCAGCTGACTTCATGGCATCAACGGCTCCACTTGCCACACAGCCATCCATCATTAGCTTTTCTTCAAACACTTCCCGCGTGCCATGCTTTTCACCGGGGATATAAGCGGCAATTTCCCAATCTGGCAGATTGCTATTAACGTCCTTCCATTTTGAGACTTTATTGGGTTGCAACTTACCATTAACGACAATTTGCGCCGCTAAAGCCTTGTAAACATCCATCGGTGCCAGTTTCCAGTCTGGCCCTTTAATGTCTGTGGCAAAAACAATACCATCATAACCAATGCGCACTTCCTGCACATCTTTGACGCCAGCATCAAAACACGCTTGTAATTCTGTTTTTTTCATGGGGCGGGATGAATTGGCAATATCAATCGTATTTTCCCCAACGCCGCGACAAAATTCTTTAATACCGGCACCAGAACCACCTGACTCAATGACCGGTATTTTATAATCAGAGAATATTTCGCCAAAAGTTTCAGCGACAATTTTTGCATAAGGTAATACGGTGGAAGACCCTGAGACCTGAATAAAATCGCGCGCTGTAGCCGTGCCTGTAAGGAGCAACGCTGCAGATAAAATTCCCGCAATAACTGAAAGCAGTCTATCCATCTCCTAGCCCCTTAAAACCTAATCCTATTTTCCTACAATAAACCTAACAAAATATTGTCACCATCATCAACAACACGTCTAAGCTTTTTGGTAACCGTCTTACAATCTAAGAACATTTTTTCCTATCATTGATTAACGATTTCAACGCTTTCTTTTTGCTTCAACCTTATCCCAGAACAAGCTTGCAGCATCTGCACCACCAAAGCGCTTAAGTTCACGTATGCCAGTTGGCGAAGTTACATTGATTTCTGTCATGTATTGGCCAATAACATCAATTCCCACCAGCATGAAGCCACGCTCTTTTAACGATGGTCCAATGCGCTCACAAATTTCATGATCGCGTTTGGTCAATTCAGTTTTTTCTGCTCGTCCCCCAACATGCATATTGGATCGCGCATCTGTTTCGGCTGGTACACGATTGATTGCGCCAACGGCTTCCCCATCAATCAATATAATCCGTTTGTCCCCTTTTCTGACATCGTCAAGATAACGCTGCACAACAAATGGTTCTGGATAAAGAATATCAAACATTTCTATCAATGATGTAAGGTTACGATCATCTTTTTTGAGATGAAAAACACCTGCGCCACCATTGCCGTAAAGTGGCTTTATGATGATATCGCCAAACTCTGCGCGAAAGGCATTTACTTCTTCAATATCACGGGTAATCAGCGTTTCCGGCATTAAATCCGGAAATTCGGTAACAAAGATTTTTTCAGGACTATTGCGCACCCACATAGGGTCATTCACCACTAATGTATCGGGATGAATACGCTCCAGCAAATGCGTTGTGGTAATGTAATTCATATCAAATGGCGGATCTTGCCGAAGAAGGACCACATCCATCGTTTTTAAAGCTACACGGTGTGCCTGTCCCAATGAAAAATGATTGCCTTCCTCATCACGCACCGTCAAATCTTCCACACGTGCAGTTACCTCGCCATTACGCATTGATAATCGGTCCGGCGTATAATGGAATAATTGATGTCCACGTTTTTGTGCCTCTAAAGCAAGCGCAAATGTGGTATCACCGTGGATATGTATGGTTGAAATATGATCCATCTGAATGGCTATTTTCATAAGATTTGCCTCAAACATCAAACTGGACTAGTCATTTGTCCAACACACTATTAAATGTAGTGTGACTATGACAAGGGTTTGAGCATGACGCAAGCGGCAGAAACAAAATTAAGTAAAGAAGAAATTGAGCGCTATGCGCGCCACATCATTTTACCAGAAATAGGTGGCGCGGGGCAGCAAAAGCTGAAAATGGCGCGCGTACTTGTGGTGGGTGCCGGTGGGCTTGGTGCGCCTGTGCTTACCTATCTGGCGGCTGCAGGCGTTGGTACTCTCGGTATTGTTGATGACGATGTCGTATCGCTTTCTAACCTACAACGGCAAGTCATACATTCAACCAATGCCGTTGGAAAGCCAAAGATTGACAGTGCTGCCGAACAATTAAAAGCAATCAACCCCCACGTGAATATTGAAAAACATTTCTTCCGGTTGAATGAGACAAATGCAAGGGATGTTATTGCTAACTATGACCTTGTGGTTGACGGGTCAGATAATTTTACAACACGTTATCTGCTTGCTGATTTGTGTGAGCTTCTGCAAAAACCACTTGTAAGCGGCGCTATCGGCCGATTTGATGGGTCTTTAACGGTGCTTATGCCCTATTTGAATGATGAGACACCATCCTATCGGGATCTCTTCCCTGCACCACCCCCTGCCGGTGTTGTTCCAACCTGTGCAGAAGTTGGTGTTATTGGTGCGTTACCGGGCATAATTGGTTCACTGCAAGCCATGGAAGCCATTAAGGTACTCACTGGCATAGGGGAACCTCTCATCGGGCGTTTGTTGTTATATGATGGGCTTTCCTGCCGGTTTGAAACCATTCGATACAAAAAGCGCACAAAAAATACAGCCGCTCAAAAATAATCGGTTTTAATAAACCTCTCGCTTAGTTGGGGTTAATAAAACCCTTGCTTAATCGGGTTTAATAAAGCTCACGCCTAGTGTCGGCGTTCCTTATTGCTATGTGAAAGATTGTCATCAGCAATATTCTTTTCCAACACTGGGCTGTCTGTTTCCGACAGTGGACCATTGTAATCTTCAATATTTCCTCCATCGAGAATGGTTTCATTGGTTTTATATGCATTTTGCCCCGGCATGGCTTGATAATGGCTGTTATTATTTTCTTTATCTATCGATTTTATCGAGCTTTTTTTACGATCACGCATTGCATTTCTCCTATTCGCCGTACTTCAACTTATTAAGCTGACGTGCTTGTTATTAAGCTGATGCATTGGGCGAATAATTCAAGATGCGTATGATTTTGCGCTTATATTCGATTTCACGTTTATTTTTCTATTTGATAAGCCAAAAGGAAAATTTAACGGTCATCTCTCAGCAAATTTTATTTTTGCAATGGCAGTGCAATCGGCTGTTGAGGCTCTTATGCACTCATATCAAATGCAGCCTTCAACAATGTCTTTGTGTAATCTGTTTTGGGCGTTGAAAAAATCTCTTCTGCCGTACCATGTTCAACCATTTGCCCATTGCGCATAACAATAACGTCATTGGCAAGCGCTTTAACCACCTTTAAATCATGGCTAATAAACATATAGGCAAGGTTATGTTTTTGTTGCAAGTTCCTTAAAAGCTCAACAACCTGAGCTTGAACACTCATATCCAATGCCGAGGTTGGCTCATCCAGCATAACAAAACGCGGATTCAACACCATGGCACGTGCAATAGCTATACGTTGGCGTTGTCCGCCTGAAAATTCGTGCGGATAACGATATCTTGTTTCAGGATCAAGATCGACCTCACGCAAAGCCTCAACAACTCTCGCGTCCCGTTCTTCATAACTCAGGCTTTTTTCATGTATTAAAAGCCCTTCTGCGATGATTTCTGCAACAGACATTCTTGGCGACAACGAACCGAAAGGATCTTGAAAAACAACTTGAATGTGTCTGCGCAATGGACGCATCTGTTTAAAAGAAAAATGCTCGATATCCTGCCCATCGAAACGTATGCGCCCTTGAGACGAAATCATGCGCGTAAGTGCAAGCCCAAGGGTTGTTTTACCTGAACCGGATTCGCCCACGACACCTAACGTCTGACCGGCACGGACTGTAACATCAATATCATTAACCGCTTTAATGTGGTCGACAGTGCGGCGCAAAAAGCCTTTTTTAACCGGAAACCACACTTTCACCTTATCACCCTGCATCACAATTGGTGCATTGGCATTGGCTTTGGGTGGATTGCCTTTCGGTTCTGCGGCAAGAAGTTTTTTGGTATAGTCATGCTGCGGATTATTGAAAATATCGGCTGTTTTTCCGCATTCTACAATTTCGCCGCCGGTCATAACGCAGACCCTGTCAGCAATCTTTCTGACAATGCCAAGATTATGCGTAATAAATAACATGGACATTGCCCGTTCAGCTTTAAGCTTTTCCAAAAGCTCCAAAATCTGTGCTTGAACTGTAACATCCAAAGCGGTTGTTGGCTCATCTGCAATCAATAATTTAGGGTTATTGGCAAGCGCCATAGCAATCATCACACGTTGCCTTTGTCCTCCGGACAACTGGTGAGGAAAAGATGAAAGACGTTTTTCCGGCTCTCTAATGCCAACTTGCGTTAATAATTCAATAGTATGCTCTCTTGCATCCTTATCAGACATACCTTGGTGAATTTTCATAATTTCGCCGACTTGGCGTTCAACCGTATGTAATGGATTAAGTGAGGTCATCGGCTCTTGAAAAATCATGGCAATGTCTTTGCCACGAACTTTGCGTAAACCGTTCTCATCAAGCTTCATGAGATCTTTATTATCAAATAAAATTTCACCTGAAGGGTGACTTGCCATCGGATAAGATAGCAATTTGAGAATTGATAATGCCGTGACAGATTTACCAGAGCCAGACTCGCCGACCAGTGCCAATGTTTCACCAACGCCTATATCAAATGAAATATGCTTTACAGCCAATGTTTCTTTGCCATCTTGGCGAAACATAACCGAAAGATCGCGAACATTTAGTAGAGAACTCATTGGAATGTCTTCCTCGGGTCAAAGGCATCACGCGCGGCTTCACCAATAAAAGCAAGTAAAGACAACATCACAGCGATTGCGACAAATCCTGTGATACCAATCCATGGTGCGTTAAGATTGGTTGCAGCTTGGCGCATCAACTCGCCTAAAGAGGCAGAACCTGGGGGTAATCCAAAACCAAGATAATCCAATGCAGTCAATGTTGATATGCCAGCCGTTAGCAAAAATGGCAGATATGTTAAAGCGGCGACCATAGCGTTTGGCAATAAATGGCGCATCATGATTGTTGTATTAGACACGCCCAAAGCCCGCGCTGCATTGACATATTCAAAATTCCGCGCACGCAAAAATTCGGCTCGAACAACGCCAACCAGCGAAACCCACTGAAATAACAGCATGATACCAAGCAGAACCCAAAACCCCTGCGCTAGAACGGCTGCCATAATAATAATAAGATAAAGTGCCGGAACTGATGACCATATTTCGATGACGCGTTGAAAAATAAGATCAACCCACCCCCCGAAATATCCTTGTACGGCACCTGCAGCTATGCCGATAATGGAAGACACTGCCGTCAAAATCACCGTAAATAAGATAGAAACGCGAAACCCGTAGAGAACACGTGCAAAGACATCTCTGGTTTGGTCATCGGTGCCTAGCCAATTCCAATTGCCAATTGTGCATTCGGGGTCATTAACGCCTTGAAGATAATTTTTGCAGCGTTCCTCTTTGCTCTGCAACCAGAATGGCGGCGCGAGTGCTACTGGTTTATTTCCCACTGTTGTGTCATATGAATAATGGACAGGCGGCCATATTGCCCAGCCATGCTGTTCTATTTCCTTTTTGATATAATCTTCACGAAAGTCCACCGTAGCCAATAGACCACCGAACTTTGCATCGGGATAATCAAATAAAACAGGGAATAATAACTCGCCTTTATAGGACGCAATAATTGGGCGGTCATTTGCAATAAAATTAGCACTGAATGAGAAAAGGCAAAGAATGAGAAAGAGCCATAAAGACCACCAACCCCGCCTATTTTTTTTGAAATTATTCCACCGCCGTTGATTAAGCGGGGATAAAAATGGCCGTTTCGCAGGCTTGTTCGCAATGGCTTTATCTTGAGCGAGTGCGTTCATCATACATCCCTCTTCTCAAAGTCAATGCGCGGATCAACAAGCATATAGGTAAGATCGGAAATCAAACTAACGACCAGACCAATCAGAGAAAAAATATAGAGCGAACCAAAAACAACCGGATAATCTCTATTTACAATCGACGTATAGCTTAAAAGCCCCATGCCATTTAAGGAATACAACATTTCTATCAACAGTGAGCCTGTAAAGAATGATGCGATGAAAGCCGACGGAAAGCCAGCGATTACAACTAGCATGGCATTACGGAAAACATGGCCATAAAGCACAGACCGTTCACTTAAACCTTTGGCACGCGCGGTCACCACATATTGCTTACGTATTTCTTCCAAAAAACAATTTTTAGTCAATAATGTGGTTGTTGCAAAAGCCGAGATAACCATTGCGGTTAATGGCAAAATCAAATGGTGGAAGTAATCAAGGATTTTACCGCCAAGCGACAAATCAGCGAAATTTTCCGAGGTTAGATGGCTTAATGGAAACCAATCAAAGAATGAGCCGCCAGCAAACAGCACCATCAGCAATATACCAAACAGAAAACTAGGAATTGCATAACCGATAATTATTACCGCACTTGTCCAGACGTCAAATTTGGATCCGTCTTTCACCGCTTTGCGTATTCCGAGTGGAATGGAAATTGCGTAAGAAATCAAAAGCTGCCAAAGCCCCAATGAGATGGAAACAGGTAAAGCACTTTTTATCAGATCGACAACGGATCGTCCTTGCGTATAAGAATCGCCAAAGTCAAAGCGGATATAATTCCACAGCATCGTGAAATATCGTTCAACTGGTGGCTTATCAAAACCAAACTGTTTTTCCAGTTTTGCAATAAATTCAGGATCAAGACCACGCGCACCGCGATATTTCGCACTTGCGTCACTGCCTTGCAAGGTTACTTCTGATGAGAGGCCAAGATCACCACCACCGCCAGCTACCCGCCCCATAGCGTCACCACCCGTGCCTTGTAATTGGGCAATAATATTTTCAATCGGTCCACCCGGGGTGAATTGTACAATGACAAATGTCACGGTCAATATTCCGATTAGGGTTGGGATAATCAGCAACAGACGCCGCAATATATAGCCCGCCATATGTTTCTTTCACCTTTTTGACAAAAACACATACGAATCAAATACTCATATGCCCACTTGATAGTATTTATCTTGGCGCCTTTATAGTAAACAAATTACAAATATCTAATCGGCGGCAGGCAACGCTCTCTTATCAGGTTTAATTGACCAAGAATAAATATCGATACCGGTGGCTTCTGGTTGCGGTTCAGGAATGTCAAATTTATTCCAATAGGCAATATTGATATGATCGGCATACCATTGTGGAATAACATAGTAATTCCACAACAACACACGATCGAGCGCACGTGTTGCTGCAACAAGTTCATCACGGTCTTTCGCATAGATGATGCGATTAATGAGGATATCAATAGCGGGATTTTTAATTCCTGCCAGATTGAAACTACCAGCTTTATCGGCTGATGCGCTACCCCATAATTCCAATTGTTCATTACCTGGTGAATCGCTTTGTGCGATTGCATTTACGATAAGATCAAAATCAAAATTGGCTTGGCGGTTTTGATATTGCGAGGCATCAACCACACGCATCGTTGCATCAATTCCCAAGCGTTGCAGATTGGAAATAAAAGGTGCAGTTGCCCGTTCAAAGGCCATATCACTCAACATAATTTCCAGAGTAAACACATGACCATTCTTGTCGACCAGTTTATTATTTTTCAAATGCCAACCGGCATCATTCAGCAACTGCATTGCCTGTGTTAAATAGATACGTGAAGCGTTCGGTTTGTCATAAACAGGGTTGGTATATGGTGTTGTGAATACCTCTTCAGGAACCTTATCCTTTACCGTTTGTAAAATTTCCAGTTCTTGTCCTTGAGGCAACCCTGTGGCTGCAAGATCTAACCCAGCAAAATAACTGGAAATGCGATGATAATCGTTGAAAAAGAGTGATTTATTCAATGACTCAAAATCAAATGCCAAATTCAATGCTTTGCGGACACGGACATCGGCAAATTGTGGGCGACGCGTATTAATAAACAGCCCTTGCATACGTCCCATTCCATGAAAAACAAAGCTGCGACGAATAACATCGCCTTTTTTCACAGCCGGAAAATTATAATTTTCATGCCACCGCTGAATGCGATTTTCTATAGTGAAGTCAATAATATTGCCCTTTTTGAATGCTTCCCATTCAGCATTTGGATCCATGAAATAGCTATAGTGTTCGCTATCGAAGTTAAACCGACCACGATTAACCGGAAGGTCTGCCGCCCAGTAATTTTTAACACGTTTCCAAGTGATTGACTTACCCGTTATAAAGCTTTCAACCTCATATGGTCCCGACCCCAAAGGTACTTCAAGCGTTGGCGCTGTTATATCCCTTTTTTTCCCATTGGCATCGGTTCCCTCCCACCAATGCTTTGGCAAAACCGGCATCTGCCCCATAATATAAGGCAATTCGCGATTGCCCGGATTTTTAAACGTAAATTTTACCTCACGCTCTGCTGTCTTTTCTGCTTTTTCTACCGAGTGATAATAATTATTGAAAAATGGCGAATTGGCTGTCAGTGCATGAAAGCTCCAAATTACATCATCAACCGTAATTGGTTGCCCATCATGCCACACAGCATTTTTGTTCAATCGGAATTTCACCCATGAATAGTCGTCCGGATACATGGCAGCTTCCGCAATAAGTGGGTAGTTGACAGACGGTTCTTCCATGGAAGGTACCATCAATGTGTCATATTGCTCCCCACCACTACGTGGCGAAAAACCTGCAGCCGGCGTTCCTTTCACAATATAAGGGTTAAAACTGTTAAATGTGCCATTTCGGCTGTCATTGAATTGTCCGCCCTTTGGCGCATTGAGATTGACATAATCATAATGTGAAAAATCTGCGCCATATTTTGGTTCAACCCCCAATGACAAAGCGTAGCGCCATTGTGGTTGAGCATATGCTATACTTGTAAATGCAAGAAACAGATAAAGAGCAAACCTAATTTTCATCACAAGCCTATTAAAATATGTGAACTGAAATATTTATTACCTTATAGATTATAAATGATTACTTTGTATCGTCTTGCGGCAAATCCAAAGGTTTATCAGATAGACTGCGTAAATATAAAATCAGATCAGCTCTATCCTGATCGTTTTTTACGCCGCCAAATGACATGGCAGTGCCTGGCACCATTTTTTGTGGTGCGGCCAAATAAATATCCAAATTGGCAAAGTCCCAAACCTTACCGGTCTTAGCCCGCATAGCGCGCGAATAGGTAAAATCACGAATTGATGCAAGGGGACGCCCTAAAACCTCCCATAAAGGTGGGCCAACTCGGGCAGGACCATTTTTGACGGGTGTATGACACAAAGCACATTGACCAAAAACTTTTTGACCATTTTGTATATTGCCCTGCGACAGACGCTTTTGCAAAGAGTTAGCCTGCTTAACCTCTATTTTTTTAGCCAAAACGGGCGCATCGCCTGCAATGTCATAGGCATTTTTTTCGGGCGCCGGATTGCTATACAAAAAATCACCGGCATATTTTATGCCGAGTATAATAATCAGCCAGCCAATAGAAATACATATAAGGTTGTTGACGGTCGATACTTTCATTAAGAACTCAGCCGTTAAATTTTTTCATCATAATTTTGAAATTTATGTCTTTTGCATGATAGAAGCAACATTTATAAATTTACTCATTAAAACCAAGCTGGACAAGTATTATGCCTATTGCAGCCTTTAAAACACTTATTCTCATACCAGCACGGATGTCTTCAACAAGACTACCCGGCAAACCATTGGCTAACGTTGCTGGAAAACCGATGATTGTCCATGTTGCCGAACGAGCAAAACAGGCAAATCTTGGACGCGTTGTTGTTGCAACAGACCATGAGGATGTTAAATCGGCCGTCACCTCCCACGGGCTTGAAGCAATTATGACACGCAGCGATCACCAATCCGGATCGGATCGCATTTATGAGGCGCTGCAACATATCGACCCAGCTGGTGAATTTGATGTCATTGTTAATGTTCAAGGTGACTTGCCAACCATCGCACCACATGAAATTGCCGCTGCGCTCTTACCTCTGGCAAATAAAAAGGTTGATATATCAACATTGGGCGCAGAAATATTGGTTGAAGCGGAAAAGCATAATCCGAATGTTGTCAAAATTGTCGGCTCCCCGATTACAGCTACACGGCTTCGGGCATTATATTTTACCCGTGCAACAGCCCCCCATGGCAATGGTCCCCTCTATCATCATATTGGCCTTTATGCTTATCGGCGCGCAGCTCTTGAGCGTTTTGTTGCATTACCACCTTCTGTTTTAGAAAAGCGGGAAAGTCTTGAACAATTAAGGGCTCTTGAAGACGGCATGAGAATTGATGCAGAAATTATCAAGACTGTACCTCTTGGTGTTGATACACAAGAAGATCTTGACCATGCACGTGAGATGATTGAAGCGGGAAAATGATGAAGACAAATAAAATATCATTTCAAGGTGACTTCGGTGCCAATTCTGATACGGCATGTAGAAAAATGTTTCCTAATATGGAACCCCTACCATACACGACATTTGAAGATGCGTTGAATGCTGTTGAAACTGGTGAAGCAGATCTCGGGATGATCCCGATTGAAAATACTTTGGCAGGTCGCGTTGCAGATATTCACCATCTATTACCGCAAACACAGCTCTTTATCGTCGGCGAATATTTTTTGCCGATTCATTTCCAGTTAATGGTTCTTCCCGGTGTAAAAAAACAGGAAATCAAGACCGTTCACAGCCATATCCATGCGCTTGGGCAATGCCGAAAAATTATTCGCAATAATGGCTGGAAGGCCGTTGTAGCTTCTGACACTGCGGGTGCAGCCAAATTTATCAAACAAATGGGTGATCGCAGTCAGGCTGCATTGGCTCCTAAACTTGCTGCCGAACTTTATGGACTGGATATTATTGAAAGCGACGTTGAAGATGCCATCAACAATGTCACTCGATTTGTCGTGGTTTCTAGAGAAGATGTGCGAGCAGTCAGAAAAAACAAGGATGATAAAATCGTTACAAGTTTTCTTTTCAGTGTAAGAAACGTACCTGCCGCACTTTATAAGGCCATGGGTGGTTTTGCAACAAATGGCGTCAATATGACAAAACTTGAAAGTTACCAAATCGATGGTTCTTTCAGCGCTACTCAGTTTTTTGCCGATATTGAAGGCCATCCCGATGATGCAATGGTGCGCCTTGCATTAGAGGAACTGGCGTTTTTCTCAAAAAAAATCAGAATTGTGGGCGTTTATCCGGCAAGTCCAGAACGTAATTCAAAATTCTATCGTTAAAATTATCCGATGCGTTTGCGACTAACATCAAATGACCAATACATTTGGTGTTAGTAACAGGTGCCGATAAAATCAATTATTGGTATGACACATAATGATTATTCGTCATTATTGCTTTTAAAAAACAATATCTATGCATTGTTTCTATACCAACGCGCAAAACTTATCCGCCGCAAAATTGCATATTCTATTTTAAAAATTGAAGACTGGATTTTCTGTCAACTATGCGGCTTAGTGATAAGTAATGAGGTAGTCTAATCGCTACCCCATTTTTTCAATCAATAAAATTTTCAATCAACAAACTTTTTTTCAAACCATTGTGTAATGAGATGATGCGCAATAGCGCCTTTAGGTGGCAAATGGAGCCCTTCAGGGTGGCAACCATTCATCATGAGCGTTATTTCATCACGGTCAAACCAGCGCCCATCTTCCATCTCGTCAAAATCAATAGAAATTTTATCGTCTAAAGCCTCTGCATGGCAGCCTAACATCAAGGAATGTGGGAATGGCCATGGCTGGGAAGCAAGATATGTCACTTTCCCGATAGAAACTCCCATTTCTTCCTGACTTTCACGCCGAACAGCCATTTCCAGCGTTTCACCTTGTTCTATAAAGCCTGCAAGGCATGAATAGCGCCCTTTTTCAAAACTCGGTGTGCGTGCAAGAAGACATTTGTCGCCATAGTGAACAAGCATAATCGCAACAGGATCCGTTCTTGGAAAATGTTCGGTACCACAAGCGGTGCAAATGCGCTTTGCGCCCCCTGAAGCCATATGGCTAGGCTGTCCACAGCGAGAGCAAAACCGGTTATTACGATGCCACATCAGAAGAGAATATCCTTGTGACAAAGCCCCCGATTGATTTTGATTGAATATTCCTCGGCTATAAGCTTCCCGTAAGCCTATTTGTTGAAAAGGCTTTGGTGGTTCACCTGAAAACTCTTCCACGGGAAGTGCAATAACGGGATTTTCTCCCTCCCAGCCCAAAAGGCACGCCTCTTCCCATTGCGGCTCAAATAGGTCAAGCGCGTCTGTGTCCAAATAGAGATCAGCACCTTCCTTCAAATTTCGATAAATGATGGAAAACCCGTTTAGAACAATAAATCGTGGATGGTGTTTACGCTGTTCTGTAACGATATTTTCCGTACGTTTTTCCAGTTGGCGGTTTATCGGGTTTCCTATGAATGCAATTGCAGACGAAGTCATGGTTTAATCCAATCTCAATTGTAAACTATGGATAATTTTATGGGCTTGATCGTCAGTATAGGGTATTTTTTCACCAAAGCCCCAAACAGGCTGCGGCCAATTCGCATCACCTTCATTACGAGCAATAATATGCACATGTAACTGACGCACAACATTTCCTAACGCCGCAACATTGACCTTATAGCAGCCGGTAATTGCTTCCAAAGCCACAGCAACCTCGTTTATTTCCGCAAGCAATGCCTGTTGATCATCAAAAACCAGATGGTGAATTTCTTCTGCCCCATCAATTCTTGGGACAAGAATTAACCATGGCCAACGAGAATCATTCATCAAGCGGACATCGCAAAGTGCCAGTCCAACAACTGAAAAAGTGTCTTTTTCTAAACGTGAATCGAGTTTGAATTGTGGTTTCAATGTATTTATCTCCATGTTTTTCGTTTCTCGACTTGCTTTTTCATCATAAATTGACGATATGAACGCTGGGAGGTTGGTGATGGACGAGCCACTCGCCAACCGGGTCAGGTCCGGAAGGAAGCAGCCCTAACGAGCTCCGGCACGGGTCATCGTGCCAGCCTCCCACTTTTAATGCCAATCAAATCTTATTCAGGTCACAATTTATTCATTGGACGAAACAAGCTATTGATAGCTGATAACTGTTAGTATGCAGAAAATGTTTCATGACCCTATAGTATAATTATGTGTATTGGTTGACGTCGACGTCGACAAAGTACAAACTGGCATTGGTTATATATCGAAAGTTGGAATCAGCACATGGAGAACCCCACGGCAGAGACAGCCTATCGCGTTCTTGCTCGGAAGTATCGTCCTCAAAATTTTTCTGATCTCATTGGTCAGGAACCTATGGTTCGTACCCTTACCAATGCTTTTGATACCGGCAGAATAGCTCAAGCCTGGATGTTAACGGGTGTGCGGGGTGTTGGTAAAACCACAACCGCACGTATTTTGGCGCGTGCCCTCAATTATAAAACCGATACTATAGACAAGCCAACAATCCATATGGATAAACTTGGTGAGCATTGTCAGGCAATTATGGAAGGTCGCCATGTTGATGTTATCGAGATGGACGCAGCATCTCATACTGGTATTGACGATATAAGAGAAATAATCGAGCAAGTCCGCTATCGCCCTGTTTCAGCCCGTTATAAGGTTTACATCATCGACGAAGTGCATATGCTTTCGACACAGGCCTTTAACGGCCTTTTAAAAACGTTGGAAGAACCACCGCCCCACGTCAAATTCATCTTTGCGACAACTGAAATCCGTAAAGTCCCGGTCACCGTTCTATCACGCTGTCAACGGTATAATCTGCGGCGAGTTGACTCCGGTGTTCTTGCTGCACATTTGAAGAAAATTGCTGGTCAAGAAGCGATAGAAGCTGAAGATAATGCTCTTTCCATGATCGCACGCGCAGGCGAAGGCTCTGTACGTGATGCCCTATCCATACTGGATCAAGCCATAGCACATGGCGACGGTAAGGTTGATGCACAATCTGTCCGCTCCATGTTGGGACTTGCTGACCGCGCGCGCATAATTGATTTGTTTGAATTGATTATGAAAGGCGACATTGCTGGCGCGTTAAAAGAATTCCGTGACCAATATGATGCAGGTGCAGACCCTATTGTTATTCTCAATGAATTGGCAGAATTCAACCATTTGGTCACGCGTTTACGTTTTACACCAGAAATAGCAGCAGATATTTCTCTAACCGAAGAAGAACGGCAAAAAGGTTTATCGTTTTCACAAAAGCTTTCGATAAGGGTTTTATCGCGTACGTGGCAAATGCTGTTAAAAGGCATGCAGGAAGTTGATCAAGCTGCAAGCCCGATCAATGCATCTGAAATGCTGCTTATAAGGCTAACCCATGCTGCAGATTTGCCTACACTTGATGAAGCGTTGAAAGCTCTCAGCAATCAACCCAATTCCGCAAGGGCCATTGAAATCAATAATTCCCCATCCCCCCAAGGAAATTATCCGATTTCTTCGGCTCAACCTGTTTCGACTGATTATCAATCAAGCAGCACAAATCAAGGGTCATCTGCAACGCAAGGACAAATTAGCAACGATCACGGACAAACACCAACAATGCAATTGGTGAGTGTGACATCTACCGCATTGGAACCAGAAGAAGAAATGACCACAGCGCCCTTAGAAATGGCCGCTGCCGTCAATCCGGTGGAACAAAAACAGATAGAGGCTGCTCCAATTCAATCGCTGCAAGACATTGTTGACCTTGCCGATCGTCATAATGACATACAGTTTAAACTGTTGGTCAAGGAATATGTCCGTCCTGTATCATTTCGGCAAGGACGTATAGAGTTTGAACCGGCAGAAGGTATGCCGCGCTTCTTCGCGCATGACATTTCTAAAATGTTACATGAATGGACTGGACAGCGTTGGACCATAACTGTGGTCAATGAAGGCGGTGGTCTTACACTTCGTGAAGAAGAAGAAAGGGCTCATGCTGCTCTGCTTTCCGATGCAGAAGCCGATCCTGATATTGCAAAAATTTTAAGTCATTTCCCCGGATCAAAAATTGTCGATGTGCGTGTGAATAAACGGGATGATGAACTCGACATGCCTTCTGATCTTGATATAGGGGAAATGGATGATGACAGTGAGCAAGGAGATTAAACCCCATGCGTGATATGATGGGCATGATGAAAAAAGCCAAAGAAATGCAGGCTAAAATGCAAGCCATGCAAGAAGAAATGGCTAATATGCAAGCAACCGGTACATCGGGTGGTGGTTTGGTAACCGTTACCCTGAGTGGTCAAGGAACTATTGCAAACATTAAAATTGACCCAAGCTTAGTAAAACCGGAAGAAACTGAGATTCTTGAAGATTTGATTATGGCTGCTCATAATGAAGCAAAAGCCAAAATTGAAACGGTTATGGCTGAAAAAACACAGGCTATGACCGCAGGATTGCCAATTCCTCCGGGCTTCAAGCTACCTTTTTAAGCACTAATTCGAAAAAGAATACCTAACCAATATTGATTGTGTTTTTTGAGTGTTTTTATCAAAAAACACAATTTAATGCTGATTGTATGTCATTTTGATAAGCATGATAAAATAAGAATTTATCATTCTTGGCTTGCTTGTTTTAGACATACATTGCAGCTCTTTGGTGAGGTGGCTTAAAAACTGCGATACTAAAACCAAATTCGACACTAGTTTGCGTTTTAAAGAATAGGTTGCATCTCAAGCTGTGTTTCATTTACGCAAGTGGTCTTGCGGTAAATTGATTTTATGATGCAGGTTCCTGCCATTTGGTAATTGAACTTCCATTCCTATCTTATAGTTCAAGAGAGTACTTTAATGTCCAAAAATCTTGCTGGCCCAGAGATTGAAAAGCTTATTCAGTTGCTAGCGCGTGTACCTGGTTTAGGTCCACGTTCGGCAAGGCGTGCCGCATTGCATCTCATTAAGAAAAAAGAAGTCCTCTTGGAGCCCTTGGGAAGAGCCATGCAAGATGCTGCGGAGAAAGTTCGCATTTGCTCTGTCTGCGGCAATATCGATACATCAGATCCTTGTTCTATCTGTTCAGACCCGAGGCGTGATGATGCGACAATTATCGTTGTTGAAGATGTATCGGATCTTTGGGCGCTGGAACGTGCCGGTACTATGAATGTAAAATACCATGTGTTGGGGGGAAGACTTTCGCCATTGGATGGTATTGGCCCAGATGATCTCAATATTGTTAGTTTGATTGACAGGGTTTCGGCTGGCGGCGTTAAAGAAGTTATATTGGCCGTGAATGCTACAGTTGAGGGGCAAACAACTGCCCATTATTTAACCGATCAACTTGCTGCTTTTCCTGTGAAAATTACCAGACTGGCACATGGTGTACCTGTTGGGGGAGAATTGGACTACCTTGATGACGGTACACTTGCGGCCGCCTTACGTGCCAGAACGAGCCTTTAAATGATGCGTATATTTCTTGCTATTTTTTTCACTTTAATTCTATCTATCACTGCATCGGCAGAAGGTAATAAGGCTGCGATCGAGCGGCAATTTGCAAACTGGCTATCAAAAGATTTTTATGCTGAAGCTTTAAAAAGCGGTATTTCAGCTGATGTCTATAAGCAAACCCTTTTGAATATAAAACCTAATTTGCAACTGCCAGATCTCGTTATTCCGGGAGAAAATCCTAAGGCTCCCAAACGGCAACATCAGGCTGAATTTGGCTCTCCAGCAAACTATTTTTCTGAAAAATCCATGGCAACATTGGTTGCCAATGGCAAAACACAATTCAAAGCCCAGTCGAAAACTCTAAAAGCCATTGAAAAACAATATGGTGTTCCGCAAGGCATTGCAGTTGCTGTATGGGGACGTGAATCCGCCTATGGCGCGGTTAAAATACCATATAATGCATTTGAGGTTCTTGCGACAAAGGCGTTTATGAGCAACCGTAAGGATATGTTCAAGGATGAGCTTTTAGCTGCATTAAAAATTGTGCAGAATTCTTATATGGACGCCAATAGTATGAAAAGTTCTTGGGCTGGTGCCTTAGGCCAACCGCAATTTATGCCAACGTCTTATCTCAAATATGCTGTCGATTTTGATGGAGATGGACATCGTAATATATGGACATCGACACCCGATACTTTGGCATCTATCGCCAATTACCTAAAGCAAAATGGGTGGAAGGCGAAAATGCCTTGGGGATATGAAGTTTATGTTCCGGACAGTGTTTCATGCAGCCTAGAAGGACCCGATCAAGGCAAAACACTTAGCGAATGGCAGCAGAAAGGTATCAAGCCTATTTCCGGTAAAGAATTTTCTGCAATTCCTGCCAACCAAAAAGTCTATTTATTGATGCCTGCAGGACGTCTTGGACCAGCGTTTCTTGTGACAGACAATTTTTATGTTTTAAAATCTTACAATATGAGCGACCTTTATGCCCTGTTCATTGGTACAGTGGCTGACCGCATTGAAAATCATGGCGGTATTGTTACATCTTGGAAAAACGTCGATTTCCTTTATCGTTCAGACGTTTTGGCTTTGCAAAACAATTTACAGAAACAGGGTTTTGATATTGGCAAAGCTGATGGGTTAGCTGGTTTTAAAACACGCCGTTCCATCGGCATTTGGCAAGAAAAACATGGACAAAAGCCAACGTGTTTTCCAAGCCAACAATTGGTTAAAAGTGTGCATTGATAATATTGCAAAACGGGCAAGACAAGTTGATGAAAACACCTAATCAATGCACTTTTATGAATGCGTGACAAAGCCCACATAAAATGAGCCAGGTTCATCAATATCAAGAAAATTTGCGCACAGAAAATCAAAGATCACGGCAATTGTCGTGATCTATAATCCAGCTGCTATTCAAAATTTGCACACCATAAGCCCCGTAAAATGGAACAATTATAAACCATTGAAACATGGCAATAAGAAACGGTAATCAAGCTACGCTAAACAACAATATCGCCTATTCGCTTCCATAATACCGTTATGAAGTTATCATATCGATAAAGCGAAATTCATAATAATTGGACTTTATATAAACATTATAAACATAACTGAATGCGCACTATTTTAATGCGAATTTTTAGAGCGTAATCTTATAATTAGATCGACATGAGATATTTCCATGCCTTGAGGAGGTTCTGGCAGATTACCAACAATTGGCTTACCTTCAGCCCCCACAGGAATATCTAAAATCTCATTTTCACCTTCAAGATAAAAATGGTGGTGATCGGATGTATTGGTATCAAACCAAGTTTTGGAACCTTCAACAGCAATAATCCGCAGTAAACCCGCTTCGGTAAATTGATGTAAGGTATTGTATACCGTTGCCAAAGAGATTGGCACAGAAGCATTTACCGCTTCCCGATGCAGCTCTTCAGCAGCAATATGCCTATTGCCTTTAGAAAACAATAAATCTGCAAGCGCCAAACGCTGTCTTGTCGGGCGCAATCCTTTTTCCCGCAATTGCTTTTCAAGCTCGGATAATGTCGAATAAAACACCGCTTTTGCCCGTACACTTTCGATTATTAATATTTACAATCTTTATACTATATGCCGAAATGATAAAAACTGCAAGTATACTTGACATTTTTTATCATCTTTAAAAAAGCTTTTCCAACAATTTTAATAATTATCTCATAACAAGATATTGAATAAAAACAATGACAAAGATGATTTGTCATGAAAAACTGTCGAAAACTGGTTTTCACGTCGTTGAATTTGCTTTAAAGAGTATTTCGTTAAAAGGCGCTAAAAGTGAAGTAGCGCTGACGGATGGAGTAACAATGGCTGAACAAAAGTCTAGCTACACATATGAAGAGCTTTTAAGCTGTGCCCGCGGTGAAATGTTTGGAAAAGGCAATGCCCAACTACCCGCCCCTCCAATGTTGATGGTCAGCCGTATTACTGAAATCAGCGAAACTGGTGGTGAGTATGGCAAGGGATTGATTCGCGCGGAATTGGATATTTCGCCGGATTTATGGTTTTTTGCCTGCCACTTTATCGGTGATCCGGTAATGCCTGGTTGTCTTGGCTTGGACGCTCTTTGGCAATTAACAGGTTTCTACCTTGGATGGTTAGGTGAACCAGGCAAGGGACGTGCAATCTCGACTGGAGAGGTCAAATTCTCCAGCATGGTCACTCCAAAGACAAAACTCGTCGAATATGGAATTGATTTCAAACGCGTTATGCGCGGACGTCTTGTTTTAGGTATAGCTGACGGCTGGGTAAAAGCTGACGGCGAGGTTATTTATAATGCGTCCGATTTACGGGTCGCTTTATTCAAAGAAGACTAAGCATTATTTCAAATAAACAAGGCGGCCAGCCTTGTTTATGAGGAATCAAGGAGATACGAATGCGCCGAGTAGTTGTAACCGGTATGGGGATTGTCTCATCAATTGGGAATAATCCGCAAGCCGTTCTTAGCAGTTTGCGTGAAGCAAAATCGGGTATAACATTCTCACAAGAATATGCAGACATGGGTTTTCGTAGCCAAGTTTATGGCATGCCGGATATTGATGTCGAAGCATTGGTAGACCGTCGTTGCATGCGTTTTCATGGCCGTGGAACAGCGTGGAACCACATCGCTATGGATCAGGCAATCGCTGATGCTGGCTTGACGGACGATGAAGTCTCAAACCCAAAAACAGGTATTATCATGGGCTCTGGTGGACCATCAACGAGAACAATCGTTGATTCTGCCGATATCGCCCGTGAAAAAGGCCCAAAACGTGTTGGACCATTTGCAGTTCCAAAAGCTATGAGCTCAACCGCTTCAGCAACTTTGGCTACTTTCTTCAAGATTAAAGGGGTTAATTACTCCATTTCATCGGCCTGCTCTACGTCAAACCACTGTGTCGGTAATGCTTATGAGCTTATCCAGTTTGGCAAACAAGACAGGGTTTTTGCTGGTGGTTGTGAAGATCTCGACTGGACGCTTTCTGTCTTGTTTGATGCCATGGGTGCAATGTCGAGCAAATATAATGAAACACCGGGAAAAGCATCCCGTGCATATGATGCAAACCGTGATGGTTTCGTTATCGCAGGTGGTGCGGGTGTGCTTGTTCTGGAAGAACTGGAAGTTGCCAAAGCACGTGGTGCGAAAATTTATGGCGAAGTGGTTGGATATGGTGCAACCTCTGATGGCTACGACATGGTGGCGCCATCGGGTGAAGGGGCAGAACGCTGCATGCGCATGGCTCTTTCCACTGTGAAAAACAAGATTGACTATATCAATCCTCATGCCACATCGACACCAGTTGGTGATCCACCGGAGATTGAAGCTATTCGCAAAGTTTTTGGTAGCGGTGATGCTTGTCCTCCTATTTCTGCAACGAAATCCTTAACGGGACACTCGTTGGGTGCTGCAGGTGTACAGGAAGCCATTTATTCCTTGCTGATGCTCAATAATGATTTCATTTGCGAAAGTGCTCATATTGAAGAGCTCGATCCTGCGTTTGCTGATATGCCGATTGTACGCAAGCGCCTTGATAACCAGAAACTAAATACGGTACTGTCAAACACTTTCGGCTTTGGCGGAACCAATGCAACGTTGGTATTCCAGCGTTACGAATAAACCGGACACTTTTTTGCTAAAGGGTGCCAGAGGCTTACGGAGAATATGATGGAAGGTTTGATGAAGGGCAAACGCGGCCTTATAATGGGTGTCGCGAACGACCATTCAATCGCCTGGGGAATAGCGTGTCAGCTAGCAGAGGCAGGAGCCGAATTGGCTTTTACCTATCAGGGGGATGCATTTGGTAAACGTGTCCAACCACTAGCAGAAAAACTCGGCTCCAAACTTCTGATTGAATGTGATGTAGAAGATATTGCATCTATCGATGCAGTATTTGATCGATTGGAAAAAGAATGGGGACAGCTGGATTTTGTTGTGCATGCCATTGGTTTTTCAGACAAGTCACAGCTTAAAGGTCGTTATGTCGATGTAACAACGCGCGAAAACTTTAGTCGCACAATGGTTATCTCGGCCTTTTCTTTTACAGAAATTGCACAGCGCGCAGGGCGTTTAATGCCTAATGGTGGCACATTGCTGACGCTGACATATGGCGCATCACAACGCGTGGTTCCTAATTACAATGTGATGGGTGTTGCCAAAGCAGCACTTGAAGCAATGGTTAGATATCTTGCCGCTGATTATGGTCCACAGAACATACGCGTCAACGCAATCTCTGCTGGTCCTGTTAGAACATTGGCTGGTAACGGTATTGGTGCCGCTCGGGCGATATTTTCATACCAGCGCCGTAATGCACCGCTGCGCCGCACTGTTGATATTGATGAGATCGGTCGATCTGCATTGTATCTGTTATCTGACTTGTCGTCTGGCGTTACAGGCGAAATCCATTATGTCGATTCAGGCTATAACATTATGTCTATGCCGACATTGGAAGAACTAAAAGATAGTGAAGAATCACGCGGCGAATAATTTTCGCCGCCTTTTCATTTTGTCATAGTCGGTAGAGCCTATTTGCGGCTGTCTTGTCGCTTTGTTCTTGGTTTTGCGTCAATCCAATTATGTTTATTGGACTTACCCTTTATCCAAATCTATCCTTTAAAGGCTCTACTATAGACAAAGCATTTATACAAATGCGTAAATGACTATCTGATTAGCTTTATCGCGCTATTACTGCGGCATTTGAACTACATTCAATCACGCTTTTTAAATACACATAAACAGGCTTAAAAGTATACTTAACCACACTTTCACATAACTTCCGCATCGGATTTTCCAACCGACAGTGCAAACAATCTTGCTCGTTGTTCGCATATTGACGATTGTCTCACCGTCAAATCTCCCAGACTTATCAATGATGATGAATATGTCACTGGTGGCGTGCGTTCTGCCTGCTGTTTTTTCTCACGATCAAATGGTTTTTGTTTCCTGAAATGATGTGCGCATAACAGGCAATTTAAGCGCTAACAACCAAGTTTAAGAATAACAGGTAGCCACGATAACTTAACCAAAGGTACCGCAGACCAATGACCTCCTAACAAAAGAGGACAGACAGCCAACGGCAATCCAGTCAAAAGATGCTTAACCCGAGAGGCTCAAATCAAGGGGGCTTAGTCAAATGGGAAACCTAGTCAAAGCCTGACAAGTCGAAGTTTGCCAAGTCTAAGGCTGTTATGTCAAAATCTGCGAAGTCTAAGTCTGCCATGTCAAAGGGCCACCAGATCAAGGGAGCCACATCAAAGGCTCTACCTAGCCAAAGATCGCCCCCTCACCGAGGTCAACATATGTGCAAGTTGATTGAGAGCGAGACATCTTCACAGTGCTATGGTGGTTGTGATGCGATGAGGGTTGTAAGTGCTAGGAGCTAGGAGCTAGGAGCTAGGAGCTAGGAGCTAGGAGCTAGGAGCTAGG
>CAMLCZ010000014.1 GCA_946478665.1 uncultured Bartonella sp. | reverse complement strand
TATTCGCATCAGCATTATTTGCAGGCGTGTTCTGAGCTGGAGCACTATCGCTTGCAGGTTTTGCATCGCTATTCGCATCAGCATTATTTGCAGGCGTGTTCTGAGCTGGAGCACTATCGCTTGCTGGTTTTGCATCGCTATTCGCATCAGCATTATTTGCAGGCGTGTTTTCAGCCGGAGCACTGTCACTTGCTGGTTTTGCATTGTTATCCGAACCAGCATTATTTACAGGCGTGTTCTGAGCCAGAGCATTATCACCTGCTGGTTTTGCATCACTATTCGCATCAGCATTATTTGCTGGATCATTCAATGCATTGTCACCAGAAGGATTGTTATCGGCTTCTTTGTCAGTGTTTGTTTCGCCACTCGACGCGTTATTTTCTTCCTTGTCATCAGCAGGAGGCATAATCGGTTTCTGATTTGCGTCAGTTTCGCCTTTATTCGTATCATTAGGAACAGGTGGTTCAACCTTAGGAGCTTTCAATGAGGCCGTCAGATTTGCATTTTCTGTTGCAATGTCAAAATTCCAGTTTTTTGCACCATAAGAAAGCGTCTGTTCTGTTGTTGCGGTATTTCCGACAACTTGACCTTCAATCAGTCGGACATTGTCACCTGCTTTCAGGTTCTTCAAATCTGTTCCAGCCAAACGTAGATCAACTTGCACATCGTCAACAATGATATTTCCCTTGCCAGTATTTCTTATCAGGGAAGCACCGTTTTGCACCTCTTCAGGCAGATAAAAAACCAGTTTGGATTTTGAATCCATTTTCAGGTCTGTGTCAGTGGAAAACTTTGCAGGTGTAAGATCAACTTGTCCTAGCTGGCCAACCGTTATTGAACCAACACCGTAATGACCATCACCTTTAATTGTTACCTGATGACCCATGCCGATCATCATATCACCAAAAGTAACGCCTTTATCGTTGTTATTGGTCCATGCTTGTGTGTTGTTCAAACTGATTGTTACATCACCCTTGGATGCATCAAGCTGTTCGGTTTTGAACATCAAGTCGCCATCATTGCGCGTCAGGTTAATTGTTGTATCTTTACCTTCGCCGACGACCAATGTTCCGGCAGAAAAAGCAACTTTACCGCCATCGCTCTTCACTGTTTCAGTATCACCAACTTTACCGCTGGTTAAACTTAAATTGTTGTTAAACGTAATTGTTTGGCTTGAGCCGTTTAACTTTGCGTCACCACCTTGTCCGCCAACACCAATCTTGCCAGTTGCACCTTCTTCGGCATGACCAGATTCACCGCCATTACCGCCTTCAAGAACGATATTTTCGAAAGTTGCCGCTTTGGTTACATTAACGGTTACATCACCACCTTTGCCACCATTACCGCTTTTTTCCATATCGGTAATGCCATCGCCAATTGAAGAAGTTACCGTATCATCAGGAGGAAGAACTGCATCGTCATCTGGCACAGATACAACCTCACTTGATGAGTTGTCTTGTCCTTTAACTTTACCAGATCCACCGATGCCACCCATGCCGCCAGCGGCACCTGCACCATTTTCACCCCGATTAATCGTTTTTGGTTTTTGACTATCGATTAAAGCACCAGAGCCGCTACCTCCGATACCATTTTGCGTGCCACCGCCGCCGCCGCCACCAGAAAGGTAGAGTGACTTAGCAAGAGTTGGTTCCGGTGCTATGCATGTAAGTAATACGACACCAAGACCCCCCGCTAGCGCTGTCGCATTCAACCAGTTTGCGCGACCTTTAATATTTACGCCGTTCATTGATATCCCTCGCTAGAAAATAAACGAGGCATATGTGCTTGATAAATCCTAAACAAAAGGTTGCTAATGGGGTGGTACAACACCATCCGATACGGAAAACTTCGGAATATGGTTAATGGAACTATTAATAATCTGTTAAGAGCCACACTATATCTTAGCCATATAACAGAGGTATTAACAATGAAGCGCATAGTGTTTTTCGTGGCGCTTGTGGTGATGCTGGGTGGTTGTGCAACAAAGCCTCCAACACACACAAATAATGTCTGCGCCGTGTTTGACCAAAAGAATGGTTTTTTTAATAATTGGGAAAAGGACGCCAAAAGAGCCGAGGCTCGCTATGGTATTCCGATGCCAATTATCATGGCAACGATGAATACCGAGTCGAGTTACAGGCATAATGCCCGTCCACCAAGAACAAAGCTGTTTGGCTTTATACCATGGAAGAGGCGTTCAACCGCTTACGGCTATTCACAAGCACTTAATGGCACATGGGACCATTACGTAAGAGCGACAGGTAATCGCGGCGCTAAGCGCACAAATTTCGCTGATGCTGCGGATTTTATTGGCTGGTATCACCGCGAAAGCGTAAGACGTAACGGCATTAATCCTAATAATGCTTATGCACTTTATCTTAACTATTATATGGGGCATTCTGCCTATGCCCGTACCGGCGGTAGGGCAAGTAGTGCCATTATGGCAAGTGCTGAACGTACCGACAGAATGGCGCGACGTTATGACCAACAATTGCGTAGGTGTGGCCGGCGTTAATATAGCTTGAGCGGTTAATATATTTTAAGCGTTGGTTAATAAGTTTAATTGTGCTGTTTACCCAAAATACGCGACACATGGCGCGATTGCCATGTGTTTTTACACTTAGAAATAATCTTGTTTTTACACTTAGAAATAACCTTGTTTTAACGCGTGGAAATAATCCTGCTTTGTCAATTGGGAATAATCAAACAGCAAGTTAATCTGTCCCTTATTCCGTTGATGCACTGAATTAACATTGCTTCAACGGAATTTATTCATTTCCAATTTATGACGTGCCAATGCGGCATTACGATAAGTATTGATTTGTTGGATAATCGTGTCCCGATTGGTATCGAGACGAAAATTAACGCCCGAAATCATCAATTTTTTCTTTTGTTTGTCATAATAGGACCCAGGGCGGCATTTTTCATTTTCTTCTGGCAGAAAACGGTCGGCTATGACGAACTCCATACCAATCGCAATGTTCATGGAATTGCTTTTTGATGAATTGATGAGAAAATCTTCAATACCACGCCATGGAACGACAGTTTTAAACACCGTTGTTTGTAATCCTTCGGGTGTTAGAACCATCATTGGTGTTCTTCTTCTCAGCATTATGCGCAGCAAAATGAACAATAAAAGAATAGCCAAAGCGGTTAATATTGCCATGGTCATCATTTTACCGATTTGAAAATTTTGGTAGGCCGTTCCCAATAAGGCTATACCAAGGATCAAAAAAGCTGCTGGTATAAAAACGCCACCTTCTTGAACAACAATATTGCCATTAACCTCTTTGACCATTTTTTCCAATTTTCTTCGGTCATTGGGCAATTTGACATCGCCAATAAAATGGGTTTCTTCTAACTTATTGTCGGCCATTTTCCTCTCCAAACTGCATAGAGAAAACAATATCTACGCCTGTAGAATGTTACAGTGAATTTCGCCTTCTACATTATTCATATTATAGGTGTGTCTATTGTTATTTTCTATTGTTGTCTAACAATAAATAAAAGGGGTTCAACCATTTAAGGAGTATAAAGGATAGCGCATTTCAATATCGTTTGTCTGCGTTATTAGAGAAAAGCACCTTACCGCTTCGTCAAGAAAATCACTTCCGATACCTTGTTATTCATTCTTTTCTAAAAAGTAGTAAGCGGTCTAACCTCAAACATGACAAGTTGTCTAATCCAACAATAAAAGCACTTTGTTGGCGTGACAAAGTGCTTTGTTTTTCAGATATAATGGCTCTGCTTATTGCATTTCTTGTAATTTTTTACGTGCCAATGCAGCCATACGGTAAGCTGCAATTTGAGCCAATACTATGTCACAGTTGGAGTTAAGAATACCGCAACCGTTGATTACAAGAACATTGTCTCCATACATTTGGTTCTTTTTATAATAAACAGATTGAAAACGCGGTTTCTTATTTTTTTCAGGAATACGATTTTCATCCAGATTGAAAATAAGTGCTGCTCCCATGTTTAGGCCTTTGTGTATAAAGGATGCTCTGTCGCTAAAATCCAATATAGCGTCCCATGGCACAGGTGTTGTAAAGACTGAAGTGTCCAGCCCCTCAGGTTTTATAGTTAAGAGTGGTACTTTACGAGACTTTATAATATTGAATAACAAATATACGAAAATCAATACCATAAAAGAGACAAAAACTTTGAGAAAAATTGAAGAATCAGGATCTTTAAAGACAAAAATGTCCAGAAGAATAGATACTGATGATAATATACCTGTCACAATAACCCAAGATATAGTTCTTTCTCTTACGACAATATTTTGATTGGTAGAATTTGCCAATTCAAGTAATTTTTGTCGGTCTTCTGGCAATTGCACATCGCTTATCGGATGCTTTTTTTGTGGGGCAATTTCTGTCATTTTATTCTCCTAAATATGTTGCTTTGAGCAAAACAAGCCAATAGCTGTCAATTTTGTTAAAGTGTTATTGGTTACGCGTTATAATAAAAATACTTTTCTTGCTATGAAATTCTGACAAAGAGAAAAAAGAAAGAAAAACCAGGTTTATATGATGAGCAAGCCTGTGATTGCTTCATGCTAAATAAAAAGGCGATCAGCTGTTTGTCGAATGAAAGATAAGAGTTCATTGCAAGGCTATTTCGAAAATGAAATTTAAAAACTGTAAAAGCGTATTGTGAAGGCACAACACGCTTTGATGTTTCGAACACAATAAATTCAATTAATTATTGTATGTCACTTCGTGTTTTTCAATTGCTTGCAACATTTGACGTGCATAGGCAGCAGATTGATAAAGTTCAAGCTGTTCCAGAACTGTGTCACAGTTTGTGCGACGTAAGGTAACACAAGAGATGCCCAGTGTTTTCGTTTTCTTCATATAACCGGAACGAAATCTTGATTTGGCATTTTGTTCAGGCAAGTATTTTTCATTGAGAACGAATGAAAAAGCCTCGGCCACTGTGATTATTCCTTTACATGTCGCGGTGCTGCCGTCGAAATTTTCTATAGCTGTCCACGGTATTGGGGTTTTAAATACACTCGTTTCCAATCCTTCAGGTCTTATGGTAAACAGTGGTATGTGCAGTGTGGTATAAATGCGTAACGCAAACAAAAGCGATAATAATGCAGCAATTATCCAACCAATTGCTTCGTTACCGGTAATCTCACCTTTGGGATATCGTATAACCACCATAACAATGAAAAGTATACCAAGGCCAAAAAGACAGAAAAGTGTTATACCAAAGCCTTCTTTGACCTCGATCGAGCCTTTCGTTGCATTTACGACCCCTGACAGGTCTTTTTTATAGTTGGCTTTTTCTATATCGGTCATACTGTCATATTCAGACAAAGCATTATTTAATTCATTATCAATCAATTGAAACTCCTAAGCAAATTTAAAAACTATCCATCTATTCATTTATGAATGAAATTACTTTGATACGGGGGGAGGAAATCCAATTTTCTTTAACACGTCACAAGCTTCATAATCGATGATGAAAGCACTTCATTGTTGTAACGAGGTGCTTTCCATCCTGATTGCAATGATCCTGCTTGTTGTGTGCTGGAAAATTATTTTACGCCATATCTTGTAATTTTTTACGCGCCAAAGCCGCGGTGCGATAAGTCTGAATTTGCGCAAGCACTACATCTGATGTTGTGCTACGAACACCGCAACCTGAAATAGTAAGCGCATTGTCTCCCAATGATTTGCTGAGTCTTACAAAACTGGAACGAAAGCGCGGTTTACCAGTTTTTTCCGGCAGGTAATCAGGATCGATGTTAAATGTAATTGCTGTTCCGATGTTAAGGGATTGATGGAAACTAGATGCTCTTTCTTTGAAATCCAGTATGCCTTCCCATGGGATAATCGTTTTAAATACTGAAGTTTCTAGTCCTTCAGGCTTCAACGTAAATAATGGTATACGCCGTGCCGAAAAATTGCGAAAAATCAGATATAGAATGAGTACTGGAATACAAGCCACAATGATTTTGGCTAAAAATGAAGTGTTGGGTTGAGGATTAAAATACAGAGCAAGATTGAAAAGGACAAATATCAAGAATGAAAAAATGAGAATAATAATTATGAACGTGGTTCTATCGCGCACCACGATGTCTTGATTAACCGAATTTGCCAATTGCAATAATTTTTGTCGGTCCTCAGGTAATTTTATATTGCTTATCGAATGATTTTTTTGTGCGTTATTGTCCGCCATTTTACTCTCCGGAACGCGTGTTTTTAAGAAAACACACTAGTAAATTTATTACTCTCATTAAAATATATTGAGTAGCTGTGCGTTATTATAAAAATACGCATTTTGCCATGAAATTCTGATTGGGAGAAAAACTTGAGCCGAATTATTTGTTGATAGCGAGATGTATATGGCAGACTTCAAGTCTATGAACCCCATATAACATGGATAGAAAATGATGTTTATGATAAAAAACATCTATCCTTTTTTAAACGTATCACCATTTTATGAAGATATTGATTCTTCTGTCGTAAGGTGAGCAAACAATTCTATGTTACCTTTAAAACTTCCCGCATAGATTAGTAGCAAAACCATTGGACAAGATTTAACCTATCTGGCAATTTTTATACAAAAATGGCGTGATTCACCAACGTAATGATTTAGTGAGATATGCAGCGATGAATTGGTTTAAAGCGATAAAGATGTCGGATCAAGCTGTATTGCTCGGCATTTTTCTTATGTTGTTGGGCGACTTTATGTTCGCCGCCAATGATGCCTTGGGCAAGTGGATGGTTGCATCTTTTTCGGTAGGGCAGGTGCTATTATTACGGTCTGTTGGTGCTTTTGTTGTTCTTGGCCCTATGTTGACGACAGTTAACGCTCGCGATTTTTTTAGACCTAAAAAACCGCTGTTAATTTTTCTCCGTGTTGTATGCGCAACAATGGATACTGGTTTGTTTTATGCCGCCGTTGCATATTTGCCTTTAGCAGATGTCGTAACATTTTATATGGCAGGGCCGATTTATGTTGCCGCCGTTTCGCACTTTTTTCTTAAAGAGCGCATTGGTTGGCGTCGTTGGTTGGCCATTATGATTGGTTTTGTTGGCGTTATCATTGCACTGCGCCCATCAACAGCCATGCTGTCTTGGCCATCTGTTTTCGCGCTTTTAGGCAGTGTAGGGTTTTCTTTGGTTATTGTTTTTAGCCGTGTGCTTAAAGATACCAGTGATACTGTTTTGGTTACATGGCAAACATTTGGTGCCTTGGTTGTGGGGTTGGTTCTAACCATTAATCATTGGGTTGATCCAACATTAACGCAATGGGGAGCTATGGCTCTATTAGGAATTGTGTCGTGCTGCGGTCATTTACTGATTGCCCGATCTTTAAAATTGGCGCCTGCATCGGTTCTGGCACCATTGCAATATACACTTCTTCTATGGGGCATCATTTTTGGCATCATATTCTTCAACAATTATCCCGATCCCTACATTATTATAGGGGCAGCCATTATTATTGTTGCCGGGCTATTCATATTCCACCGCAAACAGGTTGTGGGAAGCAAAATTCACCCAGAAGACATTGCTAAAATAAAACAATAATGCATATTTTTTGTTTAATGCATTGTAGTAAATATGACAGAAACATTGCGAAGATTTAATTAAACGTCGCATTGTTGCTGTCTTTTTACCACATTGCGGCCTTTTTCTATCGGCACATTGATTGCATGCAAAATACTTTGCTGAGGTCCGAATGTTCGGCACCAACAATCAGTATTGTTTATCGGGAGTTCTACATATGAAAAAACTTATTCTTGCTTCGGTATTAGCGTCATCCATGCTTGCGCCGGTAGCTGTTTCTACTGCATTGGCAGAGCCAACACCCCCGCCGGCAAAAGAAGACCATAAGGCTGAACCTCATCACCATAAGGGTTCAGAAGATAACGGCCCTGAAGAAAAAGGACCTAAGCATCATAAAGGTCATCATGGACCTCGTGCCGGATTGCATATGGCAAATAAGCTTTCGGCTATGGAAACCGCAATTGGCATTCGCTCAAACCAGCTAGATGCATGGCGTAAATATACATCGAGCCTTGTTGATATGGTAGAAAACAAGGCACCAGCACCGAAAGAAAAGGCTGATGCAGCTCCTGATGCAGCCCCAAATGCCGCTAAAGCCAAACCTATTTATGGTGAACCTATCGCCGATAGAGCACTTGATCGTGCAGAAAAAGCCAAGGCCTTTAAAGCTGCCGCAGAAGATTTGCGTAAAGTGTTAGATCCAGATCAGCTTAAAAAGATGGAAGATTATGCCCTTCCACACCACGGCCCAAAGGACGAGCCAGATGCTCTAAAGGGGCCAGAGGCTCCTGAAACAGACGCTGAACCACAACAATAATCCCAAAAAAGCATTCACTTTTTGTGTACGTTATGTGGATAAAAGTTACTAACCCCGGGCATTTCCGGGGTTTTTTATTCACAAAATCTGTGTGGTACGAAAATTTTGCCAGTTTATCTGCTTGTTATTTTAAATTAAATAGATTTAACTTCGGCTGTTTATGCCCTATATTATCGCTGAACATCATTCAGGAACTTTCTTGTTTTTAATGAGTTTCTGCGTAAAGAAAAGGAAGATGGTTATGAAATATACTAAGACACTTTTAACTTCATTGGCTTTTGCCGCTACAGCAGTTTTTTCAATGCAGGGTTCAGCAAATGCTGGCAGCCTTGTTTCAGGTACACTTACCTGCGAAAGCGAAGGCAGCATTGGACAAATCATTACTTCTAAGAAATCTTTAGTTTGTGAATTTAAGCCAGCTGACACAAAAACACCTGCTGACCGTTACACAGGCCACATTGAAAACTACGGTCTTGATCTTGGCGTAACAGGCAAGACAAAGATGGTTTGGTCAGTTCTTGCTGCTGCTCCTAATGCTTACACACCAGGTGCTCTTGCTGGTACATACCGTGGTGTAGGTTCAAGTGTTAGTGTTGCTGCTGGTGCTGGTAGCCAGCTCCTCGGTGCAGGTCCTGCTAATGGCTTGACATTGCAGGCATTGAGCGTTGATGTTCACCAAGGTGCAAACCTTGCTCTTGGCGTAACAAAAATGACTTTGACTTCTGCAGAGCCAACAAAGCACGTTACCACACATCATAAGAAAGCCCATAAAAAGGCTTCTCACCACAAAAAAGCTGCACACCACAACAAAGCTCATAAAACAACACACAAAGCAGCACACAAAACAGCTGCTCATCACCACAAAAACAGCAAATAAGAACACGCTATTTAGGTGAGTTTTTCATCTAAAACGGTGTTTTTATAAAGCTGAATTAACTTAAAAAGCGGGTTACATCATATGATGTAGCCCGCTTTTGCATGAGGTGACCATCTTCGCACAAGTTTCATGGCGTAAAGGACGACGAAATTTTGCGAGGAGTACATATGTTTAAACTGGATTTATCTCTAAAAAGTCACCGCGAGAACCCTTTTGCGGACAATGAAAAAAAACGCGCAAAAGAAAATATGGATAAACAAGAAAATATTATATTTTTTAGCGCTTTTATCATGTGCGCGCCTTTATTGGTCGTTGCTACACTTTATGGGGTTTATGACCTTATCAACTATTTGGAAACAGGGAACAGCACGATGACCAGCCTAGTTGACATGGCTGGCGTAACAATCGAAGAGGAGCTCCGCTCATCTTGGTTTTTGGTGATATGCGACAGTATAGCAGCCTCAATAGCGTTTTTTATACTGGCACTTGTTTTACCAGCAGGCATCTTGCGGCTGCGCCCCAAGCGTGATTGAAAACCCATAAGTTAGTGCGTATTGCCTGGGCAATTTGTCATAACAAATGTTGAAGCCTGCTTCAGACCGGGCATATCGGCAAATTCGAAATTCAATATATTAACCAACCCATCAGGGGCGTTTTTTCCACTGAGATAAGGGGAGTCAACATGCCAATCCTGCAAAGGATTTTTGGGTAATTTCAGAGTATATACCACTTGCCCATCAAGTAGGTTGGCCTGTAAATCGGTGATAGCGATATCCATGCCCCATATTTCAAGTGTTGAAACGGCTTGCCGGTAAGCCTCAAAATTTTCCAGTTTGAAATGCGTCGGTCCATATATTTCAAGAAAGGGCGTTTTTTGATTATCACAATAAAGCCGTGCGGTGGTTTGTTGGTCAGCACTGAATGCAATGGCCGATATTGTGTTTTCAGAGCCAACCAGATGCCACTTTCCAATGAGATCTGGTGAATAGGTCAGATGATAATCGATTATTTCATCTGTTGTATAAACATGGGGATTGGCATTGTCCCAATTGATAAATGCAATTTCTGGATCAAATCCCATTTCCTGCGCATAGTCGGCAATATAGGCAATATCAGTCAGTTGTTGTTTGCGCACATCCACTTCCTGCCCAGATTTTGTACCGGCACCGTCCAGTGGTGGGCGAAAAGTACGCAATGCTATTGTGCCTTCAGGAGCAGTGCGGCTTCTTCCTCCTAAAAATGCCCATATGCAGCTTTCAAAACATACACCATTTACACGTTTTACATCGGTTTTGTTATCAGCAGCAGGCGTAACCAATGTTTGCGCAACTGTGGTATCAATATTGCCTTTACGAATTTCACGTCCAAGAGCGATAGAAGCCAATAAATCACCCCCATTGGAATGAAAAGAAAGCAACAATCCATTTGGATAAGCTGATGGATTATCAAGCTTGTTGTCCGTTAAAAATTGCGTAAAACGGGCTGGCGTATCGGGCGTAATATTGCCTTCCGCACTAATCCACCGACAATAAGGGCATTGCCCACCCTTTTCTTCATGAAGGGCAAATTCCATATCACTATCTGGTGGCGGTGTTTGCGTAACTGTTGCGCCGGCTTTATTCGTATCGGTTTTTGTCGTATCGACCTTTGTTGTATCAACAGTATTGGCAGGGGTATTTTCTGTTGTATTATTTTCTTCAGCAAAAGAAACAGATGATAGGGATAAGCACAATAGTATTGCAACGAATATCGGTTTCATAAGATATACACCGCCTGAAAAACTCCAATTACCTTTAAATCTTAACACTGCCGCAAATATTGCGCAATGTATCAACAGTTTATCATTGCGTAAGATCTTGGTAAGCACCAATGATTTTACGATAAAATATGCGATCCGCGTCTTTTAAGGATTAATGTGTGACACGAACCTGTTTGCAACACGATAAAATGTACCAAGCAAGGACGGCAGCAGGTGCCAATAAGAGCATTGACCATCCTATGAAATTATAAAAAATGCCAAAATCAACGCCCAGATAGCTCATGGGGAGAAAAAGACTGCAACATGCAGAAAACAAACTGGCCAAGATTATCGAATTAAAATCGATAGCTTTTTTGTAATAGGCAATAAGCGCAACACTTCCGCTGAAAACCAGCCCAGCATTGAGATAGGCACTTGAAAGATTTGCCGTAAAAAATGAAGTTGGTGGAAGAGAGAATAATAGGCCACGCCACATTAATGTGCCGCATTGCCAAACAGGTGGGGCAACAATAACAAATAGGGCCAGCACGAAAAGCGCGAACATAATTGGTTGACCGTGGTGGTATTGAACTGACGGGTAAATTGTTGAGCGGAATCTATTACCATTAAATGCCACACCCATAAGGCGCAAAAGCCCGCCGCCGATAGTCGTAAGGGCGATTGCCGTTAAGCTATAGACGGCAAGTAATTGAAGACCCGTTTGTTGCCAATCCACCTTGTTGACAAAAATGCTATCAACAATCCAGAAACACAATGCAATTGTAAAATTGACCAGCAATAACCAGCGCCATGCAAGACTTCCATAAAGCCGTAGTTTCCTTACACCACAGAATGCCGCAAGACTGATTAACATGAGTCCGGACGTATTGATTTCACCCGACACAAGCCCACGTGCCGCCAAGAACACCAGACTGTCACCAACCATGACCCACAAAGTAATAATTGCATATAGGATTGGTCCGAAAATAGCATAGACCAGCGCAAGCTTGGCGGCATCATAAAGCCGTGGACGCTCTGATATTTTATAGCGGCGTGTTAAACCACTAAGATTAAGGATAACCCAAAAGACTAGGCTTGCACTAACCCATGCTGCAACCCAATAAAAAACCGCTTCATTGGCAAGGCCGAGTTTTGCCATTTCTTCCGGCCAAAAATGTGTTGTAACCCGCAATATAAGGTCGATAAACAGCGAAACAACAAATGCCGCAATAAGGGTATAGCGAAGTGAAACACTTCCCCAACTCATACTTCTTAACGCTATGATAATAGCAAGGAAACAAGCCGTTACAAAACTTGGTGGATAGATTTGATAGGGGCGAAAAAAAGCTATTGAGAGAGAAAACCCAAGTGTTTTCAGCCAGCCACCATAGGCAAGAAAAAAGAATGACCAGCAACTTGGCAACATGATAACGGCCGCCGCAGCAACAAGTAAAGCTTGCAGAAACCGTGTTTTCCAGAAACCAGATTGAGCAATATTGGTATCCATTTGTATGTCCATCAGGATGCCTCACGCTCCATTGCAGTTATTACGATATTAGATGTACCATACGCTTTTGATAAATGAAAAGTCCTAAACGCAACATATCTTTTGCTGCGCTTATGCAGGCGGCAAGAAAATCCATAAGAAACAGCGTTTATTTTCTCTATAAATTCGGAAGTATGTTCAAAGTAGCAACCTACAGTACAGCCAAAAGTATAAACTTAACACATAGTCTGATGTCGAGGCTTATAATATTGCCAACTGTAAAGTCTTATAGCATGGTTGGACTTAGAAATTTACAGCATAGTTGGATATAGATGCTTATAACATAGCCGATTGTGAAGGCTTATAACATAGTTGAATGTAAAGCCTTATAGCGTTAACAAATGTAGAGACTTATAGCATCGCCCAAAATGCAAATGCTTTTTGTTCTCTATCCGCTTGTTATCGAGCATCATTAACCGGTTTATCCAGCCTGAAGCCAGTTGCCAAAATCCAACATATCCAGCCTGTAGCAATCCACTGGACAAAGCCAAATGTAAGATTGCGCAGAATATCTTCACTGGAAATCTGATCCATATAAGGGCGCGCCACAATGAGATAAAAAATCTGGATACAGAGACTGACAAATATCGTCCGTCCGATAGAACCAGATAGAGAAAGCCCTTCACCCCGTGATGGCGGTAAGGAACATAACACACCACTGAGAAACACAGATGGCATATAATATGAATAGCCCGGTAAAATACGCGGCCATGCCTGTTGGGTTAGCACGTCGAAGATTTCGACCAATAAATTTTTACCACCCACCCATTGATGAAAAAGATATGTTCCAGCAATTGTTTGGACAGCTGGCCCCAATAATAGGAATATCGTAATAATACCGAAACCGCGCATCGGATAGCTATAAAGCGGTTTTTTGTTGTGTTGTGTCATATCAATTCCAAGCCACGCAATAATGTATGACTTTTAAAAGTTCATTTATTGCTTCGCAAGCCAATAAATACGGTACACACCATAAGCAAACCAAATCGGAAAGATCGTACAGACAAATGGAAGAACAATAATGTAGATGCTTAATGCTCCCAGTGGCAATGTCAGCCTTACGAAATTAATGTAAAATGCAGCACATATTGCACTAATTAAAAAAACCGAAAGCGAATATGATGCCATGAAAGACGTTGGTAACCGTCGAGCCTGATATAAGTAAACGCATGGCACAATCGCGATAGCGCAGGCACTTGCACAATTAATGATATAAAAAATCAATGAACTCGTTATATCTTGGAAATTACCCATTATTTCTATAAGAAATCTCTCATTATTGAAGCGTTGTGAGAGTATATAGCTTGATATAACCCTGCCAATCACTAATGCAAAACCACCGAATAGTGAAAAGATAAAAAATGTGGTGACTGTTCTTTTTATCACGTGACCCCCTGGTCAAAATACCGACCACGTTATCAAATATAAACAAATGCCGGAAAAACGGACATATGTTTCATTCAAACCCCGAATATATGTATGCATGATGCACATTATATAAGTATTGATTAATACATAAATCGAAATAATACAACTATAAATTGTAATATAGAATTGATAAGCTGATTTTTAGCTACATTAAATGTATAAATGGAAATAATTATAACACATATAGGGGTGTTAATTTCTGTTAACCGATAGGTTCAGAGCATATAGTGGATAAAATAGTATAAAATATAATATTCATAATAGAAATTATTATCAGCCAAACAAAGTGGCAATAGGCCAAACAGCGATAATTGAGCCTAACAGGGTAGTCATGTGTCTTTGTGCTGTTGCAAATATTAAGTTATGCATAAAAATACCCTGCTTCTAAGTGCGTTAGAAGCAAGGTAACAACAAGATAGTTTTGAAGTCGCTATATTTTCAAGTATCTATAGGCTTACAGTAAAGTCACGAGGCTTAGTAAAGTCACGCTATAGGCTTAGTGCAACGTCACAGTTGTAAGGTCCTGATCGTTTGCGCCTTCAAGTGCTTTGGCACGAACATCGGATAGAATAATAGGTTCACCACCTGCACCAAACAACGCCCATAGCGATAATCCTGGTTCCATTGGTGGTATATTCGGAAATTTTTTAGCCAATTCTTCACTACGTATCTGGCGCAGATATGCAATCTCACCTTCTCCCAAACGGGCAAACTCCTTGAGGGATAGCGATTGTTTTCCTGTTTTCATTTTTTTCTCCTCACGCATCAATCGTCATCACTTTCTTTAATGGCAATGCGTTTTACGCGTTTTTCAGGCTCAGGACGCTCTAATTCAATGGAGAGTAAACCATTTTTTAGGTCTGCCGCAATAACCCGCATACCATCTGCCAACACAAATGTGCGCTGGAACTGGCGTGATGCGATACCACGATGCAAAAATTCACGCTCTTCAGTGTCTGCTGCCTGCTGCCCACGAATGATAAGCTGATTATCTTCAACTATGACGTCCAATTCATTTGCAGAAAAACCTGCAACCGCCAACGTAATGCGCAGCCGATCATTTTGATCTTCTGTAAGCAGGCGTTCAATATTGTAAGGAGGATATCCATCGCCAGACTTGTTGCCTAAGCGATCGAGTGTTTTTTCCATTGTTTCGAAGCCTAATAGCAACGGATTGGAAAATGGTGTTATACGTGTCATAAGATAGTCCTCTTCAAAGCGACCATATGACAGAAAACCCTGAAAAGGCGTTCTCATCATTGCCTGTATATGGCAATTTGATTTTCGTAAATCAAGAACAGCTTATCATCTATTTTAGAATATTGTTGCCGTTGAAATAATTTCAAAAAGTGGCCTTAGATGATTTTTGAGCGTTTTTTCAGCCAGTTCGGCATCACGTTTCTTTAAAGCGTCCAACAGTGCTAGATGCTCGATTTTTACCATTGGGCTTCTTTTTCTGTAAACATTCAACGCAGCATTTGTAACGCGCAATTTCCGCCCTTGAAGGCTATCATACATTTCCAAAAGCACATCATTATGTGTTGTTGCCACAATGCGACGATGAAACTTCAAATCCGTCATGATATATTGGATATAATCATCATTTTCTGCAGCGTGATCCATTGTGGCGAGAAGTTCGTCCATGTCGTCAGGTACGTTAATGGCTGGGTCTTCACAAATGCGTAAGGCAGCATGAACCTCAATCAACTGGCGTGCTTCATAGACATTCTTCAACTCATTGGCTGTAATCTGGCGCACCAAGGCGCCACGACGAGGAATAAGTTCCAAAAAATGTTCCGCTTCCAGTCGTAAAAAAGCCTCACGCACGGGTGTCCTTGAAACACCTGTTTGTTCAGAAATATCTTGCTCTTCGATAAAAGTTCCGCCGGCAATTTTGCCAGTAACAATTTTATCGCGAACATATTGGTAGACACGTTCGTTTGCAGGTTTATTCATACAATATCACCCCCAATAACCCAACTTTACCTTAAATGTTATTTGCACAGAAAGAAACATTGAAAAGATTACAAAGATGTATTCTACTAGGAATGATATTATCTGTGATGATAAATTTGGCATAAAATACTCATTACCTAAATATAGTTATACACTGGATTTTATTGCTTGTTCAAAACTGTTAAATTTTGTTTACAATTTATAAAACCAGTGATATACGCTGTGCATACATGGAATATTTGGATTGCTTCCATGTATAAATTTGCCCCCAGAAAGGTCTCTCGATTGGTGTTCAATTGCATACTATAACTGTGGCAGAAATTTTATTTCATATTGGGAACCACGTTATTAGTGGCAATTAAAAGCGTAATGCTTTTAAAAGTATCAATCGGTTGGTTTTTATTGTTGTTGGCGGCGGGTCAACATTGATAAAAACTCTGGGGGTATTTTTTTCTTCGCAATTTCATAATGTTTGATGATTTCTAAATTTTTGATAATTTCTGTCCTTATTAAGACATAAGGGACAATTCAAAGAAAACAAGCAGACTGAGGCGGTAAATATTTAAAATAATTATAATTGTTGCTTGCACAACATATAGTCGTTGTTTCACTGATTGTATGGTATCATAAAGCTCATATCAAAACAGATCATGAAAAACGTCATATCCATTGTTCGTTCAATTCATCATTTGTAAGATTATATAAAGGATAGCGACGATGAAGATAGCGGTTGCACAACTGGTTGCCAGCACGGACAAGCAAGAAAATTTGAAAAAAGCGCTTGATATTATTGCGAAGGCAAAAGTGCAAAAGGCTGATCTTGTCGTTTTACCTGAAACCTTCATGGCCTATGTGCAAGAAAAGGCGCCAATTGTTCGGGCAGAGGTTGCTGAGTCCCTTGATGGTGCCTTCGTAACAGCTTTATCACAAGCTGCCAAACATCATGGCATTTACGTTGTATGCGGCATGTATGAAAAGCATCCAGACGATATGAAACGCTGTTATAATACGGTTGTTGTAATCGATAATCAGGGTAAACTTATTCATAGCTATCGTAAAACGCATCTATATGATGCTTTTTCCTATTGCGAGTCAGACAATATTATTCCCGGTGATAATGGGTTTGAAATTGTTGAAACCAAATTTGGTAAATTGGGTGTCATGGTTTGCTATGAATTGCGATTTCCAGAAATTAGTCGAACATTGGCACTGAAAGGTGCAGAAATTTTATTGGTGCCAACCGCATGGGTTGCAGGACCAATGAAGGAAGAACATATTCAGGCAATGGCTAAAAGCCGCGCTTTGGAAAATACTGTTTATTTATGTGTGGCCGATCAAACAGGAAATGTATATTCAGGCCGTAGTGTTATCTTTAATCCAATGGGCATAACAATGGCCAGTTGTGGTGATGAGGAAGGGTTGATTTTCGCCGAGATCGATTGTGAAAAAATACAATCCATTCGTAAGAAATTGCCATGTTTGTCGCAACGCCGTCCAGAGCTTTATCAATTGGATTAAGCTTGTTATAAGCTGTGCTAAATTCTATTTTTTCATGTTTTATGGTGCTTAGGAATAGTTCTGTAATGGCGCCGAAATGAAGTTAACGCCACTATTATGAACGATAAAGTGAAAAAACAAAAAGTATCAGGAACGCTTTATACAAAAGCCGAAATTGAGGAAATTTTCCGCCGTTTTTCTGTGCAACGTCCCAGCCCGAAAAGTGACCTTATTTACAAAAGCCCTTTTACCTTGCTTGTTGCGGTGGTTTTGTCGGCACAAGCAACAGATGCCAGTGTTAACAAGGCAACTGAGCCACTTTTCGCGGTCGCCGATACGCCACAAAAAATGATCGAATTGGGGGAAGAAGGTATTGCAAATTATATCCGCACAATTGGCTTATGGCGCGCAAAGGCAAAAAATGTTTATGCCTTATGTAATATGCTTATTGAAAAATATGGCGGACAAGTGCCAGATACGCGTGAGGCGCTGATGGCCTTGCCGGGTGTTGGACGGAAAACAGCCAATGTTGTGTTGAATGTTGCTTTTAATCAACCAACCATGGCCGTGGATACGCATATTTTTCGTATCTGTAATCGTATGGAATTGGCGCCAGGAAAAACACCGGAAGATGTCGAAAACAAACTTATCAAAATTATCCCTACGCAATATATGCGCCATGCGCACCATTGGCTGATTTTGCATGGGCGCTATATTTGTAAGGCGAGAAAACCAGATTGCACACAATGCATTATTGCTGACTTGTGTAAGGCAGCCATTAAAACCAATGCAATACCGGCGCCATTGGTGGAAGTACGCGGTAATGGTGCTCCAATACCGGTTTAAAAATATAGGAAATTATCTTTTGTTAAGTTGGCTAAACAAGTTCGGCGATTTCCATAAAATATCGATATAACCTCTTGCAAAGAATAGTAGTACGATAAGCGAAATAACCACTCTAACCATCACGAATTTATCAAATATATCATGCACCATTTGCACAAGAGTTTTCGGGCATCTACCAATCTTTTGAGTAGTGGTCAGATGCTATTTATCTGATGATTTGCCCATTTGGTTTTCGGAAAAATAGCCCATGTTATTTTATAAAAGTGCATTTCGGCACACTCTCACCAACCCTCTGTTGGTATGGGCTTAAGTCATACGGGATGGGTAAAAAGCAATGCTATTCATAAACATCATTATTTAAAATGTGCGTCATTGAAGAGAATAGTATTGGACTGAAAAATCATATTGGGTTTTGTGTTTGAATTGGCTTTTTTCGTTAAATTGAAATTTAAAAATCAAGCTTGGTTTTTAATGAATATGCGTTTTGGCAAGGGTATAAATAGCAACACCGTGAACGATGACATTTGTTGTATGGTCCACGTGACAGTGCAAAAAAATGCTTGCCCGATTTCAGGCGCACAAAGCCAATTTTTCGTCTATAAAGAGCGGCATGACACTCATTCTTAATAATTCTGATGCGCTTTATGAAGCGCTTTTAAATAAAGACCGCTCTTATGATGGGCATGTCTTTGTTTGCGTAACAACAACGGGGATATTTTGTCGGCTTTCATGTAGCGCTCGCAAGCCAAAACAGGAAAACGTATTTTTCTGTGAAAGTGTAGCAGAGTGTTTGGAGCAGGGGTATAGACCTTGTTACAAATGCCACCCCTTAGAAGCTGGCGGTCATATCGATCCAATTTATTCAGATTTAATGGCGCGGCTTGAAGCTCAACCACATCGGGTTTGGTCAGAAGATGATCTGGTGCGTTATGGCTTTGATCCTTCAACCGTTCGGCGGGTTTTTAAACGTCAAATCGGCATGACATTTCTGGAAATGGCGCGATTGAAACGGAAAAGTCTGGGCGCAGAAGCGTTGTCCGAAGGGCAATCGGTTATTGAGGCGCAATTAACTGCCGGCTATGAATCGGGTAGTGGCTTTCGGGAGGCCATTATAAATCTGATTGGTAATCCACCGAAAGAATTAAAAGGGCGCCAGCTTTTAAAGGCATCATGGATTGACACACCAATCGGGCAAATGTTGGCAGTCAGTGACGAGCATGTGTTGCATCTGCTTGAATTCTTTGATCGCAAAGGATTGCCTGCTGAATTGCGAAAATTGCAGACCAAAGCCGGATCATCAATTATCTTTTCACGAAGTAAAGTTATTGATACCGTAGAAGCAGAACTTGCAGATTATTATGCTGGAAAGTCGTGTGATTTTAAAGTGCCGTTAGCCAAGCTTTGTGGTGGTTTTACAGCATCTGTCTGGCGAGCATTAAGGCAAATTCCAGCAGGAGAAATACGCTCATATAGCCAACTGGCCGCAGACCTTGATAAGCCAACCGCTATGCGCGCTGTTGCCCGCGCTAATGGTCAAAACCAAATTGCTATTATTATTCCCTGCCACAGGGTCATCGGCGCAGATGGCTCGTTAACGGGCTATGCTGGTGGATTATGGCGTAAAGACTGGTTGTTACGCCATGAAAAAAAATACTTCAGTTAAAGAGTCTGCTTGCTATTTTTAAATTGCTGTTTTATGAGAAAACCATTCAAGCCGTCCGGCAGGGCATGCCGTGACGACTTTTATGCTTGGTCAAGCTTTGGTCAGCTTGGTCATTAATAACAACGATGGAGAAGCAAAATGCCCAAAATGAAGACCAAATCGGCTGCCAAAAAGCGGTTTAAAGTTACCGCTACAGGCAAAATTAAGGCGGCTGCCGCAGGCAAGCAGCATGGCATGATCAAACGTTCAAACAAGTTTTTGCGTGATGCACGTGGCACTATGGTTCTTGCTGAGCCAGATGCTAAAAAAATCGTCAAAAACTATTTGCCGAACGGCCTTTAACCTACGTCTTAAGGAGATTATGACATGGCACGCGTAAAACGCGGCGTAACAGCACACGCCAAACACAAAAAAGTTCTTAAACAGGCTGAAGGTTTTTACGGTCGTCGTAAAAATACCATCCGTGCAGCAAAAGCTGCTGTTGACCGTTCAAAGCAATATGCTTATCGCGATCGTAAAAATCGTAAGCGTAGCTTCCGTGCATTGTGGATTCAGCGCATCAACGCTGCTGTCCGTACAGAAGGCTTGACTTATGGTCGCTTTATCGACGGTCTTGCAAAAGCAGGTATCGAAATTGATCGTAAGGTTCTTTCAGATATTGCTATTCATGAACCAGCAACATTCTCACAGCTTGTTGCTGCTGCCAAGAAAGCACTTGAATATCTGAAAAACACAACTCCGAATGCTTTTGAAGGCGCCGTCAAGTAAGCCGGTCGCGTTCCTTTCAAACAAAACACAATTTCGGAACCCGCGCTGGCTTTAGCCGGTTGCGGGTTTTATTTTTTGAGGCATTATGGACCAGTCTTGTGCGATAAATCAGGTGCAATGCAGCAATGACGATAAGCAGCTTATCGCAAGTTGTGCAACTAAACGCATCGCTTGCGTAATGCGGCAAGGCGAAAAAGCATGGGTCAAGCGTCAGGGTATTGAGCGCAGACCATTTGGTAAAAGGCTTCACGCAAGGTTATCGTTTTTATTGCCGGCTGCTTTTATGCGGGCTTCACCCGTGCGTAATGCTATTGAAATGAACCTGCAGGAAGAGCGGAAGATTAAGGCCTTTCAAGCGGCACACATTCCAGTGCCACAGATCTTAGCGGTTGATGGTCCTGCTATCATGATTTCAGATGTAGGGCAGACAGTACAAAAACGGTTGAATGAATTGCGCAAGAGTGACACGAAGAAGCATGATGCGCTACTGATTGAATGTGCGCATGCTTTGGGAAAAGTTCATGAAAGCGGGCTTGTTCATGGTCGTCCGCATCCACGCGATATGTTTATGAGCAAAGATGGTCTTGGCTTTTTTGATTTTGAGGAAGAGCCGGAAGCCGTTATGCCTTTGTCTGATGCGCAAGCACGTGATGCATGGTTGCTTTTTTTCCAAATTTCGTCGCAAGCAATTGATAAGGACGTGACGCAAAATGCCGCTTTTGCAGCATGGAAAGCGTGTGTCTCGGCAGAAACACTTCGAGAACTTCGAAAGATAGTTCGCTTTTTTTCTATTTTTATAACTCCATTAAAGTTGGCAAAACCAATTTACCTTGGTGGCGATGGCAAGCGTATGTTAAGCGCCATGGAGTTTCTCTCATCCAATTTAAAGAACAGGCAGAAACATGAACGAGATTGAAAGTCTGGAACAGCAAGTTTGCGCGGCAATTGAAGCTGCACAAGATGAGCAGGCCTTGGAAGCGGTGCGTGTTAGCGCACTTGGTAAAAAGGGCACCATATCTGAAAAGCTCAAAGGTTTGGGCGCAATGAGTGCCGAAGAACGGCAAATAGCAGGGCCGGTTATCAATGGTTTGAAAAACCGCGTTATGGAGCTATTGGCAGAGAAACGGAACACCTTGAAACGGGCAGCTACTGCCGCCCGTCTTGCAAGTGAAACGGTAGATGTTACATTGCCTGTCCGCACGTCTCCGGCAGATCGCGGCAGAATCCACCCAATTTCACAAGTCATTGATGAAATAACAGCGATTTATGCCGATATGGGTTTTTCAATTGCTGAAGGGCCGGATATCGAAACGGATTATTACAATTTTACCGCATTAAACTTCCCAATAGGGCACCCTGCGCGGGAAATGCATGATACGTTTTTCTTCAACCCTGATGAAAAAGGTGAAAGACGGCTTTTGCGCACACACACTTCGCCTGTGCAAGTGCGGACAATGGAAAAGCAAACACCACCTATTCGTATTATTATTCCAGGTAAAACATACCGTATGGATTCCGACGCCACCCATTCACCAATGTTCCATCAGGTGGAAGGGCTTGTTATCGATAAAAAATCCACCATCGGCAATATTATGTGGATTCATGAAGAATTCTGTAAGGCTTTCTTTGAAGTGCCATCATTAAAAATGCGCTTTAGACCTTCATTCTTCCCATTTACCGAACCATCAATGGAAGTTGATATCCAGTGCGACCGTTCTGGTACAGAAGTGAAATTCGGTGAAGGGAACGATTGGTTGGAAATTTTGGGTTGTGGCATGGTGCACCCCAATGTTTTGAAAAATGTTGGTTTGGATCCTGATGAATATCAAGGTTTTGCATGGGGAATGGGCATCGACCGTATCGCTATGTTAAAATATGGTATGCCGGACTTAAGAGCATTCTTTGATGCAGATATTCGCTGGATTGACCATTATGGGTTCCGTCCGCTCGATGTTCCAACGCTTTTTGGCGGTTTAAGCAATTCATAAATCACGCTTGTCTTGCGTTTTTAAAAGAGGTTTTGAACAATGAAGTTTACTTTGTCCTGGTTGAAGGATCATCTGGAGACGGACGCATCACTTGGCGAGATTTGTGACCGTTTAACAGATATCGGTTTGGAAGTTGATAGCGTTGATGACCGCAAAAGTTTTGATGCATTTGTTATTGCAAAAATTCTAACGGCGGAAAAACATCCAGATTCCGATCATTTGCAGCTTTTGAGTGTGGATACTGGTGCGGATAAGCCGGTTCAAGTTGTTTGCGGTGCACCCAATGCGCGCGCTGGTTTAATCGGTGTATTTGCCCCTCCGGGTGCTTATGTTCCCGGTCTTGATATAACCTTGGCGGTAGGAAAAATCCGTGGTGTTGATAGTTTTGGTATGATGTGTTCCGAGCGCGAACTCGAATTATCAAACGAGCATAACGGTATTATTGAATTACCGGAAGATGCAGCTGTTGGAACAGCTTTTGCGCAATATTGCGGTTTAAACGATCCCATCATTGATGTGGGGTTAACACCTAACCGTCCCGACTGCACAGGTGTTCGTGGTATTGCACGTGACCTGGCAGCAAGTGGTATTGGTCAGTTAAAACCATTAACAATGCCTGTCATTTCAGGCGACGGCCAACCATCCGTTAATGTCGCACTTGAATTTGGTGATACCGCGCCATTATGTTTGGGTTTTTCTTGGCGTGAAGTGAAGAATGTTCAAAATGGACAATCACCAAGATGGATGCAATTGCGCCTTAATGCCATTGGCTTGCGGCCAATAAACGCCTTGGTTGATATGACCAATTATATCACATTTGATTTGGGCCGTCCGCTGCATGTTTATGATGCCGATAAGGTCAAAGGCAATTTAACTGTGCGCCGCGCGCATAATGGCGAAACGCTATTGGCGCTTAATGGCAAGGATTACAAGCTTGGATCAGACAATTGTGTCATCTGTGATGATGCCGGTGTACAATCTATTGGCGGCATTATGGGCGGTGAAGCCACAGGCTGTGATGAAAACACCAAAAATGTCATTATAGAATCCGCTTTATGGGATCCTCGTAATGTGGCAACGACTGGTCGGTCGTTGGGTATTGTTTCCGATGCTCGCTATCGGTTTGAACGGGGTGTTGATCCAGAATTTATGGAAGCAGGGTTGGCTTTTGCAACAGAAATGGCCACAAAATTATGTGGCGGTGTTCCAACAAAAGCGCAGACAATTGGAAAAATAGCCGTAGATACCAAGGTTATTAAATTTCCATTTTCTGAAATCAAACGCCTGACGGGTCTAGAATTAAGTCATCAGGATGCAACAAAGATTTTGCAACATCTCGGTTTTGGTGTTGAAGGTCAAGGTGATATTGTTGATGTTAAGGTGCCTACGTGGCGCCCAGACGTTGATGGCAAAGCCGATATTGTTGAAGAGGTGATGCGCATTCACGGTTTGAACAATATTGTTCCGCAACCTTTGGAAAGACCAGCGAATGTCTGTAAGGAAATCCTGACAACAATCCAAATACGTCAGCGCAATGCACGCCGTGCCTTAGCCTGTCGTGGTTTGTTGGAGGCGATCACATGGTCTTTCATTTCAGAAAAACAGGCCAAAGCTTTTGGTGGTGGAAAGCCTGAACTGAAACTTGCCAATCCAATTGCAGCCGATATGTCCGATATGCGACCATCGCTTCTACCTGGGCTTATTTCAGCTGCACAACGCAATGCTGATCGTGGTTATCCTGACCTAGGGCTTTTTGAAATATCCGGTACATTTGAAGGCAATACGCCAGACATGCAACGTCGTGTTGCTGGTGGTATACGCCGTGGCACATATAAGCTTGAAGGGGCAGGGCGTTTCTGGTCTGGTGCTGCAAAAACGGTTGATGTGTTTGACGCTAAGGCTGATGCGCTTTGTGTCTTGGAAGCATGTGGACTTGACGTTTCCAAAGTGCAGATTGAAAGCGGTGCACCGGATTGGTATCATCCAGGCCGTTCTGGCGTTATAAAATTGGGACCGAAGGTTATTTTGGGTACTTTTGGTGAATTCCATCCTGATACATTGGAAGAATTGGACGCCAGTGGTCCATTGTGTGGTTTTGAAATTTTCTTGGATAAGGTGCCAGAGCCACGTAAAAAAGTAACCAAAACACGCTCAGCATTGACACTTTCGCCTTTCCAGATGGTGAAAAGAGATTTCGCTTTCGTTATGGATAAAACAGTCACTGCGGCTACCGTTATAAGAGCAGCAAGCGGTGCAGATAAAAAACTTATACAATCTGTGCAAGTGTTTGACCTCTTTGAAGGTGCAAGCCTTGGTGAGGATAAAAAATCAATGGCGATCGAGGTTTCAATTCAACCAATTGAACGGACTTTGACCGACGAGGATTTGGAAAATCTGGCCAATAAGATCATTGAGAATGTGACGAAATCCACCGGCGGTACATTGCGCGGTTAATGACGCCATTCACACTTTACAAATGATGGTAAATTTAAACCAGAATAAAAGGGGCATTTATAAATGCCCCTTTTTTATATCATCTATGGTTTTAAAAACTCATAAATTAAAATATTATTTATATAATATATCTCGCATTAAATATTATAAATTAAATAGAATATAATGACGTTATTGTTATTTTATACAATAATAATTTATTTTCACTTGGAGATAAGACCAATATCCGATGCGTGAATTTACGGATTGTGGCCTGCCAATATCCGCCTTGATAATCCTCGGTATGTTCTTTATCCCTAATCCAATAAATAATGATTATTTTATTGGTTAGGTTACAAGGCACCACATGGTTGTTCGCGCAAGTTTTATATTTTTCGTGTCTTTTATATTGAATTTTCTATCAGCATTTCTGCTTTTTGCCGTCTTTCATTCGGAAAATTTTTTAAAATTAAACCTGATGGATATAGTCCGACAAGAAGCCTATCTGTCTTTTTACGACCAAAATATGAGGCTGATAACGCTTACAATTATAATCTCAAGTGCCATTTTCGGTATTTTGGGCGCAGTTTCTTGGAGGTTAATGGGGCGAATTCACCCTTGCTTTGGTGTTTTAGCCAATATATTGGGACCCATTATTTTTTATATCATTTTTTATGACAGAGAAATTATAAGTTGGACCACTGAAGATAAACGCTTTTTAAAAATAGACGAGCTTAATTTTATTACTGTTTTAGTTGGTGTGTTAGAAGCCAATGTAATTTGTTGCACATGGTGGCTTGCTAAACAGTTTTTTGACACCAAAGGCAGCGAGATTGGAATTTCCCTCACAAATACCGATAAAAGGTTTAAATATTCTTCTTTTATTTGTGCCGGTATTTTGTGTGTAGAAAGCATACTTTTATTGCCTATCCGCCAACTTTTGATTTTGCCAAGTTCGTTTCCAGACTTTGATTTTCTCATTACGCTGTATGATTTGCTGACACTTATAACAGTCGTCTTTTCAATAAGTTACGCTTTTTATCGGTTGCAATATACACGCGTCTTGAAGATGAAGAATTATACCCGTTCGGTTATAGTCATTGTGTTCATCTTCAATGTCATAATGATGATATTTGCCTTTATAAACTATTTTGCTGCCAATTTAATGGCAGATGATTTTATGAGAGATATTAGGAATTTGGTTCCAATATTAGGCTTCATGTTTCTCTTTGTTTGGAATTTATGCCACTTATCGGTAATACCATCTTTCGCATTTTGGGTCGCTCGGTGTTTTGCAGGAAAGTTCAAAACAGATGGAGAAGCGAATATATGTGTATGAAGCATATTGCGTTCGTTAAATACGAGCCGCCTAGTGCATTAAGAAAAATGCCCGACTAACTACCAGTTAAGTTAAGGGTGTTAAGCATTATAAATGGCAATATAACGCTAAAAAATTTGCTGTGATCGCCTTTCAGGTGACCATATGTTTTCGGGTCTTTGTAATATATGGCTGTCTTATTGGTGGTACTTTAATATCAAACTTGTTAAGACGAGTGATATTTTCTAACCAATATCAAATAAAATAATTTTCATCCAAGCCCTAAGGTATCGTCGATGGTTTTTCGTGCAAGTGTTATATTTCTCACCTACCTTATATGTAATCTTGTAACGCTATTCATCATATATGTGCCGCAGCTTATCATTGATCTTTGCTATCAAGGTCGTCAAATTTCTTTAACATATGATGCGTCAACCACATTATTACTAGTAAAAATCTATACGAGTGTTCTTAATCTCAGTATGGATAGGCCATTGCTCTTCTTGGTGGCTTTAATATGTTCTTATAAAATTATATGTGGTGCTGTCTTCGGTATTTTAGGGGCTATTTCTTGGAAAATTTCTGGGCGTATTCATCCATGCTTTGGTATTTTAGCGTGCCTTTGTCCGCCTTTTATTGGCATCGGTGTTTATGGTATCTTTCATGAATTTCTGAGATATAGTACGAATGATGGTATAGATTTTCCCTTTGATATAATAACCTGGATGTTGGAAACAGGGTTTATTTGTATTACGTGGTGGATTGCGAAGAATTTTTGCGATACCAAAGGCCGTGAGATAGGAATTTCTCTTAAAAGTACTGATAAAAAAACGAAATATGCCATCCTATTCAGCTTCTACATTTATCTAATGATCAATGTAATCTCTTTGCCGGTCAGACCATTCTTGTTTATATTTATTGAGTCATTTATGTGGGGGCTTGATACCAATGATACGAACGTACATTTTTTAGCTATGATATATCATTGGTTGGTAATCATAACGGCTATTTTTCTTATCATTTATGCCTTCTATCGGCTGAGATTCAAGGCCGGTTTAAAGATGAAACAATATACGCGTGTCGCTATAATATTTACGTCTGTTTGGCTGCTTTTACTATCGGCCGTGATGTTATTTTATTTTTTTCAAATGATTGGTAACGACATGAGTGGGAAATATGCAGGATACTTGGACACCATATCCCCCTTGACGATTTGTGTTCTTTTCGTCGGTATGAATTTATGTGTTTTTGGCATTCTGTCTTCTTTCTCATTTTGGCTTGCACGCTGTTTTGCAGGAAAATTCAAAACATATGATGAGACAAATATATAAGCATGAGATCTGATGCTTATAAATTCCTACATAATGCGTTGAAACTAAAGCTTACGGTGATGTCTGCTCAATAGTGTTTTTGCCACTTGAAACGGCGCTGCATAGGCTTCGTATTTGCTTTATTGGCGTCTACGCCGTTTTAACAATCCATATTAATAATGAATATGTTTTTGAAAAATCGAGATCCTGCCAATACACTTCTTGCCAAAAACAAGGTTCTTCGTTAGCTCAAAATGATAAATTTATTTGTCAGGTAATCGATAAGGTACCGTTTATGGTTGTTCGCACAAGTGTTATATTTATAACTTGCCTGATCTTTAATCTCTTACTTTTATTCATTATTGAAGCGTGTGTTCAATATCCATTAAGTGCGATGGAAATACTGCTTGCGGCAAAAAACGAAGTTTTCTCGGATAATTTAGCAACGAGATCTTGGATTATTACGGCGATCTTAAGTTGCTTTAGCTCTGGTATTCTTGGCGCAATTTCATTGAAACTATTAGGGCGGCTTCATCCTCTTTTTGCCATTCTGGCGTGTCTTTGTGCGGCTGTTATAGGAAGCATTATCGGGGGCATTATATTATATATTGGCGTTGGACCTACTTTTAATATTACGAATATCCTGTTTTCAGGTTTTGTAGCAGGTCTTTTTGAAACTTATGTAATCTGCGTTACGTGGTATATCCTTAAACCACTCTATGACACAAAAGGTTGTGATATCTCGATAGCTGTTCCATCTTTGGGCGGAAAAATCAGGTATCCCCTTCAGTTTAGTATGTATATTCTTTTGCTATATATTGTATTTGCTATTTTTTATGCATCTTTAATAATCGCTACGACTTATAACCCGGAACATCATTCCTTGGATAATAGGGATATGTTTTTTGTAATTTTATATAGTCTGATAGCAGCAATTGTAGCCGTTATTGCAGTGGCTTATGCCTTTTATCACCTAAGGTATAAGGACTCTTTGAAAATGCGAACCTATACACGTATGGCTGTTATCGTCACTTTCATTGTTCAGGTTCTTTTGTTTAGCTTTGCTGCTACCTATCAACCATTAAACAGCTATATTGAGCAATATGAGTTTAGCCGTGTTTTGCCGTATTCCGTACTGTTTTTTATTTCCAATTGGTTAGAGATAGGTATTGGACTATCTCTTTCATTTTGGCTTACGCGTTGCGTGGCTGGACCATTTAAATCGGTGGGCGAAGAAAATGGGTATCAATAAACCAAAACAGGTATGAGTAAATTTACTAATAACGAAAAATGACCGTTGTTTGAGGAAACCGTTGTTCGAGAGTGTTTAATGACGTTATTGCCGCGATTTTGTGCAATACTGCTATATAATACCTATAGGTTACGGATAAATCATCTTATTCCAGCCAGTTACTGAAATTACTGTTGGATTATGGTTCGCTGGGCTATTTCTATCTTGCTAATGATAAGCTTCTTCTCTAGTCGACCATTATGTAAATTAACTATTTCGTTAGATAAATAATAGGTCATAGTCATGTTTGTTCGTGCCAGTGTTATTTTTTTAATAAATTTGATCTGCCAACTGGCATTAAGTGCTTTTTTTATTTGGTTGGCATTTTTTTCGATAGATTTCAAAACGATTTTAATTGAATGTATGTCGGGAATATTCTCTGAACATCCATTTGAAATAAAAATACTTTCGTTGGTCGTGATCTGTTGCTTAATTTCTAGTCTTTTGGCCACAATATCATGGGCATGGCTTAAGAAAATTCATCCCGTATTTGGTATATTGGCTGGCATCATCTCTTATGCGATTATTGGTTATGCTTGGCTTGACCAGAATAATGAAATATCGATGACAGGTGCTGTATCTGTATACACTTTTATTCCATTTTGTGTGATCGCTGTTGATTGGTGGCTAACAAAACTATTTGCCGATATCAAAAGCGATAGGATAGGTATTTCGCTTGAAAAAACTGACCAGAAATTCCTTTTTGCTTTTCTTTTTAATGTTGGCATTCTTGTTATAGCAGCAATTTTAATCGTGCTGTTACTATTTGTGACGGTGCGGTTAGGCATATATCATGCTGATGCGATAAAAGAATATGTGAATGATAGTTCGTTTTTTATCGATAGTGCGGATAATTTCGGCGTTAACATTTATTGCGTTATTGCGATCATAACTGCGATAGTTTTGGTCTTTTATACATTTTTTAAATTGTGGCGTAAGCCTTCACTGGAGATGACACAGTTTACCAACTGTGCGTTGATAACAAGTTGTGTCTTCGGATTTCTTGTACTCGTCTTTTCTTCATGTGCGTTAGACGTGTTAATGAATGACACATATTACGATTTTGGTGATGATAATGCTGGGATAGCTTACGTCGCCATGATGTGCATCACTGTTGTTTGTAAGGTATCGGTCTGTTTGTCATTTGCCTTTTGGTTGATACGTTGCGTGGCCGGAAAATTTAAATCCGTTGGCTAAAACAAATGGATATAAAAAACATGGGGCGCATAGGCCCCATGCTTTATGTTTCTTTGAAAAAAGAATTGTTATCTGCAACGTGCTTCAAATACACGACCATGACTATCACGATAATGACAATAACGAACGTTATTTTTTGTCCGTGAATAACCGATAAGACCGCCAGCAACTGCACCAATTGCAGCACCTGCGGCTACAGCTCTACCACCATGGCCAAAGGCTGCACCACCAAGAGCACCAACAGCAGCACCACCAGCACCCCATTTTGTTACTTCTTTTTCTGTTTGTGTACATGCAACCGTTGAAAAGGCGAATACTGATACAATTAATAAAGAGCAGAGTTTTTTCATGTTAGCCTCCAAAAAACTTCTATTAAATAAAATATAGCACAGTAAAAACGCACTTACTGCAAAATAGTTTAAATAATTTAGAAAAAAATGATGACATTTATTTTACAGTGATTATGAAAGCCTCAAAGCCTCAAAGCCTCAAAGCCTCAAAGCCTCAAAGCCTCAAAGCCT
>CAMLCZ010000013.1 GCA_946478665.1 uncultured Bartonella sp. | reverse complement strand
GCTGGTGCTGGTGCTGGTGCTGGTGCTGGTGCTGGTGCTGGTGCTGGTGCTGGTGAAATAATCACGCCAACACAGCCACAATTGCAAGACTATTTTTATAAAAATACGCAAAAAGTTAAAATAAAAACAGCCGGTTTTGTAACCGGCTGATATAAGAAACGGTTATTGGCTTCGGTTTATCTATCAGCGATAAACGTTGATCTATCAGCGATAAACCATGCCACCATCCGTCAAAATAGCCTGCCCTGTAATATAATCGGAATCTGGACTCGACAAGAAAGATACCAGATTTGCTACATCTTCAGGTGTTTCGGCACGCCCAAGAGCTATCCCACCGACAAACTTCTTATATGTCTCGCCCAATTGAGCGCCCGTTGTCTCTGAAAAACGCTTATCAATTTCAACCCACATATCCGTGCCGACAACGCCCGGGCAATATGCATTGACCGTGATACCTTTTGAAGCATATTCCTTGGCAGCCGCCTGCGTTAGCGCACGAACGGCAAATTTTGTTGCCGAATAGATACCAAGCATTGCATAGCCTTCATGCCCCGCAATAGATGACGCACTAATAATCTTACCTTTTTGACCGCGCGCAATAAACTTTTTTGCTGCTGCCTGAATTCCCCATAAAGCGCCTTGCACATTGATTTTGAAAATCTTTTCAACTTCTTCCTGCGTTACATCTGCCAAAGCATTTACTTGCGCGATACCAGCATTGTTAACCATCACGTCAAAGCCACCAAGGTCTTTTTCGGCCTTGTCTATAGCGGCATAAACTTCATCGCGCTGTGAAACATCAGCCGTAATGGTTGTCGCCTGTCGCCCAATCGCTGCAATCTCTTTAGCAACGGCTGTTATCTTATCCGACTTGATGTCAACAAGAGCAACATTAAAACCATCTTTAGCCAGACGCAAAGCGATAGCCCGACCAATACCTTGACCCGAACCCGTAACAACAGCAACTTTATTTGACATGAAAATCTCCTATATCTATTCATGTACTTTATAGACAAATAGAACATAGGCTTTTTTAAAAATATAAAAACATTAAAAACTGAAATATATTTTTATAATATTTATATTTTATATAAAACATAAAATAAAAATACGTATTTTATTGTTTTTATAACTATAATAATTTTAAATATTCAATATCCATCCTTTATGGTGAGATACAATTCTTATTAAAGCAAGAGGTGCAACATCAATATCGAACAATGATGCAAGCGGCGCTTGTAAGATTGTCAAAATAACCATGCGGATGACACTTGCATCTGTGATAATTAATATGCGCCCCTGCCCTGCATAGTTTTTTATCCAGATTTCTGTTTGTTGATAGAGTTTTGCATAGGATACTCCACCATGCGGATTGGCGGCAGGATCTTGCAACCACTGTTGAAGATGATCCTTTTCATGGCTTTGCACGTTTTTTAATGCCAAACCGCGCCATCTCCCATAATCTGGCACTGGAATATTTTTATCAATAATAAACGGAACGCCAAAATGTTCGGCTGTTTTAACTGCAGGTAAAAAGTTAGAACAAAGTATTCCATCGTTTAATGGAATTGTAAAATCTACGGGAAAGGAAATATTACTATCTAAATCAATATTACCAGGAAAATATCCTTTTATTTGTGCTTGTGTTTTTGCATGACTTAAAAGAATAATTTCTGACAAAAAAATCTCCCAAAAACTTTTAAATATCGTTCTAAAATATATTTTATAAAAACATTCAAAATATACTTTGACAAGCGTAATTCTGAAAGCTACATTTTTCCCTATTCAATATCGTGGAACCCGGTGTCAATCCGGGGCGGTCGCGCCACTGTAACTGTTTACCAATCATGGAACAGAAGCCAGAACTTCGATTTGAATGTTTTCTCAACTTCAGGACGCGTCATCCTAAGGAGGTTTTTATGCTTGTCAGAACGGCCACTGCGCCACAACAAATATCCTTTCCTATTAAACACATTTTACCTTGGACACTTTTTGGTGGTCTTATTTGTCTTGTCGCCCTTTATTTTATCACGACAGAACAAGGTGCCATATCGGTCTTCAATGGTTCAATGATCCATGAATTTGTTCATGATGGACGCCACCTTCTTGGCTTTCCTTGCCATTAAAGGGGAAAAATCATGGGTGCATTACTTTATAGAGGCATGTTAATTGGCCTCATCGCTGGCATTGTTGCATTCAGCTTTGCCCGCCTTTATGGTGAACCTTATGTTGATCGTGCTATTCAATTTGAAGAACAGGTTGAACAAGACAAAGCAATACATAATGGTGAAACCGTTGTTCCAGAACCTGAACTTGTAAGCCGTCAAACACAATCGGGTATCGGTCTTCTCGTTGGTATTACGGTTTACGGAGCCGCAATTGGAGGGCTTTTTTCGTTATGTTGCGCGTTTGCCTATGGTCGGCTCGGCAATATCGGGGTTATGCACATGAGCTTGGTTTTGGCTGCGTCAGCTTTTATAGCTGTGGTTTTGATACCTCAATTGAAATATCCATCCAACCCACCCGGCGTTGGCAGTCCCACAACCATCGTTAGCCGCACAGAAGATTATTTCTTATTAATCTTGATATCGCTGCTTGCAATGGTTTTGGTTTATATTTGTGTCCACAAATTTAAAAACAAATACGGTGGTCTTAATACATCTATCGTTTCGGCATATTGTTATATTGTTTTTATGGGTATCGTTTTTATGATAATGCCGCCAGTTAATGAAGTGCCAAGCAACTTTTCCGCCGATGTTTTATGGCACTTTCGTTTGGCGAGCTTGAGCATACAAGCAATTCTATGGTCGATAGTAGGTGTGGGGTTTGGTTATGCAGCGCAAAGGCTCTTGAAGCCAGAATAACAAAATATCATGCAACTCGTTGCGCGTAAAATTGTCAAAAACTGATTAAATTGGCAAGAGTTTATAACAACTTTGTTACAGAGGATAACATTGAAGAAAAACGACTTTTTCTTGCCTTGATTATAATGTTTCGTACATAATAAAGTGCAGAAGGATAGCTTTTTGATTGTTACCAATTGGAAAAACTGCCAATTGAGCACACAAAATAACATGATACAGGAATAGTAATCTTATGAAAATTTATATCTCTGCTGATATTGAAGGCGTTGCAGGCGTTGTCACCAGTCAGCAATGTTCGCCTGGCAATACAGAATATGAGCGCGCCCGTCGCCTTATGACCGAAGAGGTAAATGCGGCGATTAAAGGTGCTTTTGAAGCTGGTGCAACGGAAGTTGTTGTTAATGATGCACATGGCCCAATGGTTAACCTGATACCAGAACTTCTGCATCCTGAGGCAGAGCTCATCCAAGGAAAACCGAAGCCACAAAATATGGCATGCGGTTTACGCGATGGTGGATTTGACATGATGTTTTTGGTTGGGCATCACGCTGGCGCAAGTTTGCACGGTGTTTTGGCTCATACCACAAACAGTCGTGCTTTCCGCGCCGTTTATCTGGGCGACCAGCGTTTGGGAGAACCGGGAATTTATGGCGCTTATGCCGGTGAATTGGGTATTCCTGTTGGTCTTCTTACAGGTGATAACTGCATGGAAGAACAAAATAAGCCACTCTTTCCACAGGCTGAATTTGCTGTCGTCAAACACGCTATGGCAAACCGTGCTGCACGTTCCTTGTCGCCACAAAAATCATGTGGAAAGATCAGAACTGCCGCCTTTAATGCCGTAAAACGCAAAAATGAAATGAAACCGTTTACTGTGGCAGCGCCCTTCATGGTAAAATTTGAATGTTCTATACCTGCTCTTGCTGACCAAGCAGAACATTTGCCACCTGCAAAGCGAATTGACGGCGTGACCATTGGGTTTGATTGCAACAGCGTGCGTGAGGCAATTGGTTGGATGACAGCATTATCCGCGCTTTCATCATCTGTCCAATAAACAGCAACACAACTTTGATAAAACAGTTAAAAGCGGAATAATTCCGCTTTTAATTTCGCACTTTTTTACCCAAATTTATGTCGTTTAATTTTGCTGTATGGCGGCAATTTTAACTGTATGACGTTTAATTTAACTGTATGGCAGGCAATTTAATACGGCCCGATTTATTGGCGTGATAGAATTAGCCGTAACAAATCTGCTTCATCGGTATTTTTCCAATACAACACCGCAGTCAATCACAAATCTCTTGAGCAATCTGCCAATTTGATAACTGGTGCAAATCTAAACCCCAAAGCTTTCTTGACGGAGTTCATAATCCCTTTTCAATAGGCAAAGAAAGTTAGTTCCGACGTAATCTTGCTATCTGTCGTAAGGAACTTGCGATATCCATGGCACTAGCCTTCAAAGCGATATTCCTAGAACCATGGAATCATTAAAACAACGCATATAAGCACGGGATTACTGTGCCTGTTTAGATTCACAGCTAACCTTTATATGTGTGCGATAATATGGATCAGCGGTTCTATCCACCCGACAACGTTTCATATGAGAGGCGATACGATGATAACGTTGAATCTCATTATTATTGTACGAGCAGCTTAACCAATAACCGATATTTTCGGTTTCAGTTTCACTTCTAACATTCCAGCGCCAAAGACGATCAGGCGCTTTGATATAAAGTGGTGGCGGTTTGCGTTCAATGGCATTATCGGGCTTGCCGATAAAAATTTGAGCAGAGTCAAGATAGAGCGTAACATTATTCCGATCTAATGTTTCCCACCCTTTTGAACCATCATCAACCAAGTCCAGCCCTCTTTTTTCAATTTTAACTGAGTCTGGACAAGACAGTGTATAATCCCAATCTGCATATGCAACATTTCCCGTCACAAGAACAGTTATGAGGATAGAAAATACTCTCTTAAACATTGATATATTTCCAATTTACGTAATGAAAATTCTTAGATATCCGATATCTTTTTCTATAAATTTGCCATAGTGATAAATTCAATTATCCGCTTCATTTCCCTGACTATTGTTCAGTCATATATTGTTTTTAATATTGCCAAGAAAACAAACAACATCTTCCTCTTTGGATAATCCCTTAAAACTTGATAATTTACAACCCGTTTTCCTTTTCTCTGGTTTAGCTTTATCGCATCAATACTGTTATTTTTCATTTGAAGCCATATTACCGAGATCTTTATTTTGCTTTGAGATAGTACAGATCTATTTTCCTAGGAGTCAAGTTCTGCAACGGTAGTGGCATTGCCATATCTCTTGTTATCAACGCTGTTCCAGTTTTGTGAATGGGTTATTTTTTTATTTTTTTTAAAGATAATTATGAAACGTAAAAACTGGCTTTTAGGGGAAAAAAGCCAAAGATACCCCCTACCCCATAGAGAAAATCAATTCTCCATAAGGCAGGGGCATCAATGGCTAGCAGAGTAAAATCTGCTAAAGTCCCTGTCAGATATAATCTTATTTTAATCTGACAAAAAAGGGGGACAAAGCCAGAGCGCCTTTCGGCTAACCCGTCCTCTGTTTCTGATAGCACCGTAGGACTTTCGATACCCGCGCTTGCAGTTTTCAATCAGCAGGGAGTTGCACCCCGTCACTGCATTGCGGTCTCTTACAATTTTTTACGCACTTTGTCAATAATTTTACGTATTTTACGTAAATCAATAAATTCCCGTATGGATTTTTCCGTCAACACCCATCCAAGCGCGGTACATACCTTCACTGTTGAATGGCAAGCAAACTTCGCCCTTGGCATTTACGGCGATAAGTCCACCTTCACCGCCAATTTGCGCAAGGTCTTTAACAACTGAATTTGCCGCTTCTTCTAAAGTTTCCTTACCCCAACGGATACGTGCGTCAATTTCATGGGCTGCACCATAACGGATAAAAAATTCTCCGTGTCCAGTTGCGGAAACAGCGCATGTTTTGTCGTCGGCCCACGTCCCAGCACCGATAACAGGGCTATCTCCAACACGACCTGGTGTTTTTGCAGTCATACCACCAGTTGATGTTGCGGCCGCCACATGGCCAAAACAATCACAAGCGACAGCCCCGACTGTACCATGACGGCGTGATGGGTCATTTTCCTCGCCACCTAACCGGCGACGTTCCATTTCATTTTCCAAAGCTTTCATGCGCCGTTCAGTAAAAAACCATTCTGCAGGCTTCATTTCCAAGCCAATTTCACGGCAGAACTCATTGGCTCCGTCGCCTGCAAGCATAACATGTTCAGTCTTTTCCATGACTGCCCTTGCCGCCAAAACAGGATGCCGTGGTCCAAAAATACCAGCAACAGCACCAGCATTGCGATCTCTGCCATCCATAATAGCGGCATCCATTTCTTGCGTGCGCTTGGTTGTGTAAACCGCACCACGACCAGCATTAAACAATGGATCATCTTCCAAAGCCATAACCGCTGCGGTTACTGCATCAATCGCAGAACCCTGCCGTTCCAACACCACGCGGCCAGCTTCAAGCGCCTGCGTTAATCCATCACGATAAGCCTGCTCTTGTTCGGCTGTCATCTCACGGGCGCGTATCGTTCCTGCGCCACCATGAATAGCAATAACCGGTTTTACATGTGATGACATGACAATTCCTTTCAGACTGGATTATCCAAGACTATTGACGAGCTCGCTTGGCTTAATTGTTGTTCAGTTTTGGATCCAGTGCATCGCGCAACCCATCACCAAACACATTAAATGCCAAAACGGTCAAAAAGATAGCGATACCTGGATAAAGGGTAAGATGATCTGCAACCCCCATATAGCTACGCCCAGCGGCAAGCATGGCGCCCCATTCAGAGCTTGGTGGCTGAGCCCCTAATCCAATGAAGGAAAGGCTGGCAGCCGTTAAGATCGATGTGCCAATACGCATGGAAAAATAAACAATAACATTTGGCAATGTACCAGGTAGCAAATGGCGTATCATAATCATGGTATCAGACACACCGATTGCACGAGCAGCATCAACATAAACCGCTTTTTTCATCGACAGCGTGGTACCACGGGCAAGACGAGCAAATACCGGTATAGAGAACACGGCAACAGCATAGATAACATTGTCGATTCCTGGTCCTAAAATGGCAATCACGGCAATAGCCAAGAGAATTCCCGGAAAAGCAAACAGAACGTCACTGACACGCATGATGATGGAGTCAAGAAAACCACCATAAAATCCTGCAAGAATGCCAAGGATAACACCAATAACCCCACCAAGTGTCACCGATAGAAAACCAACAGCAAGCGATATACGCCCACCATAGATGATGCGGGTAAAGATATCGCGGCCATATTCATCTGTTCCTGCCCAATGCGCTGCAGAAGGACCTTGCAAAATAGCATTATAGTCTGCGCTATTAGGATCAAGAGACATAAATAATGGCGCAAAAACGGCTGCCCCAATGAGCAATAGAAGAAAAATTAACGCGACAATTGCTGCTTTCTGACGAAGAAACCGGCGCATAAACTCACCAAATGGCTTACGGGTAGCCTCGGCGACAATTGTTTCTGATGAAGGAAGCGCACTCATGAGTAACGGATCTCCGGATTAACAAAAGCATAAAGAACATCAACCAACAGATTGATCAAAATGAACTCGAGCGAGAATAATAGGATTAGCGCCTGAAGAACGGGATAATCACGATAGGACACTGAATCGATTAAAAGTCGTCCTAAACCTGGCCATGAAAAAACTGTTTCGACCACGATAGAACCACCCAACAAAAATCCAAATTGTAGGCCGATCATGGTTATCACAGGGATCAAGGCATTACGCAAAGTATGTTTCCACGTTACCAAACGCTCAGGCACACCTTTGGCACGTGCTGTGCGGATATAGTCCTCACGCGATATTTCAATAAAGGCAGAGCGAGAAAAACGCGCCATAACAGCAGCCACACCGACACCCAGCGTAAATGCAGGCATAATAAAATGCCAAATTGTGCCATAACCACCTGTTGGCAGCCACTGAAGTGTGACAGAAAATAGATTGATGAGGAGTAGTCCTAGCCAGAACACAGGAAATGATATTCCAGAAACGGCAACAATCATACCCAAATAATCTTGCCAACCGCCCCGTTTTACAGCGGAAAGAACGCCGATAAGAAGCCCTAGGATAGTAGACCAGATCATAGAAAACAATGTAAGCCAAACAGTCGGCATAAAGCGTTCAGCTATTTCTGATGAAACCGGTTTACGCGTTTTCAACGATTCACCAAAATCACCATGAACAGCATTGCGAACGAAAATACCATATTGCGTCCAAATGGGTTTATCGAGCCCCAATTGCGAACGCATCGCCTCAACTGTTGTCGCATCGGCATCAACCCCAGCAGCCAGTCGTGCAGGATCACCCGGTAAAAGGCGAACAAAGCCGAAAACGATCAGTGATATGACAAATATCACCGGTATAATGGATAGTAGACGTTTGATAATAAAAGCAAACATTGCGTGTCCTAAAGCTAGCAGATAATGGCGGAATATCCGCCATTATACATTAGTATATCAATCAGCAAACTTGGCATCTTCCAAGATGAAACCACCATCTGGCAACATATAAACACCGCTTAGTTTTTTACTTTTTGCAGAGAGGTTATCTTTCTCGCCTAAGAAAATCCATGGTGCATCTTCAAAGATGGTTTTCTGTGCCTTGGCATATAACTCAGCACGTTTTGTATCATCAGCTGTTTTGATAGCGTCCGCCAAATCTTTATCGACTGCATCATTCTTATAATATGCAACGTTGAACAAATTCGGTGGGAAGCTTTCGCTTGCCAAGAGAGGACGCAAACCGTAATCGGCATCACCTGTCGAGGCTGACCAACCACCAAACTGCATCTTCACTGTTGATTCTTCTGGTGTTCTTGCACCCCATACACGATCGGCTTCAACACCGGTTTCAAGTGGGGTTACACTAACTTTAACATTAACAGCGGCTAATTGTTGTTGCAAGAATTGCAATGCGCGAACAACCATGGTGCTGTTTTTACCGAACATTTCTGTTTCAAAACCGTTTGGATATCCAGCCTCAGCCAACAATTTTTTCGCTTTTTCTGGATTATAGTCATATTTTCCAACATTGGTATAAAATTTCAACAATGGCGGAATTGGTGAGGTTGACGGTTCACAAAAACCGTTCATAACAACCTTACAAAAAGCCTGTTTATCGACAGCATAATTCAATGCCTGACGAACACGTACATCGTCAAACGGCTTTCTCATATTGTTTATAGCAACATAATATTCGGAAATTGATGGTTGTTTTATCACATCAAGCGTTGGCATTTTTTGCGCAACAGCAAACAATTCAGGCGGGAAATCTGGCACAAATTGTATTTCGCCTGCTTGCAACATAGCAAAACGCGCACCACTTTCTGGCACTGAACGAATGACGATATCGTCAACGCTAACATTACCTTTCCAATAATGTTCGTTTTTGACAACTTCCAAAGTATCACTTGTGCGTTTCTTGAATACAAAGGGACCCGTGCCAACTGGATGCATATCAATGTCCTTGCCATATTTTTCAATTGCGGCAGGAGAAATCATCATTGTGCCAGTATGAGCAAGTGATGAAGGGAATGCACCATAAGGCTGCTTCAATACGATTTTGACCGTGTAATCATCAACAATTTCAACATGGTCAAGCATTGAAACAAGAACCCGACGAGAAAGTTTATTGTCTGGATTGGCAAGACGCTCAAGGTTGATTTTTACTGCTTGCGCATTGAAATCTGTGCCATCATGGAATTTAACATTTTTACGAAGATAAAAAGTAAATTCTTTAGCATCACTTGATGCTTCATAACGTTCAGCCAATAAAGGTTGAATATTCAAATCCTTATCAAAGCATAATAGCCCTTGATAGATTGTTCTCAACGAAGTCATGGTCAATGTATCGTTGATATTGGATGGATCAAGCTTAGTAAGGTTGACGGGTACACCAACCGTCAAAGTTTTTGCCTGCGCCCAAGCTGGCATCAAGGCAAATGCGCTTACTAGTCCCGCAGCAAGCAATCTTTTCATTGTGAACATAATTCTTCCAATCCGTTGTTCGATTCATCGTTTAGAAGGTGGCAGTTAGACCGCCACCAACATCACCATTAATTCGAGAATTTTGCGCCTTCGAGAGAAAAGCCACCATCAGGCAGCATATAGACGCCACTCAAGGATTTCGATTTTGCCGAAATATTCTGCTTTTGCGCCAAGAAGATCCATGGTGCATCGTCAAAGACAATTTTTTGAACCTTGGCATAAGCATCTGCACGCTTTGCGTCGTCAGCGGTTTTCAAACCATCAGCCAAAGCCTGATCGACTTTCTCGTTTTTATAATATGACGTATTGTACATATTTGGTGGGAAACTTGCTGTTGCCAACAATGGACGAAGACCATAATCGGCATCACCCGTTGAAGCAGACCAACCGCTATAAAGCATTTGCACGGTCGATTGTTCTGGCGATTGTGCACCCCAAACGCGATCAGCTTCAACACCAGCTTCAAGCGGCGTAACCGTTACTTTAACGTTTACTTTAGCAAGTTCCTGCTGCAAAAACTGCATAGCGCGAATAACGGATGTACTGTTTCTTGAGAATATCTCTGTCTGGAAACCATTTGGATAACCCGCTTCTGCCAAAAGCTTTTTGGCTTTTTCAGGGTTGAATTCATATTGTCCAACATTGGTATAGAATTTCAGCAGCGGTGGAATTGGTGAGGTTGCTGGTTCACAATAACCATTCAATACAACCTTACAAAATGCTTCCTTATTGACTGCATAGTTCAATGCCTGACGAACGCGAACATCATCAAACGGCTTTTTCATCATATTCATCGACGCATAAAATTCGTAGATTGATGGCGCTGTTGTCACATCAAGCGTCGGGATTTTTTGTGCAACTTGCACCAATTCGGTTGGGAAATCAGGAACATATTGCAATTCACCAGCTTGCAACATGGCAAACCGTGCGCCACTTTCAGGCACTGAACGGATAATCACGCCATCGACACTTGGTTTTGTTCCCCAATAATTGTCGTTGCGCGTTACTTCTAAAATGTCACCACTCCACTTTTTAAACGTGAAGGGTCCTGTACCAACTGGGTTACGGTCAATATCCTTGCCGTATTTCTTGATAGCAGCTGGTGAAATCATCATTGTGCCTGGATGGGCAAGAGATGATGCAAATGCACCATAAGGCTCTTTCAATGTTACTTTGACAGTATAGTCATCAACAACATCAACATGATCGATCATAGAGACCAGCGCACGGCGTGACAATTTATTGTCAGGATTGGTCAACCGATCAAGATTGAACTTTACTGCCTCAGCATTAAAATCCGTGCCATCATGGAATTTTACGCCTTTGCGCAGATAAAAGGTAAATTCTTTTGCATCAGAAGATGCTTCATACCGTTCAGCCAAGAGTGGCACGATTTTGAAATCTTTATCAAAGCCCAACAGACCTTGGTAAACGGTACGCAACGCTGCCATCGTCAACGTATCATTAATGTTGGTCGGATCAAGCTTGGTGAGGTTGAACTCGACGCCTACGGACAACGGTTTTGCCTCTGCCCACATTGGCATAGCCATTACCGCTGACACGAAACCTGCTGTCAGATATCGTTTAAAAAACTTCAATTTAGCCTCTCCTTTACGTATTTTCCCCAATTATTGTACATTATCAAATACCCCCACCGCGTGACGGGCAACAAAATGTTCAGGCTCGACTTCTACCAAAGGTTTAACCAACGGTTCATCACCGGGAGCCCTTACCGGACTTGGCACTTCACCTTCGATCAACGGTCTTTCGATAAAGCGCCGTTCTGGATCTGCAATCGGCACGGCCGAAAGCAATCTTTTTGTATAAGGATGCAGCGGATTATTAAACACCGATTGCCTTGGGCCAATCTCGACGATCTGCCCCAAATACATAACGGCAACCCTGTGGCTTATCCGTTCCACCACAGCCATATCATGGCTTATAAACAGATAGGAAAGGCTAAGCTTTTTCTGCAAATCCATTAAAAGATTAACAATTTGCGCCTGAATAGACACGTCGAGTGCGGCAACCGCCTCATCTGCAATCAGTAATTCTGGGGCGCAGGCCAAAGCACGCGCAATACAAATGCGCTGACGTTGACCGCCTGAAAATTCATGCGGATAACGACGTGCGACATGTCCAGGCAAACCAACGGCATCGAGCAGTTCCTGCACGCGCTCATCCACCTTGTTCGACGCAACAAGCTTATGCGTTAATAGTGGTTCTGCAATAGAAAAACCAACCGTCAAACGCGGATCAAGCGAGGCAAACGGATCTTGAAAAACATATTGAATGTTCTGCCGTATTTTTTGCCGTTGATGATGATTCATCTGCAAAATATCTTCACCATGCAAACGAATAGCACCACTTAATGGCGTTGCCAGTTGCATAATGGTACGCCCAACAGTGGATTTGCCACAGCCACTTTCACCAACAAGCGCCAATGTCTCACCAGCCTTGATAGAAAAGCTAACCTGCTCGGCAGCATGGACACGACCGGTTACCTTGCCAAAAAAATTCTTTTTAACATCATATCGCGTCACCAATTTATCAACAGCAAGCACAGTGTCATTGTCTTTCACTGTATCTTGTGACGGTGCCTTGACCGGTTCTTTCCCCGGCTCTCTGAGATCAAACGGACGCGGTAATTTTTCATTCGATAATGCGCCTAGCTGGGGAACAGCCGACAGCAACTCTTTTGTGTAGGGTTGTTGCGGATTTCTGAAGATATCGCGTGAGATACCCTCTTCAATCTTGTCGCCACGGCGCATAACTAAAACGCGGTCTGCAACCTCGGCAACAACGCCCATGTCATGGGTAATAAAGACCACACCCATACCAAGCTCATCTTGCAACATACGGATCAAACGCAAAATCTGCGCTTGGATTGTTACATCAAGAGCGGTTGTCGGCTCGTCAGCAATAAGCAATTGCGGGCAACATGCCAGCGCCATTGCAATCATCACTCTCTGTCGCATACCACCCGACAATTGGTGTGGGTGACGGTCAAGTAGACCTTTTGCATCAGGAATACGTACTTTTTCAAGCATGGCAAGAGCTTCCGCCCTCACCTCTTTATGGGTACCGCCCTGATGCAACCGGATAGCTTCACCAATCTGGTCACCGATTGTAAATACCGGATTGAGTGACGTCATTGGTTCCTGAAAAATCATTGCGATATCTTTGCCGCGAACCTTATTCATCTGCGACATCGACATTTTGGCAAAGTCGGTTACACCTTCTGGATGGTTAAAAAGAATCTCGCCTTCAGCAATCTTGCCACCACCAAATTCAATCAAGCGCATAATCGAAAGAGATGTGACAGATTTTCCCGAACCACTTTCACCAACGATCGCTAATGTTTCGCCAGCGTTAACGGTAAAGTCCAACGATTTGACAGCACGAAAAACGCCGTCCTCTGTTTTAAAATCTACACTCAGTCCTTTGACCTGCAAAAGCGGTGCATCCATGCTTAATGGCCTCTTTTCTTTCATCATTTCAACCGCTTCCCAGCATCCTCTTACCGTAAGCATTCGTTAACGGTTTTTTAGCCCAATAAAGATGTGACAAAAGTTGTTTTTTCAACCTGTCTACCTGAATAGTCCCAATTTTTATCAAAACTAAACCCAACATAACAGCTTTTACCATCGCAATAACGCGATATGTCTTTAAATGGAACAACTTGAACGTGAGTCCTGTGCAAGAATGGTTAAGCCTGTGGATAACCAAACCATGCAATCCAATAAATATCGATAAAAACGTTTTCTCACACATATGAGTAAAACGGACCAATGTAAGCCGTCTTATTTTTCGTCCCCCATTTTCCATCGGATTTTTTTATCTTCATCTTTCCCTTGCAAGAAATACTCAACGATCCGTAGGCTGTTTGGCGTCAAACTATTTGTTTTTTTCAACTGTCTTATTGTCGGGCGCAATTCTTCCATAGGACTCCTTTTCAGCGGCAAAACATATCAGCATCTTTTGAAAAAGAAATATTTTTTTTATCGTATGTTTAACGACATCTCATGTTCCCACATTTATCCGCCATATCCGATGAAATTATATTCCAATATCTTCAAAAAACTTTTATGCGATCATCATCAAATAGAAAAGTATTTCTTGAAAATGCAACATAGCTGACATTTGCGATGTTGCTGATTGGTGCAAAACTGGTGCCACGTGCAACATCATTAACCTTCTGTATCATGCAGCACCGCTGACCTTATGTATTTTTATCAAACAAGTAAGATTGCGAGCCGCACATGCCTTGTGAGTCCCCCCCCTTTTTTGAACATATATCCTTCTATCGAACCACTATCGTCGTATACTCCGTTTGCATCTTCGCAGACTTGCCAAAAATCAGACATATCATTGTGTGACTTAACTTATGATCGTCTACCCCGTATTGGCCAACCAATAGCACGCTTGGAAACATCTTATGCGTCATCTGGAACGGTCGGAACAGTGGCGTTTATAAAAGCAAGGGATATGAAAACGACTATAAGCTTTCAAAAATAGCAGAGTGTTTTACCAACAGCACAGTCTAACAAATATGTTTCATCATATTTGGGTAATCACTGACAAAATTTGCCTCTGACAACAGCTATTCAAGCATGGACTGCAAGGAATGAAAGCATGATGGCTGCATTGTCTTGGCATCAATACCAGTCGTTGTTTCGGCCATCCACAAGGACCGCAAGATGCTTTCTTCTGTTGCTTCAATAACCGCCTCGAAAAAGGGCGAAAGCTCACTATCTTGAATATGTGGGATATTATGCAATTGCGGTGTTTCACTTACCCGAATACGCATAAGCTCATGCGTTGAAAACGCCAAACCAAAATCACCCGAGCCGTTACTCAAGGCGGCTCCCGTGCGCGCAAGCCCTCCAACAGTTCGGTTGGCAAGACGTTTAAGTTGGCGCGCACATAATGGAGCATCCGTTGCAACAATCATGATAATCGAGCCGTCTTTATCGGCTGTTTTGCCTGATGATAAAATGGCTGGGCCATTGTTAAAGCGCAAATGTCCACCAAAATTGGATTGAACCAGAACACCGATCGTATAGCTATGCCCCATCACCTCGACAAGACGGGACGATGTTCCAATGCCGCCTTTCAAGCCAAAAGCGACAGTCCCCGTGCCTGCACCCACGCCACCTTCAGCAAAAGCGCCAGTGGTAGCACGATTTAAGGCCAATTCCATTTCTTCCAAGGTGGGGCGCGCGAGCCTGATATTATTCAGCCGTGAATCATTTGTTTCACCGACAACCGCATTGATAGAGGTAACATGGCTATTACCTTCCTGTTTAATTGTAAAGCGGTTCAGCGCTTCAATTGCGCGTCCCGTTGCTAATGTATTTGTTAGAAGAATCGGTGTTTCCAGCTCTCCCAATTCTTCTACTTGCACAGAGCCGGCAAATTTGCCGAATCCGTTAAAAGGGGAAAAACCCGCCGGCACTTTGTTTTGAAAAATATTGTCGCCATGTGGAAAAATTGCTGTTGCGCCAGTGCGAATATCATCGCCCTCAATCAGCGTTATATGCCCAACGCGTACACCTTTGACATCTGTTAATGCGTTAAGTGCACCCTTTTTATAGAGATGGGACACATATTTTTCCGGCATAGCAACATCTGATTCTTGAAAATGGGGCATATAACAAACCTTTATCTATCCATTGGCTTAAATGCTGGCGACATATTCGCAAACCCTGCGATTTAGTCGCAAACTTTTAAGCAAATAAAACCTTGGTTGGCAAATCCCCATACACACTATGTGACTCTTCGTCGGGTTTACGATCTGTTACCAGATAATCAACATCGCGCATCGTTGCGACTGTAAATGTACCCTGTTTGGAAAACTTTGAATGATCTGCCAAAATAACGGTTTGTTCTGATTGTTTTATCATCGCACGTGCAATTTCTGCTTCCTGCAAATCAAAATCACTCACAATATTGTTGCTGACTGCTCCAGCTGTCAAAACGGCATAACGGGCATGGAATTTTTTAATCTGTTCAATCGCCAGCATACCAACATTTTCATCATTATCCCGATTGTAGTTGCCGCCTAAGACAAAAACTTCATGATTTGGGTTGGAACTGACGATCTTGGCAACTGTATTGGAATTGGTGATGATAATTAGCCTTGAAAGATCGGCAATTGCTTCAGCAAACATTGCCGTTGTACTTCCAGTATCAACAAACAGTGTGTCACCACTTTTAAAAAGCCGCGCAGCTAAACGACAAAGAGTGCGTTTCGCTTCGACATTCTCAGTCATGCGCGAGGCAAACGAACCTTCAACACCCTTGAATGGCGTTAATTCCGAACGCGCTCCGCCATGGAATTTTTTGATAAGTCCCTGTTGGTCAAGAAACGTCAAATCACGCCGGATAGTTTCTTTAGAAACACCCAATTTCTCTGCTAATTCATCAACACTAATTTCATTAGCAGCTCTTACAAGCACAACAATTTTTTCGTGCCTTTGGTTACGCTCCAAGTCTTCTAATCCTTCAATCTTATTTATCACTCTTGCACATAAAACGTGATTATCTGTGTCGCAACCCCATATCAAGCCCTACAACCATAAAGCGAATAAAATTTTTGTATCAATATTAAGTTTAATACGGTTTTATGCTCTATGAGGGTTTACTTGCATAAAAAAACTATGTACCGATCAGTCATATTATATTCCGAATAGTCATGCAATTGACCGAACGGTAATTTTTATAAGGAGGTTTTATCTCATGTCCCCTTATGATTTTGAAACGCGCGCCCATGCGGTCGATGTTGTTATTATTGGTGGTGGAATCGTTGGATGTGCTGTGGCACGCAAAATGGCGTTGGCCGGTATGCGCACAGTCTTAATGGAAAAAGGCTCGGATATTTTATCTGGTGCGTCAAAAGCCAATAGTGCCATTCTTCACACAGGGTTTGATGCGCCAGCAAAAAGTCTTGAACTGGAACTGGTTCAAAAAGGACGGCAAGAATATTTGGATATCAAGGAAAGCCTTGGTCTTTCTGTTGTCAAAACATCTGCACTTGTTTGCGCATGGAACAAGGATGAAGCCGACAAACTCCCTTATCTTTACCAGAAAGGTATTGATAATGGTGTTACCGAATTGGAAGTGCTTAATGCCAAACAAGCCAGACAGATAGCACCACATCTTTCCGATAAGCTCTGTGGTGCCCTGCATGTCAAACATGAAGATATAATAGATCCTTGGACTGCCCCCTTGGCCTATCTAACTCAGGCTGTCAAAATTGGTGCAACTTTTTTACGCAATACCGAACTTGTTAAAGGCACGTTTGAAGACGGCATTTGGCAGTTACAGACGAATAACGGCACTTATTATAGCCGTGCAGTTATAAACGCGGCAGGTTTATTCGGTGATATTGTCGACGAACGGTTAGGCTTTGAACGAGAATTTACCATTAAGCCAAGAAAAGGACAGTTCATCGTTCTGGATAAAGCCGCAACCCAATATGTTAACTGCATTATTCTGCCCGTACCCAATGAAATTACCAAAGGTATAGTCGTTTGCCCAACGGCTTTTGGCAATGTTCTTGTTGGACCAACCGCAGAAGAGCAAGAAGATAGAACACGCGCCACCGTTGTTCATGATACATTGGAAATGTTGAAAGCCAAAGGCACAGAAATTGTTCCTGCATTGGCAAATATAGATATTACCGCAGTTTATGCGGGCTTACGTCCAGGAAGTGATGACAAAGCCTACCGTGTTTTTGCAAGACCAGATCGGCACTGTGTAACATTGGGCGGTATCCGTTCAACTGGTCTTAGTGCATCATTGGGATTGGCACAGCATGCAGTAAAACTCCTCATGTCTTTTGCCGGCTTTAGTGAAAAGCCCGTGCCTGCGCCAACAATAAAAATGCCTAATCTGACTGAAATCTATGAGCGCGACTGGCAACGTGACGATCATGGGGAAATTGTCTGTCATTGTGAAATGGTGACAAGACGTGAAATTGAAGCAACTTTTGATACACCCGTACCTCCCGGTGATTTTGGCGGCTTAAAACGGCGTACCCGTGCCTGTATGGGACGATGCCAGAGTTTTTATTGTAACTCTGAAGTGGCGCAAATTATTGGCGACAGATTTGCCGCCGCTCTTACAGTAAATACCGGAAAGACTGATAAGTGAGACTGCAATCATGACTATGACAGAAAATAATACAACCTCTGCTGATGTCATCATTATTGGGGGAGGTCCTGCTGGGGTCGCCGCCGCACTGGAATTGAAAAAATGCGGTGTGAAACATGTCATCATTCTTGAACGGGATAATGCACTTGGAGGTGCCACGCGCCATTGTAGCCACTCGCCTTTTGGTATGCTTGAATTTAAACGCATCTATATTGGTGCAAGCTATGGCAAAAGACTAACTGAAGAAGCCCTAAAAGTGGGTGTGGATATACGGTTTGGGCATTCTGTTGTTTCTCTTGGCGATGATGCAACATTACAGGTCAGTTGCCATGAAGGGCTAAAAACCTTTTCTGCAAAACGCATTATTGTTGCAACCGGAAACCGTGAAACACCCCGTTCGGCACGAATGGTAACCGGCGATCGCCCCATTGGTATCCTCAACACTGGTAGTCTGCAATCCTATGTCGCATTTCATAACCAAATGCCGTTTAAAAAACCGGTGATTGTCGGAACCGAACTTATTGCTTTTTCGGCCATGTTAACGTGTATTTCGCACGGCGCACGTCCAGTCGCTGTTCTTGAACGTTCTCCTTATACAACCGCATGGGCAATTTGTGGTTTATTCCCACGCATCATGGGAATACCTGTTTATCACAATGCAGAAATTTCCGATATTATCGGCAAACCGCGCGTTAACACGGTTGTTGCCAATATTGCTGGTATTGAAAAACGGTTTGATTGTGATGGTGTGCTTTTTACTGGCGAATTTCGCCCCGAGTCATCCTTGTTTTTAAGATCTTCAATGGGCATTACAGAAGGTTCTAAAGGACCTGTTATTGACCAACAGGGACGCTGTCTCAATCCTCTTTATTATGCTGCTGGCAATGTATTGCGTGGTGTGGAAACAGGTGGTTTTGCCTATCGCGAAGGACAAACAGTTGGTGCAAATGTCGCGCAAGATCTGGGAAAAGAACCTAGTACAGACCAATTAATTCAAGTAGAGTTTAATAAGCCAATCAAACTTGTTGTTCCATCTGTGTTACGTCGCAATGAAACACTCAAACAAAACGCTGTCTTTCAATTGCGTTTTACTCATCGCGTCAAAGGTAAACTATCCGTTATTCTTGATGGCAACACTGTATGGAGCAAAACGGCACGTTGGTTACCTGAAAGACGAATATTGATTCCTATTGCTCATCAAGCTATGAAAGCATCTCATATCAAACTAAACTTTGAGGAGGATGAAGGATGAGAATTGCTTCTATAGATCAAGGCACAACATCAACGCGTTGTCTCGTTGTCGATGATGGCGGTGCGTGGCATGTTGCAGCGGCAATCCGTCATAAACAGTTTCATCCCCATCCCGGTCATGTTGAACATGATGGGGAAGAACTTATAGCCAATATCCGCACTGTTTTGGCAAAGGCCGGCCCTGTTGATGCTGTAGCCCTTGCCAATCAAGGCGAAAGCTGTCTAGCATGGGACGCAAAAACCAAAGAACCATTAAGCCCTGTCATTGTCTGGCAAGATTCTCGAACCTCGGCTGACCTTCTGACACTTCCAGCCGATGCTGAAGCAATTTCAAAACGTATTTGTGGTTTGCCTTTAGATCCCTATTTTTCTGCAAGCAAACTTGCGTGGCTTTTGAAGAACAATAGCGATGTTAAAGCCGCATATAAAGCTGGTCGGCTAAGACTTGGCACAACCGATGCTTTTTTCCTCGATCGTCTGTGCGATAATTTTGCAACCGATTGTGCAACCGCTTCCCGTACTGGCCTAATGGATTTGCAAACATTGTCATGGAGTGAGGAACTATGTGAACTTCACAATGTTCCGATTAAATGTTTGCCTGAAATACATCCGGTTGATGCTGGTTTTGGCATGATAGATGGCAACCCCTTACAAGTTTCAATCGTTGACCAGCAAGCGGCACTTTACGGGCATAATTGCCGTAAGCCGGGCGATTGCAAAATTACATTTGGTACTGGGGCATTTCTATTAGCTTTAACAGGCTGTGAACGGCCTGAAACAGGCAAACTTTTACCAACCGTTGCTTGGCAAAAAAACAATGACAAAGCCTTCTTTGCAGTTGAAGGTGGCGTTTATGATGCAGGTGCTGCCTTGGAATGGGCAAGAAAAATCGGGCTCTTTACTGATATGTCCGAACTTGCTGGCTTCTCAGGCCCATCGGCCATCAGCCGTGGTTTAAGCTTTGTGCCTGCTATATCCGGCCTTGCCGCCCCCTATTGGGATAGACAGGCAGCCTGCTCATTCATAGGCATGGTTCATGCGACAGACAAACGCGATATGGTTCGCGCTATTTTGGAAGGCATTGCCTTATTAACCACCAAGCTTATTGAAAACACGTCAGAAATTGTGCCTTTGAACAATACGATTTCGATTGATGGTGGATTGTCGCAAAATGCCTATTTTGCCCAATTCTTAGCATCGGCAAGCGGAAGAACAATTATTGTGCCGCAAATGCATGAACTTACCGCTTTTGGTTTGGCAGAACTTTGTGGTGTTACCATTGAAGGTATTCGTGAAAGACCAGCTATTTATAAACCAGATGGCTCTGTCAGCAATCAGGATCACTTGCTTTTTGACACGGCAATTCAACGCTCTTGCAAGTGGCATGATGTAAATCACTAAACCATTGGTTGCGTTTTCCTTCAAAAACATATAAGTGCAGAAACAGTATAGTATTTGACTGCACTTATATCGAGGGGACCAAAATGCAGGATAATAAGGGCCAACAGGCACATCAGCATACCACGGAACACGATCATCTAAAACGTGACATCACACCGTTCCAATCATTTGCGGTTGCATTCGGTTTTGTGTCAATTGCAACAGGAATTTTCACAGCTTATGCATCTATGCTCTCCAATGCCGGCCCTGCTGGTATATGGACATGGCCAATTGTCGTCATTGGACAATTGATGGTTGCATTTATTCTCGGTTCACTGGCCGCCAGAATACCCGTTACCGGCTACGTATACCAATGGGCTTCCCGCATTACCAATCCAGTGTTTGGCTGGATAGCTGGTTGGATTAGTTTTACCTTTTTAGCCGTCGTTCTCTGCGCGGTAGATTACACGATAGCATCTGCCATTTTGCCAGTTATGTTCGGCTATACTGGTAATCCTATAAATTGTTGGATTATCACAGCAATTGTCATTGTCTTACAGGCTTTGATGATTGCTTTTTCAACCCGCTTCACACAGCGTTTCAATGCTGTTGCCGTGACAATACAGCTTGTTGGCATGATCGGCTTGGTTATTTTGTTATTTGCTGTTGGTTATGGCAAAAATGAACTCGATTTTTCGATGTTATTTAATAAAGGAACTATCGCACCTGAAGGATATTTTTCATTCGGTAGCCTAACACAGGTTGGACCTTGGATGATGGCAACCCTTTTAGGTGCCTTTACAATTGTTGGTTTTGAATCTGCTGCTAATCTTGCAGAAGAAACACGCGAGCCGGCACGTATCGTCCCTAAAGCGATGTGGCAAGCTGTTTTAAGCTTGGGAATAATAGGAATGTTGTTTCTCATTGCAGTAACAGCCTTGCTCGGAGATCCTGCCGCTCTTGCTCATTCCGAAACGCCAATAGCAGATGTTATTTCGCGCGTTTTGGGACCAATTCTTGGTAAAGGGCTTCTTGTTCTGGTTGTTATTTCCATTTTTTCTTGCGGCCTTGTTATTCTGCTCAGCGGAACAAGACTTGTTTGGGCAATGTCACGTGACCAACGCTTTCCTGGCTGGCAAGTTTTGCATAAAATCAGCCCAACGCTTCATACACCACTCAATGCAACAATTTTTGTTGCTTTGCTTGGAGAAATCATTCTGGTCATTTTCTCGCGTGAAACAGATGCGCTTTTCGCCCTGTTTTCTGCGGCAACCTTATTACCAGCAATCATTTATGCCATTTCAGTGGGTATGTATGCTTTAAAACGCAAAACAATGCCAGCAAGCCAAGGTTTCACTTTAGGAAAATGGGAAACACCAGTTCTTGTATTGGCAATCATCTGGCTCATCTTTGAATTGGCAATTTTCCGCGATGCATCTTTTGCAAAGCCATGGGCTTATGTTGCTATCATGTTTGTCATCGGCATGGTTTATCTTGGATATTTGTTAATGACACGTGGTACGGCAGGTTTAAAAATGCCAGAAATGATTGCCATTGATGCAATATTGGATGAAGACAAAGGCGCATCAATCGACACGCCAAAATAATCATTCAAACGTCTTTGCTAAAATAGCTTGAGCACTATTTCCTAAACGAATAGCTTAAGAGTCATTTCCTAGAATGAATGAGTGCTGTTTTCACCATTTGAAAGCAGCATTCTTTTTTCAATCAACAAATGCTTTTTATCAACCAACATACTGGTAGATTGCATTTTTAAAGCAGAGAACGCGCATTCGCCAATAAGTGCGCAAAGGCTGACATACTAAAAGCTGACATACTAAAAGCTGATATGCTAAAAGCTGATATGCTAAAAGCTGCCATTCTATTGAAGCAGGTAATTTTTTTAGAAGTTAAAAAGCAAATTACTTTTTGAAAGTATTTTGCTTTTCCATAAGTCGCGTTTCATGCCTAAAAGATACCGCATCACGACAGGGGCAATTGACCTGATGGCATGTCGCCATCAGGTTGCTATTAGAGTTTTTTGCCGCCAAAATTTAAGGTCTTTGCCCGCAGAATTATAAAAAAGCTAATCATATTTTTTTAACATTGCATATTAAGCAACAACAATACGACCGATAATGTCTCCCGCCTGCTGATTTTCACCAGCCTGCTTTATGATTTTTATTTTACCTGAACATGGTGCAACAATTGCAGTTTCCATTTTCATTGCCTCCATAATGGCAACTGTGGCGCCTGCATCAACATCTGCACCATCTTCAACAAGCCAAGTTCTTATTGCGCCTGGAATTGGCGCACATAAATCACCTTCGGTGGTTTCCTGTTGTTTTTCACCCTGTTCTTGTGGTGCAGCGACCGATAAACCGCCCAGCAATTGTAAAAAATTATCTGGGAGCCCAAGCTCAACACGTTTACCGTCCAGTTCAATCATATAGCGGTTAATTTTCACCAGCTCGCTTTTACCACGCATAGCCATTGATAATGGTTCGGCAAAATCCGTTTCAATCCAACGTGTATGAACACCAAAACTATTTTTGTCAGTAAAATCTGGATTTTTTACAATGAGCTGATGAAAGGGAAGAACCGTTGCGACCCCTTCAATGACAAATTCCTGCAAAGCACGGTTTGCCCGCGCTAAAGCCTGCTCACGGTTTTTACCAGTCACAATCAGCTTTGCCATCATGGAATCATATTGCGGCGCAATGTCATCGCCTTCGCGAACACCACTATCAACACGAACTCCAGGACCTAAAGGAGGAATAAACCGTGTAATTTTTCCCGGACAAGGTAAAAAACCACGCCCGACATCTTCTGCATTGATACGAAATTCAATTGAGTGACCAATTGGCTCTGGTGTTTCGGTAATACTGAGATCCAATCCATCGGCGATGCGGAACTGTTCGACAACCAGATCAATATTGGCAGTCTCTTCTGTAACCGGATGTTCAACCTGAAGCCGTGTATTGACTTCAAGGAACGAAATGACACCATTGCGCCCGAGTAGAAATTCGACCGTTCCAACACCAGCATAACCAACTTCCCGACAAATATTGCGAGCAGCCTCTTCAATACATGTTCTTTCTTCTTGCGATAGAAAAGGTGCTGGTGCTTCTTCAACCAATTTCTGATTACGTCTTTGTAACGAACAATCCCTTGTCCCCACAACCACAACATGACCATTCTTATCGGCAATAAATTGCGCCTCAACATGGCGAGGCCGATCCAGAAACTGTTCAACATAACATTCACCACGGCCAAAAGCAGAGATAGCTTCGCGTACAGCAGAATCGAACAGCTCATTGGCCTCTTCTGCTTTCCAAACAACCTTCATACCGCGTCCGCCGCCGCCATGTGCCGCTTTAATCGCAACAGGATAGCCATAGGTTTTGGCAAAATTAATAACGTCATTGCCACTTTCAATCATGCCATTGCTGCCAGCAACCAACGGCGCACCTACTTTTTTGGCAACGGTGCGTGCTTTGACCTTGTCTCCCAAGAGGTCAATAACCTCTGGTGAAGGACCAATCCAAGTCAGCCCCTCGTCCATGACGCGTTGGGCAAATTCAGCACTTTCCGACAAAAACCCATAGCCAGGATGGACACTGTCAGCACCTGACCGTTTGGCGATATCAATGACCTTATCAATATTCAAATATGTGTCTTGTGCCCTGTCACCCTTTAAAGCATAGGCCTCATCAGCGTGTTTCACAAATAATGCAGCGCTATCAGCGTCTGAATAAATTGCAACAGACTGCGCACCATAATCACGTGCGGCCCGCACAATACGCAAAGCAATTTCACCACGATTGGCAATTAGAATTTTTTTCATGTTATTTCCCTTGCGTTTTAGTGACTTGAAGCGAATTTTTTATCAGAAAATTGCTTGATTGGCTGAAACCGGACTTTACAACCAATAGGAATTTGCGCTGCCAAATCAATGTGATAATGAGCAAGATTGGCAATAACAGGATAACCACCTGTTACCGGTCTGTCTCGCAAAAATAAAACCGGCTGACCACTCATTGGAATTTGAATTGCACCGGTTGCCGTTCCTTCACTGGGCAATTCGTCCTTAATTGCGCGCTGTAACGGTTTATCCCCCAATAATCGCATACCAACGCGGCTGGATTCAGCCGTAACTTGCCACAATTGATTGAAGAATAATTCGACAGACTCTGTCGTAAACCAATCTGTTCTCGGGCCCATAACGACATCCAGCACCACCGTTTCACCTGGTTTAGGCATTTGAAAAGCTTGCGTCACTGTAAGAGAAACAGGCGTATGCAATGCTTCATCTTTATCTTTTGCACCATAGAGCAATGCCCCATTTGACAGCGGTTCTGGCCCTATATTCGATAAAGTATCACGAGAAGCACTCAGCAATATCTTTTGCACAGCAAAACCGCCTCTTAAAGCCATATAGCTTCGAAAGCCAGAACTTGCCGCTCCAACAGTAATCGTATCACCTTCATCAATGGCTATTGGACAGTTCTTTGTTACACGCAGCGTCTCTCCGCCTTTTGTCGTAATTGTAATCGGCTGGTCTGCCCCACAAAAAGCAATAACTGATGGCTCCAAAGCTGATATGACAGCGTTTCCATAAGTGATTTCCAGTACAGGCATATCCAATTTATTGCCAACAAGATAATTGGCATTGCACATAGATCCCTGATCCAGCGCACCAGAAGGAGACAAGCCTTGCGAGGTTTGCCCCACACGCCCTTTATCTTGAAATGTTATTGGCATGAGTGTTGAAATAATTTCCAACGATGGTTGGCGTGACACCCCTCCCCTGTCATCAACCAGAACATTTTTATCAATCTGTTTTTGGTTAGATGCCTCATTGCGTGACGGCAATTTAACCTGTTTATGTGTACCTTTACTGGTCACATCAACAAACCGAACCTTATCACCGGGTTTGAGTAAAGATGGCGGGTCACGATCAAGATCAAACATGGCAATATCTGTTTGGCCAATTAATTGCCAACCACCTGGACTTGCTTGCGGATAAACACCGCTAAATTTACCAGCCAAAGCAACAGAACCCGCAGGGATCACCTTTCTTGGACTTGCCCGACGTGGCACATCAAATATGGGATCACCACCAGTTAAATAGGCAAACCCTGGTGCAAAACCAGTAAAGGCAACACTATACTGACTTTGCGTATGGCGGCGGATAATTTCCTCGCGGTCAAGATTAAGAAGATTGGCAACGTCATCCAGATCTTCACCATTGTAAACAACGGGTATTTCAATCAATGTTTCATTGATTTTGCTTCTCTTATCTGGCTTGATGCTGGATATGATATTTTGCAAATTGATTTCATTGGTTGAAAACTGGTCAAAGGCAATCAGAAGCGTGCGTGCCGCAGGAATAATTTCGGTAATCCCTTGTGGCATATTGTTCTGAAGAGCATCAAAAAGTGCCAAAGTCTGCTCAAGATCAGCCAATTCAATAAGAAAGCTGAAATCGTTTACACTGAGAAAACGCATATTATAGCCTCTTTCAAGCAACAAAGGGCTTTAAGCTGACACCAGCCATATTCAAATGTTGCTTTACCGCCTTGGCCATTGATACAGCATCTGGGCTGTCGCCATGAAGGCAAATAGATTGCGCATCAATTGCCACTTCACTGCCGTCAATTGATGTCAAATGACCAGTTTTTACCAATTGAACCATGCGTTCGGCAACCAATTCTGGATCATGGAGAACGGCACCCTTTTCGCGTCTTGAAACCAGCGTTCCATCTTTATTGTAAGCTCTGTCGGCAAATGCTTCAGCAACAACACTTATGCCCGCTTGCTGGGCAAAGGAAACAAGCGGTGAATTTGCCAAGGCCATAAGCACCAGTGATGCGTCCACTGCCTTGATAGCATCAATCACGGCTTGTGCCTGCCGCATATCATGCGCAATGGTGTTATAAAGTGCGCCATGAGGTTTTACATAGGAAACTTTCGTGCCGGCAGCCTTAGCAAGTCCTTGCAACGCGCCAATTTGATAGATGACATCGCCAATCAATTCTTCCGACGTAGGATCCATATTACGCCGCCCAAAGCCTACAAGATCACGATAGCCGATATGAGCGCCAATTGTCACATTATTGGCTTTTGCTGATTGAAGCGTATGCAAAATGCCGCATGGATCGCCAGCATGAAAACCACATGCAACATTGGCACTTGTAACAACAGATAGCATCTGGGCATCTTCACCCATTTTCCATGGACCAAAACTTTCACCAAGATCGCTATTCAGATCAATTGACGCCATTTTCATTCCCCTAGTTTTTTGCGTTATCATAACGCTGTACATTTGTAATTAATTGTTGAACAAACTAACTTTGATTGTAGGTCATTGCAACATCGTTTACTGCTCCCACATTGTTTTTATAACAACAATGTTACAATGTAATATAATCCGTTACCAATGGACGATCTTTTTAAAAAAGCCAAAACTCTAATAGGCCCCACTCTAATAGGCCCCACTCTAATAGGATTGAGCAATAATGGATACACTGATTGCAAATATCACAGAAAATTTGTCTCTGTCCGATCAAGTTGCAATGACGATCCGCAAGGAAATTATCAGGGGACATTATCACCCGGGGCAACATCTTCTGGAAGCTTCTTTGTGTGAGAAATACAATATTTCGCGCAATACTTTGCGAGAAGCTTTCCGCAGCCTGACAAAAGATGGTTTATTGCACTATCGCGCCAATTGTGGTGTCTTTGTTACTGTTCCCAACCTTGCAGCTATTATTGATGTTTATAATGTCCGGCGCATTGTTGAAGTTGGTGCTGTGCGCAATGCGCATTTGCCACATCCGTCCATGGCTGCAATTGAAAATGCCGTACAAGATGCAGAAACCTTTTGCGCAACCGAACAGTGGCAAGATGTCGGCACCGCTGATATCAAATTCCATAAGGAATTGGTCAATCTGGCTGACAGCCCAAGACTGGCAAAACAGTTTTCCCAATTGATTGTCGAGTTAAGATTGATCTTTGGTTTGATTAAAGATGTGCGTTATTTACACGAACCCTTTGTTGCCAATAATCGCAAAATTGTTGATTGCCTTAAAAGGGGTAACTCTCATGAGGCAGCAGAGCTTCTTGACAATTACCTGATAGATTCAGAGCGTATTATTTTAAATGCCTATGCACGCGATGTTTGCTAGGGTAGTTCTTGCTAAAGCTCTTTTACCCAAAAATTCTTTTAACAAAATACATAATATGAAAGCTGATAATGCTTAAAGAAAACATTGCCGATCTCATGTCATTCATGGTTGTTGCACGCGAGCAAAGTTTCACGAAAGCCGCTGGAAAACTCAATATTTCACAATCTGCATTAAGCCACTCTATGCGCAAGCTTGAAGAACGTCTTGGCATTCAATTATTAAGACGCACAACACGCTCTGTTTCTGCGACAGAAATTGGCGAGCGTCTCATTACACTTTTCGCCCCTCATCTTGACGTTATGGAAAGTGATCTTGATGCCTTATGTCAAACACGTTCCCGCCCATCTGGCACAATTCGCATAACGGCTGCCGAATATTCAGCAAGATTTATTCTTTGGCCAAAACTGCACCCTTTATTGAAAAAATACCCCGAAATTCACTTGGAAATCAGTATTGATAACAGTTTGACAGATATTGTTGCAGACAAATTTGATGCCGGTGTCCGACTTGGCGAATGTGTTGAAAAAGATATGATAGCCGTCAAAGTCAGCCCAGACATGCGCATGGCAGCCGTTGGCTCGCCCAAATATTTTGCCGATAAAACAATTCCCCAATCACCGCATGATCTTTCAAAACACAGTTGCATCAACCTACGCCTACCAACACTTGGCGGTTTTTATGCATGGGAGTTTGAGGAAAACGGCCGCGAAATTGCAGTGCGCGTTGATGGACAATTAAGCTTTAATACGTCCGATCAACTACTGGATGCGGCAGAAGCAGGATTCGGCATAGCATTTACCACGGAAAGCGAAGCACATGACCGCATAAAATCTGGACGTTTGATCCATGTTTTAAAGGAATTTTGCCCGCCATTTCCCGGCTACTATCTTTATTATCCCAGCAGACGCCAACATACACCCGCCTTTGAATTAATCATTGACGCCCTGCGTTATAAAGAACCTTGACAATAGGCTACGATTATATGGAACACCGCTAGCCAAGGGTTTGTTAGGCTGCACGAAGGCGCGAGACCGATCATAGCGTTGACAGACAGACAACGTATATTACTATGACATACAACTCATATCCGACCATCAATGTCGTATACTTATGAAAAAAATTCATAAAGTTCATAGAATGAATGCCATTAACGAAGTTATCGGTGATGTGTAGAATAATGCCAAAGATAAAATACAATTATCATGTTTCAGCTATCTCGTTTCAGGCAGTTTTTTAAAATGACAAAACGCAATTGGATTATCACTGGTGTCAGCAGCGGTTTTGGTTATGAAATGACGCGCTTGCTTCTCGCACGTGGTCAACAGGTGATAGGAACCGTTCGCAAAATAGAAAAGGTCAAACACCTCATTGAACAATATCCGGATCTGTTTCATGTTGAAATTCTGGATATGACTGATGTCCCTTCCATTCATCATTTTATAAGACAAACCTTTGAAAAATATAAAACAATAGATGTTGTCATAAACAACGCAGGATACGGGCTATTTGGCGCGGCCGAAGAATTATCTGATGCCGAAGTCGATCATATCATTGCCACCAATCTAACAGGTTCTATTGCTGTGATACGTTCAGCACTGCCATTTATGCGAAAACAGGGTTATGGCCGCATTATTCAAATATCGTCTTACGGTGGGCAGGTAGCATTTGCCGGAAATTCTTTATACCACGCGACAAAATGGGGCATAGAAGGATTTTGTGAATCGGTAGCACAAGAAGTTGCCCCCTTTGGTATTGATGTAACAATCGTTGAACCTGGTGGCGCCAGAACCGAATTTCGTTATAAAAGTGCCATTGTTGCCAAACCTATTAATGCCTATGATGGAACACCAGCGCACGCCTTTCAAAAAATGCTCGATCCTGCAAATGGTTTAGCCCCTGGTGATCCGGTGCGGATGGCAACACGCATTATTGAAAGTGTTGATATAAATCCAGCACCAATGCGGATAATTCTTGGCTCTCAAGCGCACAGAGCCACTATTGACGTTCTTGAAAAACGCCTTGCAGACTTTGAAAAACAAAAAAATGATGCGGCATCAACCGACTTTCCTGCTTAGATAGTATACGATAATTGGCAAAAATATACATGAATGAAATATCGGTATAGGTGCGATAATAAAGCATCTACACCCATAACTTAAACTGCTTATCCTTTAAATTTAAAGCGCCTATCCTCATAAAGTATTGAAACTTATTAATAATAACAACCTATATCCCATTGGCGATTATTACCCGATAGGCAAGACTTAAAAAAATATCATCAAACTATTAGAAGTATAAATTTATATAATTGCAATAATAATATTGAGTTTTTATTTATATAAATATTCATATTAGAATGATTAAAAAATATAAAAAATATGTAGATATATTCATGCTTACTTGCAAAACCAATAAAATTCATAAATAGTCGTTCCAGACGGGGATAGTTTCGCCTGCAAGGGGACGAGCGATACAATGATGCAAATGCACAAAAAAGGTTCAATCTTCATAAGATTGTTGTGTATCTTTGCACTGCTATCGCTTAATTTTGCACATAATTCGGCTCTAGCATCGAGCCATAATCACCCAAAACTGCACGAACTGCTCAATGCTGAATATCTATCAACAGAACAGCAGAAAGTTATTTTTGCTTCTGAATTATGCAGCTCAGCATCAGATCATACGGTTAAATATAGCAATTCTCAGCAAGATAAGCAGGATTGCCATACAGGTACACCATGTCATGCTTGTCGCATTGGCGGTTCAATATTGCCACCGCCAAGCGAAAATCAGATTGGTGCCACAACACTTTTAACCTTCTACATTCTAAAGCCATTAAAGTCGCAATCCTTTGCACAATATATTGTTGCTAAAAATGCGTCACCACGGGCACCGCCCACCATTGGCACAGCCTGATAAAACGAGCAACCATCATATGATGGTGAGAAACAAGTGAGTTTTCTACTAAGGTATTTTCATGTCCACCGTGTTATTTTCATGGCTCTGTTCTCACCACCTCATAAAACAAACATCTGTTGAATGAGGCTACAATCATAGCACTTAGGTTTCAGGCTTATCGGTTCCACTGGTTCAGACAAAGGCATTTGCCTAACAGATAAATTTGGCATTTGCCCAACAGGTAAAATTCAATCTCAAGCCTTTGTCGTGCCTAATATCGCTCCAATTGTGGATGTGACTTAAAAATGAAGAATAGTTCTATAACGAAGAAATATTTCGCCAACGTATCTTTTGTTTTTGTTAATGCTGCATTGATCGCAAGTGCCAGTTCGGCGCTCGCAATATTTCCTTTTGCCGCCTATGCTCAAAACACGCCTACGCAAACAACAACACCGCACAAAGCAGAAGGAACAGTTTTAAATACTGTCATTGTTACTTCTGCCGAAATGTCATCTCCCCTAACGGTTGTAACCAATCCCAAGGCACCACGCCAACCAATACCAGCATCCGATGGGGCAGATTATTTAAAAACCATTCCGGGGTTTTCTACCATTAGAAATGGTGGAACCAATGGTGATCCTGTATTTCGCGGCATGTTTGGTTCACGCCTTAACATCGTCAATGATGGAAGTGTGATTATGGGGGCATGTCCTGGCCGCATGGATAATCCGACATCATACATTTCACCTGAAAGTTATGACCGGTTAACCGTTGTCAAAGGACCGGAAACAGTCCGTTGGGGCCCAACAGGGTCAGCTGCAACCATTTTATTTGAACGCGATCCCCAACATTTTGATAAACCGACAGTCAAGGGCGATAGCAGTATTGTTATTGGTAGCAATAGCCGGTTTGAATCGCGCATCGATGGCACTGTAGGTAGCAAACCGGGTTATGTCCGCATTATCGGCAACAAAGCTCTATCGCATGATTATCATGATGGTGATGGCAATGTTGTCCCTTCCAAATGGGATAAATGGAATGGTGATATGTTTATCGGCTTTACACCAGATGCTAACACCTTATTTGAAATTAGTGGTGGTGGCGGAGATGGGGAAGCACGTTATGCTGGCCGTGGCATGGACGGCACACAGTTTAAACGCGAAACACTTGGCGCAAAATTTATCAAAACCGACATCAATGACAAATTGAGCAAAATTGAAGCACAGTTTTACTACAATTATGCTGACCACATCATGGATAATTTCCGCTTGAGAAATTTAAAGCCCAATCCAATGTTGCCATCACCAGGAATGAAGATGATGCATTCCATGCAACACACGTCGATGATGGGAAATATGATGACCAATACTATGCCCACCAATACGATGGGGGGTATGGATATGGGCTCTCAACCAATGGAAAGCCGCTTAGACCGCCGAACAATGGGAGGGCGCGTTGCCACCCATTGGGATTTTAATGATGTGGCTCTGATAACCGGTGTCGATATGCAAACCAACACACACCGAAAAAGAAAAAGCCGTAATATGCTAAGCATTCACGGTTGGGACAAAGATGCAGTTTTTTATAATTATGGCATTTTTAGCGAAGCCACATGGTCCTTTACCGAAAACCAACGCCTTGTCGGGGGCGCAAGACTGGATTGGGCTTCTGCGGAAGACGACCGGAAAAACAGCCTCACAGCGAATGAAAAGCGTGACAAAACCTTGCCAAGTGCATTTTTGCGGTATGAACGCGATCTTACAGCAATACCGCTAACAACATATATCGGTCTTGGTCATGCGGAACGTTTTCCTGATTACTGGGAGCTTTTTTCGCCTAAAAAATCCGATGAACGCTATAGCAATGCGTTTGATGGTATAAAACCAGAAAAAACCACACAGCTTGATTTCGGATTGCAATATAATAGTGCAGAAACAAACCTCTGGGCTTCTGGTTATGTTGGCCGGATCCAAGATTACATTTTGTTCGATTATTCATCAGGGCAATCCAAGGCAAGCAATGTCGATGCCACTATTATGGGTGGTGAGATTGGCGGCTCACAGTATTTTTTCCAAGTCTGGAAGTTTGATACAAGCCTTGCTTATGCATGGGGTAAAAACACAACCGATCATGAGGCTTTGCCTCAAATCCCGCCCTTGGAGGCAAGACTTGGCCTAACATATGAACATGAAAATTGGAGTGTAGGCGTGCTTTGGCGTTTGGTTGCTAACCAGCCACGCATTGCAGAAAACAAAGGTAATGTCGTGGGCAAGGATTTCAATAAAGGTTCCAGCTTCGGCATTTTCTCGCTCAATGGCACCTATAAAATATCAAAAACCGTTCAATTGACTGGTGGCATCGATAATCTGTTCAATAAAGATTATTATGAGCATTTAAACCGTGATGGTGATGCTGGTTTTGGCTTTCCTGCTCATTATCAGGTGAGAGAACCAGGAAGAACCTTTTGGGCAAAAGCAGACTTTAAGTTTTAATACAGTACGTTTGTTATCATTGGGGACGAATAACCATATCGCCCCCAATGCGACATTGCATAAAGAAGGCAAAACCAACCATCAAATTTATAAAAACACATTTTAAAATTAAAAAACAAATAGGCTGCAATATTATCTTTCTGGTGAACATACTGTAAATAAACTTGACTTTATATATCATATTTTGTCTGGTGATGATATTTCATGCTGCCTGCAGGAGCTTTTTAATGTCTACTCACCAAAATGATAATACAAGCGATCAATCTTCAAGCAAAACATTAGAGAGCTTGGAACGCTACATACTTCATATCAGAAATATTAGAAAACCATTTGACGGTATTGTTCGCATTACTGGCACGATTTCTCCCAATGATGTTGAATTGTTGAAACAACCAAATGTTGCAGTCAGAATTGAAGTTGAAAAAAACGAAGAAGATCAACCCGTTTATCGTATTTATACGATCAGGGATTTTGATCCGAACACCAATCTGGTTGAAATAGATTGTGTCTATCATGAGGGGGAAAGCCCCGCCATGAAATGGCTTGAAAAAATGAAAGCCGGTAGCACAGCCAATATGATCGGTTTACGCCAACATTTCGTACCTGACTATGAAGCTGACGGTAAAGTTTTATTCTTTGCCGATGACTCTGCTATTCCTGCACTATATTCAATTCTCAAGAAATGGCCAGACCACGCGCCTGCCCTTGTCCATGTGGATTGCGCAAACACGGAAGCAGCAGATGAGTTACCACGGGTTGCTGGTGTGGAAATGCATATTCACGTTCGTCCACAAAACGTGCATGCAGGCACAGCTGGTTCACTGGTGCGTGCTGCATTGGAAATTGATGAGGCAACAAATTGCCAAATTTGGGCGGCCTGTGAAAGAGAGGAAGCCCGTGCCATTCGCAAGCACTTTATGAATGATTGCAATATTGCCAAAGATCAGATTAAGGCGATTGGCTATTGGCGCAGAGGTGTTACGAGTAGTGAAATAGAAACTGCACGAATGAAATATTATGTCGAGCATATTTCAAAGGGCAAAAGTAAAAACGAATTTGACGAGTTTGAATTGCCCGTGTGATTTCGCTTCTGCCCCACTTCACCAATCAATCATTGTGCAATACCCATCATTTTTAAATGGTGGGTATTTTATTGCAGCATCTTTATTGCGTTTTTTAATCGGCTTTAAATACTCAAACTCTGCGCTCATCAGACAAACAAAAACTTTTCAACATTCGCAGCCTCGCATCACTTGTTTTGCCAAAGTTATACATTTTGTTCTTCGTGATAAGTTGCCAGTTAAAGAAAATACTTGAACTGTCAGCAAAAAAAAGAAATACTAAACTATCCATAGCAAGTTTGCGGGGAATAGAATGTTACAAAATTTATACTTAGACCTTGGTACTCATACCAACAGCGTCGATACTTTCCAGAAATTATCCCGTTCTATTTCTTCTTTCCTCTTATAATTTTATAAACCGGTATATTATGCAAACCACCGACCATCACGCGCGTGGTGACCTGTTTCGCTGGCTTGAAGCACATGCAGAAACGTGGGACACCAATTTCCACTCATCGCATGAAATATTAGCCAAACTGGCCACAGAGAAATTGACAGCAATCGGCATACCAAGCCATTTTGACGGTGATGGAACAACCACCGCTGATGCAATCAGTGCCATTTCCCAACTTGCTTATTCATCACTAACGGCCGCTTTCGTTTTATGGGCGCACCGCGCTTATATTGAGTGTTTATTGCAAAGTCCCAATTCTGCTTTGCAGGAGCAACAGTTACCCCAACTAGTATCTGGCAAAAAAGCTGGTTCCGCCGGTCTTTCAAATTTGATGAAACACCTTGCTGATTTGGAAGAGATGGAAAATTTTGCCCAAAAGTTTCATGAAGGCTACACGCTTTCTGGAAAAATGCCTTGGATTACCAATATCAATGGTAACGCTTATTATGCAGCCTGCGCTGCCCAATGTGATGATGGAAATGTCTATGCCTTTAGTCTTGAAAATAAAGATCAAGGCATCACAATTGAAAATCTGGATCTCATAGGTCTACGATCCAGTGATACTAAAATTGTCAAAATGGATAATGTTGCTCTTTCCAAAGAACGTATTTTACACGACAATATCAGTGAATGGCTAAAAACCTTAAGACCAGCATTTATTTCGTTACAATGCGGTATGTTTTTAGGGTTAGCATGGCGCTGTATTGAAGAAGCCAAACGGCATTTTAATCGTCGACGTTCCCCATTAGCGCAACAACTTGATGATGTTGCGGAAGAAATCCAAAAACTTGAAAATACCCTAATCCAACAAAGTCGAATTGGCGCCTTTAACCAAAACCCACAAGCCATTTTCAAAATACGCGTCGAGCTTACCGAATGTGTATGGAAAGCCATTCTACTTGAATTGAAAATCCGTGGTGGCACAGCCTATCTAGAAAACAGTTGTGAAGGTTTTCCGCGTCGGCTGCGGGAAGCCAGTTTTGTGCCGATTATCACGCCAAGCGTCACCCATTTACAAAAAATTCTTTGCCAATAACAAAAATTCTCATGAAAAATAATAATGAAGTCCTGAAAGCAGAAAATATCGTTTTGCGTTATCAGCAAAATGCTCCTGCTGTGTTAGAAAATTTTAATTTCACCCTCAATGCCAATGAAATAATTGCTATTCTTGGTCCGAGCGGCGTCGGCAAATCAAGCCTTTTGCGTGTTCTTGCCGGAATACAAAAAGCTGATGAAGGAAAGATCTTTGTCAATAATGAAGAACTCACCCATGTCAGTCCCCGCTTTGCTGTTGCATTCCAAAACCCAGGGTTACTACCTTGGTTGACGTTGGAAAAAAACGTCGCTTTTGGTCTTAATTTTAAAAATCAGCCGAAATTGACCAAAGCAGAACGCCAAGCACGTATTGATAAGGCAATTCAACAAGTGGGTTTAGAAGAGGCACGCAAATTACGCCCTTATGAATTATCAGGCGGCATGGCGCAACGCGCTGGTTTGGCACGCTGTTTTGCCAGAGCCCCAGAAATCTTGTTTCTTGATGAACCATTCAGTGCGCTTGATGAATCAACGCGCGAACAAATGCAAAATTTGACGGTAAAGCTTTTACAAGATTTTTGCGCCGCTGCAGTGCTTGTTACGCACGATATTGATGAAGCGCTGTTAATGAGCGACCGCATAATATTGCTTGGCGGTAGCCCAGCACAGATTATCGGAACATGGACTATCAATTTTAACCGTCCCCGTAACCAATTCGTCGAAGAATTGGGGGCATTCCGCATTGAAATACTTGCCGCTTTGAGAGATGCGACAAAAAGAAAAGAGAAATAGAATGAATGATGAATTTTTCTCCCGTCGCGATATTTTGCGTTTATCTGCATTATTGACCGCGAGCGGTGCATTGCCCTTTCTGAATATTGCCAAAGCAAAAGCACAGAACAATGATGAACCGGTTAAGGTTGGATATTTGCCAATTACCGATGCGACCGCGCTATTGGTCGCCCATGGAAAAGGCTTTTTTGAAGCAGAAGGACTTAAAGTAGAAAAGCCGGTATTGTTTCGTAGTTGGTCACAAATTGTCGAAGCTTTTTTTGCCGGACAGATAAATGTGATGCACGTTCTTTCACCAATTGCTATCTGGGCACGATACTCAAGCAAAGCACCGTTAAAGGTTGTTGCGTGGAACCATATGGGTGGTTCTGGTCTTTCGGTCGCCAATGATATCAATTCCATCACAGATCTTGGTGGTAAAAACGTTGCAATTCCGTTTTGGTATTCAATCCACACTGTCGTTTTACAAATGATCTTACGCAATAATGGGCTAACACCGGTATCGCGTAAAAGTGGTGCGATTGCTCCCAATGAGGTCAATATGGTTATTATGGCCCCATCCGATATGATACCGGCCATAGCCAATGGTCAAATATCTGGATTTATTGTGGCAGAACCCTTTAACGCGGCTGGCGAAATAGCAAAGGTTTCAAAAATTGCCCGTTTTACCGCTGATGTTTGGCGGGATCATGCTTGCTGTCTGGTTTGCATGCAAGAAAAAGATCTCAAAGAACGGCCAGAATGGACGCAAAAAGTTGTCAGTGCCATGGTCAAAGCACAATTATGGACAAGTCAAAACAGAGAGGACACAGCATTACTGCTGGCAAAAGACAATCCCAATAAATATATGCCATTTGGAGCCGATGTGCTTAAACGCGTTTTGGTACAAAACGAAGAAAATGATGCTGATTATCGCAAATCTGGCGCTATTCTTCATGCTGATTGGCATGAAAAACGCATTGACTTTCAGCCCTACCCCTACCCAAGCTATACAGAAGAATTGGTACGTCGCTTAAAAGATACATTAATTGAAGGTGATAACACTTTCCTTAAAACGCTTGAACCGAGTTTTGCTGCTTCCGATCTTGTCGACGATACTTTTGTAAAGAACGCTTTGCAGGCTGTTGGTGGTTTGCCAGCTTTTGGTATGAAAGATGTTTTCAACCGCCAAGAAGAAATAGCGGTATAAGTGATAAGAAATACAATGAAGACTATTTTGCGTTATTCCTCTGGCATTATCGGCCTGTTAATCCTGTTGTCTATATGGTGGCTTACAACCGATGTTTTGAGCGCACAAAACAGTTTTGCGCATAGATTTTCTGTTGAACAGACATTGCCCACTTTCTGGCATTTATTGACACAATCGGATCTTCTGTTTCACGCTGTAATAAGTTTAAAACGCATATTGGTCGGGCTTGTTTTCGCTCTTGTCATTGGTGTTCCCATTGGTTTGCTGGTGGGTTCCAAACAATGGTTTGAAAGACTGACAGGACCTGCGTTTCATTTTTTAAGAATGATTTCACCGCTATCATGGATGCCGATAGCTGTTATGGTTTTCGGCATTGGTGATAGTCCTATCTATTTTCTGCTTTCTTTTGCAACAGTCTGGCCAATCATGCTGAACACCGCCGCAGGTGTTAAACAACTCGACAGACATTGGCTTCTGGTGGCCAAAAGTTTGGCTGCCACACGCACGGAAACATTAATATCAGTTATTTTTCCTGGAATACTCGGCCATGTATTAACTGGTATGCGCTTGGCAATTGGTATCGCTTGGATCGTTATTGTGCCTTGTGAAATGCTGGGCGTATCCGCCGGTTTAGGCTACTTCATCCTCGACACACGTGACCGCCTCGCTTACCCAGAGCTGATGTCAACCATTTTATTGATTGGTTTAATCGGCTATGTTCTGGACATTACAATCCGGTCTCTCGCACATCGCCTTTAACAGCCATAAACGTACTGATCCCGTTATGAAATACGCTAACAACTGCCCATATTAGTTTATTTTATTGGGTAAATAACAGCAGATTATAGAATAAGCATTGCCGTTTCATCAATCAGCGCAAATAAAAACCTCGTTCTGAATTAAACGAGGTTTCTGTTTTTAGTTCATATGCGCATACTCCTATTTATATGCGACATGACTTCTATGCTATGCATTTACTATGGATCATTCACCAATAGGTGCAGTTGCTCCAAGTGTCTTGCGCATTTCTTTTACTTCCTTAGACGAAACAGCCTGTGCCGCATTTCCCCATTCATTACGAATATAGGTCAATACATCGGCAATCTGTGTATCTGTCAATTTCCACGCAAACGCCGGCATTGCGGCACCCGTTGGATTGGATCTGGTAATTGCCCCCTTTGATCCATTCAACAGAATATGGGTCATGCTTTCTGAGCTTAGCCCCTGAATCGTGCCATTATTCTTAAACGCTGGTATCATTGAAGAAATACCTTCACCATTGATGTCATGACAGGCAATACAATTATCGATAAATACCTTTTTACCATTTATCATTTGCGGGTTAGCAGCATCAATAGATTTCGGTTTTGCGACACCGTGATCCGGTAATGATTTGACATAATTTGCCATAGCCACCAGATCATCGTCATGGAAATATTGGAATGATGCATTGATAGCTTCTGCCATAGGTCCAGACGCTACAGTCAACCGGTTACTACCTGTCTTCAAATATGAAGCAATATCTTCTTCACTCCAATTGCCCAATCCGTGTACATTGGAACTTCTAAGTGAAGGTGCAAACCAATTCTGTAAATTGGCTCCAGTGTAATTTTTCGATTTGATTTCTGCACCAAATGGATTGCGCGGTGTATGACACATTGAACAGTGTGCCGCACCTTCTACGAGGTAACGTCCACGGTTCCATTGAGCCGATTTACCGGTATCGTTTTGCAATTGTGAGGCATCAAAGAAAAGCCGCTTCCATCCCAACATCAGGTAACGAATATTAAATGGAAACGCTAGCTGATTTTCAACCACCTTATTTTTCACGGGCGTTACAGTCTGTAAATAATTCCACAAATCATGAATATCCTGATCTGTCATTTTTACATAAGAGGTATAGGGCATTGCTGGATAAAGCGGTCCATTTGGCCCCTTACCATTCATGACAGCATCAGCAAATTGCTGTTCTGTCCAATTGCCAATACCTGTTTCTTTGTCAGGTGTTATATTGCTGGAATATAGCGTTCCAAAAGGTGTTTCGACAGCAAAGCCACCGGATAAATCTTCTTTTCTATCCTTTGTTTGATGACATGCGACACAGTCTGATGTCAATGCAACATACTCACCACGTTTGATACTGTCTTTCCGCTCGCTTTCCGTTTCATTGGCAAATTGTTTCACATCATATGACCGGTAAGGCATTGTTATAAGCCCACCAATCACAACAATAATACCGATCACGACCAGCGCGAGTATAATTTTGACGAATTTATTCATGTCCCCCTCCTCAAGCTTTGACCAATGGCCCAGGATGCTTGAGATATTGTTCCTTAATCGCATTGGCAGCCCAAAGAGTTGTGGCTCCAACCGTTACAGTCGGGTTATATCCGGCATTATTAGGAAATACGTTAGCGCCTGTTACAAAGACATTATGAACATCCCAACTTTGCAAATAACGGTTTAATGCACTCGTTTTAGGATTCTCGCCCATAACGGAACCACCAATTGTATGCGATGATCTTTGGTCATAAGGCGTATTGGGTGTATCTGTCGAATTGAATGGAACAACGTGCTTTGCGCCCATTTTCTTACCAATTTCAACACAGCGATCAGCAATAAAGCGAGACATCTTTTTATCATTTTCATTCCAGTCAAATGTCACGCGCAACAATGGCTGCCCATGGCGATCTTTATATGTGGGATCGAGATCAAGGAAGACATCGCGGTGTGACATACTTGTCCCTTGACCGAATAGTTGACCGGCATTCTGATAGGCGTATTGGAAATCTTTCTTAAATTGCGTTCCCCAACGTTTGGCACCTGGTGCCAAGGTATCTGAACGTACAATTGGACGACCAGTCATACCATTAGCCAAAATGCCAGCGCCCCCTATAAAGCCCAAGCCAGTGTGATCAAAATTATCACCATTGAAATCATCTATCTGGCTATCAACTGCCCCACCATAAATGAATGGGTTCATATATTCATTTTCAAAAAACACGAGAGCACCAGAACAAGTCTGATAGGAATAGGAACGGCCAATAGTTCCCTCACCCGTTTTATAGTCATAAGGCGTGCCGATTTTTGACAATAGCATCAAACGGACATTATCCATCTGATAAGCTGATAAAACCACTATATCTGCTGGTTGTTCGCCTTCCACACCTTGTGAATCAATATAGGTGACACCCGTTGCAGTTTTCCCATCAGGCGCCAAATTTACCCGTAACACTTCAGCTTCTGTGATAACCGTAAAGTTTTTCCGTTGCATAAGTACAGGTAGAACACATGCTTGTGGACTGGATTTTGACCAGTTACCGCAGCCAAAAAAATCACAATAACCACAATAGGTGCATGGTGCCATTTTTATACCGAACGGATTGGTATATTCACCAGATGTATTACCAGCCGGAATAACAAATGGATGGTAGCCCATTTTTTCTGTCGTTTGATGAAAAATCTCCATCCAACGTGTTTTACGCAATGGCGGCAAAGGATATTCATTTTGGCGTGGCCCTTCAAACGGGTTACCACCTTCTACAATTTTACCTCTCAGATTTCCTGCCTTGCCAGACGTTCCTGCAATTTTTTCAAAACGATCGTAAAACGGTTCTAATTCGTCGTAAGTAATGCCCCAATCCTGAACCAACAAACCGTCTTCAATCTGTTGCTTACCATAGCGTTCAACTGTTTTGCTATATGGCTGAAAGTCCCAAGGCAACCAGCGCCAAGACATGCCTGCCCAATGGGTACCTGCACCACCAACATTCCAACCAAATTGGAAACAGTTCCAATCACGAATTGGTAGTGCTTCTTGATCTGGTCTATTGCGAAATGTCAAAGCTTCCACGGCTGGTGGCTGCAAAATTCCACGCCGTATCCCCCAACGTAATTCATCCGCATCAACAGCAGGTGGAAAATCTGTACTTGTATCACGCCAAGCACCACGCTCGATTGCAACAACATTCAAACCGGCACGGGTGAGCTCTTCGGCCATAATTGAACCTGACCAACCCAAACCGACGATGACCACATCGGCCTTCGCACGTTTATTTGCCATTATAGTGTTCCTTAAATTTTAGGTGGGTTATCGATTTACTTTGCGTCCAAGCAAGCTTATCGGTTCAATATTCATAGGTTTTCCGGTCTGCGCCAAATACGGGCGGTAATCATATACAGCCCCAGGAAAACCAACCATTTTCCATCCCACCATATCTTTATTGCCGCCATATATCGGATCAGCAAAATATCCTTCTTTTACATTTTGTAGCAAAAGCTCAAAAAAAGTACGCGCCGAAATATCAGCATCGGAAAACTTGATTTCATCGTTTTCCATCTGTTCAATCAAATGATCTTTTTCAGCGTCTGTTAAGCCAGTGAAACTCTTACTAAATTGCGCTTGGCAATAATCTTCCAGTGTTGCAAGGCCGCGCTTATAATAATCTGCCGGCGTCAATGGTGATTGATTACCTTGCTGTGGGGTACCTTTCTTGAAAGGCCCTAATTGATAGCGTGATTCCGCTTTTCCAAATGGTCCATCCAACTGGGCGTCAATAAAGGTTACGCAGCCAGCCTGTGTTGCACTCATGCTAATTTCATCTTCAGGCAAAAGCCGGTCAAAAATGGCACTTACCAACTTTGCCTGTGCTGTATCAAAAAACTTTAATGATGCCCCCGCGACTGGCTTTGGCAAATCTTCCATCGTTGTCTTCCATGGTATGCTCCCACCAGGAATAACACTCGAAACTGCTGGTCTAATAATTGTCGCCAGTGTTGTCGTCGCCAAAGCCGCTTTCAGAAAATCTCTGCGATGCATAGATTTCATCCTTTCCGCTATTTTATCAATATCAGACCTGCATCACCCAATTTTAAAAGATACAAATCTAACTTTTCATAACTAGAATAATTATAAATTACTATACACATCTAATTGATGAAATTTGACTTATTCTAAATAGCAGCCAATAACGCGAATTTTTATATTTAAATCGTTTGAATATTTTAAATCATTGACCAGTCTTGCAAAAAAATAAAATTTTTAAAAACTTAATGATCGAACATATAAGTTATTAAAATATATATTCTTATGCGACAAACTATCCTTATATATGTTTATCAAACTTAACGATTAAATTAGTTATTAAAATATAAATATAAATTTAAAAAATATAAAATAAAACATTCTAAATTATAGTATTTTAAGCCATTTTCGCAAACGATTACGTGCATTACTATAGGGTGACGATGTATTTAATTGGATCATACGCCCCATGGTCCATTTGCCACACCATTCTTTTTCATAAAGACTTTCATTACTTCGCGAAATGATCTCTTCAACTATTTCATCTTTGGCAGTTTGCAACTGCTGCAAAAGATTTTGAAACGGGATATTTTTATAATCGTCATAAAATTTATTGGCGAGTTTTCCTAACTCATTCCATTTGAAACCAGTCTCAGGAAAATCTATTGGTAAACCTTTTTTATCATGATCCAACCATTTAAGAACCAGCACATTCCAACCAATAAGATAAGCGGCTAGATCAGACACGCTCATTTCTGTACCTTTTGCATGACCTTCCATTTTGGGTAGATTTGTGATGTCTGCTGGCACCGTTTTTAAATCTTCAAAAAGCTTCGAAAAAGTTTTATCAATAGCACTTAACAACTCGTCTTTGTTTTGTGGTATAGACATGCAAAACCTCTTATAGCCTTCATCGCCAAAACACGTAAATAACTTTTCCCTAAAAACCATTAATATCAGGCTAACGCTTTATACTATATTGTAGAATAATATCATCAATCTGAAGTTTTCTGCATTTAGCTTTAGCTGCTAATCACAGCCATCACTCGCCTATTACTAAACTTGTATCTCTCCCAAATGCATCAAAATTCTCACTCTTAAAGATAATGAGCAACAATGTGAATCTCTAAATGTTAAGTGCTTTAGACAGAAGCCGCTGGGTATCCTTGTGCCGTATGAGATAAAAAGCAGAAACAACCGCATATTCATAACAACCCGCAAAGACCAACCCTTACGGAGCTCCTCTTCACGTCGCCCCCCTGAATTGATCTTCTATCGAGCTGCGTTCTAATGATTGGATGAATAACGATTATAGAGGGCTGCTACTGTTGTAAGCAGTCCTAATCTTACTTGGCAAGATGAACTAAATTTAAATAATTTTTATAGACTTTTTGTGGAATATATTTTACATCTCCTCTGTAATTATAAAAATTTTTATAAATATCCTCAAAACTATCAGGTTTTAACTCTCCATTTGTGGAAATATAATTCCATATTTCTACCCTTTTTTCTAAGCATCTAATATGTATATGATTGATTTTTTCTTTACTAATACCTTTTTCCTCAGAATTTATCATATATTTAAAATTATTTTCGCTGGAATCATAGTATTCTAATAATTCTTTTTCTGTAATATTTCCGTTCAAAAACTTTTTATATACAAATTTATTTACAATAGAAGATACCAATAAACACGCAATCACGTCGGAATATGCTGGTGAAATCATACGAAGGTCACCAGCAGGTACCAATGCAGCACGCGAAAAAATAGTCCCAACATCTCTTACTTGTATTTTATTGCTGCTCGCAGCCAACTCAATTTCTTCACATAAAGCTGCACCTAAGTTTTTAGTCACTTTCATTAATTGGCAAATTTTCTCGGCATACTCAACGACTGCAGCCGTACTCGTTGAGTTATTTGTATTGGTGGGTAATTCAAATATTATATTTACAAACCGCCGAAGATATCTTTCTGAATCGATTTTCTCTCCATACCGTTTCGATACGCTATGCCCTAATGCTTCCAAATTTACACCAAGAATGAATTGAACACCATTGACGTTAAACAAATGTTTTATGATTTCTAAAACAGAAAGCGCATAATCTGGTCGGCATCTATCCAATTCATCTATTACAATAATAAGAGAATTAGTCTCTTCTCCTTGTTTATTTTCAACCCTATTGGCTTCAACAAAGGCTTTAAGCATATCACGAAATTCTTTCATCGCATTACGCTTACTATCCTCACTTTTCCAGTATTCATCTAACAACTTTTTGCCTTCATCTGATGCGGAATCAATAATCGCATCAGAGACTTTTTTTCCGGCATCAGACAAACCGCCCGTCGCAACAGATAAGCCTGCACCAACAGCAGAAATTCCAATATTCGGCAGTTTTTTGGCTAATTTTATCGTTGTTCTTTGGACAAACTTCCACCTACCTTGAACTTTCTCTGAAACACTTTTGGTCTCGCGGGATAACTCAGTTAGTCTATCTGTTACCACACCCACCAAAGCAATAAGCGGATCATCCAAATAATCATGCGCAAAGGCATCAAAATATACCATTGTTGCCTTACCATTATTCTGCAAGGTATGCGCACCAACCCAGCGTTTCAAAAAGAAGCTTTTTCCTTGTCCCCATTCTCCATCAATTGCAATAACAAGTGGATCTTCAACTTTTTCAACAAAGTTCGATAGCGATTTCCCAAAACTTGCCCGCTCCAGCAAGTCGTCCTCGCCAAAACCTTCTTTATAAAGATCTACTTCATGTTCAGGAGGTAAAAAATGCATTATATCCCCACTAGAAATCAGTTAAAATTGCAATACCAATCATTTCGCGTACGTAAATATCAAAAACTCAAGAAATATGACTGCCAATACAGTTTCCTTTAATTCTGAAAGAATTTAATTTATATTCAAAGTGTTTTCTTACCTTAAAAAATTATCTTATAATCAATATAATAGTCATGAATATTATATATTTAATATATTCATTATGAATACATAAAAAGATTGAATTTATGAAATAAATATCGTTAAAATCACAAAAAACGAGGAACCACTATATAATTCATGTTTTGTATCATTCTTAAGCGGAATTAACCGCCTTAAATATATTGCAGAAATAAACGAAAGATACAGTACTGACTAACCGCGCACGAGCCAGAGTCCGCAATTGAGCAGACTTAAATATGACAACGTAATCGATCTGCGCGGAAATACATGGTTCTAATCCGAAATTCTAAGTTAGATGATGACAACATCATTTAACTCTGCTTATTGTATTCTTCTTTCTGTTCAGTCTCGCTGGTTACCGTTATACGCCAGCATCAGTTCATGCATCAACGCATATATTAGCATAGTAGTAATCAAGTAAACAAACTTATCAGCCTAACGAAGATGTGTTCATGTTCTACATCATCTGATGATGGTAAAATAAAAGCGGTAGCGCTGTCGGCTATTATTGTATTGTCTTGACTGATATATTTTATGTTCCAATTTTGCGTTTTGCATATAGCGTTGAAAGTAATCCATGGAAACAATGTCCAGTTACGCATAAATAAGCCATCAAACAGTTTTCAGATTATAACAATCGAAAGCAATCGAGACAGAAAGCATCGCGCGTTTCAAATCCTATGCAGCATCTATGCGACTAAAGTACAATCACATTACACAAATCTTGAGCAATGATGTTAGATAATTTTGACAATTCTATCTGCATAAAATGAGTTGAATTATGGAATATTTCACCTCAACAAGCGGATGCTTATTATGAACTTTTATACGCTACTGACTTAACAACCAATCGGAAAATAATCTTATGACGCTGTTTTTATGGTTAGCGCGATCAGAATAAAAAAGGCAAAACTTTTTTGCTATGCTTTTGCCTTTTGGCCAAGGCGCAACAAGAGCTCCGGTTTCAAGATATTTTTTTACATAAACATATGGTACTAAGGCGACACCAAGAGCGTTTAAAGCGGCCTCAATCTGCATGGAATGCAAATCATAATAGATACCCAAATTAGGATTGGTTATCGAGATCTCATTTTCAATACAATAATCCCTCCAAGCATTTGGATTTTGCTGTCTTAAAAAACGTGGCAAATCATCCAATTTTTTCTTAATGTCGCCCGTGATATTCTTCACGAGAGATGGATGACAGACAGGTATCAAAACTTCCTGCAAAAAATTTACTTTATGCACGTCAAGCCATGTAGGGTTATCATAATGAATAGCCGCATCAAACCCACTTGTTTCAAATGAAACCGGCGTCATTTGCTGTGAGATATTTAAGGTTACATTGGGATGTTTTTTATAAAAATCAGCTAGTCGAGGTATAAGCCAATAAATCGAAAAACTTGGTAAAACAGCGATATCCAACACAGTATCAGATGGATCGGTGGACATAAAATTCATACTGTCTCGTTCCAATCTTTGAAGTATTTCACCAACTTTACAGGCGTAATCTGCCCCACTACTTGTCAAAAGCACTTTATTTCCAACTCTTTCAAAAAGCGGTTTACCCAAAAATTCTTCTAATCGAGAAATTTGCCTACTGATAGCACTTTCAGTTAATGCCAGTTCACTTGCCGCTTTGGCAAAACTTCCATGACGCGCAGCAACCTCAAAAGCAATCAAACCCGATGTTGAAGGAATTTTTCTTCTCATTTTCAAACCATGCAATATCATTACAAAACATCATTATAGCATGAAGAATTATCGTTATATTTTCATTAAAACAATCAGTACGATTACATAATATCAATAAAAAGGTATTATGTTCATGATTTACATCGTAGAATGCAATTATGATGATCCGAACACAGAACAAGACTGGAACGAGTTTTACAGTCTTGAAAAATTACCTGCGTTAATCTCTGTTACCGGTTTCATTACATCGCAAAGATTAGAAGCGATATCATCAAATGCTCCTCGCTATTTAGCAATTCATACAATTGAAAATCCAGCGATCCTATCTGGTAATGAATATCGTCAGAAAGGTGGCGGCAGCTTCGCCAAATGGCAAAACCAAATCTCTCATTGGCATCGAAATGTTTATGATAATCCCGATCTTTTTCCTGAGGTCACACAGGGCTCTTTCTTATACGTCTCACATATAAGGCCGGAAAATTTGTGTCAGACCTTTTATCATTCTAAAGCCATAGCTTTGGATAAAGATCCCTTGGAAAAATGGATGTGGATCGGCAGCGATATGCCTCACTTTAATGATGAAATAATCACCAAATATAAGCCACTTACCAAACAACTAAAAAATCATCGATAATCGCGTTCATACGGTCTTTATGAACTTTACATCAAGAGTAGTTTTCTAAATGCCCAGCATCACACTTTATACCTCGGCAGGTCATCGTTTAGGTAATGATGACTTTATGCAATTCTCGGCATCTTTAGCCAAAATAACCAAAGAAATTTTAAAGGCTAAGGAAAACAATATCCATATCACTTGCCTGACCGGTGAAATCAGCATCGGAACACCTGTCTATTTTGAAGCCAAATTAAGACAGGAAGATTTCCGTAATCAACAGGTATTGAACAAATTTCTGTCTGAAGCTGACATATTGATTAACAAGTATTTCGGCATCTTCGCAAGAATACGTTGCTTCCTTTATGGCACTGAACAGATTTTCGCCAGAAACTGAGGAATAAAACAATGACACCTAAATTTACCACCAAAGACTTGGGTGATGTTTTGGTCACTGCAATCAGTGATGGATCTATGCAAGTTGGTTTTGAGCTACTAACCAATATTGATATAGCCGAATGCGAAAAAATCCAACGAAGTGCCGGCATCAAAGAACCAAATGCAATTCATATCAATACCTTTTTGATACAAAAGAACGGGAAAAATATTCTGATAGACAGCGGCATTGGTGGACTGAATAATTTAGGCGGACAGCTCATAAAAAATCTAGCTGCATTGGGGATAGCGCCTGAAGATATTGATACGATCCTGCTTACACATTCCCATCCCGACCATATTGGTGGCTTAATCACCCCACAAGGAAACGCAGTGTTTTCGCGTGCAGAATTATTGGTAAGCAATGATGAATATAATTACATAAAAGACGAGAGAATTTTCTCAGTTGCTAATGACCGTACCAAAGGTAACTTTCTATTAGCGCGAAAAGCCTTTAATCTATACCAAGACCGTCTTCAATTGATTGATAAAGGTGAAGTGCTTGCAAGTATACATGCTATACCATTGAAAGGCCACACACCAGGACATACCGGCTATAAAATTAAAGGTAAAAATGACGAACTTTTGGTTTGGGGGGATATTGTTCACTTTCCGCAAATCCAGTTGTTAAAACCAAATGTTTCAATTGCTTTTGATTATGACCCACAATTAGCAGCCGAAACACGCATAAATATCCTGGATATGGTCAACTCTCATCATATTCTAGTTGGTGGAATGCATTTCGGTCAAAACGGATTTAATTTCATCAAACGGCTCAGCACAGGATATGCATTAGCCAATGAGTGATCCAAACAATCATTTGACCATGTTTGTCATATACGCATTCTACAAATATATTCCTAAAACCTTTATTTGGTTAAAAATTAATTATGAACGTATTTTTAAATATATATCTAATGAAATTTTATAAATAAATATATTTTCTTCATCACACATACGAAAAGCTTTTACATTAATATTTTTATAATACTCTTTATTAAATTAAAAAATAATTTTATATTTTATTTATAATTTTAATTATTAAATAATATAGAAATTGAGTAATAACTTATTTCGAATAAAAAATACAAAGCCCTTTTATTATCAAATTACACATTAAAAAGGGAAAAGCAGAAATATCAATCATCCTCAATATGTTTAATATATAAAGCTCTTATAGGCATTCTGAAAAGCTCAAATACTTGTCTCTCTTTAACATATTCATCTGATTAACCGCATTCTGTCTTGAATTTATATAATTAGATATAATGTTCTCGCGCTAGACCTTACGAAGGCCGCCATATTCAGCGACCAACATTAGCTTATTGGATAACAGCAGTTGATGTTTTATTTTCTCAAATGCATTAAACGGTTATAGCAATACCCCCAGTGGTTACCCCACTTTCTAATGCTATATGAGCGTCTCTTAATCTGTCAAAACTAAACACATTTGGCTTGTTTTTAACGATATGGTTGGCAAGGATTTCATAAACAGCGGGAATGGCTTTTCGATAAAGGTCAGGATTCGAACAGAAACTCATGACACTCGGTCTGACAAACATACCCTGTTGCATTCTAGATATTTCTAGTTGTTCAATTTCTCCTGCAATCCATCCTATATTTGCTAATAATCCGAAACGCTTTAGATAAGAAAAATTATTATAAAACGCGCTTCCACCTATACCATCAACAATATAGTCAACTCCTTTGCAATTTGTTGCTGCCATAATTTCATCTGTAAAATTTTTTCCTCTTCCAACCAAAACCGTATCAACACCAATAGATTTAGCTAATTCTACTTTCTCATGACGTCCTACAATTCCAATGACCTTTGCTCCCATTGATTTTGCATATGGAGCCAAGACCATTCCCAAGCCACCAGTGGCCGCATGAAGTAATATGCTATTTCCAGGCTTTACAGAATATATGTGCTTTAAAAGCATATACGCAGTATAAACTCGCAAGAGATTAGCAGATATAATTTCATCGCTAAACTGCGTAGGAATTTTGATAGCACGCCATGCAGGAATAGTTCTGCGCGTCGCGTAACCTCCTTGATATGCGGTGTAGGCTATCCTATCTCCTACCTCTATGTCTCTAACTTGCGAACCGATCTCTTCAACGATGCCTATACCTTCAACTCCGGGAATGAACGGACAAGCTATATCATGGCATCCTTGACGATGATAAATGTCCAAAAAATTTACCCCCACAGCAGTCTGCTTTAAAAGAACTTCATGGGCTTTAGGTGGTGTTATAGCTAAAGGTGCTTCGACCAATTTATCGGCGCCACCAAATTCATTTACAAAATATGCTCGATCCATAGTCATCTCCTAGTTAGCTTGAATATGGATGAAATAAAATGATAGTAAATTATCTAAAATTTATCATTTAAAGGGAATTTTTTATCATTGTTTGATTGGGAAAATTTGAAATATTTTTTATATTTCGCGCAATTTGAAACTCTTACAAAGACTGCGAAATATCTTGGAGTAGAACACGCGACAGTTTCACGGCGTATCGAAGCTCTAGAAATAGAACTAGCTATACCATTGGTTGATAAGCGTGGTAAAAGGTGGCGTCTTACCAGAGAAGGAAAAAAGTTGGCTTCCTTATCCGACAATATTTCTGCTCAAATAAATCTAATCAATTTGTTTTCGACTGGCAGAAAAACCATTTCAGATACGGTAACAATAAGCGCTCCTCCCGCATATGCTACATATAAATTAGTTCAACCATTGGTTCGGCTGCAAAACGAATATCCTGATCTTAGAATTAAGCTTATAGGGAGTACAGATTTAGCAGCCTTGAACAGAGGGGAAGCTGATATCGCCATAAGACTTAGCCGACCAGAAGAAGGCGATTTTATTATCTCCCAAATTGATACAATTCATATCCGACCTTATGCCTCGCAAGACTATTTGTCGAACACGCCTAAAGAAAATCATAATTTCATCGGTTATACTCAAGCAATGTCTTCAGCCCCTCAACAAAAAGCGTTGATGTTATTGGCAGGACAAAAAGATTTAAATTTTGTGTCCAATTCAATCGAGATACAGATGCAAGCCGCTACCGAAGGCGGCGGTATCGCAATGTTGCCTGACTTTATGGTGCAAGATAATTGCTTAATACCCGCCTACCCTGACTTCCGTTCTATTGAGCGCCAAGTATGGGTAGTAATTCCATCTGCCATAAGGCATTCAGCAGCGATTGATGTGGTTATTCAAGCGATAAGATCATAGGCATTCGATGCTTATTGCATGATTTCCTTGGCGCCCTTTTATTATGCAGATTTACTTCATTGAGGCTTTTCTCGTAAAGCTGAGGCCATTTTGATATTACACAATCCATCAAGCATTGCGATATATAATTAGTATGCTCATTATTTTATTAAGGTTATTTATTCTTTCCATTCTACAGAGGACCGCATAACATCACACTTAATGGCGACAATTCATGGTGAGCAGCAATATTTACAAGTATATGACCGCC
>CAMLCZ010000012.1 GCA_946478665.1 uncultured Bartonella sp. | reverse complement strand
GTCGACAATCATTCAACATTGTAAAAGTTTGCAAAAATGGACCAGGGCGATCAACCACGTTTAATGAGCCATAATGAGAGTGAGATCACAAATAGCTGTTGAGTCGCGTGTAATAACTTAAGCGATGAAAAAAAAATTATTGATGGGGTTGATGAGCCTTCAAATTGGATATGAACAGGCCTCAAATTTGTCTCTTATGGAAATTGAATAACAGCAAAACCCGTTGTCAAATACTGCAAAAGTGCGCGTCAAGCTACAACCATCAAAGCTATCCGCAGACGTTTCGGCTCAAAATAAGAAACGAAACATTGGTAATAACGTGTATGGTTTGCACTAAAAACGACAATAACGAGGTTTTATCAACAGGCTTTATAGAAAAATTTTAATGGGGGAAGAGATGGGAGAAGAGCTTCATCCAAGATGAAATAACCGCCTGATTATAAAGTAGTTTTTAAAGGATAATGGCGGAGAGGAAGGGATTCGAACCCTCGAGAGCCTTTTGAGCCCTACTCCCTTAGCAGGGGAGCGCCTTCGACCACTCGGCCACCTCTCCAAGAACCGCCAATAAACATTCTTCTTGTGAAGTTCAAGTCATTTTCTCTCTTTTATGCAAATAATTCTATTTTAATGAATATTCACATTATTTTAACCATTGGTGTAGTCGTCTTATATATTTGTTATGGAATCATTGTCGTGGTTTTAAGACGTGATGAATCTACTGATATTCCCGTTGTATCCATTCTCTCGCGTCAACCTAAACATCTAAACATGAGATGATTGTCGTTCAAAAGAATCATAAAACATTAGGTTTTCTGTCATTCTGTGGAAAATATTCCCGTATAATGAGCCTGTTTTCACTCGTTAGATCGTTATTTTGTGTCTTTTGTGCAACACGCATCATTATACAAACGTTGATAATCCCATTTCGATCATTTCTTTATTGAAACGGAATTAATGCTGAGTATGTTCAATTCATGAAGAAGGAGCGCTTGGGTGCGACTTTTTCGGTTAAGGGGATCGGGTCCAGCTTTCTGAACTTCGTGAACCCGACCCAATATAAACTTTGACTGGAGGTCAGATATGAACATTAAGAGCCTTCTTCTCGGCTCCGCTGCAGCCCTCGTTGCAGTTTCTGGTGCACGTGCAGCTGATGTAGTAGTTGCAGAGCCTGAACCCGTAGAATACGTACGCGTTTGCGACGCTTATGGTGAAGGATATTTCTATATCCCTGGAACTGAAACCTGCATGCGTATTTCTGGTTACGTTCGCGGCGAAATTAAAGGTGGCGATAACGTCTATGCTCGTCAGCGTGGTGACATTAATCGCGACACATATGCATGGCGTTCACGTGCTACACTTCGTTTCCATACAGCATCAGAAACAGAACTCGGCACATTGCGTACATTCGTAGAACTTCGTTCACAATGGGATGATGGTCACGACAGCAATGGCGGTCAGCTCCGTTTCGCATTCATCGAACTCGGTGGTTTGCGTGTTGGTCTTGACGAATCAATCTTCAACCATTGGACTGGTTACTTTGGTAACGTTGTTAATGACGATGTCTTAACTCCTATGGCTTATACACGTACCAATGTTATCAGCTATACATTCAATGCTGACAACGGCTTCTCTGCTATCTTAGGTCTTGAACAAGGTAACGACGATGCCGACAGCTATGGTTACGACTATCGCTTCGATGGCAACACATTTGATCCTAAGGGCAAAAAGCTCAGTGGCAAGATCGATGACTACACACCAAATGTTGTTGGTGGTGTTAAGTTCGTTCAAGGCTGGGGCGGTGTATCTATCGTTGGTGCGTACGACGCTTACTATGAAGAATGGGCAGCTAAGGCTCGTTTGGACTTGAATGTTACAGATCAGTGGAGCCTCTGGGTAATGGGCGGCTACAAATCAGCTGACGATTACTATGCAAAGGACGACACTTACGGCGTTCGTACTTATACAAATCCATCTAACGTACTTGGCACAAAATACGGTGTATATCGTCAGATCAACTCAATCTATGGTGATTGGGGCGGTGACTGGGCTGTATGGGGTGGTACAACCTTCAAGTTCAACAACAAGACAAGCTTCAACGCTCAAGTTGCTTACGACGACACAGACACATTCGCTGCTTCAGTTAACGTGAAGTACGAATTGGTTCCAGGTCTCGTTATTACTCCAGAAGTAACATATATGTCTTGGGATAACGATTACAGTGCTCGTAACGACGCTAACACTGTTAAGTATGTTGACTCTCTCAAGGGTCGCGATGCTGTTCAAGGAATGGTTCGTATCCAACGTTCATTCTAATTCTTTTGAATTGCGAATTGATGAGGCCGGTAGCTTTGCTACCGGTCTTTTTTATATTTAAGCACCTATTAAAGATCGGATTGCCATTAAAAATTGGGTTATTCGATATCGATTGCTATTTTTGTCAAATGTAGATGAAGTTAAATTGATATGATGAGATTTTATATCTCTCTCATATATTTAATGTCTCTCTTATATAATCGAGCAAAGACAATTTTAGGATATATCCGTTGACGTGATTATTCAGAAAAGTGTCGATGGAAGGTTTGAACGATATTTAAAATCGCAATCAGTATAGCAATAGTATTATTTTCGATAATTGACATACTTCTCGATAATCAACGTACTCAGTGATTATACGATTTGAAGCATCGTATTTGACATCTCAATATGTTTGATTGCACTATATCCGACAGAACTTTCCAGTGTAAGATGGGTAGGTTAGCTAGAATGAGGTATTTCGAAAGAAATTCGGTTTTTGCCAAAAAGTCACGTAAAATTAGTCAATAATTCGTCTAAAATCAGATAGTATCCTCTATTCGTGGTATTATTCTTACGATATATTACCTGAAATATCTTTCGATATATTGATAATATTTATCATTGCAAAGGGCTTAGTCCACCATATTCACGTTTAAGCTCTTATATTAAATTGGTTAAGTCTATGTCTGACAACGGTAGAGTTCCATCTGTAACCCCCTTAATTGCATCACTTCCCTCGACAGTGCCATTTACTGGCCCGGAAACGATCGAGAGAAAAAGAGGCAAAAGTTTTCGTGCGCGTTTAGGTGCTAATGAAAATGGATTTGGGCCCGCGCCATCTGTCATTGCAGCAATGCAACAAGCGCTTACAGATGTATGGGAATATGGTGACCCGGAAAACTACGAGCTTAGGCAAATATTGGCATCTTCTTTTAACCTCGCGTCCGAAAATTTCACAATTGGTGCAGGTGTTGATGCCCTACTCGGCGTTATTGTACGACAATATATCTCACTTGGTGATTGTGTCGTTAATTCCTTAGGCGGCTATCCAACATTCAATTACCATGTTGCAGGTTATGGAGGAACTCTTATCAGTGTTCCCTATAAAAACGACCGGACAGATTTAGAGGGTCTGTCTGATGCTGCTTGGAAAAATAACGCAAAAATTGTTTATCTTGCCAATCCTGATAATCCGCTGGGAACATGGCACGAAAGTGAAGCGATAGAAGCATTTATTGCGAGCTTACCAGCGAACACGCTATGTATACTTGATGAAGCCTACGGAGAATTGGCACCGGCTGACAGCTTGCCAAGCAAGGAAAAAATTTGGCCAAATGTTTTGCGTATGCGCACCTTTTCCAAAGCATATGGCTTGGCGGGTTTAAGATGTGGTTATGCTATAGGAGCAGCAGAACTCATCGCAAACTTTGATAAGATACGGGACCATTTCTCTGTCAATAAAATTGCGCAGATTGCAGCGGCACAAGCTTTAAAAGATCAAGCTTATTTAAATTCAGTGGTCGAGAAAATTTCAACTGCGCGCAATGAACTAGTCAATATAGCTCATGCCCATGGTCTTGAAACTCTTCCTTCAGCGACTAACTTTGTGGCCATTGATTGTGGTCGTGATGGCACATATGCGCAAAAAGTTCTTGATGTGTTGACTGAGCGTGACATTTTTGTACGAAAACCAGTTGTACCGGTATTGAATAGGCTTATTCGGGTAAGTGTGGGGCCACAAGAGGAATTAAAATTATTTGATGATGCTTTAGGTATCGCTTTGGAAATAGCCAATAAGAGGTAAGAAATGACGAGATTAAGTCAGCGTATTTGTTGCGCATTCGCTGGACTATTCGGGGCTAGTGGAATAGCCGCATATGCTGCGGCTTCGCATATTGGCGGATATTATGCGGCAGTTGCGCCGGTTTTATTAGGTAACGCTGCTGCATTGTTCGGTTTTTTTATTGCAACAAAAACCAATATCGTCATGCGTTTATCGGGAGTTTTGATTATTATTGGTGTCTTGTTGTTTGCAGCAGACATCATGACGCGTGAATTGTGGTCAGATCGTCTTTTCCCTTATGCGGCTCCACTGGGCGGTACAATTAATATACTCGGATGGCTGCTTTTGTTTATCGCCGCATTTCTTCCACTAGAAGAATAAACCATCTCTTCTTTTTTAACACAGCTCATACCCCTGCCAGAGGCTTTTAAAACTATTTGGTTTTACAAAATCAGATAGAATGTCCAATTATTGGACTAGAGCGCTATCTTGAACAAATGCAAAGCGCGCAAAGTTCAAGATGCTCATGAATATTTTCAAATTTTTATTGACAAATAGAACATTCCGGAAAAACATAAGATTGTACCTTGGGGAGCCGTAAAAGGCTGAGAGTCTGTGTTACACGTTGTGAAAAACAAAGGACATAGTGACCCGTTGAACCTGATCCAGTTAGGACTGGCGTAGGGATGGTGTGAGGCTGAAATTTATAGATTTTAATTTCTTGCCAATATCTTTCTTATGACTTCCTGATCTTCGCTATGAGTTTCGTAATAGTTTAACGATAGCTCAAGTTGCAGGAAGAATGTTTAACCCCCCTCACGGTGCTAGAATGTTGGATCCGATGACAATATGCGGAAGCATGATTGTCTGTCGACAACCGAAAAGGCTGGTAGAGGATGAAAAAAATATTGATAAAAGGCGGTGGCGTCGTTGGTTTGACCACGGCTTATATGTTGGCAAAAAAAGGCGTACATATAACATTGTCGGCACCACATGATGCACCTATTGGTTCAGCAAGTTGGTATGCCGGTGGTATGCTTGCCCCTTATTGCGAACGTGAAAGTGCAGAACAACGGGTTGAAGACCTCGGTGTTGAAGCCATGAAATGGTGGAGTGAGACCTTTCCGGAACTTGTCACCCACAAAGGGACACTGGTGGTTGCCCCTGCCCGTGATTTATCGGAATTGAAGCGTTTTTCAGATAGAACGCAAGGGCATATCAATGTTGATGAAGCAGAAATTGCAAAATTAGAACCCGATTTAGCAGGTCGTTTTCAACACGGTTTATTTTTTGGAACAGAAGCCCATGTTGATCCACGACAAGCGCTGATGGCATTAAAGGGCAAACTCAAGTCGATGAATACGACTTTTGTTGATGTTGGAATCGACGAAGAAAACTTTGATACTGTAATCGACGCTACGGGTATTGCGCGCCTGAATATTGATAAGGATTTACGGGGTGTTCGTGGTGAAATGTTGCTTGTCCATACCAAGGATGTATCACTTGCAAGGCCAGTAAGACTTCTGCATCCGCGTATTCCTCTCTATATTGTGCCTCGTGACAATGATATCTTCATGATTGGCGCAACCATGATAGAAAGCGACTTTGATGGCGCAATTACAGCGCGTTCAATGATGGATTTTCTTAATGCAGCCTATACCCTTCACCCTGCATTTGGTGAGGCAGAAATTATTGAAGCAGGTGTTGGTGTTCGTCCTTCCTATCCCGATAATTTCCCGAGGATAACCAGAGAGGGTAAATATATTTTCGTTAACGGCATGTACCGTCATGGCTATCTTCTTTCACCTGAAATGGCGCAACAAGCAACTGAACTGGCATTGGAGTAAAATATGAAAGTGTCGGTTAATGATGAACCAATTGAAACAGCAGTCATACATTTAAGCGATCTGCTAGATGAGCTTGACTATAAAGGCGAATGGCTTGCCACTGCTGTCAATGCAGAGCTGGTGACTGCTGAAGAACGCGGATCATACAGGTTACAAGAAGGTGACCGTATTGAAATCCTAAGCCCCATGCAAGGAGGCTAAGCTTATGCTTACATTATACGATAAAACTTTTTCTTCTCGTTTATTGCTTGGAACAGCGCAATACCCCTCACCCAGCATTTTGAAAGATGCCATTCTCGCGGCTAAAACGGAAATAGTAACTGTATCTTTACGCAGGGAAACAGCAGGCGGCAAACAAGGCGGCCAATTCTGGAGCCTTATCAAGGAACTTGATGTTGCTGTTTTGCCGAATACTGCCGGTTGCTACACAGTTAAAGAAGCCGTTACAACGGCAAAAATGGCTCGTGATGTTTTTAAAACGCCATGGATCAAGCTCGAAGTTATTGGCAACTCCGATACGCTGCAACCTGATGTTTTTGCTTTGGTTGAAGCTGCACGCATTTTAACGGAAGATGGTTTCCAAGTTTTTCCCTATACAACTGATGATATTGTTGTTGCTGAAAAATTGGCAAATATCGGTTGCAAGGTGATTATGCCTTGGTGTGCTCCAATCGGCTCAGCTAAGGGACCGGTAAATGTTGATGGTTTAAGATCAATCCGGTCCTATTTTCCTGATCTCACCTTAATTGTCGATGCTGGTATTGGGCGCCCTTCCCATGCAGCACAAGCAATGGAGCTTGGGTATAATGGCGTATTGCTCAATACAGCTGTTGCCAAAGCGGGTGATCCTGTTTCAATGGCAAAAGCCTTTTCTTTATCGGTTGAAGCTGGTCATATTGCTTATAAGGCAGGTATGCTGGAACCGCGTGATTTTGCAGTGCCATCAACGCCCACCATTGGAAAGGCGACATTCAATGAAGCTTGATCCTTTTTATCTCATTGTCGACAGTGCTGATTGGATTGAACGGTTAATTCCTATTGGCGTTAAACTTGTGCAATTGCGTATGAAAGATGTGAGCGAAGATATTCTTCGTGAACATATCAAGCGCTCCAAGGCAGTTTGTGAGAAATTTGGTTGCCAGTTGATTATCAATGACTATTGGCAAATCGCTATTGAAGAAAAGTGCGATTTTATTCATTTAGGGCAAGAAGATCTGGCAGATGCGGATTTGGCGTCTATTCAAAAAGCAGGTTTAAAACTGGGCGTTAGTACCCATGACAGTGCAGAGTTGGAAAAAGCGCTTGCCGTTAAACCGGATTATGTTGCGCTGGGCCCTGTTTATGAAACCATTTTAAAAAAAATGAAGTGGCAACCACAGGGCGTTGATAAAGTTACCCGATGGAAAAGCCTTGTTGGTGACTTACCATTGGTAGCCATTGGTGGATTAACACCGGATCGTGCCCAAGGTGTGTTACAAGCAGGTGCCGACAGCGCGGCTGTTGTAACAGACATAAAATTGAACGAAAATCCGGAAAATCGCGTAAATGAGTGGATAAAAGCGACAGCGAAATGGCGTTAAATTCCAAAGTTCTTATTGTTGCCGGCACCGATCCTACGGGTGGTGCCGGAATAGTCCGAGATATAGAAACCACAAGCCATTTCGGCATCAAAGCCGCTTTGACTGTAACCTCGGTTAATGTTCAAGATGACCAACACGTTGAACAAAAAATGCCTGTAACAGGTTCAATTATTCAAGGCCAAATGCTTGCAGCGTTAAAAACAGATACGATTGCTGCGATAAAAATTGGCATGACGGGCAGCGCATCTGTTGTTATTGGCATTTGTAAGGTGCTCAAACAATTTCCAAAAATTCCTGTCATATTGGATCCGGTTATTACGGCGTCTTCGGGCGGTGCACTGACTGATGGTGAAACTGTTATGAGCATCAAACACCAATTGATGCAAATGTCACTGCTTATCACACCCAATTTGGCAGAATTGGCCGAATTGAGCGACAGTTCTTTGGCAAGAAGCCATGAGGAAGCTATCAAACAAGCGCAAAAGCTTTTAGATTTGGGGGCGTCGTATGTACTTGTTAAAGGTGGACATGAAAAATCCGAAACGTCTGTTGATAGCCTAGTTTCTCATCAATCCGTAATCGATTTTGCTTTTCCAAGATTAAATGCAACCATGCGTGGAACAGGTTGTACTTTATCAACGGCGATAGCCTGCCAACTTGCACTCGGCAAAACACTGGCACAAGCCATAAAAGAAGCTAAAAATTATGTCTATTCCTTGCTTAAACTAAACCAATCTGCCTGAATTTTGTCATTATCATCAAAAACAATGCGATATGTTGCGCCATAAATGATATGATGTGGTGTCTATTAGACTTTAAGGCATAGATTATGAATGACCAAAACCGCATTTCCATTGTGCACGCGGATATTACCACGCTTCATGTCGATGCAATTGTAAACGCTGCCAACAACACGTTGCTTGGCGGCGGTGGGGTTGATGGCGCTATCCATAAAGCCGCCGGCACAAAATTGTTGGACGAATGTCGGCTGTTACATGGTTGCGCAACGGGTGAAGCAAAACTCACGAAAGGGTATAATCTACCAGCCAAGTTTGTTATTCATACGGTTGGACCAATCTGGCACGGCGGTCATAACCACGAGGCAGAAAAACTAAAAGCCTGCTACGAAAACTCTCTTCATCTTGCTACGCAACATAGCTTTAAAACAGTTGGTTTTTCTGCAATTTCTACTGGCGTTTATCGCTACCCTGCTATTGCGGCAACAAAAATTGCTGTAGCAACTGTCATGCAGTATCTAAAAGAAAATACGTCACTGAATAAGGTTATATTCTGTTGCTATTCGGATGATATGGAACATATTTACCAATCCGTTTTACATGACTTCATGCAGGTTAGTGACGATTTATAAAATAATAAAACTATCAATTTAGAAATATTATAGTTTTAATTCCGCTTTAAAGATTCCGTATCAAATATTGTTAAATAGAATTCACTCACAATACTTCATCATCAAAAAGACATAAAAAAGTTGAGTAATTTTTTAAGAAAAAACAACACGCTAAACTTGTCTCATTTTATTAATTAACCGGTTTCATTTTTATTAAAATGTGCAATATGGTTAATGGAAGGAACCATATGATGCTGATTCGTCGTTTTTCAATTTTGTGTATTGTTGTGTTCTGCTTGGCAGTTGTTGTGGCGTTTACGCTTGTTCACGCGAAGACCCCAGCCTTTGCAAAGCCATTGATAGACCCTATCATTACCAATGCCGCAAAATAACCTTTTAGTTATTGATATTTTTCTTGAAATACTGTGCGATATATCAATTCAGCAAAGAGAAATAGCATAGTGTCGCGCATATGGCTGTTTGTTGTTTTATTAAGTGTTCTGCCGGTAATTGGTGGCTTATTTCCCAGCTACTATCCCTTTTTAGATTCTTTGGCAGATATACGTATTCCACTCTGCATTGTTAGTGTCGTTTTATGCCTACCACTATTTTTTAGCCGTAAAAGATTGGTTGCCTTTGGTATTATTGCACTGTTAATCGGCTTAATATTTTTTAGTTACGCAATCGGTGGTGTCAAAATAGCAAATGTGGATAGAAGCAAACCCACATTTCGACTTCTGCAAAGCAATTTACGTTATGATAATGCGACACCAAGCAAGTTACTAGCACTTATTCAACGCTACCATCCGCATATCATTACCGTTCAAGAAGTATCGCCGCAGTGGTTGTCATTCTTTCATGAAAATGGATTAACAGCTATTACCTGCGCCCGCCCAAATGACCCAATAGGTGCTGTTGGTGTTCTCTTTTCTAAAGAGTTTACGACACAGTTTACTCCAGAAAATACAAGCTCTCCACAATGCTATAGTGTTCGTTCCAGCCGCGGTTTCTTATTACGTGTGTCCTTAGCTGATAATAATTATCCGGATACTAAAATTAATGTTTTCTCCACGCATATTGCATGGCCATGGCCTTATGGGCAAAATCTGATGATGGATGAAATTGAAAATCTTCCAGCTGTGGCGAAATCCCAGCTGTTTGCCAGTGCCCATACAACACTTGTGGCAGGTGATTTCAATAGTGTTACGTGGAGCCATACAGTTAAGCGGGTGGAAACACTAACCCACACGCATCATCTTGGTCAAATTGGCCCTACATGGCTTAGTTTTAAACTGCCCGATTCTCTAAGACCTTATCTAGGATTACCAATCGATCAGGTTCTGATTTCTGATAATGTTAAAGTTGTTCAAACAAAACGACTGGAATCAATTGGTTCAGATCATTTACCTGTACTCGTTGATTTTCAGTTAGACAATTAAGACTAATCTATTCTTTATTAGTAGAATATTTTTTTAAATTCAGAGCATTATTTTTGCTTTTATCACCTCTACTTGCCATTTAAATACTATTATCTATTTTATATAATAAACAAGATACTTGTTTATATTTGGTATTTTTTGACTGAACCTATGCTCAAGCAGGGAAAATGATGTGGAATAATGATGACGCGTTATTTGATTTACTCGCCGAAAGTGCCGGTCATGTTGAAGAATATGGATTGGTGATTGATCTTAAAAGATTAAATGAAAATGGCGCATTAGCGGCCTGTCTGCCCAAAAAATATGGCGGCAGCAATTGGGCTTTTACGCAAACTGAAACCGAAACCAAGCAGATCTTTTCTTTTCTGCGCAAACTAGGGCGGGCAAATCTCCCCTTAGCGCGGCTATATGAAGGGCATGTTCATGCTGTTCGTCTCATTGGCCTTTATGCCAATAAAAAATTAAAGAAAACCATCTTCGGCAAAGTTAAGGAAGGTAACCTTCTCGGTGTATGGGGCGCCAGTGTCAACAAGTCTCTCGAATACACAAAAATGCCAAATGGAAAGATAAAACTTACTGGAAGCAAAAAGCTTGTTACCGGCCTTGGCATGGTCAATCTTGCTATTGTACGGGTAAGGGAAACAGCTGATACGCCTGACCAATTGGCAGTTGTCGATGTTAATGATACGGCGCGGCAAAATATTGAATATTGGGACGCATCTGGTATGCGCTCGACACTAACAGGTTCATTCTATTTTACCGGAATGGAGATCGATGAAGATGATCTTTTAGGCAATCCAGGAGATTTTCACACAGAACCGCATTTTATCGGTGGGGTTTGGCGGCATAGTGTTACCCATCTTGGCGCAGCAGAAGCAATTATTGATACTTGGCGCGAGATGCTCGAGAAGAAGCAACGTTTAAATGACCCATTCCAGTTAACGCGTCTGGCAAAAGCGAGGTCTGAAACACTGGCAGCTTCTGCGATGTTATTAAAAACAGCTTCTCTCGTTGAACAAATTTCACGGAAACAGCCAAATGACGAGATTAATGATGCTGTATTGGCAAGTTTATTGGCGCATGACCAAATGGAAGACGTCTGCGTCAGAATATTGCAATTGTGTGAAAAATCTCTGGGGATGGAAGCATTCATTGAGCGGCGCCCGATAGAACGTATGCGGCGCGATCTTTCCATGTTTATCCGGCATATATCGCCCGATTCCCGTCTGTTGCAAGCAGCGGAACTACTTATAAAAAGACATGGCGAGCCACTCTGGTGACCCCATCTTTTCATGCAACAACCACATCTTCTAATACAACATAGGATCGGTTGCTACTTAACAAGCCGACCAACGCTCATTTGACAATTCAGTTAACGAGCGCGCAAAAAATAGCATCTTTCGCGACATAAACTGGTTTTGTTATTTGTTGGCGTTTTGGTTTATGTAATGAGGCTAGCAGGTCAATTCATTGAAAATATGGCTTATCGATATCGTTAATCTTGAATGCAAGTCATGCTTGGTCTATGCAACAGATAGGATCAGGACAAGGTGATAATGCCAGAACAGCAGAAACAGACAATTTCTTATGAAGAATTGTTAGGCTTTTACGATACTGCAGGGGTTGATACACCTCTGAGCGAAACACCTATTAACCGTTTTGCTGAAGTAAACAATATCGAACAAAAACCGGTTGTCAAACAAGCTGTTGAACAGAAAAAACCACCGCAAAAAGTATACCAGCAACGGCCGCAACAAATTGCGACCGAGGGCCAGGTTGCAACCGCTCAGGAACTGGCAAAAAGCGCCCAAACGCTTGATGAGCTGTTTTCGGCTCTACAATCTTTCAATGGCTGTACACTAAAACTCACCGCAAAAAACACTTGTTTTGCTGATGGGACAGCCGGTAGCAAATTAATGCTGGTTGGCGAAGCACCGGGGCGTGAAGAGGATATGCAAGGTATCCCCTTTGTAGGGCGTTCAGGACAATTATTAAACCGTATACTTTCAGCAATCGGGCTTGCCCGTCAGGACGTCTATATTGCCAACACAATTCCTTGGCGCCCCCCAGGAAATCGCACCCCGACACCTATGGAAACTGAGCTGTGCCGGCCATTCATAGAACGGCAGATAGAATTAGCAAAACCGCAAATACTTGTGGCCTTAGGTGGCCCCGCAATGCAGGTATTGGCTGGCGTAAAAGATGGTATTATCCGCTCTCGCGGAAAATGGCTTAACCACAAAATGCGCAACGGCGATACAATACCGATTATGCCAACATTCCATCCAGCCTATTTGCTCCGCACACCAAGCCAGAAAAAACTTGCGTGGGCTGATTTTCTTGAAGTTCGTCACGCGCTTGAACAACTAGGTGAACAGAAATAATCATTTGTCGGCAATATTTCGTTTTAGTTGGTTTGCGGTGTTTTACCTTTACGGCCTCCAATAATATGTGCTTCACGCAAAATGATGAATATGCCTGACGCAATGACCAAGGTGGCTCCCAAAAGCATCATTCGTGTTGGAATTTCATCAAACAGGAAATAACCGCTTACAATGCTCAAAATCATCGACGTATATTCAAATGGTGCGACTGTCGATGGCTCAGCATGGCGATAGGCCTGCGTCATCAAAATCTGCGCAATGCCACCAAATAAACCCGCTAAAATCAGGCTTATCAATTGATGGAAGCTTGGCACAACCCAACCAAATGGCAAGGTGGCAAGCGATATGATTGATGACGTAATCATAAAATAGAGCGTTATTGTTGTTGTTTTTTCTGTAAAAACAAGTTTTCGCACCAAAAGCATGGCAATCGCTGCCATTATAGCAGATGCGAGAGCTGACAAAGCACCGATTGATGCGCCAATGTCATGAGTGGAACCGCCTAAAACCGTAAGACGCGGCCAAATAATAATCAATACACCGATGAGACCGACAATAACCGCGCTCCACCGGTAGAAATACACTTTTTCCCCCAGAAATATGGCGCATAAAATCACCAAAATTAGCGGCTCGCCATAACCTATCGCTATTGTTTCTGGCAGTGGTAACAAAGTAATAGCATAAAAGCCAAACAACATGGAAAATGTTCCAAACATACCGCGGAACACATGGCCTACGATGTTACGTGTGTAAAAAACTGTTTTAAGCTGTTTGAGTTTTAAAACCCAGATAAAAATAGGAATCAAACCAAAAAAGGAACGAAAAAAGCTTAACTCTCCAGCCGGTACACCTTTGGCTGATTTCAAAAAACTATACATGATGACAAAACAGACTACGGACAAAATTTTCATCCAAATTCCAAGCATTACATTGCCGGAAGGCTTACTCGGAATTGCTGCTGCCTTATTCGTCATGCTTTTTCTCCTCTAAAACAGCTTATGCAGGTAACGATAAAAGCCATTACCTGCCATAAACCGCATAACGACACGACTAGCTATATTATAAGCTAATGAAAAACTACAAAACCATTTTGCTAATTTCCGCTTTATAGCAATCACATTGGTGTGCATCAAAACCTAAATTTCATTAAGTATGTTGTTGTTTTTATAGAATATGATTACCTTTAGGAAAAACTTGTATAAAAAAGGCCAGATTTATGAGCACGCATAACAATCCAGTATTTCGTCTTGAGGACTATCGCCCAACAGACTATGCTATTTCACACACTGAATTGAAATTTTCCTTGCATCCGACAAATACTGTCGTTTCCTCGAAATTATTTTTTAAACAACGCGAAAAGACACCAAATGGCACGCCACTTGTGCTCGTTGGAGATGAACTCAAACTGTTATCAGTTTCGATAAATGGCAAAAAATTAAACAATGCCGATTTTGCTGCGACCCCTGATCTACTGACGATCCACACCCCGCCAACTGGCGCGTTTACTGTTGAAATTGAAACAGAAATCAATCCGCAAAAAAATCGCCAATTGATGGGGCTTTACCTATCGAACGGCGTATATTGCACACAAAATGAAGCGGAAGGTTTCCGTCGTATCACCTATTTCTACGACCGGCCGGATGTATTATCCATTTTCAAAACCCGTATCGAAGCAGATAAAGCTGCCGCTCCAATTCTTCTTTCAAATGGTAATCTCATTGAAAGTGGTGATCTTGATGGTGGCCGGCATTATGCTGTTTGGGAAGATCCGCATCCAAAACCATGCTATCTTTTTGCTCTCGTTGGTGGTCAACTCGATCATCTTGATGACAGCTTTACAACAATGTCAGGCCGTAACGTTAAACTTGGCATCTATGTTGAAAAGGGTAAAAAGCAGCGTGCCGCTTATGCCATGGACTCGCTAAAGCGCGCCATGCGCTGGGACGAAGAGCGTTTCGGTCGCGAATATGATCTCGATATTTTCAATATTGTTGCCGTATCCGACTTTAATATGGGAGCCATGGAAAATAAGGGACTTAATGTATTCAACGATAAATATGTTCTTGCTGATCCCGATACTGCAACAGATGTTGATTATGCTGGCATCGAACGGGTTATTGCACACGAATATTTCCACAATTGGACGGGCGATCGTATCACCTGTCGTGACTGGTTCCAGTTATGCTTAAAGGAAGGCTTGACTGTTTATCGCGATCAAGAATTTTCTTCCGATCAGCGGTCAAGACCAGTTCATCGTATTTCGGATGTACGTGTTTTGAAGGCAGCCCAATTTCCTGAAGATGCCGGCCCTCTTGCCCATCCCGTTCGCCCACGCCAATATAGTGAAATCAACAATTTTTATACAACCACCGTTTATGAAAAAGGTGCTGAAGTTGTCCGTATGATCCACACACTTCTTGGCAAAGAGATGTTCAGGAAAGGTATGGACCACTATTTTGAGCTGCACGATGGGGAAGCTTGCACGATAGAGGATTTCGTCAATTGTTTTGCTGATGTTTCGGGGCGCGACTTCTCGCAATTCATGCTTTGGTATGAACAGGCAGGAACACCAACTGTAACAATCAATAGCGATTATAAGGACGGGGTTCTAACTTTAGAGCTAACACAGACAGTGCCTGACACTCCAGGACAGACAGATAAGAAGCCTATGGTTATTCCTCTGTCATTCGGTTTATTGGGTAAAGACGGTAAAGATATGCCTTATCAGCCTGATAATCACGTTGAAAACGGCGTTATTATTCTATCTGAAGCAACACAGACTGTTAGACTAAGCAATTTGGCTGAAAAGCCTGTATTATCGCTATTGCGCGGTTTTTCAGCGCCGATAAATATCAAAATGACGGAAACTGATGATGATCTTGCATTTATGGCACGTTTTGATTCAGATCAGGTAAATCGTTGGCAGTCGCTGAATAAGCTTGTAACGGAAGCTCTTATTAAGGCAGTTAAAAATACTGCTATTGATAAGCCGGAAATGCCAGAAAACCTTGTTGAACTCTTCGGCATTCTTCTGGACGATGAAAATCTTGAGCCTGCTTTCCGTGCTTTGTGCCTACAACTGCCATCAGAGGCAGAAATTGCGCGCTTAATTGGTGAAAATATCGATCCCGATAGAATTTATAATATTCGTCAGGCCTTTATTGCATCGCTCGCAAAAAATCTTGTTACCAAATTTGCTGCTATTTACGAAAAAATGGGGCACTTGGGGCATTATTCCCCTGATGCTGTGCAGGCGGGCAAAAGATCGCTTAAGAACATTGTTCTCGACTATCTATCGGTTGCTGAAAATGCCCCTGCTCGTGCTGCCGAGGCATATCGTCATGCCGATAATATGAGTGATCGTATGGCTGGTTTGACAATTCTTGTTCACCGTTTCAATGGCAGTAAGGAAGCGCTTGAAGCATTGTCTGATTTTGAAAAGAGATATCAGAACGATCCACTCGTCATGGATAAATGGTTTACAGTACAAGCAACCGTTGCAGGCACAAAAACCCTAAATCATGTAAGAGAACTGATGAAACACCCATTGTTCTCACTTGATAATCCTAATCGTACAAGAGCACTTATTGCCTCTTTTGCAGCAGCCAACCAGACTGGCTTCAACCGTATTGATGGTGAGGGCTACAAATTTCTTGCTGATATTATTTTGAATGTCGATAAAGAAAACCCACAATTGGCAGCCCGTCTGTTGACGATTACCCGTTCATGGCGCCAGCTTGAACCAACCCGTCGGGCAAAATTGCAAGCCGAACTTATGAGAATTTCGCAACAAGCCAAATTGTCTACCGACGTTGCCGATATCGTCCATCGTACTTTGGCATAATTGCCATTATATTGTTTACGATTATAGGGCAGGATTTTCCTGCCCTATTTTTTTCCCATAAAGATCGTTTTTATCTCGGATTTGTCGCCAGCTGACCCACTTTGACAGAATTTTTAGCGCATCAAACAGCGTTAAAAAGATATTAAAGCTTTCATTTTAAACTATTTGAATGAAAATTGATTTTAGGTTTAAAAAAAGCTGGACATGCGGAATCAGTTTTGATTCATTGCACCTGTTCGGGTGTTTTGCGTACCGAATCAGTTCGTCGGTTTATTCAACTATTTTCGAGGGGGCCAGAGATGGCGCATTTGGACGCGTTTGACGCGCCCACAGGGACGTTTGCTGATGCCAAACCTTCTGCCAAGCGGCGCAAGGGGTGGTCAGCACATGTCGATTTGCTCTCAGGCCCAGCCTATCAAAGGTTGCTGGCTGTTGAGCCGTGGATGCGTCGTGTCATCCCTCTCCTCATTTTAAGCTTTTTGATTATATTGGCAGCAACACGCGTTGTTCTGCTTTACGAATGGCGACAAACTATCAATGTTAACACACGCTCTGCACTTGTTCTTGCAACAGGGCATATCGGAAGCTCAGTTGATAGAGCCGTTGCCGCAAACAAAGCCAAAAATGATAAAAACGGTGTTACCAATAACGAGTTACAAAATATACTTGTAGATTTTCGCTCACGTAGTCTTCTGGATAGCACCGCACGTATCGCTATTGTCGATGATAAGGGGCAAGTGGTGGCAGCCTCTGGAATGGAGCCACTTATTGGACACCTGCTAACAGATTCCATTGCTGATAGTCAGGCCTTATTTGTTCTTGGGGCTAGTGCTGGTGTCATGCAGGTCAAAATGGATGGCGAAAATGCGCTTGCCTCTTTTGATCGCGCTGGAGAAGATGGATATGGTGTATTTGTCGCCGAAACGACAGAACAAATGTATATTGATTGGCGCAAATCGGTTTCAATAAATATTACGATATTTGCTGGCACTGTTGGGGTAATGCTGGCTATTCTTTACGCCTATTACAGTCAATCTGCACGGGTGCGTGACACAGATATTATTTCAGAAAAAATCCAAAACCGTATTGATATGGCGATGATGCGCGGTCGCTGCGGCTTATGGGATTGGAATATGGCTAGCGGGCGAGTCTATTGGTCTCGATCCATGTATGAAATGTTGGGTTATAAACCACAGGACGCATTGCTTTCCATTTCGCAAATCACATCAATTATCAACCCAGCTGACGCAGATCTATATGAATTAGCGCGTGGTCTGATGAGTGGCGAAAAGGATCATATTGATATTAATGTACCAATGCGCCACGCAGATGGACATTATGTATGGATGCGCATTCGTGCCGAAGTCGCACAAGAAGAAGAAGCGCACCTCGTCGGAATATCCTTTGATATTAGTGAACAACATCAATTTGCAGAACAAACTGCGCAAGCAGATTTGCGAATTCGCGATGCTATTGAAAATATTTCTGAATCATTTGTTTTATGGGATTCAGACGGCCGTTTGGTTATGTCTAACAGCAAATTTCGCGAATATGCTGGTCTGCCAGACCATATGTTGCAATCGGGTGTGCAAAGGGTCACGATAGAAGCCATGTCACGACCAGCCATTAGTGAGCAATCGGTTGAGCAAGACAATAATGGCAATTTTACAAGCATTCGACAAATGGGCGATGGCAGTTGGTTGAAGATCAACGAACGCCGCACGCAAGATGGCGGCCTTGTTTCGGTGGGCACCGATATTTCAGAGCTGAAACAGCAACAAAAAAGCCTTGAAGACAGTGAACGGCGTTTGTATTCGTTTATTCAGGAATTGAAACTTGCACGTCAAAATGCACAACAGCGTGCAAGTGAAGTTGAAAAGCTCAATGAAAGCCTAAAATCTGAAAAAGAACGTGCTGAAAGTGCCAATAAAGCCAAATCAGAATTTTTGGCCAATATGTCACATGAATTACGCACGCCACTTAATGCCATTATTGGTTTTTCAGAGATGATGCTACAGGCCACCTTTGGTCCGTTGGGGTCTGAACGCTATAATGAATATATGAATGATATCCATAATTCTGGAACGCACCTATTAACGCTCATCAATGACATACTTGATATGTCTAAGATTGAAGCTGGACGCTTTAAGCTGGATAGTGAAAATGCCGATATTGAGCCAATCATCAGTGAAACACTGCGGACATTGACACCTCAGGCGCAAGAAAAAGCTGTTTCCGTTACGGCAGATATCGCACCTAAATTACATGGCGATATTGACCGGCGCGCTATCCGCCAAGTCTTTCTTAACATTCTGTCAAATGCAGTTAAATTTACCCCTTCGGGTGGACATATTAACGTTCTTGGCTACCAACAGGGCGATAGTCTGGTATTCGTTATTGCGGATACCGGTGTTGGTATACCGGAAGAAGCAATTGCAAAACTTGGTCAACCATTCGAGCAGGTAGAAAACCAGTTTACCAAAACCCATGCTGGGTCGGGCTTGGGATTGGCAATTTCACGCTCACTGGTTGAATTACATGGCGGTAAATTGGAGATTACCTCTAAAGAAGGGAAAGGAACTACGGTGACCGTTACCCTACCTGTAACACAGGATAAGCAAGATAAAATTAGTTAAACACACTGTGTGCATTCTAGCTCAACAATCATAAATGTCGGTTATGAGCCATTTTCAATTGTCGTCAAAGTCAGTGCGGTAACACTGTTTTTCCCAAAATCTTCTGTCTCACCGAAAATCTTCGGTCAAATATGTTCACGTGTAATGATGCTACCGCATTACTGACTAACATATGATACGGTCAAATATCTTTGCTACAAACTGTGCATTTTCTGCCAATAAGCCTTCTACACGTTGTAAATCCGGCTCACCAGCAACACGCTGTAGCAAATCGGCGAGGCCTGGCGGCATATCGTCCAATTTAAGCTTATCATTAAGGCATAAACGCATAATTTGTGTAAGGTTGGTATAAAGCTGATAAGCGTGGTTAAGCTCTAAGATAGTCGAATTATCTATCACCGTTGTTGGCAGATGGCCAAGCACTTCAGCTGTGCTACGACCTACTGAAAAATCAACCAAATGCGTGATTGTTGCAAATTGTGCAATAAACTCTAAATCAACCAAACCGCCGCGCATCGTTTTTATATCCCAATGGGATATTGATGGTTTTTCTTTTTCAATGAGATCGCGCATTTCTTTCACGTCTTTTGCAACCGACACGCGATCACGCGGTAAAGCAATAATTTTCTTGACTTCATTTTCTAATTTTTCAAGAAATGCAGGGTCCCCAGCAACGCCTCTGGCACGTGTAAGGGCCAAATGTTCCCACACCCATGCATCATTTCTCTGATATTTATCAAACGCCTCAAAAGGCACAGCGACAGGACCTTTATTGCCAGATGGGCGAAGCCTTAAATCAACTTCATAAAGCACACCTTCACCCGATGGTGCAGACAAGGCTGAAACCAAACGCTGGGTTAATCGCATATAATATTGTGAAATATAAAGTGGTTTTGCTCCATCGGACATTTCCGCATCATTATCACATTCATATAACAAAATGAGATCAACATCCGACCCTGCTGTCATTTCACGGCTGCCAAGCTTGCCCATGCCCAACACACCAACACGCCCGCCCTTTACAAAGCCATGCTGACGGCTAAACTCTTGTTCAACGGCCGCAAGCGCTTTCATAATCATCAGTTCAGCAAGATCGGTGAAAGCCCGTGCTGCCCTTTCCCCTTCAATTGCACCGGTTAAAAGCCTAATGCCAATGAGAAAGCGTTGTTCATCGGCGAAAACGCGCAATTGATCGAGAATATCTTCATAGTTATCAACACCATCAAGCAGAAAATTCAATCGACTTTTCAAATATGATTTTGTTGGTAATTCGGCAAAACTTGCCGGATCCAACATTCCATCAAAAACATGCGGTTTGCGGGTTATGATATCAGCAAGGCGCGGCGCTGCACTCATTATCAAAACAAGCATATCCAGAAGTGCTGGATTGGATTGTAGAAGTGAAAACAACTGGATACCAGACGGCAATCCTTGCAAAAAATTATCAAAGCGTGACAATGCCTCGTCTGCTCGCTTTGTTGCGCCAAATGCTTTTAAAAGTGCTGGTGTGAGTTCCGTCAATCTTTCCCGAGCTTCCGCCGATTGGGTGGCATGATAGCGACCGAAATGCCATGTTCGAATAATACGGCAAATATCACTCGGTCTAGAAAAGCCCAATTTTGTCAAAGTTGCCAAAGTCTCGGGGTCATCATCTTCGCCTGTAAAGACGAGATTGCCAGCATCGAAGCCCAGTTCTTTTTCCTGTTCGAACAATGCAGCATAATGCTTCTCTACTGTTTTGAGAGCATCAAGAAAATCACGGGTAAAACTATCACCATCGGCATAGCCCATAAGATAGGCAACATTTAAAAACCCTTCATCACTTTCGGGCAGAATATGCGTCTGTTCGTCTTCCAACATTTGGATACGATGTTCTACATTGCGCAAAAAGTTGTATTTTTCTGTTAGTGTATCGCGTGTTTCTTCGCTAATCCAACCCAATGTGCAAAGCTCGCCGAGCATGGCAATAGTTCTTTGTCCCCGAAGCTCTGGAAATCGTCCACCGGCAATCAATTGCTGGGTTTGCACGAAAAATTCGATTTCTCTAATGCCCCCACGACCCAATTTTACATTATGACCCCTCACTGCAATTTCACCATGCCCTTTGTGGGCATGGATTTGGCGCTTTATTGAATGAATATCGGCAATGGCTGCATAATCGAGATATTTTCTCCACACATAAGGCGACAATTCATGAAGAAATTGTTTGCCAGCTTGCAAATCTCCAACAACAGGACGTGCTTTAATCATCGCAGCACGTTCCCAATTCTGTCCGCGGCTTTCATAATAATGCAGTGCTGCACTAACGGGTAAAGCAAGTGGTGTTGACCCAGGATCTGGACGCAAGCGAAGATCAATCCGAAAGACATAGCCATCAGCCGTACGTTCCTGCATGATACGAATAAGGCGACGCATCATTTTGGAAAAAACATCAACACTTTCATACTGATCGCCGATATGGGACGACGTTTCATCAATAAAAACAATAAGATCAATATCAGACGAATAATTGAGTTCACGAGCGCCCAGTTTTCCCATTCCAAGCACAATGAGGCCGCAGTCTTTTTCTGGATCTTCAATATCAGCAAGATTGATTTTGCCGTTATTGTGCGCTTCTCGTAACAAAAACCGCAAAGCGGCTCCCAGCGTCGCTTCTGCTAACCGTGTCAGCCATTCACATGTTTGAGCTGTTTTAAAAATTCCTGCAAGGTCGGCCAAGGCTATAAGGCTATGCGCTTCAAGTTTTTTCTTGCGCAACACTGCCATTAATGCGCTTTCCGTAACACTTTCCGCAGTATCGCTGGTCTTAATTTCTTCAAGCACTTCACTCAGTCGAACTTCAATGTTTTTGTTGAGCAAGGGTGCGAGAAAAGCAGGATTTCTGATAAAGGTTTCGCGTAAAAACGGTGAAAGTGTCATGATATTGACAAGAAAGTCCGTTTGATAACCCGACGTTTCCATGGCACGCACCAGGGCATCCAAGCCATCTTGCCGCGCATTGGCGAGCAAATCTTCCAACCATTTTGCGCCATCGCCATTAAGTGGAGTTATTGGTTTCAGCGCTTCATTCCAAAACACTTCCGGCATAATAGCATGTCTCCATCGTTTCAGTTTGAGATAAGTTACTCAATTGTCTTTGGATATAGTATTGACCTATAGACCATGTTTCAACAAGAGACAGTTATGAAAAATCATTTCATCTATTGTGCCATTTCATGAAACAACAATCTCATTATCAGGCACATTTAGACGTTCATTGGAACGGTAGGAAAAAATCTATTCTTCTGGTAATTTAGGAAAAACAAGAATTGCTTTTAAACCAGGTTCTGCGTCTTCTAAAACCAGATTTCCACCATGAAGTTTCATTACGGCTTTTGCCAAGCTTAATCCAATGCCAAACCCTGCTTGTGTGCGGCTATCTTCTAACCGTACAAAACGTTCAGTTGCCCGCTCCCTATCGTGAACAGGAATTCCTGGACCATTATCACAAACAACCACACGTATGTCTTTATCCGTTTGGTCCATAGATAGGCTTAACTCGGTTTTTTTATCGTCCGAGGTGGCATATTTGATTGCATTATCAATAAGGTTGATAATGGCTTGAGCAAGAAGTTCGCGATTGACTGGCAAAACAATATCGAAAGTTTTACCCAGCGTGAATTCTACACCAGCTTCTTCGGCAACAGGCTCATAAAGTTCTGCCACATCTTCAACGATGGGTCGAATATCCAATTTTTCGAGCGGTTCCACCGTGTTGCTTGCTTCAATGCGTGAAATCATCAAAATAGCATTAAAGGTTCTGATAAGCTGGTCGGATTCGGCAATGACAGCTTCTAAAGCCTGACGATACTCTTTGGTGTTTTTCTCTCCCGATAGTGCTTCATCAGCACGGTTGCGTAAGCGGGTTAGCGGGGTTTTTAAATCATGCGCAATATTATCTGATACCTGCTTCAAACCGATATTGAGTTCTTCAATACGTTCCAGCATGACATTCAAATTGGCTGAAAGCCTGTCAAATTCATCTCCCGAGCCAGAAACGGGAAGCCTTCCCGATAAATCGCCATCCATCAACCTTTGAGAAGCGGCATTGATTTGATCGATACGTTTTAATGCCCGCCGTCCGATAAAGAACCAGATTAATAATGCGCCAACTGCCATTGCGATAAAGGCAAACATCATGGCTTTTCTGATAATGCCAATAAAACGCTCTGGCTCCCCCAAATCACGCCCAACCAGAATTTTCATACCATTTGGCAGGTTGATGACCGCTGCAATGGCGCGGTGTTGCTGTTCCTCGCCTCCATCGTCAAACCGCGAATAAAGAAAAGAATTGCGCAATAACCCGTCGTTATTCAGTAAGCCGGGTTCAATATTGGCGACATTACCAGTCAAAAATCTCCCAACAGGATCCGTAACAAGATATAGAAAAGCACCGGGCTGACGTGACCGCCGATCTATTGTGCGAACCAGCAGAGAAACACCGCCATGTTGATATGTCCGTTCAATATTTGCTAATTCTTCGCTTAAGGTTTGTTCTGTCTGTTGCGTTAGCATGGAAACGGAAAGCGATGTCATGTAAACGCTAAGACCAACAGCAACCAAACCGAATAGCAGAATATATAAAGCAGAAAGCCGAACAGCTGTCGTGCGCATAACGCTGGTAATGCGGTTCATTGTGATTAACTCATTGCCTTTAACATATACCCTGCACCACGAACGGTATGAAGAAGTGGCGTTTGGAAGTCTTTTTCAATTTTTGATCGCAATCGTGAAATATGCACATCAATAACATTTGTTTGCGGATCAAAATGATAATCCCAAACATTTTCCAGCAACATTGTGCGCGTAACAACTTGCCCTGCATGACGCATCAAATATTCAAGCAAGCGGAACTCTCTTGGTTGCAAAACAATATCGTGTCCTGCGCGTTTTGCAGTATGCGCCAAACGATCCAGTTCCAGATCACCCACACGATATATGGTTTCTGCTTCTTTAGGGCTTTTGCGCCGCTGCAAAACCTCAATGCGTGCTAACAATTCAGAGAAAGCATAGGGTTTGGTCAAATAATCATCACCGCCCGCACGCAAACCAGTTACCCTATCATCAACTTGTCCTAACGCCGAAAGTATAAGAACTGGCGTTTCAATGCCTTTTGCCCTTAAGCCTGCAATCACAGAAAGACCATCTCTGCGTGGTAACATACGATCAATAATCATAATATCGTAATTACCGGTTTCGGCTAATGCAAAGCCGGTTTCGCCATCGCCTGCCACATCGGCAGAATGACCAACTTCAGCTAATGCTTTTTCGAGATAACGCGAAGCCTCTCTATCATCTTCTATGACGAGAATTTTCATAAAACGTTTCTCCTTTATCAATAAAACGGGTCACAAAGCTTATATTGTGACCCATTATTACATTATTTGTAATTGTTACATTATTTTGTAGCAAGTGGCAGCGCAACAAACCGGTTTTGATCGTTACTTTGTACTTGCAACAAAACAGCCGTGCGACCAGCCTTCTTGGCATCCTTGATAGCGTCGATAAAATCGGAAGGCTTTTTAACTTCGTGGTTATTGGCTAACATAATAACATCACCTGGGCGGATACCTTTTTCAGCTGCATCTGAATCTGGATCAACATTGGTTACCACCAATCCCTTGCCATCATCTGATGGAGTGACTGTAATGCCGTAATCATCAAGCGTTTCACCTGTGTCTTTGTCTTTTGGTGATGTCACGCCATCACTTTTATTTTCTTTTTTAGGCATGGCCGCAACTTTGACTTTAATATCAACCTGTTTGCCGTCTCTCCATACGCCTAATGTTGCCGTTTCTCCCGGTGCAACATTGGCAACACGGCGCGCCAAATCACGTGCATCGGCAACTGTTTCACCATTAACGGTTATAATTGCGTCACCTGCCTTGATGCCAGCTTTTGCTGCAGGGCCATCGAGCGGGTCGGCAACCATTGCACCTTTTGCGTCCTTAAGCCCGATTGAATCAGCAATTTCTTTTGTTACTGGCTGTATTTGAATACCAATCCAGCCACGTTCGACAGAACCTTTCTTCATCAGTTGGTCTACAACCTGTTTGGCTGTTGATGATGGTATTGCAAAAGCGATACCGACATTGCCACCTGATGGTGAAAAAATTGCGGTATTGATACCAACAACTTGGCCTTCAAGGTCAAATGTTGGACCACCAGAATTACCGCGATTAACCGCAGCGTCGATCTGGATAAAATCGTCATAGACACCTGCACCAATATCACGTCCACGTGCGGAAACGATACCTGCTGTCACTGTGCCGCCAAGTCCAAATGGATTACCAACGGCAACAACCCAGTCGCCAACATTGACTTTTGAATCATCGGCAAAATCGACATAAACGAATTTTCTCTTATCATCGACTTTTAAGACAGCGAGATCTGTCCGTGGGTCTGTACCGACCAATTTTGCATTAAGCTCTGTCCCATCATCAAGCACAACAGAATATGCTGTGCCATCTGATACAACATGGTTATTTGTTACAATGTAACCATCTTCAGAAATAAAGAAGCCAGACCCTTGTGAAACAGGGCGTGGTTTGCCGTGTTGAAACGATTTACCTCTTGGACGGCGATGATCGTCAAAATCTTTGAAGAAACGCTTCAAAGGATGGTCATCAGGCAATTGGTCAATGCCGGGGCCACCAAAAAATCCTGAAAAAGCCTGATCGTCATTTCTTTTGTCACTTTTAACCTGAACGGAAACGACCGCCGGTTTTACCTGTTTTACCACATCGGCAAAGCCCTGTTGGTGATTACCCTCAACAAAGACAGCCTTCGCATTGGCAATATCAAGCGATAAGACTGGCGTTGATAAAAGCATTGTTGTTGCCAATGCTGTTGACATACCGATAGCAGCAATCGTTTTACGAAACTGTGAAATTGGCATCTTCTAAAAACTCCTTCTTGTTGCGTCTGTGCGCATTTTTGAATGAAAGATAGGAGTTAAAACCTTACCGTCGTCTGTCTGCTTCATTAATTTTTTGTAAGGTTACAAGTCTAGAGTCCCCAATTTTGCAGGTACTTGCACAATTTCATGTATTAATAGGCGGATTATAGACGTTTTTTGCCATTTAAAATGGCTTTAAGCCGTTTTTCTTCTTCATCTGTTAAAGGCTTCAACTTATTGTGTTGACGAGTTTTTACACGCCAAAATATTGCCAATGCAGCAATCAAGACAATAAAAGCTGGTGCCAACCACAAAATAAGTGTCTGCTCATTGAACTGCGGCTTCAACAAAACGAACTCGCCATACCGTGCAACGAGAAAGTCGATAACCTGTTTGTCATTATCGCCGGCTTTCAATCTTTCGCGCACCAACAGGCGCAAATCTTTGGCAAGAGGCGCATTGGAATCATCAATCGATTCATTTTGGCAGACCAAACACCGTAAATGCGATGAGATATCACGTGCCCGTGCTTCCAGTGCTGGATCTTGTAATATTTCATCCGGCAAAACCGCATAAACGTGCATTGTTGAAGCAAAAATAACAAATAGCACTATGAAGATGGATTTGAATAAACGCATCATTTCGCCCGACCACCTGTTGCCAAACGTGAATGCGCCCGTTGTGGTGCACCAATACGCAACCGTCTATCTGATAGTGAAAAACACCCGCCAACCATCATCATAAAGGCACCAAACCATATGCAGATGACATAGGGTTTCCACCATATATGCAATACCAAGCCTAAGTCGCTCACATCACCAGGGGCGACATAGAGTTGCGAAAACCCATAGCTTTTTATGCCAGACTCGGTCGTCGGCATATTCTGTGCAGGATAAAACCGTTTGGCGGCAACAACGCTGCCCAAATCTTTACCATAACGGCTAACACCAAATTGAAACTGTGTTTCAGCATAATTTGTCCCGTGAACATTGCGTGCCCCTTCGAGCATCACATGTTTTCCAGCAATTTCTACTGTCTGCCCTGCTTGCATGGTCAAAATACGCTCTTGCCCAAATGTAGCAACTGCAACAATACCAAATAGCGTAACGCCAAGCCCCATATGAGCGAGCGCAGTGCCAAAGCAAGACCGTGGCAAGCCCTTAAGCCTGCTCCAACGCACGGTTAAAGATGTGCCTTTGCCACCGCTTTTTGACCATAAATCTGTCAGCCCACCAAACACAACAAACGCTGCCAAGCCTATTCCTAATGTCGCCAAGAGATTGCGCAAATCTGTCAAATAAAGCGCAACGACGATGGACACCAGCGCGACTGTGATGGCAAACCATAATTTCTTAGCCACACCAAAAATATCGCCGCGCTTCCATGCCATCATTGTACCAAAAGGCATGACCAGCAATAACGGCACCATTAACGGCGCAAATGTCAGATTGAAGAACGGTGCGCCGACCGATATTTTCTGGCCCGTTAAGGTTTCCAACAATAATGGATAAAGCGTCCCAATCAACACCGTGGCGGTTGCTGTTGTAAGGAAGAGATTATTAAAAACCAACAAACCTTCCCGCGATATAGGACGAAAGAGACCGCCGGTTTTTAACGACGATGCCCTTAGTGCGAACAGCACCAAAGCTGTACCAATAAAAAAGAACAAAATGGCCAATATCGCACGACCACGCGCAGGATCCACGGCAAAACTATGAACCGATGTCAGGATACCAGAGCGCACCAAAAATGTTCCCATTAAAGAAAGGGAAAAGGTTAGGATCGCCAGAAACAATGTCCATATTTTCAGTGCGCCGCGCCGTTCTAAAACAATAGCGGAATGCAACAAGGCTGTTCCTGCAAGCCAAGGCATCAATGACGCATTTTCAACCGGATCCCAAAACCAGTATCCTCCCCAACCAAGCTCATAATAAGCCCAGTAAGACCCAACCATAATGCCGCCAGTTAAAAACCCCCATGAAACAAGTGTCCACGGTCTCACCCAGCGCGCCCATGCCGCGTCGACACGCCCATCAATAAGTGCGGCAATGGCAAACGAAAAACACACTGAAAAACCGACATACCCCAAATAGAGTAAAGGTGGGTGAATGGCCAAGCCAATGTCTTGCAAAATAGGGTTTAAGTCTTTGCCTTGCAGTGCAGCAGGATTAACCCGCAAAAATGGATTGGACGTAAAAAGGATAAACAGCAAAAATGCGGTTGTTATCCATGCTTGGCACACAAGGATAAGTGCTTTTAAACGCTCAGGAAGATTACGCCCGAAGAAGGCGATAAGAGAGCTGAAGAATGTAAGGATTAAAACCCACAGCAGCATGGAGCCTTCATGATTGCCCCATACGCCGGTAATTTTATAGAGGAGCGGCTTTTCCGAATGTGAATTTTGCACAACGTTAAGCACTGAAAAATCAGAGACAACATAAGCATGCACAAGCACTAAAAATGATATGAGAACCAGAATGAAGATCAAATGTGCCAACGGTACAGATGAATTAATCAATCTGCGATCACCGCGAAAAACACCTATAGCGGGAAAAATCGCTTGAAATAGTGCTACAGCAAGCCCCGCCGCCAATGATAAAGTGCCAATCTCAACGAGCATGTTGTTGATAAGCCTCCCACAATCCTTGTGCTTTCAATCTATCAACAATGTCTTTTGGCACATATGTTTCGTCATGTTTTGCCAAAACCCGATCGGCTATAAAATTACCGTCCTGATTGAAATGGCCCTCGGCGATAATGCCTTGTCCCTCACGGAACAAATCCGGCAATAAACCATCAAACTGCACATTTTCACGATGGGAAAAATCGGTAATTACAAAAAGAACCTTTGTTCCATCTTTTTTCTCGACTGATCCTTTTTCTACAAAACCGCCGAGTCTTAGTGGTCTAGCCGACTGAATGTCTTCTGCCGTGATTTCAGATGGCATACGGAAAAAGCTGGCGGTTCCGCGCATTGCATAAAGCACGAGACCAGTTGCAATTGCGAGGACAACAAGACCACCCAATATCAAAAAAAGGCGTTTGGTTTTCCGTCTTCTCAATCCCTTCTGGATTGAAGAACGTGTATGAAGTTCATTACTCATTGCCTGTTTTCACCTGATTTATCATCCAAAACAAGCCCCTCTGATTTTCCATAAGCTAATAGTTCAACAGCTTTGTCATGGGGTAGTTTTTTGCTACCATCAATCAAAGCTGCCTTAGCCTTTTCTTTATCTTTTAATACCAACCATGAATGGACAAGCATTTTCCACCCGTCCAAATCATCAGGCTGTTTTTGTAGTCGTTCCGCCAAGCCATTGACCATCTGGCCTATCATTTCCGGACTAATGCCCTCTATTGCAGCATTACCATCTTTGCCAGCATTGGCATCTTTTGCAGCACGGGCATCTTTTGCAACGTTGGCGTCTTTTGCATCACTGCTTGGCAACTGTTGTGGTGTTGCTGCCTGCTCACGCAATTGTTCAATCAATTCTTCCACCCGCGGACGCCAAGGACTGTTTTTCGGCGAGCGATCAAGAAACGCCTGCAACCCATCTGCGGCCTCTTTTGGTTTGCCAGCCTGACGCGAAGCTTCCGCAATAAACAACCGAGGATAGAAATCATCGGGTGACAATTTTGCCGCTTTTTCAAAGCTTTTAAGCGCATCATCATTAATTGTTCCGCCGTTATAGCCAGCCAATGCCATACCATATCCAACCAAACGCGGCGCCGAATCCCCGTTCAACCTCAAAGCTTCAACATAGGTATTAACTGCGTCCTGAAAACGTCCGGCAACCAGATAGGCAGAAGATAATTCATCTGCGAGCTTTCCATTCTCCGGATTACGCGCAAATAAGGCCTCGGTACGCACAAGTGTTTCAGAAGGAGACAAAGTTGCAGGATTTGCATCCATCAATTCACTGAAAGGGTGGCTTTCAACACCCGGATGCCCTGTTAAGGCATAAACACCAATTGTGACGATCGGCACTAACAATATTCCAAGGCTAATAATGACGCGCATAGCAACGCTTCTATTGCCAACAAAGGCTGACTTGGAAACTTCCTTTTCTGCTGCCAGAATATTACGTGAAAGTTCAAGACGCGCTTCTTGTGCGCTTTCTTCATCAATCAATCCACGCTTTAAATCCGCGTCAATTTCACCAAGCTGATTTTTATAAATTTCAATGTCCGATGAAACTGAATCAACAGGTGTACGCACTTTTTCTCCTGAAATAGTGCGGCTTACCGACCACAATGCCACTAATGCTACAACAATGGCAAAAATGCTAACAAAAATCCAAAATTCCATAAGCTGTCCAATATAGGAGCGTGTTATAAAAGGCTATAACTTAATTTTGTGATCCCACCGATTTCATCACAATATCAAGTGAGGTGTACCTTAAGCAGGGTGTATCCTCATCAAGTCAGAGGTGTCCATGAGCCATCAGAATTGCGGCAAGCACTACCGCGCGCCGTCTGTGGCACACCATTAATCGTAAATGAGTGGCTATATTGCCGGCAATTTTGCGAACCAACCTGATATGGCTGACCAGGCGTCACAGAACCCGACGCGTCACCCTTTGGTGAAGCCCAATCAACTGATTTACCAGCATCGGTATATTCCAGCGCTTTATATTCCGCTTCCAATGCCTGTTTGCGAACTGGTTTTGACAACGCAGTAGCTGACTGTCCCAGCAATCCGTTCCCCATAGCATTAAGAATAATGTGTGTTGTGGACGATTCACTGTTGTTCAACGAATGTTGATTACATCCAGACAAAATTAAACCAGTAGAAATTACGACCAAAAGACTCTTTTTCATAACACACCAATATAGTTTAATGCTCTAATAGCCGCAAGATCTGGAAAAAACAAAACTTTTTTCTAATTTTTGCCGTTTTATTGCGACATTATACCCCACATTGCTTACGTAATTTTTTATAGCAAAAATATTGAAAAACAGTCTATGTGCAAATCCAATAATAGGGTCAATAAGATAATAAGGGTTATGTCATGCGTAGAATGCACCTGAATGCAATGATATTTGGTTTGGGAAGTCATGCTGCGTCGTGGCGTATGCCCAATGTTGACCCCCTTGCAATTACCCGTCTGTCATACTGGACGGATATAGCACAAAAGGCTGAAAACGGTAAGTTCGATGCTCTATTCCTAGGCGATATATTATCTTTACCAAATGAAGCCCGCTATAGTGTATCGGGTGCCTTGGACACACAAGTCGTGCTTTCGGCATTGGCTGCAGTAACAAAAACCATAGGGCTTATTGGTACAGCATCAACAACTTTTGATCACCCCTATCATATTGCAAGACGCTTTGCCTCGATTGATCATATTTCTAATGGGCGTGTGGGATGGAATATCGTAACCTCCACGACACTATCCGAGGCAAAGAATTTTGGTCGAGATGTTTTGGCTCCACGAGAAGAACGCTATGCGCGCGCAGAAGATGTGTTGAATGCCGTTCAAGCTTTATGGGCAAGCTGGCAACCAGACGCGCGCATTGCAGATAAAAAGTCAGGATTATATTTAAATCAATCTGCTGTTCATGAAGCAAATTACACGGGATCATACACAAGAAGTATCGGTCCTTTGACTGTTCCCCATTCCCCACAAGGACGACCATTGCTGGCACAGGCCGGCTCTTCTGAAGTAGGCAAAAAATTTGCAGCAAAATATGCCGATGTTATATTCACTGCGCAATGTAATTTGTCACAAGCACAAGCATTTTATCGTGAAATAAAACAACGTGGTGTGGAAGCTGGACGAAAAAACGAAGATCTTCTCGTTTTCCCCGGAATAGTTCCAATTCTTGGTAAAACTCATGAAGAGGCTGAAGCAAAGCTCGATTACCTCAACCGGCTTGCATTACCAGAATCGGGTATCGAACGATTATCATTTCTGCTTAATAGAAACCTTGCAGATTTTAATTTGGAAGAACCAGTTCCAGATGAGATATTGGATATTGCTGACAGCGCTGATGTGACAAGTCGGATGCGCGTTGTGCTTGATGATGCGCGACGTAACCAATTGACACTCAAACAAATGATTGAACGCTTCCTTTGTTCACGTGGGCATTTGATTGTTGTTGGTACAGCACATGAAATCGCCGATGTCATGCAGGAATGGTTTGAAGGTGGTGCAGCCGATGGTTTTAATGTGCTGTTCCCAGCATTACCGGACGATATCGAACCGTTTACTCGTGATGTGATGCCGATTTTGGAAAAAAGAGGGTTACGTACAGCGCCGCAAACGGGTGAATTACTCAGAAACCGTTTCGGCTTGCCCATGAATGACGATGCCCCTCAACCCGTTGACCGCAAAGCGCAAATTCATGCCATGATTTCTCATACCCGACACTAGTTTGGCCAGACACTAGTTTGCTATGAGATATGAGAGGACTAAATCCCCAATCGTTAAAGCATGGCAGTGACAGTTTAACGGACCCCCCCATGCAAGGAATTATCTGCTCATTGAATGGTATAGTCGATGGATTTAGTGTGCTGTTCCCAGCATTACCGGACGATATCGAACCGTTTACTCGTGATGTGATGCCGATTTTGGAAAAAAGAGGGTTACGTACAGCGCCGCAAACGGGTGAATTACTCAGAAACCGTTTCGGCTTGCACATGAGTGACGATGCCCCTCAACCCGTTGACCGCAAAGCGCAAATCCATGCCATGATTTCTCATACCCGACACTAGTTAGGTCAGACACTAGTTTGGCCAGACACCAGTTTGGTATGAGACTTGAGAGAACTATGTCTCTAATCATTAAAGCATGGCAATGAGAGTTTAACGGACAACCCACCCAAGGGACTATCCGCCAATTGAATAGAACCACCATAGTCATTGACCATATCGGAGACTATTGACAGCCCCAATCCTGTACCGGGTTTACTTTCATCAAGTCTTTTTCCCCGTTTAATTGCTTCTTCCCGTTTGTCAGCGGCAAGACCTATGCCATCATCGTCTACGCCGATCAATAACACGGGCGTGGAGCTGCTGGTTTCACTTATATCACACTGAATAGTGATTTTATGTTTTGCCCATTTGCAAGCGTTTTCCAGCAGGTTACCAACAATTTCTTCTAAATCTTCTTTTTCGCCAGCAAAAAAGATTTCAGACATATTCATTTGCAGCTCAAGGGATTTATCCGGATTTATCTTTCCCATTACCCTTACCAACCGCTCTAAAATAGGGCGAATGGGCGTTTTATAAATCACACTATCTCTTTGTGCAGCTATTCTGGCGCGTTGCAGATAATGGTTGATCTGCGCCTGCATTAAAGCGGCCTGCTCACCAATAAGTTTTGTTTGCGAGGTATTGCCCTTCTCTGCCTCATTGGCAATGACGGACAACGGCGTTTTTAAAGAATGTGCAAGATTTCCAACCTGCACTCGAAAGCGTTCAACAATACGCTGATTATTATCAATCAGCGCATTCATTTCGTTTGCCAGTGGCATAACTTCTATTGGCAAATTCGTGTCAACGTGATCGTTTTTTCCGGCACGAATATCTGCAAGAGAATAACGAATTCGTCGTAAAGGCCGCAAACTGACAAAGATAATCACAATGTTGATGAGGACACTCGCCATACCTAAAAGCGATAAATACCATAGCAAGGTGGTTTTGAATTTTTGCAATTGGGCATAGGTTTCATCAATGTTACCCATTACGCGAAATCGGGCAACATGGTTTTGATTATCAACAATGATATCGTTTTCGACCACAAGCAAATGTTGTCCATCTGGTCCCGGTACACGGTAAGAACGGAAAAACTTACGGTCAAACGGTTCAGTGGCTTCATTGGGGGATGGTATTTTGCGCCAACCAAGAGATGCTGATGTTAACCTTCCACGCAATGTGCTTGATAAAGAAACAACTTCCCAGTACCAGCCTGATGAAGGATCAGAGTAGCGGATATCCCCTAACTCGGGATCACCCTGTAATTTTCCGTCAGATGACACATTCACCGCTGAAATAAGACTATATAGATGAGCGGTTAGAATACGTTCAAGATATTGTTCATTTGTTTGGCGATAAAACACAATACTAACAGCCGCGATGGCCATCAAAGCCACAATGACCCATAGGGTCGATAAGATGCTAACTCTTAGTCCTAATGATTTCTGGATGATATGGAATATAACCGAAGCCTGTTTCAAGACTGGCCAATTCCTCATGGGTGACACCTTCATGATTGTTCAGGAGTTTTAAGACGATACCCCATTCCACGGATTGTTTCGATAATATCAACACCCAACTTTTTTCTCAACCGACCAACAAATACCTCAATCGTATTGGAATCCCTGTCAAAATCCTGGTCATAGAGATGTTCTGTTAAAACCGTGCGCGAAACAATTTCATTCTGATGATGCATCAAATAAGATAAAAGCCCGTATTCCAGTGATGTTAATTTGATGACCTGCCCATTGACCAGCACGCGCGATGTTTTGGTATCCAGAACGACTGGACCACAAACAAGCTCACTTGATGCATGACCAGCAGCACGCCTTATCAAAGCACGCAAACGCGCCAAAACTTCTTCCATATGGAAAGGTTTGGCCACATAATCGTCGGCTCCAGCATCAATACCAGCAACCTTATCGGACCATCTATCACGGGCGGTAACCATTAAAACTGGCATTGTCCGCCCATCACGGCGCCATTTTTCTACCACCGTGATGCCATCCATTTTAGGCAAACCAATATCTAAAATGACTGCGTCATAAGGTTCCGTATCACCTAAGAAGTGCCCTTCTTGTCCGTCAAAAGCACTATCAACTGCATATCCTGCTTCATTAAGCGCTTCAACAATCTGGCGGTTAAGCGCAGAATCATCTTCAACTACAAGAATACGCATGATGGCTTTTCCTGACGATATTAATGGGCAGGAACCGCAACCTCAACACGGCGTGGCTTTTCACCGTCGCGCGCCGGAATAACAACGACGACGACACAAACCTCAGCGCCGTTTTTCTGTTCAAGCGTAGTTCTGGCAAGTGTACCCCCTTGTTCGTCGGCAACACGTTTGCCAACTTCGGTACAATCTGCGGCACGCGCAGCAGATGTTGCGGATAAACATGCGACAATTAAGCAAAAGAGAAGTTTTTTCATCATATTGTATATATACCCCACTATATCTGAATATAGAATGAACGAAATATCGGTATTCTTGTCGCTCGATAAGAGTGATTGTTGCGATATGATATTTACTAAATGTATTAGCTGATAATTTGTTTCAGAAAAAGCCTTTGTAATACAGTTGTTTTATAAAAATCATCAATTTTTAACCATGAATAATATCGGTAAAAAATTATTTGCGGCAAAGCGCGGTTTTCTCGCAAAAACAATGGAACGCATTTCATCTAATTTTAATTCTTAGCATGGAAAACTGTGGTCGTTCCATAAACCCTTACCCATCAATACGGTTATATGTAGCGACGAAAAAATACCTTATCTCCGGTGAGTAGATTACTGTCCATGTTTGGTTTTAAAAAAGACAAATGTAAACATAAGAGGAAGCGGTTCCGTAGCCCACGGTTAATCGGTTTCGATGCCTGGATTGACACTACTTTATTTAAAACCGGCCATGCGATTGCTGCTTTTTGGGAAGATGCCACCATCTTCTTCCGCCGTTTCAGGGTGCGTGGCTGGAAGAGATTTTTAGTGGAGATTATCGACGAAAGTCTCACACTCGGGCTTATCGGTTTTGCAATCTTTACATTTATCGGCGTATCTGTCTTCAGCCTAACCAAAAAAGATTGGCAATCGCCTGAGGATTTCGCCGTCAATTTTCTTGACCGTCATGGAAACTACATTGGTAGTCGTGGTTCGCAACATGGTGAAGCGGTTCCCATTGAAGAAATGCCCGATTATGTCATTAAAGCGGTTATCGCCACAGAAGATCGTCGTTTCTTTGACCATTGGGGGATAGATTTTTTTGGCCTTACGCGCGCATTTAGCCAAAATTTACGCGCACATGGTGTTGTTCAAGGTGGTTCAACATTAACACAACAATTGGCCAAAAATCTTTTTTTGAGCAATGAGCGCACCTTCCAACGCAAGGTGAAGGAGGCTTATCTCGCCATTTGGCTGGAAGCCAATTTGAGCAAAAAGCAAATTCTTCAACTTTATCTCGATCATGCTTACATGGGCGGTGGTGCATTTGGTATTGCCGCGGCCTCACGGTTTTATTTTGGTAAAGATGTTCGCGATGTCTCATTGGCTGAGGCAGCAATGTTGGCAGGGCTTTTTAAAGCGCCGGTTAAATATGCGCCGCATGTCAATTTGCCGGCCGCTCGCGCGCGTGCCAATGTTGTATTATCAAACCTTGTTGATGATGGATTAATGACCGAAGGGCAAGTCGTAAGCGCCCGACGCCATCCCGCCAGTGTTGTTAATGAACTTGATGATGACCAACCAAATTATTTTCTTGATTGGGCATTTGACGAGGTAAGAAAAATCGGCAACGATCTTCCTAGCCATAATGTTGTTGTTCGCACCACATTGGATCAAGGAATACAGAAAGCGACCGAGGAATCGATCCAATATCATCTACAGCAATATGGCGAACAATATAACGCCAAACAAGCAGCCGCTGTCATATTGGACAATGACGGTTCTGTGCGTGCCATTGTTGGGGGGCGTGACTATGGTGAAAGCCAATTTAACCGCGCCACACAAGGCGGACGGCAACCGGGCTCATCCTTTAAGCCTTATGTTTATGCTGTAGCGATGGAACGCGGTCTCACCCCAAAAACGATCGTGTCGGATGCCCCAATTAATTGGGGTGGTTGGACACCGAAAAATAATTCTGGCCGTTATAGCGGCAATATTGATCTGGCAACAGCGCTAGCATTTTCTATCAACACAGTACCGGTGCGCATTACATATCAATATCTTGATCGTGATACCCAACCTATCCGAGATCTTATCAAGAATATGGGGATTGATGCCAACATCTTTTCACACAAAACGATGGTCTTGGGCACCTCCAACATGACACCAATGGATCAAGCAACGGGTTTTAACGTCTTTGCCAATGGCGGCATGGCTGGCAATCGTCATGGCTTCACCCAGATTATGACACCAGACGGGCATGTTATTTGGGATTGTTCGCGTGATGGCAATAAAACACATCGTGTATTAAGTGCGCAATCTGCCGCTTATATGAACCAAATGATGGTGGGCGTAACCACACGTGGTTCAGGTAAACGGGCACAATTACCAATGACACTTGTGGCAGGAAAAACAGGTACATCGCAAGCCTATCGCGATGCTTGGTTTGTGGGCTTTACGGGAAATTACACTGGTGCAGTCTGGATGGGCAATGATGACTTTTCATCAATGAATAGAGCATTTGGTGGGGGTGTACCCGCCATGATATGGCAACGCGCTATGCTTTATGCCCATCAAACCACATCAACCAAACCATTATTTGGGGTAGAAAATTCTGTTCTCACCCCCAATAAAACAACTGCCGACACCAAGAATGATGACAATGTTGCGACAGATTTACCGCAAATATTGTCTCCTGCTTCTTCATCTGTGTTACGCTCGCTTATCAAAGATTTTCAATCGGCGCCAATTCTTGTGACCCCGTCAACATCGCACATCGTATCGTCCTCAACGAGCCAGATACGTTAAAGACGGAGTGGATTGTTATGTTACGGCGAATATTATTGACAATCTTGACGTTATTTATCGCTATCGTGGGCGGAGCTAGTAGCGTTAATTATATTTTGAATACATTTGACGGATTTGGCCGCCTAACGATTGGGCAATGGGAAGCCTATCCACTGGCTGGCACAAGTGAAGCCGACAGTTATGCACGTGCGCGATCGGCCAAAAGAGGTGATATTTCTCTTGGTTTAACAGAAGGGCTGGTCTTCCAATTATGGCACGACACACATGATAATCCACTAAAAACACAATGCACTTACGAGCTAAAGGGGGTTTTGCCCGAGGCACGACTATTTACACTTTATGCCGCAAACCATGCGATGCAACCTTTGTGGATCGACCCCAAATTGCCAACAGAATTATATAATGGCAATGTTGTGCATCAGTCAGATGACTTAATAAAGATCACGATTTCACCTTCTGCCCAGACAGGAAACTGGTTGGCAACCAGAGGGCGTACCGAATATGGGTTGGTTTTAACACTTTATGATACGCCGATTGCGTCTTCTACCGCGTTACAAAATCTGGAGATGCCGAAAGTCTCACCGATTTATACAGGAGTAGCTGGCTGTGACTAGGTTTTTCTATGCTATTCTAATGGGCATTATTGGTGCGGTTATTGTCCATATCTGTGTTATTTTGCTTGTACCCCATTTCAGCCAAACCAATATCTGGTCACGTTTACAAAACACTGCTCCCGAATATGTTTTTACCGCGCTTGACGATAATAACCCGATTGTAAAAACAGCCGATCCGCTTTTTCACCTGAAAGCCTGTCGTTTTAATCTTGATAATGGACCTGTGCGTTTAAATGCGAGCGAAAACGCATCTTTCTGGTCTTTATCTGTCTATAATCGTGAAGGAATAAACTTTTATAGTTTGAACGACCGCACAATGCCGCATAATACCCTTGATCTTGTTATCGGCACGCCTGGGCAAATTATGGAGCTAAAACAGTCAATGCCTGATAGCATTGCCAATTCTGTTCTGGTCAGTGAAGAATTAAGTGAAGGATTTGTGATCTTAAGAAAATTTTCGCCAAATAACGATTTCACCGGTGATGATTTTCTAGCACATGCAACGTGTCGAACGCTGGATTATTAAACGACCGCTATCGGTCTTTCACAATTGATTATTCTTTAACTATTGAAAAAGGCATTTCTTCTGGCCTGTAATCTTCAATTTCTACGAGCCATAAATCGGCGTCAAACTTAAGCTCCGCCTCAAGCTTTGCAACTGCTTCCGGCTCTTCAACATGGTTTAGTATTTTTATAAAACGCCTATCATGACTATCGGCACTATCAGAATAAAAACTCTGTGGGGCTGGACCATAAAGATCTATATATCCATCATTTTCACGAAACAAAATAAATATGGTTCCTGCTTCATTAGACCCACGTCGCGTCAAATAGGCGTAACCACCTTCAGCTCGCACACGGCGCATCAATGCGGCAATCCAAAATTCAGATGTCAAACGCATTTCATACTCCTATTAACGGGACGTATTTATAGACGAAACATATTCGCATATGAAACATTCCAGTCAAATGGCCAAATATCGCCGATTAAACCACACAATGGAAAAATCATATCCATTTAACCGAATAGACCGATTTCTTTCATTTTATCAATGACTTCACGGTTTATTTTTCCTGTTACCGACAGACTGAACATTTTCTGGAATTGGCGTAATGCCTCGGCCGTATTGTCATCTTCGGTGCCCGTAACATTAACATGATCGTTTCCAAAAGCGCGCAATCCCGCCTGAACACGCATGATTTCTGCTGTTGCAGGTTTATAGTTCTGATCGTCTACGCTATTAGGCTCTTTAGCTGCTGGAGCTGCAGGCGCTGTCGTTTCAGGTGCATTAGTAACCTTTTCCGTTGACAGAGATTGCGTCGTCACACTATCGACTTTCGTACGATCAAGTGCTGCTTTTGACTCTGCCGATGTCGTTGGTGATTGACTGGCAATTAGCGATGCGATGTCGTCATGTGTCGCATTGCCCCCATTTGTTATAGAGGCTCGTTTATCTGATGGTATTTTTTTACCACCTTGCTTCCATGCAGCAATTGCATATCTGGTTTTCGGTCCATCCAAACCATCAAGCGGCCCATCGTATAATCCAAGAGCCGTTAGTTTCTTTTGTGCATCAAGCAAATTATCTGCAAGCTCTGAAAAACCCGTATCATCAAGCTTTGCAGGTTCTACAGTCCCAGTGGTATTGTTTTCTATAACTGTTGCAACGGAATTTTCTCTAACAGTTGTTGGCGCGCTTGGCTGCACATTGCCTGCACTATTTATAGCATTTGCACCATTGTCATTATTCTGTTGCAGAGATTGCAGCGGGCGCGTTTGTATAAAGACGTTATGGTGACTTGCTGTTTGATAGAATAACGCATTAAACGTCACAAAACCAAAGCCAACGATAAATAAAAAGAACCCTATTGCCAAAAGCGGATTTTTCCGCGCATGGTAATACGTAAATGCAACCAACCATAGCAATAAGCGCCCTACCCCAGATAGGATGACGCGCAATAAACTACGCTGTTTTCCGTTTTGGGGTCTGCTTGTTTTTCGTCTTTTTGCCATTGTTCCTGCATTGTATTTCGGGGGTTAAATCATAATCGTTCCGACAACCGCTATCCTGATAAAGGTTGTTCCTGAACGAGGTTGGTTCTGTTAGAGGTAAGACGATTTTTACACGGGTACCTTTACCTTTATGGCTTTCAAACGCTATTTGTCCCCCGACACGTTTGACCAGATCAAAGACCAGTGCAAGCCCTAGCCCCACACCTTCTATCTTGTTGGCAACCACTTCAGGCGCCCTTAAAAAAGGCAATCCTAGTTGCGCAAGATGCGAAGCTTCCATGCCAATGCCATTATCAACAATTGTCAGTTGGCAAAACCTTTCGGACAAGAGGGAAAGGCTTATGGTAATATGTCCATTATCCGGACTATATTTGATAGCATTGGACAGAATATTAAAACAAATTTGACGGCATGAAATGGCATCTAGCGCGCAATTGATTGGCTCAAGTGCCGTCTTAACACGGATAACACGAGCCCCACGAAGTGGCGCTGTCACCGCTACGGTTTCCTTGATAATATCACCAATGACACAGCTTGCCTGTTTTTCATCGGCATCAACTTCGCTATGACTTTTTAAAGTATTATCAACAACGTCAAGCAAATGCTTGCCAGCTTGTTTAATCATTGCAATATATTCGCGCCGCTTTTGCTCTTTTTCTGTCTGTTGATCGACATAATCCAACAGATCGGCAAAGCCTAATATTGCATTGAGTGGTGTACGCATTTCATGCGCAACACGCGCGAGTGGCGCGACATGATTGACCTTATCATCTTTGATATCGTCGCTATTGGCTGTAATATTGAGATAATAACATTCGTTAAATGCGGCTTCACAACTTAAAATTACCGGTACAAAGCGCGTACGATCAGGGCAATTTAAACGAACCGAAACCGGCATTGCAGAACTTTTTTCGCGCAAGTCTGCAAGAAAAGACAATAGAACAATACGATCATTTATATGAATGTGATCGGTCAATGTGTCATTGGCACATAATTGCCCAAGAAAGCAATCAGGATCAACGTTTTTTAAGACGATCCCCTGGCCGTTGACCATAAGTGTAGCTTTCAATGTTTCCATTGCTCTTATCTATATCTCTCAACAACCCTGAATTGGGTCTCTTACTATCCATCAGAAATGGCATTGTTACCTTTGCCTGCAATCTGGCGATAAGATTTTAATGAAAAGATAATAATGGATGCGAGAAGCCGCTAAACGTCATCTCTTTGCCCTTATGGTTAACAAGTAGCAATGAAATCTGGCCTTATGTTCCAAAATTTCCCTTAAAAGGTGTTTTCTATCAATAATTCGTCAATCATAAGCTGATAGTTTGCTAAGAATCCTGCCCATTTGTAATAGCGTTGTGTTGGGTTAATATGCTGCGTTTTTTGATTAAATCATTATTCGTTCTTACCATGTTTTTGGTGGTTATTTCTTTCTTCGGCTCATCAGGAAGAAACAATGGCTCACACCCTGACCAATATATGAATACTGTAGAGGCACTGATTGCCGTAAAAGACACAGTTAATGACTTGAGCAATTTTTGTGAAAGAAACTCATCGACCTGTGAAACCGGGAAAACGTTTTTTGGCTCCCTCGGTGAACGCGCACGCGATGGTGCAAAAATAGCCTATGAATACCTTGATAGCACATTTGGTAGTTCAAAAAACGATGATAAAATGGCGCCAGAGCAGATAGAAACGGGATCCATCAAATCCGACCGTAAACCCGTAGTTCCCAGTCCCAAACCTGCTAATGTGCAATAAATCGCGCTTACACGGTAATTAATCCTGTAACTTCAAGCACCATCTGCTTATAATCTAAACCAGACAATGAGATTCCGGATTAGAATTGATTATGACTGATACAATTGAAGACATTCTTGAAAGCTTTTCCATGTTGGATAATTGGGAGGATCGCTATCGTTATGTCATTGAGCTTGGACGCGAATTACCACCCTTTCCGGAAGAAGCCCGTGACGAGGTACACAAAGTTCCCGGTTGTGTTAGTCAAGTTTGGCTTGTTACCAAAGCTGGCAGTGGTGATGATCCAGTTATGACCTTCATCGGGGATTCTGATGCACATATTGTGCGCGGTCTGGTTTATATCCTTATTACTTTCTATTCCGGTAAAAAAGCATCCGATGTTTATCACGCTGATATAGAAGCATTACTTAAAACTTTAGGTCTTGATGAAAACCTGACACCACAACGATCAAATGGACTAAGATCAATGGTGCAACGCATTCGCGCTGAAGCCGCTCAATTCTGTTGAACAGTTTTTTACTTTTGTTGATTGCTTTTTCCGTTTGTTAAACGTGCTTGCAGTTCAACAAAGCATCTTTACTGTATAAACGCTTAGTATTGAGCGAAAGTGTGAATGCTTACAAAATTATTGAAAAGGCTAGTTTGTTTAAAATACAAGCAAAGAAAAAAGCGCATTTAACCAAAAATGCGCTTTGAGCATAGATAATTTTAGAGGATGGGTAAAGCTTACTTTGCTTTTCTTTTGCTGCGCTTACGGCCCAATCCCATTTGCTTAGCAAGAGAAGAACGTGCTTCCGCATAATTTGGAGCAACCATTGGATAATTTGCATCCAAATCCCATTTTTCTCTATATTGCTCAGGGGTCAAATCATAATGCGTCATAAGGTGACGCTTGAGTGACTTGAACTTCTTACCATCTTCCAAACAAATAATGTAATCAGGAAATACAGACCGCTTCGGGTTAACAGCAGGCTTCTGCTTTTCAACTTCAGCTTCTTCAATGGCTGCACCACCTGCTTTAACAAAAGCAGCGTGAACATCTGCAATTAAACTTGGTAATTCACCGGGTCTGATTGAGTTATTTCCGACATAAGCGGACACTACATCAGCAACCAGAGTAACAATGAAATCGCTCTCATTTTCGCTGACGGCTTGATCATCCATCTCTTTATCCTTTTTGTTTTTCTTTATTTCCTTGCAACTATAGTGCAAGCGAATGTTTTACTTCATATTGCGTTACACAAAAGCATGTCAATTAAAATATAGACAACTCTTCTATAAAACAAAGTTCAAAGTCATAACAATTTATTTCAGTATTAATAATAGATTTTACTAAAACCTCTTATATAAATATATTAAAATTATGACAATGATGTTTCAATTTAATACAAATTCATAATTGGACTTATAATCAATTATAATTGTAGCAATTGTTTTTCTTACATGCTCATACCAAATATAAAGGAAATGTATTCCGCATGGGCGGGCTTTTAGCAGCATTTTTTTTCACTGTCAAAGTCCAAGACCAATATAAATTGGCAAATATATTTTGTAAAAGAAAGCAACAAAATGAGTGATAAACACACATTCAAAATAGTAAAAACAGACGAAGAATGGCGCCATCAACTGACACCGACACAGTATAAGATTACACGTCAACATGGTACTGAAAGGGCCTTTTCATCACCTGATTTTGATACAAGTATACCGGGTGTTTTTACCTGCGTTTGTTGTGGCAAACCACTCTATCACTCTGATTCTAAATATGATTCTGGAAGTGGGTGGCCAAGTTTTGTTCAACCGATCAGCCCTGATGCGGTTGTTTATAATGAAGATCATTCACATGGAATGAACCGCACAGAAGTTTTGTGTGCCGACTGCGGCGCACATTTGGGACATGTATTTCCAGATGGACCTTTGCCGACTGGTTTACGCTATTGTATGAATGGTTATGCACTGTCATATAATCAACAAAAAATAGCAAAAAATGAAAATTAAATCGATTTTAGGACCAATTATGACCGAATCACCACAAATTTCGCCCGAAGCAAAATTAATTGACTATTCAGAAGAACATCACGGAAAAATCAGGCATGATCCCTATCATTGGTTGAGAGCTGACAACTGGCAAGATGTGTTTAAAGATCCAAGTTGTTTGGACAAAGATATACGTGCTTATCTTGAAGCAGAAAATGTATATCAAAATAAACACCTGGCAGGGACAGTAAAATTACAAGAACAGTTGTTTGAGGAAATGAAGGGGCGTATCAAAGAAGATGATAGTTCCGTTCCGGTCAAGGATGGCCCGTTCGGTTATGGCGTTTCTTTTGTTACGGGCGGACAACACCCACATTTTTTCCGAATCCCCAGAAATGGTGGTGAAGAGACTGTCTATCTCAATGGAGATGATCTTGCACGTAATAAAGAATATTTCAATCTTGGTACTGTGCAACACTCACCGGACCATAGTAAATTTGCATGGAGCTATGATGAAAAAGGCTCTGAATTCTATACTATAAAGATACGTAACTTTGGTGCGACTTCAGATACAAGTGACGAAATAGACAATACCTCTGGCGACGTGGTCTGGGATGCAAAATCAGAAGGTTTTTTCTATACAAAAATGGATGAGAACCATCGCCCCTCAGAACTTTACTATCACAAGCTTGGTAGTGACGCTGCGTCAGACCCCCTTATATTCCGTGAAGAAGATCCGGGATTTTTCATGGGAGTTGGTGGATCTTCTTTAAATGACTTTATCTATATTGATATTCATGACCATGAAACATCGGAAGTTTGGCTTATACCAGCCGATAGTCCGTTAACGCCACCCAAATGTGTAAGACAACGCGAAAAGGGTATTGAATATAGTCTCAGTGAAGGCGGCGATGTCTTTTATATTTTAACAAATATTGATGGCGCCAAAGACTTTAAAATCATGTCGGCTCCCGTGTCAGATCCCAATTCAAATAACTGGAAAGAAATTGTCCCCCATAAAGCTGGAAGGCTCATACTTTCACATGATGCTTACAAAACGCATCTTGTTTGGTTGGAACGTCGTGATGGGTTACCACAAATAAATCTTATGCAACGTAATAGCGGTGAAACGCATGCGATCGCCTTTGACGAGGAAGCTTATTCCCTGACACTTCATGGTTCACCTGAATATGACAGCGAAACAATCCGCTTTTCCTATTCTTCCATGACCACACCGAGCCAGTTATTTGACTATAGTATGGCAGACCGCAGCCGTGTTCTGTTAAAAACACAGGAAGTTCCTTCTGGTCACGATAGTCACAATTATATTACCCGTCGTCTCATGGCAAAAGCAGATGATGGCGCAGAGATACCGATATCTCTCCTCTATCATAAAGATACAAAACTAGATGGTTCGGCACCATGTTTACTTTATGGTTATGGCGCCTATGGAATATCCATTCCCGCCAGTTTTAATACCAATGCACTTTCTTTGGTTGATCGTGGTTTCATCTATGCCATTGCACATATTAGAGGCGGCAAGGAAAAAGGCTTTGCATGGTATGAACAGGGCAAACATACGCATAAACGTAATACATTTACAGACTTTATCGCGTGTGGGCGCTATCTCGTTGCTGAAAAATTTACCTCACATGACCGCCTTGTAGCAGAAGGAGGTTCCGCCGGTGGAATGCTTATGGGTGCGGTTGCGAATATGGCACCTGCCGATTACGCAGGAATAGTTGCAATTGTACCCTTTGTTGACGTTCTATCGACAATGCTTGATGCATCACTTCCTCTAACGCCTCCCGAATGGCCAGAATGGGGCAATCCACTGCAATCAGAAGAAGACTATGCTCTCATTCAATCATATTCTCCTTATGACAATGTTACGGCACAATCCTATCCTCCTATATTGGCAATGGCAGGCCTGACCGACCCGAGAGTAACCTATTGGGAACCTGCAAAATGGGTGGCAAAATTGCGGTCTTTGAAAACAGACAATAACCCTGTTCTTTTACGCACAAATATGGAGTCTGGCCACGCTGGTGCTTCTGGCCGATTTTCTCGTTTGGAAGAAAGTGCCTATATTTATGCGTTTATCCTGAAAGTTGTCGGTAAAGCATAAATTTAACTAAGAGTGTTGCGTGCAACAAAACCTTCTTGGGCTTTTAAGCTGAGCAACACTCTTTCTCTTAACATTATAAGCAAAAACATTTGCCGATCAGGCTATTTGCACAAGCTTTTTAACGGCAAATAACAATAAATCTTACATTGTCTTGAAAGTTAATTATTCTACATAAAATAACTGGTTGTAGTTTATTTGATTGCTACCATTGGTTTTACATTGTTATTTATACAGTCAGGTTTTACGATGCGTTCACTTGGTATATCATTACTTGCACTTGCATTATTTACGATACCAACAGCTCAATTTATGATACCAATAGCGCAAGGTGCGAATATCAGAAAGAATGTCGATGAATATGCCGGTAAACGATGTAATACTCCAGCAAAAGGCAGTGGTATTGTAGCAGGCTATTTCAGCGGAGTGACAGATAACCCGATTATCAGCTCTGATGAATATGTGCCGGTTGATCGATATAGATGCTTCAAATCCATGGAAGAATGTCGTGGGTGGCTTTATACGATGGAGTCGCTTTATGGCTCCCCTCCACCGCGGGCAACATTATGCAAACAATTTTAAATGGGTCTTGGAGGCCTGCAAGAAATGAATTGTAAATTACTTTTGCTAGCAACACTTGGTTTTACCTGCTTTGCTTTTACCACTTTTAGCAACGCAAATGGACGCGATCCCGGCAAGGTCGCCAATATGACCAGTGAATATGCTGGAGAACGTTGTTCCACACCACCGCGTGGCAGTGGAATTGTGGCAGGGTTCTTTCGTGGCTGGGAACAAACACCATTTCAAAACCGCGGCTCTGGTCTCATGCCAGTTGAGCGTTTCCGTTGTTTTAAAACAATGAACGAATGCCAATCCTGGCTAAAAACGATGAACTATTTTTATGGTAAGAAAACCGTTGATACCAGCAAATGCACCAAGTTTTAGCTAAAACAGAAAAGTTCTGACTGAAGCATACAAATACAAGCTGAAGCATATGTGTTGGTACAATGTCACGCCCTATCGCGGACAGTTTAGAATTTTAGGTCTTTTATAGACAAATAAATAACCACCGCCTTTGATTTAGCGGTGGTTATGAAACTTAGTCTTCTAAATTAATCCTCAAGCTTTTTCATAAAGCTCAAGCACATAGTCCCAATTAACAAGGTGATCTATGAACGCCTCAAGATATTTCGGACGGGCGTTACGATAATCAATATAGTATGAGTGCTCCCATACATCGACACCAAGAATAGGTGTTGCACCATGAACAAGTGGGTTTTCACCATTGGGTGTTTTTGAAATTTCAAGCTTGCCGTTTTTAACAGCCAACCAAGCCCATCCTGACCCGAATTGAGCTGCACCAGCAGCCAAAAAGTCTGCACGGAATTTATCAAAGCCACCTAAATCTGAATCAATTGCTTTAGCTAGCTTTTCTGGAAGCTTGTTGCCGCCGCCATTTTTCTTCATCCATTTCCAGAAATGGGTATGGTTATAATGCTGTGCAGCGTTATTGAACAATCCCTGATTCTTGCCAAAGCTTGCTTTAACGATTTCCTCTAAGCTTTTACCTTCAAGTCCTGAATCCTGTAAAAGCTTATTACCATTGGTGACATAGGCCTGATGGTGTTTGTCGTGGTGATATTCAAGTGTTTCCCGCGACATGTAAGGAGCGAGAGCCTCATAGTCATAGGGTAATTCGGGCAATTCAAAAGCCATTTCAGATACTCCTTAAAATATTTATCTGTTGGTTTATTAATGTGGCGTGGTCAGACATGAAAGACAAGGGAAATTGTTGTTTTCACGCGAGTTTGACTGAATAAGTATAGTTCTAAACAAGTTATTTCGCTTTTTCGCCTACAATATATTTTTAGCTGAATAATTAATTTACGGTCGATTTGATTTGCTTCTTGTTAAGAGACTCAAAACATAATGACATCTCAACCAAAAAGATGGAAAAGGTAATGGCGCGACAAATTTCCCGACGAGATTTCATGCAAATCGTAATGATTGGTACCGCAACAACAAGTCTTTCTGCCTGTATGCCTAGAGGTCTCAAAGACTTAACGTCTAACCAAGTCACATTGGCACCCATACCACAACAACAATCCAATGCCCCACAACCATCAGAACAGGCTTTAGCACCATTTGCCTCCATGTATGGTTCAGAAGTTGATGGTGCATTCACGCTTCCTGCAATACCTTATCAAAAAATCGATCCACAATTTTTGCGACAAATCGTTGATGATCCTACGGGCGAACAACCTGGGACAATTGTTGTTGATACCAATAGGCGTTTTCTCTATCTCGTACGACAAAACGGCAAAGCTATCCGTTATGGTGTAAGTGTGGGTAAGAGTGGTTTTGCATGGTCTGGCCGTGGCATAATCCAATATAAAAAGACTTGGCCAACATGGACACCTCCTGCGGAAATGATCCTTAGGCAACCACAACTCAAAAAGTTCAGTGCGGAAAATGGTGGTATGCCACCTGGGCTAAAAAACCCACTAGGCGCGCGTGCTTTATATATTTTCCAAAACGGCAAGGATACATTATATCGACTTCATGGTTCACCAGAATGGAACTCTATTGGCAAAAGAGCATCTTCTGGTTGTATCCGGTTGATAAATCAAGACATTATTGATCTTTATGACCGTGTGCCAGAAAAAGCCCCAATCCTTGTTGTTTAATGCAACTTATCTTCAATAAACACCATTCGTTGGAGGCATAAATTTTGTTGTAGACATAAATAATGTGTCTTCAAACAATCCGCCACCCATCTGTCTTCTTAACGCCACCGGTCAGTCTATTTATACGACCTTATTGGCCCCTTTTCTTACAGAGGAATACCAACCGTTAACCGACAGATTTTCTCGTCACAGTACTCCTCTCGCCCCTGATGCTTTTTTTCAAGATCAAGCATCAGGTTTTAAGACCAAGCATCGGGCGGCAAACGGATAACCTTCGCAAATTCAACCAGCCAGTTTTGGACTATTTGCGTTTTCCACCCAACAAATTACCCAGCAGTCCACGCAGATAGCTCTCCCCTGCTTTAGCAATAGATCGACCTATGGAATTAGCGGCTGTCCGTGTGATGGACTTAATTGCGGTTTCGGCAACAGATTGCCCACGACTATTCTTTTTATCATTGCCCCAAATCGTATCCCAAAAACTGCCCCTTTTTGCGTGTCGCTAGATGATTGTTTTAAGGTTCTATCTGGCTCGTTGCCTACTTAATGCCACCAGTCTCTAGCCTATACATCATTTTTTGGCACAACGTCTCTTCCGCCCCTGATGCTTTTTTTCAAGATCAAGCATCAAGTTTCAAAAACAAACATCGGGCGGCAAACGGATAACCTTTGCAAATTCAACCAGCCAATTAGGATCTATTTGCGTTTTCCACCCAACAAATTACCCAGCAGTCCACGCAGATAGCTCTCCCCTGCTTTAGCAATAGATCGACCTATGGAATTAGCGGCTGTCCGTGTGATGGACTTAATTGCGGTTTCGGCAACAGATTGCCCACGACTATTCTTTTTATCATTGCCCCAAATCGTATCCCAAAAACCGCCCCCTTGTTGCGTGTCATTGGATGATTGTTTTTCGGCAGTGTTACGCGCAAGCATTTCATAAGCGGAATCACGATCAATCGTTTCATCATATTTACCGCTTACTGGACTGTTTTTGATAAGATTTTCACGCTCTTGGGGCGTAATTGCTCCTATCTGGGAAGCAGGTGGCCTAATAGTTGTTTTTTGCACCATGGAAGGAACACCTTTATCTTCCAACGTTGATACCAGTGCTTCACCAGTTGCCAATTGCCCGATCATTTCCGCCGTATTGAAATCCGGATTGGTGCGGAATGTCGCTGCCGCAGCTTTAACAGCCGCTGTTTCTCGCGGGGTATAGGCGCGAAGCGCATGTTCTATACGATTACCGAGTTGGGCAAGAACAGTGTCCGGCACATCAAGCGGGTTTTGTGATATGAAATATATTCCAACGCCTTTTGATCTGATGAGACGAACCACTTGCTCGATACGTTCAATAAGAGCTTTTGGAGCGTTATCGAATAGAAGATGCGCTTCATCAAAGAAAAATACCAGACGCGGTTTGTCAGGATCACCAATTTCCGGCAATTGCTCAAAGAGTTCGGACATCAACCACAACAGAAATGTCGAATAAAGCCGCGGATTAGACATGAGTTTATCAGAAGCAAGCACACTGACTACACCTCGTCCATCGGTGGTTGTACGCATAATGTCTTTTAATTCGAGAGCCGGTTCACCAAAAAAATGTTCACCACCCTGTTGTTCAAAAACAAGCAATTGACGCTGAATCGCACCAACGGATGGTTTTGAAATATTGCCATAGCGGGCAGACAGTTCGGTTGCACGATCAGCCACATGTACAAGCATTGCCTGTAGATCTTTTAAATCGAGTAGCAATAAGCCTTCTTCATCTGCGATCTTAAACGCTATATTTAACACGCCTTCCTGTGCCGAAGTTAAATCCATAAGGCGTGATAATAATAATGGTCCCATTTCAGACACCGTTGCGCGAATAGGATGGCCTTCCACGCCGAACAAATCCCAGAAAATAACCGGACTTGCTTTCATCTGAATGTCATCAAGACCAACTTTATTGGCTCGTGATTTGACATTATCTGTAAGAGCACCTGCTTTGGAAATACCTGAAAGGTCACCTTTTACGTCGGCACAAAAAACAGGCACGCCCACTGCAGAAAAAGATTCAGCCAGCACCTGCAGTGTTACGGTTTTACCTGTGCCTGTGGCACCCGTAATAAGCCCATGGCGATTGGCATATTTTAGCCAAATATATTCTTTCTTGAGTCCTGTGCCATGTTTTGGATGACTCGCACCAATAAAAATGCCATTTTCTTCGGACATGCCCCGTAATTCCTTTATACGCTTTTGCTACGCTTTTAGCTAAATGTAACAGAATTTTTTCAAATCAATAAGCCATTTAAAGCGATCGTCATGCAATGTGCATATCGTTTTATCATATTATAAAATTTACGATAATTTATCGCTAGCTGTATGTTCTTTTCAAATAATAAATCTTAATTAGATGCTTAACTTCAGTTGATGAAATTTTTTGCAGAATTCAGCTATAAGGAATACAATTTTTTATGAATGGTGTTGTTTACACACCATTTGAAATTTAATGAATTTATTCTATAATCATTTTAAAATGCGATTGTTTCACCAAAACTATTCCTTTGAAAATGAGGTATTGTGTTTCAATTGCATCATTAGAAACAAATTCGTTTTATTGCTATTTTGTCCCATTTGTTTTTTAAAATGGAATGCTAAATGAAATAACAACACGTTGGTCTTGCACCCGTTATAGCTTTGTGGTTGTGTGTTAAAACCAAAGCATATGGTGTGATATTGATTTTGTAGGAATTTAGTTTGCTCATGAGCCCGAAACAGTCCCAACCATCATCATCCAAACCTACTCGGAATGTAGGGTGGTCAGTTATGCAGCGCGCCGATGATCCAGATGTTGAGCGCGCCCGTCATCAGTTGAAGCAGGATATTTTAAACGGTGCCAATGGTGTTGCACTGATCTTCGAAGGTGCCAATAGTGCATATGGTTTCGGATTACCGGCAAAAACCGATACAATTCCTACCTTATTTGACGGTATCAATCTTGACGGTTTGCATATCCGTTTGGACAATCACCCACATGGGCGCGTTATTGCCGACAGTTTCATAGATTATCTGCATCATCGTCGCATCAATCCAACACGGACACAATTGACCTTCAGTACCGACCCGACAGCTGTGTTGGCAACAACCGGTAAACTAAAAATGTCGATTGAAGCACTGAAAGCTTCTTTGCCACAATCAATGTCTGGATTTTTCTCTTCCGGTATACCGGGTGTGGTATTGGAAGCAGACGGCCGCCCCTACCACAATGCCGGTGCAACAGAAGCACAAGAAATCGGTGCCATGATGTCTGTTGCATTGGGGCATTTGAAAATGGTTGAGGAAGCCCGTCACCATATAATTTATGCCTTGCCACATATCGGCTTTGCCACAGCCTTGGATCAGGATCCGGTTATGGGGCTTGCCAAGATGCGGGCTATTCGTCAATTGTGGCGCAAATTGCAAGAAGAACGTGGCGTTTCTTCGCCTTTCTCTGCCAATATACACGTTGAAACTTCAATGCGTATGATGACAAAGCAGGATTCACTCAGCAATATTTCTCGCGCGTCAATGGCTGCATATGCCGGTATTTTAGGGGGAGCGTCTTCCGTTTCCGTTCTGCCGCATAGTTTTGTTTTTGGTTTACCAGATACTGAAGCAAGACGTGTTGCCCGCAACAGTCAACTAGTATTGCTTGATGAGCAAACCACGCCTTTGGCAAAAAATGCCAACCGCCGTGGTTCCGATGCTGATGCTTTGGCAGAAGCCGCATGGGCGGAATTTATCCGCTTTGAGCAAGAAGGTGGCGTATTACAAAGCTTGATTGATGGTAACCTTGCCAAGCGCATAGAAGAAGCACGCGACCTTCGTCTTGTCAGCATTCATAATAACCAAAGGGCAATCATTGGTACTTCGCTTTATGAAAAGCATGACGATAAACCATCCGGAATAGTGGAACAAAATCCGGTTAAATTTGTTGCAGAAGGTATAACGCACTGCAAACCGTTGTCTTGTGGGCGTTGGGACGAAGACTTTTTGGAAATTCAAAAAATAGCGCCTGTCGAAATAGCCAAGGATAATAAATGATTCGAAGCTTCCGCTCTTCCACTGACCGTCTTGTTGAAGTGCCATTAAAAGATGATGGCACTCCTGAAGATGATGTTTTATGGATAGATTTGGCGGACCCGACACCAGGTGAAGAAAAACACTTGGAAAAATGGCTTGGTATTCCAATTCCCACTCATGATGACATGACGGAAATTGAGGAATCAAGCCGTTTTTATATGGAAAATGGCGCACAATACCTAACCGCGCCGCTCATCTACACAGTTGAGGGTAGCAATCGTAATATTGGCCCTGTAACATTTATCCTTGTTGGAGCAAGACTTGTTACCGTGCGCTATAGCCACCCACAAGCAGTGGAATTATTTATCACCCGTGTGGTCAAATCAGGCAATGGCATCATCACGCAGCAATGCACTGGATTGACAATTTTAACTGCACTTATTGAAGCGGCAACGGATAGGCTTGCCGATCTGTTGGAAGCCGTATCGGGAAAGATCGAGTCGGCATCACGGCAAATATTCCAGCGCGATCAAGATGCATTGCCAATGTCTACAGCAGATTTCAGGCAGACCCTGAACCAAATTGGTAATCAAGGTGCGACACTTTCCATGGTGAGAGAAAGCATCGCCGGTATCAGCCGCATGCTTGTTTATGTCGAAGCCTATGGAAAAATCGTTACGCCTAAATATGTTGAGGCAGACGGCAAGACAGTAACGCCGAAAAAAGACATGAAAACGACGATAAAATCGCTTGAGCAGGATACCCAATCGCTCGAACATTTTGCCGATTTCTTGTCGTCAAAAATGACTTTCCTACTTGATACGGTTGTTGGAATGATTTCAACAGAGCAGAATGCAATTATCAAATTTTTCTCTGTTGCCGCCGTAGGATTTATGCCTCCAACACTGGTCGCCTCTATTTATGGAATGAATTTTCAGTTCATGCCGGAACTTGCCAAACCATGGGGCTATCCATTAGCACTGTTTCTCATGGTTATTTCGGCGGTTATTCCGCTCATCTATTTTCGCAAAAAAGGCTGGCTTTAAAATATTGGATGTGGCCTATAGCAAAAGCCCAAAACGCCCCTATTTCTAGCCATTTAGACCATCCGTTTTATAGACTATCTGTTTTGCGTAACGATAATGGATAAACTTCAACTAGTTTTGAGACCGATTTTCGTCGATGTTTGGGATCAATTTTTGTCTTTTTTGCAAAATATCGAGTTTGAACTGAACACAGCAAATTTGATAACATCTTTTAGTATAGATGCTGTTTTTTTCGAATTGATAAGCTGAGGTTAAAAGGCTGCTCACTAATTTCGGTCGCGCAGAATCGAGCAACAGGCACCATTTTAAAGATTCAGATCTGTGGCAACGAGGCAACGAGGCAACGAGGCAGCGAGGCAGCGAGGCAGCGAGGCAGCGAGGCAGCGAGGCAGCGAGGCA
>CAMLCZ010000011.1 GCA_946478665.1 uncultured Bartonella sp. | reverse complement strand
AGCTAGGAGCTAGGAGCTAGGAGCTAGGAGCTAGGAGCTAGGAGCTAGGAGCTAGAAGCTAGAAGCTAGGAGCTAGAAGCTAGCATATTGGATATTGGAAGGCAGAGTTTTTAAACCGCTTGATGCCCTGTTTTATGTGTGAAACATTTTGGCAAATAGTGCTCAATGGCTGCCAAATGCATAGATAAAATGCTTATGCCTATATGACGTGATTTTCTTGGCTCATGAGTGCCAATAACGGTATTTTATTTCCGCAACTTTAATACACAAGCGCAGAACGACAGATACTTAAAAACCTTAAGTGTGTACTGAAAATCTTAAGTGCGTTCATTCCTCATTATCACGCCATCGACGTAACTTTTAAAATCTGCGAAATGATTGAAAAACAGAAATAAAAAAACCATTCCCATAAAATATGGGAATGGTTGAATGGAAAAATTGCAGAGAGAATTCTACAATTGACTTGAATATATTATGCAGGCTTAACCTGTGCCTTGGCTTGTTCTTCAGCAACACGCTTTTGGAAAAGGCCAGCAAAATCAATTGGGTCGATCATCAATGGAGGAAAGCCGCCATTGCGTGTCGCATCAGCAACGATTTGACGGGCAAATGGGAACAACAAACGTGGGCATTCGATGAACACCAAAGGCATAATATGTTCTTGAGGAACATTTTTTACCCGGAAAACACCGCCATAAACCAATTCGACATTGAATAGCATGTCTTTGCCTTCACCAGCCTTGGCAGACAATGTCAAAACGACATCATAATTGTCATCTTCCAATGGATTTGCATTGACATTGATACCAATGTTGATTTCAGGCGCTTTTTCACGTGGGCGCAAAGCCTGCGGAGAATTAGGGCTTTCAAACGAAAGATCTTTTAAATACTGTGTGAGCACTGTGAATACCGGTGCTTCACCATTTGTGTTTGCATCACCTTCAGCCATGATTAAAACCTTTTTCTTTGTATGAAACATTATAAGGGGTTAAAGATATGGTGTATTGGCTAGCATGCTACGCATTTCGTTGCAATGAATGAGCCTCTACATAAACCAATTTTCGTTATTTTAATTGCTTAAAATCGTCATCTTTTCTCCAAGGAGATTGCTCTGGATGCGTTGAATGGTAACTGTCTGCATCGAGATCAATAGTTGGGCCATTATTGTCGCGTGAGTTTTCATCAAAGGAGGTGCGGACTTCAATTTTGTTGGAAAAAAATCGCCAGATAACATCTCTGATAAATGGAATAAACAATAATAGACCAATAATATCACTGACAAAGCCTGGGATAATAAGCAGGATTGCAGCCAACATCATAAGCGCGCCATGTGCTAACTCACGGTCTGGAATATGACCGGCAGACAATTCACTACGCACCTTGGTTAAAAGTGTAATTCCCTGAATTTTCAAGAGAGCGAAACCTAATACCATAGAAAGGATAATGAGCAATAACGTCGCCAAAACACCAATATATTTGCCGACAATAATGAAGCCTGCAATCTCTATGAATAATGCAGCAAGCATAATAAAGCCAACGAGACTTGGAGATGTGCGATAAGGTATTTTCACGAAGCTCATCCTTTCAAAACCTTGATTAAAGGCAAAACTATAATGATGAATGAGTCTTTAAATAGGAATTAAAAATTCTATTTAAATGGAAACTTTTGTAATTCTATATATTGATGTATTCTATATATTTGACATTAAAACGTAATGCACGCATCATAGAATTAATTTTGAATATGGAGATTGGCCTCGCAGATGGAATTTGACATTGTATTGGTTATCGCACTTGTCGTTGCTGTGGTAGTTTTTCTACAATTGCGTAGTGTATTAGGCAAAAGAACCGGCTTTGAACGTCCACCATTTGATCCATATTCCGTGAATAAGAAAAAAGCGGATGAAGAGCAATATTCTGACAATGTTATTGCTTTGCCGCAACGTGATATTCCACCTGCAGATGACTTCTCTGATATTAACACTATTGCGCCTGAGGGAAGCGATCTTAACCAAGGATTGCGTGCAATACGTGAGGCGGATGAGAAGTTTTCACCACGTTCATTTCTTGATGGCGCGCGGGTTGCTTATGAAATGGTTGTAACAGCCTTTGCCAATGGTGATAAAAAAAGCCTGAAATCCCTTTTGTCTAATGAAGTCTATGAAGGGTTTTCGCAAGCAATTGATGACCGTGAAGCGCGTGGCGAAAAGGTTCAATTTACCTTTGTTGGTATTGATAAAATAGAAATTGCAGAGGCAGAAATGAAAGATGACACGGCACAGATAGTTGTGCGCGTACAAAGTGAGATTATTTCTGCAACCTATCAAGACGAAAACAAATTGGTTGATGGCGATCCTCAAGCAATAGCCGAGATAAAAGATATTTGGACATTCGCTCGTGACACCCAATCAAAAGACCCTAATTGGAAAATCATCGGCACAGAAGAGGATTAATACAGCAGATTGACTTTGCGGGCGAAGTTTTCGTAAGGGATTCGCGCGGGCTGTATGAAAGATATAATAGGCATCTGGTCATGATTGTTCGCGATATGCATTCCAAAGCTCTAGACAATCTTCGTGTCGAAGACCGTATTCTTTGGGATGCTGTTCGCCGTTCGGCTATTCCTTTGCGTGCCGCCAATTATAAAAATGCAAAACGCGATAAGAGCCAGACACAAGAAAATAGCCAGTATAATTATAATAGCGAGATTCTAAAATCTTATATTAATACGGGCAGTGAGCCACAAAGCGTAACATCGCAAGCAACATCATTAGAGATTTATCCTTTTGATCGGCCAACACATAAAAAAATATCAAAAGGGCGTATCCAGATTGACGGACGTGTCGATCTTCATGGATTGATACAAAGCGAAGCATATTCCTTATTGCTTCATTTTTTGCAATCTGCCTGTTATCGCGGTTTGCGCCATGTTCTGGTTATCACGGGCAAGGGTACTTCCCCAGGGAGTGAAGGTGTGTTGCGTCACTCTGTACCCCGTTGGTTGGCAACACCACCATTCCGGCAGCTTGTTGCTTCTTTTGACGATGCTGCACGCCATCATGGCGGTGTTGGGGCGCTTTATTTGCGATTGCGCCGAAAAAATTCAGGCATCAATTTATGACACCATTTGGGAAAAAAGTTCGTAGTTTACGTGCAGAAAGAGGGCTTACACAAAAGCAGATGGCTGAAAGTATTGGTGTCTCGCCAGCTTATTTATCTGCACTTGAAATGGGAAAAAAGGGTAGGCCTAGTTTTGCACTTGTGCAGCGGATCATAACCTATTTCAATATTATTTGGGATGATGCTGAAGAACTTATCGAACTTGCCGGAATTTCTCACCCTCGTATTGTCATTGATACGTCTAATCTATCAGCGGACGCGACGAGCTTTGCCAACCGGTTATCACGCGAAATAAAAAAACTGACCGATAGTGATATTGCGCTGCTAACCACCTTATTGGATCGCGCCAAGCAAAAGAATAAACCGCATGGCATTTAACCGTCATTTGACAATGCTGAATTTCGACAATGCGGATTGATGCTATAAATCAAAAAAGCTTTTTAAGATCGTCTATTTTACTATTTACAAACCAACCATAATAATTTTCTTGCGGTAATTGCGCTTTTTGCCCATTTGCTTCAGCGCGTTTATTCTGTTCAGCTAAGGCGCGCGCGCGTGCTTCTGCACCGCCTGTGTTATATAAAGTTGCAGTCAGCCCCGGATTATCAGAAATATCAAAACCTGCTATTTGACGGTAAGCGTCAATTGATTGGCGGATTGTTGCCGCGATATAGGGGATTGTCAAATCAGGATCCATAATTGTTTTATAGACTTGTCCACCATTGTCGGGTGACAATTTTGGTAATCCAGATATACGATTAACCCTATCTGACATCATTAATGCGGTGAGTGGATTGACTTGCCCTAGACCAAAAGTCTGTCCGGCATAATAGGGCTGAAAAAATACAGCGCTAAAGCGGTTATTAGGATATTTTTGCCCATCAACGGTTTTACCGCGGAACGTGTTATTCCAGACATTCTCACGACAGGTCCATAAACGGTAGCTGTCTGTTAATCCATTACAGCTGCTAAATTGTGGGCGCTTAATAAAGTCGGAGACATTTTCACCATTATAAGCAAATTGGACACCCTGACTGAGATATGACATTCCTTTGACATAATAGGTTTGCAAGCGGTCATAAACGTCAACATTATACGTATGTTCACCAATTATCGCGCCAGCAATATGTATGGGGTCAATTCCATAGGCTTTTGCTGTTGTCACAATACGCGCACGAAGTTTGCTGTCATTTTTTAGCAAGTTATATATTTTTGTATATTTGGCGGCATAACTGGTCGATAATTCACGCGTGCGTTTTGCCGATGCACCAGGGATCGGCGGTTGAACTGCATTGCGATTTCCCGTCGGTACCAATGTCACAGCGTGCGCTTGAAAAACACCTGTGGCAAGTAAAACAACAATCAGACAGAACTTAGTAAAAATAGCCTGCACGTTTTATCCTTATAAAATAACCGCTCAAAGTCTTATTATGAAACGTTTGTTTAAGAGTCGAGAGCAAAACTTACGACAATAACGACATTTATTGGTTATATTTGTTCTATCTACGTCTAAAAATATCAAAGAAAGAACGTTTCTTTTCCTGCTGTTGAGGCATTTGTGGCTGTTCTTCAACGGCTTCAGGCGATTGGGTTGCATAAATGGGTTGCTCACCTATATCTGCTGGCGGTCGTGGAGCCCAATAATCATCATTGTTGTTGGCATTATTATCGACAGGTGGATAAGGCGTTGCAGATGGCTGGTCACTATCTGGTAAAATATCACTACCGCCGGGTACCGCATTTTCAAGATTATAATTGCCTGGTAATGGGCTAATTGGCAGTGATTTCTCGGCCACCGTCATGTAGCTTTTCCATGCCCGCACAGGTAAGGAGCCACCAGAAATGGTTTTCATGGAATGTCCGTCATCATTTCCAAACCATATGCCAGTCACATAATCGGTTGTATAACCAATAAACCACGCATCACGAAAATCCTGACTTGTGCCAGTTTTTCCTGCTGCTGGACGACCAATTGAGGCGTGTTTTGCCGTGCCATTTTCAACCGTTTGTTCAAGCATGGCATTCATCATGCCAACAATATCCGACTGGACAACACGTGTTGCCGTTATATCGCCAAAATCATACAGTGTTTTGCCCGAAGTGTCTTGAATGCGTGTGATAAGCCTTATCTGTGGCTTATAACCGCCATTGGCAAATGGTACAAAAGCACCCGTCAATTCCAATAGGGTAACTTCTGATGTTCCAAGCGCGATAGAGGCGTTGTCAGATAGCGCTGAATGAATACCTAGCCTATGGGCAACTTCAATGACCTTATCTGTTCCCACTTCCATAATCAGTTGTGCTGCAACAGAATTTAACGAGTGTGAAAGCGCGGTGGTCAACGTAACCGCCCCCATATATTTTCCACCATAATTTTTGGGCGTCCATTTTCCTATTTTGACAGGCGCATCATTGCGAATGGAATTGGGTGTTCTTCCAGCTTCGAGCGCTGCAAGATAAACAAAGGGTTTGAAGGTTGAACCAGGTTGTCTTTTTGCTTCTGTTGCCCGGTTGAATTGGCTTTGTGCGTAATCGACACCACCAACCATTGCGCGAATGGCGCCACTTTTATCAATCGAGACCAAAGCGCCTTGCGATACGTCACGCTTTTTACCATTTTCCTCAATCTGGTCACGGATAGCTTCTTCTGCGGCACTTTGCAAAGTCATATCCACAGTGGTTTCAACAACAATATCTTTGTCATTTTGCCCAATGAGAAAAGGCAGTTGTCCAACAACCTGATCTGCGACATAATTTTCTGAGCCCGTCCAATATGAATCGGCGCGCGCCATAGGTTCAGCTTCAGCCATCGCAATTTGTGCGTCATCAATCATGCCTTCTTGGCGCATTGCGGCAAGAACCAGTTTTGCACGATCATTTGCCGCTTTCGGGTCTCGCGCTGGTGATAAACGTGATGGTGCTTTTAGAAGGCCTGCCAATGTTGCAGCTTCCATTAAATTCACGTCCTTAGCTGACTTATTAAAATACCGTCTGGAAGCAGCTTCAACACCGTAAGCACCAGATCCCAGATAGACGCGATTGAGGTACATTTCTAAAATCTGGTCTTTGGTATATTTGTGTTCTAACCACACAGCCAAGAGCGCTTCTTGTACCTTACGTTCCAATGTGCGGTCAGGCGAAAGGAAAAGGTTTTTTGCCAATTGCTGCGTTAGTGTTGAGCCACCCTGTTTGCCGCGCCTATGGGTAATATTGGTTACGATAGCGCGTGCAATACCAACAGGGTCGACACCGTAATGGTCATAAAACCGCCGGTCTTCGATAGCAACCACAGCCTTGGGTATAAAGGGGCTCATTTCGCCAAGAGAAAGAGATTCACCGCCCATAGCACCTCTATTGGCAATAAGCATACCATTGCGGTCAATGATGCGGACATTTGGTGGTCGTTGCGGAATATTCCATGTTGATGCTTGTGGCATCTTCAATGCAACATAACCGACATACCCTGCTATGGCGAGGAAACCCCAGATAGCCAGCAAAAAGCACCAGCCAATCAAACGACAAAAAATTCCACGTTTTTTTCTCTTTGGATATTTTCCGCCTTTATAATCCTGTTCCGGCGGAAGTGCCCGATCATTGGCTGTTATGCGCATGAAAATAGTCCCCTGTGGCCCAAATTTTCACGCAAGCCATACCGTATCAAAATGGTTTGACGCTCTAAATAGTGGACTTCTGGAAGATTATTGAACAACAGCATGATCGATAATATGACAAATGAAACAACTACCAGCTAAAGCTTAAATAAGGCGGTTTGATGCGCTTACGAAAAGTTTCTAGGTTTCCTGCCAGAAATAGACCAAAAATGCCAGCCATTCCTTTTTGATAATCACAATATGCTTAACGCAAGCCATATAGGTGATTTTTTGTTGCTAAAAGAGCAAGGTGTTGAACCTTACTCTTTCGATGCTTTAAATTCTTCCGGATTAAAACGATAAACCGTTGAACAGAATTCGCATTTTACTGTGATTTCACCATTTTCAATGCTGGAATCAAGTTCTTCTGCTGAAAAGTTTTTCAATACATTTTCTACTTTTTCTCGAGAGCAGGAACAATGATCAACAATAGGTGTTGGTTGAAAAACGCGGACACCATGTTCATGAAACAGCCGGTAAAGCAAACGTTCTGTGCCAACTTGAGGATCCGTCAACTCCGCACTTTCAATTGTTTGGGTCAAGGCTTTTACCTCTGTCCAATTATTGTCGGTAACTTTGCTTTTTTCTGGTTTCTTTTCATCAATATCCAATGACGCTTTCGGAAGATGCTGGACAAGAACGCCACCAGCACGCCAACTTTGTTTTGGTTGTCCTTCTGAATTACGATCCACAAGGGTTGCAACGGCCAAGCGCACATCGGTTGGGATCTGTTCTGACTGGTCAAAATAGTTGCGCGCAATTTCTTCGAGATTTGACCCGTCAAGTGCAACAATTCCTTGATAGCGTTGCATATGCGCCCCTTGGTCGATTGTTAACGCAAGCGTACCTTTGCCCAATAATTGTTCTGGCGCCACTTTGCCATCTTTAATGGCTTGCTCCAGTTTTTCATCATCAAAACGGGCATATGCACGTAAACCCGAAGGGGTTTGAAAATCGGCGACCAATAAATTGACAGGTCCATCAGTGCTTGTTTGCAAAATGAACTTTCCATCAAACTTCAAAGAGGTACCAAGAAGTGTTGTTAATACCATGACTTCAGCAAGAAGGCGTGCAACAGGTTCTGGATATTGATGACGCGCTAGAATTGTGTCGACAACAGCGCCAAGTTGCACAGAACGCCCCCGCGCATCCAGCCCCTCTACTTCAAAAGGTACAACCGCATCATCTCCAGCAAAATTAAAATCACCCAACTGGTTTTTATTGATGGTGTTATCAGATTGTTCGCTCACATTCATGACTTTCTGTAATCGTTATATATAATGACAAGAAGCAATTAAGCCCGATTGTCATTATTGGCATTTTATTAAGACCAGAAACAAAACCAAAGATGCCAAGGTACCTGATATAATAGCAAGTACCCTGTCAAATAGGTTTCATGTTCATTAATTGCTGAACTGTTATGTGTTACTGGCTTTTATTGTCTATAGATAGTGACAAATTTTATGCCTGCAAGCACCATTCCAATACGGCTTTTTGGGCATGTAACCGGTTTTCGGCTTCATCAAAGACAACAGAATGTGGGCCATCAATAACCGCATCTACCACTTCTTCGCCACGATGCGCTGGAAGACAATGCATAAAAAGCGCATCAGGCTTTGCAAGTTTCATTAAATCTTCATTGACTTGATAAGGTTGGAATACGTTGCGTCCGCGAGCACGAAATTCTTGTCCCATGGATACCCATGTGTCTGTTACTATGCAGTCAACATCTTTGGCTGCTTCTTGCGCATCATGTGTCAATACTATATCGGCACCGTGTTTGCGCGCCCAATCAACATATTTTTGTTGTGGTTCACTGCCCTGTGGTGTGGCAACTCTAATTTTAAAGTTAAACAATGCTGCCGCTTCCATCATGGAATGGAGCACATTATTGCCATCGCCCATCCAGGCAAATGTTTTTCCATTAATAGAACCACGATGTTCTTCAAAGGTCAGGATATCAGCAAGAATTTGGCATGGATGTGTATCATCGGTAAGTGCATTAATGACTGGCACAGTGGCATATTCCGCCAGTTCCAGCATTCGGTCATGCGTTGTAGTACGGATCATGATAATATCAACAAAACGCGATAGAACACGCGCCGTGTCGGCAATTGTTTCACTATGACCAAGTTGCATTTCGGAACCGGTCAGCATGATTGTTTCACCACCAAGTTGGCGCATTCCAACATCGAAAGAGACGCGTGTTCGTGTTGACGGCTTTTCGAAAATCATCGCCAAGGTTTTGCCTGTAAGAGGTTTTACGGCATGTCCTGCTTTCAATGCTTTTTTGACTTCCTTGGCATGATCCAGAATACCGCGGGCTGCCTCGGGAGTTAAAATGGATAGATCTGTAAAGTGGCGAATACTCGTCGTCATAATATCAAGCCTGTTTCTGTTTATTGGCATTAGAAATATTTTGAATAGCAGTTTCTATACGATGAAGACCATCACGTATTTCTTCTTCTGTTACGTTAAGGGGTGGCAATAATCGAACAACATTATTTCCAGCACCAACGCTTAACAGTTTTTCTTCCCGTAATGCGGTGATGACATCTCCATTGGGCACAACACATTTGACACCAGTTAAAAGGCCAATGCCGCGAATTTCGCTTACAACATCAGGAAAACGATCGATAATTGATGCAAGCCCCTGTTTGAACAAATTGGCCATGGCATTGACATGGTCGAGAAAACCTTTTTCTAGCATCACATCAAGAACAGCATTTGCGGCTGCCATTGCAAGTAGGTTGCCACCAAATGTCGAGCCATGAGTGCCCGGGGTCATGCCTTTTGCTGCTTCCGCTGTGGCAAGACAGGCACCTATAGGGAAACCGCCACCCAAACCTTTGGCAAGCGACATAATATCCGGTGTAATTCCAGACCATTCATAGGCAAATAACTTGCCGGTTCTTCCCATTCCAGTTTGCACTTCATCAACGATCAAGAGCAAATCGTTTTCATCACAAATTTTGCGTAAAAACTGCAAGAATTCTTTTGGGGCAGGGCGCAAACCACTTTCACCTTGTATCGGTTCGATAAGAATAGCAGCGGTGCGCTCATTTAATGCATTGCGCAGTGCAGCTTCATCATTAAAAGGAACCTGAATAAAGCCTTCGGCCTTGGGGCCAAATCCGGCAAGATATTTTTCTTGTCCACCTGCAGCCAGTGTTGCTAGTGTGCGGCCATGAAAAGCGCCCTCAAATGTAATAATCTCATAGCGTTCTGGATGATTATTGACATAATGGAACCGCCGCGCCGTTTTTATGGCGCATTCAAGGGCTTCTGCGCCGGAATTGCAGAAAAATATCTTATCGGCAAAACTGTTTTCGCATAGGCGGCTTGCCAATCTTTCTTGTTCGGGCGACTGAAAGAGGTTGGACACGTGCCAAATTTTTTCAGCTTGCGTTTTGATGGCATTGACCAATTTTGGGTGATTATGCCCAAGTGCATTGACGGCTATACCGGAGGTAAAATCCAAATATTGCTCGCCATTATCAGAGATAAGCCATGCCCCATTACCTCGCTCAAAGCGCAAGCCAATACGTGCGAAAGTGTCGTACAGTGGTTGCGCAGAGGATGGGTTCATATTGTATCTCCTTTTTGAAAGTTAATTATTCAACATGAATGTAATTATTTTGCTAATTTCATGTCGTATAAATAGTTTTGATAAGCACTTTTATAGGATGATGTGATATAGAATAATGTGTTAGGCCGCCCTTGAAGAATAGATCCTATTATAAAAACAATAAACCACAAACGCAGCCATATTTCACTATAGCTTCGTTTCTGACGTTGAAAATCACTATTTCTCTAGTCATAAAAAAAGTCAATCAAAGCCTTTTAATTACCATATTCAAAAATTATCTTGCAAAAAGAGAATTTTGAACACGCGTTTTTTCTTTTTTGCAAAAAAGTGATTCGCAAGTTGGGGAAAACGTTTCAAAACACCTATATAGTGGTTAACAGACTCTTGTCAGAGAGTCATGGCATATTGTATTTTGGGTGAACCAATACATTTGGATCTGTGATCGGATAATCATAACATATCTGTCTTATTAGCGCTTTTTAGCGCCTTGATGGATTCCGACAATAAGAACCAAATGGCAGAAATAATGATCCTGTTGCACAACAACAAATGTGCAATATGGAGCCAACAGAACGGAGTGCCGGTATGAACTGGACAGATGAACGTGTTGAACTTTTAAAAAAGCTATGGAGTGATGGTCTCAGTGCCAGCCAAATAGCTGCCCAGCTTGGTGGTGTAAGCCGAAACGCTGTTATTGGTAAGGTTCATCGTTTAAAACTGTCGGGGCGTGGCAAGACAACAAAGACCACACCTCGTACCAAAAAAACGACCGAGACTGTTACCAATACCACGACAACGGCGCGCACAAGTCGTGCAGCTGCATCGCAAACAGCAGCACCGGCTCCTGCAACACCTCGCCCTTCAACATCAAGTGTTGGGGCTACAGCATTAAAGGTGGAATTTGTCGCTGATGCTGTTTCTGAAATCGAGGAACGTCCTTCTGCTGATGTTGTGGTTCCAATGTCACGGCATTTGACGCTTTTGCAACTTAGTGAGACAACATGCAAATGGCCAGTAGGCGATCCTCTTTCGGATGATTTCTATTTTTGTGGTGCAGATTCAGGTGAATCTGGTCCTTATTGCGCATTTCATGCAAAACTTGCTTTTCAGCCAGTTTCAGAACGTAGACGCGTAAGGGTATAAAAATCTATAAATGATGAATAAGTTGAAATGTTTGTTTCAACTTATTCTTGTTTTTTAGAATATAAAGACTGTTTTTGTCTTTAAAAAGATAAAGTTATTTTATATTTTTAGGCCACCACCAAGGAAAGGCCTAAAAATGGGAACGCATATCATTCCATCAAGTTTTGTTGCGTCTACAGGTTGTAGCCGCCAATGGTTACAAAGCGCAATTGATGTTATTCAAGCAGAAATAAACCGTTCTGCAGATACACATCTGATAAGGTATGATCTTCCTTCTCCTTGCGGCATCACCTTATATTTAAAGGATGAATCCTGTCATCCGACGGGCAGCCTGAAACACCGGCTGGCAAGATCGCTATTTCTTTATTCCTTGTGCAATGGCAAAATTGGTCCCAAGACAACGGTTGTTGAGGCTTCAAGTGGCTCGACAGCGGTGTCGGAAGCCTATTTTGCCAAATTGATCGGTGTTCCATTTGTAACAGTAATACCGCGCACCACCTCTCCACAAAAGGTTTCAGCCATTGAGGCTTATGGCGGTAAGGTGCATTTTGTCGATGATCCAAAATCCGTTTATGTCGTAGCCCAAAAGTTGGCTGATGAGCTTGACGGTTATTATATTGACCAGTTTACTTATGCTGAGAGGGCAACCGATTGGCGAGGAAACAATAATATTGCAGATTCAATTTTTTGTCAGATGACGCAAGAGGCGTTTCCAATACCAGATTGGATCGTTGCAAGTGCAGGCACGGGCGGAACATCTGCGACACTCGGTCGATACATACGTTATAAAAAATTTGCCACACAACTCTGTGTCGCTGATCCATCAGGATCGGTGTTCCATCGTTATTATGCAGATCGTTCAATTAAGGAAATTGATCGTTGTCAGTCTGTTATTGAGGGAATAGGCCGCGCCAGAGTGGAACCATCTTTTTTGCCGGAAGTCATTGATCGTATGATTGCAGTACCTGATGAGGCAAGTTTGGCAGCGATGCGTGTGATTAGCCGATTGATCGGAAAAAGTTGTGGTGGTTCAACCGGTACCAATATATATGCTGCTGCCGCATTGATATCTGATATGATCCGTAATCATCAACAAGGTTCCATTGTAACGCTTATTTGCGACAGTGGAGAACGTTATCGTTCGACCTATCTTGACGATGATTGGCTGCACCAAAAGGGTTTTGACATTGCGCCCGATGTGGCTCGTCTGGAACGTCTGTTTTATAAAGGCGAACCAATTTGATTGGATAAATACGTCGTCTTTTGACGGGAATGCTCCAAGACCTATCTTATTTGCAAACGACAATAATTAGTATTTGTAAACGACGATGATTGGAAAATTTAGCAGAATTTACTGATCGCTGCTGACAGAGCTGACAACGATATCATCACGTTGTTCAATACTGACCCAACGTCCTGGCGTTTGGGTCGATTGGCGTTTTAGAAATGTATATTCGGTGTCTTTCCAATTATTGACATCATCTCGCAAATTATCGAGTATAAAATCACCACGGTCTGTTCGCACAGTTAAAACAGCATGTCCTTCACCATCTGGCTTGCGGACAACAGTGATGAGAAGGCTGGCCAGAGGAAAGCCTTTTTCACGAAGCTCACGCTGCTTTTCCAACACGTAATCTTCACAGTCGCCGGCATCGACCGGATAGGTCCAATATTCTTCACGCCCATAAAGTTCCATATCGGTTGCGGGTCTAATACGCGCATTAACACTGTGGTTTACATCAATTAAAATGTCCCACGAAGATTGATCGAGTTTTATGGGTTGTAAATTGGTGTTACGAATTTTGCATTCTTTTGGCAAACGTTCACAAAATTCATAGTGGCCTATTGGTTGAGAGGTTTGACCGGTAACCGTCATAAATTCATTTGCGGCCAAGGCTGATCCTGACAAAGAGATAAAGGCAGAGCCTGTCAAGCAGACAAATGCCAGTACAATCAAGCCTGTCAATTTATACGCGAACACCATATTCAATACTCAAACTCAAACCTGTCACGATAAAGATCGTTAACAAAAGGTTAAAGTCTAACTTTGGTTCCCAGTCAATGACACGAATGCAACACTTTATTAAGATTTGAAATATGGTTAATATAATAAAATCAATAAAAACAATTGGTTAGATATTTATTATGGTTAACACGTATAATGCTTATGCGCTATAAAGTAACTTTTGAAGTCAAATGTTACAAAAATTATGACCAAAAATATCCGACGATAAAAGATAAATACCCCATATTCATGAAGGTATAACCGTTATAAAAGGAGCAGATAAAATTGGTTTAAAATAAGCTTCTGAAGAAATGAGAGTACTTATATGGGGAATATATTGATTAGAAGCGCGACACCGGAAGATATTGATGCTCTGGTTGAAATAGAAGAGATATGTTTCAATAGTGATCGTATCTCACGTCGTTCATTTCGTACTTTGGTGACAAGACCAACGGCTTATACCGTTGTTGCCGAGTGTGACGGCGTTATCATTGGCTATGCAATGATCTTTTTTCGCAAGGGAACAGCATTGGCAAGGTTGTATTCTTTGGCGGTGAAACCCAATACGCCTATAAAAGGTGTTGGCTCACAATTGTTGGAAGCTGCAGAAAAGGCAGCTTTTGATAAAGGGCGCGTTTATATGCGGCTGGAAGTGCGTGAAGATAATGCAAGGGCTATCGCACTTTATGAGCGTTTTCATTATCGCCCGATTGGTCGTTATCTTGATTATTATGCCGATCATGCACCCGCTTTGCGTTATGAAAAGACGTTGCGCGGTGACATACCAGTTGAAACATCCGTGCCTTATTACCAGCAAACAGAAGAATTTACCTGTGGTGCTGCCTGTCTGATGATGGCATTGAAATATTTTGATCCGCAATCACGTATGGATCCGGTGTTTGAACTCAGGCTCTGGCGCACGGCTACCACTGTTTATATGCTATCGGGACCTGGTGGCTGTGAGCCGTTTGGTCTTGCTGTTCTTGCGCATAATCATGGTTTGAAGGCCACCATTGTTGTTTCAAACGAAGAGTTTTTATTTATCAATTCAGTTCGTAATCCGCAAAAGCGTAAGGTGATGGAGCTTGTGCAAACAGATTTTCGTGAACAGGCGGAAGCCGCAAAGATTCCTGTTCGCATTGCAGCCTTTACGCTGGATGATATTCGACAGGCCTTGGCAAGAGGCGCCGTCGTCCTAGTTTTAATTAGCTTCTATCACATGTTCGGAGAAAAGGTTCCCCATTGGGTATTGGTACATGGTGATGATGGAAGCCACATTATAATTCACGATCCGTGGGTGGAAGAAGAAGAGGGAGAAACAATTGCTGATTCTGCAAATCTGCCGTTGAATTATAAGGTATTTGACCATATTGCGCGTTTTGGAAAAGACGGTTTACGCGCAGCCGTAATATTGGAGAAAAATTAGCTACAAATGTCTATTTGTGTAATCCTCGCGGGTCGGGTGTCTGATGTTGATAATGGTGCGACAACACATAAAGTTATGACGCATCGTGATTATTTGGCTAATCCAGCGCTTTTTGCCGGACAACGGCCACGGTTAATCAATTTATCCCGCTCATATCGTTATCAAAGTCGTGCTTATTATTGTTCCTTATTGGCAGAAGCTAGAGGACATAAGGTATTGCCATCAGTCGAGACGATGATTGATCTATCAGAACGCCGTCTTTACAAAAAATCTATTCCTGAATTGGAAGATTGCCTCAATAAAGCTTTAAAAGGTGATGCTGCGCGCGCGCCTGAAATTATCAGAGTGTTTTTTGGAATAACCGATAGCTCAAGTGATGGCAAAAGTGATCGTTTTGAAAAATTCGGCCGCTTGTTATTTGATTGGTATCGTGCACCTGCTTTGGAAGTTCACATAATACCTGGTGAATGGGCGCGAATCCATAAAATCACATTTGCTAATTGGCAAAAGCTTGAAGGGAATAGTCGGGATGCCTTTTATAAGGCTATGGAGGCATATACGACGAGAGCGTGGAAAGAAGCACGGCATAAAACACCGCCGCGTTGGACATTTGCCGTTTTGTGCAATCCCAATGAAGAATTGCCACCAACAAATGTTGAAGATTTGAAGCACTGGGCAAAAATAGCCGCGCGTCTTGGGGTTGAAGTTGAGCCAATAGGATCACGTGATCTCGCAAGATTGGCCAATTTTGACGCCCTTTTTATTCGTGAAACAACCAATATTTCCAATCATACATATCGCTTTGCTCGTCGGGCTGAACAGGAAAATATGCCTGTCATCGACGATCCGATGTCGATGATCCGCTGTACCAACAAGGTTTATCTTGATGAATTAATGCGTGCAAATGGCGTGCCTGTTCCACCGACCGTTATGATAGCCAGCAATGAAGACCTTGTTAAAGCTGCCGACTATCTTGGTTTTCCAATGGTATTGAAAATACCAGATTCATCCTTTTCAAGAGGTGTGAAACGGGTAGCCTCTATGGACGAGCTACATCGCTTGGCGCATGAATGGCTCAAGGATAGCGATCTTCTTTTGGCACAAAAATATTTGCCAACCAAATTTGATTGGCGTGTGGGTGTGCTTGGTGGAAAGCCATTATTTGTTTGCCAATATGAAATGGCACCGCACCATTGGCAGATTATCAAACATGATCCAAATGGTGGGGAACCTTTAGAAGGAGGCTTCAAGACCTATGCAATTGCAGATGCTCCGCCTGCTGTGATGGAGATTGGCTTAAAGGCCGCGCGCTGTATTGGTGATGGACTTTATGGTGTAGACCTAAAGGAAACAGATGATGGTGTGGTGGTTATCGAGGTGAATGATAATCCCAATGTTGAACATGGCGTAGAAGACGCCGCAGAAAAAGATGAAGTTTGGCTTAATCTTACACGATGGTTTATTGACCGCCTCGAGCGGGAATAACCTTTATCCACCCGTGTAATATCGGAAAACATCCGTCAGTCTAATATGCAAAAACCGGCAAGTTGAATTGCCGGTTTTATAATTTTTAAAAATCTTCCCTTAGGAAAATTCTAGCCAACATTTAACAGGCTTGTATCAAACGCCATTTTTGAGCTTTTGCATTGTGTTATGTTCAAGCATTCAGCCCTTGTTATCTTGCAGCGCCTTTTCAATTTGTGGCAGAAGCTCTTTGCCATAAATCTGCGGTGTAAGAGGGCCAATATGCTTATAAAGTATAATGCCATCCTTGCTTAGCAAAAAGGTTTCTGGTGGGCCATAAACGCCCCAGTCAATGGCTGCTCGTCCTGCTGGATCAAAACCTATAACTTTGAAGGGATCACCAAAGTTGGCAAGAAAACGTTCTGCGTTTTCCTGCTTGTCCTTATAATTGACACCAACCAGATCAAAGCGTTTATCTTGGCTGATTTGCATAAGGGTCGGGTGTTCATCACGGCAAGGCGGACACCATGAGCCCCAAAAATTAACAAGAGTCACACGACCACGAAAGTTCTTGGGATCAAATTCACCTTTTGCAAAAAGCAGAGGCATATTTGTTTCTGGTACTGGTTTTCCAGCCAAGGCATTGGGTACCAGATTTGCAGTATCAGGATCTGTGGTTTCCATGTGTCCAAGCATAATGACGACCAATACCACAAACAGGATAAATGGCCCGAATAAGGCGATCATAACAGGCCAACGGAAAGTCTTTTTTTGCTCAGCCATTGTTTGTTACATTCGTTTTATTGCCACGTGTCATGCCGGCTTGCTCAAGCTCGGCCAGTTTTGCTTTTTGGCGTTTTCCATTCATCACAATGTAAAGAACCAGACAAAGCAATACAAAAGCTGAAACACAGTAGCTCAACATGACAATCTGGGCATGATCGAGGTTGCCAAGCATGGAATCTATCCGGTTGGAAAAACCACCCAATCCTTGAGAGGTATCACTCATTTCTTGCTTTCCTTATGACGTAAACGACGTGCGGCCATTCTTTGCATCGTATCAACACGGCGGCGGATAATTTCTGTCCGCATCGCGGCAAGATAAAGGGCAAAAAATGCAAATGTAAATCCAATTGCCATAGTCAAAAGTGGCCATAACATTTCACTATTAATGGCAGAGCCACCAGCACGCAGAAGAGAAGCCGGTTGATGTAATGTATTCCACCATTCTACGGAAAATTTGATGATAGGAATATTGATAAATCCAACCAATGTTAAAATGGCTGCGGCCTTAGCACCTTTTGCGACATCATCGAAAGCACGCGAGAGTGCTATGATGGCAAGGTAGATGAGAAAAAGAACAAGAACAGATGTCAATCTTGCGTCCCATTCCCACCACGTTCCCCAAGTTGGTCTTCCCCATAGAGAACCAGTAATAAGTGCCAGAGCAGTAAATGTTGCGCCAATAGGAGCAGCACTTTTAACCGATACATCGGCAAGTGGGTGTCGCCAAACAAGCGTACCAAGCGCTGAAACACTCATCAATGTATAGCAAAACATGGAAAGCCATGCGAATGGGACATGCAAATACATGATGCGGACTGTTTGTCCCTGTTGATAGTCTTCAGGGGAGCGTAACACCATAAAAATACCGCACGCTAGTATAACGATAGCGATGATGCTTAACCATGGTAGAATTATTCCGCTTAGAGACATGAAGCGGGTTGGATTGGCTAGGGATTGCCACCAGCTCATTTTTTTTTCTGTCATTTCCATGCTAACTCTTAAGACTAGATTTTCCTTGTAGTGATTATCTTCCTCTAATCTGACGAAGATATGACGTTAATCTGACGAAGATATGACCTCAATCGGATAGTGATGTAAGCGCTAAAGCGGCAGCAAGTGGCCCGAGTATGCAAAAAAATAGCGACAAGGCAATGAGAAATAACAACGGGTTGATGAATGAAATACCGGGGGTTGTACTGGCATAAGCGGCTGAAACGCCAAAAATCATGACTGGTACAGCAAGTGGCAGCACAATAATAGAAATTAGCACGCCACCACGCGGTAAAGAGGTTGCCAATGCAGCGCCAACGGCACCAATGAGTGTAATGGCAGGTGTCCCACATAACAGGGTCAAGATAATGCCCGCAATGACAGTGCCATCAAGGCTTAGCATTAAACCAAGAATGGGCGTAATAACAATGAGTGGTAATATTGTGCCACACCAATGCGCCACACATTTGATAAATACAATCAAACTCAAACTCTGTCTGTGGCGAGCAAGGATAAGTTGATCGAGGCTACCATCATCACGGTCTGTCTGAAAAAGGCGATCTAACCCAAGTAGAATTGCCAATAATGCACCAACCCAAAGCATACCGGGACCAATGCGCGATAATATTTGCTGATCGGGTCCTACCGCAAAAGGTGTGATAATGATAATGGCGGCAAAGAATAACAGACCTGTTAGCAAAGAGCTGCCGGGGCCGAAGGCCAATCTTAGATCACGAAGAAATAAGGCTTTCACGCGCTTTCCTCCCAATCAGGCATATAGGCATCAAGATCAATATGTAAATCTTCCTCAATACCAAGTGGTAAATGCGTGGCAGCGATAATCATGCCAGACCGTTGTAAATGTTCACGCATGAGGCGTGAAAATATTGCGCTGGCCGTTTTATCCAAACCAGATGTTGGTTCATCAACCAGCCAAAGAGGCCGATGGGATAAAAGAAGGCGGGCAATGGCAACACGCCGCTTTTGCCCTGTTGATAGAACGCCGAAGGGTAAATGTTCAATACCAGAAAGTTCTACTTTTTGAAGAGCTTCAAAAGGTGTCAGCAATGGATCGGCATCAAAATGCGACCAGAATTGCAAGTTTTGAACCACGCTCATATGGGCTTTCATGGCATTTTGGCTGCCCAAATAATGACATGCTGCAGCGACAGGAAAGGAAAAATCGCCATCTTCCATAAAAACGGAACCTTCATCAGCCGTGTAAAAACCAGCGATGATTCGCAATAAAGTTGACTTTCCTATGCCATTGGGGCCGGTTATGGTTGCCAATTTTCCAGCTTGAAGTGCAATGTCAACATGGTGAAAGAGCAGTTCCTCTCCCCGTCGTGCACTTAAATTTTTAACCGACAATTGCATGTAACCACCTGATTTTCATGCTCTTCAATAGCGTGTCTCGTTAATTTGAGCAAGTAAACACATTTTTTTCATCATATTGTGTCTGGAACAGTTCCAGAAAAGTCTTTATAAAGTAAACACCATACCAGCGGTCGGTATGGAACAGATTTTTGGGCCGATCTCCAATTCTGCCTATTTAGCAGTTGAGGAACGGACAGCGGAAATGACTGCACCCGCACCTTGACTGCGATCTTGACCCGCAGTTTGTGGCGTTCGTTCCGGGGGCTTTGGCTCGTAGATATAAGGACGAACAGTCGTGTCTCAAATAGATAGTTTTAAGTGCCGCAAAACTCTCCACGTTAATGGCAAAGATTACGTATATTATAGTTTAACTGAGGCTGAAAAAAATGGTCTCACCGGTGTTTCACATTTGCCATTCTCAATGAAAGTTTTGCTTGAGAATCTATTGCGGTTTGAAGACGGTCGCACGGTCAAGAAAGATGACATTCTAAATATCGCTAAGTGGCTGAGTGACAAAGGTAGCGCGGGGGCAGAGATTGCTTATCGCCCGTCACGCGTATTAATGCAGGACTTTACAGGTGTTCCTGCCGTCGTTGATCTTGCTGCAATGCGTGATGCAATGGTTAAGCTCGGTGATGATGCCGAAAAAATCAATCCTCTGGTGCCAGTCGATTTGGTTATCGATCACTCGGTCATTGTTGACGATTTCGGTAATCCAATGGCTTTTGCGCACAATAAAGAGCTGGAATATGAAAGAAATGGCGAGCGTTACCGCTTTTTGAAATGGGGCCAGCAAGCTTTTAAAAATTTTCGGGTGGTTCCTCCAGGAACAGGTATTTGTCACCAAGTAAACCTTGAATATTTGGCACAATGTGTTTGGACCAAGGAAGAAGATGGCCATACATTAGCCTATCCGGATACTTGTGTTGGAACAGATTCGCATACCACCATGGTCAATGGTCTTGGTGTGCTTGGATGGGGTGTTGGTGGTATTGAAGCTGAAGCCGCCATGCTTGGCCAACCAGTATCCATGTTGTTGCCAGAAGTTATTGGCTTCCGTTTAACTGGAAAGCTAAAAGAAGGCGTTACAGCAACAGACCTTGTTTTAACTGTCACCCAAATGTTGCGTAAAAAAGGTGTTGTCGGAAAATTTGTTGAATTTTTCGGTCCCGGACTTGAACATATGACCTTGGCAGATCGGGCAACAATCGCAAATATGGGACCTGAATATGGGGCAACATGCGGCTTCTTCCCAATTGATAAGGAAACAGTCCGTTATCTCAATATGACAGGTCGCAATGAAGACCGTATTGCGCTGGTTGAGGCTTATACAAAAGCACAAGGTATGTGGCATGACGGCGAGACAGCTGATCCTGTTTTCACAGATACGCTTGAACTGGATATGGGCACTGTTGTTCCTTCAATGGCCGGACCAAAACGTCCTGAAGGCCGTTTGCCATTAGAAGATGTAGGCCATAGTTTTGTAACAGCACTTGGTAATGAATATAAAAAGACAAGTGGTCAGGAAACTCGCTATCAAGTTGAAGGCGAAGATTTCGACATTGGTCATGGTGATGTTGCAATTGCTGCTATTACATCATGTACAAATACATCAAATCCAAGCGTTCTTATTGCCGCTGGGCTTTTAGCACGCAATGCTGTTGCCAAAGGTTTAAAAACAAAGCCATGGGTTAAAACTTCATTGGCTCCTGGCTCGCAAGTTGTTGAAGCCTATCTTGCCAATTCTGGTTTGCAAAAAGATCTTGATGCCTTGGGCTTTAATTTGGTCGGCTTTGGTTGCACGACCTGTATTGGTAACTCTGGCCCATTGCCACCGGCAATTTCAAAAACAATCAACGATAAAGGCTTGATTGTTGCTGCGGTTCTTTCCGGTAACCGTAACTTTGAAGGACGTGTGTCGCCTGATGTTCAGGCCAATTATCTGGCTTCCCCACCTTTGGTTGTTGCCCATGCACTGGCTGGAACCGTGAAAAAAGACCTTACCAAAGAGCCTCTTGGTACAGGTAAAGACGGAAAACCGGTCTATCTCAAGGATATCTGGCCAACTTCTCAAGAGGTTCAGGAATTTATCGAGAAGAATGTTACGCGCAAGATCTTTGCAGCCAAATACGCCGATGTTTTCAAAGGCGACGAAAATTGGCAAAAAGTGCAGGTTCCTGCTGGCGAAACTTATGCATGGGATGATCAATCAACCTATGTACGCAATCCACCTTATTTTGAAAATATGCCAAAAGTACCGGCCAAGCTTTCAAATATCGATGGCGCGCGTATCCTTGGTTTATTTGGTGATAAGATCACAACAGATCACATCTCGCCTGCTGGTTCCATTAAAGTTGACTCGCCAGCCGGAAAATATCTTATCGATCATGGCGTAAAACCTGCCGACTTCAACCAATATGGCACACGCCGTGGTAACCATGAAGTTATGATGCGTGGTACATTTGCTAATATTCGTATTCGCAACTTTATGCTCGGCGAAAACGGTCGTGAAGGCGGTTACACAATTCATTATCCTTCGAAAGAAGAAGAATCCATCTATGATGCAGCAATGCAATATAAGAAGGAACACGTTCCTTTGGTTGTATTTGCTGGTGTGGAATATGGCAACGGGTCTTCCCGTGACTGGGCCGCAAAAGGGACAAACCTATTAGGTGTTCGTGCCGTTATCGCGCAATCATTTGAACGTATTCACCGTTCCAATCTTGTTGGTATGGGTATAGTTCCATTTGTGTTTGAAGATGGTGCAAGTTGGAAGTCACTGGGACTCAAAGGCGATGAAACAGTGACAATCGACGGCATCAATGAGTTGAAACCACGGCAGAAAACAGTTGCGAAAATTACTTTTGCCAATGGTTCTGTAAAGGAAGTGCCAATATTGTGTCGTGTTGATACGGTTGATGAGCTCGACTATTTACATAATGGTGGCATCTTGCAGTATGTTTTGCGCAACTTGGCCGCGTAAACTGTCAATTATTTTAGATAAACGGGGCATATCGATATGTCCCGTTTATTTTTTGTAACTCATTGGGAGAATCTGATTGACTGTTCTTGATAAGTTGGGTTATACACCCAGCAATATTAAGCCACAGTTAGGCTTTAGTTTGTGTTTTCAGGCATTTTATGCCGCATAGTTAGAAAAGAGAGATAGACTTATGGCGAATACACCTTCGTCCAGAAAAGCAGTACGCAAGATCGTAGCGCGCACAGAAGTCAATAAAGCGCGCCGTACACGCGTTCGTACTTTTATTCGTAAGTTTGATGATGCCGTTTCTGGTGGCGATAAGGCAGCTGCTGAAGTTGCATTTAAAGCTGTTGAACCAGAAATCATGCGCGCTGTTACAAAGGGTGTTCTGCATAAAAACACAGCATCACGCAAAGTTTCACGTTTGGCTAAGAAGCTTAAGGCTTTGTCAGCTTAAAATAGCGTTTCTATGCAATAAAGTTTGATTGACGTTATTGCTTTATTTTGAGTTTATTAAAACCGGTGCCATTTTTGGTTCCGGTTTTTTTGTTTATGACTAATTAAGAAGAAATTAACCATAAAATTGGGTTTTCTTGGAACATTTTTTCTTTAGAAAAATTGTAAAAAACATTTTATAAACATATAGTTATCGTACTTATCCACAGGCTTTCCGCTGAATGTTTGACAGCTAATTCTGTCAAGTGATTTTTTTAATTTTTTTTTAACGCATTCCGAAAATTGGTTAAAAAAATAACGCGATCTGAAAAAGCTTATTGAATCAAAGTAATTAACGGAAAAACGTAGTTCGTTGACGTGTTTTTTAACGATAAAAAGGCATTTAAAGCGGACTGTTTACCCTCTTGCATACCTAGCCGCCTATTTTGTAAGGTTTGGGAGCGGGAGCCCAAGGCTTTCTGTTCAATTTGGCTTTGATATGATTATTTTCTTTGATCGTGGCAAGCTGGAAAGAAATTGGAGGCGGCATAAACAGGTAGAGTATTATTCTCTTCTGATATGCGTAATGTCGGAGCGGAATACCTTGAAGGTGTATTGCTTTTTGGGGGTTCGGTATATCTATAAGGATCGCGCGAGGATGAATGTCCGTTCCGTGCGATAGATGCAGAACAAGCAGTTCTGGTCGATTGTAGAGAGAGTATTGATAGGGGCTTATACGAGTTTTATTGGGTTATATTATTGGGTGTGGCGGCGTTTGCGGAATGTCGCCCCTGAGAGGTGTTGTTGCTATAAGCAACGGAGTTGTTAGAGTAATAAGGATAATGGGTGTTGTTGGTCAAGGAAATTGGATGCAGTCAATTTAAGCCAACCTTCCCTTCATCTGTTGTCAGAGAGAATGATGCGTAAAATGTCAAACGTAAATGGAATCGTATCGAGTGAAACTGCCGTCGAGGATGGTGTCCATCATTTAATAACCAAAGAGGAAAGCGCTGAGCTTTTCGCAAGGGTTATGGCGCAATTAAAGGTACAGGTTGGAACAGAGGCTTACACCAGCTGGTTCGGTCGTTTACAACTTGATGAATTTAACCGTAGTCAGGTAAGATTATCTGTTCCTACAGCTTTTCTGCGCTCTTGGATTACAAACCATTATGCAACCATTCTCACGGAATTATGGCGTCAAGAATGCCCATCATTGCTACGTGTTGATGTTGTTGTGCGTGGTATGAGTCGTGTTGTAAAACCAGCTCCAGCGCATACTGTAGAAGAAACCAATACGCCAGTTCAAAATGAGCAGGCGGCTTCATCTTCCGTGCGTAATCGGGTAGAGCGTTTTTCCAACGAAACACAAACAAATGTGTTTGGCTCACCACTAGATTCCCGCTATACTTTTGACACTTTTGTTGAAGGTGCATCTAATAGAGTGGCTTTGGCCGCAGCTCGTTCCATAGCGGAAGGCAACAAAGGCGCTTTACGGTTTAATCCATTGTTTATCCATGCCTCTGTAGGTTTGGGTAAAACGCACCTTTTGCAGGCGCTTGCCGCAGCAGCCTTACAGCGTCCAACGCCGATGAGGGTTATTTATCTTACGGCCGAATATTTCATGTGGCGCTTTGCAACCGCCATTCGTGATAACAATGCTCTCTCCTTTAAAGAACAATTGCGCGATATCGACCTGTTAATCATTGATGATATGCAGTTTTTGCAGGGAAAATCTATCCAACACGAATTCTGCCACTTGCTCAATATGCTGCTTGATAGCGCTAAGCAGGTTGTTGTTGCCGCTGATCGTGCACCAGCAGAACTAGAATCGCTTGATGTCCGCGTTCGTTCTCGTTTGCAAGGTGGTGTTTCACTTGAAATAGAAGCACCGGATTTCGAGATGCGTCTTGAAATGTTGCGTAAGCGTTTAAAAGCTGCGCAACAGGATGATACTGCTCTTGATGTATCGGATGATGTGCTTTCGCATATAGCACAAACAGTTTCGGGATCGGGGCGTGATCTTGAGGGTGCATTTAATCAATTACTGTTCCGTCAATCCTTTGAACCAGATTTGTCAATGAATCGTATTGATGAATTGCTCGATCATTTGACAAGAAGTGGCGAACCTAAACGTATAAGAATTGAAGAAATACAACGTGTTGTTGCACGCCATTATAATGTTTCCAAGCAGGATTTGTTGTCAAATCGGCGCACACGTACCATTGTTAAACCACGACAAGTGGCTATGTATCTGGCAAAAATGATGACACCACGGTCTTTGCCGGAAATCGGACGGCGATTTGGTGGGCGTGATCACACCACTGTTTTGCATGCAGTCCGTAAGATAGAGGATTTGGTTGGTGCAGATCAACAACTGGCCAAGGAACTCGAATTGCTTAAGCGTCTCATTGGTGAGCAAGCCGTATAGGAAGGGCTTTATCAGTCAGACAATTTACTATAGGTTATGCGATAACATTGTTAGACAACAGAATTGTTGACCTATTAAGGTTATCCGTCTTCTCTTGATAAGACAGTCTCATTTTATAGATGTTGTGTAACTGATAGTAAATTCGGGACGTATTTTAAACGACAGAATAAGTGAGTGTCCAATATGCGTATTACAGTGGATAGAAGTAATCTTATCAAATCGCTTGGCCGCGTTCAGCGTGTTGTTGAACGGCGCAATACAATTCCGATTCTGTCCAATGTTCTTTTCAATGCTGTTAATGGTAGCGTGGAGCTTAAAGCTACCGACCTTGATATGGAAGTAACAGAGTCAACCGCTGCCAATGTTGAGCAGGCGGGTGCAACAACTGTTCCGGCACATCTCCTATATGAAATCGTGAGAAAATTGCCTGACGGTGGGGAGATTATGCTTTCGCTGGGTGAGGACGGAAATTCGATGACCGTTGTTTCTGGTCGCGCCAATTTCCGCTTACAATGTCTGCCAAAAGATGATTTTCCGGAAGTCAGTGCAGGGCAGTTCAGTCATAGTTTTTCTCTCTCGACTGCCGCTTTAAAGCGTTTGATCGATAGCACACAGTTTGCAATTTCTACCGAAGAAACACGTTACTATCTCAATGGTATCTATTTCCATGTTATCGATAATAACGGTTTGAAGATCCGCACTGTTGCAACGGATGGTCACCGGTTGGCTCAAGCAGAAACGGATGCGCCATCTGGTTCTGAAGGAATGCCAGGTGTCATTATTCCACGCAAAACGGTCGGTGAATTGCAGAAATTGCTTGGTGAAGAACCGGAAGGCGAAATACGCATTGAAGTTTCAGAGACGAAAATTCGCTTTGCTGTTGCTTCCGTTGTGTTAACGTCAAAACTGATTGATGGAACATTCCCTGACTATCAACGTGTTATACCACTTGGAAATGACAAGAAATTGGTCATTAATCGTCAGAATTTTGCCTCAGCTGTTGATCGCGTGTCAACCATCTCGAGTGATCGTGGACGTGCAGTAAAATTGACAATTGAAAATAGCCAATTGACTTTGACCGTGAATAATCCAGATTCTGGTAGTGCGGAAGATCAAATTAATGCCGATTATGAAGGTGATACTTTGGAAATTGGTTTTAATTCCCGGTATCTTCTCGATATTACAGCGCAATTGGGTGGCGATGACGCAATATTCATGTTTGCGGATTCAGGAGCGCCAACACTCATTCGGGACGGAAAAGATCCAGATGCGCTTTATGTCTTAATGCCAATGCGCGTTTAACAATGGGTGAAAGTGTGAATGAGTGATGGATATGCGGCAAAGGTTGTCGTTCAACAACTAAAATTGTCAAATTACCGTAACTATCGCACTTTCTCAGTCAATTTTTCCGGTAAACATGTTGTCTTTACTGGGCACAATGGCGCCGGAAAAACCAATCTTCTTGAAGCAATCTCTTTGTTATCACCGGGGCGTGGTTTGCGTCGTTCGACATATGGTGATCTCATTTGTGCCAATGCCGATAACAATAGTTTTGTCGTTTTTGCAAAATTGTATTCTGCTCTTTTTGACGAAGTTGATATTGGCACAACCTGTGACAATGCCGATGGCGGAAGAAAAGTCCGCATAAATGGCACATCAACTTCAGCAGATAGGTTAACGGATTATTGTCGGATAAGCTGGTTGATTCCAGCAATGGACGGTCTTTTCACCGGATCTGCCAGCGATCGAAGACGTTTTCTTGATCGGATGGTTTTATCAATTGATCCATCGCATGGCCGTCGTGTGCTAGATTTTGAAAAAGTAATGCGCTCCCGTAACCGTTTATTGTTGGATGGAAACACCAATAATGGATGGTTCGACGCTTTGGAAACGCAAATGGCTGAATTGGCAACAGCAATAGCTGCCGCGCGAATTGATGTTATTCGATTGCTTGACGGGGGAAAGGAAAACGATTCCCATGATGTTTTTCCGCATCCGATTCTCGTTATTGAGGGCTTGTTGGAACAGGCATTGATTAACCAGTCGGCAATTGATGTTGAAGAACATTATAGGCAAAAATTGCATGATGGCAGACCACTTGATCGGGCAGCAGGCCGCACTTTGGAAGGTCCTCATCGTAGCGATATGAAAGTATTCTACGCGCAGAAAAATATGCCGGCAGCACTTTGTTCAACAGGTGAGCAGAAATCTCTTTTGATGGGGCTGATTCTAGCGCATGCCAAAATTACTGCGCAAATATCCGGAATGGCACCGATTCTTCTTCTTGATGAAATGGCTGCGCATCTTGATGAACAACGTCGTGTCGCCTTGTTTAATATTTTGGACGAACTTGGTGGCCAGTCGTTTATGACTGGCACAGATCGCCAATTGTTTAGCGCTCTTGATGACAGAGCTGAGTTTTTTGAAATATCTGATGGCGCCTTGCGGCCTTTGTGACATAATAATAAACAAATTCAAATGAAAGCGTTGGAGACAAGGCGTTATGGCTAAAAAAATTACTGTGCTGAACGGACCCAATCTGAACTTTTTGGGTAAAAGAGAACCAGATATTTATGGGACAGAAACTTTACAGATGATAGAACAGTCATGCCGCGAGATTACTGATTCTCATGGCTTTAATCTTGATTTTCTGCAAAGCAACCATGAAGGTGAACTCGTCAGTTGGATTCAAAATGCTATAGGACAAAGTGAGGGAATTGTTATCAATCCTGCCGCCTATAGCCATACATCTGTTGCTATTCTCGATGCATTGAAAATGTTTAACGGCATAGTTGTGGAAGTACATCTATCCAATATCCACCAAAGAGAAGCTTTTCGTCACCATTCTTATATTTCTGCAAGAGCAGATGCCGTTATCGCCGGTTGTGGTAGTGCAGGATACCGATTCGCTATTGAATATATTTTTAATAAAATTTTGTGAATCAAAAACTGTCGGACAAACCGCGCAATATTGACGCAGGTACGCGATATACCCTTGCCAATTTTATTCCAAAGAGTAAGAAATGCCTAGATGATGCCACAATTGTCATTGTGGCAAAGTCATGTTTGGTTTGAATTTGTTCATGATTTTAGACAGATCAAACCACCCGACAGGGAAAGTTGTAACAAAAAGGGACTGCTTTTCGGTGACAGCTTTTCTGTAATAAACGAAAAATACCCTCGTGCAAAAATATGCAATGCATATAAAGGGGCAGGTAGGAATGAAGAACTTTGGTAAATTAACAGGGCTGTTGGGTGTTTTGGCATCTGCTATGCTTTTGTCCGGTTGTGAATTTGATGTTCTCAACCCGGCAGGCTATGTTGCGCACCATCAGCTGAATTTGATTATTATATGCGTTATCGTAATGCTCTGCATTGTCATTCCCGTGATGATCGCAGTCGTTGCTTTCGCAATTAAGTATCGTGCTACCAACACCGAAGCAGAATATCTGCCGGATTGGGGGCACTCAAATAAAGTGGAAACCTTTATGTGGGGTATTCCGATTGTAGTCATTATTGTTTTGGCATCATTAATGGCTTATTACACATTTACATTGGAACCATCCAAGAAAATTGATCCGGCAGTTGCTGGCAATGAAGAGCCAATTCAGGTTGATGCTGTTGCATTGGATTGGAAATGGCTATTCATCTATCCACAATATGGCATAGCTACAGTCAATGAAATTTATGCGCCTGAGAATCGTCAAGTTTTGGTTCAGTTGACATCTGAAAACTCTGTCAACGCATTTTGGGTTCCTCGTTTAGGTACAGTATTGTATGCAATGCCGCAGATGAATGCGAAATTGCATCTGATTGCCGACCGTCAAGGCGTATTCAAAGGAACATCAGCTAACTATAGCGGTGATGGTTTTTCAGAGATGCGCTTTAAATGGCATTCTGTTTCCCAAAATGACTTTGATAACTGGATCGCTCAAGTGCGTCAAAGCAAGCAGACGCTTGACCGTGCTTCTTATCGCCAGCTTACATTCTCGCCAAAAATGGGCGACGTAGCAGCGAAGGAAAAAGATTCGGAAGTCCGTTATTTCTCACAAGTTGAAAAAGGTCTTTATTACCGTGTCGTCAACCGCTGCGTTGATCAAGGTACAGAATGTAACGAAGATCAGATGAGAAGAATTGCGGACAAATCCTTATGGGGTTCGCTCTGCTCTGTATTTGATCCTACAGAAGTTCAAAAATAAAAATTATCGAGGAAGGGGCAAATGTCGCAAAGACAGTGTCCCCTCCAAACCGAAATTCATTTAATATGGGTTGAAAAATGTTTGGAAGACTTACAGACCCTGTAGCCGGAGCGTTTCACGCATTAACGCATGAGCCGATTGTTCTATACACATGTATTGCTATTGTTGTATTGGCTGTCGTTGTTCTTGCCGCTATTACGCTTCTTGGCTGGTGGGGAATTTTGTGGCGCAACTGGGTAACTTCAGTTGACCATAAACGCGTCGGTATCATGTATATCGTCCTGGCAATTGTCATGCTTGTGCGTGGTTTTGCTGATGCCATCATGATGCGTACACACCAAGCTTTTGCGCTTGGTTCAGAAAATTCAGGTTATTTGCCACCTGATCACTTTGACCAGATTTTTTCGGCACACGGCACAATCATGATTTTCTTCATGGCAACGCCGTTGTTGTTCGGTATTCTGAACTACATCTTGCCGTTACAACTTGGTGCACGTGATGTGGCATTCCCTTTTGCAAATAATTTGGGTTTCTGGATTACATTTGCTGGTGCTATCCTAATCAACATTTCCCTCGGTATCGGTAATTTTGGCCGCGGCGGTTGGTTGATGTATCCACCTTTCTCGGAATTGCTAAACAGTCCTGATACAGGTGTTGATTATTATCTATGGTCATTGCAGCTATCAGGTATTGCGACCACAATGGGTGCTGTCAACTTTGTGGCAACAATCGTTAAATGTCGTGCACCGGGAATGACAATGTGGAAAATGCCAGTATTCTGCTGGACAGCATTGGTTTCAAACGTTCTTATTCTGATTATCTATCCACCATTGACAGTTGCCTACGCAATGCTTGCTGGTGATCGTTATCTCGATATGAACTTCTTCACCAATACAGCTGGTGGTAACCCAATGGTCTGGATTAACTATGTCTGGATTTTTGGTCACCCAGAAGTTTATGTGTTGGTTGTTCCTGCATTCGGTATCATCTCAGAAATCGTACCAACATTCTCATCGAAGCGCCTATTCGGTTATACTTCAATGGTATGGGCTGTCTTGGTCATCTTGATCTTGTCCATTATCGTTTGGGGCCACCACTTCTTTACAATGGGCGGCGGTGAAGCTGTTAATACCTTCTTTGGTGCTGCAACGATGGTTATTGCGATCCCAACAGGTGTTAAGGTGTTCAACTGGTTGTTCACCATGTACAAGGGACGCATTCGCTTTGAGCCACCTATGTTGTGGTGCATGGGCATGATGTTCACCTTTGTTGGCGGTGGTTTGACAGGTGTTCTCTTGTCAATCGTTCCAGCTGACTGGCAGTTCCATAACTCATTGTTCTTGGTTGCTCACTTCCACCACACAATTCTTGGTGGTGTTGTGTTTGCTTATCTTGGAGCTTTGGCTTACTGGTTCCCGAAAGCCTTCGGCGTCAAGCCAAATCGTGCTTTGGGTATCGCTTCATTCTGGTGCTGGTTCATCGGTTTCTATGTAGCGTTCTTCCCAATTTACGCTGTTGGTTTGATGGGCGCTACACGCCGCTTGCAACACTATGTCGATCCAACTTGGCAGCCATTTTTCCAAGTTGCAGCAGTTGGTGCATTCATCATCCTGCTTGGTATTCTTTGCTTCGTGCTGCAAGTCTTGCTCGCCATTTGGTATGGCATCAAGCACAAAGGCAAATTGCCGGTTACGCAAAACGATCCATGGGGCGATGCTCGTACATTGGAATGGGCAACTTCTTGTCCTCCTCCAGAATACAACTTTGCGACTATCCCAGTTGTCCAGTCTGACGATGCATATTGGGATATGAAGCAACGTGGTGAAGTACGTAAAACCTCAGGCTTTGAGAAGATTCATATGCCTTCAGGTACCAATGCAGGTATTGTTGCTGGTATCACGATGTTAGTACTTGGATTTTCTCTTGTATGGCACATTTGGTGGTTGGCAGCGGTCGCATTTGTTGTGTTCCTCTTCACCATTCTTTGCCATTCATTGAATGGTAACCATGCGGGCTTCTACATCTCAGCTGAAGATGTACAGAAAACTGAAGATGAATTCAGTGCAGTCCTCAAGGAACAAGGAGTAAAAGCATGAGCGATACTTCGTTAACGACCGCTCACGCGGATAATCATCACGACAAAAGCTCGACGATGGTATTTGGTTTCTGGGTTTATATCCTTTCTGACCTTATTCTGTTCTCGACGTTGTTTGCCACATTTGCAGTGTTTGCCTCCTCCTTTGGTGGGGGCAAGCCAGGCAGCGAATTCTTCCACTTGGACTATGTTCTTTGTGAAACAGCTTTGTTGCTGTTCTCATCAATAACCTACGGAATGGTTATGGTGCAGTCTCACAAAGGCAATATCGGTGGAGTGAAAGCTTGGCTCTTTATTACATTCCTTTTAGGCCTTGGCTTTATCGGAATGGAATTGAACGAGTTCCATGAACTCCTCTTCAGTGCCGAAAATGTGTTCTACTTTGATCCTTCAGCTTACGCTGGTGTTGACGTTAACACTGGTGTTCGAGTCTTCGGTAAAGAAGTGTTGTCCGCTTATTGGTCATCATTCTTTATGCTGGTTGGTACCCACGGTATTCACGTAACAATCGGTTTGATCTGGATTGTATTGATGTTCTTCCATCTTGGACGTCGTGGACTTGATACAGACAATAAGACACGTTTAACTTGCTTGTCTATTTTCTGGCACTTCCTTGACATCATCTGGATTGGCGTCTTTACCGCTGTCTATCTTTTGGGAGCACTTTAATGAGCGAACATAATGAAGCACACGGTGTAAGTACCGGTAAGTATATGGTTGGATTTGTTCTGGCCATTATCTTGACCCTTGCATCATTCATTCCTGTTATGCAGGGTATGCTTGATAGCTGGGCTGTAAGCACGAAGGTTATCTACCTTCTTGGTATGGCTGTGATCCAGATGATTGTGCAAATTGTTTTCTTTTTGCACCTCAATCAAGGTCCAGATGCAAAATGGATGGTAGGAACCATGTGGTTCGGCGCATTGTGCGTTGTCATCATTATTGGTGGTACCTGGTGGGCAATATCTCATTTGAACTACAATATGATGGGTAGCTCAGGCCGTATTTCACAGCCAGACTTGATCGATCAAGTACCAGGTGGCAGTCCAGCAGGCGCCGCAGCACCTGCTACAGAGGCTAAATAATATTTAAATTTTTTAGAAATTTAAAACATGAAGCCCCGCATTTGCGGGGCTTTTTTGTAACTATCGCCTATAAATCTAACTCTTCATCCTAATGCTTGAGCGCAACCTGTATTGCGCGAAAAATACGTGACTATGTTACAATTGGTGGATATGTATTTGAACGGAATAGAGCCCGCAAATTATCATTTTGAATTGACAGTTAGTAAGTGCCAACGCGATCTGCAAATAGACGAACAAAACAGATTAATGCCAAAATAGCCTAATTGTCACAGCTGCCCGATCTTCTTAAAATATTTACTGAAGAGCTGTCCGATGATCCACATCTCAATTCCGTTTGGGTATCACAGTTGGTTAAAACGAAAACGCACATCACCCCGATAATAATTCATTACAAGAATTATCAAGCGCAATAATGAACTGATATCACAATAATGACCGCTTAAAAAAACTTACTCTGTTAAGAGCCCAAATGCCCCGACTCAATATTTTTAACTGATGTTAAAATTAAATAACAGAACTGTATTAAAATCTTAAATGAAACACTGTGATGCTCAAATAAAAAAGAAGCGGCCTAAGCCGCTTCTTTATACATCAACAACAGCATTTTGCATGAATACAAATAAACTGATTGATTATTAAAAAGCTTTTATTCTTGAATATGGGCTTCAAGGAACCATAGATTTTTATCAAGAGCACGAGAAGCTGCTGTAAAGATATCTGCTGTATCAGCATCGCCAGCTTCATCAGCCTCATCAATAGCTTTACGCATATCATTGGCAGCATCACCATAACGCTCGATCAAAGCAAGCAGGTGATCGTGAACTTTGTAAATATCAGTTGGATAAGCCTTTAATTTTGAACTTTCAGCAACTGTTTGCGTTGTGCCGAGTGCCGTGCCACCGAGTTGTACAACGCGTTCGGCAATAATATCGACATGCTCGTCGATTGTATCACGAAATCCATCCAGCATCTCATGGACGCCGATGAAATTGCTTCCCTTTAAATTCCAATGGGCTTGCTTGGTAATGAGAGCAAGATCAATCAGTGTTGCTAAATTCTGATTCAACAGCGAAATAGCTGTAGATTTTGCATTTGATGGCATATCGTTACGGGTTTTATGAGTTTTTACCATTTTTTATCTCCGCTTGAGTTCATGAATGTGCAACTAACGCGAATGTTATTCATAAGGTTCCAATAACGGGGCCAAATATCATAAAAACTAAATACGTTCGCTTTAATTCCATAATGAATATATAAGATATAAAAACTTGATTTTAATCCGTTGAAAAAAATAATTTTATTCCCATATAGCGCGGTCGTGTTTGGACCATAAATCTACTTGAACTAATCCATATGAAGACTTCAGTACGAATTTCTCATTAAATCGGTTTCATTCAGTCAACATTGCAGCTCGATACAAAATAACCATAAGGTCAGTGATATAATCATAAGGACAATGTGGTGTTTTTTGCAAATGGGTGGAAGACGCGCAAAGCGTGAAAGCACATGTTTTGATTAAACTCTTAGTTTCTATTTTCCGATATTCATGAGATTGCAAATTTAAAATTGGTGGTGATTTTAGCAACAAAATAGAACCAATGGTTCTTTTGTTTTGAGTAACAATGCATTAAAAAATAGCTATGATTACACTTTCTATTGATACCGCTTCTCATAATTGTGCTGTTGCTCTTGTTGAAGATAGCAAGGTTCTCGCGCGTATAAGCGAGACTATTGGCAAGGGCCATGCAGAACGTCTTATAGGGCAAATTTCAACAGTCATGGATCGTGCAAAAAAATCTCTCAAGCAGATAGATCGGATTGCGGTTAATATTGGCCCAGGCTCATTTACCGGTGTGCGTATTGGCGTTGCAACGGCACGCGCTTTGGCTTTGGCTCTTGAAAAGCCAGCAATAGGCGTAAGCTCGCTAGAGGCTATAGGTTATGAAACACAAAAGATGTTTCCTGATAACAACGTCATAGCAGTAATTGATGCGGGAAGGGGGCTTGTTTACAGGCAGGATTTTGCGTCAGGCTGCACACCAATAGGGAGCGCTGAATTACAAAATTCAGATGATTTCTCGATTGCGAATAACGATAATGCTATTTTAGCAGGACCTTTTGCTTTAAACCTCGGCGAAAAGATTGGTTTAAGCAAAGACAGAATACACAGTTTTGATGCTCCAGATGTTGTGACTTATGCAATTCTATCAGAAACAAAAACGACCGATTGTGCTGCAAAACCACTTTACTTACGTGATGCTGATGCCAAACCGCAATCTGCACAACCTCTTATTAGGAAGGAAATATGATTGGCTTTCCTTTTTTTAAAGATAATTACGCAATAACGCCATTAAGCGAGAAAGAAAGCCGTGCACTTCATGAAGTGCATAAACGTTCGTTCCTGGATGTATGGGATACAGCGACATTTTCTTCATTTTTATCGGATCCGCACGTTTTTGGCTATGTCGTCCGTTTGGTCGGTCAGCCAGATAAGATTTTAGGGTTTGTACTATGCCGACTTGTTGTTGATGAAGCGGAAATTATAACGATTGCTGTTCATCCAAGTTATCGCGGCCGTGGCATAGGACAAAAGCTTATGGATTCTGTTTTTCGGCATCTTTATCACGAGCGTGCGACGGTGATCTTTCTTGAAGTTGATGAAACGAACAAAGCAGCCATTCGCCTTTATAAAAGTTTTGGTTTTGAAGAAGTGGGGCGTAGACAAGGCTATTATCAAACCGGTACAGGGCGAAATGACGCTTTGGTCATGCGAAGAAGTTTTCAGCAAACACATTGAGATTTGCAGTAAAAACGGGTAGAAACGCTTCTATGAGCGAAACAGAAGAAAAAAATATAAAAGGCAATTCACGTAAGGTCTATATCAAAACTTACGGCTGCCAAATGAACGTCTATGACAGTCAACGTATGGGCGACAGTCTGGATGCGGAAGGCTATGTTGCCACCGATACGCCAGATGACGCAGATCTTATTCTGCTTAATACATGTCATATTCGTGAAAAAGCGGCAGAAAAACTATATTCTGATCTGGGGCGGCTGCGCGTCATGCGTCAGGAGCGTGACCCAATGCGGCCTTTAACCATCGGTGTAACAGGCTGTGTTGCGCAGGCAGAAGGTGAAGAAATTTTGCGCCGCGCGCCTGTAGTGGATTTGGTTGTTGGGCCTCAGACATATCATCGTTTGCCAGAATTATTGCGCAAAGTTCATACCGGTAAAAAGGTGGTTGAAACGGAATATGCGGTTGAAGACAAGTTTGCAAATCTTCCAGCGCATAACCGGCGTGCCGTTCAAAAGCGCGGTGTCAGTGCTTTTTTGACAGTTCAGGAAGGATGCGACAAATTTTGTACATTCTGTGTTGTTCCTTACACAAGAGGCGCGGAAGCGTCGCGTTCCGTTGAACAAATAACAAGAGAAGCACACGAACTTGTCGATGCTGGCGTTCGTGAAATTACCCTTTTAGGGCAGAACGTCAACGGTTGGCATGGAACTGGAAAATCCGGTGAAAAATGGCGTTTGGGTGACTTATTATATCACTTGTCCGAAATAGAAGGACTGAAGCGTCTTCGTTATACAACCAGCCACCCACGTGATATGGACGACAGCTTGATTGCTGCTCATGGTGATCTTGATATGTTGATGCCCTATCTACATCTTCCAGTACAATCTGGTTCGGATAGTATTTTGAAGGCAATGAACCGCCAACATAAAGCCAGTGATTATCTGGAACTTATTGATCGTATCCGTGAAGCGCGTCCCGATATAGCATTTTCAGGCGATTTTATTGTTGGTTTCCCCGGGGAAACAGATAAAGACTTTGAAGATACTATGAGGATTATTGAAGCGGTCAAATATAGTTCTGCTTATTCATTTAAATATTCCCCTCGTCCTGGAACACCGGGTGCTTCCATGAAGGGACATATTGAAGAGAGTGTCAAATCAGAACGTTTGCAACGCTTACAAACACTGATTCTGGAGCAGCAGCACCAGTTTCTACAATCAAAAGTTGGCCAGACAATTGATGTACTCATTGAAAAAGTAGGGCGCTATGATGGTCAAATGGTTGGTCGTTCGCCATGGTTATTGCCGGTGGTTGTTTCAACCAATGCCAATATTGGAGATGTTGTTGCTGTTCACATTACAGAAGCTTTTCCCAATAGCCTTTGTGGTGATGCTGTGGCACAATAAGGCAAGGAATACTTTTGGGTAAAAGATAATTTATTAGGTTTTTCTTTGACGCATTGCTCCATATATAATGATTGTTTCAGATTTTTAGGAGAAAGGGTTGAATAGTTCAACCAACACCAAGGTGCAAAATAAAAAGCCGGATGTTCTTGCCGAAAATGCAGGCGCGTCGGACATAACGCATATTGTTCTTAAATTTGCAGACAATCGGGACGCAGCCGCGGTTTTTGGTCAATTTGATGAAAATTTGGCGCGCATCGAGCAAAAGCTTGGTGTTGATGTGCGCGCACAGGGCAATGAGGTTGCTATCCGTGGTGGAGCCTGCGAAACCGAAATAGCAAGGCACGCACTTAACCAGTTATATGCTTTGGTAAAAACAGGTCTCAATCCATCCTTTTCTGATGTAGATGGCGCGATTGCCATAGCAACCGATGCAGAAAAACAGGATGTCGGAGAAAATACAGAAAACCCATCGGTGAAACTGTCGGCTGCCCGTATAACAACCAGAAAAAAAACAATTTATGCTCGCACAACAACGCAGGATGCCTATATGCGCGCGCTTGACAGGTCGCAATTGGTTTTTGGAATTGGTCCTGCAGGTACTGGAAAAACCTATCTTGCTGTAGCGCACGCTGCTATGCTGCTTGAGCGAGGCGTGGTTGAACGGATCATATTATCCCGTCCTGCAGTAGAAGCTGGTGAGCGGCTAGGGTTTCTTCCTGGAGATATGAAAGAGAAGGTCGATCCTTATTTGCGGCCACTTTATGATGCACTTTATGACATGATGCCTGCTGAAAAAATAGAACGTGCTTTGGCGGCAGATATAATAGAAATAGCTCCCTTGGCGTTTATGCGTGGGCGCACTTTAGCGCATTCTGCCGTTATTTTGGATGAAGCGCAAAATACAACATCAATGCAGATGAAAATGTTTTTGACCCGTTTGGGCGAAGGCTCACGTATGATCGTGACCGGAGATCCAAGCCAGATTGATTTACCCTCAGGGCAAAAATCAGGCTTGGTCGAAGCGGTTCGGATTCTGGGCAATATTCAGGATATTGTAACGGTCAGGTTCAATGAAAAAGATGTTGTTCGTCACCCACTTGTAACAGCTATTGTTCACGCATATGACGATGATGGGCATAAACGGGCTGAAAATCATTCCGATGACAGCACCAATCAGTCAAGAAAAGCATAAAATGACCGTGCATTATGATATTTCGATTACCGACGATAGTTGGGAAAATGAGGCATATTTAGCAAAAATTGTCGATAAGGTATTATCTGCAACGCTTGACCGTCTGGGTTTTGGCAAGTTGGATAGCGAATTAAGTTTGGTTTTTACCAACGATAACGAGATCTGCAAAATTAATGCACAATGGCGGCATATTGAAAAGCCAACAAATGTTTTATCCTTTCCGGCATTTCCAATTTCTGCGGGTGAAATGCCAGGGCCTATGCTGGGGGATATTGTTGTTGCTTATGAAACAGTGATGCGCGAAGCAACCAATGAAAATAAAAGCTTTGACGATCATTTAAGTCATTTAATCGTCCATGGGCTTCTTCATTTGATGGGATATGACCATCAAACCGATGAAGAAGCAGAAGAAATGGAACAATTGGAACGTGAAATTCTGCATAATTTAGGTATTGGAGACCCTTATGCGGAAGTAAAGTAACCGGCTTATAATTGAAATTATTTATTCTTCCATATAATACTAGCAAATAATCTCTGGTTTTCATTGAGAAAACTTATCACAAGTTTTTAGGATCATGACGGATAAAACAAATAAATCAAGCAACGAAGAGTCTTCTCAAACTGTTGATGGGCATAATTTATCGCGGGCGCAAACATCAGAGAAAAGGTCGCTATTATCCAATCTGTTTTCCTTTCTACGTGTCCGTAATAATTCGACTTTAAGAGATGACCTAACAGACGCACTTGCTTCAGAACATAGCGATGAAAATGCACTGTTTTCGCCCGAAGAGCGTATTATGCTGAATAATATTCTTCGGTTGCGTGAAACGCGTGTTGAAGATGTCATGATACCACGCTCGGAAATAGAAGCGCTTGAAATCAATACAACATTGGCTGAAGCTTTGCAGGAATTTGAAAAGTCTGGACATTCACGTATGCCAGTATATGCTGAAAGCCTAGATGATCCACGCGGTATGATACACATACGCGACGTGTTGAATTATATAACACGTTCGGCGCAACGCGGTAAAAAAGCCGATAGTTTTGATTTTTCCAAGATAGATTTATCACGCGCAATTGGTGAGCTTGATTTAATCCGCACGGTTTTGTTTGTGCCAGGTTCCATGTTGGCTGGGCAGCTTCTAACGCGTATGCAAGCAACGCGTACCCAGATGGCACTTATCATTGATGAATATGGTGGCACAGATGGTTTAGCCTCAATGGAAGACATTGTTGAGCTGGTTGTCGGCGATATTGAAGATGAGCATGATGATATCGATGTCTCAATCATCAAGGAAGCTGATAATAGATGGGTAGTGGACGCCAGTGCGGAACTTGAAGATGTAGAAAAAGCACTTGGATCCAATTTTAAAGTCGGCGAGCATGGAGAAGATGTCGACACGATTGGTGGATTGATCGTATCAGTATTGGATAGAATACCAGCCAAAGGTGAAGTCATTGACGCTATTCCCGGCTTTCAAATCCGTATATTAGAGGCTGATAAACGCCGTATTAAAAGAATACGCATTCAGCCGGTTATAGGCGATGATAATCAAACAAATCATGCAAATTGATGCCCTTGAACGGATAATTTTAATTAATATCATTGAACAGATAGGTCTGCTGAATGCCGTTGAACGCGTAGGCTCAATTAATGTAGTTGAACCGAGAGGTTCAAGGGATTATTCGAAAGGTCATGATGTGATTGTGTAACTAGGTACTGAATTTTTATGGGGATTTTTCGGTATGGGGTTCGTTCACGTTAAAAATTTGATGAGAAAGATAAGCAACGCATACGGAGATTAAATTTGCATAAGTTCGCTTCTTACATAACGGCTCTGAGAGGGTGGAAGCGATATGGTTTTTTATTCTGTTGTGGCGGCGTAACAGCTTTTGCATTGGCGCCATTCTATCTTTTTCCAATTTGCTTTTTAACTTTTCCTATTCTGGTTTTGTTTCTGGATAGTTGTTCTAAACAGGCAACGTTAAAGGCCAGAATAATAAGCGCAGCCTTTATATGTTGGGTCTTCGGGTTTGGCTATTTTGTTTTTGCTCTTTGGTGGTTGAGCAATGCCTTGTTGGTTGATTCAACCGATTTTGCCTGGGCTATCCCTTTTGCCATATTTGGACTTCCGGCATATTTGGCCATTTATTGGGCAATGGCTGGCTGTCTTGCAGGGCTGTTATGGAAGACTGGGGCATCACGCCTATTTACGCTTGCATGGGGCATTGGGCTTGGTGAATATTTGCGTGGCACATTGCTGACAGGTTTCCCATGGGCCTCTATTGGCTATACACTTATGCCAACGCCATTGCTTATGCAATCCGATGCATTTGTCGGCCTTTATGCAATGAATGCGCTTGCCGTGCTATTATATGCAATACCAGTTGTTTTCTTTACGTCAGAACGCAAAATCCCTGTTTTATTGTTCGGGGTGGCTTTATTTTGTGCGCATATCGGATTTGGTATGTATCGTCTCCATAATGTTGAAAATATCGGTGCGTATAAAAATTCAAAAAATTGGGTTCGACTGGTTCAACCATCGATAAAACAAAATGAAAAGCTTGATAACGACGTTCGCTTTGCAATGTTTCAAGCGCATATTAATTTAAGCGAAAAACCAGCAGATAATACCGCGCATGAAGCCGATATTATAGTTTGGCCGGAAACATCGGTTCCTTATATCCTCGATTATGTGCCAGAAGCAAAAATGCGCATTGCTAAAATGTTAAAGCCAATGCAATGGGCAATTGTTGGCGCCGTAAGAGCTGAGAGAGACATCGAAGACGGTAACAAAAATTATTTTAATACGATAGAGGTTGTTGATGGTGCTGGAAACATCATAGCTCAATCGGATAAATTGCATCTGGTACCTTTTGGTGAGTATCTGCCATATCAGAATTTGTTTGATCTTATTGGGCTAAAAGCCATTGCCGATATGACAGGTGGCTATAGTGCTGCTCAACAACGCAATACTGTTACGCTGCCAAACGGCTTTATCTACCTTCCGATGATTTGTTATGAAGTCATTTTTCCAAACGGTATGGACTATAAAGGCGCACCACCACAAGCAATTCTTAATGTAACCAATGATGCATGGTTTGGTGCTACACCCGGTCCTTATCAGCACTTTCATCAGGCACGTTTACGTGCGGTAGAACTAGGGGTACCCTTGATACGGGCGGCAAACAATGGAATATCGGCGGTTGTCGATCCCTATGGACGAATCGTTGTATCATTGGCGCTAAATGCAACAGGAATTTTAGATGCTCCTGTGCCTCAACCTATTGTTTCGATATGGAACACGGAATCCAGAAATCTTCACGCTTTATTTATTTATTGTTTTATACTGACGCTAAGTATAATACGGAATGGTTCAAAGTTCCGTAGGTCAATTGACAATTTGTGATCTATGAGCTGTTATGCAGGTCGTTATAAAAGTCCTGCGGGGGACAAAAGATATAACCCTTGAATTTCAGTGACCTAACGCTGGTTATGTCCAGTCGTGATGGCATGTGTTGATGCAAAAGAGCTGAAGATGACGGTATTGAAGAAAAAACCTGATCCTACGGATGTTTATGTTGGCAGCCGCATAAGAATGAGAAGGAATATGTTGGGTTTTAGCCAGGAAAAATTGGGTGAACAACTTGGCATTACATTTCAACAAATTCAGAAATACGAAAAGGGTACAAATCGGGTTGGTGCCAGCCGGCTGCAGGCAATTTCAGAAATTCTTGATGTGCCAGTTTCCTACTTTTTTGAAGAAGCGCCGGGAACGCGGGCGATCGATGGTTTTGGCGAAAGTGAAAATAGCTTTATGGACTTTTGTTCTAGTAACGAAGGTATCCAACTTATGCGTGCCTTTACCAATATCAAAGATCCCAAAGTACGCCGCAAAATCATAGATTTGGCAAAAGCACTTTCCGATGAAGAAAATTTGAATACTTTGTAATATTTAAACTTTGTTACTATTCCATACTGCTACCTATATGTTGCGACCAAATATTATTTAACGACACAAGTCTAATAGGGTACGAGTAGGTCAGGCATAAAACTGGAAAAGCTCTATACTAAAATATCACGCTTATTTCAGCGACTATTATTAAAACAGCATTGACGGATTGTTATAAGCTTGGCAAAAAGAAGTCCGGTCTCTCTCTTGGTATGAGCTTTAAAAGAGAATGTAGACTATTTCTTTCTAGAGGGGTTTCCCGTGTCGCACCAAAATTATCTTTTTACCAGTGAATCGGTATCGGAAGGTCATCCTGATAAAGTTTGTGACCGTATTTCAGATGAAATCGTTGATATGATCTATAAAGAAGCACGCAAAACAGGTGTGGATCCATGGTCCGTGCGTGTGGCGTGCGAAACATTGGCGACAACAAATCGAGTGGTTATTGCCGGTGAAGTTCGTGTTCCTGACACTCTTCTTAAAAAAGATAAAAATGGTAAGCTGGTGCATGATAAGGCAGGTCATCCGCTTATCAATCCTGCGCGCTTTAGAGCTGCAGCACGCCGTGCAATCCGTGCGATTGGTTATGAGCAAGAAGGGTTTCATTGGAAAACCGTTAAAATTGATGTGCTATTACATCCACAATCGGCTGATATTGCCCAAGGCGTCGATAATGCTTCTGATCGTCAGGGCGAAGAAGGCGCTGGTGACCAAGGCATTATGTTTGGCTATGCTTGCCGCGAAACGCCTGATTTAATGCCTGCTCCTATTTATTATGCTCATAAAATATTGGAACGTTTGTCTATCGCCCGCCATATGGATGAAGGTGAAGCAAGCAAGCTTGGGCCTGATGCAAAAAGTCAGGTAACTGTTCGCTATGAAAATGGTGAGCCGGCAGAGGTCACCTCAATTGTTCTTTCTACGCAACATATTGACCCGAACTGGGATTCAAAAAAGGTTCGTAGCGTTGTGGAACCGTATATTCGCGCTGCATTGAGCGATATTGCAATTTCTGATGACTGTAACTGGTATATTAATCCAACTGGTAAGTTCGTTATTGGTGGGCCCGATGGCGATACAGGGTTGACAGGACGCAAGATTATCGTTGACACTTATGGTGGTGCTGCACCTCATGGTGGTGGTGCTTTTTCAGGAAAAGATACAACCAAGGTTGATCGTTCGGCCGCTTATGCCGCCCGTTATCTTGCTAAGAATGTTGTCGCTGCTGGCTTGGCGGATCGTTGTACAATTCAATTGTCTTATGCAATTGGTGTTGCACAACCTCTATCCATTTATGTCAATTTGCATGAAACTGGCAAAGTCAGCGAAAATGTGGTGGAAGAAGCAATCCGTCAGGTAATGGATTTATCTCCTTCGGGTATTCGTAAGCATCTCGACCTTAATAAAGCAATTTATGCAAAAACATCAGCTTATGGACATTTTGGACGTAAGCCGGGGCGTGATGGTTCATTCTCTTGGGAGCGTACAAATCTTGTTAAAGCCCTTAAGGAAGCAATCAAAGCGTAATGGAAAGTCATAAACAACGCGCGACCGAAGCGTTTTTTGGTCGCCGACATGGTAAAGCTTTGCGCGTGGGGCAAGTTACCCGTGCGCAAACCTTGCTGCCCGAGCTTAAGCTTGATTTAACTGAAGCCGCACCTTCTAATCTGCGTCAGCTATTTAAGACTGATGTGGACAAAATACGGTTAGAGATCGGTTTTGGTGGTGGCGAACATTTATTGCATGAAATGGATCGTTTCCCAAAAACGGGATTTATCGGGGTTGAACCGTTCATTAATGGCATGGCAAAAATGTTGGCAGGTATTGACGGCAATGAAGAACGGATCCAGCATGTCAGACTGTATGATGATGATGCAACAGTACTTCTCGATTGGCTTCCGCCTGCTTCGCTAGATGGTATAGATTTATTTTATCCTGATCCTTGGCCTAAAAGGAAACACTGGAAAAGGCGTTTTGTGAACCAGAAAAATCTCGATCGTTTTGCGCGCGTGTTAAAATCAGGTGCAAAATTTCGCTTTGCCAGCGATATTGATACTTATGTCAATTGGACACTCTTTCATTGTGGGCAGCATCAGGAATTTACTTGGGTAGCCAAGGATTCAAGTGATTGGAAAACCCCTTATGAAGCTTGGCCGGGAACACGCTATGAAGCCAAAGCTTTCCGAGAGGGGCGGGTTGCCGCATATCTCACTTTTATGAGAAAATAGTCATAATAAAAAACAATTGCAGTTATTGGGGTGTACTACTTGAAAACAATTGCATTTCATAGTATATTTAAAGAAATTCTTGATCTGTTGATGAAGAGTGGGCTGATCCAGTCCGCTCTTTTTTGTTACTGAAACAAGCCAAAAGGATAATTTTGGATAAGGCAATATGAGTGAAAACGAAATAGCATCTGATATTGATGAAAAACGTTTGTTTGAAGAAAATGGTGTAGAAGCCCGTATTGCGGCGCTTATCGCACCAGTTTTAAAACCTTTAGGTTATAGAATTGTCCGTATTAGGCTTTCTGGTTTGAATGGTTTGACATTGCAAATCATGGTGGAACGTGCAGATGGCACGTTGACTATCGAAAATTGTGAAGAAGTAAGTGGTATTGTTTCGCCAATCCTTGATGTTGAAGATATCATAGAGCGTAAATATCATCTTGAAGTATCATCTCCGGGAATAGATCGTCCATTGGTTCGCAAGTCCGATTTCCTGCGTTGGCAAGGTCACATTGCCAAAGTGGAAACAGGTGTTGTTATTGATGGCCGTAGAAAGTTTCGTGGGACTATTAATGGCGTAGATCCAGAAGGTTTTACGTTGGATACTGACAAGGCCGCTTATGGCGAAGAAATGAGCGTACGTATTCCTTATGCGGATATAACAGATGCCCGTTTGGTTTTGACGGATGATTTGATCCGCGATGCTTTGGCGAAAGACAAGGCTCTTCGCCAGCAAAACAATTTGGATGATGAAAATGGCGACGGGGAAGAAAAGAAGTCGCCAAAACACAAACATGAAAAGAAATAAATTAGTCGATGCCTTAAACGGCACAAAAAAGGAGAAAATCGATGGCTGTAAGCGCTAATAGGCTTGAACTTCTGCAAATAGCAGATGCCGTTGCCCGCGAAAAGTCGATTGACCGAGAAATCGTTATTTCTGCTATGGCAGACGCTATACAAAAGGCTGCCCGTTCGCGTTATGGTCAAGAAACCAACATACGCGCTGACATCAATTCCAAATCCGGTGAAATCAAATTACAACGTTTGTTGGAAGTTGTTGATGCTGTTGAAGATTATGCAACGCAAATATCATTGGCCGATGCACGCAAGCGCAAACCAGATGCCGTTATCGGTGAATTCCTTTCCGATCCATTGCCGCCGATGGATTTTGGCCGTATTGCAGCACAATCTGCTAAACAGGTTATTGTGCAGAAAGTGCGCGAAGCCGAACGGGATCATCAATATGAAGAATTCAAGGATAAAGTTGGCGAGATCGTTTCCGGTACAGTAAAGCGTGTTGAATATGGCAATGTCATTGTCGATTTAGGCCGTGGTGAAGCAATTGTTCGTCGTGATGAATTGATCCCGCGTGAAGCTTTCCGCTATGGGGATCGTATTCGTGCATATGTTTATGACGTTCGTCGTGAACAAAGAGGACCACAGATTTTCTTGTCCCGTACACATCCACAATTCATGGCAAAGCTTTTTACCATGGAAGTGCCGGAAATTTATGATGGTATCATTGAGATAAAATCAGTTGCCCGTGATCCAGGGTCACGCGCTAAAATTGCTGTCGTTTCACGCGATGGTTCAATTGATCCTGTTGGCGCTTGCGTTGGTATGCGTGGTAGCCGCGTTCAGGCAGTCGTTAGCGAATTGCAGGGCGAAAAGATTGATATCATTCCTTGGTCACCAGATGCAGCGACATTTATTGTCAATGCATTGCAACCGGCAGAAGTGGCCAAAGTTGTGCTGGATGAAGAATCCGAGCGGATTGAAGTTGTTGTGCCTGACGATCAACTTAGTTTGGCTATTGGTCGTCGTGGACAAAATGTCCGCCTTGCTTCACAGTTGACAGGTTGGGATATTGATATTCTGACCGAGCAGGAAGAATCTGAAAACCGTCAGAAAGAGTTTACCAAGCGCAGTAAACTGTTCATGGAAGCGCTGGACGTTGATGAAATGGTTGGTCAAGTTCTGGCTTCTGAAGGCTTTGCCTCGATTGAAGAGATTGCTTATGTTGATCTCGATGAAATTAGCTCAATTGAAGGTTTTGACGAAGAGACAGCTTCTGAAATTCAGCAAAGAGCAAAAGAATATCTTGAACGTCAAGAAGCAACCTTGGATAAAAAACGTCAAGATCTTGGTGTTGCTGATGAGCTGCGTGAATTGCCGGGCATGACAACGGCAATGTTGGTTGCAATCGGTGAAGATGGCGTAAAAACTATCGAAGATTTTGCCGGTTATGCCGTTGATGATCTTGCTGGTTGGCGTGAGCGTAAGGATGGTGAAACACAGAGTTTTGCTGGTGTTCTAACACCTTTTGACATTAGTCGTGCTGATGCGGAAGCCATGGTCATGACCGCCCGTTTGAAAGCCGGCTGGATTAGTGAAGAGGATCTTCATAAAGAGGAAGAGACAGAACAAGAAGACGTTGCTGAATAAATAGAATATTTGGAAGAAGTTTATGAACGACAGGACCTGCATTGTTACGAGAAAAAGTGGCTCTTCTGAAGAGATGATCCGCTTTGTCGCAGGTCCTGATAAACATATAGTTCCTGATTTAAAGGCAGTTTTGCCGGGACGCGGTGCATGGGTATTGGCGTCACGGCCTGTCATAGAGGAAGCAATCAAGCGCAAGGCATTTGCCAGAAGCTTGAAAGCAGATGTCATTGTAGAAGACAAACTTGTAGATTTGGTAGATAGACTTTTGGTGAAAGCGGCACTTGGAAATCTTGCTATGGCACGAAAGGCAGGTGCGGTTATTTTCGGTTCCACAAAGGTAGAATCGGCAATACGTTCGCATCAAGTGCGTCTTGTTTTGCATGCTAAAGAAGCAGCGTATGACGGGGTGCGTAAGATCGACCAAGCCATTCACGCGGCAAAAACATCGAGCGGGAAAGATGTTTCCGTGTTATCTTTGTTTACGAGTGATGAAATGGGTGTGGCTTTTGGTGATAATCATGTGATACATGCTGCTCTATTAAATGTGCAGGCTGCAGAAGGGTTCATCAAGACGGCGCATAAATTAGTCGCCTATCGTGGTGGTAAGCGCAATGAACCGGAAGAAACGACGGTAGAGGCCGTGAAGGAAACGGAATGACGGAAAATAATAACGACAAGAAAACAGCAAAAAAGACGCTGACCTTGAAACGCCCGGGTGTAGAAACCAGCACGGTAAAGCAAAATTTCAGTCACGGTCGTACAAAAGCGGTCGTTGTGGAAACAAAACGGCGTAAAATTACACGCCCTGACGAAAAAGTCGAGGCAAAGCCGACGACGACAACAACAACGGTAACAAAACCACGCGTTGTTGCGCCTGCTAAACCGCGCGTTGAAACGCCACCGCCAGCACAGGAAAAATCTGCGCCGAATAATCTATCTTCCGCCGAGATGGAAGCACGTATGCGTGCATTGGAAGAAGCACGTGTTCGTGCTGAAGAAGAACGTAAGCTTGCTGAAGAAGACGCAAAGCGTCGTAAGGCGGAAGAAGAGCAGCGTGCTAAAGAGCGCGAAGAACTCTTGCGCAAACAAGCAGAAGAAGATGCTAAAGCCCGCGCTGCTGCAGAAGCGGCAAAAGCTGAAGCAAAAAAGACAGAACCACGTAAAGTTGCAGCCTCTGCGCCAGCTGAACGTGTGGCGCCTAACGCGGTTGAAGCGCCAGCAGTTGCTAAGCCTCGCCCCGCACCACAAAATTTGAAACGTCCAGTCAATGATGACGATGATGAAGAACCACGTTCACGTCGTAGTGGTGGCGCTAACAAGCCAGAGGTTCGCGCACCAAAAGTTGTTAAAGGTGCTGATGAACGTCGTCGCAGCAAGTTGACACTTAACAGTGCTCTTGATGAAGATGGCAATTCACGTGGCCGTTCAATGGCTGCTATGCGTCGTCGTCAAGAAAAGTTCAAACGGTCACAGATGCAGGAACCACGTGAAAAGATTTCCCGTGAAGTGACTTTACCTGAGACAATCACAATTCAAGAATTGGCACAACGTATGACCGAACGTTCGGTTGATGTCATCAAATACCTCATGAAACAAGGTCAGATGATGAAGCCGGGTGATGTGATTGATGCCGATATGGCGCAATTAATTGCAGAAGAATTTGGCCATACGGTTAAACGTGTAGCTGAATCTGATGTTGAAGAAGGTCTTTTCAATCTTCCAGACGATACAACAAAGTTGAAGTCTCGCCCACCCGTGGTTACCATTATGGGTCACGTTGACCATGGTAAGACATCTTTGCTTGATGCCATTCGCCATGCCAATGTGGTCGCTGGTGAAGCAGGTGGCATTACCCAGCATATTGGTGCTTATCAGGTTGAGCAAAAAGGCCAGAAGATAACCTTCATCGATACACCAGGACACGCTGCCTTTACTGCAATGCGTGCACGTGGTGCGCAGGTTACCGACATAGCGGTTTTGGTTGTTGCTGCTGATGACAGTGTCATGCCGCAAACTATCGAGTCCATTCACCATGCTAAAGCTGCAGGTGTACCGATTATTGTTGCAATCAATAAGATTGATAAACCAGCAGCAGATCCACAAAAAGTACGGACAGAACTTTTGCAACATGAAGTGTTCGTTGAAAGTATGGGTGGTGATGTGCTGGAAGTGGAAGTTTCAGCCAAAACAGGTCAAAATATTGATAAATTGCTTGATGCGATTTTGCTGCAGGCTGAAATTCTTGATCTTAAGGCTGATCCAGACCGTACAGCCGAAGGTGTTGTTATCGAGGCACAACTTGACCGTGGTCGTGGTGCTGTTGCAACCATACTTATCCAAAAGGGTACATTGCACCCATCAGACATTATCGTAGCCGGTAATGAATGGGGTCGTGTGCGCGCACTTATCAACGATCATGGCGAGCATATCAAAGCGGCAACGCCATCAATGCCTGTTGAGGTTTTAGGTATGCAAGGCACACCGCAGGCCGGTGACCGGTTTGCAGTTGTTAGCAACGAAGCGCAAGCTCGTGAAATTGCTGAATACCGTCAGCGTGTTGCGCGTGAAAAGGCTGTTGCAAGACAGGCTGGTTCTCGCGGTTCACTCGAACAGATGATGAATCGTATGCAAACAAGTGGCATGAAAGAATTTCCGCTTGTTGTAAAAGCCGATGTTCAAGGTTCTGTTGAAGCAATTTGCGCCGCGATTGAAAAACTCGGCAATGACGAAGTTCGTGCCCATATTGTTCATGCTGGTGCAGGTGCAATTACAGAGAGTGATATTTCTTTGGCAGAGGCATCAAACGCAGCAATTATTGGCTTTAACGTTCGTGCGAACAAGCAGGCTCGTGATGCAGCAGATGCGCAAGGCATCGAGATTAGATATTACAATATTATCTATGATCTGGTTGATGATGTTAAGGCTGCCATGTCTGGTATGCTTTCACCAGAACGTCGTGAAACCTTCCTTGGTAATGCCGAGATTCTTGAAGTATTCAATATTTCGAAAGTCGGTAAAGTTGCAGGTTGCCGTGTTACCGAAGGTAAGATGGAACGCGGTGAGGGTGTACGACTTATTCGTGATCATGTTGTTATTCACGAAGGCAAGCTCAAGACGTTGAAACGTTTCAAAGACGAAGTTGCAGAAGTGCCTGCTGGACAAGAATGTGGTATGGCCTTCGAGAATTACGAAGATATCCGTGCAGGCGATATCATCGAAGCATTCCGCGTTGAAACGATTAGTCGTTCACTTTAATAATTTGTTCGGCTGTGCTTCAAAGCACAGCCGACATAATTTGAACAGCCATGACAATTATCCGCAAATTAAATCTCATGTGAGTGTTGCGATCAATTGGTCCACCAGTCATTAAAAAATGAAATCACCGGCTGTTTAGTCTATTCAGATAATTGTTCGTAGAAGTAATGAAAAAGGTTGATTTTGCAATGAAACATGCAGGTCCATCACAAAGACAGTTACGTGTTGGCGAACAAGTTCGCCATGCATTGGCTTCTATCTTCCAGCGTGGCGCAATCATGGATCCGAAGTTAAGTGGCATTGTATTGACCGTTACAGAAGTGCGTATGTCGGCAGATTTGAAGATCGCTACATGCTTTATTGCTCCCTTGGTTGAAGCAGATGGGGACCAAATTGTTAAGGCATTGAACCATCATGCGCGTTTTATTCGTGGCGAAATTACCCATGAATTACGTCAATTAAAATATATGCCTGAGTTTCGTTTTCGGATTGATACAAGTTTTGATAATTTTGCCAAAATTGATGCATTGCTCCGTTCGCCCGAAGTGGCGCGGGATCTGCATCATGATGACGAGCAGAAGGATTAATTGAATATGGCGCGTCAGCGTAAGAAAAAAGGCCGTCCTGTATCTGGTTGGGTCATTCTAGACAAGCCAAAAGGTATGGGATCGACAGAGGCGGTCTCGAAAATTAAGTGGCTTTTTAATGCCGAAAAAGCAGGTCACGCCGGTACATTGGATCCTTTGGCGTCTGGAATGTTGCCGATCGCCTTGGGTGAAGCAACGAAAACTGTGCCATATGTTATGGATGGAACAAAGGTCTATCAGTTCAATGTTGCGTGGGGTGAAGAGCGCAACACCGATGATCTCGAAGGTGAAGTTACCAAAACATCTGATAAACGCCCGACTAAAGAGGAAATATTAGCTGTATTGCCGGAATATGTCGGCGTCATCATGCAAACGCCGCCCCAGTTTTCTGCCATTAAAATAAATGGCAACCGTGCATACGATCTAGCACGCGAGGGTGAAAAAATTGAAATTCCAGCGCGTGAAGTCGAGATTGATAGTCTTGAGCTTATTGATATCACTCCAGAAGGTCATGCAGTATTTGAAATTGAATGTGGTAAAGGAACCTATGTTCGTTCGCTAGCACGTGACATTGGGCGCAAACTTGGCTGTTATGGTTATATTGCTGAGTTGCGGCGTATTGAAGTTTCTCCGTTTACAGAAGATGATTTTGTCGAGCTATCTGAGCTAGAGCGTGTGGCACCAGAAAAAGGTGAGCCAGATCAAGACGGAAATCTTCCAGTACGGGATTTTTCAGCACTTGATGATTTGTTGATAGAAACTGGCGCTGCTTTGGAGTTTTTGCCGCAATATCCATTGAGCGATGACCAAGCACATCGTGTTAAAATGGGTAATCCAGTTATTCTACGTGGGCGTGATGCACCAGTGGATGAAGATGAAGTTTGCGTTACCCAAAAGGGAAAACTTCTGGCGATCGGCATGATAGAAAAAGGACAATTTAAGCCTAAGCGAGTATTTACGATAGGTTGATCCCTGCTACTTGCTTTCTACATACATGCTGTTTCTTGCTTAACGAGGCATGATTAGGCTCAAAATTTAGTATTGCGTCGCCTTAAATAGGTGAATGGTCGCCAATGGTTCTTAATAATCACTGTGTTATCACGCCTACTGAAGGACGCTAATCAACAGTTGTCGCGTGATACAGCTGAGGCCGAACGGAATATATCAAGGGGCACCCCCCTTCAAACATATCCCCGCATATCTAATGGATATGATGGGGGGAATGTTTAATATGCATTTCATTGACTTCTGGAATTGTATGCCTTTCGATCATTCGATGAACTTTCATACCGCCTTTAATGCGGTTAAGTTGGTTTAGTTTCTCAGTTACATCGGCATCGGCTTTTGTGCGGCGATGGTTGTGCCGCAAATAATCTACCCAAGTTGGCATATGGTAAGATTCCGTCCAACAGTTGGGGTGTTCCAGATCTCGCAGCAGTGTCCATTGTCGTGCACCATCACGTAAACGGATCCGCCTTCTGACGACCATTGTATCAAGAAATTCAGGAAGGTCTTCTTCTTCAATTTCATAGTCAATCATAATCATGATTGGACCACTGCGTGCTTTTAGGTCAAGGTGCAATTCTGGTTCGCGAAATTGATCCAGTGGATCAAGATTAATGCTAGGGATTTCATAAATTTTAAATTTTAATCCCATAATTGCTCCACAGACAAGAAATGCCGAGCAAACAAACAAAGCAATAGTTGGGGAATAATTATCGGCTAATGCCCCCCAAATCCAGCTGCCTAAAGCCATACCACCAAAGGACGATGTCTGATAAAGAGCCAAAGCTCTTGAGACCACCCAACGGGGTGTTGAAAGTTGTACAGAAACATTAAACAGCGATAACGCCAGAACCCAACACATTCCGGCAGGAAATAACACAATATGCGCCAATATTGCCGAGTGGCTAAGTGCCAGAAGTAGGCATGATATAGCAAAGCCAACAAATGAACTGGCAATAATTGTTTCCGAACGAAACCTTTTTCGGATCATTGAATTGATGAGGCCAGCTGCTATGGCACCAATACCAAAGCACCCTAACAACGTGCCATAGACAAGGGCTCCACCACCAAGCATTTCTTTGGCAACCACAGGAAGCAAGGCTAAAACAGAAATCGCGCCCAATCCGAACATAAATGCCCGCATCATTATGTTAATCAAATGCGGTGACATTGAAACATAACGTAGGCCGTCTGACATAGCTAAGACAAGGCGTTCACGTGGCAGTGTTGTGGCGGTATAATTTGGTTTCCATAGGAATAAGGCCGTGAGAAGGGGAATATAACTAAAGGCATTGAAAACAAATGCCGCCGCACCGCCAAAAGCCGCAACAATTGCTCCACCTGCAGCAGGGCCAACACTGCGCATCAGGTTAAACCCAACGCTATTCAACGTGACCGCAGCCGGAATATCTTCTCTTGGAACGATATCGCCAACAGTGGCCTGCCAAGGTGGGTTATAAATTGCAGACCCACAACCAATTAAAAACGTAAATGCCAATAATATCCATGGCGTGATAACGCCCATATAGGTGAGTATCGCAAGTGCTATTGATACCCCCATCATCATGAGCTGTGCTGTTAGCATAATCTGCCGACGATTGAAGTTATCAGCAAGCGCACCCGCCATCAGCGAAAAGATAACGACAGGAAGCGTTGTCGCACCTTGCACCAAACCAACCATGGAATGCGAGGTCGTAATCAAGGTCATTAGCCAACCAGCACCAACAGTTTGTATCAAACCTCCAAGGTTGGATACCAGTGTAGCAGACCAAAGACTTCTAAATGCAGCGCTCTTAAACGGCGCAAGAGTGGAACTTTTTTGCTGCATAAAACCTCAGTTAAAATTATTTGCCAACTTACTAAACCACTTTAGGCGAGTGTTAAATTGGTCGCAAGGGGGCGAAAAATACATACGCACTATAACGCATAACACATTCAAGACTATAGGGCGATCTTTAGCACAATGATGAATTTATTCATATTGGCACAGTCTGGAATTTTTGAGCCTAACGCTAAATACCTGATGATGATTGGATATGATTTTGAAAGGATAGAAATGAACGGAACAATGTTCATCTATTTCTTACTTTAAAAACTCCAACAAGTTGAACTTTTTCACGCGTGTTAACGCTTTTTGATGCAATGAAGCTGAAAATTCAAAAACTGGAATGGTGCACTTGTCAGTGGAATAAACCTCTGTTTTCTTGAGAGAATTAGGAGAAGATTGCTTCTGTGTTGAAAGCTCTTCAATAAGCAGGCTAGTAATCGCGTGATAATTCCTGTATATAGCCGTTATTAGCAAGTGCTTATGGCACTTGTTATTTCGCTGACCCTCGCTGGACGACATCCCGGCTGGGGCGTCTTTAATGTCCAATTTATTTTGAAAGGATGACCGATGTCGATAACAGCTGATCGCAAACAGGCTTTAATCAAAGAATACGCAACAAAAGCAGGTGATACTGGTTCGCCAGAAGTGCAAGTTGCTATTTTGTCTGAACGTATTGCCAATCTGACCGAACACTTCAAATCACACAAAAAAGATAACCATTCTCGTCGTGGTCTTTTGAAGCTCGTTTCTCAACGTCGTCGTCTTCTTGACTACCTTAACGGTATCGATGCACAACGCTATCAAACGTTGATTACAAAACTCGGTCTGCGTCGCTAATAGTATTAAGGCGGGAAATCTCATGGTTTCTCGCCTTTATATATCGGTAGTTGAAAAACTGCCAAACACATGGAACCGTCATGGGGCAGGATTGCCAGTCACTTCTAGTTTCACTCGGCTTTATACGATTTGAAACCCGATGTGCCTAGTTGTCTTGCCCATGACATGACAAACGATATGTTAAATGAAACCGTATTGGCATAAGGCCTTTAACGGTTAATCAAGGACAAGAAATGTTTTTTAATACTCATAAAGTTGAGATTGATTGGGCAGGTCGCCCATTGACACTGGAAACGGGTAAGGTTGCCCGTCAGGCAGATGGCGCAGTTATTGCCAAATATGGTGAAACAATTGTGCTCGCAACGGTTGTGTCAGAAAAAGAAGCAAAACCCGGGCAAGATTTTTTTCCACTTACTGTGAATTATCAGGAAAAGACTTATGCCGCTGGTAAAATTCCAGGTGGTTATTTCAAGCGTGAGGGACGCCCAAGTGAAGGCGAAACATTGATTTCGCGTTTAATCGACCGTCCGATACGCCCATTGTTTGCAGATGGTTATAAAAACGAAACACAAGTTATCGTCACAGTTCTGCAGCATGATTTGGAAAACAACCCTGACATTCTTTCAATGGTTGCTGCTTCTGCTGCATTGACACTTTCTGGCGTACCTTTCATGGGGCCAATTGGTGGCGCACGCGTAGGATATATCAATGGGCAATATGTCCTTAATCCTAATATTGACGAGATGCCGGAATCAAAGCTTGATTTGGTTGTGGCCGGTACATCTGATGCTGTGTTGATGGTTGAGTCTGAAGCACAGGAATTGCCTGAAGATGTTATGCTCGGGGCGGTTGTTTTTGGTCATAATGGTTTTCAACCTGTTATCGATGCGATCATTAAGTTGGCTGAAGTTGCTGCCAAAGAACCTCGTGAATTCGTGCCAGAAGATCTTAGCGATCTTGAAAAGAAAATGCTCAAGTTTGCTGAAAAAGATTTGCGGAAAGCTTATCAAATCACAGACAAACAAGAACGTTATGCTGCCGTTGATGCTGTAAAAGCCAAGGTGGAAGACGAATTTATTCCGGAAGGTGAAGAAGATCCGGAATATAATGCGGAAGAAATCGCAACTGTTTTCAAACATCTGCAGGCAAAAATCGTTCGTTGGAATATTCTTGATACAGGCAGCCGAATTGATGGACGCGATCTCAAAACAGTTCGTCCTATCTATTCGGAAGTTGGTGTATTGCCACGCACACACGGTTCAGCACTCTTCACCCGTGGTGAAACACAGGCTGTTGTTGTTGCAACGTTGGGTACCGGTGAAGACGAACAATATATCGATTCATTGACAGGAATGTATAAAGAAACATTCCTTCTCCATTATAATTTCCCGCCTTTTTCTGTTGGTGAAACGGGACGTATTGGTTCGCCGGGTCGTCGTGAAATTGGGCATGGTAAGCTTGCATGGCGCGCAATACATCCAATGTTGCCTTCGCCAGAAAGTTTCCCTTACACAATCCGTGCTGTTTCGGAAATTACGGAATCGAATGGTTCTTCATCAATGGCAACAGTATGTGGCACATCGCTGGCATTGATGGACGCAGGCGTACCATTGCAGCGTCCGGTGGCTGGTATTGCTATGGGGCTTATCAAGGAAGGTGAGCGCTACGCTGTTCTGTCCGATATTCTAGGTGATGAAGATCACCTCGGCGATATGGATTTCAAAGTGGCTGGAACAGAAAATGGTGTTACCTCTTTGCAGATGGACATCAAGATCAATGGTATCACAGAAGATATCATGAAGGTTGCTTTGGATCAGGCTAAAGAAGGCCGTATCCATATCTTGGGTGAAATGGCAAAAGCACTAACCGGCGCTCGTGCCGAGCTGGGTGAATTTGCTCCTCGTATCGAGATGATGACCATTCCAGTTGACAAGATCCGCGATGTTATCGGTTCTGGTGGTAAAGTTATTCGTGAAATTACCGAACAGACTGGTGCAAAAATCAATATCGAAGATGACGGCACAATCAAGATAGCTTCTTCAGATGCTAAGACAATTGAAGCTGCTAAGCGTTGGATCCACTCCATTGTTGATGAACCTGAAGTTGGCCAGATTTACGAAGGTACAGTTGTAAAAACAGCAGACTTCGGTGCGTTTGTTAACTTCTTTGGCCCACGCGATGGCCTCGTTCATATTTCTCAATTGGCTGCTGACCGTGTTGCCAAGACCACTGATGTGGTTAAGGAAGGTCAGAAGGTTTGGGTCAAGTTGATGGGCTTTGATGAACGCGGCAAAGTTCGTTTGTCCATGAAAGTTGTCGATCAGGAAACAGGTAAAGAGATTCCACGTGAGGAAGCTCCTAAGGCTGACGATGGTGATCACGCAGACAAATCTGACAATGCAGACAAAGATCACGGCGAAACAGGTGACAAACCAGAAAAGAAACGTCGTCGTAAAAAGACCACCGATAAAGAATAATTTATTGGTTTGATAAAAAGCCGCTCAAACGAGCGGCTTTTTTCTTTTAAATCTATCCAGTTTTTCAAAAGACATAGCATCAATAAAACAATGAAGTTATCATGTCATGCAACCGTTTAGCGGGTTGCAAAGCCTTGTGATTTTTAGGCCTTAATTGCTTGTTGATGGAATTTAGAAAATTTAAGCGGTTTGTTATATATCAGAAGATAATCAATCATGATTGATTAATTGCAGGCATTTTTTAAAACTGGATAAGATAACTATAGTGATATGTTCACTAAATTGAGCTGAAGATATTGGGTGTTGATATGTCTGTTTTCTTGCCGTTTGCACAAACTATTTTGGAATTTCCGCAATCGGGTGAGACGTGGGTATCATTAGGATTAAATGAAATTCCCGATAATGTATGGAAACCAATTCTTTTGAATATCCAACCATGGCGTTCAGATTTTTTAAATTTGAAACAAAGCGGTTTCAATTGTCTACCCATATTGCCAGAAAACTTTCAGCAATGTGATGGTGGTTTATTACAGCTTGGCAAACATAAAGGGCTTAATCAGAACAGGTTTATTGATCTTTTATTGTCGGTAAAAACAGGCGGTACGATTATTATTGCTGGCGAAAAAAATCTCGGTGTTCAATCCATGTTCAAATGGATAAACAATATTGTCCCTATTGACGGAAAATTGTCAAAAAACCATGGGTCGGTTTTTTGGTTAAAAGCGCCAGAACAGCTTGATACGGCATTGATAGCTTCGCTACGAATAAAACAAGAAATATTTGATGACAAGTTTTCAACAGAAGTTGGAATGTTCTCGCATGGTCGTGTTGATAGCGGTTCTGTCATGCTCACAAATTATCTTCGAAAAGTCGTTTTCGGCAAGACAGCAGATTTCGGGGCAGGGTGGGGATATCTGTCTTGTGAAGCCATAACTCTGTCAGAGAAAATAACCCATCTTGATTTGTATGAAGCAGATTATCGCGCATTGCAGGCTGCCAAAAATAATTTAGGTTCATTGAATAAGGATATTCCTATTCAATATTTTTGGCACGATATTACTAAAGAACCAATTTCAGAAATATATGATACCATTATATCAAATCCGCCATTTCATGAGGGGCGCGCGGCCGATGTTTCTCTTGGGCAAAAATTTATAGAAGTTGCAGCACAACGTTTGAAGCCGGGCGGCTGTCTCCTTATGGTTGCAAACAGGCAATTACCTTATGAAGCCAGCTTGAACAAACTTTTCCGCAAAATTCTTGTGTTAGAAGAGCAAAATGGCTTTAAAGTATTTGAAGCACGCAAATAAAGCCGTTAGAATAGCTCCTAGCTCCTAGCTCCTAGCTCCTAGCTCCTAGCTCCTAGCTCCTAGCTCCTAGCTCCTAGCT
>CAMLCZ010000010.1 GCA_946478665.1 uncultured Bartonella sp. | reverse complement strand
CCTAGCTCCTAGCTCCTAGCTCCTAGCTCCTAGCTCCTAGCTCCTAGCTCCTAGCGAGGATTATCTCTAATTTTATAGCACTATCCCCAATAAAAAAGCCCATCTAAAAAGATAGGCTTTCTCAATTACAAAGACAATAAATGCATTATTGCATTCATGCTTTATAGAAACAGAATTATTCCTGTTCTTGTTTTTTCAAAGCTGCACCAAGAATATCGCCGAGTGAAGCGCCTGAATCTGTTGAGCCATATTGGGCAACAGCTTCTTTTTCTTCTGCGATTTCCAATGCCTTGATCGACACTGTGAGCTTACGTGTCTTTTTATCAAAAGCTGTTACGCGAGCATCAACTTTCTGGCCAACTGTGAAACGCTCTGGACGTTGTTCATCACGATCACGCGACAAGTCTGAACGACGAATGGTTGTTTCCAAATCATGGTCAACCAATTTCACATCAATACCATTGTCATGAACAGCTGTTACTTCACATGTTACGACAGCGCCCTTGCGCAAGTCGCCGGCAGCAACAGCTTCGCCAACTTTATCGCCAGAGAGTTGCTTGATACCAAGAGAAATACGTTCTTTTTCGACATCAACATCAAGAACAACAGCTTTAACAACATCGCCCTTGTTGTATTCTTCGATGACTTGTTCACCAGGACGGTTCCAATCAAGATCTGACAAGTGAACCATACCGTCAACATCGCCTTCAAGGCCAATGAACAGACCAAATTCAGTCTTATTCTTGACTTCACCTTCAACGATGGAATTAACAGGGAATTTAGCAGCAAATGCTGTCCATGGATTTTCCAATGTCTGCTTGAGGCCAAGAGAAATACGACGCTTGGAAGGATCAACCTCAAGAACAACAACCTCTACTTCCTGAGATGTAGAAAGGATTTTTCCTGGGTGAACATTCTTCTTGGTCCAGCTCATTTCTGAAACGTGGATTAAGCCTTCAATACCTGGTTCAATCTCAACAAAAGCACCGTAGTCTGTGATGTTGGTAACAGCGCCTTTAATCTTCTTACCAATTGGATATTTTTCACTGATGCCTTCCCATGGGTCGCTTTCAAGCTGTTTCATGCCCAGAGAAATACGATGTGTATCCTGATTGATACGGATAATTTGAACTTTTACTGTCTGACCAATTGTAAGGATTTCAGACGGATGGTTAACACGACGCCATGCCATATCGGTAACGTGCAATAGGCCGTCAATGCCACCAAGATCAACGAATGCACCATAATCTGTGATGTTTTTAACAACGCCTTCAACCACTTGACCTTCTTCAAGGTTTTGAACAATTTCAGACCGTTGTTCTGCACGGCTTTCTTCAAGCACTGTACGACGTGAAACAACGATGTTGCCACGACGGCGATCCATTTTCAAAATTTCAAAAGGCTGTGGATTATGCATCAAAGGTGTTACGTCACGGATTGGACGGATATCAACCTGGCTGCGCGGCAAGAAAGCAACTGCGCCATCAAGGTCAACTGTAAAGCCACCCTTAACCTGACTGAAGATAACACCATCAACGCGTTCACCCGCATTGAATTTTTCTTCCAAACGAACCCAGCTCTCTTCACGACGAGCTTTTTCGCGTGAAAGAACGGCTTCACCCATAGCGTTTTCGATGCGTTCTACATAAACTTCGACTTCATCGCCTGGCTTCAATGAACCGTCTTTACCTTTCGCACCAAATTCCTTGAGAGGAATACGGCCTTCAACCTTAAGACCGGCATCAATGATTGCCATATCTTTTTCAATTGCGATGATACGGCCTTTAACAACCGAACCTTCTGCAAGATCATTTGTTTGCAAGGATTCAGCTAAAAGGGCTTCGAAATCCGCTGTTGTGGGATTGTATTGTGACATAGAAACTCCTGAAAATGTGCCCGTTAATAGGCACGAGCGCCGGGTTAGTGTTAAAATGGTATTCTTTCCAAGCCACCTGCAATTTATGCAGACTATTTCGGCGCAAGGCCGGAAAAAATACAAAACTGTTATTCGCCTCTTTGTGCAAGGACGGTATCAACCACCGCACAAGCAGCCTTAAACGCGCCTTCTATACTCAATTTTGTTGTATCAAGCAAGTGCGCATCCGGTGCTGGCTTTAATGGACTTTGTTTGCGATTCATGTCACGCTCATCACGTTGAATGAGATCAGCCAATATCTTGTCATAATCCGCTGTTTTACCCTTGGATAAAATCTCCCGATAACGCCGCTCGGCTCTCGCTTCTGGCGAAGCTACTATGTAAAGCTTTACCGATGCATCAGGACAAACAACCGTTCCAATATCGCGGCCATCAAGAACTGCGCCATTTGTTTGTTCAGCAAATTGTCTTTGCACCGCAACCAATGTTTCCCGCAATCCCGGCATAACAGCAACTTTTGAAGCTGCTTCTCCAATTTCATTATTGGAAAGATGGTCAGGATCAAGTTGCGAAAAATCCAGTGATTTTGCAATTTTAATGGCGGTGTTTTCATTATCGAGCGGCTCATTTGCCTTTAACAGCGCATCGGCAACTGCCCGATAGGTCAGACCAGTATCAAGATGGGGTAGATGATAATGCGTTGCAAGGTTACGGGCTAGAGTTCCCTTTCCAGAAGCTGCAGGTCCATCAATTGCAATAACAAACGGCTTCATGCGATTTTTGCTCCCAATTTTGCCATAAGATCCATAAATTCAGGAAAGCTTGTTGCAATCATGCGGTAATCATCAATTGTCACCGGTTTTTCACTGCCTAGACCGAAAACAAGAAAGCTCATTGCTATACGATGGTCGAGATGCGTTGTAACCGTGCCGCCACCAAGATGTTTGCCTTCTGGGGAGCCCGTAACAATTAAAAAATCTTTTCCTTCTGTACATTCAATGCCGTTTGCTTTTAGACCATTGGCAACTGCAGAAAGACGATCGGACTCTTTAACGCGTAATTCTTCTATCCCTTCCATAATTGTTTGCCCTTCGGCAAATGCAGCAGCCACTGCAAGAATTGGATATTCATCAATCATAGAAGGCGCACGTTCTTTCGGCACTTTAATACCTTTCAGGTGTGAAAAGCGCACGCGAATATCCGCCACATCTTCTCCGCCCGTCTGCCGCTCATTTAAAAATGTAATATCTGCCCCCATTTCCAGAAGTGTCTGGATAAGTCCAGTTCGTGTTGGGTTAAGCAGAACATTTTCAATGGTAATGTCTGATCCTTCAACAATGAGTGCTGCCACTAGAGGAAAGGCAGCTGATGACGGGTCGCCGGGGACATCAATATTTTGTCCTTCTAACTCGCCCTGCCCCTGCAAATGGATATACCGCACGCCTTCGGCATCTGTTTCCACTTCCAGATCAGCACCAAAACCAACAAGCATTTTTTCGGTATGATCGCGGGTCATTATCGGTTCAATCACTGTTGTAATGCCTGGCGTATTGAGCCCTGCAAGCAGAACCGCGGATTTAACTTGCGCAGACGCCATAGGAACACGGTAAGTTATCGGGTTGGGTGTCACTGCACCCCATAAGGTTAACGGCAACCGATCACCTTCACTGGCTTCCACCTGCACGCCCATAAGTCTTAAAGGATCAAGAATTCGTCCCATGGGGCGCTTTGACAGAGAGGCATCGCCAATGAAACTTGTTTTCATAGCGTAGCTACCAACCAACCCCATGGTGAGTCTTGCACCTGTCCCTGCATTACCAAAATCCAACGGCTTTTCGGCTTCCAACAAGCAGCCATTGCCCGTACCATTAATAAGCCAGACATCCTTTTCTTTTTGTATTTTTGCGCCCATTGCCTGCATGGCTTGAGCAGTATGAAGAACGTCTTCGCCTTCCAGCAACCCTGTTATGCGTGTCTGACCATTTGCCAAGCTGCCAAACATCAACGCACGATGCGAAATTGATTTGTCACCGGGAATCCGTATTTTTCCGGAAAGAGCTGAAGATTTGCTGGCCTTGGCCGATATTGATTTATGCATGGCAACTTTTCTATTATTTGCAAAGGAAATAGCGCGTTTTTAACATATGGTTTTCTATACGTCATGGAAAAATGTCACGCTGCGCACTAAAATGGTTAGCATTGGCATTGTTTATCTTTGACAAAAGCATTATTTTGCGCTTAAGCACCTAAAACAGTTTTTTAATGAAACCAAAACGTATTTTTTCTATGATCTGGTTTGTAACCTATCGTGAAAAATACATAACAGGCACGTGTTTGTTTTGATTTGTTTTACAAGTTGAAACAATCCGACCAACCAAAGAGGCTCGGTCCATGGCAAAACCTGAACTTGGAACCAAACGTATTGACCCAGAAACGGGTAAAAAATTCTATGACCTCAATCGGGATCCGATTGTGTCACCTTATACTGGCTTATCCTATCCTCGCTCATACTTTGAAGCTTCAGCTGAAGCCAAAGGTGAAGATGATGAAGATACAGAGACAGAAGAGCTGGATACAGCACTTGAAAAGCCAGAATTTATCTCGCTTGAAGATGCCGATGATGAAGCCAAGGGTGATGACGACATTCCTGATATGGGCGATGATGATGTTGACCTTGGCGATGATGATGATGACGCATTCTTGCCAGACGATGAAGACGACGAAGATGATGATGTAAGTGGCATTATCACTGGTGGCAACAAAGTCCACAAAGACGACGACATCTAATATTTTATAGAGGGAAGATGCTTTCTTTTTATAAAGATTGCAAATTCCCTCTTGATCTTCTGCTTCTGTCATTTTAAGAAGCCGCATCGGGTAATTGTTTCTTTTATAAGAGTTTCAATTATCTTATGTTTCTGATGGGGCTATAGCTCAGCTGGGAGAGCGCTTGCATGGCATGCAAGAGGTCAGCGGTTCGATCCCGCTTAGCTCCACCATTTTTCAAGAATCTCATATTCAACAAGATTTTGCCGTGTTATTTCTTTAATTGGAATTCTTTATTTCTCAGCCGATATTTTCAGTTATTTATCAGCTGTTTTATTTTCAGCTAAAATCCAACCCGAATAATGCCACGGTAAGGAAAATAACATGGCTGGGAAGAAGCAACATTTTATCCCAAGATTATTTGTAAAATATTTCTCGGAAAATCCTGAAACAAAAAATCCCAAGATATGGTTTTATCGCTACCAAAAAGATCCCTATAGCAGTGGCATCAATGACGCGCCTGCAAAGCGATATTTCTATTCCTATATTGAAGACGATGAAATCAATCATAATCTGGATGATAAAATTACAGAACATGAAGAAAGAACAATCGCACCAATTTTATCACAACTTCAATCATCCGATGTTGGACAACAAATAGATCCTATTCTTCCCGCTCGTTTAATTTCTCATCTAATATTTCGAAATGATCATCTCCGTCAATTTACCGCCAGCGCTATGAAAATTGGTCTAAAAACATTGAAATCAATCATATGTAATAAAAATAATTTAAAGAGTTCAATTCTGAAGGATCTATCGCAGCCACATGGCCTGTTTCCAATCGCAATTAACAAAAAAATAAAGGAGTATTTTCCCTATCACAATGAATTTGAAATAGAACTCATAAAAAACTATTTTATTTCAAACGTACTTATTCCTAATATCGATGAAATTACCTATTTATTAATATACTTACTCGATGATTCATTTGATACGCTTGATATTATTTTAAAAAATTCTCACAATGACATTGCTAATAGTATTATTAATGAAAAGTTTTACAATATAACTGAATATACAAACAGACTAAAACCGTTCAAATGGTCTATAAAAAAAACCGATGAATATTTTGTACTTCCTGATTGCATATCGGTATGCCGTGAAGGATCTCAATATAATTCGCTGATATTGTCTTCTCTGGACGACATTGACACAGTTTATTGCCCAATATCTCACAATAAAATGTTAATTGGATCAAAAACGGGAGAAACTGAAGTCCCAGAAAACATCAACTTAATATTTACCGAAAATTCATGGGATTTTTTTATCTCGGCGTTCAAAAATAAAACGAATAAAACTCTATCAAAGTCTATTCGCGAAAATCCCATCTCACAGATTAGGAATATTTTAGAGGACTTGGAGAAAAATTATTCAATCAACTCTGGTTTCTTATCAAATGACAATATCAATTAACATACATAATTGGCGTTCATTTACAAACCCGCTTTCCGTCCATAAAATAGCAATCTGACCTATTTTGTTACAAACTTGATTGATAGAATTTATCGCTTATAAAGTGTTTATTCTGAAACAATGTGGTCTCATTGTTGCCGTCGTAGTGATTAATATTTTTCCATCTACATCAATCAGAAACTGGACATCTAATTTCATGTTGGACGATATCTACAAGATCATTTATGAGCGGCGCGATGTGCGTGACGAATTTTTGCCTCAACCTTTGAGTGAAGATGTCGTTATGCGCCTGCTTGACGCTGCCCATAATGCTCCGTCTGTTGGTTTCCAGCAACCATGGAATTTTATACTCATTCGCGACGAGGCTGTTAAAAATCAGGTAAAAGATATTTTCACACATGCCCAACAGCAGGAAGCAGCAATTTTTGACGATGAAAAAAAGCAACTCTATCATCAGTTAAAACTTCAAGGCATCACCAAAGCACCGCTTAATATTGTTGTCACTTGTGATAAATCACGTGACGGCAATACTGGATTGGGGCGTTTTCATAATCCGCAAATGTCGGCCTATAGTTGTGTGTGTGCTGTGCAAAATTTATGGTTGGCAGCACGCGCCGAAAATATTGGTGTCGGTTGGGTATCTATCTATCATGAACCGAATTTACGAAAATTATTGAATATACCGGATAATATAGAAATTATCGCCTATCTTTGTGTTGGCTATGTTAGCCACTTTTATGATAGCCCCGAATTGGAACAAAAAGGTTGGCGTAAGCGCGTACCGCTCAAAGAGCTTATTTACTATGAAAAGTGGCCAGACACCGCGAAATAATATTGCGTATAACCCATATATTTCTTTCTAATTATAAGCAAAAAGTGATAGCACAACTTCTGTAATAGGGTATTAAAAGCCTTGCGTTTATAAGTTGTCTGCGGCACAACACATGCAGATTGGAATTATTCAAGGAAATTTAAAATGCCTCCTTATCGCTCAAGAACCTCTACGCATGGTCGTAATATGGCCGGTGCCCGTGGCTTATGGCGTGCCACAGGAATGAAAGACGGAGATTTTGGTAAGCCGATTATTGCGATTGCCAATTCATTTACACAATTTGTGCCGGGTCATGTGCATTTAAAAGACCTCGGACAACTGGTTGCGCAAGCGGTTGCAAAAGCAGGTGGCGTGGCAAAAGAGTTCAACACGATTGCTGTCGATGATGGTATTGCTATGGGCCATGATGGCATGCTTTATTCCTTGCCATCTCGTGAAATTATTGCAGATTCCGTTGAATATATGGTCAATGCACATTGTGCCGATGCTTTGGTATGTATTTCCAATTGTGATAAAATTACCCCCGGAATGTTGATGGCCTCTTTGCGGCTGAATATTCCCACTATTTTTGTTTCTGGTGGCCCAATGGAAGCTGGAAAAATTGACTGGAAAGGTCAAAAGCTTTCAGTTGATTTGGTTGACGCCATGATTGCAGCCGCTGATGATCATAATAGCGATGCGGAAATTGCCGAAATGGAGCGTTCAGCTTGCCCGACATGTGGTTCATGCTCTGGAATGTTCACGGCAAATTCAATGAATTGTCTGACGGAAGCATTAGGGCTTTCTCTGCCCGGAAATGGCTCTACACTTGCAACACACGCCGACCGTAAGCGCCTGTTTGAAGAAGCCGGTGAACGTATTGTTGAGCTAGCCAAGCGCTACTATGAAAAAGACGATGAAACAGTTCTTCCGCGCTCGGTTGCGTCTTTAAAAGCATTTGAAAATGCCATGACATTAGATATTTCCATGGGTGGTTCAACCAATACTGTTTTGCATCTTCTAGCCGCTGCACAAGAAGCTGAACTAGATTTCACTATGGCAGATATTGACCGGTTATCACGCCATGTTCCAGTTATTTGTAAAGTTGCCCCTGCTGTTGCCAATGTTCATATGGAGGATGTCCATCGCGCTGGCGGTGTCATGGCAATTCTGGGTGAACTGGATCGTGCAGGCTTGATTAACACATCTGTCTATACTGTTCATGAACCGACGTTGAAAGATGCGTTGCGCCGGTGGGATGTCAAGCAGACAAATGACCCCAATGTACACGAATTTTACCGCGCAGCGCCTGGTGGTGTTCCAACACAAACAGCTTTTAGTCAATCACGGCGCTATGAAACGGTTGATCTGGATCGTGAAAAAGGTATTATTCGTGATGTTGACCATGCCTATTCAAAAGATGGCGGATTGGCTGTTCTTTATGGTAATTTAGCAGTCGATGGTTGTATTGTTAAAACTGCTGGTGTTGATGAATCCATTTTGAAGTTTAATGGCCCTGCCCGTATTTTTGAAAGTCAGGATTCGGCCGTGGTTGGCATTTTGAATGGCAAGATCAAACCGGGTGATATTGTCCTTATTCGTTATGAAGGACCACGCGGCGGACCAGGCATGCAAGAAATGCTTTATCCTACCAGTTATCTAAAATCCAAAGGATTGGGTAAAGCCTGTGCTTTGATTACAGACGGACGCTTTTCTGGTGGCTCATCGGGCTTATCCATTGGGCACGTTTCGCCAGAGGCAGCAGAAGGCGGAACAATTGGATTGGTGGAAGAAGGGGATATTATTGAAATCGATATTCCTAACCGTAAAATCCATCTTGCTGTTGATGACAAGGAACTTGAAACACGTCGTGACGCCATGATGAAAAAAGGTGACAAAGCGTGGAAACCAGAAGAAGTCCGCAAACGCAAGATAACCAAAGCATTACGGGCTTATGCAGCCATGACAACGTCTGCTTCCAAGGGGGCAGTTCGTCAAATTTAAGATTATTCAATGGGCTTATCCATGATAAATACTTCATGGATAAGCCTTCAATTCATTTAATTATTGTGATTGCAATAACGCTATTTTCTAGCAAGTTTTAATATTATTTTTGCGAGGGATTGATGCCCATCATCAATGCATTGAAACACCACGCAACATATCGACCAGAAAAAATTGCTATAATATTTAATAACCACACCATAAATTATAGCACGCTATATCAACGCGCTGAAAACTTCCGCCGTGCCTTAACGACGATAAAAACCAAACCCAACGGGAAATTTGGTATTCCAGAAAATGGTCGTCTGGTTTTAATGATACTGCCCAATCATCACCAGTTTGCTGAAATTTTTGCCGGTGCATCATCAAGCCCCAATTGTGTTGCGGTTCTTTCTGTTGAAACACCCCTCTCCCAAATGAGAGAAATTATCAGACGTTTGCAGCCGGATCTCACAATATGTGAAACTGAAAATAGTGATATTGCCAAGATCATTCGTAATGAAAATCTGCAACTTCTCACCGTGGATCATGACCTTGGTGAACACTCTTCTTACGATGATTTCTTGACCAATACTGTAAGTGATTATGTCGATTGTGATTTACCGCAAACACCGTTTTTTATAGGCTTCACATCCGGTACAACTGGTCTCCCCAAAGCTTTTATTAGAACACGTGAAAGTTGGAGAAGATCGCTTGAAGATGGGCAATCTTTCTTCTCGCTAAAGCCGGAACAAAATGTTTTAGCACCAGGCCCAATGGCTCATGGTGTAACGCTTTATGCCTTGGTTGAAGCGTTGGATTGTGGCCAAACATTTTATGGTCTTGATAAGTTTTCTGTCAGACGCGTCACGCATTATCTTGCAGATGTTGACCGTTTTGTCGGTGTTCCGACAATGTTGCCAAAGTTGGCAGAATTTGCAAAAGCCAACACTATGGTTTTCCCGCGTCTTGCGCAATTAATTACTGGTGCATCAAAATTTGATAGGCAACACTTATCCGATGCACGTTTCCTGTTTCCAAATGCCAAAATCTATCAATATTATGGTGCTTCCGAATTAAGCTTCATAGCTGTCAATGAAATGACGCCAGAGAGTGTTGATACTGGTGGCATAATGTCACCAGTTGGAAAGCCATTTCCACGTGTAGCTGTTACCATTCGCGACAATGAGGGAAATGTTTGTCCAAACGGAACAATTGGTACAATCTATGTTGACAGCGCATTGATTGCTTCTGGTTATTTATGGGGTGACAATAGCGAATCCTTCGTAAAAACCCGTCATGGCGCCACTGTTGGTGACCTTGGCATGATGGATGATCGCAACAATATTTTTGTCATGGGGCGTGCCGGCGGCATGATTATTTCCGGAGGGAATAATATCTATCTTGCTGAAATAGAAACCGCATTAAAGAAACTTACCGGAATAAAGGAAGCTGTCGCTTTAGGACTATCAGATGCGATATATGGGCAACGACTGGTGGGCATTGTGGAATTTTCTCAAAACCACGACCTTTCGGCTAAACAATTACAACAATTATGCCTTACAGTACTTGAACGATATAAGATTCCGAAAGATTTTTTTCGTATTGAAACATGGCCTATGACATGGAGCGGCAAGATTGCACGTGCGCAACTGGAACTTATGATAAACCAGCACGCAAAAAATATTGAAAGACTATAATGATCGACGAACAACGACAACCTGTCATTCTTGCTGCTGTCAGAACACCAATAGCACGGGCATTTGCTGCCCTAAATACTGTTGAAGTCGAGCATCTCATTGCCCCTCTTATCAAAGCATTGTTGCAGCGCACTGGCATTAATGGTCAAATGATTGACGATGTGATTATAGGCAATGCCGCTGGAGGCGGAGGCAATCTTGCCCGACTTGCGGCACTTACTGCCAACTTGCCAGTGGAAATAGCGGGACAAACCATCGATCGGCAATGTGGTTCTGGGCTTGAGGCAATTGTATTGGCAAGCCGCCTCATTCAAGCAGGTGCTGGCAGTATATATATTGCCGGTGGCGCAGAAAGTGTTTCAACAGCACCTTGGCGCGTCAAAAAACCCAAAAAGCCGGGCGAATTGCCACAATTTTTTAGCCGTGCCCAATTTTCTCCGGAAACTATCGGCGACCCGGATATGGGAATGACAGCTGAAAATATTGCAAACCATTATGGTATTTCCAGACAAAGACAGGATGCTTTTGCCTTACAAAGCCATGAAAGAGCAATTCATGCGCAAAAAACTGGCAGTTATCGCGATGAAATTATCCCGATCGAAACCCCAAAAGGTTTATTTGCCGCTGACGATTGTCCCCGTCCAAACCTCAATTTACAAACTTTATCCCGATTAAAGCCGGTATTTCAAAAAGACGGAACAGTAACTGCTGGAAATTCTTGCCCAATCAATGATGGCGCATGCCTTGTTATCGTAACTTCGCTTGCCCAAGCAAAAGTTCTTGCTGCGACTTATGGGCTATTATTTATCGATAGCGCAGTTATGGGTGTTGATCCCAATTTTGCTGGTATGGGTGCTGTTGGTGCAACCCGTAAATTGTTTGAACGCCAAAGCGCGTTTAATCTATCAAATGTATCCGTTATTGAATTCAATGAAGCATTTGCAGCGCAGGTTTTAGCCTCGCTTGATGTAATGCAGATTGCCCCTGACACCATTAATCGCCAAGGCGGAGCAATTGCCCTTGGGCATCCGTTTGGGGCTTCTGGTGCCATTCTTGTCACACGTCTTTTCAATCAAATGAAACAGATTGAAAAAAACAGTTTGGGTCTTGCAACAATGGGCATTGGCGGCGGAATGGGAATTAGTGCGCTTTTTCAATCCTATCACGCCTAATTCCCTAAAATTGCAATCTTTAATGCTTCTGCTTATTGGCTGTACCAATCTGTTTAAGCTTATAGAGTTCTTCCAAAGCTTCCTTGGGGGAAAGATCATCTGGATTTATTTTACTCAAAGCTTCTTCAACCAAAGAAATTGCATCACCTGTTTTTTGTGCTGTCTGTTGCAAGGTTACAGAAAAAAGCGGCAAATCATCTATCAATTTGCTACTTTTTCCCGCCATTTCGCCTTCTTCTAATTGATGCAAAACATCTTTTGCCCGAGCAAGAACAGCATCGGGCAAGCCTGCCAATTTCGCAACCTGTACGCCATATGATCTGTCTGCCGCACCATTTCCAACTTCGTGCAGAAAAACAACTTCGCCATCCCATTCTTTTACCTTCATCGTAACATTATGAAGACGTTTGAGTTTTTCAGTTAAAGCTGTCATTTCGTGAAAGTGGGTTGCAAAGATAGCACGGCAATGATTAACTTCATGCAGATATTCAATAGATGCCCAAGCAATGGACAAACCATCAAAGGTAGATGTACCGCGGCCAATTTCATCTAATATCACCAAAGACCGCTCACCAGCCTGATTCAATATTGTTGCTGTTTCAACCATCTCGACCATAAAAGTCGATCGTCCATGCGCCAAATCGTCTGATGCGCCGACCCTACTAAAGAGACGGTCAATAACACCAATATAAGCAGATCCCGCCGGAACAAATGACCCCATCTGCGCCATTATCGCAATGAGGGCATTTTGTCTTAAGAATGTGGACTTCCCCCCCATATTCGGGCCAGTCAACAACCAAATTGCGCCATATTTATCGCCACCTTTTGGCGATAGATTACAGTCATTGGCAACAAAGGGCATTTCTGCCTGCTTGCGCAAAGCCTGCTCCACCACGGGATGACGCCCACCAACGATATTAAAGTTTAATGATTGGTCAACTTTCGGACGACAATATCCCTGTTCTTCGGCCAATCGCGCGAGTGCTACAGAAACATCATATGTTGCAAGTGCCTGCGATGCTTTGCGGATATAATCGGCATATGCTGCTATTTCTTCAACCAAAGCGTCAAAAAGTTCAAGTTCAATTGTCAACGCACGATCAGCAGCATTGGCTATACGACTTTCAAGTTCGGCCAATTCTGTTGTCGTAAAACGCATGGCATTTGCCATGGTTTGACGGTGAATAAAACGTCCTTTTGCTTCGACACTATCGGTTAAGGCTGGTGCTTGAAGCGCCGTCACCTCAATATAATAACCAAGAATATTATTATGGCGGATTTTCAGTGCTTTGACACCGGTCTCTTCAGCATATCGCCCTTGTAATTCGGCAATCACACGCCGCGATTCATCTCTTAAGGTGCGTAGTTCATCAAGCTCACTATTGTAATTTGCACGAACAAAGCCACCGTCACGTTTTAACAATGGGAGTTCATCAGCAAGCAGCCTATTGAGATGGTCATCGAGACTAACAGGCAATTGAGCAAGAATATTTCTGGCGTCATTCAGTTCTTGCGGCAACAAAGCACCATCAAGCAGCTCGGTCATTTCGCCTATTGTTTCTAGCCCCCGTTGAATAGCGGCCATATCTCTTGGCCCACCACGTCCTAAAACCAGACGAGACAATGCCCGTGGCATATCTGGCGCACTTTTCAAACTCACATGCAAGGCATCAGCCAAGCGCATATCATTGAGAAAAAACGCCACAGAATCCAGCCGTTCCTCAATTGCGTTTGGTGAGGTTAAAGGTGCCATCAAGCGTTCACTCAACAGTCTTGCGCCACCACCTGTCACGGTACGATCAATCGCTTTCATCAAACTGCCATCGCGCTGACCGGATAATGTCCGCGTAAGTTCCAGATTGATACGGGTTGCCGGATCGATAAAGAGTGATGAACCTTCGTCTTCACGCTCTGGGCGCATAAGAGGGGGACGTTCATTGATTTGCGTTTTTTCAACATAGCGTATAGCCGCAGAAATTGCAGAAAGCTCTACACGACTATAATCGGCTAGACCTTCCAAAGTATGCAATTTGAAATAATCGCAAATATTGCGTTCAGCCATCGCGCTATCAAAAAGACTTGCGGCCTGTGGAACAACAATTCGCCCTAAAATATTGAACAAAGGTCGTAAGGCTTCATCATGGAAAACAGCATCGGCAACAATCAATTCTTGTGGGTCAATCCGCATAATATCAGCAAGGAGCCGATCGCCATGCGCTTGGCTCACGCGGAAAACACCTGTCGAAATATCAATCCATGCCAAAGCGAATAAATCTTCATGACTTCCCTTTATGCGCGATAACGCCATTAGATAATTTGCACGAGAAGGATCAAGAAGTTTATCTTCTGTCAATGTGCCCGGTGTTACAAGGCGGATAACATCGCGACGTACAACTGATTTACTCCCTCTTTTTTTGGCTTCAGCCGGATCTTCCGTTTGCTCACAAACCGCCACACGATAGCCACACGCAATAAGCTTTTGTAGGTAATCATCGGCGGCGTGTACTGGCACACCACACATGGGTATATCCTCGCCCAAATGTTTACCACGCTTTGTCAGTGTAATGCCAAGTGCTCTAGAGGCTTCTATGGCATCATCAAAAAACAGCTCATAAAAATCGCCCATACGATAGAATAATAACGAATCCTGATTGGCTGCTTTTATTTCTATATATTGTTCCATCATGGGCGTTGGACGCTCTTTGCGCACATCACTTGCACGTCCATTTTCAGGGTCAGCAATATCTGTTTTTATTTCATCTGCCCTGGAATTATCATCTACCATTATATTACATTCCCCGCTTATTCTGTTTGGAACACCGTAATTTTTAACATAGCTTTCTGAGTTAAACAGCGGTTTTTTATTTACATCTGCCTCTGTCACCATTATCCACTATAATGTTATTCCTGTAATGAGATTTCCGGATAACGGAACTTACCCTATTGCCCTAAGGCATATCAAAGTTCTAAAAGTTTAACAGGACTTGACAGATTTAGGTGCAGGATTTGCAACGTTTCATCGGAAAATGAAAGAAAAATGAGCAAAAACGAACAAAAAAAGACAACCCATAAAACAACCTATAGTGCTTTGGAACAAGAAGCACTTAATTTTCATAGCCGTGGACGTCCCGGAAAATTGGAAATTGTTGCAACCAAGCCAATGGCAACACAGCATGACTTATCACTGGCCTATTCTCCTGGTGTCGCCGTTCCTGTTAAAGCGATAGCGGAAGATCCTGCTTTGGCCTATGACTATACCGCAAAAGGCAATCTCGTTGCAGTTATCTCTAATGGAACAGCAATTTTAGGGCTTGGCAATTTAGGGCCACTTGCCTCCAAACCTGTTATGGAAGGCAAGGCAGTGCTTTTCAAGCGTTTTGCCGATGTAGACTCGATTGATATTGAAGTGGACACGACAGATATTGATGAATTTATCAATTCTGTTCGCCATCTTGGCCCATCATTTGGCGGTATTAATCTTGAAGATATTAAAGCGCCGGATTGCTTTGTGATAGAAAGCCGCCTTAGGGAATTGATGAATATTCCCGTTTTCCATGATGACCAGCATGGTACAGCGATTATTGCAACAGCAGGTCTGCTCAACGCCTTGCATCTTACCGGACGCGATATGAACAATACGCGCCTTGTTTGTAATGGTGCGGGTTCAGCTGGTATCGCCTGTATCGAACTCGTTAAGGCGATGGGCTTTAAATCTGAAAACGTAACCTTATGCGATACGAAAGGTATTGTTTATCAAGGTCGTGAAGAAGGTATGAACCAGTGGAAAGCTGCTCATGCTGTTAAAACAGATAAACGTACTTTGGCGGAAGCATTAGAGGGTGCGGATGTCTTTTTTGGTGTTTCAGCAAAAGGCGCATTGACGCCTGAAATGGTGAAATCCATGGCACCAAATCCGATCATTTTTGCCATGGCTAATCCTGATCCTGAGATTACGCCTGAAGAAGTGGCAAAAGTACGTGATGATGCCATTATGGCAACAGGGCGTTCAGACTATCCGAACCAAATCAATAATGTGTTGTGTTTTCCTTATATCTTCCGTGGCGCACTGGATGTCCGTGCAAGCACAATCAATGAGGATATGAAGATCGCAGCAGCAAAAGCCATTGCCCAGCTTGCACGCGAAGAAGTGCCAGATGATGTTGCGGAAGCCTATCGTGGTAGCCGGTTAAAATTTGGTCCTAAATATATCATTCCGGTTCCATTTGATCCGCGTCTTCTCTCAGCCATTCCAACAGCAGTTGCAAAAGCGGCTATGGATAGTGGTGTTGCTGGCAAACCTATTGAGGATTTGGAAGCTTATGCACGTGATTTGAAAGCACGTAGAGACCCGATCGCCTCAACAATGCGTGGTGTTTATAACCGTGTACGACAAGATCCGAAGCGCATTGTTTTTGCTGAAGGCGAAGAAGAGCAAGTCATGCGTGCAGCGGTTTCTTACGTCAATCAAAAATTGGGTAAGGCCATTCTTATTGGGCATGAGGATCTTATTGAAAAAACAGCAGCTTCTGCTGGAATAGATCTGCATCGCGAAGGTTTGCAAATTGTCAATGCGCGCCTATCTGACCGCAAGGAAGCTTATGCAAACTACTTGTATAGCAAGATGCAACGTAAAGGTTGGCTATTGCGTGATTGTCATCGTTATATCAACAATGATCGCAATCATTTTGCTGCCTGCATGGTGGCATTGGGTGATGCCGATGCGATGATAACTGGCTTCACGCGCAATTACGAAACAGGCCTTGCCGATGTTCGTCGTGTTATTGATAATAAGCCGCATGAACGCCTTGTGGGTATTTCCATTGCTATTTGCCGTGGACGCACTGTATTTATTGCCGATACGGCCATTGCAGAGCATCCAGAAGGTGAAGAACTTGCCGATATTGCAGAACAAGCAGCAAAATTTGCGCAAGCTATGGGATATACACCGCGTGTTGCCTTGTTGGCCTATTCAACATTTGGCCATATGAAAGGCGAAGGTGCGCAACGTATTCAAGAAGCTGTTAGAATATTGCATGAGCGGAATGTGCATTTTGAATTTGACGGTGAAATGAGTGCCGATGTTGCGCTTAACCCTAAGATAATGGAACAATACCCATTCATGGGGCTAACCGAACCTGCCAATATTTTGGTTATGCCAGGATATCATTCAGCATCAATTGCTAGCAAAATGCTGCACGAATTGGGTGGGGCCACAATTATCGGACCAATTCTTATTGGCCTTGAGAAATCAGCCCAAATTGTACCACTTGGTGCGCGTGATTCCGACATTGTCAATATGGCTGCTATTGCGGCCTATAATGCCACAAAGTAAGTTCAATCACAAAAATTCGAAAGCCCCATATCTTTATGGGGCTTTTTATTTATGTAAAAAGCTCCACATCAAATACTATTCATGTATATTTTGGTTGTAAAATCACCTGAAATGCGCTGATTTACAGCTTGCTTTCAAGATTTTTACCATTTTCAATAAAAACCAATATCACTTAGTGCCGATTTTTTCGCACTGTAATATAATGTGTTAAGAGTTTCCCAAAAAAACTCAAAATGTCGTTTAATAAAAAAGAGATAGTTTTTTATTAAACTGACAAAAATATTCTGTCGCATGTAGTTGCGTATGACGAGGGTAAAACAAAATGGCGGAAAACGCATCATCAATTCAGTGGCTTCTTTCCCAGCAAACGGAAGTACGTTATCTGCCTGATACAGCATTTCCCATACGTGCCACTTTCAAATCGGAAGATGAGCTACAACAGCTTGCCCATGAAATGGCCGAGGGCAAGAAGATAATTTTGCCAGAATTTACCCCCTTTGATTTTAGTCATCGATTAACGGAAAATTCCAAGCTAATTTTGCATGCGTTTCGTGCAACAGATGCGGCTGCGCGCAACAATGAAACCATTACACCTGCAGCACAATGGCTTTTGGATAACCACTATACGATTGATAAAACTGTACAGCAGACGCGACGTGATTTTCCAAGATCGTTTGTAAAACAATTGCCACCTTATAAAGGTGAAACAGAATTACCGCGTATTTTTGCACTTGCCTGGCTTTATGTTGCACATACTGATAGTAGCTTTTCACTGAAAACTTTAACTGCAATGGTTAAAGGATATCAGCAAGTTACCGATTTCCAAATTGGTGAATTATGGGCTCTGCCTTCTGCTGTTCGGCTTGTTTTGATCGAAAATGCCCGTAGGCTTTCTTTGCGTATCGAAAAAGCACGCCGTATGCGACAATTCGCCAATCAGGTTGCCGATAAAATGGCTGTTGCCGAAGATGCCAGCGCCTTACAAGGTATTTTCTCTGTTTATGAAGAATTAACCGCTGACCCAACCTTTTCTGCTCATCTTCTATATAGATTGCGTGGCGCTTCAGTCGATTCCACAGCAGCACTTAATTGGCTCGAAGAACAGATGCATCGCCGCGGCAGTGATCCTGAGGCGGCGACAACAGAGGAACATGCCCGTCAATCAACCGGCGGCGTAACTATGGGCAACATTATCAGGGCGCTAAAAGCTATTGATGATGTTGACTGGACAACATGGTTTGAAAGTGTCAGCCATGTCGATGCTATGTTGCGTGATAATAGCGATTATGCCGAACTGGATTTTCAATCACGCAATACCTATCGCGTTGTCATTGAAAAAATTGCACGGCGTTCGCCTTTGACTGAAATTGAAGTGACGCAAAAAGCTTTGGATATGGCCGAGGCTGTCCGCAAGAGCGATAATGAAGCAAACGCATCTGTTGCGTGGTTTCTAGTGGGCGAAGGCAGCAAAGCCTTTGAAGAAATGTGCCAATATGACCGGCCTTTAAAGCTGAAATTCATGCGCGCATTCCGTGCAATGAAAATCTGGAGTATTGCTATTCCAGTATCGGTCATTACGGTTCTGATCTTAATTGCGGTTTATGCTTTGCTTAAAAGCTCTGGTTTGAGCCACTCCATGTGTTTGACATTTACCGCTTTGGCATTGTTTCCCACAATGGATACAGCCTTTGCACTTTTTAACACATTGTGTGCATGGACTGTCGCGCCCACTCGATTGATCGGTTATGAATATAAGGATGGCATTCCTGAAGACGCCAAAACACTTGTTGTTGTTCCAACAATGATTACGTCGCGCGATACAATCGACGAGCAAATTCGTAATCTTGAAGTCCATTACCTGTCAAATCCACAAGGTGCTGTCTATTTTGCTTTGGCAACCGACTGGGCTGATGCCAATTCAGAAGAAACTGCCGATGATATGGATTTGCTGGAATATGCACAAAAGAGCATTGCAGATCTTAACCATCATTATCGTGGTGATGGGCAACCATTATTCTTCATCTTACATCGTCACCGCCTTTATAACGCCAGTGAAGGTTGCTGGATGGGGTGGGAGCGTAAACGCGGCAAACTGCATGAACTCAATCTATTATTACGTGGTGATAAAGATACAAGCTTCTTCCCCGCCGATCCGCGTCTGCCGCTCGATTGCCGTTTTGTCATGACATTGGATTCTGACACACGGCTTACACCAGATTCCGTTACACGGATGGTGGGTAAATTAAATCACCCCTTGAATAGACCTGTCATTGATCCAAAAACCAAAACGGTTGTTCGTGGCTATGGCATTTTGCAACCCCGTGTTACGCCCTCTTTAACAACGGGTGATGAGGCATCGTTTTTACAACGTGTCTTCTCTGTTAATCGAGGAATTGACCCTTATGTATTTGCTGTATCTGACACCTATCAGGACCTTCTTGGTGAAGGGACTTATACAGGTAAAGGTTTATACGATATTGATGCATTTGAAATTGCGTTAGCCAACAAAGTTAATGAAAATGCAGTTCTAAGTCATGACCTATTGGAAGGTGGCTATGCACGCGCTGGTTTCGTCAGCGATGTTGAAGTGGTGGAAGATTATCCGACCGCATATAATGTTGATGTTGCGCGCCACCATCGTTGGATTCGTGGTGATTGGCAATTATTGCCTTACCTCCTCACCCGCCATAACATCAGCCTTGTAACACGCTGGAAAATGCAGGACAATTTACGGCGATCATTGACACCGTTATTGTGGATTATTGCATCCCTCACGGGCTGGTGCGTCTTGCCGCTTCACAGTGCTGTTTTCTGGCAAATTTTCCTTTTGTTGGGAATGTTTGCAGCACCAACACTTGGTGTTATTCGCGGTATTATGCCAACAAGCATGGATAATTCTCTGCGTGGGCACTTTCAGTCGGTTCTGACAAATATTGCTACAAGTACTGCCGATGTTGCTCTCAGAACAACGTTTCTGGCCTATTCTGCCTATTATATGGTTGATGCAATTATCCGCACCTTATATCGCTTGTTTGTTTCGCATCACCATATGCTGGAATGGAAAACATCGGCAGCGACACGCTCTGCCCCCAACACATTGCATTATTATATTATGACAATGTGGCCAGCCTCTTTAATTGGTATTGTTTCCATTGCATTACCGGCATCGTTACATAATTCGGGTGTTTTTGTTGCTTTGCCTTTTGGTCTTGCTTGGTTTTTTTCACCCTTTATCGCATGGGTTGTTAGCCGGTCAGCAGTGTTGCAAGATTCTCTTGAAATTCGCTCATCCGATAAGGGCGAGTTACGCCGCATAGGACGGCGCACATGGCATTATTACGAAGCATTTGCCAATGCAGAAAACAATTTTCTGCCACCTGACAACTTTCAGGAAGAGCCATATCCGGTTGTTGCGCGCAGAACATCGCCGACCAATATTGGTGTCTATCTCTTGTCAACAGTTGCGGCACGTGATTTTGGCTGGATTAGCTTTGAATCGGCTATTTTGCGGATTGAACGCACCTTGGTCTCAATGGAAAAAATGGAAAGGTTCCGTGGCCATTTCTACAACTGGTATGAGACTGACACATTGCAAGCTTTGCAGCCAAGTTATGTATCAACCGTTGATTCAGGAAATCTGGCAGGGCATTTGGTAACCCTTTCTTCGGCCTTAAAAGAATGGGCAGAGGCGCCATCAGTCTTTTTACAAGGCGATCTTGCAGGCCTCCTTGATGTCAATGACATACTTGAAGAAACACTTCATCTCATACCGGATGACAGACGGATTTTGCGTCCTTTGCGCCGCCGGATTGAAGAACGTATAGCAAATTTCCGCCGTGCTGTTCGCTCGATTATGGATGAGCCGGAAACAGCAACATTTCGCACCATCAACTTGACCGTTGCGGCAAATGACATTGCCCGCCTTACCAGTGAACTTGACGGTGAGATCAATAGCGATGAATCCAAGAATGTTGTGTCTTGGGCTGAATGTCTCATAGAAACGTGTGAAGCGCATAATGATGACGCCACCGGCGATCATGACACGGAAAGCCTGCGCAACAAACTCTATCAGCTTGCGGAAAAAGCGCGTCAATTTGCTTTTGACATGAAATTTGATTTTCTGGAACGCAGCGAACGCCGCCTCCTATCAATTGGATATCGGGTTCAAGAAAATGAATTGGATGAGAGCTGTTACGATTTGCTGGCATCCGAGGCTCGTTTGTCCAGCTTGTTTGCCATTGCCAAGGGTGACATCAAGGTAGAGCATTGGTTCCGTCTGGGACGTATGCTTGTTCCAGTTGGCTGGAAAGGTGCCCTCCTTTCATGGTCGGGGTCCATGTTTGAATATTTGATGCCACCTCTTGTTATGCGTGAACCGCTCGGTTCGCTGCTGGATCAAACCAATAGACTTATTGTGCGGCGTCAAATTCAATATGCCAATGAACGTGGTTTACCTTGGGGTATATCCGAAGCGGCATTCAATGCGCGTGACCAACAAATGAACTATCAATATTCAAATTTTGGTGTTCCTAGTCTTGGTCTACAACGCGGCCTTTCGCGCAATGCCGTTATAGCGCCATATGCCAGTATATTGGCTTCACAATATATGCCAACAGAGGCGGTTGCCAATTTGAACCGCTTGCGTGATCTTGGTGCGCTTGGCAAATATGGTTTCCATGATTCCGTAGATTTTACGCCTGCACGTGTGCGTGAAGGTGAAAAATATGCGGTTGTCAAAAATTACTATGCCCACCACCACGGCATGTCTATTTTGGCGATCAACAATGTCATTTTTGACGGTCGTATGCGAAATCGTTTCCACCGTGATCCGGTGATTGAAGCAACGCAATTATTGCTGCAAGAAAAAGCACCACGTGAAATTCCAATGGTGCATGCAAAAACAGCCAATCCTATGCGCAGTGACTCAGGTGGATTTGAAGATGCACCAATTCGCGTTATTGAAGAACCACTTACAAAGTCACGTGCGACGGTTCTGTTATCAAATGGCGCCTATTCCGTTATGCTCACTGGTAACGGTTCCGGTTACAGCCGCTGGCATAATTATGCGATAACGCGTTTTGTGCCAGATGCTGCAGAAGATCAACAGGGTACATTTTTCTTCTTGCGTGATCCGGAAAGTGGACGTTGGTGGTCTGCAACGGGCGAACCGACACGTGTTGCCGAAGAAGAAGCCATTGCTGTTTTCACCGATGAAAAAGCCGAATATTCCAAAACAGTTGACGGCATAAAATCCACGGTTGAATGTATCGTTGCCTCGGAAGGCGACGGTGAAGGCCGCCGTATTGAACTTATCAATACAACCAGCAAAGATCGTATTCTGGAAATAACGTCTTATGCCGAACTCGTGTTAACAACACCAGACACCGATTCTGCCCATACGGTGTTTTCACGTATGTTTGTTGAAACAGAAATTGCCGATCAAGGTGGCACAATCTATGCCAAACGGCGCAAGCGTGATCCAAAAGATCCGGATATTCATGTTGCCCATTTTGTTACCGATACATCTGGCGCAATCCGTGATGCGGAAGCTGAAACAGACCGTCGTGTTTTCATAGGCCGAGGACGTTCTATCCGTCGCCCGAGTGCATTTGACCGAGGCGCAACATTAACCGGAAGTCAGGGATGTGTCCTTGATCCTGTTGCTGCTATACGTTGTCGCGTCAGAGTGCCTGCACGGAAAAAAGCCGATCTTATTTTCTGGACATTTGCTGCAGATTCTAGAGAAAAACTAAACACGCAAGTTGAATATTACCGCCAACCAAACGTTTTCCAGCGTGAATTTTCATTAGCATGGACACGTTCGCAGGTTTCTCTCTATCAAATTGGTATCAAACCCAAAGAGGCTATTGTTTACCAAAAATTTGCAACACCACTTATCTATCCAGATCGTACATGGCGCTTGCCTGCCGAAACCTTAGCGGAAACCCTTGGAAAACAATCCGATCTTTGGCCTATGTCAATTTCAGGTGATTTTCCAATCTTCCTGCTGCGTCTGGATAATGAAGCCGATCTTGACGTGTTGCGTGGTCTATTAAAAGCGCATGAATATTGGCGTATGCGTGGTTTGACAGTTGATATTGTTATTCTCAATGAGCGGGCTTTTTCTTATGCGCAGGATACGCAACGCGCTATAGAATGGATGTGTGAAGGTTACCGCAACCGTACAGCCGAAGCTGATGGTCGCCAACATATTTTCACGGTACGGCGTGACCAGATTGATGAAGCAAGTTTCAACACTTTGTTAGCAAGTGCCCGTATTGTTTTACAAGCGCAAAACGGCTCTTTATCAGAGCAATTAAAGCGTATGGAAAATATTGATTCCGACCTTGCATCACGCAGTAACCAAACTGACGGCGAGGATACTTCGACAAAAGGCAAAAATGCCTCGTCGAATAAAGCACTCCAACGGAAAAATGGTCGGAATGCTGAAAATGTACCACCTATAGAACAGGGTCAATTTACCTCTATCGGCATTATTGGCGACCAGCATAAAGCTTGCTCACTTCCCGATGGTAAGGATCTTGCATTTTGGAATGGCTATGGTGGCTTTGACACGGATAATAGCTATGTTATCCGGTTGGCAGGTCGTACTCCGACACCTAATCCATGGATTAACGTTATTTCAAACGAAAACTTTGGTTTTCATGTTTCTGCCGAAGGGTCTGCTTTTACTTGGGCGGGCAATAGTCGTGACTATCAATTAACGCCTTGGGCCAATGACCCTGTTGTTAACCGTCCTGGCGAAGCGCTCTATATTGTTGATCGCCAATCACTCAAAAGATTCTCGCCAGTTTCTGCGGTAGAATGCAATGACAAGGCTCTATATGAAGCCCGTCATGGGTTTGGCTATTCAACATTCCGTTCCAAACATGATGCGATTAGTCTTGAGTTGACACATACCGTTGATTGCCACAGACCAATCCGCCTATCACGCCTTGTCATCCATAATGAAGATAAGGTTTCTCATTCGTTGCGTTTATATGACTATGTCGAATGGGTTTTGGGCAATGTAAGAACCAAGAATGCACCGTTTATCGTATCCAAATATGATAAAAAACGGGGCGCACTTTTTGTTCGCAATCCTTATCATACCGAAAAATCCGATCAGGTAAGCTTTATTGCAGCCTCTATTGCACCTTCAAGCCATACGGCGGATAGAACAGAATTTATCGGGGCAACCGGTACGGTAAAACATCCGGCTGCAATTAGAAAAGGAGAAGCTCTTTCCAATACCGTGGAAGTGGGGCGTGATCCATGTTCTGCATTGGCATATGATATTGAACTCAAAGCCGACGAGAAGAAGGAAATTATCTTCTATCTTGGTAACGCTGAAAACCAGAATTTCGCTGAAAAACTGCTCGACACGATACGGAAAGAGTCGTTCAGCACGGTTCTAGAAAACGAAAAAAATGAATGGAAAGATTTTGTTTCTGGTGTTCAGGTCAAAACAGGTGATCCATCATTTGATATTATGGTGAATGGTTGGCTGCCTTATCAAGCTTATGCTTGTCGCATTATGGCTCGTGCTGCCTTCTATCAAGCCAGTGGTGCTTTTGGTTTCCGTGACCAGCTACAAGACACGCTATCTTTATTACTGCTCAAACCTGAATTGGCGCGTGAGCAATTGCTTAATGCCGCGTCTCGCCAATTCCCTGAAGGGGACGTGCAACACTGGTGGCTACCTGCAACTGGTGCTGGCGTTAGAACGCGTATTTCTGACGATGTCGCTTGGCTTGCTTATGGTGCAGCGCTTTACACAAAGACAACTGGTGACACGGAATTTTTGGATACGGAAATAGCTTTTATTGAAGGTGACCAATTACAAGAAGGCCAACATGACAGTTATTTCCAACCAGCTATTTCGCCGCGCTCGGTAACTTTATATGAGCATTGTGCTTTGGCTCTTGATCTTGCAATTAAACGCACTGGCAAACATGGCTTGCCGTTAATGCTCGGCGGAGACTGGAATGACGGCATGAACCTTGTCGGCATTGAAGGCAAGGGCGAAAGCGTATGGCTGGGCTGGTTCCTTGGTGCAACCTTGCAAGCCTTTATCCCCCTAGCGCAAGCAAAAGGGGATGAAAAACGGGGCAAAAAATGGTCTCAACATCTCGATAAGCTAACAAAAGCACTCGAGAAAAGTGGTTGGGATGGTGCGTGGTATCGCCGTGGCTATTTTGATGATGGTACACCTCTTGGTTCTAAAGCAAATGACGAATGTCAAATCGATACAATCGCACAATCATGGAGTGTCATTTCTGGTTTAGGAGAAACAGAACACCAGAAACAGGCAATGAAATCTATGTTGGACCAGCTCCTTGATGAAAAAGGCGGGCTAATCCGCTTATTCTGGCCGCCATTTAATAAAACCGATCTTGAGCCTGGCTATATCAAAGGTTATCCTGCCGGTATTCGTGAAAATGGCGGACAATATACCCATGGCGCTATATGGAGTATTCTGGCTTTAGCAAAATTAAATGAAAATGATGAAGCCTATCGGATTTTCTCGATGATAAATCCAGTTACCCATGGTGAAAACCCCGATATCTATCGTGTTGAACCATACTCTATTGCAGCTGATATATATTCTGTTGAGCCACGGCGTGGTCAAGGTGGTTGGACGTGGTATACAGGTTCAGCAGGCTGGTTCTATCGTGCAGCAACTGAAGCCATACTTGGTATTCGCCGTGAGGGAATGAAGCTATTCTTGACACCTTGTTTACCAAGTGATTGGACGGGCTATGAAGCGACTGTAAAACTAGATACTGCAACGTATTTCATTAAAGTTGTTCGTGGAAAAAATACTACTTTAACGGTAGATGGCAAAAAAATTAGTGATAAAGACAGTGGTATTGATTTGAGAAAAACAGGTGAGCACGAAATTATACTCACGATAAACCACTAGAATAAGGGGCTTCAATGCCCCTTATTTGTTTTATAAACTAGTTTACTTTATTTATTCTATGGCTAGAATGCTTCGACTATATGTAGCCACACCATAAAAGATAGATGAGACTATGGCGCGAACAGATATTGCAGAACGTGTATACAATCACACTTGGAAACTAGATCCGATCATTCGCTCGCTGCTGGATACTGATTTCTATAAGCTTCTCATGTTACAAATGATATGGGGGCTTTATTCCGATGTTGATGTTACCTTTTCATTAATCAATCGTACCAAAACAGTCCGTCTTGCCGACGAGATTGACGAAGATGAATTAAGAGCGCAGCTCGACCATGCGCGCACATTGCGCTTTACCAAAAAAGAAATGATCTGGCTTGCCGGTAACACGTTTTACGGTCGCAAACAGATATTTACACCAGACTTTCTTCATTGGTTGGAAGACTTTCAGTTGCCTGACTATGAGCTGACCCGTAAGGACGGGCAATATATTCTTAATTTTGAAGGTCCTTGGAAATACACGACAATGTGGGAAATTCCTGCATTGGCCATTATCAACGAATTGCGCTCTCGCGCTGCCATGCGCAATCTTGGTCGTTTTGCACTTGATGTTCTTTATGCCCGTGCGAAAGCCAAGATGTGGAGTAAGGTTGACCGCTTAAAAAAATACCCTGACATCAGAATTTCAGATTTTGGTACAAGGCGGCGTCATTCGTTTTTATGGCAACGTTGGTGTGTTGAAGCCTTAAAAGAAGGTATTGGAAATTCATTCACTGGTACGTCTAACGTCCTTCTTGCAATGGATACAGATCTTGAAGCTCTTGGCACCAATGCCCATGAATTGCCAATGGTTGTTGCAGCCCTTGCCAATAGTAATGAAGAGCTGAAAACAGCCCCCTACCGTGTTATGCAAGACTGGAACCGTTATTATGGTGGCAACTTATTGATTGCTTTACCAGACGCTTTTGGAACGGCAGCCTTTTTACGCAATGCGCCAGAATGGGTAGCTGACTGGACTGGATTTAGACCCGACAGCGCCCCACCAATAGAGGGCGGTGAACGCATCATCAAATGGTGGCAAGAACAAGGAAAAGATCCACGCGAGAAATTGATCGTTTTCTCTGACGCCTTGGACGTGGACACAATTGAAGAAACATACCGCCATTTTAAGGGGCGAGTAAGAATGAGCTTTGGTTGGGGCACCAATCTTACCAATGATTTTGTTGATTGCGCGCCGAAAGAAGTAGCCGGTCTTGATGCCATTTCACTGGTTTGTAAAGTTACACATGCCAATGGACGGCCGGCCGTGAAACTTTCCGATAATACCGAAAAAGCCATTGGTGACGAAAAAGAAATTCGTCGTTATCTCAATTTCTTCGGGAATGATGATAGAGTATCAAAGCCTGTTAAAGTATAATAGTTTTAGAAAATTATAACTGATAGAATTCAGCTAGTTATGTTAAAAATATAGCTTATGCTTTTTGGTATAAGTTATATTTTTTAAAGAATGTATCGCATTTCTTGTGTCGATATCTGGAAGAAGCTTCTACAGCCGGTTATTTTTGATTGCGCCTCAACGCCTCCCCAAAAATATTGATAATCGTGGTCAATGATCCATACATTTCAGAAAACAATTTATTATCTGACGTTTGAAATTTCTTGATATTTGTTCCTTATAAATCAATATAATTGCTGATAATCCGTGTTGATATTGCATTGTTATGATGGTCAAAAATCTACAGGGCAAATAAAAAAACCGGCTCAAAAGAGCCGGTTTATCGTTACTTTAAAGTCGGTCACGCTGTCTTAAACGTCAAGATTTGAAACGTTAAGCGCGTTATCTTGGATAAACTCACGACGGGGTTCCACTTCATCACCCATCAATTTTGCAAACACAGCATCAGCATCTGCTGCTTCACCCACTTTAACCTGCAATAATGAACGCGCATTAGGATCCAATGTTGTTTCCCAAAGCTGTTCGGCGTTCATTTCGCCCAACCCTTTATAACGCTGCATTGTCAGGCCTTTTTTACCACTGGCAAAAATACTATCCAACAGTGCTATAGGACCGGTGATTGTTTCACTTGTCTCCTTACGGCGTAAAATTGGTAACTTGCCATAAATCTCATTAAGATGATGCGACATATTATTGATACGACGGGCATCTGCAGATGCAATAAGCGCCATATCAAGAATTACAACATCTTTGACACCACGAAGGATCCGCTCAAAACGCAAGCCACCGTCTTGTTCTAGGTGTCCTGTCCAGCCGCGTTCCATATCCTCGGCAATCAAATCAAGCCGCGCGGCAACTTGATCTGCTGTTTGTTGCGCTTTTTCATTTGATGCCAAGGCTTCAGGATTAAGCGCGCCGGCAATTGCCGCCTGCTCTACAACACTGCGGTTATAGCGGGTATGCAAACCGTGCAGCAACTGCCGTAACGTGCGTGCATCTTCAACAAGTTGGTGTAAATCTGCACCAGCACGCATCTCGCCATTGGCGAGCTCCAGCACACTTCCTTCAAGACCCGTCTCAATCAACGATTCCTCAAATGCAGCTTCATTCTTGATATATTGCGATGATTTACCGCGTGTAACCTTATAAAGTGGCGGTTGCGCAATATAAATATGTCCACGCTCAATCAATTCAGGCATCTGACGGAAAAAGAATGTCAGCAATAAGGTACGAATATGCGCTCCATCGACGTCAGCATCTGTCATGATAATAATTTTATGATAGCGCAATTTATCCGGTGAGAATTCATCCTTACCAATAGATGTTCCAAGAGCTGTAATCAATGTGCCAATCATATCCGATGACAGCATGCGATCAAAGCGCGCTCTTTCAACGTTCAATATTTTTCCGCGCAATGGAAGAATTGCTTGATTTTGACGCGACCGTCCACTTTTTGCAGAACCACCAGCCGAGTCACCCTCAACAATAAATATTTCAGATTTGGCAGGATCTCTTTCCTGACAATCTGCGAGTTTGCCAGGAAGTGAAGAAATATCCAAAGCACCCTTGCGCCGTGTCAACTCGCGTGCTTTACGCGCCGCTTCACGCGCAGCAGCCGCTTCAACAACCTTGCCAACCAGAATTTTTGCTTCGGTCGGATGCTCTTCCAACCAGATGGACAAACCTTCATTAACAAGACTTTCTACAACAGGGCGCACCTCTGAAGAAACAAGCTTATCTTTGGTTTGTGAAGAAAACTTTGGGTCAGGAACCTTAACAGAAAGAATAGCGGTTAAACCTTCCCGACAATCATCACCAGTCAAGTTGACTTTTTCTTTTTTGGCAATACCAGATGTATCGGCATAGCCATTGATCTGGCGGGTTAAAGCACCGCGAAAACCAGCAAGGTGCGTGCCGCCATCTCTTTGTGGAATATTATTGGTAAAGCATAGAACCTTCTCGTGGTAGGAATCATTCCACCACATGGATACTTCAACAACCATGCCATCTTTTTCACCACTTATATAAATTGGTTCTTCAATAAGCGGCTTTTTTGACTGATCGATATATTTTACGAATTCAACCAATCCACCGTCATAATGCAAGGTTACTTCACGAATATCGGCATGACGGCGATCAGTTAGGAAAATACGCACGCCAGAATTCAAAAAAGCAAGTTCTCTCAACCGACGTTCTAACGTATCGAAATCGAACTCAACCATCGTAAAGGTTTCAGAACTTGGCAAAAAGGTTACTTCTGTGCCTGTTTCCTCACCACATTCACCAACGACTGCCAATGGAGCATTTGCTTCACCGTGGGTAAATGTCATTTCATGGATTTTACCTTTGCGTTTAATACGCAATTTCAACCAAACAGAAAGCGCATTGACCACAGAAACACCAACACCGTGCAACCCACCTGAAACCTTATAAGAATTCTGGTCGAATTTACCACCAGCGTGAAGCTGTGTCATAATAACTTCAGCGGCAGAAACACCTTCTGTTGGATGAATATCTGTAGGAATACCACGACCATTATCGGTTACAGTACAAGAACCATCTGCATTCAGTGTAACCGTAACAAGGGTTGCAAAACCTGCTAAAGCTTCGTCAATTGCGTTATCGACAACCTCATAGACCATATGGTGTAGACCCGAGCCATCATCGGTATCACCGATATACATACCCGGGCGTTTACGCACAGCGTCAAGGCCTTTAAGAACCTTAATGGATTCGGCATCATATGAGCCTTCTTGATGCGGCGTTGTTTGATCACTCATAAATCAGTCCATTTCTGTTTAAAAACATAATGTTATATCGCCTGACGAATCATGGCAGATAATGCCATTATTTATACGCCAAGTGCCTTGATTTACCAAATTTTTTTGCTGTTTTTGTCGTGGAAACCAACCCGATAGTCGCAGAAATTGGGTAAAAACACCACCAATCAATATCAAATGTGCCAACACAAGATTTTGCACTGGTTCTTGAAACAAACTTTGCCTTAAGATTGCTCTGTAAGCACCCCCAAAATTACAAAATTAAACTATCCTTGTGGAGATACCTCACCCCAGAAATGAAAGTAACATGAGCCCAAAAGCCAATTGTCTTTGGTTTTCATAAGGTATCTTTGTTTTTCATAAGAGTACAAAGGTTTTCATCAACGCATAAACACCGTCTCAACCATTTATGCATGGTGGGATTACAGGGTATTTTTACAACACATATAGGCAACAGACATTGCGTTGATAGGCAGTGGTTGGTCAAGCGGAAACACCTGAAAAAAGTATTTCCGCTTGAAAAAAACAATGGATTACAGAGATAATAATTGCTGAGTTATAATGCTGCTGTCACAATAATTTCTACCCGATAAAGCGGTGAAGCAAGCTGTGCCTGACAGGTTGCCCGTGTTGGGGTGGAACCTTTAACAACCCAACTATCCCAAACTTCATTCATCATATCAAAATCAACCATATCAGCCAGCCAGATTGTTGCTGAAATGATGCGTGACTTGTCGGTGCCAGCTTTTGCCAGCAATTGATCTATTGCGGCAAGCGCTTCTACTGTTTGTTCTTTTGTTGTTTTTCCAGGACTGCCAACCTGACCAGACAAAAACACCATACCATTGAAAACAACGGCTTCGCTCATACGGTCACCAACGCCAATTCTTTTTATTGTCATTTTAATACACCCTCTCGTTCAATATTATCGCATCATCAATGTTTCATAACAAAGTTTTGCTGCATATAGATCAGCCAAACCAGAGCCAACAGCCTTAAATAAAGTTATATCTTGTTCACGGCGGTTTACTTGCACTGTGCCACGAGCAAGTTCGGCAAGCGTGCCCTTTATCTCGTCCTTGTGTAAGAGGCCTGATTTGATCGGTTGCACAAAATCGCCAGCCTCTTCAATAGCTTCTTCTGTATCAATATAAAGCTGTGCTTTTTTGATGAGATCATCATCTGCTTCACGCATATGGGGCGCAAAGGATCCAATAAGATCAACATGAACACCGGATTTCAACCATTTGCGTTGAATAAGCGCATCTGTCGATAAGGTGGCCGCCGTTACAATATCAGCATCCGCAACAGCTTCTTCTACAGAATGGGCAATTTTTACACGAAATCCCTTCTGCTCAAGTTGTTCTGCAAATAATTTTGCACCTTGTGGCGTTCTATTCCAAATGGTCACTTGCTCAATGGGGCGCACAACAGAAAATGCTTCAGGAAGTAAGCTTGCTACTTTACCGGCACCAAGCACAGTCAGTTTTTTTGAATCTAACCGTGACAAATACCGCGCTGCCAATGCGGACGTTGCAGCCGTGCGGCGCGCTGTGATTGTATTTCCGTCCAATATAGCAAGTTCTTCGCCTGTTCCACCATTATAAAGAATATAGGTGGAGGTTAAACCTGGGAGATTTTTCAAACGGTTATCAGGAAAAATATTGACGATTTTGACACCGAGATATTGTGCCTTTTCCGTTGGAAGACTCCACGCTGGCATCAGCAACAATATAGGTGTCGCTTGATTGTCTTTTTCCATAGTATGATGGTGCCGCTCTGGTTGCACACAACCGGTGGCAAAGCCGTTGTTTAGTGTGTCTATTAAAGCGTTAAAAGCTAGGCTATTCGAGGTGGCATTAGCATCTGCATTTATGACTGCCATTCTATTCTATCGTCCTATGACCGTAAAAATTTATCACGACAATTATTTTAACTCTATCTTATTGGTGTTTTATCGTAAAAAGTCCATTGTGTTTGTTTTTCAAGTCTGCCCCATTTACAATTCAATGATAAAACCGCACCAGTTATAAAACTACGTCCGTAATAGAACCTTACCCTTTATAGAACTATGCCCGTCATAAGACCATGATTGCCAATCTGCCAAACCTCCCTGTTCAAGACGTTTTGAATGAGCTTGACCACGCACTTGCCAAGCAATGCAATGCAGTGCTTGTTGCCCCGCCCGGTGCTGGTAAAACAACAATTGTTCCACTTCATCTTATCAATGCCGATTGGTGCAAAGATAAGATGATTATATTGCTTGAACTAAGACGCTTAGCAGCGCGAAGTGCCGCACAACGCATGGCTTCATTACTTGGTGAGCAGGTTGGTGAAACCGTTGGCTACCGAATGCGTCTTGATACAAAGGCATCGAAAAAAACACGTATTCTGGTTGTTACCGAAGGGGTATTTTCTCGTATGATTCTGGACGATCCAGAATTAACTGGTGTTGCGGCTATTTTATTTGATGAATTTCATGAAAGAAGTCTTGATGCCGATTTTGGTTTAGCCTTAGCGCTTGATGTTGCCAATGGGTTACGCCCCGACCTACGTTTGCTTGTTATGTCTGCAACGCTTGATGGTGCTCGCATTGCCAAGCTCCTTAATTCTGCACCAATTATTGAATCAAAAGGACGCAGTTTTCCGGTGCAACTTGTTTATCAACCTCGCAAACCAGATCAGAAGATAGAAGAAGCCGTTGCCAATGCTATTTCCTATTGGGCAAAGAATGAAGCAGGAAGTATTCTGGCATTTTTACCCGGTCAAAGTGAAATAAAACGCACAACAAACTTATTGAATGGCAAATTGCCGGATAACACGATCATTGCACCACTTTATGGCGCCATGGAAGGACGAGAGCAGGATATTGCTATACGGCCCGCAGAACCAGGGAAACGTAAGGTTGTTCTTGCAACCTCAATTGCCGAAAGTTCACTGACGATTGATGGTGTCAATATCGTTATTGATAGTGGCTTATCGCGTGTTCCCATTTTTGAACCAGCAACAAGTATCACGCGGCTAGTAACCGTTAAAGCGTCGCGCGCTTCCGTTGACCAGCGTGCCGGTCGCGCCGGTCGTACGTCTCAGGGCATTGCCGTGCGTTTGTGGCATGAAGGACAGACATCATCTTTGCCTGATTATTCGCAACCAGAAATTTTATCGGCAGATCTGGCAAATATGGTGCTGGATAGCGCGGCATTTGGAATTACCGATATTAATCAGCTGACTTTTTTAGATAGTCCCCCGAAGGCTACCCTGAAAGAAGCAGTGCTTCTTCTTGAAAAACTATCTGCACTCGACAAAGATAGACGCATTACCCCCTTAGGAGAGGCAATAAGGCAGAAAGCTTTGCCAGTGCGCCTTTCAGCAATGCTGATCCAAGCAGAACAAAATGGCGAAGCACAATTGGCGGCAGAATTGGCAATCGTTCTAACAGAACGAGGATTGGGCGGAATGGACGTTGATCTTGAAAAGCGCATTACCAATTTCCGTCACGATCACTCGGAACGTGCCAACAAAGCGCGTATACTTGTTAAACGCCTAATGGGAAAAAATGATTATTCCACGACCAACCCTCCCGCGGTTTCAAATGCTGCACGATTATTGTTAACGGCTTGGCCTGATCGGGTTGCAAAAACACGTGGCAATTCAGGGCGTTTTTTAGCTGCTAACGGGCGTGGTATGATGATTGATGAATTATCTCCCCTGGCAAAAGCTAAATATCTTGTTGTGGCCGATGTAACAGGTTCGGCAGAACAATCACGCATTTTGGCTGCAACTGAAATTGACGAAGAAACAATCCGTGATGTCTTGCATGACAAAATTGAAAACGCCATTGAATTGAATTTCGATGTGGCCAGCAAGACGTTCCGCGCACGAGATGCGCAATCGCTTGGTGCGATACAATTGAGTGAAAAACCTTATGTTTTGCCCAATGGAGATGAGGCAAACCGTGCGATTATTGCCGCAATTCGCGACCATGGCTTGACCTTATTACCATGGACAAAAGAAACAATATCCTTACGGCAAAGATTAGATTGGATATATCGCGGGCTCGGCGATCCTTGGCCACAAATGTCAGACGATGTATTGCTGGATAACCTTGAAGAATGGCTCCTACCTTTTCTTATCGGCGAGGCAAAGTTCCAATCATTGAGCGTCAAAACTATTCACGACGGTCTAATATCTCTTGTACCATATGCGTTACAACGCGAAATAGACAAGAAAGCACCGACACATTATACTGTGCCAACAGGCTCACATATCCCTATCAATTATGAAGGGGAAGAACCGCTACTTTCCGTGCGGGTGCAAGAGCTTTTTGGCCTAACGCAACACCCCGCCATTGCAGATGGTACGATACCACTTGTTTTAGAATTGCTTTCACCAGCGCATAGACCCATACAAATCACCAAAGATCTGCCAAAATTCTGGCAAGGATCTTGGAGTGACATACGGGCGGATATGCGCGGGCGTTATCCCAAGCACCCTTGGCCTGAAAACCCAATGCTTGCAGAACCGACAAAACGGGCAAAACCCCGTAATAGTTGAATTTTAACAGATAATCGGTTTTAAGTAACAGCCTATTTTACAAAAAACACGCCCTATTCAAAGGTAACGATGATGGAACAGGAATTCACGCAACGCACATCTACCTATTCTCGTCGTTTACGTTCTTCAACACTGGTGCGTATTCGTTGGCTGGCTGTTTTTAGCCAGTCTAGCACCATTGCTTTTGTTGCGCTTTATCTTGGGTTTAAGGTGCCAATTATCCCATGTGCAATATTAATTATCGCATCGGTCTGGCTTAATATTTTTCTAACATTTTATTATTCCATCAATGACCGTCTATCTTCAACAGTTGCAGCTGCAATTCTCGGTGTTGATATACTGCAATATGCAACATTATTGTATTTTACCGGTGGACTACAAAACCCCTTCTCGCTCCTTCTCATTGCACCAGCGGTAATTTCGGCAACATCATTGCCGGTAAAGCACATTGTTTTCTTAAATTTTCTGGTCATCATTTCGGCCAGTGTTCTTTCAACCTATTCCGACCCTTTGCCATGGTATCCTGGGCATATGATCGTCACTCCTCGGCTATTGATTGATGGTATTTGGACAGCCATTGTTTCCTCGCTTATTTTCACCACCACTTATGGTTATCGCGTTGCGGAAGAAACGCGTCGCCTTGCCGATGCGCTGAGTGCCACAGAGCTTATCCTGCAACATGAAAAGCATCTTTCTGAATTGGATGGATTGGCGGCTGCGGCTGCCCATGAATTGGGTACACCACTTGCTACAATTCAACTTGTAGCAAAAGAAATGTATAATGGTTTAAAAAACAATCCTGATGTTGAGGAAGATCTCAGTCTTTTATTGAGCCAGACCGAACGATGCCGCAATATTTTGAAGCGGTTAACCAGCCTATCAACGGATGGCGAACAACATTTATCACGCTTGTCACTTTCAACCTTATTGGATGAAGTGTCATCGCCATTAAAAGAATTCGGGGTAGAGATTGTTACAGAAGCGGAAGAGACGATCGGTGAAGAACCGGTATTTCCACGCAATCCGGGAATTTTATATGGTGTGGGCAATCTTTTGGAAAACGCTGTCGACTTTGCTCGCAGTAAAGTTACCATACGATATAAATGGAATGAGAAATATGTAGGCTTGACCATTATCGATGATGGTCATGGTTATGACCCTTCAATTCTTGACCGTATTGGGGAGCCCTATACAACCAGTCGTCAACCGAGTAGTCAGGGTGGTGGTTTGGGTTTGGGGTTATTCATTGCCAAGACATTGCTGGAAAGATCTGGGGCGCAACTCCATTTCAGAAACAGCCCAAAGAAAGAATTGGGCGCAGAAGTATATCTTGTATGGAATCGCAAAAAATTAAGTTAGTAACAACTATATTTGACATTTTGTCGCAGTCGTGAATAGTACTTTTCAACCTCGGTTTCATGTGAATCAGGCTGCGAAAAAAGGATCTTGCATGACTGACAGTGACCATAATCTGGAAATAATCGGCGATGATACATCACTACTTCTGGTTGATGATGATAAGCCATTTTTACACCGGTTGGCGCGTGCCATGGAAGCACGTGGATTTACGGTTACTATGGCGGAATCGGTGCAAGATGGTATTGCTCATGTCAGACAAAATCCGCCGGCATATGCTGTTGTTGACCTGAAATTGGAAGATGGCAATGGACTTGACGTTATTGAAGAGATCCGCAAATGCCGCAATGATACGCATATGATTGTGTTAACTGGATATGGCAATATAGCTTCAGCTGTTAATGCGGTAAAACTTGGTGCTATCGACTATCTTTCAAAGCCAGCTGATGCTGATGATATTTTTGGTGCGCTTACCCGCTTGGCTGGCGAAAAAGCACCCGTACCTGAAAACCCTATGTCTGCCGATCGTGTGCGTTGGGAACATATCCAGCGTGTTTATGAAATGTGTGAACGCAATGTTTCCGAAACAGCACGTAGGCTCAATATGCATCGGCGCACATTACAGCGTATTTTGGCAAAACGCGCACCGCGATAATTTGGCATTCAAATGAATGCTCATTAGGGTGCTGATTGCAAACGTTACGGTTTTGGCGTTTGGCGTTTGGCGTTTGGCGTTTGGCGTTTGGCGTTTGGCGTTGTTTGAATATCTGTGCGATGAATGTCAATTGATTTTACGTGCCTTAATCTTCTTTATCGACTTTTTCGTCTGTTAGATCAAATCCATCCAGCTCAGCACGGGTTAAACGACGCATGGACACGCGTGAAAGACGCAACATCAAAGCTTTTCGCTTAGGGGCGGACAAACGATGTTCCGGTGCTTCCCGCATAATATGCCCATCAAAACCGTCCGCCAAAATGAAACCGCAATCATCAGGAAACATTTCCATAGGAACATCCTGATGGCTGGCAAAATATAATTTATCGCAGTGATTGCGGTAATCCTGCCATTTATGATCTGCCTTCAAATCAGCAATAGACGATTTAATTTCGACAATAATCACCTCACCCTTGCGTGTTACACCAATGAGGTCCGCTCGTCGACCGTCCGCAAGCGGCAATTCGCTCAATACAGGTATTCCAAGGCGCAAAAACAATCTTTGCACACCATGACGAACCAACAAGGCCTTTTCCGATTGGCGACCATCTTCCAACGGATGTTCTTTATGAAGATTTAGAATCGGCATAAATATTTGCCTCAATTAATTTGCTTTATTGGTGATTTACGCCAAGCCCAGCCAATGTCTTTTCGATGAGGGGCAACATTTTTTCAACCATTGTACCAACACCTTTTTCATTGGGGTGCATACCGTCGTCAAGCTGCAAAGCCTGTTGTCCTGCTACGCCGTCCAGAAAAAAAGGATAAAATGCAACATGATATTTATCAGCCAATCGCGGATAGATTGGATTGAATTTTGCTGCGTTTTCTTTTCCCAAATTTGGCGCACTCAACATACCAACTAGAAGAACTGGTATTTTGCGCTCTTTTAACCGTGCCAGCATAAAATCAAGATTTTGCTCGGTCAAATCAGGCGTAATGCCGCGCAACATATCATTGGCACCAAGCTCTAAAATAACCAATCCCGTCCCATCAGGTACCGACCAATCAATACGCTCGCGACCACCAGTTGTTGTATCGGCAGAAATGCCCGCATTTGTTACCGCAACATTGTACCCTTTGGCCTGTAGGGCATTTTCAAGTTGTGCTGTAAAGGATTTATCGGCAGCCAAACGGTAACCCGCCATTAAGCTGTCACCAAACCCCACAATTTGAAATGGTTGTGGTGGTGTCAGATCGTCTTCCAATACACTATCTTGCACATTATCCTGCGGCTCATCCAACGTGATATCTTGCGCCAATGCTGGCGATACCGCCACAAGACCCCAAACTATTCCCAAAACAGCCCATATTGATGATCGCAACATTTATTTACCTGTTTGCGTTAGATAGGATTACAATATTAATTCAGCTTTTGACATAAGAACAGGAGTTATTTATGGCAAGCCCGCTGGTTGAACTAAAAAATATCGATTTGACCTTAGGTGATGGTGCGGCAAGAGTCCATGTTCTAAAAAATTTGTCATTGCATATTTCCCAAGGGGAAACAGTGGGCATTGTCGGGCCATCGGGGTCTGGTAAATCAACACTTCTTATGGTTCTTGCAGGACTTGAAAAAGTTGACAAGGGCATGATTACAATTGCTAAGCAACGCATTGACCAAATGTCGGAAGATGAAGTTGCGACTTTTCGCGGAAAACATATCGGCATTGTCTTTCAGTCATTCCAACTTATACCCAATATGACGGCTTTGGAAAATGCCGCTGTGCCGCTTGAATTGGCTGGGCACAAAGATGCTTTTTCTGTTGCACAAAAAGAGCTTGAAGCTGTTGGTCTTGGGCATAGACTGCATCATTACCCAAGTATGTTATCTGGTGGCGAGCAGCAACGTGTTGCAATAGCCCGTGCGCTTGCCCCTAACCCAGATATTCTTGTTGCTGATGAACCAACGGGAAATCTTGATACAGAAACCGGACAAATAATTGCCGACCTTCTTTTCAGTCGCGCGCAAGAACATGGGCTTACCACAATTCTTGTTACACATGATCTTGCATTGGCTGCGCGCTGTAGGCGACAGATACATATGCAAAATGGTGTCATTTATGATGGCACGGAGCTTGGTTGATGACCCGATTGCAAGAGCTTTTGCTTTGTTGGCGGTTTGCATTGCGCGAAATGCGTAGCGGCTTAAAAGGATTTTATATTTTTTTAGCGTGCATTGCATTAGGGGTTGCTTCAATTGGCGGCATCAATGGCATATCGAATAATATTTCGCATGAAATTACCCAACAAGGGCAAATTATTCTTGCAGGCGATATGCGCTTTAGTTCCACACAAAGTGAAGCCAATGAAAAAGAAATGTCTTTTTTAAAAAAGGCAGGCAATGTTTCCACCTCAATCCAATTACGTTCCATGGCAAGACGGATTGACACTGGCGATCAAACATTGGTGGAAATAAAAGCTGTAGACGGCGTTTATCCGCTTTACGGCACACTCAAAACAACACCACAAATCAAAACATCAACCTTGTTTGCCAAAGTTGGTAGCAATTACGGGGTAGTTGTTCCGCAATTGCTTCTTGACCGATTGCAACTTCATGTTGGTGACACAATCAATATCGGCAATGGCCACCTCATTATTCGGGCAGTTTTAGACGATGAACCGGATTTATTGTCGGAAGGTTTTCAGCTTGGTCCCCGTGTATTCATGTCGTTAGAAGCGCTTCAAGCAACAGGACTTCTGCAACCGGGTAGTCTGCGCACATTTGTTTACAAACTCGCCATTCCTGATGCTTCCGATAAAAATCTTAAAGCGCTTGCTAAAGAGAGCAAAAATGCAATATTCGACAGCGGTTGGACCATTCGCACCCGTTTACAAGCAGCACCAGCGTTAACCAGTGACGTTGAGCGGTTTTCAAGTTTTCTTACCCTTATCGGCTTAACCGCGCTTATCGTTGGTGGAGTTGGTATTGCCAATGCCGTGCGCCATTATATGGATAAAAAACAACCCGTCATCGCAACGTTTAAAGCGCTTGGCGCTTCTTGCCGTATGATATTTGCAATTTACTTTTCGCAAATCATGCTCATTGCGTTTATTGGAATTATTGTCGGACTTGTTATCGCTGTTATATTACCCTTCATCGTAAACGCTGTTATGCGCCTATATCTGCCATTCTTCAACGAAACGCACATATATCCATCTGGCTTGATAACATCGGTTGTTTTTGCACTTTTAACAACGGCTGTTTTTTCTATTCTGCCATTAGCAAAATCATATTCCACGCCAGTTACACGCCTATTGCGACCATTCAGAAAATCTACTCAAAAATTTCAGGAAAAACGGGCTTGGTTTTCCGTTATATTGCTATTTTCCATCATTATATTGCTGGCATTTTTCACCGCATATGATCGTCGGTTGGCTGTTATTTTTATGGCCGTTACCATGGTTATTTTTGTTATATTGAATGGGCTAGCCTTTTTAATCCAATACTTTGCCAAAAAATGCGCCCATATCCGCTCAACAACATTAAGGCTGGCTGTCACCAATATCTATAGGCCGGGGGCTTTGACACCTTCTGTCGTTATGGCACTGGGACTCGGATTAACATTATTGATGGTGCTCGCTACAATTGATGGCAATCTCCGCAATCAACTCAGCCATTCTGTTTCTGAAAAAGCACCAGATTTCTTTTTTATGGACATAACAAAGAATGATGTTGAAGCATTTTCGAACTTTATCAAAAGTTATGATCCTGATGGCAAGATAGACATTATGCCCACATTACGAGCGCGTATTGTGAAGCTCAACAACATTGCGGCAAATGATGCAAAAGTTCATCCCGATAGCGCATGGGTTTTACGTGGTGATCGCAATATTACCTATTCGGATGTTATGCCCAACGATGTAAAAATATCTGAAGGAGAATGGTGGCAATCCAATATTGGTTCTGAAACCCAAGTATCATTTTCACAAAAAGAAGGCCACGAACTTGGATTAAAATTGGGTGACACGATTACCGTCAATGTTCTTGGTCATGAATTGACGGCCAAAGTTACCAACTTCCGTGATGTTGATTGGAATTCATTCAATATGAATTTTGTGATGATTTTTTCACCGCAAATATTAAAAAATGCGCCCCATGTCTGGCTTGCTACCTTCAAGAATGGATCAAAACAAAATCTCGATGAAGCCAGTTTTATGCGGGAAATTTCACATCGTTTTCCATCCATTACGGTTGTCCCTGTCCATCAGGTTCTATCTGATGCCAGCAAATTGATAAACCAAATAAGCACGGCGATTCGTGCGTCGTCTTCCATTGCATTATTGGCATCTATTCTTGTGCTTGCTGGTGCATTGTCAGCGTCAAACCGTGCACGTGCCCATGACGCAGTGATCTTAAAAATGTTGGGCGCCACACGCTCAACGCTGATGAAAGCCTATATTTATGAATATGCACTTTTGGGATTAATAACGGCAACCTTTGCTTTTATCTTTGGTGGTTTGGCAGGCTGCGCTATCGCACATTATAAAATGGAAATATTAAGCCCCCATTTGATGTGGAGTACTGGATTTACCGTTATAATAACATCTTTAATTTTAAGTATTGGCTTTGGCTTAATTGGAACATGGAAAATTTTGAGTGAAAAGCCATCACGTTTTCTTAAAGATTTGTAAGCTTTGGTCATGATATAAAGACTTGAAATTTATTGAAGAGTTTCCCATAATAATTAACACGCATGCTGGGGTTCCGCCAGCGGCGCGCGGGATGAATGGAAAAGCATATATTGAAAATTTCATTTCTCGACACCGGACGGAACACACGCTAGAGGAAGATTTATATGCAAGATTTTAAAAACTTACGTTCAGCTACAGTCGAACATGCAGATGCTTCGATTGATCAAGGTTTACGCAGCTATATGCTGGGCGTTTATAATACGATGGCAATCGGCTTGGTTATTACAGGCATTGCTGCATTTGTTATATCGTCATTGGCAACCACAACTGATCCTGCGTCAGCTGTCGGTGTTATGCGCAATGGTGTCGTGCTGACCCAATTCGGTGTCACATTCTATACATCGCCATTTGCCTATGTTGTTATGTTTGCACCATTGGTAGCGGTGTTATTTTTAAGTATTAGAATTGGTTCTTTAAGCACCAGTACAGCTCGCGCGATATTTTTTGGTTATGCTGCACTTGTTGGGCTTTCCCTATCATCTATTATTTTACGCTACACCCCAGGTAGCATCACCCAAACCTTCTTTATAACGGCAGCAGCTTTTGGTTCTCTTTCGCTTTATGGCTACACAACAAAGCGTGATTTAACCGGCTTGGGCTCTTTCCTATTTATGGGATTGATCGGTATTCTATTGGCAATGATTGTCAATATTTTCCTTGGTTCAAGCGCTCTTCAATTTGCTATATCTGTTATTGGTGTGCTGATTTTTGCTGGCTTAACGGCTTATGACACACAAACAATCAAATTGATGTATTACGAAGGTGACGAGATTGAATCTCGTGGTCGTAAAGTTGTTATGGGAGCATTGACGCTCTATCTCGACTTCATCAATATGTTTGTGTTCTTACTACAATTCTTAGGCCAAAACCGCGACTAATTTGTCCCGTTTAATTGGTGATATTTTAAGCCCCGTAACAATTGTTACGGGGCTTTTATTATGATTGACCAATTTTATTGATGTTTATTGCAGTAAAAACTCAAGCCATAAAAGCTAAACAAGTTTGAGAAGTTTTTTATCGAAAACTCTTAAAACATTTTGCAACTCATGCCCGCGTTTTAAAATCATGCCGGTTGCAGCAATAACACTATAAGCACCCTGTTTATTTGATAATCTTGGGCACTTTTCGACCCTATAAAGGGGAACTTCGCTCGAACGCCGAAAGATAGAAAATACCGCCTTATCATCAAGATGGTCTATTGCATAATCCCGCCATTCACCAGCCGCCACCATTTGCCCATAGATGCGCAAAATAGCATTAAGTTCAATACGGTTAAAGGCAACAGGACCAGCTTGCTTCTGCGTTGCAGGCTGCTGCGAGAATGCTGTAATGATAATTGCTTCATTATCACTGTCGTTCATAATTATCTCTACCGTGACCTATCAAGGATACAGGATATGGTAAAAGAATAGACCTAGTTTCAAAAAAATCCTAATTTTTCTTTTTCTGTCGTAAATTATATCACAATCCATTAATCAAGATAAAAAGTGGTTGCTGATTTATAATGATAATACTTGCGCTTTATGTGTGATAGCGGCATATTCCACGGTGATTAAATGAGGAAACCTTTTTCCTCGCAAAAGAAACAAATGATTGACGTTCTTAAAAATAAAAAGCTTCACTGGCCTAACCAGTTAAACCAGAAAACACTTCACGATAGAATTTTGCGTGCTATTCGCAACCGACAAGGCCATCGCCCAGCAGAGGCAGATTGCGATACCTATGACACAATAGTCGCGTCGTATAATGTGCATAAATGCGTCGGTACCGACAAAATTTTTGACCCTAAAAGGATTGTGCGCGTTATAGCCGAACTTAATGCCGATATTATGGCTCTACAAGAAGCAGACAAACGGTTTGGCGAAAGAATAGGATTACTTGACCTTAATTATTTGAAAGCTGAAACTGGCCTTATTCCTGTACCGATCAACACAATGTCGCCCAACGGACATGGCTGGCACGGCAATGCTTTGTTTATGCGCAATGGCAAGGTCAATGATATTGTGCAAATCAACCTACCAGGTGTTGAACCGCGAGGCGCACTTATCGTTGAACTGGCAATGCCAGCTGGCGACATACGTATTGTTGCCGCCCATTTTGGCCTTTTGCATCACTCTCGTATCAAGCAGGCAAAGGTTATCCTTTCGCTGTTACAAACGCGCAAGATTATGCCGACAATCATGGTGGGTGATCTTAATGAATGGCGTATCGGAAAAACATCATCATTGGCCAGTCTTGAATCCTTTTTTGACTTAAGATTAGGGACACTGCCAAGTTTTCCTTCGCGCTTTCCTGTTCTAGCACTTGATAGGGTTTTTGCCTATCCGCACCAATTGGTATCGAATATTGAAATTCATAACACAGCACTTGCCCGTGTTGCATCAGACCACTTGCCGATCAAAGCAAAAATAGACCTTGCTGGGGCCACAACTTTTCTTAAAGATACGGTGACCCCAGCCAAATAATCTTATCAATCAAACGGAATAAAAAGGGGCGTTTAACCAGATCTTCCATAAGAACCTGACGCGAATCCCTTTGCTCTTTGGCTATTTTTTCAGAAAGAGAATGCGATAAGGATTCATCAAAAATTTCCATATCGATTTCAAAATTCAATCTTAAAGAACGCGCATCAAGATTTGATGAGCCGACGTAGCTCCACCTGTCATCAATCGCTATCAGCTTAGAATGATTGAATGGACCATTGGCGCGCCAAATTCGACAGCCATCTTGTAAAAGTTGGTCAAATTGCGCACGCATCGCCCGATCAACCAATTTAAGATTGTTGTTTCCTGGCACAACGATATCAACTTCAACGCCACGACGTGCCGCTGTTACCAATCCGCTAATCAATTCACGATCGGGAAGCAAATAAGGTGTCATAATTCTAATGTGCTTTTCAGCCAGTGAAAACGCACCGATCAACATACGTTGATTGGTTTCCATCAACCGGTCAGGCCCTGTTGGAACAACGCGCACACACATGCCTTCATCCGGTTTGCATTTTGGGGACGGTATCGACCAGTTTTTGTCATCAAGAGCTTCACCTGTCGCAAAACACCAATCATTAGAAGCAACTCTGAATAAGTCTATTACCGCCGGCCCTTCTACCTTGAAATGTGTGTCGTCTGCGGTTTTTTCTCCGCTTAATTTATGAGAAAATCCTGCGCGAATATTCATTCCACCCGTGAATGCAACACTGTTATCGACAACAAGTATTTTACGGTGTGTTCTTAAATTGGCATAAGGTAGTCTAAGCCCCATAATGATATTGCCGTTAAAGACAGCAACCGGCACTTTTTCCCTGCGCAAATCACGAACGATACTGGGTATTGAATAACGCGCGCCGACAGCATCTATCAAAACACGAACAGCAACGCCACGTTTAACCGCCGCGGACAGAGCTTTGACGAAGCGTTTCCCCATCTCGTCACGATCAAAGATATAAGATTCAAGAATGACACAGTTGCGCGCTCCTTCAATAGCGGCCAACATGGCGCCATAAGCCTCGTCACCATTATCAAATACGTGCAGCCTATTTCCTGAAGTAATCCGCCCAAGACTGACATGGTCACCCAATCTTTTCATAGGCAAGGCCAGTCGGCCAAAACGCTGTAAAATATCCTCATTGCTACAGTCATAATCAACGATGCGAGCATGACCCTTACCCGCAACATGACGACGCTTTTCATTAACTGCGCGGTTACGCATACGGTTGACACCAAAAACCGCATATATCAAAGCACCAAGTATAGGAGAAAGTAATATGACACCAACCCAACCAATAGCCGAACGGACTTCCTGTTTGGTCATTGTTGCGTGAATAGCTGCCACAAGTCCTAAAACAAGCGACAAAAGGGCAAGGATATGGGGCCAATAATTTTCAAGAAACAAATCCATAAATTACTTACTTCTCGCTACTGTTAAAAAACTGTTGTTACCGTAATTGTGATCGAGTGTCTCTGTTCATACGATATTTACAACATATATTTAGGGTAAAGATGATAAAAGATGCCAATGCTTTTTTCTAAACAGCAATGGTATACTAACTTTAGTTTCGAAACATTCATTTTGAAAAGGAAAAATAATCGTGAGAGCAGACAATTTGAATCTTCCAATTAACGGAAGAGAACTCGCGAGCAAATGGGGATGGTTTATGGCTATGGGAATCCTCCTACTTGTTGTAGGGGTGATAGCAGCTTTTACACTGCCTTTTGCCACCACGGCCGTAACAATTTATATTGGTATTATGATGCTTTTTGGCGGTGCTATTCAAACCGTTCATGCTTTTAGTGTAAAAAGTTGGGGGCGTTTTTTCTATTGGCTTATTGCTGGCCTACTTTACACAATTGGCGCTATTGTTTGTCTTGTTGAACCAATCCTAGCGGCCGCTTTTTTCACATTTCTTTTGGGATTTTTGCTGATAGTTGCCGGCGTGATCCGCATCGTGGTCGGATTCCAAAGTCGTGGTGTCAGAGGTTATGGCTGGATTATTGCAGCTGGTATCATTACTGCAATAGCTGGTCTTATTATTACAACCGGTTGGCCTTTCAACAGCCTTTGGGTATTAGGCTTATTCCTGTCCATTGATCTGATTTTCCAAGGCTGGAGCTGGATTGCATTTTCGCTTGGTCTACGCGCCCTGAAAAACCTTGGCGAATAAAAGAATTTTGCATTTATAGAAGGGAAAGATATGAATCTTCCCCTTCTATTTTTTGATGATATCAGCTTATTCGTTCGTAACAGACTTTTGTTACACCACGCTGAACAAAACCAAGTTGATTGGCTGCTCCTTTTGACAAATCCAAAATGCGACCTGCAATAAATGGACCACGATCATTGACGCGTACAATAATCGACTTGCCATTAATGTTATTGGTAACACGGATTTTACTACCCAAGGGTAATGTCTTATGGGCGGCTGTCATACCAAATGGGTTCATTCTTTCACCTGATGCGGTTTTAGAATGAAGGGAATACCATGAAGCTCCTCCACATTGGCGGGCTTGGCTGATATTAACTGAAAAAACAACAAAAATTGCTGTTATCAATGATAGAAGGCTTTTTTTATCGGTCAAAAAACACATATCCTGCTTACCAGTTTGAGTTTGTGAGATCGTTAAGCGAGATGGCGTTAATACTGGACCTATGTGGTGTAGGAATGACCCTTCCAAGGCATTTTCGCCTTAATTATCAATACCTTGCCTCATTTTGGGGCGTTTTTGACAAAAAATGGTAATATTTTAATGCGAGAGATTAGAGATGAAAGATTTTAACGTTCCTCGTCCTTTACGCATTATTTATCACGTCATTGGCTTACTCATGATTGTTCTGGCAATCATTGGGGCCGTTCTTCCTATCATGCCAACAGTGCCATTTCTTCTGGTTGCATCATGGTGTTTTGCCCGCTCCTCACCACGTTTTCATCATTGGCTGCATAGCCATAAGGTGTTTGGACCACCTATTAAACAATGGGAAGAGCAAGGTGTTATTTCACCATTTGTAAAAATACTTGCTGTTGGTGGTATGAGTGTTGGTTTTTGCTCATTCTTGTTGATCGCCAAGCCTGTGCTTTGGCTTACCATTTGTGTTGCAATCGTTTTGATAGCGATCTCTGTTTATATTCTGACACGCCCATCACGTTAAAATATAACGGATGTGAAATGCACCTTTATAACGCGCGCTGAACGCTCCTTAACGGCTTTAGAGGCAGCCAGAAAGTTTCATGCGCTGAAGTAACAAGAATTTTCCGGCAAAACTGAAAGGGCTTAGCTATCGAAGCAAAAATCGAAATAGATGCCTATATTAAGCGTATCTAATCTAGCGGATCACAGTGCATTGCTGTTGATGTTCTGTGGCTAATAAATTTGACCTTCTATGCTCAATAAAAAAGCGCGGACTGTGCCGCGCTCTTATAAGGGATATGTTTTCTGTTCTTATTCAACAATAACTTTTGCACCAACTTCAGCGCGGTTATACAAATCAATAATATCCTGATTGATAAGGCGGATGCAGCCGGATGAAACATTGGTACCAATCGTCCACCACTCTGGCGTACCGTGGAGTCGGAACATACTGTCACGACCGTCTTTATAAAGATAAAGCGCACGTGCCCCCAGTGGGTTTTTCAACCCTGGCTGCATACCACCAGCAAATTCCTTTAATTCCGGTTGGCGAACAAGCATGCGTTGAGGTGGCACCCAAGCTGGCCATTCTGCTTTACGGCCAATTGTGGCATTGCCCGTCCAACGGAAACCATCACGGCCTACACCAATGCCATAGCGCATGGCTTTTCCATCTGGCATGATAAAATAAAGAAATCTCGTTTGTGTATTAATGATGATTGTGCCCGGTGCTTCCTGTGTTGGATAGGCAACAACCTGTCGCCGAAGCTCCGGCCTGATTTCATTGGCTGAAATAGCAGGTACAACAAATCCACCATCATTGACCGTGGAATAAGCAGCCAACGTCGATGACGACCCACCGGTTGTCGTACAACCGGTCAGTGCCGCACTTGTTAACAGTCCAGCAGCAAGCAAAATTTGTTTTATACGCATAATCCCTCTCAAAACAGTCTATCACTGCTATGCGAATCAATATTGTGGCGTCAGATTAAAACCGATAATGTTAATGTCGTGTTAACCATAAATTGAATCGCAGCAATTCCTGTAAAATTGTTTTCTTAATTCTACTGAAAACGGTTTTCCTAAAAAATAGTTCTCACTATTTTTCATTATTTAAAGAGATATATTCGATTTTCATATTATAGATGCCTATAAAACACGTCATAAAAACGTTTTTATAGAAGCATATCCATATAGATATATAATTGAACTTAGATAAAATATTTAAATTTTTTAAAATGTAAAATTTTGAGAGATCTAAATCAAAGATACTGGTTTTAAAACCGTTCATGCTTCAAAATTCATTCAATTGTTCAAATATACAGGTAGGGAACAAATATCCCAAGGGAGATCAATATCCCAAGAACTATTTCAGGCTGGATAGAAAGCGACTTCCGGCTCAATAAAATTTGAGGCTCAATAAAACAATTACCAACCTATTTTGAGGCAGAGGATTTTTACAATTAAACCGATTAAAAAAAAGGCCGCGCGGGAGGAGATGCGCAGCCTTTTGATTGCGAATGCAGCGTTTGGGAGGAGGAGATGCTGCATTCATCCGTTGGGTTTGGGAGGAGGAGTAACCCAACTCGCGTAAAGATATTCTATTGCCTCAAAAATCACAAGTTATAATTCTGCATAGCTGATATGCATCAAAAAACAATCCACAAGTGGTTAACTTATTTAAACGGCACAATGCCCCAATAGTAGCGCAAAAAGGTTTTCATAAGCCATGGCATAATGTAGCGCTTTTTCGCACGATTAAACTCGCGATATACCTTTTCTAAAAAAGGTCGATTGGATGGTTTGTGTTTTTCATTTTCTGGCTCTGGGGCGCGGATCGTGCTTTCCAGACCAATCTGGACCACAATTGCAGGAAATAACTGCTCTACTTTTGCAGCCTTTGAATCCCAACAATCTGGATTGTATAAAATCTCATCAAATGGCGCTGTTACCTGGGTGTTATTATCATAAACCTTTTTCGCACATTCTTTGGATATGATATAACCACCGGTGCAATAGTGCTTACTAATTAATGGTGCAAGCTGGTACCCGTTATCCAAAGAAATATCGAATCGTCCCAACACACACATAATCTCGGCTGTATCCAGTTTTATAACGTCGAAACCTTTTGGGATCCACGACCAGTCTTCCAAAAATGGTTTGGCATTGGGGGACAATTTTATATCATCTTCAAACACAGCGCCATAAGGGTCATCGCCTTCAGCAATCAGCTTCAAGCATTGCAAATGACTTAGGAAACAAGCTACTTCTGAATGGCTGAGCCTCTTTGGCCAGTTACGAACCTTGGTTAAACGTAAATAGTCTTCTTCTGGCAATAGTTTGCCATCAACCGCACTCACCCGAATAAAATCAAGCTGTGCCTGTTCAAAAACAGATTTGATAGAATTTAATCGCTCTACCGAGCGATCAAGATTGATAACATAGCGTTTCATGAAATCAGTAAGACCATTAGGGATAAGCTGTTTCAGTGATACTAGCATTAAATGTAGCTTATACTCAAGCCTCTGATGTGACGCGACGTGCAGAAACGGACGCATAAATAAACGCAATAATAAACACCACTGTCAGCAGCAGAACAATTGTTGACGCAGCATCGGAGCCAATAAAAGCACTCAAATATACCCCTAAAAAACTACACAGCACCGCTATCAGAACAGCAATAATCAACATTTTCGCAAAATGCTTGGTCACAAGATAGGCAATGGCACCAGGAGCAATGAGCAAAGAAATTGCCAAAATGATGCCTACCGCTTTCAATGCTGCAACAATAGTGAGCGATATCATGGTGAGAAGTGCATAATGTAAGAATTTAACGCTTAAACCCACCGCTTGCGCCTGAATGGGATCAAAACTGAAAAGCTGAAAATCACGCCATTTGAGCGTTAAAATAGCAGCAACGACAAACGAAATAAAAGTTGTCTGGATAATATCAAGCTGGTTCACCCCCAAGAGGTGACCAAATAGGATATGGGTAAGATGAAGTTCACTTTCTATGCTGGTTGCAAGCACCAGCCCCAATCCAAACATTGATGAAAAAACAACGCCCATCACGGTGTCTTGTTTTATGCGGCAGTTGGCACCTAAAAAGCCTGTAAGGATAGCACATACCATACCGGCTGCGAACGCCCCGAGCGCAATCATCGACATTGTAATATCAGACGTATTTATTGTTGTTATTTGCAACCATGGCAATAATGCAAGCCATGAAATGACTGTTGGTGTCACCATATAACCGACAACCACACCGGGAAACACCGCATGCGAAATCGCATCACCCAAGAGTGACCAGCCTTTTAAAATGAGAAAGCAGGATAGCATGGCCATTGGTATGGCAACGATCATGGTAATTGCCATTCCTCTTATCATAAAAGGAAATTGGAAGGGATAAAGCAATATATCAATCATTATGAACCTTCCTTGCCCGTAGGCGTGCAGCAATAAAACCATGTTTTGGTGCAAAAATGAACGCTGCAATAAATAGCATTGCTTGTAATAGGACGATAACGCCGCCAGTCTGTGCATGCAGAAGGTAACTTACATACACCCCAACAGCACTTGTTATAACGCCAATGATAACAGCCAGTATAATAAGCTTTTGAAAACGATCGGTTAGTAAATAGGCTGTTGCACCCGGTGTAACCACCAGACTGATGACGAGAAATGCCCCAACTGTTTGCATAGCAGCCACTGTGCAAGCGGCCAATAAAGCAAAAAACAGTATCTTCAGCCCCGTTGTGTTCAACCCTATTGAACGAGCATGACTTTCATCAAAGAAAGTCACCATCAGGTCTTTCCATTTCAGGAGCAAAATAAGCAAGGAAACGACGCCAATACATACAAGCTGAAAAATATCCGTTGGGCTGACTGCCAAAATATTACCAAGCACGATAGTGTCTATGCTGATGGCCATTGGTTTAAGTGACTTCATAAAAAGACCAAGGGCAAAAAACGATGAAAAGATAAGACCTATAATGGTGTCTTCTTTAAGTTTTGTTCGCTGATTGAAAAACAGCATGGCTGATGCAGCAAGGCCACCAGAAAAAAATGCCCCAAGCGAGAATGGTAGTCCCAGCATATAGGCGCCTGCCACACCCGGTACGATAGAATGTGACAAGGCATCACCAATAAGCGACCAGCCTTTTAACATCAGAAAGGCAGACAGAAACGCGCAAACACAACCAACGAGTGCTGCAACGAGCATGGCATTGACCATGAACTCATATTGAAAAGGTTCAAGTAACCACGTCATCATAATGGTAATGTCTTTCCATTTTCCGCACTTAGTACGAGTGGATTTTCGCCATCACCAACCACATCAAGAACATTGGCCGTTTTTGACGCCGTATTAAGTCGATGATGCCGCAAAGCGCCACCAAACGTCTTTTCAAGATTTGCTTCTGTGAAAATATCTTCTGTTGGGCCAGATGCCAAAACCGTGCCTTTTATCAATACGGTGCGGTCACAAAATTCCGGAACAGATCCTAAATTATGTGTAGATACCAGCATGACAGCACCACTGTCGCGTAGCTCCTTTAATAGAACGATAATCTGGTCTTCTGTTTTTACATCAACACCGGTAAATGGCTCGTCCAACAGAATAACACGTGCTTCCTGTGCGATTGCACGCGCCAGAAAAACGCGCTTTTTCTGGCCACCGGATAATTCACCAATTTGTCGTTTACGAAAACCTAGCATATTGACGCGTGATAGGGCATCAGCAACAGCAGCATGATCGATTGCACTGGGTTTGCGTAAAAAATTCATGTGGCCATAACGCCCCATCATCACAACATCTTCAACAAGAACCGGAAAATTCCAGTCCACATCTTCAGACTGCGGAACATAGGCCACAAGATTTTGTTTTAACGCTTTGCGAACAGGCATTCCAAAAATGCGAATACTACCCTTGGACAGACGTACGAAGCCCATTATCGCCTTGAATAGAGTTGATTTGCCTGACCCGTTAACCCCCACCAATGCAGCAATGGAGCCTATTGGCGTGGTAAAGCTTGCTGTGCGCAGTGCTGTGTGTCCATTGCGGTAAGTGACCGTAACATCGGACACGGCTATGCCTGTTTGCGTCTCCGTTTGCGCGGTTGTTTGCGCCGCTGTTTGAGTTCCCTTTTTTATCATTGGGAAAGCCCCTGTGAAATCGTAGAGGCCGTTACATTTAAAAGCTCGATATAGGTTGGAACGGGACCGTTTTCGTCTGATAGAGAGTCAACATATAAGACACCGCCATATTTTGCACCTGTTTCACGCGCAACTTGTTTGGCTGGTGCTGGTGAGATGGTGCTTTCAGAAAATACAACCGGTATATTGTGCTTACGCACTTCATCGATCACATGTTTAACTTGTTGTGGTGTGCCCTGCTGGTCTGCATTGATTGGCCAGAGGTAAAGTTCTTTCAAGCCAAAGTCCCGCGCCAAATAACTAAAAGCACCCTCACTTGTTACCAACCAGCGCTTTTCCTCAGGCAAACGGGCAAGCTCATTTTTTATCGGGTCAATTGTCGCACGAATCTTGTTTTTATAAACTTCTGCATTGTGCTTATATTTTTCTGCATTATCTGGATCATATTTCACAAAAGCATCGCGAATATTATCCACATAGATCAAGGCTGATGTTGGTGACATCCATGCATGAGGGTTAGGTTTACCGCTATAAGGACCTTCGGTAATGCCAATGGGTTCTACACCATCTGAAACAGTAACGCTGGGAACATTTTGAATATTATCAAAAAACTTCTCGAACCACAGTTCAAGATTCAAACCATTCCATAAAACAAGATCGGCACCTTGTGCTCGCATTAAATCTTGGGGGGTCGGTTGATATTCATGAATTTCTGCCCCGGGTTTGGTAATTGACTCAACCTCTGCTGCATCGCCTGCTACATTGCGCGCCATATCGGCAATAATAGTAAATGTAGTAACTGCTTTAAATTTATGTGCTGCTAAAGAAGCTGTTGGGTTTGTTAACCCGATAAATAACGCCGCAAGAGCCATAGCAGCAATTTTATGCCCCATCTGTCGCAGGAAGGTCGGTGTTTTCATTTTACTAAATCCGTGTCGTCTAATTTCTTATTGCAAATCATTTGCAATTTCTTTATTGCCTATCAGACAAGTTTTATTTTTGCAAATGATAATCGTTTGCAATAAGAAAATAAATTTTGGTGAGTGCAGATTTAACGAGGAGTAATTTTGCCATGTTGACTTATACTGACAAAACACGTCGTGTTCTTGATCGTGCTAAAAATGAACAATCTATGCATTCTTTGTTGGAAACGTATAAATTACGAGCAACACGGCAAAGATTAATATTAGCAGCCCATTTGTTTGATGGTTCCAATCGTCTGATTGATGCTGAAAGCATATATGAAGATATTGCTCTTGCCGGCAGCGATATTTCGCTAGCAACAGTTTATAATACGCTGCATCATTTTGCTAAAGCCGGCATGATTAGGCCTGTCGCCTGTCACGGACAAAAACAATATTATGCGACCGATTGTCGGGACAGCAGTTTTTTCCACTATGAGAATGGCGATATTACTGCGATTGAAAATCATATGCCAGATATCAGAATGATGCCGACCCCACCCGCTGGCTATTCCATTTCCCATATTGATGTTGCCATTCACCTGATAAAAAAACAGGTACCCCAAACAGAATAAGGATACCTGTTTTTAAAGTTTAAATAAAACAACAATCATTAATGGTCTGTTTTTTGACGTGTAACATTACCCTTCCGGTCATAAAACAGTTCCATGCGGTGGTTGTTTTTATCGAGAACCTCCGCTTTCCAGCCATTGCGTTTTTCTTCAATCTCGTGAATTTTATAGCCGCCCTGTTCAATCTTGCCCACCAATTCAGACCAGCTAATGCGGGCCTCTTTGTCTGCAGTCGTGTCTTTTGACATTGCGACCAATGGAGTTGTTACTATACCAACAGTCGCTGCTGCGGCTGCCAATGTCATCGTTCGTATTGTTTTCCGTATCATCTAAAATCTCCATCGAATATTCCAGGCCAGCATCTTATTTAATACATAAGTCACAAAAGTGATTACACCTTTTAAAAATAAAATTGCTTAATCTACAGACTTTATCCGTAAATTGCTTTTTTTGAACTATGATATAAAAACAAACTACCTTGAATGTTAAAACTGTGTTGGTACAGTTCAGCTAAACAATGTTTTATCAGATATTTACGCACTAATAAGCAAAATCCTTATTGATTGCACAATAAAGATTATCAGTTTTAAGATAGTTTCATCTCTCCATAACACCGGACAAAATGGTAAGCGAGGACTAAAATTGATCATGTTTTATGACAGAAAACACCCATCAAATCACAGAAGCGATGCGAATAGTCGTTTGACCGCAGTGCATGATATTTCCCAATAAGACATATATTTCTTCATGAGACATAATGGAAAGCTATATGGTTTGCCATTCAGCTTTCCTTTAGCCCATTTGAATGGGGCAATCTGGTCGCGACAAAATCTGTCACACCCCTCTTAAAATCATCAATGCACCATATTGTACCATATAGCTTGGCACTATATGCGGCGTTCGGTACTATTTTGTCCCAAACATACGATCACCAGCATCGCCAAGACCGGGTAAAATATAACAAGATGGATTAAGTCCACGATCAACAGATGCAGTATAGATTTCAACATCAGGGTGTGCTTCCTGAAGGTGTTTTATCCCTTCTTCAACACTTAAAATGCAAACAAAGCGGATTTGTTTTGCGCCACGTTTTTTCAATTGTTCAATTGCTTTTACCGCAGAATTACCGGTTGCCAGCATAGGATCAACAACAATAACCAAGCGTTCTGAAATATCTTCCGGTGCTTTGAAATAATATTCAACAGCCTCAAGAGTATTATGGTCACGATAAAGTCCAATATGGCATACACGCGCAGAAGGCAAAAGGTCCAACATACCAAATAGCAGCCCTTCACCAGCGCGTAAAATAGAGGCAAGCACCAGCTTTTTTCCCTTTAACATTGGCGCTTCCATCTCTTCCATTGGTGTTTCGATATGAACGTTTTCCAGTTCAAGATCGCGCGTAACTTCATAACCCATCAAAAATGCAATTTCGTGAACAAGTTGGCGAAATTCCGCCGTTGATGTTTCTTTGCGGCGCATCATCGTCAATTTATGCTGAACCAATGGATGGGAAACAATTGTCAAACCCATGGACTTTTCTCCTCGTTGCGGCAATTTATATGCCCTATAAGACGAATTAAGATATATGGAAAGTGCTGGCGAACTTTGATTTTATCTTTTTCAATGTAAGGCATTCCATAAGCCGGCAAGTTGGGTTAAAAAAACAAGAGATGAAAATGAAAGGTCAAAAGATGACTGTCGAGACAGAACGCGTCGGGGCAAGAGGTGGCATGGAAGAATCATTCGGCTTTAAAAAGGTCGATGAGAATCAAAAGCAATCCATGGTCAATGGAGTTTTTCATTCCGTAGCCAAAAAATATGACATTATGAATGACGTCATGTCGGTTGGAATGCATCGTTTATGGAAAGATGCGTTTGTAGCATGGCTACATCCTTCACATCTTGACGGTTATAAAGTGCTTGACGTTGCCGGCGGTACTGGCGACATTGCATTTCGTATTGTTGAAGCATCAAACCGGCATGCCCATGCTACAGTTCTCGATATTAATAGCTCCATGCTGGAAGTCGGGAAAGAACGCGCAAACAAAAATGGATTGGCACCCTATCTCGATTTTGTGGAAGCTAATGCCGAAAAGTTGCCTTTTGAGGATAATACTTTTGACGCTTACACAATTGCATTCGGCATTCGTAATGTGCCGCATATTGCAACAGCACTGTCAGAAGCTTTTCGGGTGCTTAAACCTGGTGGGCGTTTTATGTGTCTGGAATTTTCAGAAGTTGAAATGCCTATACTCGATAAGCTTTATGACATTTGGTCGTTTCATGGTATTCCGCGCGTTGGACAAATGATTGCTGGCGACATTGAATCTTATCGATATCTGGTCGAATCAATTCGTAAATTTCCTAAGCAGGAAGACTTTGCAGCCATGATTAGAAATGCTGGGTTTTCCCGTGTTTCCTATCGCAACCTTACCGGTGGTATTGCCGCTATGCATTCTGGCTGGAAAATCTGAATGTCGAGACTATCTGCATCATTACGTCTTCTTCGTGTAGGGTTTATTTTAGCGCGCGAAGGTGTGCTAAGTGCCCTGCCAAGCGACGGGCTTGTGGGACCCCTCGCATTTCTTCATCGTTTTGCCGGCTGGTTTGCACGTCGCAAAACCAAAAAAAATGAACGTTCGGAAAATATGTCCCGTGCCATGAACAAGCTTGGCCCGTCCTATATTAAGCTTGGGCAATTTCTTGCAACACGGCCGGATATTGTCGGCTCGGAAGTTGCCAAAGATCTTTCCAGCTTACAGGATCATGTTGACACTTTTCCGCATGAGCAAGCAGTTGCTCAAATTGAAGGTTCACTCGGACGCAAGATCGACGATTTATTTGTCGAATTCGGACCAGCGATCGCGGCTGCCTCTATGGCACAAGTGCATCCTGCTGTTGTGCGTAATGCTGATGGCTCATTGCGTAAAGTTGCCGTCAAGGTAATTCGTCCAGGCGTTCGGCGTCGTTTTGCAAAAGATCTTGAAGGCTTTTATATGGCTGCAGAAATGCAGGAACGTTATGTTCCTGCAAGCCGCCGTTTGCGCCCTGTGAGTGTGGTTGATACGCTTGCGCAAACCACAAAAATAGAAATGGATTTGCGTCTCGAGGCCGCCGCCCTTTCAGAAATTGCTGAAAATACAGCCAATGACAAAGGGTTTCGTGTCCCTGTTGTCGATTGGGAGCGTACAGGACGTGATGTGCTTACGATGGAGTGGATCGATGGCATTAAAATGTCCAACATCGAAGCACTCAAAGAGGCTGGTTTTGATTTAAACGCGCTTGCAGTAACACTCATGCAATCGTTTTTAAAACATACATTGCGGGACGGCTTTTTTCATGCCGATATGCACCCTGGCAATCTTTTTGTCGACAAAGATGGCTGCATTGTTGCTGTTGATCTTGGTATTACCGGACGGTTGGGCAAAAAAGAAAAGCGGTTTTTGGCAGAAATCCTCTATGGCTTCATAACGCGCGATTATCGCCGTGTTGCCAATGTGCATTTTGAAGCGGGTTATGTACCCCCTCATCATGATATTGAAAGTTTTGCTCAGGCGAACCGTGCAATTGGCGAACCTATCCACGGACAGTCGGCTGAAACCATTTCTATGGCGAAACTTTTGACGCTTTTATTTGAAGTGACGGAACTGTTTGATATGCAAACACGACCAGAATTGCTTTTACTTCAAAAAACCATGGTGGTTGTAGAAGGTGTTGCTCGTACGCTTAATCCACATTTCAATATGTGGAAAGCGGCTGAACCCGTTGTCAAAGAATGGATCAGTAAAAATATGGGACCTATCGGCATGGCTAAGGATTTGGGTGAAGGTGCCCAGTCATTGCTCATGCTAGCACGAAGAACACCTGAAATAGCAAGAAGCTTCCAACGTGTTCAACGTGGTTTGGATAATATGGCGCAAAATGGTCTTCACCTTGACGATGAAACGGTCAACCGATTTGCAAATGCGCAAGCAAAACAAAATCGCTTCAGTCGCTATGCTATTATTATCATGGCAGCTTGTATGGTTGTTATTACCTATAAGCTAACTTTCTAGTCTGCTTTTTGCCAGACCACCAAACTTTTTGCGGCGTTCTTTTGAATGCCGCAAAAACCAATTGCATCTTACGATTATGCTTTTGAAGCCTAACACAAAAGCGGCAAGCACCAGCGCTACAACAATCATACGCACTGCAACAATCATAGGCGCCGCCACAAGCACCTGCACCACCACAAACACAGGCACTACAACACGCATATGCGTTGCAACAGGCATATGCGCTTTAATATGAATATTTTACCGCTATTTTTTAACACCTTCCTAGGATGCCAATTGTGTTACACTGCTATTAAATGACTATATGGGCGTTATTGAAATGCCAGATTAGTATCAATGATAGCACAACCAATAAGTTTCTATATATCAATATTTCTTCGTATGGTTTTATATAATACTCATTTCATAAAAATATATTTTTTGTATAAAAATTATATAAAATGAATTTTATATATTTTTCTACAGAAACACCCATAAAAATAATAATTTTTTTCTATTTTTTTATTTATATAAAGCTTATATTTAAATATATTTTGTTTTTATTTATATATAAGAGAATTTTTAATTTTAAAATTAAACTCTATAATTTACAAAAATTTTAGTGTCCTTTTCCCTTGTTTCAAGGTTTCAAAAACGCTACATAAACACCATTCTGATTGCATTGATTGCATCTTGGAGTTTAACAATGGCTAGTATTACAATTCGCAATCTACCTGATAATGCCAAGGAACAATTACGGCTAAGAGCGGCTAAAAACGGGCGTTCCATGGAAGAAGAAGCACGTAATCTTCTGATGTCCGTTACAATTTCTCCGATTATGCCCAATACGGCTAGTCCTGTCCCAATGCAATCACTGCAATCGAAACAGATACTTTTGATTATTGGTGGTGGTATTGCGGCCTATAAGGCGCTCGATCTTATTCGTCGCCTGCGCGAACGTGGTGCAACAGTGCGCGTTATTATGACAAAATCCGCCTGTCAATTTATAACACCCATGGCTGCAAGTGCGCTTTCTGGACAAAATGTTTATGAAGATCTCTTTTCTCGACATGATGAACATGACGTTGGCCATATAAGACTGGCTCGTGAGACAGATTTAATTATTGTTGCACCAGCAACAGCAAACCGTATGGCAAAAATTGCGCAAGGTATTGCAGATGATCTTGCAGGCGCGGTGCTTCTTGCCGCACGTTGCCATGTATTGCTTGCACCAGCCATGAATCCAGTGATGTGGGCTCACCCTGCAACACAGCGCAATGTCAATTGCCTAATCAAAGATGGGTTAAAAATGATTGGCCCGGAAATTGGCACAATGGCGGAAAGTGGTGAAGCTGGACTTGGGCGCATGAGCGAGCCACTCAGTATTGTGGCAGCGGTAGAGCACATTTTTGATGATGAACCAAAACCTCTAAAAGGCAAGCACATTATTGTTACATCTGGCCCAACACATGAGCCGATTGATCCTGTGCGATATCTCGCCAATCGTTCATCAGGAAAACAAGGTCATGCCATTGCTACATCTTTGGCACGTTTGGGCGCAAAAGTAACATTGATTTCTGGCCCTGTTAGTATTCCCGATCCACAAGGTGTTGAAACAATTCATGTAGAAACCGCACGCGATATGCTCGAAAAGGTCGAACAATCCTTGCCGGCTGATGCCGCTATATTTGTTGCCGCTGTTGCTGATTGGCGTAGCGCGGAAATAGCGGCTCAAAAAATAAAGAAACACAAGGGTCATGCAGACCCAGTCATCAAGATGATTGAAAATCCAGATATTTTAGCAACGATTGGACATTCTACAAATCGTCCTAAACTGGTTATCGGGTTTGCGGCCGAGACTGATAATCTTATCCATAATGCGCAAAAAAAATTAAAGAAAAAGGGGGCAGACCTCATTGTAGCCAATGATGTATCCAACACGGACAATGGTAACAGTGTTATGGGGGGAGACAATAATACAATAGTTCTTCTAGATGGAAATAATATAGAAAAATGGCCATCTATGAGTAAGCAGGATGTCGCCGAAAAACTATCCAAAAAAATAGCGGATATGTTGTGAGACACCTAAAAATTACCCCCCCTCATTTTATCTTTTAAACAGCGTGTCGGACGAAAGGTTATATTTAATGAAAAAACAGTTATCCGTTTTAAGTTTTACATTGATAGGACTTTTATCTTTATCAGCCAGTTGGGCAGCAACCCCATGTGATGTACCGGCACTAACACAATGTCCAACACCTATTGACGAGCAGTTACCTGCCGTCAAGGATATGCTGGATTGGAACATGAAAGATCGCGTTATTGGTTTTCGCAATAGTTACCGTGCTTATCCTGGTGATGTATTTCATCGCGGTACCCCGCAGCCATTAAAACGTAATATTCAAGATTTATCCGCAGTCTCTTATGAGATTAATGACAATGAATATACCTTACATGACTATATTGAACGCAATGATGTAACGGGCATGATGGTTATTAAAGATAGTCAGGTCGTTTTTGAATATTATGGACAAGGCAACACGCCGCAAACCTTATGGACTTCCCGTTCTGTTGCCAAATCTATCGTATCAACACTTGTTGGTGTTGCTGTTCAAGAAGGCAAAATTGAATCACTCGATGACAACGTGGTAAAATATAACCCTGATGTCGCTGGTACTGCTTGGGAAAAGGTTTCAATCCGCAACTTGTTGCGACATACCTCTGGTGTTGAATGGACTGAAAACTATGAAGCGGAAAATTCTGATTTTGCCAAATTAACGGCATGTGAAGCAGCTGAAAAAACATATGAATGTGTGCATGATCTTGTCATAAACAAAAAACGTCGTGCATTAACATCGCCAGGTCAGAATTGGTCGTATTCATCTGGTGGTGCATGGCTTTTGGGCGACACACTGGAAAAAGCCGTTGGAATGCCCATTGCTGAATATTTGCAGGAAAAAATATGGAAACCATACGGTATGACAAGCGATGGCGTATGGCATAGCTATGACGTTGGCAAGCATGATGCCGGTGCGCATGGTTTCAATGCAACACTGGAAGACTGGGGTAAATTTGGTTTGTTTGTGCTTAACGATGGTACACTTCCCGATGGCACAAGTATTTTGCCACATAATTGGGTACTAGATGCACGTCAATGGTCCAAAGCAGAGCACTCAATCAGTTATTCCCATCCTGAAGGCGTTTATGGATATGAATGGTGGAATAATTCTGTTCCTATTGACACAAAAGATGTTTCGCCAAAAAAAGGGCTCGAAAGCAACCAAACTATGTGGGCATTAGGTATTTTTGGGCAGATAATCATGATTAATGCCAAAGAAAATCTGGTGATTGTCCAATGGTCCACTTGGCCAAAGGCAGAGCCCAGCTACTCGGAACAACCTTTGGAAGCCTCATTAATGTATAACGCAATTGCCAATAAATTGCGGCAATAAAGCCTTATGCTTAAAAAAACTTGAGCTTTAAGCAGAACATAGCAGTAAAACCCCTTATGGTTTCGCTGCTATGATATGTTTGATGGACCGTTATTTCATCAGGATCAACGCGAGGATCAGCGTCACGAAAAATCCATGACCAATCCAATTTTATTGCCAGTAATGATGTTACAAAACAAAACGCCGAATAATGTCAGAAAATAAATACTGTTTGTCACGATTTTTTATCTCAACAAACAAAACTGATTATTGATAAAATCATAAAACTGTTTCAGCCTTCTACAGACGTCTAATATTACAAAAACAGCATTTGCTTATAACAACCATATTTTCTTACAAAATCTGTTCAACCACTCATAGATCACCAACCATTAATGATGGGCAAGGTTCTTATTCTAAGAGATCATATTCAATGACTTACCAAAATATGTTCAGAAGCTAGCGCTAACCATTTACTTATTCTCACAAAAAACAGATGCCTTCTTTTCAAGAGATGAACTTTTGATTTTCAAGAGAAGCATTTTTGAGCAACTTGGATTGGTGTTAACATTAAATCATCTAAAGACGTTGCGGGCGTTTATCCCTTATTAATGGCATATTTCTCCATCGAAAAATGACCATACATTTTTAAAGAACTACAATGTAAAAAGACCTTAACCGTCTTCCCTCGCCACTGAAACGTTGATCCCTACACGCGCCAAAAATAACACAGACGATTTTCTATGACACGCATCTCTTATGGCATAACCAAATTATAGTTTTAGAACCGACATATATAATTTATATGTTGAAGGTGATGTCATCACCAATAATACTGTAATATTAGGACATAACGCTGCCTAAAATACTTTTATATTAAACGATTTGGATGTTACTTTTAATTTGATAGGTAAATTTATAGCGAACAATGAATTCAAAAACGGAGTTTTAACATTTGAAGTCCAGACACTATTACTATTATTGGTGATGTTTCGGTTTCAAATGGTGGGGTAAATAGTATTGATACCGACTATGGTGACGCTATTATCAGTTTAAATGGTCATATTGCAGCTGGCGCACTGGAAATAAATATGAGTGAAGGTAATGACTCTTTAGTTCCAACGGCCAACACCCAAAAAACTATTTGAAGCAGGTTACAAAGATTGGCTAACAGACCCCCTGCGTCTGGTTCTTTGGCTAAAAACGGCATTGAACCTATTCGTGTTGATGTCAATCTTATCCAACAGAGTAAGCTTGGCCGTCTTACAAATATCGTCAACAAAACCGATGCCGGTGATGCTCACATTGCTGTTGAGAATAAGGCTGGCCGTCAGCTTGTTAACCTTCCACCTATCTTGCACAAAACAATGATACACATAACCCAATCAATAATGCGCTTAATCACGAAGCACCAGCAGCAACCAATGCAGCGCAGCTAAAGGCGTTTACTGGAAATTTAGTCGCTCCATCAACTAGTTGCTCCATCAACGAATGCATTTACTGCACTACATTTTGACAAAAGCATCTCCTTGCATGAGATGGAACAACAAGAACATTTTATTCATCAGCTGCTGTTTAACATATTTAATTAGCCAATTTATGTATTTTAAGATAGAATCTATATATGACTAACTATTATTTATTATCTATTTGTATTTTTTAATTTTTAGTCCATGTAAAATTATTTAAATGTCTAATAAAATCGATTTAAATATACATAACAACAGATTTTTATGTTACTTTTGCGATGTATTTTATTTTTTGCTGTTTATTATACTCATTTCCCAACATAATCCTAGGCTAGCAGATGTTTTTCCATCTGCTGTCACGACATGATGAAACTGTCCTCCCTTTTTGCGGATTGTGTTGTCCTGCAACGCAAACAAAAGAGAAAACGGTTTTAGATTGTCATTGATTATTCAATCGTCACGAAAACGGGGATGAACGATGAACCAAATTTTACATAAAACACTTCTAGATACCTTGTTGGATCCAACACAGAAAAATCCTTTCTCAAAGTCATTTGCTTTTGATTGGGCACGTATCGCCGGCAATAATTCAAGAATTAAGGGAAACTTTGATAATGGTCGCGAATACATTGGCACAAATCAGGACGACACAGTTGTTGTTACGGGCAATGTAATCGGTCACGAATCCACGACCAGCATTGATCTATTAGAGGGCAACGATACACTAACTGTTAGAGGCAAGCTCATTGCTAAGGAAGGACAGTATGTTTCCATTACTGGCGGTGAAGGAGATAAAATAATCAATTTGAACGGTGGAATTGATTTTACTTCAACACCGACTGATAAATATAAAGATAGACCCATCGACATCTCTCTTTCAGGAGCCGGAAAACACACAATAAATGTTAAAGGCGATATTGTTTCAAATGGTCCTATAACAGATACACCCTCAAAATATGATACAACTTTATTGTTTAACATAGAGAATGGTTCAGAAACCGCAAATACCAAAGGTATAATTGATATTAATGGCAGTATTATTGCCACAGGCAAAGGAGATATAGATTTAAGTATCTCTAACTATTATAATTATTTAACGGTTTATAAAGATATAATCTTACGGGATGGTTCTAATTTATCTGTAGACATGAACGGACATGAAACCGCCTTTAAAGTTAAAGGTAATTATATTGTAGACAATGCTAGTACCAGTTTTTTTGGCACAGGAAATTATGATGACAGCTCAACTCTATTAACTGATATTTCCGGGCTTACGCAGGTTACCAATGGAACCATCTCGTGGATGTTTGACGATGGCGACTATTCAACATTTAAATTTAATGACATTTCCCTCATAAACGGTCTAATCAGTTTAGAATTTATTGGCACCTCTTCAGATCTGTTTATTAAGGGCGATGTCAAAATTGACAAAGGTGGTTTTTTTGATACCCTTTTTATAACAGAAACAACGTCCACTGTGGAAATTGATGGGCAATTCATCCTACAGGGAGGCACTACAGGCCATCAAAGTTCTTCACGTATCTGGACCGAAAAGGGAGATGACCTCATTACTTTCTTAGGTGGTGTTTCTAATGACAGTTCCAGTTTTGTTCTAAATACCTATGATGGAAATGACGATGTCTATATTGGCAAAAGTATTGCAGCCAGCGATACACTTAACATTACCGCATTAAACCAATTTGACTTGAGCTCAGGGGATGATACCTTTACCTTGGTTGGCAATATGTCTGCAAAGGGCAATAGTGAAAATATCATCGACGCAGGCGAAGGTAATGACAAGATAAGTATTACTGGTGATATTTCTGTTTCAGATGGTGGAACAAACAGTATTTTAGCGGGTGCTGGCGATGATATTATCACTTTAAAAGGTCATATCGGTGCTGACACTTTGTACATAGATGGTGGAAAAGGTAATGACACCCTAGTGTTATCAGCTGTAACACAAAACTTATTTGAAGCAGATTATAAAGAATGGCTCACAGATCTTTCTTCAACTGGTTCACTCAGCAAATGCAACATCGAAACAATCCGGCTTGATGTACGTGGCCTTCATATCGAAAAACTCGGTTGGTTTACAGATATTGTAAACAAGGCCAATGCCGATGGTGCGCATATTGCAGTTGAAGATAGGGCTGGTCGCCAACTTATTAATCCTTCAACCTATCTTGCACAAAACAATGAAGCACATAATCCAATCAATGATGTACTGGATCACTATGCACCGGCTGCAGCCAATGCAGCACAGCCAAAAGCTTTTGCTGAAAATGTAGCCGCTCCATCAGCTGATGCATTTGCTGCACCGCATTTTGATAACAACAGCTTCTTACATGAGATGGAACAGCAAGCCCAAGTTCATGCAGCAGCTGCAGCATAGAATATTTATTTAGCTGAGATAATATTTTAAAATAGAATTAAGATACCCCTATGGTAATAAATATTAATAGGGGTATTTTTATACTATATTAAAATATATTTATTACCTAGCTAATAAAATCGATTTAAATAAATATAATCACAAATATTTATGTGTTTTTTATACTATTATTAATTTTCTATTTTTAATTATACACTTTTTTCCTCATACTCTTGGTTTAGCAGATGTCTTTTATCTGCTGTCGCGACAAGCTGAAATTGTACTTCATTTTTTGATTGTGTTGTTCTGCAACCCAAACAAAAGAGAAACAATATTAGGCTGTCATTTATTATTCAATCGTTACGAAAAACGGGGATGAACGATGAACCAAATTTTACATAAAACATTTCTAGACACTTTGTTAGCATCAACGCAGCAAAGTCTTTTCTCAAAATCATTTGCTTTTGATTGGACACGTAGCGCAGGTGCCAACCTCGACACAATTGGAGATTTCGGCGGTGGCAACAAATTCACTGGCACTAACCAAGATGATACTGTCATTATTAATGGCAACTTAACTGGTGGTAAAGTGCGCGAAACTAGCATTAATCTTCTTGATGGAAATGACATCTTAACCGTTAAAGGTAATGTTGTTCTTGGTGAAGATGAAGCACTTTCTATTCTAGGCGGCAATGGCACCAATATGATCGATATAGATGGTGATGTCGATATGGTCCCTGATAGTTATCGCCTTGGACTTTATTTAGGAGATAGATATACTTATTCTGCGATAAATGTATTGAATATCGCGGGCAGTTTTAATCCTCACGGTATGGCATCAGTTGAAATGTATGGAGCAGAAAATCTTATCGATATTGGAAAAAATGTTAATTCTCCACAAAACAAAGATTATTTTGAACTGTGGGCTGGTTCTAAAAACAATGTAATAAATATACATGGCGATTTATATGCAGGAACGGATTCTGATGTCGATATTCGTGGGTATAACATCAACGACGATGACTTATTATCATCAACAACCTCAATTAATGTTGATGGAACTTTAAATATTTTAGAGAGCGGCAATATCTTGATTGGTACGAGTAGTGCTTATACAGAACTGAATTTTAAAAATATTATTATTCAAAGTAAAGGTAATGCTACTTTTGTATTTGAAGGTCCAAGTGATGAATCAATAGTAAATCTCACTGTAGATGGTAATATTTTATTATCGGCAGGTAGCGAATTACAATTTGATGCAGATGCCTCCTGTAATTTTGTAGTTTCTGGATCTGTTGAAATTCAGCATGGCTACTTTGACATATCTAATTATAGCTCACCTAATATTAGTGGCTCACTATCTTTTCTAAATGGCATATCAAATGATGCTGGCTCATTCTTCATCAGCGGACACTATGATGCCTCATATACGATAGATATACAGGGTGACGTTATTTCAAAGAATAGTGGCATCTTTGATAGTAGCGATAGTGGCGAAAATTATTTCCAACTGTCGGGAAATAATAGTGCTTTTACATTAATTGGTAATCTATCTGCTGCCAATAACAGTACCAATGAGATTTATGGCAAGAGTGGTAATGACACAATTACCATTATCGGCAATGTGTCAGTTTCTGATGGTGGTAAAAACACGATTTCAACATCTAGTGGTGACGATATCATTCATTTAAATGGCCGTATTGGTGCTGGTGCGTTATCCATTGATGCTGGTGATGGCAATGATACTTTAGTTCTAACAGCCGTGACACAAAGACTGTTCGAAACTGATTACAAAGAATGGCTGACAGATCTCTCTGCTTCTGGCTCTTTGGCAAAAAGTGGTTTGGAAACCATTCGTGTTGATGTCAATTCTATCCAACAGAGCAAACTCGGTTGGCTTACGGACATCGTTAACAAGGCCAATGCTGATGGTGCACATATCACTCTTGAGGATAAAGCAGGTCATCAGCTTGTTAATCCTTCAGCCTATCTTGCACAAAACAATGATGCACATAACCCAATCAACGATGTGCTTGATCACTATGCACCAACTGCAGCCAATGCAGCACAACCAAAAGCTTTTGCTGAAAATGTGGCCGCTCCATCAGGTGATGCATTTGCTGCACCACATTTTGATAACAACAGCTTCTTGCATGAGATGGAACAACAAGCTCAAGTTCATGCAGCAGCTGCAGCATAAATCAAGTTTGTTGGTAATATTGTGATTTTATAAAAACAAAGCCCCCTTTGGCGTCATACCGAAGGGGGCTCTTCTATTTTCACTAACTGAAAACTAAAAGATATAAGCAATTTATGTCTATTCTATTATTCCTGCTTGAATACCAATATCGCGCAATGAAAACTGCGCTCTTGGCCCGACCTGTTGAATAATAGCACTAGCGCATATAGAACCAAGCCTTGCACTATCGATAAAAGGCAAACCATTGGTATAACCATATAAGAAGCCAGCGGCATAAACATCACCAGCGCCTGTCTGATCGATAACACGGTCTACCGGATAGGCATTAACTTCCAATGTTTCTTCTCGACTTGTAACAACAGAACCTTTGTCATTGCATGTTACGCATGCATATCCCCGCACATCATTACGGATTGCCGTAATGGCTGTTTCAAATGATGGTGTTTCATAAAGTGATAAAAGTTCAGATTCATTGGAAAATACAATATCGACAGTTCCTGTACGAATGAGTTCTAAAAATTCATCGCGGTACCGATCAACACAAAACGAATCCGAAAGCGTTATAGCCACTTGCTTCCCATTTTCATGGGCAATTTTAGCAGCCAAACGCATGGCTTGTTTAGCGCGTGGTGGATCCCACAAATATCCTTCAAAATAAACCACCTTAGAGTTTGCAACTTTTGTCACTTCGACATCTTCTGGGCCAAACTCAACGCAAGCTCCCAAATAGGTATTCATCGACCGTTCGCCATCCGGTGTATTAAAAATCATACAACGGGCAGTCGTGGCTCCTCCTTCTAGTGGGCGCGTATCATAGGCAACCCCCTGCCCTCTTAAATCATGGGCAAAAACCTGCCCCAAATGATCGGCAGCGACCTTGCCCATAAAAGCGGCTTTACCACCGAGATTGGCAATACCAGCGGCTGTGTTACTGGCGCTACCGCCAGATGTTTCTATAGCTTGCCCCATGCGCGAATAAAGCAGCTCCGCCCGTTGCGCATCTACCAAATTCATGGCGCCTTTGATAATGCCATTATTTACTAGAAAATCATCATCCGCACGAGAAATTACATCAACAATTGCATTGCCAATTGCCAAAACATCATATTGGGCCATCTAACCGCTCCCTATTTTTCTGTATGAAATGCTTTAACTGTTTGGCATTTAAAAAACCAGAGTCTATTCCACCTCTTGTTTCACGAATTATCTATTCTATTTATAGAGCCATGATATTCAATGCTGCTTTACGCGCCTTCGAGCGCATTTTTACCCCACCATTCCGCTCCATGCTTTGGAAAGCCTTGGGCGCAACACTCCTATTGCTGGTATTGCTATGGTTGGTATTGCGCGAATTGTTTTTCTATTTTGTGTGGCCTTGGTTTGCGCAATTTGTGCCCAATATGCCTGATTGGGCTGGTTGGTTAGGGTTTATGGCCGCTTTGATCTTTTCTGTTGGTCTTGCATTATTGATGGCGCTGCTCGTCGCGCCTATCACAGCCATGATAGGTGGCTATTTTATGGATGATGCGGCCGAAATCATTGAAAAGACGGACTACCCGCAAGACCCCGCTGGTAAAGCGATGCCGCTTGGACGCTCTGTTGTTATTTCCTTACGTTTCTTGGGCTTAAGTATTCTTGGCAATATTTTGGCGCTTATTCTGTATTTTTTCCCCGGCATCAATCTGATAGCGTTTTATATTATCAACGGCTATCTGTTGGGGCGTGAATATTTTGAATTTGCAGCTTGCCGGCTACGCACAGAACAAGATGCGCGCGCGTTTTACAACGAGAATGCTTTTACCGTCTTTAGTGGTGGTGTTATCATAGCATTATTTGTGTCGATACCAGTATTAAACTTGTTAACACCGCTTTTTGCAGCAGCCATGATGACACATCTTCACAAAAGCTTGTCTCAAAAACAAGGGTATAGCACGCCAAAAGATATCAACCTGCATTAACATTTTCTCGACTTTGTTGTGGTTTTGTGACAACAAGAGAATATGAATCCGGAAATTAAAATATGTGGGTTAAAGACACCCACGGCGATTACAACTGCGATAGAAAACGGGGCTCGTTATATCGGCTTTATTTTCTTTTCTAAAAGCCCAAGAAACCTGACCATTGACGAAGCCAGCCATCTTAGGCCGCTTATAAAACTACCCGTAAAACTTGTTGCTGTGACAGTTGATGCTGATGATAGTTTGCTCGATGCAATTGTTGCCAATGTTCAACCAGACATCATCCAATGCCATGGGAAAGAAACACCAGCGCGGCTATTGGAATTGAAAAAGCGTTATGGACTACCGCTTATAAAAGCTTTTTCTATCCGCAATCAGTCTGACTTTGAGCAGGTATCTGATTATTCGGGCATTGTTGATATGGTTTTATTTGATGCAAAAGCACCGGCCGGATCGCAATTACCGGGTGGTAACGGAATATCTTTTGATTGGTCATTAATGAAGTCGCTTGACGCGGACTGTAAAACCGTGCTTTCGGGTGGGTTGAATGCAGGAAATGTCAAGCAGGCTATTGCTATGACACATCCCTCTGTTCTTGATGTCTCGTCTGGTGTTGAAAGTGCCCCAGGTGTCAAGGATGATAAATTGATTAAAGAATTTTTTGACGCAGTCAAAAAAACAATAATATAGTAAGGAGACTGACGTGGAAAAGTCGGCTGATCGCAATTCCTACAGAACTGGCCCTGATGATACAGGTATGTTCGGCATTTTTGGCGGACGCTTTGTTGCTGAAACATTGATGCCCCTTATTCTGGATCTGGAAAACGCTTATAAAGCGGCGAAAAATGATCCATCTTTTACCGCACAACTTCAGGATCTATCCACGCATTATGCCGGTCGTCCATCTGAGCTCTATTATGCGGAACGTTTAAGCAAATATCTGGGTGGAGCAAAAATATATCTTAAACGCGAAGATTTGAACCATACTGGTAGCCACAAAATCAATAACTGTTTGGGACAAATTCTGCTTGCCCAACGTATGGGAAAAAAACGGATTATTGCGGAAACAGGCGCAGGACAGCATGGCGTTGCAACAGCCACTGTTTGCGCACGTTTTGGTTTGCCTTGTGTTGTTTATATGGGGGCAACCGACGTAGAGCGGCAAAAACCAAATGTTTTCCGCATGGAATTATTGGGTGCCAAGGTGAACCCTGTGACGGCAGGAAGCGGAACATTAAAAGATGCCATGAATGAAGCCTTGCGCGATTGGGTCAGCAATGTTGAAGATACTTATTATCTCATTGGCACGGCAGCTGGTCCTCATCCTTATCCAGAAATGGTACGTGATTTCCAATCTGCTATTGGCAATGAAGCGAAAAAGCAGATTGTTGAGCGCGAAGGGCGTCTACCGGATATGCTGATTGCAGCTGTTGGTGGTGGTTCCAACTCTATTGGTCTATTTCACCCATTTCTTGATGATAAATCGGTCAAAATTGTTGGCGTTGAAGCTGGTGGTAAAGGGCTGGACGGTGACCAGCATTGTGCATCAATGACAGCAGGTAGTCCTGGCGTGCTTCATGGCAATCGCACTTATTTACTACAAGATACTGATGGTCAAATTCTTGAAGGTTATTCAGTTTCTGCCGGTCTGGATTATCCAGGTGTAGGACCAGAACACTCATGGCTGAAGGATACTGGTCGTGTACAATATGTACCAATCCTGGATAAAGAAGCTTTAGAGGCCTTCCAATTGTTGACACGTTATGAGGGCATTATTCCAGCGCTTGAATCGGCACATGCTGTGGCGCAAGCCGTAAAAGAAGCACCTAAAATGGACAAAGATCAGGTGATCATTGTTAACCTTTCAGGTCGCGGTGATAAAGATGTTCACACTGTGGGCAAACTTCTTGGCATGGATATGTAAAAAGAGAAAGCGCTATGACAACCCGTATAGACAAGACATTTGCTGAAACAGCAAAACAAAACCGTCCTGCACTTGTTACATATATGATGGCAGGTGACCCTAATTTTGAAACATCATTGGAAATTATGAAGGCTTTGCCAAAGGCCGGTAGCGATGTTATCGAACTTGGTATGCCATTTTCTGATCCTATGGCAGATGGTCCTACAATTCAGGCCGCTGGCATCCGCGCCCTTAAAGCTGGCCAAACACTCAATAAGACACTGGAACTTGTCCGTGAATTCCGCAAAAGCGATGATAAGACCCCTGTTGTGTTGATGGGATATTACAATCCGATTTATGTTCATGGCGTTGCTGATTTTTTAAAAGATGCCAAAAGTGCTGGCGTTGATGGACTTTTGATTGTCGATTTACCACCCGAAATGGATGAAGAATTGTGTTTGCCTGCAGTAGATGCTGGAATTAACTTTATTCGACTGGCAACACCAACAACAGATGACAAACGCTTGCCTAAGGTTTTGTCTAACACATCGGGTTTTGTCTATTATGTTTCCATGACCGGCATAACCGGACAGGCGCTACCCAATACAGATATTGTGGCAGAAGCTGTAACAAACATTAAAAAACACACCTCTTTACCAGTGGCGGTTGGTTTTGGTATTAAGACCAAGGAACAGGCCACAAAAATTGGTCGTGCTGCTGATGGTGTTGTTGTTGGTAGTGCTATTGTCAATGCAATAAGTTCTACTCTTGATGAAGAAGGCCGCGTGAAAGGCGATGCTGTAAAAGCAGCAAGCGACCTTGTAAAACAATTAAGTGAAGGTGTACGAGAAGCCCGTTAGGCGATATCGTATAAATTCCATAAAAGAACAGGATAAGGTGACATAAGATGAACTGGATTACCAATTATGTTCGTCCGAAGATCAACTCGATGTTTGGCCGCCGTGAAATACCGGAAAACCTGTGGGTGAAAGACCCTGCAAGTGGTGAAATGGTGTTTCACAAGGATCTGGAAAAAAACCAGTTTGTTGTGCCAACATCCGGTTACCATATGCGTATTCCAGCCAAAACGCGCCTTGAAAACTTTTTTGATGACGGTGCTTATGAGCTTTTAGAAAATCCTAAAGTTGCCATCGATCCATTAAAATTCCGCGATGAAAAACGTTATATCGACCGCCTCAAGGATTATCGCTCCAAATTGGGCGTAGATGACAACATCATGAGCGCACGTGGAACAATCGAAGGTCTGCCAATTATTGCAACTGTGCAAGATTTTGCATTTATGGGCGGTTCTCTTGGTATGGCTTCGGGCGAAGCTATCATAAAAGCTTTTGAAACTGCTATCAGAGAAAAACGCCCATTGGTTCTATTTGTTGCCTCGGGTGGCGCGCGTATGCAAGAAGGCACGCTATCTCTCATGCAAATGCCACGCACAACCGTTGCGGTGGAAATGATGAAAGAAGCAAAACTTCCCTATATCGTTGTGCTAACCAACCCGACAACGGGTGGTGTTACTGCATCTTACGCTATGCTGGGCGATGTTCATATTGCAGAACCTGGTGCCATGATTGGTTTTGCAGGTCCTCGCGTTATTGAACAAACCATTCGTGAAAAATTGCCAGAAGGCTTCCAGAGTGCGGAATATCTGCAAAAACACGGTATGGTTGATATGGTTGTGTCTCGTCTCGAGCTTAAATCGACAATAGCCAAACTTCTTCGGCTTATGATGAAGCAACCAGCCGTTGAACACCATGCCACACGGGTTCATGGCCATAAAGCTGACTAAGCTAAATGACACAAAGCCGTGTTGAGGAATTAATCAATGATCTGCTGATACGCTTTCCGAAAGGTTTTGATCTTTCTTTAACGCGTATCACCCGATTATTAGAAGCTCTTGGCAACCCCCATTTAAGGTTGCCACCGATTATCCATATCGCTGGCACCAATGGTAAAGGATCGGCTGCAGCTAATTGCCGCGCCTTGCTTGAAAGTGCTGGTTATAGTGTCCATGTCCATACATCACCGCATCTGGTTTATTGGAATGAACGTTATCGGCTTGGAAAAAAGGGCGGTGGTAGCTTTGTCGATGATAAGACACTTGCCGATGCACTTCAGCGTGTAACTGCCGCCAACAATAACCAACCTATTACCGTTTTTGAAATATTAACGGCTGTTGCGTTTTTACTGTTTGCTGAACACCCAGCCGATGCCGTTATATTGGAAGTTGGTTTGGGTGGCCGTTTTGATGCAACCAATGTTATACCAAAGCCTGCCGTATCGCTTATCATGCCCATTGCGCTTGATCACACCGCCTTCCTCGGCGACACTGTTGAAAAAATAGCGTTTGAAAAAGCCGGTATTATCAAACATGGCGCTCCGGTTGTTATAGGAAAACAAGAAAGTGACAGCGCGCTGGATGTGTTGACAGATATAGCCGCAAAAAGACATGCGCCATGCAAAATATTCGGACAAGATTATCAAGGATATGAAGATCATGGCCGTATGGTTTTCCAAAATGAAGATGGCTTGAAAGATTTGCCATTACCAAAACTCTCTGGAGACCATCAAATTGCCAATTCTGCTGCTGCGATCGAAGCTGTATTAACGGCGGGCTTCACGCTGACAGATGAAGCTATAGCAAATGCTATGCATACGCTGTCTTGGCCTGCCCGTATGCAAAAAATAACACATGGTCGCATCGTGGATCAGTTGCCCAAAAGTTTAACTGTGTTTTTAGATGGCGGACACAATCCTGCTGGCGCACAGGTTATTGCAAACGAATTACGGCACTGGCAACAAAAAGGTATGCCCCCAATCATTATGATAACTGGCATGATTAATACCAAAGACTCGGTTGGATATTTCCGCGCCTTCAGGGGGCTGGTAGAAAAAGTCTATACTGTGCCAGTCTTATCAAGTGAAAGTGGTGTACCAGCTGAAACCCTTTGCGATATGGCAAAAGCCGCAGGCCTTACAGCAGAAGTTATGACAAACATTGATGTTGCATTACATTATGTTGCGACAACAACGCCTCATCGGACCGTTCTGATTGGTGGTTCTCTGTATTTGGCTGGTGAATTTTTGCAACAAAATAACACTCCACCACAATAGTATGCCAAAAATCATGCTATAATTGAATGAGAATGTTTCTAAAGACTTGCGTTTAAATCAAAACAGGCTAAACCATTATATAGCAAAGATTTACGACTTTTAAGGAGTTCATCCATGGCGCTCAGTACTGTGCTCTACCAGCATCCGAAATTAATAACCGTTTTTGGTGGTTCTGGTTTTGTCGGCCGCCATGTTGTGGAAACACTCGTTAAACGCGGTTATCGTGTGCGTATTGCCGTACGCCGCCCTGAAGTTGCCTATTATATGTTGCAAATAGGCGAAGTTGGTCAAACACAAATGTTGAAGACCAATGTGCGCAATCGCGAGTCGGTTGCAAGAGCGCTTATCGGTGCTGAAGCTGCCGTTTTCCTTCCTGGTTTGCTTTATTCCTCTGGTAAAAATAACTATAAAAATGTGCAAGTTGAAGGTGCAAAAAACGTCGCTGAACTCGCGGCAAGTGCAGGCATTCCACTTATTCATATGTCTGCCTTGAACGCAGACATTAATGCGTCCCTTTCATATCCAAAAACAAAAGCCTTGGGCGAACAAGAAGTCCAGAAAGCGCATCCAAAAGCTATTATCATGCGCCCTTCTGTTATTTTTGGACAAGAAGATTCATTTTTTAACAAATTGGCAGATATGTCGCGGTTCACTTGGGCTATGCCTATGTTTGGCGGCGGCGAAACAAAACTTCAACCGGTTTACGTGGGTGATATTGCAAAATTTGTTGTTGCAGCGCTTGAAGGTAATGTTCCTGAAGGCAAAATCTATGAGCTTGGTGGTAAGGAAGTTATAAGCTATCGCCATGCAATAGAAGAAATGTTGAAAGTTATTCAACGCAAAAAAGCGCTTGTTTCAATCCCATTTTCTTTGGGTAGCCTGATCGGTGGTGTTTTTGGCATGATTGGTAAAATTCCAATGATTCCAACAGTGACCACATCTGAACAAATTAAATTGCTCAAAACAGATTGTATTGTTTCAGAAGAAGCCAAGCGTGAAGGACGCACCCTCGAGGGTGTTGGTATCACCCCTAGAGCTATGGAAGCTGTTTTGCCTGCTTATTTGTGGCGTTTCCGGCCGCATGGACAGTTTGCTAAAAATGCGCGCAATTACAAGCAAGATGATGTAAAGATTTGAGACATTAGTCTTTATCCATTTTAATCTCTGCACGTGAGTGATTTTATATTGGTTATGAAGCTGCCTGATAAGCATCAATGCTTTTTATCAGACTGTTTGGGTAATTGTGGTTATAGTCTTTAGCTTGTCATCAATTTTGGTTTTCACCATTTTATAAACGCTGTTACCAATAGCTAAATTGAACATACCGCAGCTATTCCTATCTACCCTCACCATTATCCCGCTCCCTATGCAGCAAAAATTGAGGCTTTGAGGCTTTGAGGCTTTGAGGCTTTGAGGCTTTGAGGCTTTGAGGCTTTGAGGCTTTGAGG
>CAMLCZ010000009.1 GCA_946478665.1 uncultured Bartonella sp. | reverse complement strand
CGAGGCAGCGAGGCAGCGAGGCAGCGAGGCAGCGAGGCAGCGAGGCAGCGAGGCAAGACTATTCGGCACTTTAACAATTGCAAGCAAAAAGATAAAAATAATCGCGCCATGCGTTTTAATAACAGCCAAAAGAATTGGCTAAAACGCTGAATTTTTTAGCAATGATATTGGAATAAGTGGCTGGGGTACCTGGATTCGAACCAGGGAATGCCGGTACCAAAAACCGGTGCCTTACCGCTTGGCTATACCCCAAAAGATCGCTAAACGAACTTTACTGGCGCCTTATAACCTCTCAATTTCATTTTCGCAATATGTGATACGAATGGTTACAACATTTTTTCACCAAACTGGCGTAAAAAAGAGCAATATTGTGCAATTTATTGGCAGACAAATGGTTCTATAAGGATAATTCAACCACATTTCATCAACAAAAAGAATAAAAGTCCGCATAGCGTTAAGCTATACGGACTTTTATGATTTGGATTTACCGAATCTCTTAAGTTACTAGAGCTTTACAACAATTATCAATACGATGATAAAATCAGCCCTCTTAACAAATGAGTATTAAACCTCTTCAGCTTTAATTTTCTCGTCTGGCATAACGAGATAAATAAGAACCAGAATGATGGTAATGAAAAACCGGAAAGCATCAGGAACACCATTCCATTCTTTTGACATCCACATGCCAAACCACTCGCCACCAACGGACATGAAGGCTATGTGCCAAACCAAAAAGCCAATTGCAAGACCAGCAATTGCTACGCGCTTGGATAATTGAAAAACGTTTTTTGGCGCGTTAATTTTAACAGCCATAAAAATACAACCAACCCAACATAAAATGGCGGTCAGCGTTTCAAAAGTAACAATACACCAATATCCAATATGTTGAATCGTATCATTGTCAATTGCACGCCATTTTGTTGGTGCATTTGGAAATACGGTGTCCATTAGAAATACGTGATAAACATAGGCAAAATTTATTGATGAATAACAGATGTTTTCAATGGCAACCAATGTTGCAAACAATGCGATAGCAGCAACAAATGCTACTTTTGATAAACGAATGATAAGCATAAAATTCCCTCTCTAATATCTATAGGCCGGCGCTAACTATCATTCGCTATAAAACTATACTAGCAACCACAAGTATTAAAGCATAACGATCACGCTATTGTTATCGTTATGAGAATAAACCGCATTCATGGGGATTTTTCTTTGTAAAATCAATTAAATAGAAATAGCGCACTTTTGGTTCCTGATCGTATTTTTACTCAAAATGATGTTAAGCTGGTTTATTGTTGTTCATTAAAACTACCTATGCGTGTATATTTCTTGAATGACTGCTTTTAGTGAAAAGGATATTCAGAGAATGCAACAAACAGATGAATGGTGCATTGCGTGATGGAATGATTGTGGTTAAACCCTAGAATGAGGTAACCGTTATGCCCATTCCTTTTGTTAAAGATTTTACCCCCGATTATGACAATGCTGTTGTGTTAAACGACACTGTCAGGTTGGTAACGGCACGCAACCCTTCCCCTTTCACATTTACTGGCACCAATAGCTATATTATCGGATCAGATACATTGGGCATTATTGATCCTGGTCCTGATAATGAAGAGCATTTGCAAAATTTACTTCGTGGGATTGGTGACCACCCATTAAGCCATATTTTTATAACACATAGCCACAGTGACCATTCGGCGCTTGCAAAACGGTTGGCAGAAAAGACCAGTGCCATAATTGTTGCCGAAGGGCCTTATAGGCCTGCCAGCAAAATAAATCTTTCTACGCTTGCAACGCTGGACGCCAGTTGTGACACGTCATTCAAACCAGATATTGAACTTATTGATGGGCAAATTATTGATGGCGACGGGTGGCAACTAAAGGCGGTGACCACACCAGGGCATATGGCAAATCATACCGCTTTTGCCTTGGAAAAAGATGGTATCGTGTTTTCAGGTGACCATGTCATGGCTTGGTCAACAACAGTTGTGGCACCCCCTGACGGATCTATGGGTGATTATATGCAATCCTTAGATAAGCTTCTTGAACGTGATGATCGGGTTTATCTATCGGGACATGGTGGCGCCATTCACAATCCCCATAGGCTTGTTCGCGCCATAAAAGCACACCGTAAAATGCGTGAACGGGCGATTCTTGAACGCCTCAACAAAGGAGATCACACGATCGCAACAATTGCGCAAGCTATTTACCGCAATATTGATCATCGATTGAGATATGCGGCAGAACTATCTGTGCTTGCGCATATAGAGTCGCTTGTTGACCGTCATCTTGTGCAAACGGATGGCGCTGTGCGACCAGACGGGATTTATTCTTTATCCTGATCGACCGGTGTTGAGAGCATCTCAGTATCCAAGGCGTCCATAAAATCCGTTATGAAAGCGGCATTTGTGCCAAAATCTCGTGTTAAATACCGTGATGCCGAACGCATATCAACAAAGGTTGTATCACCTTCATCTATTAGCCTAATAACTATATCCGATGTAAAACCTAGGTAGAATGTTCTGGCTTGCGTCTCGACATACAAAGCGTCATCTTCACCATCAACACCCTTATTTGCCAAAACTTTCCAGCCCCGTGCATCAAGCACGTTACGAACAGATTTCAAAATACGATCAGGGGAACCATCATAACGACGGCCTGACAATTGTGGCCATTGCGCCAATTGCAAAACAGCCTGCTTTGATAGATCGTTAGAAACTGGTAGAGCATCAATGGGGCGCGAACCAGCAATAAATTCCGGTGGTGTTTCTGTATCTGTTGAAACATCGTTTATCGGCGGCAAAGCAAACCATAAAACTGCAAAAATAAGCAATGGAGTTGCGGTGATTAACGAATAGACGATGCCGCGAAAGGCTTTCAAGCCGCCGCTATCGCCTCGTTGCCATAAATCATAGAGACCTTTAAATGCAAAGCCGAGTGACAGGATAACGCAAATAGTTGACAGGTTGACAAGTTCGAACAGCCGAAACGTTGTAATGACAGAAAATCGATGCAAAACAGCTGAGACCAATAAAACAATCAATGCAACGATACCAAATCGTGGTGACCATCTTGCTGCACGAGAGGCCATACGAACGTATTTTTTTCTCATTGTTGGTGCTGTATCCTTTTACAACGCATTGCAATCCGTTATCTTTGCGTCGCTTTTATCTGTTTTCGCAGCATCTGACAATTTTACAAACGTAAAACCTTTACTTTGCAAGGCGAGAATCCCATCGGCAACGCCCTGCCCTGAGACTCTTTTGGGTTGATTCATATGGGCTATGATAACATCACCATTTTTAGCCTTGGCAATACGGGAAGAGACAGTTTTTGCCGGCAAGGAAGCCCCCATATCGGCATTTAAGGAAAACCCACCAACTTTATAGCCCATATTGTCAATCAGCGTTAAAGCATCTTTGGAATAACGAGCGGCAGCATCCCTATACCATATGGATTGCGCAAAACCTGCCTTAGAGATGGCATCTTCTCCGCCTTTTATTTCTTCACAAATCGCCTTGAGGCTGCCTGCTGTTTTCAAACCATAAATGGTCGGCTCATTATCAATTGCAGGTATGTGGTTGGCACCATGATTGGCAATTTCAAAAAGATCTGAATGCGCCTTTATAACGTCGACCGTCTCTTTATTATGATTTAGCCATCGCGCGGTAACAAACAATGTGGCTTTGATATTATGCTCAATCAGAACATCAAAAATTCTATGGTCGACATCGCCCATACATAAATCCAGTGTTAATGCCACTTGCGGATTTTTAGTATCACCTTTGCTGATATGTAATGATGGTTCCACCGCTCCGGCAAAACAGGGGGCTTGAAAACAGGAAAATATCAAACAAACCAGACCAAGCCGAGCGATGGAACCGAACATTTTATACCTTATTTTTTATGTCTAATGGCAGATTGCGCTGCCGCAAGACGTGCTATTGGTACGCGGTAAGGCGAACAGGATACATAATTCAACCCTATTTCCTCACATAAATCAATTGATAATGGATCACCACCATGCTCACCACAAATACCGAGCTTGATATCTGAGCGTTGAGCGCGACCGCGTGTTGCTCCGATTTTTACCATTTCGCCTACACCATCACGATCGATTGAAACGAAAGGATCATGTTCCAACAGACCTTTCTTGATATAGGTGGATAGGAATGAACCAGCATCGTCACGCGAAATACCAAAGGTCGTTTGCGTTAGATCATTGGTACCAAAGGAAAAGAATTGTGCTGTTTTAGCAATTTCATTGGCTTGAATGGCAGCACGTGGCAGTTCAATCATTGTACCAACAAGATATTTGATTGTAACACCGCGTTCTTTCATAACTTCTGCGGCAACATAATCAATACGTTCTTTAACGAAATCAAGTTCGGCCTTCAAAGCAACCAATGGCACCATAATTTCTGGTTCAACGATTTCACCCGTTGCTTTTTCAGCATCAATCGCTGCTTCAAAAATAGCACGTGCCTGCATTTCAGCAATTTCTGGATAAGTAATTGCCAAACGGCAACCACGTAGCCCGAGCATCGGGTTAAATTCGTGTAACTGATTTGCCCGCTCTTTAATTGTTTCAGCCGAAATATCCATTGCCTTTGCAACTTCGGAAATTTCAGCATCTGTTTTTGGCAAAAATTCATGCAGCGGTGGGTCAAGCAACCGTATGGTGACTGGTAGCCCGTGCATGATTTCAAATAATTCGGTAAAATCGGAACGTTGCATTGGCAATAATTTTGCTAACGCCTTACGACGTCCGTTTTCATCATTACTCAATATCATTTCACGCATGGCAATAATTCTGTCACCAGCAAAGAACATATGTTCTGTGCGGCACAAACCTATTCCCTCAGCACCAAATGAACGTGCCATGCGAGCATCGGTTGGCGTTTCAGCATTGGCACAAACTTTCATGCGGCGCACTTCGTCGGCCCATGACATGAGTTTTGCAAAATCACCAGACATTTTTGGTTGCAACATGGCAACCTTGCCTTTGTAAATCTCGCCATTGCCACCATCTATCGTAATAATGTCACCTTTGTGGAACACTTGGCCAGAAGCTTTAAGCGTGCCTTTTTGATAATCAATTTGAATGGAACCTGCGCCTGAAACGCAAGGTTTTCCCATACCACGTGCAACAACGGCTGCGTGGCTCGTCATACCACCACGCGTTGTCAACACACCTTCAGAAACATGCATACCGTTGATGTCTTCTGGGCTTGTTTCAATGCGCACCAAAATAACTTTGCGCCCATCGTGAACCGCCTCTTCAGCTTCTTCCGATGAAAATACTATTTCACCGGTTGCCGCACCTGGTGAAGCGGGAAGACCGACGCCCAAAACAACCTTTGGTGCCTTTGGATCAAGTGTCGGGTGTAAAAGTTGATCGAGTGACTTTGGCTCAATGCGTGAAATTGCCTGTTCACGGTCGATTAGACCTTCATCAACCATATCAACAGCCATTTTTAAGGCTGCACGTGCGGTGCGTTTACCAATACGGGTCTGCAACATCCATAATTTACCCTTTTCAATGGTAAATTCCATATCCTGCATATCGTGGTAATGGCGTTCTAGTTTATTAGCAATATCGCGGAAGGCTGCAAATGCCTCAGGCATTGTTTTTTCAAGCGATGGCTTATCTGAACCAGCAGCTATGCGTGCAGCTTCGGTAATATTTTGTGGCGTTCTAATACCAGCCACCACATCTTCACCCTGCGCATTAACAAGAAACTCGCCATAAAGCGCATTTTCACCGGTTGAAGGATCACGGGTAAAAGCAACACCGGTCGCTGAATCTTCACCCATATTACCAAAAACCATGGCTTGCACATTAACCGCTGTTCCCCAACTTGCTGGAATGTCATGTAGCTCACGATAAGTCACAGCACGAGGCGTCATCCAACTTTGGAAAACCGCACCAATGGCCCCCCATAATTGCTTTTCAGGGGCTTGCGGGAAGTCTTCTCCAAGTTCTTTTTTGACGCAATTTTTATAAGCGACAATGACATCTTTCCAATCCTTGGCGGTCATTTCAGTGTCAACTTCATAACCATTGCGGGCTTTTACATCATCAATAATTTCTTCAAACAGTGAATTATCAACGCCTAAAACAACGTCGGAATACATCTGAATAAAACGGCGATAGCTATCATAGGCAAAACGTTCATCACCGGTTTCTTTGGCAATTGCCTGCACAGTCTCATCGTTCAAGCCAAGGTTTAACACTGTATCCATCATGCCAGGCATAGAAGCGCGCGCACCAGAGCGAACAGACACAAGAAGCGGCTTTTCATGATCGCCAAAACGACGGCCGGTTTGCTTGCCAACTTCAGCCAAGGATTGCTGAACCGTTTCTTCCAGTTTGTCGGGGTAGGTTTTATTATTTTCGTAATAATATGTGCAAACTTCTGTTGTAATTGTGAAACCGGGAGGAACAGGCAACCCAAGATTACTCATTTCAGCAAGATTGGCACCCTTGCCGCCAAGGAGATTGCGTTCAGACGCCGCTCCCTCAGCTTTTCCGTTACCAAAACTATAAACCCATTTTGTCATTGAACCATCAAGCCTCCGGTTATCACTATAAGCCACTCGTGCATCGGTTATTCCTTGGCACGAATGAACAATATGAGAGACAAAACTCCCACAATGGCATGAAGATTAAATGACATTTGGCACTGCGCCAACACCAATTTTTAATTAATACAATACCAAATCGATTGAATAACAAAAGGTTGACCATTTAATTAACCGATATCATGCATTTGTTCTGCTATTTGCAGATTTATCGGTACAAATTGAGTGTCCCCTCCCCCATCGTCACGCTGAAGAATCTGTTCATGCGTGCCGTTGTCATCGGATTATGCGTTATCACGACAAAACGCGTCTCAGTTGATTTCGCCATTTCGTCCATAAGGTTGCAATAGTGCGCGAAACTATGATTACGGAGAACGGCATCAACACCGAATAGACAGAACACCAAAAGATTGAGCGATCAACTAACTAATATCGCGCATTTGTTCTGCTGTTTGCAGGTCTACCGATACAAGTTGAGAGACTCTCGCCCTCATCGTTATGCTGAAGAATCTATTCAGCGTGCCGTTGTCATCGGATTATGCGTTATCACGACAAAACGCGTCTCAGTTGATTTCGCCATTTCGTCCATAAGGTTGCAATAGTGCGCGAAACTATGATTACGGAGAACGGCATCAACACCGAATAGACAGAACACCAAAAGATTGAGCGATCAACTAACTAATATCGCGCATTTGTTCTGCTGTTTGCAGGTCTACCGATACAAGTTGAGAGACGCCCTGCTCACCCATCGTCACCCCAAAAAGCCTGCTCATGCGTGCCATAGTAATTGGATTATGCGTTATCACAATAAAACGCGTCTCAGTTGATTTCGCCATTTCGTCCATAAGGTTGCAATAGCGTTCAACATTATGATCATCGAGTGGAGCATCAACTTCGTCCAGCACGCAAATTGGCGACGGACTCGTTAAAAATACCGCAAATATCAATGCCATCGCCGTTAGGGCTTGTTCACCACCAGACAAAAGCGTCATTGTTTGCGGTTTTTTCCCCGGTGGGCGCGCCAGAATTTCCACACCAGCATCGAGCGGATCATCCGACTCAATCAATTGCAACTCTGCCGTACCACCGCCAAAAAGGTGATGGTAAAGACGTTGAAATTCTGTGTTGACGCGATCAAACGCATTTAACAGGCGTTCACGCCCTTCACGATTAAGCCCCTGAATTGCTACACGTAGTTTTTTAATCGCTTCCACAACATCGTCGCGTTCTTCCGTCATTGCGTCAAAGCGAACACGCAACTCTTTTTCTTCTTCATCAGCCCGCAAATTAACGGCGCCCAGTCGTTCCCGTTCAATACGAAGCCGTTCCAATTTATGTTCAAGTGTTTCTATATCAGGTAATTTTTCGCCAACTTTAAAACCTGTTAACGTGATAATTTCATGAGCCGGACTATTCAACGTGTCCTGAATTCTTGTTTCGATATCCTTACGCCGATCAATAGCTGCATTTAACCGTTCTTCGGCACGCGCACGTTCTTCGCGGCTTGATGACAATTTGGCGAAGGCTTCCGATGTTTGCTTATCCAACGTGCTTTGTGCATTTTCGGCCGTTACCAGCCGATCCATTATTTCTTGGCCTTCGGCTTCTTTTTTCTGAATTTCATCAATAAGATATTGCCGTTTTTCTTCCATTCCGCCTGGCACATCAGCCAAGTTCTCAACCTCAATCATCGCTTCTTCGCGGCGGCTTTGTAACGCATCAATCTGCTTTTTCGCATTTTCAATGCGGCTCAACCACGTTTTGCGTTCCAGACCTATAGATTCAAGACGACGAATTCGCGCCTGTGCATTCTGCTTCCAGTTTTGCAATTGTGCCGAAGCTTCCGAAACTGCTGCTCTTTCTGTTAGCAAGCGTGCCGATAATTCCCTCAAGCCGCTTTCAAGCCCCTGCAAGTCGGGCAGATTTTGCTGCTGTTCCAGCATAAGCTCTTGTTGGTAGGAAATCTCTTTTATCTCTTGTTCAAGGCGACGGCTATCGCCTTCCAGATTCAGCAATTTTAACCGGTGTTCTGCCGTTTCCTTTTCAATTCGGGAATATTGGCGCTGCGCTTCTTCCCTCTGCTCACGGCTCACGCGTAAACTTGCACGACAATCCCGCTCTCTTAACGCGGCATTTTCTACAGCTTGTTCTTTCTGTTTTAAAAAATTCTCTGACTCTGTTAATTTTGTTTGTGCTGTTGCTATGAGTTCTTCCAACACAATGAGGCGATTTTTTTGCGACAAGCGTTGCGCTGCGGCTGTTGGTGCATCTGCCCGTGCGCGCAACCCATCCCAACGCCATAAGGCACCATTACGACTAACCAATTTTTGGCCAGTCTCCAATTTTGTTTGCAATCTTGTGCCATCTTGCTCATCCACAACACCAATTTGGGAAAGAGAAGCCGCCAAAGCTGATGGTGCATGGACATAATTTAATAGTGGCGGCACACCTTCTGGCAAATGCGGTGTGCTTTTATCGGCATTAAGACCACTCCAATAAATAGGGGCATTGTCTACAAGTGATGCCTCAAGATCATCGCCCAAGGCGGCGCCTAAAGCGGTTTCATATCCCTGATCGACCGATATTTCATCAACAACTGGCAAAAATTCTCCCTGTGCAAAAGATTGCACCATTTTTTCCAGTGTTTTTGCTTCGGTAACAAGGCCATTTAATTTATCCCGACAATCGGCAACAACCGGTCTTGCCAGACTTTCTTCACGCCGGCAGTCTTCAACCTTTAATTCTGCCTCGTGTAACAATTCCTCATTTTCAGCAATAGCGATTTCTGCCTGCTCAAGAACCAACTTCGCTTCTTCTATATTGGCACTTTCTTCAAGTTCGCTCTTAATTGTCGTAATTTGCTGAAGTGTGGTTGCAAGGCTGGTTTGTAATTTAACAGCGCGTAACTGCAATTCGTGGATATGTTGATTTATACGTGTTTCTTCCGCGCGCGCCTCAGCCCGTTTTGCTGTCAGTTGTTCCAACTCTGTTTCACTGGTTTGCAGAATGTTTTTGAGTGCTTCACAGCGTTCAGTCAGCTCGAATTCATTTTCCTGCTGGCTTTCTGCTTCCGATTGCAATGTCAGCTCTTCTTCTACCAACCGATCCAGAAAATCTTTGTTGTCACGCGACAACTGTTCTTCTCGTGCCAAGTCCGCTTCAAGTTGTTCAAGCCTGCGCAGTAATTCCGATTGCCGTTGTTTATTACGATTTTCTTCGTCTTCAAGCTGCTTGAGTTCAAGTGTTAGGCGCTGATGGGCAGCAGATGCCTTTGCGGCCTCTTCCCTAATTGGTGGAAGGGTATTTTTGCCAGCTTCTTGCGCTTTTTCAGCCCGCATATGGGCTTGCGCCCGCTCTGCCACTTGGAGGGTTGCTGTATTTAAAGCACTTTCAGCCTCAACCTCTTGTGTTTTACTTTCGGACCAGCGCAAATAGAACAGCCCCGCTTCGGCCTGCCTTATATCTGAAGAAAGCGCTTTGAAACGGTTGGCTTGTCTTGCCTGACGTTTCAAACTCTCAATGCGAGAAGAAAGATCCCCCACCACATCTTCGAGCCGATCAAGATTTGTTTCGGCCGCCCTTAGTCTCAATTCTGCCTCATGGCGGCGACTATGAAGGCCGGAAATACCTGCCGCTTCTTCAAGAAGAGCACGGCGTGCCTGCGGTTTTGCTTGGATCAGCTCGCCTATTCGCCCTTGCCCAACCATTGATGGTGAGCGGGCACCTGTTGATTGATCGGCAAACAGCAGTTGAACGTCTTTGGCGCGAACCTCTTTACCATTTATGCGATAAACTGAACCCGAATCTCTTTCAATACGGCGCGAAACCTGCAACTCGTCAGCATCATTAAACGCGACGGGCGCACTACGATCTGTATTATCCAGAAAAAGCGTAACCTCGGCAAAATTGCGTGGTGGTCGTGTAGCAGAGCCTGAAAATATCACATCATCCATGCCGGAAGCGCGCATATTTTTATAGGAATTTTCTCCCATAACCCAGCGAAGCGCTTCCACAAGATTGGATTTGCCGCAGCCATTTGGGCCAACAACACCTGTTAGCCCACGTTCTATCACGAACTCTTGCGCTTCAACAAAGGATTTAAATCCAACAAGCCGCAGCTTTGTGAACTGCATGTACAAACCTTATAAAAACAAATGGGTATAGTGAAAAACTACACCCATCTGTTAGCATATAATTTAGTCTTTCAGAAAACTATCGATCACTGAAGACATTTCTTCCACAGACAATGCGCCTTCATATTTCTGGCCATTGATGAAAAATGTTGGCGTTGCTGTCACACCAAACTCTTGTCCGCGCTTGAAAGAGCTATTTACCCCATCAAGCACTGTCTGATTTTGCAAGCAAGCTTCAACGGCTTTATCGTCAAGTCCAGCCATGGATGCTATTTTTTTCAAAGGTGCAAGCGCATCTTCTGCTGCTGCCCACTCCATTTGCTTGTCAAACAGGACTTGTATCATTGGAAAATACCGATCTTCCGGCGCGCAACGTGCTAGCATAAAGCCTGCGGTTGCTCTCGGATCAAAGGCAAATTCACGAAATATCAGGCGTGCTTTGCCGGTTTTAATATATTTCTCACGAATATCAGGAAGTGTTTTGCTGAAGAAATCTGCGCAATGGCTGCATGTCAATGATGCATATTCTACGATTGTTACAGGTGCGTCTGCTTTACCTTCAACCATATCCTTGATTGTACCTGGCTCTAAAAGCTTTGCCATATCAACCGTACCGGAAGATTTTACAGTTGTTGCGGTTTGGGCGGTAGCTTCAGCGGCATAAGATGAAACCGCACCTAGGCAGCTTGTTGTAGCAAGCCCTAAAGCAGCAGCTAAGGACAGAAGGCGACGACGGTTCATGACTGCAACCATTATAGTACCTCTTCTAAAATGTGTTTTACTTTGTTCGACATAAGAAACAAACGTTATAACATTCTCATAAGCTAGAGTTTTGGCAATGTCGTGACTTATTTACTAAATTCTTTGTTAGAAATCATATTTTTTTCGGCAAAGACTGAGAAACCCAATTTGCATAATGACTGACGCAAAGCATCGTCTTCTATTCCGGAAGCCATCTGGTCTACCAATTGCCGGTCACATTCATTGAGAACTGGCTGTTTAACGGTCTTTTTCACTGCATTTTGCAGTGAGCGTTGCTCAATTTTTATCCGATTAATAGCGATATAGCCAAAAAATGCATTAATTCGCTGCAGGATTTCACCACTTTCATGGGTAAGCCGCATTGCGGCATATCCCTCGCAAGCCACAACCAATGTAGCTGGTTGAAATGGATCATCTTGGCAGGTTCTGCGCGACCAGATGATTTTTATTGGCATTGTCGTTTCTGCGACATCTTCGCCTACAAGATGCGACCAATTATCCATCAATTCAATATTGAGACCGGCACGTTTGCGCAATATAGGATCAAGCAACTTTGATGTTGTTTCCGACAGAGCACGAAAATGCCTTTTGGGTGGCTTCCAATTCATTTTTTGTTGCTATAGTCCCTGAACCAATCAACAAACTTTTGCATTCCATCATCGATATTTGTGGTTGGAGAGAAGCCCAAATCGCGTGAAGCCCGTGTTATATCAGCATAGGTTCTTGGCACATCTGCTGGCGGCATTGGCTGAAGCTCTGTTACCGCTTTTTTTCCTGTTGCTTTTTCTATCGCATGAACAAAATCTAATAATTCAACCGGCCTGTTATTGCCAAGATTATACAAGTCTTCTGTCTGTTCTGGTTGTTCAAGAATGCGTTTTACAACGGCAATAACACCAGCAACAATATCATCAATATAGGTGAAATCCCGCTGCATCTTGCCATAATTGAATAATTTTATTGGTCTATCATCCAAAATAGCGTCTGTGAAAAGCCATGGTGCCATATCCGGCCTTCCCCATGGTCCATAAACCGTAAAAAAGCGCAAGCCAGACGTTTTTAATCCATGCACATGGGCATAAGAATGGGCTAAAAGTTCACCACTTCTTTTAGTCGCTGCATAGACAGATACAGGATTATCAACACGGTCATCTTCCGAAAATGGCACTTTTGTATTAGCACCATAAACAGATGAGGAACTTGCATAAACAACCGGTGGTTTGTTGGAATAGCGCAATGCCTGTTCAAGTATTCTCACCTGTCCTTCAACATTGGAAGAAACATAGGCTGAAGGATTTTCAATCGAATATCTAACACCAGCTTGCGCCGCCAAATGCACAATAACATCAACATTCTTTTCATGACCAACAGCGTCTTCAAGCTGTTTTTTGTCTGCAATATCAACCTTCAGAAAACGGAAAGAGTCATGATTTAACAGCTGCTGTAGCCGAGCATCTTTCAGTGCAACCGAGTAATAATCATTAAGATTATCTAGACCAATCACTGTCCAGCCCTGTTGCAATAATGCCTTTGTTGTATGAAACCCTATAAAACCGGCTGCGCCTGTAACGATGGCCTTCATATTATTGTACTTTCTTACATTTCAACCTTGAAGGTTTTATCCCATAGATTATGCGCCGGATATAATCTGACAATCTAAAAAAGAATGTACCAACACGTTTCCACTTCGGTAGACGTGTCTTATGATATGTTTTTCTGCCCTTTACAATTGTTGAGCCACCAATATCACAAAAATCAATCAGATTAATATTGGTCGAGAATGAACGAAAACCGCTCCACCCCCGCTCTAGCGCAACATCGTATGGCAGACTCATAGGTTGAAGTTTTGAAAGAAGCTTTTTGGCACCCTCTTTGGTAACAATATAAGCGGCAGAGCTACCAAGCGGTCCATGCAAAAAACGCCCGATGGAAATTTCGGGCGTAATATCCATACCTTTACGAAAAACACGGTTCCGGTGATTGGCCAGTTTTATAATATCCCAACCAGTAATATCCGTGAATGCCGTGATAATATTTAAAAAATTGTCCTTAAACGCAACATCATCCTCTACAATGACGGCATAAGGATCTGTCCCTGCAGCAATCACGGAAAGTGCATTGAGGTGGCTTAGATAGCAACCAGCTTCACCTGGCAGAATTAGTTTACCGTGACGTCTGCGAAAGCCTTTCACATCTATTCGCGGATCAGAATTGATATCAACCGTTTTTCCATCAACTGCAGGTACACGTCTATAATTGAGATGCGCTTTTTCTGCCGACAAAGCAACCGCCTCAAATCTATCCTTTGAGCGATCTAGGTTGATGATATAGACGGGAATATCCAATTTTTTCCTCATAAGCATGAACGAAAGTTAAGTGAAAGGCGGGAAACATTATAAATACTTTCGTCTTTTTAGCATTTTCCCAATAGGGTAAACATTCGCCGATAAATTGTAAATAGTTTCGAAACCTATTATTATTGGCAGTTTAAAGTTACAAAATAGCGCAAATGTACCATATTGCGCGCTCCACTGTGATATCCGTTTGCCAATTTTATTTTTGCTGACATTGCGTATGAGTGAGCTGCTCTTTTCTTTTGCTTTTTTTCAATGGGTATGATTGGAAGAAGCCATGCAAAACATTTCAGACAAGCTTCTTTCGTGGTATGATCGTTTTCACCGCACTTTACCTTGGCGGGTGGCGCCGAGCGATTTATTACAAGGTGAAACACCGCAACCTTATCGTGTGTGGCTGTCGGAAATAATGCTGCAACAAACAACGGTTGAAGCGGTTAAATCCTATTTTGAAAAATTCACGCAAAAATGGCCAGATATTTTTGCTTTAGCAAAAGCCGAGCAAGAAGACATTATGAAAGCTTGGGCCGGACTTGGCTATTATTCGCGGGCACGCAACTTAAAAGCTTGTGCCGACACACTTGTTACAAAATATAACGGTATTTTCCCACATACGGCTGAAGAATTGAAGAAATTGCCAGGTATTGGCGATTATACATCGGCAGCCATTGCAGCAATCGCATTCAACCAACCTGTAGCCGTTGTTGACGGAAATGTTGAACGTGTTGTGTCCCGTATTTTTACAATCGACACGCCGTTGCCTAAGGCAAAGATAGAAATAAAAGCATATACTCAAAAGATAACCCCGAAAAATCGCCCGGGTGATTTTGCGCAAGCAATGATGGATTTGGGTGCTTCTATTTGTACACCGCGTGATCCCAGTTGCATGATATGTCCGATAGAAGTATGTTGCAGCGCAAAAAAACAAGGTAAGGCAGAACTATATCCTGTAAAAGCACCAAAAATACCTAGACCAGAAAGAAATGGGATTGCTTTTGTCATTTGCAATAAAAATGGCGATGTCTATTTAGAAAAACGACAAGCATCCGGTCTTCTTGGAGGCATGACACAAATTCCCAATTATTTTAGTGCTGATGAAAGTTATACACTTACCAATGCACCGTTTTCAGCCGATTGGCAATTTATGGGGCAAGCCCACCATGTCTTTACGCATTTTTCACTGACGCTTGATGTCTATCTGGCTAAAAATATTGAAAAATTGAATATAGGGAATGGTTGGTGGTGCCCTACTGACAGACTGGCGGAAGAAGCCCTACCAACTGCAATGAAAAAGGCCATCAGTGTGGCATTGCCCAATGTTTTTAAAAAACAGAAGTCAGGTAAAAAATAAAGGCGTGCGCACATCATGCACACGCCTTCCAATAACGCCGGAGACTGGAGGTTATCCGGCTTTTTTAAAACATTAAACGCCTTGCTTGGCCATTTGTTCCCGAATAACTATTCGTAATTCGTCAATAAGTTTTAGTTCACCAGCATCTTCATAATGCCAAAAGGTCCAGCCATTACAGCTCTCGGATCCTTGAACTTTGCGCCCCATCATATGGATTGAGCCAGCTTCACCACCCGTTACAATCGTACCGTCCGCGCGAACAATAGCGGAATTCTGTTTCTTTTTATCATAAAGAACGGCACCCGGCTGCAATAGCCCCGCTTCAATCAGGCTATTAAAAGCAATTCTTGGTTCTGCCCTTTTACCGGATAAAATTGCCAATTCCGGTTTTTTCAATGGTTCTACTGCTGCAATCCGTGCAAGTGCCGCATCAATATAGGATTGCTCACGTTCTATCCCAACAAAATCACGCCCCAAACGCTTTGCCACCGCACCAGTTGTGCCCGAGCCGAAGAAAGGGTCAAGAATAACATCACCAGGTTTTGAAGACGACATAATGATGCGAGCCAATAAAGCTTCCGGTTTCTGTGTCGGATGAACTTTGCGACCATTATCGTCCTTCAGACGTTCTGCACCCGTGCAGATTGGAAAAAGCCAATCGGACCGCATTTGCACATCGTCATTTGCTGCCTTCATCGCTTCATAATTAAACGTATATTTTTTGGCTTTTTGGTCACGGGACGCCCAAATGAGTGTTTCATGGGCATTTTGAAAACGTCTACCACGAAAATTCGGCATAGGGTTTGTCTTACGCCAAATTATGTCATTCAACATCCAGAACCCTAAATCCTGCAATGCTGTGCCAACACGAAAAATATTATGATAAGAGCCGATAACCCAAATCGTACCATTAGGTTTTAACACTCTACGACAGGCCAACAACCATGCCCTTGTAAAAGCATCATAAGCAGCAAAGCTTTCAAACTGATCCCAAGCATCATCAACAGCGTCCACCAAGGTTTGGTCTGGCCGATGCAATGCACCTTCCAATTGTAAATTATATGGAGGATCGGCAAATATAACGTCAACCGATTGGCTTGGTAACTTTGCCAATGCGGCGACACAATCACCTTTGAGAATCTGATTGCGCCATGCTTCTTCTGAAGAAGAATTAGCGAGTTCTTTTACAAGACGAACAGTGGTCATAGGGTACTCGACAACACATACTCAAAACATTATCCCGCCAACCAATTTGATTCACGGGTTCGACAGGTTGAGAATTACAAAACAGGGTAAATATCCCGTTAAGGCCAAAACTGATTTCGCGTTATAAAATTATCTAAGGCAATTTTATTTTTCTCGGAAAAAATCTGGTTATAAAACCATGTCGCCATTAACTTGCTTAAGCGAAATATTGTCTTTCACAATCAGACAGGTTGAAAGTGCCGCGCTTATTTGACCAATTCAACGGGCAAATTCACCAATTTAAAAGCTAAATTCAATTGTCAATTCGATAGCAAATTACTTGACAGGGGTTGCAATATAGCCGCTTAACTGTCTAAAAATGCTCAAAACCTATTTTGTATATGGGAAAATTAGCTATGCCTAAAATTGATCTGGTAATTTTTGACTGCGACGGTGTTTTGGTTGATTCAGAATATCTGGCAGCACAAATAGAATCGCAATTATTGACCGATTCAGGCTTTGAAATTTCTCCCGAAGAGCTTGCCGAACGTTATGCTGGCCTGATTTTTATTGATATTTTAAAAGAAATCGAAAAACAATCGACCATTCCACTTTCAGCAAGCCTTGTAGACCGTGTACCAGAGCTTTTCCGTAGCCGCATGGCTAATGAGCTTCAGGCGATTGATGGTGTTCGTGCGGCTGTTCAATCGGTTGCAGAAAAATATCCATATTGTCTTTGTTCAAATTCAAAAAGTGCCGATATCAAGAATATGTTGACCACCGTTGGTCTTTATGACCTTTTTGAAGATCGCATCTATTCAGCACCAGAAGTCGGCACAAAAAAGCCTAAACCAGCACCAGATGTTTATCTCTATGCTGCAGAAAAGATGAAAGCCAACCCCAAAAACACAATTGTTATTGAAGACTCTATCCATGGGGTACGTGGTGCGACTGCCGCAGGTATGCGTGTTATCGGCTTTACCGGCGGATCCCACGCCTATCCTGGACTTGCCGATGCATTGACCGAAGCTGGTGCAGAAACTGTCATTTCACGTCATAGCAATCTTGCTGCTGTGCTTGATGCCATGGCTCAATGGCACGATGATTAATAATGGCGTAATGACTAATGATGACTAATATTGAGGTAATACCTGGGCTATTCATGCTGCGTTCAATAAACCGCTACACCGCCTGATAAAAGCCATTGTACTTATCGTTTAACGTCAGACCGCTTATATAATATTTCTATTTTATTGATTTCATCAATTTAATCAAAACGTGACTTATGAATCACGTTTTGTATAATGCTTTAGAGATATAATTTGGGCTTTAACAATTTAGCTTATCGATCAGACAATATTCCAGCAGCATGATTCCGACAGCGTGCTGGCAACATGATTGAATATATCCCTTATGCTGCCGAAACCCTGCTATAAGCTATTTATTCTTATCACATAGAGCAAAACGTCCGGCAAACGGCTGCTTCCAACCAAGTCAAAAACCTAGCCTATTTACCGAAAACAATTTATTTCAAAGCAGTGATACAAAAACCGTTTATTTGGATTTCTTGTCAGCCTTGGACTTTCCTTCATCATAACCAATAAAAATACGAATATTTTTAGATGTCGGTTTTGGCAGGGAAATTTTGTCATCCGAGAAAATGAACTGCGTTGCATCCGTACCATTGGTTATTTGAACCGGATATTTATGCAGCATGGAATATACGACACTATCCCCCTGCATAACAACAACACGAATAGGCATAACGACGGTACCTGGTTTAAACTTTGGACCAGGGACAACACGTCCAGCAGCTGCTACTTTCATTGATAAAGTAGTGTCAGAGGTTTCACATGTTCTTGTTACATCACTGATTGCAGCCTGATAGACGACGTTATTCGCATCATTCTGACCATTGCGCTCATAAATATTATAATAGGAAGTGCCGTCCTTCATCTTAACAAAAGGACAATAAGCACGTAATTGTGCCTCGGTAATTTTTGGTTCAGCCGGTTCTTTCTCTACACCCTTATGACTACAGCCTGATAAAACTGCTGAAGCTGCCATAAGAACGCCTAAGCCTAACGAAAAATGAAAAATCGACTTTTTCTCCATGAAGTGGACTTCCCTCAAGTGGTATACCTGTTCTATATCAATGCTTGATAAATATATTAACACTACTTTTTTCATGTCTTATATGATTTAACAAACGTGTCATCCATACAGGACGTTTCTAACGTCGTAAAGATTTTTAAATAACAGGAAAATAATTACATTTTCCACTTCTGAAGCCGAGGAGTAAATAAATGCAATATATGAGCACAAGAGGTAATGCGCCAGTTCTCGGGTTTTCAGACACCGTTATGGCAGGACTTGCTCGCGACGGCGGTCTTTATCTTCCTGAAACTTATCCTCATTTTTCTTCTGTTGAGCTCAAAGCTTTAAGAGGAAAGTCTTATGCGGAAATTGCCAAAACAATATTATGGCCATTTGTCGGCGGTGAAATAGAGCGTCAAGACTTTGACCAAATGGTTGATGAGGCTTATGCCACATTCAGACATCCAGCGGTTTGTCCGCTTGTCCAGACAAACACCAATGAATTCATCATGGAGTTGTTCCATGGCCCAACCCTTGCTTTCAAGGATGTCGCCATGCAGCTTCTTGGCCGATTAATGGATCATATTTTAGCCAAGAAGGACGAGAGGGCAACAATTATCGGCGCCACATCGGGTGATACGGGTGGTGCTGCCATTGAAGCTTTTGCTGGTAGAGAACGGTGTGATATTTTTATTCTGTTTCCTAAGGGCCATGTTTCGCCCGTGCAGCAACGGCAAATGACCAGCAACCACAAAGCAAATGTGCATGCTTTGGCTATTGAAGGCAATTTTGATGATTGTCAGGCGCTGGTAAAAGCCATGTTCAATGACCACAAGTTCCGTGACAAAATGGCACTGTCCGGCGTTAATTCGATCAATTGGGCGCGCATAATGGCGCAAATCGTTTATTATTTCACCACCGCAATATCGTTAGGTGCGCCTGATAGAGCCGTATCCTTTACGGTGCCAACCGGAAACTTTGGCGATATTTTTGCTGGTTTTGTTGCCTCACGCATGGGGCTGCCAATTGCTAAGCTTGTCATTGCAACAAATGATAATGACATTCTGGCGCGCACCCTTGCCACAGGAAATTACCAGACACGCTCGCTCATTCACACCACCTCACCCTCTATGGATATTCAGGTTTCTTCAAATTTTGAAAGACTGCTGTTTGAAGCTGGTGAAAGAGATTGTGAATGGATCCGCAATGCGATGGAAAATTTGAAACAATCGGGTGAATTCCATATTGATGCAACAAGATTGAAGAATATTCGCAGCCTGTTCTCTGCTGGAAGCAGTAATGAGAGTGAAACAGCTAAAATGATTGATACTTTGTATAAAGAAAGCAATTATCTGGCTGACCCACACACGGCTATTGCGATCAAAGTTGCGCGTGAGCATCAAGATGCAACAATCCCAATGATTGTTCTTTCAACCGCCCACCCAGCTAAATTTCCAGAAGCGGTAAAAGATGCCTGTGGTGTAACACCAAAATTGCCTGAATGGCTCAGTGACCTGATGGACAGGCAAGAGCGTTTTGAAGTTTTGGCGAATGATGAAAAAGTTGTCAAAGACTATATTGCACGGAAATCACGCATATCGCGTTAACCCTGCTAACAAGTTGTTGAGACAGAAACATCACAATATGGTTTTCTATGCGTGATTTTTCTGAGAATAATTTGTTAGGTATGATTTTCAGAGGCGACTTTCCATAAGCGAGAAATGTTTTTCTGGCGATACGTTTCTGGAATAGTTGGTAAAAAAGCGGAGTATTGTGAGTATGGGTGTAGATATCAGTCGGCTTAGCAATGGTTTGACGATCGTCACGCATACAATGGCGCAGATAGAAAGTGTTGCCCTTGGAATATGGGTCAAGTCTGGTTCGCGTAATGAGCGTGCAGAAGAACATGGTATTGCCCATATGCTTGAACATATGGCTTTTAAAGGCACTGAAAATCGTACCGCCTACCAGATAGCAACCGATATTGAAGATGTTGGTGGCGAAATAAATGCAGCAACAAGCGTTGAAACGACAGCCTATTTTGCCCGTGTTTTAAAGGATGATATGCCGCTTGCTGTCGATATATTGGCCGATATTATAACCTCTTCAAAATTCGAAGAGGAAGAATTGGAGCGGGAAAAACAGGTTGTTTTGCAGGAGATCAACGCCACCCAAGACACACCTGATGATATTGTTTTTGATTATTTTACCGAAACGGCATTCCGCCATCAGACAATTGGCCGCCCAATCCTTGGTACACCTGATTCTGTCCGGTCATTTACGTCCGACAATTTACGTTCGTTCATGAATGAACATTATAGTGCTGATCGTATGATTGTGATTGCCACAGGCGCGGTAGAGCACGAACAATTTGTGCGTGAAGTAGAAAGCCGTTTGGGCTCATTTCGCGCGCATTCTGTTGCACCGCTTACGGAATTGGCCAATTATGTTGGCGGTGATTTCAGAGAATACCGTAATTTAAAAGACGCTCAGGTTCTTATCGGGTTTGAAGGTCGCGCCTATCACATGCGCGATTATTATGCCTCGCAGATATTATCCATTATTCTTGGCGGCGGTATGTCTTCAAGACTATTTCAGGAAGTCCGCGAAAAGCGTGGGTTATGCTATTCCATCTATGCTTTCCATTGGGGTTTTTCTGATACGGGTCTATTTGGTATCCACACGGCAACCAATGAAGATGGATTGGCAGAACTGGTACCGGTGGTTTTGGAAGAATTATACAAAGCAAGCAAGAGTATCAGTCAGAAAGAACTGGATCGTGCGCGTGCGCAATATCGCGCTAATTTGACAATGTCACGCGAGAGTCCTTCCAGCCGTATGCAGATGATTGCCCGTCAAATGTCGCTTTATGGGCGACCTATTCCTTCTTCCGAATTAATGGAACGCTTATCATTAATTACAGTTGATAGGTTGGCAGATCTGGCAGAACGGCTATTTATAGATTCCAAACCGACCTTGGCTGCTGTAGGGTCGGTTGGCTCACTGGTCAGCTATTGTGATCTTGTTTCGTCGCTTGGCTCAGGAAATAGTAGACGTATTTAAAAAATGTAGAAGGAAACTGGCATGTTCAAGATGCCCTTCCGCATGCCGCGCAGAAGATTATTGAAAAGAGGATTAATGCCTCAACTGTGCGCTGAAAATGTATATCTACGTTTTCCACTATTGGACGATTATGAAGCTTGGGCAAAGCTGAGAATCGAAAGCCGCGCCTTTCTTGAGCCTTGGGAGCCGCTTTGGTCAGCCGATGCTTGCACGTTACAGCGCTATAAGGGACATTTGGAGCGCTATTTCCGAGGAAGGAAAAACGGTGATTTTTATGTTTTTTTTATCTTTTTAACCAAAACAAACAATCTTATCGGTGGAATAAGTTTGGGAAATATCCGTCGAGGTGTCGTGCAAAGCGGCGAGATCGGATATTGGTGTGGTGAAAAACATTCCGGAAAAGGCTTTATGCAAGAAGGTCTGGAACTCATGATAGATTTTGCCTTTCAACAATTAAAGTTGCATCGGCTAGAAGCTGCCTCGATTCCGACAAATATCCGTTCCATTCGTCTTCTGGAAAAATGTGGTTTTACAAGAGAAGGACTCTTACGAGCCTATGTGAAAATTCGTGGTGAATGGCAGGACCATTATCTCTATTCGCTACTGGAAACGGAAAGACCTTTAAAGGCAATTGAAAGTGAGGCGTTGTGAAAACAATCGGCAAAATCGTCAGCGGGGCTATTTTTATAGGCTGGGTGATTGTTGTTCTCACCCAGTCAGCGCTGGCTATTGAACCGATAAAGATTTCCTCACAGGATACCGCACTTGATTTATCACGTGCTGTCGAAATCCATCACATTCAAGGCAATACATTCCAGACATCTACTGCACCAGGACCTGATGGCATTGTACGGCGCATAGAAATGCAAGGTAATGGCGACAGGGCTGAAAGCAATTGGGCTGTCTTTGCTATTGCCAACACAACTGATGACCAGATTGACCGTCTCATCGTAACGCCACATTATAGAATGGCAGGGTCAGGATTGCTTTGGCCAGACCTTGGGTCTTTGCGTATCCAATCAATTACGCCGAGTGAGGGTTTTGCTCTCGATCGACAACCAAGTCCGGATTCGGATATCTTCCGCATCACAATCAATCCGGGTGCTGTTATTACCTTTGTTGCAGAACTCGATTCTCCAAAACTGCCACAAGTCTATTTATGGGAACCAGAAGCCTATAAAGACACAATCAACGCCTATACACTTTATCACGGCATATTGCTGGGCATATCCGGTTTGCTGGCGTTGTTACTCAGTGTGTTGTTTGTTGTACGCGGTACCGGACTTTTTCCTGCAACGGCTGCTGTTGCATGGGCGGTGCTTGCCTATATCGGTCTTGATTTCAATTTCCTGAACAAATTATTTGTTATATCTGCCCAGAATGAACCAATATGGCGTGCCGCAACAGAGGTTGCGCTGGCGGCCTCCTTGTTCATTTTCCTCTTTACATATCTGCATCTTAACCGCTGGCATTACCATTTTAGCTATGGCGCTGCTGTCTGGGTTATTGCACTATGTGGGCTTGGTGCCTTTGCAATTTATGATCCGACACGTGCGGCTGGTATTGCACGGCTTTCCTTTGGGTTAACTGCGGTCATTGGTGTCTTGCTGATTGGTTATCTATCCATTCGGGGATATGACCGCGCCATCATGCTTATCCCAACATGGCTGCTTATCATATTTTGGCTATGTGGCGCCTATGTCTGCGTTACTGGGCAACTTGATAATGATATTGTTCAACCGGCACTTGCTGGCGGCCTTGTCCTTATTGTTCTACTGATTTCATTTACGGTTATGCAACATGCCTTTTCAGCCGGCGCGTTCCATCAAGGTATTTTTTCCGATCTTGAAAGACAGGCACTTGCTGTTATGGGCGCAGGTGATGTTGTTTGGGACTGGGATGTTAGACGTGACCGCGTTGTCATAAATCCTGATCTAACTGTTGATCTTGGAACCATCGCCACGCAATTGAATGGTACGATACGCAACTGGGTTCAATCACTCCATAGTGACGATCGTGACCGCTTCCGCGCTGTTCTGGATATTATTCTTGATACGCGCAAGGGTCGGTTGGATCAAATATTCCGCTTGCGTTCCAGTGATGGGCATTACCACTGGTTTTCATTGCGTGCCCGTCCAGTTATTGGGTCTGATGGAGAGATTGTCCGTGTTGTCGGAACATTGGTCAACATTACAGAACATAAAAAAGCCGAAGAACGGTTGTTGCAGGACTCTATTCATGACAATCTAACTGGTCTGCCCAACCAACAGCTTTTCCTTGACCGATTGCAAAGTTATGTCAATCTTGCTGTATCAACGCAAAAGGTGCGTCCAACTGTTTTTGTCGTTGATTTTGATGGTTTTAAAGAAATCAATCACCATTTCGGCATGTCTGTCGGGGATACATTCCTTTTGACAATAGCACGACGTCTTGGTCGATTAATTACGCCGCAAGATACCCTATCCCGTTTATCGGCTGACCGCTTTGCAATTGTTTTAACAAGTCAAACGGAGCCGGCAAAAATTGCTTCATTTGCCGATCAGTTGCATAAAACTGTTGCAGCACCAATACTTTTTTCACAACGCGAGATAAAACTTTCTGCGTCCATCGGGCTTATTACGTGGACAGAAGGCAATTCCAACGCGGAAGATATGTTGAGTGATGCCGAACTTGCGATGGTGCATGCCAAAAAGGCGGGTGGCAACAAGATCGAGCCTTTCAGACCCAATTTCCGTACACTTGGTCTTGAACGCAATAGTATGGGCAATGACATACGCTACGCCCTGCAACGTAACGAAATAAAGGTTCTCTACCATCCTGTTCTGGATCTTGTTGACGGGCAAATTGTTGGTTTTGAAACCATGTTGGAATGGCACCACCCAAGACACGGCAACCTTGCAGCGGCAGATTTCATTGGTGCGGCAGAAAGCGAACATGTTGTTATGCCACTGGCGCAATATGCCATGAACACGGTAATTAAGGATTTTTCGCAAATACAAGAACGTTTCCCGAAACAGTCATTCTTCGTCTCGGTTAATCTGCCAAGTGCAGAGATGATCCATCAGGATTTAATCAATGAATTGCGTGGAATTCTCATGCGGAACCCCATCAATAAGGGGCGGTTGATGATGGAAATGACGGAAGCTATCATCATTGAAAATCCTGAACAATCAGCCAATCTTCTTGAAAAAATCAAGGCATTGGGCATTGGTCTGGCGCTTGATAATTTCGGTACTGGTTATTCTTCAATCGCATTTTTATTGCGCTATCCGTTTGATATGATTAAATTGGATCGTTCCTTGTTGAATGTTGATAGTCCGAAAAAACGCCCTGTACTAAAATCAATTATCAATATGGCGCATGATCTGGATATGAAGGTTATCGCCGAAGGCGTAGAAACAGAAAATGAAGCCGTTCTGTTGCGTGAAGAAGGGTGCGAGTTTGTTCAAAGTGTTGTCTTCACAGAACCTGTTGGCATTGAAGACCTTATAACACTGGTGACAAAGCATCCAAAATCTGCAAGTTAAGGTAATTTTATAAAGTATTTTTGACAGACGAACCGCCCAATATAGCGATAACACTATATACGAGCGTTGATCTAATACTTGATAATTTTAGTACACGTTATTCTTCAATCGCGTTTTATTGCGCTATCCGTTTGATATCATCAAATTGGATCGTTCCTTGTTGAATGTTGATAGTCCGAAAAAACGCCCATAGTAAAATCAATTATCAATATGGCGCATGATCTGGATATGAAGGTTATCGCCGAAGGCGTAGAAACAGAAAATGAAGCCGTTCTGTTGCGTGAAGAAGGGTGCGAGTTTGTTCAAAGTGTTGTCTTCACAGAACCTGTTGGCATTGAAGACCTTATAACACTGGTGACGAAGCATCCAAAATCAGCAAGCTAACGTATTTTTATAAGGTATTTTTGATAGACGCACCGCACAATGCGATGAGAGCACTGTATAAAAGCGAACTATAACCGCTGATATATATTTATACCTCTTGCATATATTTACATATAGCACATAGCATATAACGATTGGATACAGGATGTGTATCAGCTAATCTACCATGTGATGTCAGGCTAATTTATACGTGGATAGCCGATATAACCCTGAACTATTAGGCGCGCATAAAAGCTGCAAGCAAAAAATTTAAGCGTGGCCGGCTTGGGCAACTAAAAATTCTGGATCAACACCAATCCGCAACAAGCTTTGCTGATATTTGTTATCAAGATCATCTGCAAACAAGAAACCGGCATCAACGGGGCTGGTCAACCAACCATTGGCGGAAATTTCTGATTCCAGTTGCCCTGCTCCCCAGCCAGCATATCCCAATGTTACGATAGCTTTTTGTGGGCCTTTGCCAATACTCATCGCTTTCAACACATCTGTTGTTGAAGTTAGGCAGATTTCATTGGTAACTGGTATTGTTGCCTGACAGGCATAATCATCTGAATGGAGGACAAAACCGCGTGCACGTTCAACTGGCCCACCGTCTAGAACCGGAATAGTTTTCGCCAGTTCTGGAAGATGGCTTGCCTGCGCACTATTAATAATTCCCAATTGTATGAGTAAATCAGGAAAGACCATATCCTGGGGCTTATTCAACACAAGTCCCATTGCCCCCTCATCAGAATGGGCACAAATATAGATAACGGAACGACTAAAACGCTCGTCCTCCATGCCGGGCATTGCAATAAGCAGATGTCCGTTCAAAAATCCGTCACGTTTTTTCATCATTCTAAAATTATCCATAATTGTGAGGTTAAACGTGAATATGAGAAGTGCAAGAGGAAATTGGTATATTTCCAAAAAAAGTCGTAAATTCTCTGATAGTTATTTAATAAAGAGTGGTTCCCTGGTGTTTAAACGAATTATATCTGCTGCTATTTGCAGCTTTTGTGTTTTCTCAATCCAAAACCTTGCAACAGCCAAAAGTCTCCCCAATGACAGTCTTGTATCAACACCATGGCATGATACGGACGGTGGGCGTGTGCGTATTGCCATTGAGCCCAATTGGAATAATGGACAAAGGCAAGGCCTGATAGAGGTCGAGCTTCAACCGGGCTGGAAAACCTATTGGCAAAATCCTGGTAATTCGGGAATGGCACCAAGCTTCACATTCAAAGAGCCTCTCAACTACCATATTTTCTATCCCGTGCCGCATCTGTTTGCTGATGGCGAGGATTGGTCGTTTGGCTACAAAAACAATGTTATTCTGCCCTTTTCTCTAACCAGTTCGACAAATACACCAGATTTAAGTGGGCACCTAACAATAGGCTTCTGTGAGAAAATATGTCTTCCTGTTGATGTTGATTTCAACTTTGAATCATCAGCATTACAGATAGAGCAGATAAAAACTTCTTATCTTGAAACGACAAAACAGCAATTGCCAGAACCTGCAAACACTGCTGTCCAAATAAATGCTGAACCCAAAAACAACCAGTTATCCATTACAATTGCTACGCCAAAAAATGTAAAAATATCGGCACTCTATCTTGATGGTGGGGATAACGAACTTGGTCCGGCAAAAATTTTAGATCAGAAAGACGGGCAAACCACATTTTCAGCTGACATTCTTTACATATCGTCAGATGATAAATTCAGCGTAAATTATATTGCTGATGCTGAGCCTAAAGCCTTTACAGGAACTTTCACGGTCACAAAGCGATAAATGCCCGATTATTAACCTATGAGGTTACTTACCGAGCTGATTATATCTAACGGTTTTCACTGACGCCCTTGCGTGCAAGCTCATCGCATCGCTCATTTTCAGGATGCCCTGCATGGCCTTTTACCCAATGCCAACGCACATCGTGGCGTTGCCGTGCAGTATCAAGCGCCTGCCATAATTCGGCATTTTTTACTGGTTTTTTGGCTGCTGTTCGCCAATTATTGTTTTTCCAACCATCAATCCAACGCGAGATACCATCCCGCACATAGACGGAATCTGTATATAGATCGACCGAGCAAGGTTCTTTTAAAGTATTGAGCGCGTTGATAGCGGCCAATAGTTCCATTCGGTTATTGGTTGTGTCACGTTCACCACCATATAATTCCCGCTCATGCCCATTATATCGCAATATGGCTCCCCAGCCCCCTGGGCCAGGATTGCCAGAACAAGCACCATCGGTGAACACTTCAACGTTTTTCTTAGTCGAATTACTCATCTATAGGCCGATTTCTGATGGCTTCTTGACATCACGGAAGAAATAGAGCTTGCGCAAATATTCCATAGGATCTTTCTTGACCACCAAACTATTTGCCGGTGTATTGAACCAGTCATAAAGCCGTGTGAGGAAAAACCGTAAAGCAGCCCCCCGCGCTAATAAAGGAATAGCTGTTATTTCATTATCATTTAACGGTCTGACAGAGCGATAGGCTTTCAACATACCCTGCCCTTTTGTCAGATTATAGGAAAAGTCACGCTCAAAACACCATGCATTGAGGCATATTGCCAAATCATAAGCCAGCATATCCGTGCATGCGAAGTAGAAATCAATAAATCCTGATAATTTATCACTCAAAAAGAAAACATTATCATTGAACAAATCGGCATGAATAACACCTATTGGTAAATCTGTATTCCAATGCTTTTCAAGATAATCAAGTTCGCTATCAATGTCTTTTGTAATGCCTTGTGACAACTCGTCCGCGCGATCCCGACACTTCATCCATAATGGCCGCCACGCATCAATCGACAAACTATTTTTACGCTGCATCGAAAAATCAAGACCAGCCAAATGCATTGCAGCCAATCCTTTGCCAACTTCACGGCAATGCACCGCTGCTGGTTTTCTCATCCAGATACCATCAAGAAATGTAACAATAGCAGCAGGACGTCCAGCCAATTCACCGATCATTGTGCCATCATTGCGCACGACAGGTTGTGGGCAGGATATACCTTTTTTGCTAAGATGCTGCATCAATTCCAGAAAAAACGGCAAGTCATTTTTAGCAACCCGTTTTTCATAAAGTGTCAGAATAAAACGCCCCTGATCGGTATGCAGCATAAAATTGGAGTTTTCTACGCCTTCTGCGATACCGCGATATGATACCGGCTTCCCAATGGAATAGTCTTTTAAAAAAGATGCCAACTCTTGTTCATTAATGTCGGTATAAACAGCCATTATAAAACCCGCACGATCAATTTATGCCACTTTCATTTATTCTCATCGGCAATGCCGTCACCATTGACAAATTGCATATCCTGAGGTGTCAAAACAAGATCGCGCAGCTCACGATTAACCAGAAAAGTTTCATTTTCTACCGTTGTTTCAGCAAGTTCTATAGTAACATCATAGTGTTTTCTGAACGCTGTAATGATTTCATCAACAATTATTTCAGGCGCCGAAGCACCGGCTGAAAGGCTAACTGTTTTTACATCTTCAAGATTTTCAAAGTCTATTTCCGATGCCCTTTGCACCAAGAGTGCACGTTTTGCCCCAAATCGTTCAGCCACCTCTACCAAGCGGCGTGAATTGGAAGAATTCGGTGCGCCAACGATCAAGAAAAGGTCGCTACCAGGGGCAGCCGCACTTACAGCTTCTTGCCGATTTGTGGTGGCATAACAAATTGACTCTGCCGCTGGTGCTTCTATCGTCGGAAAACGACGCCGTAACACATCTATAATACCGGCAGTATCTTCCACCGATAACGTCGTTTGCGTTACAAATCCTAGCTCCTGCCCGGGGGCTGGTTGATAGTTCAAGGCATCTTCAACATTTTCAATTAAAGTTACAGAGCCGTTTTCAACTTGCCCCATAGTACCAATTACTTCAGGGTGTCCGGAATGGCCAATTAAAATGACATGACGCCCATGCCGCTGGTGTCGCATTGCTTGTTTATGGACTTTTGAAACAAGCGGACATGTCGCATCAAGATAAAAGAGATTAAGCTGCTTAGCATCTTCCGGCACAGACTTAGGCACACCGTGCGCAGAAAATATGACTGGTTGACCGTGATGTTCAGCCGGTATTTCATTCAATTCTTCAACAAAAATTGCACCGCGTGCCTGTAATCCTTCAACAACATAGCGGTTGTGGACAATTTCATGGCGAACATAAACTGGGGCGCCATATTTTTTCAAAGCCAGAATAACAATCTGAATAGCACGATCAACACCGGCGCAAAAACCACGCGGCCCGCAAAGGCGAATTGTCAGCGGAGATCTTTTTATCATAACCAACCCTTAGGAATGCAATCAAACAATTACGCACTCAAATGCGCCATTGTGGCCGCATATACAAGCAATGCAAACAGAAAAAGTGCAATACCAAGCCCTTTTGCGCGGTTTCTTTGCGCATTTTTTTGTGCCACGGTAAGTTCAACCTGTTCTAAATTGTTTTTGCTTTTCATCATGACATTCCCCAATAGGACATAATTCGCCATGCCAGCGATTCAATAAGAAGAACTGCAAATATTGCCGCTAGATAAAACAGTGAAAAGAAAAACAGTTTTTTGGCAACTGGCGTGGTGGCTTCTTTGGTTTCAGTCTTCCAAAGCACAAATGAATGGTAAACAAATATGCTTCCCAACACGATCGATACAACGCCATAGGTGATGCCAGCAAACCCCATGACATAAGGCGCCACACCACAGAGTGCCATGATAATGGCATAGACAAGGATTTGATTTTTTGTCGACCGTTCGCCGCGAACATTTGGCATCATTGGAATTTTAGCAACACCATAATCCGTTTTGGCAAATAGTGAGAGCGCCCAAAAATGCGGCGGTGTCCACATAAAGATGATAAGGAACAGAACAACGCTTTCCATACTGATTGTACCAGTAGCAGCCGCCCAACCAATCATGGGCGGAAATGCGCCAGATGCACCGCCAATGACGATATTTTGCGGTGTCGAGCGTTTAAGCCACATTGTATAAATAACAACATAGAAAAATATCGTAAACGCCAAAAATGCCGCTGAGAACCAATTGATAAATATTCCCATTGTCAAAACAGATAATGCGGAAAGCACAAGGCCATACACCAGAACTTCCCCGCCTGTTACCTTGCCTGATGGGATAGGCCGTTTTTGTGTGCGTTTCATCACCGCATCAATATCGGCATCGTACCACATATTTAAGGCACCAGAGGCACCGCCCCCAACGGCGATGCATAAAATTGCAACAATACCCAAAATTGGATTGATAGAAACCGGAGCCACCAGCATGCCCACAAGAGCAGTAAACACAACCAATGACATAACGCGTGGTTTTAAAAGCGTCATATAGTCGTTGGCATCAGCTTCAGATGGAGTCTCGCTTTTGTCTGGCTCAGTGATTTGCTCTAATGTCGCCATAAAACGTTTACCCCTTTTACCCTCATAATTTTTAAGGACATACAGACTATTTTAAACTGAAAACGCAACCATTCATATAGGCATTTACATTGCTTTGCCCGTTTTATCACGCAACAAGCCATAATCACCATATATAAGCAAGACCAAACAAATTGCGAAATGCAAAATAATCCCAGCAACATAAACTAATATAGTCACCGTGACATTAGCCAATGCATCAGCGTTAATGCACTGTTTGACCTGCAAAGCCAAAGTCTGCCTCATGTGTAAGGCTAAAAATTGCTTTGGCTATAACGTTAAAAGTTGCACTATTTATAGACGCCAAGAGTTATTCTCATTATAGAAACAAAAGCCGCTTAGACTATAAAGACAAAAGCCGCTTCAGCTGTAAAAACAAAAGTCACCTCAGCTATAAAGGCAAAAATCACTTGGCCCATAAAAGCACGGCGCAAGACAATAATAATATTTGCTATTTGCGCCTTGAGGCATCTTTATGTGTTTTATGGATAACGGGCACCTTTACCCAAGCTTTATCTGGTGGTGAAGGCAACTGCCATTCCAATGTTGCAGCGCCCTGCCCCCATGGGTTGTTGCCCACTTTCACGCGGCGAAGCAGTGTTTCACAAATTCCATAAAGGAAAACAATGACAGATAATCCGGCGAGAATTGCGCCGATACTGGAAAAAACGCTGACCTGCGGCGCAGTGAACAAATATCCTGCCGAAAGATCATGCAAATGCTGCGGCAAGAAGATTGCATTGACGCCGATAAACATCATCCAGAAATGAATTTTAATCGTTGCGACCCGGCAAGAATAGCCGGTAATTTTTGGCAACCAATAATACCAACCAGCAAATATGGCAAATACCGCACTTAACGAAAGAATATAGTGGAAATGCGCGACAAAAGCAGAACTATTAAGCTCGTTTAAACCTGTGCCGCTGGCGATAAGTTGTATCGCAGAAATCTGCCCCATAAGAACAACAAAGATAAAGCCTGATGCCCATAACATTGGTGTAGCAAAGGTAACACGGCTTTGAACCAATGTTACAAACCAGCTAATCAGAATAAAAACGGTTGGAATGATAATAAGTGGCAATGCCACACTAAAATAGCGTTCCATAGCATTAGGTTGAAGGAAATGGAAAAGATCCTGGCTCCATAAAATGAAACCTATTCCACCAATAGCAATCATGGCTGCAATGACAAGGTTTTCCATCCATAAGCGGCGTTTGCAAAACGTTGTTAAAATTTGGCTGATGATACCGAAAGCGGGAAGCAAAAGAACATAAACTTCCGGATGACTAAAGAACCAGATCATCATGGAGAGATGTTCTATTTCTATATCTTTTGCATAGATAAGATCGGTTAATGCAGCCAACATTGCCGGTACAGACATGAGACCTAAAAAGGAAGCGATCAACACAGACCAGACAAATACAGGCAAACGGGACAGAGTTAAGCCCGGCGCACGCATGGTTATAATGGTGCTAATGAAATTGACGAAAGTAAACAGAAATGAAAATGAACCAAGCAAAATACTGGTAAACAACAATGTTTTAAAAAGGTTGGGTTCTGCCAGTGTGAAAAGTACCGCAAAAGCAGCAACAACCGAAAATGGCAATAAAACGAGCGCAACAACATTTAACCGTGGGAAGGCAACATTTTGTGTGCCAATCATTATGGGCACAAACCAATTGGCAAATCCGCCGATAAGCGCCGGCATAACCATAAAGAATACCAGAATCAGCGCATGTGCCATATTCATAAATGACAATAACATCGGATCTCTGGGAAACAGATTGCTTAAAAATACAATGTCTGTTCCATTCAAAGCTAATCTTAATATTATTGAAAATATAGCGCCGATAACGCCTGCAACAATTGCAAATATCAAGTAAAGCGTGCCTACCGCCTTACTGTCACAACGCAATAATGAAGAAAATAGACTTGTTTCAACGTGCTTAGACATCTACTTTACCAATAAATTCAAAACACTTGCGCAATAATGTCATTGCAAAAAATGTCATTGCAAAAGCTTCCCTTTTGCTGCTGTAACAATATTTCACAGATGAAACAATGCGACAAACGGCCTCAAATAAAAACATTTTTTGAAGTGTTGATCACAATTTTGCGCCTTTGCCATATTAGAAGGCGCATGATAATGGAAAATATTCGCTCTGTATTGTGAATGCATTATGGACAAACTAGATGGATACTTTTCATAAACGTGGAAGCGCGATAACGTGATACTGATTCGAGCAGGAGTTTTTATGTCACTTCGTCATTTCTTAAAACGGGCTTGTGGCGTTGCCGCGATCTTGATGTCTATGGGTATCCTTTCAACGGGTACGTCACAAGGTCAAGCACCTAGTCAACAGAATGTCCCCGCCCCAAAAACATTTGGTGCATGGACAAAGATATGTACACTGCCCCCCGGCACACCGAATATACAGTGTGAGGTTGTGCAAAATGTCCGTGCGCAAAACCGTCCTGATATAACTTTTCGGGTTACGCTTTATAAATTGCCCAAAAATCAAGGTACCTTGATGCGTGTTTTTGTGCCTATCCGCGTTGAATTGCGTTTAGGGGTTGGTATAAAAATAGACAATAAAGATATGGGCAAAATGGAATATCGCCGTTGTCTCGGGGATAATTGTGTGGCGGAAGCCTTTCTTAAAGACAATGATTTGAAAGCTTTTCTCGACGGCAAAATGGCGACCTATTTTATTTTCACAACACCTGAGGAAGGTGTCGGCGGCATGATCGATCTTAACGGATTGAAAGATGCCTATAACTCGCTTCCTAAGGAATAGAGGTTTTAAAAGATGTTGGCCTTGACGCTTTTTGGCTGACATCTTGCACCCCAATACGACTGAATGGAAACAACTGAAGCATTAAGGCGACTGGTTGTTTAGACAGGAAAAGCTTTATGAAATCGCTTATCGATCAATTTGATATCGGCGCCAATGAAGTTCAATCTTTGGTACAAGATACACTAAAGAACGCTGATGATGGCGAGTTGTTTCTTGAATATCGAGAAAGCGAATCGTTACTTTTTGATAATGGCCGCCTGAAAAATGGTTCCTATAATCAAGATACCGGATTTGGTTTACGCGCCATTGCTGGCGAAGCAACTGGTTATGCCCATGCAGGCGAATTAAGTGCCGCAGCGCTTAGACGGGCGAGTGATGCGGCAAAAGCCGTTACCAATGGCTATAGTGGAAATTATAGTGCCGCACCAATCGGCACCAATAAAAAACTCTATGAAGAAATCAGTCCGCTACAATCCCCTTCATTTGAAGACAAAGTAGCTTTGTTGCAAAAGATCGACAACTATATCCGCGAAAAGAATGACAAAGTGCGTCAAGTCACTGTTTCATTGGCTGGCTCTATGCAACATGTTGAAATTCTTCGCGCCGATGGACATTTACTGCGCGATGTACGGCCTCTTGTCCGCTTATCCGTATCGGTTGTAGCCGCCCAAGGTGAGCGTATGGAAAATGGCTTTTATGGTTGTGGTGGACGACAGGTTTTCGATCATTTCATTACACCGGAAAATTGGCAAATGGCCGCTGATGAGGCTTTACGAATGGCACTTGTCAATCTTGAAGCAGAACCGGCACCAGCAGGAACTTTTGATGTTGTGCTGGCAAGTGGTTGGCCGGGTGTTATGCTTCATGAAGCTGTTGGGCATGGTCTGGAAGGTGATTTTAATCGCAAAAAGACGTCAGCCTTTTCTGGTCTTTTAGGCCAGCAGGTTGCCGCAAAAGGTGTAACGGTTATTGATGATGGATCCATTGCTGATCGGCGCGGCTCGTTAACAATCGATGATGAAGGTACACCATCTGCACGCAATGTTCTTATCGAAGACGGCAAATTGGTTGGCTATATGCAGGATAGGTTAAATGCCCGCCTAATGGGCATGAAACCGACAGGCAATGGGCGTCGTGAATCATATGCATGTGCCCCTATGCCACGTATGACCAATACAATGATGCTTGGCGGCGAATATACACCGGAAGAGGTGTTAAGCTCGTTGCAAGATGGCATTTACGCTGTATCCTTTGGCGGTGGCCAGGTTGATATCACCTCTGGCAAATTTGTTTTTGAGTGCACGGAAGCCTATCGTGTACGCAATGGCAAAATTGTCGCCCCTATTAAGGGCGCAACGTTAATTGGTAATGGGCCGGAAGCCATGAAGCGCATTGCCATGATTGGTAATGATCCTAAGCTTGATGATGGTATCGGAACATGTGGTAAAGCTGGTCAAAGTGTTCCTGTTGGTGTCGGTTTACCGCATTTGCGTATTAATGGCATGACATTGGGCGGAACGGCTGTTTAACAATAAAACAGCCCCGCGATTTTTGACCCAACCAATTCATGCTGTTTGAATATGCAATAAACGGGACGTGCTCCTAACAAGCTTTTCCCGTTTTCGTCAGAATAAGCTCCTCCCGTTCGCTAGAATAATCTCTTTCTGTGTTTCAGGATAAGATCTTTCTGTTTGTCAGAATTAACCCCTCTCGTTTTTGCCCAAATAAGCTCTTTCAGTATGCCAGAATTGGCTTCTCCATTTGTCAGAATTAGCTCTTCCCGTTTATCTGTTGATCTTGGTAATAGATTTTAAAACTCTTTGAATAATCCGACATAATCGGAATAGTCGCGCACAAAATACATCAACATTATCACGTGCGTTCAATCAGTTAACAGGATTCCTTCATAAGGATATTTTCGCGAACGTTATGTTTCGCCGCGATATTTTGAGCGATTTCCAACAATACGTTAACTGCCAAACTTAAAAATTCGCCAAGCTTAAAAGTTTTGTTTTTCAACAGTCAATACCATCGTAAAATAATACGTATAATCAAAGTGTTATAGCCGATATTCAACATAATATTTGGTATGATTTTTCCTTTTTATATTGTCAAACAAGATTAATAATTGCCGTGATACCAATGATTATTCAACAGTTTTTATGAAAATAAGTTTTTTTGACTCTGCTTGTTATTGAAAAAATCTTTCAAAACTTGTACGCACTCCAAGACAATAGCCATTATGCGGCTTCTATCTTGTTTGAAAGGAAACTCCATGTACACGGTCGTGTCTGGTCAGCCTAACAAGCTGTCTACCTATTTAACTCTCCCAAAAATTATAAGTGCATTATTCATCATCATTTGTGCGGTTTGGTTATCTATAGCCTACAGCGTGCAACAGGGATTATTGATTCTGGTCGGCGCCGCACTTGGCATTACTCTTTATCACGCATCTTTTGGTTTCACCTCTGCATGGCGTGTTTTTATTGCTGATGGACGCGGACGGGGTTTGCGGGCGCAAATGTTGATGTTGGCAATTGCCGTATTGCTGTTTTTCCCGACATTAAGTGTTGGTGAAATTTTTGGTCATCCGGTCAATGGTTCCATTGCACCGCTTAGCCTGTCGGTCATCATTGGTGCATTCATGTTTGGCATAGGCATGCAACTCGCAGGAGGTTGTGCTTCAGGAGTATTGTTCACTCTTGGCGGCGGCAATGCTCGTATGCTACTTGTTTTAGCGTTTTTTGTCATTGGTGGCCTTGTTTCAACGGCACATGCGTCTTTCTGGTCTTCCATGCCTGCCCTACCACCGGTATCATTGGTCAAAAGCTTAGGCGCACCACTTGGAATTGTTGTGTCGCTTTGCCTTTTTGCGGCCATTACGGCCTTAACAATTGTTATAGAAAAGCGTCGTCATGGATCGTTAGAACAGGAAAAACCAACAGATCATTATGGGATTCAAAGATTTTTCCGTGGTCCATGGCCGTTAATATGGGGTGGTGTTGCTTTAGCCATCTTGAATTACATAACCCTGATTATATCCGGAAAACCATGGAGCATTGCTGGTGCTTTTCCAATTTGGGGCGCTAAAATTGGTCGTATTATTGGCTTTGATGTGTCTGGTTGGGCATTTTGGCAAAATCCAGCCAATGCAAAAAACTTGGACGCAAGTGTCTTTTCCAATATTACATCGGTTATGGATTTCGGCATTATTGCCGGTGCAATGCTTGCTGCGGCGCTAGCTGGACGCTTTGCTTTCAATTTCCGTGTTCCATTAGGTTCGGCTATTGCTGCAATTATTGGTGGCCTGCTGTTAGGCTATGGCGCACGTGTTGGGTTTGGCTGCAATATTGGCGCTTATTTTTCTGGCATCTCTTCTGGCAGTTTGCATGGCTGGTTGTGGGTAGCTTCGGCATTTTTCGGCAATGCACTGGGCGTCTATTTAAGACCAATATTTTTTGGTAAAGCGCAAAGCACCGTCAAATTGACATCTTGCTAAGCAATCAAAGGCGCCAGCTTGTTAGACAATTGCTGGTGTCAGCTTTTTAGGCAACTACAGGTGCCAGCGTGTTAAAAAATTACTGGCACCAGTTTATTAGCAATTACAAGCGCCAGAGCCCGGTTTGGGGTTGCGCTTACTTAAAATTGCTATCGTTTCAACATGGGGTGACCAGAGAAATTGGGCAAATTGGCCTCTTGTTAGAGCACTAAAGCATCAGCTTGTTAGACAATCACAGGTGCCGGCGTATTAAAAAATTACAAGCGCCAGCGTATTAGGTAATTACAGGTGCCAGGGTGTTAAAAAATTGCTGGCACCAGTTTGTTAGCAATTACAAGCGCCAGCCCGGTTTGGGCTTGCGCTTACTTAGAATTGCTATCGTCTCAACATGGGGTGACCAAAGAAATTGGTCAATGGGTATAATTTTTTCAACCTTATACCCACCCTCTTGTAGAATTGCTATGTCTCTTGCTAGTGTCACCGGATTACACGAAACAGCAACAATTCGTGGGATAGATGTTTTGGCAATCTCACGTGCTTGTTCTTCCGCACCAGCTCTTGGCGGATCAAATACAATACCGTCAAAACTTTCCAATTCCTTTGCCGTCAATGGTCGGCGAAACAGATCACGCTTCTCATAGCTGATTTCTTTCAGTCCGTGCGCATTGCGCATGGCGCGGTCAAAACTTTTTAATGCGTCGGCGTCATATTCAACCGCATGAACTTTCATTTTTTCAGCCAAACGAAATGCAAAAGTACCTGAACCAGAAAATAGATCCGCCACATATTTGGTTTTTTTCAAACCGTCCATGACCAGTCCAGCCATAAAATCTTCGGCTTCTTTTGTTGCCTGTAAAAAACCACCAGAAGCAAGCTCAACCGCAACAGAGCTGAAATGAATTATTGGCTTTTCTTTTTCTATAACGATTTCGCCCTCAACAGAAAGTCTCGTGATAGGGCGTTTTAAACATTCATTAATGAGGCGTTGGCGCAATTGCTCATCATCAATACGACAACCAGCAATGGCAATGTCCAAACCATTTTCTGCCAAAGTGACAGTAATATGCAACTCTTTTGCATAATTTGCCAAAAGCCCACAAAGCACTTTTACTTCCGCAATACTATCAACCAGTTCTGGTCTTGAAACAGGACATTCTTCAATAGCCACTATGTCATGAGAACCATAGCGATTGAAACCGACAACCTGCCCTTTGGGTGTTACCCGTGCGGTTAATGTTATCCGCCGCCTTGTGTGTTTTTCACAAGGCTGAAGGGGTGCTATTTGCGTATCAATACCCCGTCCTTGCATAGCATCGCTAACGAGTGATCTTTTCCAGCCTTGATAGGCGGTATCTTGCCAGTGCTGAAGAGCGCAACCGCCACACTCTTCAAAGTGTTTACATGTCGGGTCTACCCGTTCTGATGAACGGGTTTTAAGAGCTATTAAAGTCCCCTGATTGTTCTGGCAGGCAATATTGGCAATTTCAGTTGGCAGGGTAAAGGGAACATAGACAGCACCATGTGGCGTTTTTGCTACGCCATCACCACCAGCCCCAATATGGTCTATCTGCACTTCTTCAATCATTGCACTTTTCCCCATAAAGAAGATATTCCACGTTACCATCCCCTCCTTCAATAGGAGAAGGTCGTAGACCTTTTGCTCTCCAGCCTTGTTGTTCATTTAACCAGGCAAACAGATCTTCTGCTATTTTTTTACCGTCAGCAGGATTTTTCAACAAACCGCCTTTACCAATGCCTTCCCGCCCTATTTCAAATTGCGGTTTAACCAATAAAACCGCCTGAGCACCATTAGCTGCCAATGAAAGAGCCGGTGGCAAAGCAAGTTTCAATGAAATGAAACTGACATCAGAGACAACAAGTTGAATATCGAGACCTTGAAGATGGTTTTTTTCAAGATCACGCGCATTCAATCCTTCATACAAGGTAATTGCTGGATTATTTATCAAGGATTGTGCCAATTGACCATGGCCAACATCAACTGCGATAACATGGGCTGCACCGCGCTCAAGCAAAACTTGCGTAAACCCACCCGTTGAAACGCCAATATCAAGTGCATTGATGGCTTGTGTGCGAACAGGAAATTCATCAAGCGCAGCAAGCAACTTTAACGCTGCTCTTGAAACATAGTTACGGGCTGGATCGGAAACGATAATCTCGGCTTCGCTCAAAACCACTTGTCCGGCTTTATCCACGACCTTGCCCTGAACCAGCACAGTCTTACGCGCAATGGCATCACGTGCTCGCGATCGGGTGGAAAAGAACCCCCTTTCCACCAACAAGACATCTAACCTTTGTTTTTCAGGCATATTAAGCGCGTATTTGCGGAATGTTTACGGCCTCGCGACCCAAGGCACTGAAAACGCTATTCACAATACCACGGCGGTCTAATCCCACTTGAGATAGCACCTTTGCTTGTGGGCCATGATGCAAATATTCGTCTGGCAATGTCAGGGTGCGAATTTTCAAGCCTTTATCCAACAGCCCTTCTCGCGATAAAAACTGCAAGACTTGACCACCAAAACCACCAGAAGCCCCCTCTTCAATTGTGATAAGAACCTCATGTTCTTGCGCCAATCGACGGACAAGCTCTTCATCAAGCGGCTTCGCAAAACGCGCATCGGCAACCGTTGTTGACAGCCCCGAAGCTGCAAGCTCATCAGCGGCCGCCAAAGCTTCCTGCAACCGCGTACCAAAGCCAAGCAGTGCAACCTTACTGCCTTCCCGTAAGATACGACCTTTACCAATTTCAATAATCTCGCCACGATCAGGCAATTTTAGCCCAATACCATCACCCCTTGGAAAACGGAACGATATAGGACCTTGGTCATAGGCTGCGGCGGTGCGCACCATATGCATCAATTCTTTTTCATCTGATGGCGCCATTACCACAAAGCCCGGCAGCGCAGACAAAAATACACTATCATAGCTTCCTGCATGGGTTGAACCATCTGCGCCAACAAAGCCTGCACGGTCAATTGCAAAACGCACCGGCAATTTCTGAATAGCAACATCATGAACAATCTGGTCATAGGCGCGTTGCAAAAAAGTAGAATAAATTGCAACAAAGGGTTTCAACCCTTCACATGCCATACCTGCTGCAAATGTTACAGCATGTTGTTCTGCAATGCCGACATCAAACATACGTTTTGGAAATTTTTGGGCAAATTGATCCAATCCCGTACCCGTTGGCATAGCCGCCGTAACGGCAACAATCTTATCGTCGTGTGTTGCTTCTTCAATCAAAGCATTGGCGAAAACTTTTGTGTAAGAAGGTGCAGAACTTTTAACTTTGATCTGTTCACCGGTTACAACATTAAACCGGCTCACACCATGATATTTATCACTTGCAGCTTCTGCCGGTGGATAGCCTTTTCCCTTACGGGTTACCACATGAACCAAGACTGGACCATTTGGGTGCTCGCGGACATTTTTTAACACAGGCAAAAGATGATCGAGATTGTGGCCATCAATAGGTCCTACGTAATAGAAGCCAAGCTCTTCAAACAATGTTCCGCCAGTTAAAAAACCACGCGCATATTCTTCCGATCTTTTTGCCTTATCCCAGAAGAATTTCGGCAGTTTCCGGCTTAATGCCTTGGCTCGTTCACGTAAATTGCGATAGGACGGGCTTGATACCAATCTTGCGAGATAAGAACTCATTGCACCAGTTGGTGGCGCAATAGACATATCATTGTCATTCAAAATAACGATGAGACGTGCGTCGAGAGAACCGGCATTATTCATGGCTTCATAAGCCATGCCAGCCGACATTGAACCATCACCGATAACAGCAATAATATTTCGTTTATTTTCGTTTTTTAGCTCGCTGGCAACAGCCATGCCCAATCCAGCAGAAATCGACGTGGAAGAGTGACCCGCTCCAAAGGGATCATAGATACTTTCGCTTCTTTTGGTAAAGCCCGAAAGCCCCCCTTCTTGCCGCAGAGTGCGAATGCGATCTCGCCGACCAGTGAGAATTTTATGTGGATAGGCCTGATGTCCTACATCCCAAATAATTTTATCTTCAGGTGTATTAAAAACATAATGCAAAGCTACCGTCAGTTCGATGACACCCAAACCAGCGCCTAGATGCCCACCGGTTACCGAAACCGCATCTATTGTTTCTGCGCGCAATTCATCAGCAAGCGTCGTTAAATCACTTTCAGGTAATGTGCGTAAATCTTTGGGGTCGTGTATCCGATCCAGCAATGGTGTTGATGGTCGCGACAAAGTAAATTCCTTAACTTAAGAGATGCATACAGCTTGTGTTATTCCATTCACAATAGTTTACACCTGAATTTAGTATAAAACATCATATGATAAATTGCCCCGATCAAAATATCATGATGAAGTCCTGTTCCTATCATAAATGTATCGACAAGCAACCCGTTTCAAGCTTTAAGCACACATTGAAAATAGGAAATTGAACGATATATAGATTTTCAGGCGCTGTTTACACCGTTTAGTCTTATATCTTTGATAGTCCTTAATAAACGCAAGCAACAGATTGTTTGAAGAATGATGGAACAGTGGATAGAGCAATGGATAGCGCATTATGGCGCTTTCGCCTATTTTTTTATTCTATATTTCGAATCATTTGGCGCACCTGTACCAGGTGAAAGTGGCTTGATTATTGGCTCTTTAATGGCGGCTGCCGGTAAATTGGATTTATCGACAATGCTTATCTGTGCCTTTATTGGCAGTGTCTTAGGTGATTGCACCGGATTTGCTATCGGCCATTTTGGTGGGAAAAAACTTCTGTTAAAATATGGCCACTGGGTAAAACTTACGCCAGAAAGACTGGAACATTTTCAACAAATGCTCAATAAACGTGGCTTTCTTTTTGTCGCCACGGCGCGTTTTATTGTTGTTTTAAGACAGTTGAATGGTCTTATTGCGGGCTCTGGTGGGATGACATTTACCAAATTTCTCAGCGCCAATATTCTTGGCGCTGCAGTTTGGACACTTGTTTGGGGTGGCGGCCCCTATCTCATCAAATATCTGTTTTAAGCAGATATCTATTTTAAGCAGAGCGGAAACTATTCAGCATCCAAAGGCTCAACGCCTTCTGGTTTACCCTCACGGGATAGCCGTATTTTCTCGACCTTATTTTCGGCAGCTTTCAGCAGAGCATCACAGCGCTTTTTCAAGGCTTCGCCCCGTTCATAAAAACGAATAGATTCCTCTAAAGCGACATCACCACGTTCAAGTTTTTCAACGATTTTCTCAAGTGCATCAAGCGCTTGTTCAAAGCTCATTGTTGCAATATCGTTATTGTCCGGTTGTTCTGCCATTTAACCCTCACAAAATATCTGTTCTTGCGATATGAATACCAAAGCCTTCCAGCCCAACATAATGGCGCTCGCGCGATGCATATAAAATAACAGATGAAATGCCGAGATGTTTAAGAATTTGCGCCCCTAAACCAATTTGGCGCCATTCTTCTTCCCGTTCAACGGCCTGTTCATGTGTTTCCAAGCCTTCCATAATCATCTCACGGTTACGCGTCTCACCTGGATTGCCAACGCCAACCGAACCTTCACGCAGATAAACAAAAACACCCCGTTTTTCTTTCTCTGCCATGCGGCGCAATACTGTTTCGATATCATGTTTTTTACCAAAAACATCTGAAACAACATTTTCGCGCTGTAATCTTACCGGAATATTTTCACCATCTCTGATATCACCAACCACAACGGCTACATGTTGCATCGGTTCCCATGGTAATTGGTAACTATGCGCAATAGCGGACCCAACCAAGGTTTCAACCTTCATTTCACCGACATGGTCAATCAGAGTTTCCTTGCGTTGACGATAAGCAATAAGATCTGCAACTGTTATAACATGAAGGCCATGCTCAGCAGCAAAGGCGCGCACTTCCGATCCGTGTTTTACCGTACCATCGTCATTGACCAGTTCTCCAATCACACCAATGGGTGGCAAATCTGCAAGTTTACACAAATCTACCGCCGCTTCTGTATGGCCAGACCGCATAAGAACACCACCTTCGCGTGCAATTAGCGGAAAAACGTGGCCGGGGCGACTAAAATCATTGGCATTTGCATTGGGATTAGCCAGATTGCGCACTGTCAATGTACGATCTTCGGCTGAAATACCGGTTGTTGTGCCATGAAGAAAATCAACAGTAACCGTAAATGCCGTATGATGGGCAGAGTCGTTGTTTGATACCATTGGAGCAAGATTTAAGCGCTTAGCCTCTTCCTGCGGCATTGGTGCGCAAATAATGCCAGATGTATTGCGTATGATGAAAGCCATTTTTTCAGGTGTGCAATGCACTGCCGCGACAATAAGATCACCTTCATTTTCTCGGCCATCATCATCGGTAACCGCAACAATTTCGCCTCGTTCAAATGCACGAATAGCGTCCACAACCGATTTCTGGTTAAATGTCATGATAGTCCTTTCAGATCCGACCTGTCTGGCCGCGATGTCTTAGATAATGGTCTGCAATGGCACATGCAACCATCGCTTCACCAACTGGCACGGCACGAATACCCACGCAGGGGTCGTGCCTTCCCTTTGTAACAACGTCAACATTATTGCCTTGCGCATCAATCGAGCGCCGTGGCGTTAAAATGGAAGAGGTTGGTTTGACGGCAAATCGCGCAATTATCGGTTCGCCATTCGAGATACCGCCAAGAATTCCGCCGGCGTGATTGCTCAAAAATAAAGGTTTACCATCTGGACCTTGGCGCATCTCATCAGCGTTTTCTTCTCCTGTTAAGCGCGCCGCATTCATCCCTTCACCGATTTCTACCGCTTTAACAGCGTTAATAGACATCAATAATGCTGCAATATCCTGATCGAGTTTGCCATATATTGGCGCGCCAAGACCGGCAGGAACATTTTCAGCAACAATTTCCACCATGGCACCAACAGACGAGCCGGCTTTGCGTATTCCGTCCATATAAGCAGCAAATTTATCGACCGCGGTTTTATCCGGCGTAAAAAATGGATTATTGTCCACCTCGTCCCAATTCCATTGGCTTCTATCAATATCAATATTGCCAATAGCAATAACTGCACCTCTGACGACGAGACCTGGAACAATTTTGCGAGCAATTGCGCCAGCTGCAACACGTGCCGCCGTTTCGCGTGCTGATGAACGCCCGCCCCCACGATAGTCCCTGATGCCATATTTGACATCATAAGTATAATCGGCATGACCGGGTCTATACTGGCGCGCTATATCACCATAATCCTTTGACCGTTGATCGGTATTTTCAATCAACATTGAAATAGGTGTACCGGTTGTAACAAGCATTGTATCATTTTCACAAGGCAACACACCCGATAGAACTTTCACCTCATCCGCTTCACGGCGTTGCGTTGTATATCGCGACTGACCAGGCTTTCTTTTATCAAGATAGGCCTGCACCTCTGCCACGCTAAATTTTATCCCCGGCGGGCAACCATCAATAACGCAGCCCAATGCAGGACCGTGACTTTCCCCCCAAGTGGTTACACGAAACATATGACCGAAAGTATTATATGACATAAAGAGCGCCAATTCGTTTAAATAATTGCAGTATTTCTATTGACCTTTTACGCTGTGGTCAAACATGGATTGCTGCATAGGTGAACAATTTTACTCGATTGCTTTATTTTCAACGCTGTTTTTGTCCATTTTCGAGAAAAATGGTGCATTCATGTGGCTAATAATCTGTCTTGATACCAGACAACAAATTTCAAATAATATATCTCATTTTCGATTGACCAATGGCTACTCTTTCGACACAATTCAAAATTATTTATTAAAGTGATTTGTAATTCGAAAGGGCCTATAATGAAAAAACTTGCTCTCATCAGCGTATTTGCAGCATTCCTTTTTCCTGCTCTGGCCAATGCAGATGATGCGGAAGGTACTATTACTGCAATTGATCAAACTGCTAATACAATTGTCCTTGATAATGGCAAAACATATAATTTACCGGGTGAATTTGATTATTCTGTCCTGAATGAAGGCATGAAAGTTATTGTCTTTTACGATGCACAAGGCAACAATCGTTACGTAACAGACATTGAGCCACAAGAAGGCTGAGATACAGCGTCTTACAAAACACTGGTTATAGAAAAAAGCCGTCTTGGAAGACGGTTTTATCAATAATTATTGCGTAAACTATTTTCAACCTTATTAGACTTTATGAAAAACTAGCTTTTCATGAAAAGCGGATATGTCATGAAAAATGATAGGTTTGGCCTAATGACAGGAATAGCCTAAAGCCATTCCAAACCATTATCATCAAAACGAAGAATACGATCTTGCTCAACCGAAAAATTGGCAGCTTTCTGCTTCACTTAATCCACCATAAAGATGCATGATGGAACGTAAGTCACGCCATGGGTAACGCACACTGTTTTACCTTTTACCTGCTCAAGCCATTTTTGCACGCGCTTGGCAAGTATAGCATAGCTTTCTGCCTTTTTGTCCCGTGTACAAAGTTCCACCTATCGGCAACACGAGCAGCGATTAATTAATGATAGGAATGACCTAAAGCTATTCCAAACCATTATCGTCAAAGCGAAGAATACGATCTTGCTCAACTGAAAAATTGGTAGCTTTCTGCTTCACTTAATCCACCATAAAGATGCATGATGGAACGTAAATCACGCCATGGGTAACGCATACTGTTTTACCCTTTACCTGCTCAAGCCATTTTTGCACGCGCTTGGCAAGTAGAGCATAGCTTTCTGCCTTTTCGTCCCAGTGGCACAAAGTTCCACTTATCGGCAATACGGGCAGAGATTAATTAACGACAGGAATGGCCTAAAGCCATTCCAAACCATTATCATCAAAGCGAAGAATACGATCCTGCTCAACTGAAAAATTAGCAGCCTCAGCCTCACTTAATCCACCATAAAGATGCATGATGGAACGTAAGCAGCCACCATGGGTAACGCATACTGTTTTACCCTTTACCTGCTCAAGCCATTTTTGCACGCGCTTGGCAAGTATAGCATAGCTTTCTGCCTTTTCTCCCGGTGGCACAAAGTTCCACTTATCGGCAACACGGGCGGCGATTAATTCCGGCGTAACCTTTGCGATATCATCTTCGGTTGTGCCCTGCCAGTCGCCAAAATGCATTTCCATCAATTGTGGATCTGTACGATAGGCTGTGACATCGAGCCCCATTTGCGTGCGGATAATTTCCATTGTTTCGCGTGTTCGGCGCAACGGACTTGCGACAAAGTCAAATCCTTCCGCATTTCCAAGCAACTCTTTAAGCAATCTACCATTGCGCGCAGCCTGTTGACGGCCATGCTCAGTAATATCACGGTCTATTTGCCCTTGAATACGTTGGGTAATATTCCAGTCCGTCTGCCCATGACGGGAAAAATAAATAAGCGGTCGATTAGACACAATATTAAGTCCTTTATCAGTCCTTTATTACGGAAATATCTGGCGCATCAACAGCCTTCATACCGATAACATGATATCCAGAATCAACGTGGTGTACTTCGCCCGTAACCGACCGAGAAAGATCTGAAAGAAGATACAAGGCAGAGTCGCCAACTTCCTCGATGGAAACAGTACGACGCAATGGCGCATTATACTCATTCCATTTAAGAATATAACGGAAATCACCGATACCGGATGCTGCCAAAGTTTTAATTGGTCCTGCAGAAAGCGCGTTAACGCGAATTTGTTTTGGCCCAAGATCAACTGCCAAATATTTCACACTTGCTTCAAGCGCTGCTTTGGCAATGCCCATAACATTATAGTTTGGCATGACTTTTTCAGAGCCATAATAGGTAAGGGTCAATATTGATCCACCATCAGTCATCAACTTTTCAGCCCGTTGTGTAATCGCTGTCAAAGAATAAACTGAAATATTCATTGTCTTAGTGAAGTTGGCTTCCGACGTATCAACATAACGTCCGGTCAATTCGTCTTTATCTGAAAAGCCAATGGCGTGAACGAGAAAATCAAGCTTACCCCATTTTTTCTCGATTTCAGCAAAGACAGCATCAATCGATGCGCCGTCTGTCACATCACAATGTCCGCAGATAAAACCATCAAGTTCTTCAGCCAGCGGCATAACGCGCTTTTTCAATGCTTCCCCTTGATAGGTAAAAGCAAGTTCAGCACCTGCAGCATGTGCCGCCTTGGCAATACCCCATGCAATAGAACGATTATTTGCAAGTCCCAGAATTAAACCACGCTTGCCGCGCAACAAACCATTACTGTCACCCATAGGTATTGCCTCATTATTGCTTAAATTCAATTTTGGTTGTTTGCCTATGACATAGGTCACTGTTTTCTTCAAGTAATTGCATCAATTTGTGCTGGAAAACAGTAGTTTTTACAACGAAAAGAGTATTTTCGCCATAAATATATATGTTTTTTTGTTGGTTTTCAGGCATTCACCTTAGCCAACGAATCTGCATTTTATGCCGGTTAAATAACAAATCTGGCTATCAGTTGATCTTTTATCCTCAAGGATAACAAACAAATTATTGTGATTGCGCTATTTCAAGCCGCAAAAGCCAATCAAATTTACGCAAATGCTTACGCATTTTTTTGCAAACTCTGGTGTTTTCTTAAGAATAAGGCGTTTTTTTTAAGAATAAAAAGACTCAAAACCTGTCAAAATGCTATAGCTGCACTTGCCACAAGCCGCAGCCATATTCGTCACTGCGCTATAACCATATTTGTTACAGCTCCGCTGGCATGGTGTATGGTGTACCCGATTAACCCTGCAATCAAATTCGCTTTTTGAGCCTTTTACATAAGAGGCGATACGATATTTTTATACGCCGTGTTTCTCTAAAAAACGTATTTTCTTAAAAATGACGTGTTCTTTCCGTAAGACATCACGCGTAACGTAATAATGGAAGACATCATGCGCAATGCAACAATAAATGTCACGCAACGATAAGTGAAACACATTGACAGGTTAAACTAGTTATTTTTGGGTTGATCGCTTGGAGATTCAATATCAAAGTTTACGTCGACGTCACCAGCCTTTTCAAAATGCAATTTGGCTGGAACCTTCTCGCCTTCCCGTAAATTATCATGCAAATTGAAAAATACGATGTGATAGGATCCTGGTTTTAATTCCAAATAATCGTTAGGCTTAATTGTCAAAGGCTCTGTGGCCTTATGCATATAAGTTTTTCCATACCCCGTCATAGGTTCTTGGATCTCAATGCGTTTTGACACTGGCGATTCAACGGAAATCAAATGTTCATCGGTTGAACCACCGTTATGGATAACAACATAACCATTAGCCCGGTTGTATACAGACGACGACCCCCGTACAACTGGGCTTTCAACGGTAATATTGTTTTTTTTGAAGTTTTCTGCGTTGCTTAGTGACGAAAATAAAAGCAACGTAGCTGCGGCCAAAAGAGATGCTCTAAATGGCTGTCTTATCATATCCGTTCTCCCCGCGCGTTCGGATTTATATGTCGATAAACTCTATACTCATGTACTCATTCTACAAAACTGTTCCAATGCAGCGTCTCCGCCTTCTGGCAACATAATTCTAATATGTACGAAAAGGTCATCTCGCCCTCCCGTCTTAAGTGGTAAGCCCTTACCTTTTAGTCTTAACACTTTATCTGAACTAGACCATGCTGGGATAGTTAAAGCAATACGCCCATCCAGTGTTTCAACCTCTTCTTTTGCTCCAAGCACCGCATTTTTCAAAGAAACGGGTAAATCAAGGTGCAAAGCACGTCCTTCGACATGAAATTTCGGGTGCTGCTTTATATGGATTGTTACCAATGCGTCACCTGGCTGGCCACGAGCAACCGTTTCGCCCTGCCCTTTCAATCGAATCGTTTGGCCATCTTCCACATAATCGGGCAATTTGATTTTCAGTCTTTTTCCATTCGGAAAAACGGCTTCAACTTTCTCTGCACCAACAATTTGTTCTAATGTAACTGATAGCGCGGCATGAATATCACTGCCCTGCTGCGGTGCGTGCGCGCGACCACGACCGCCAAATCCTGAAAAACCGCCCTTAGCACCACCACCAAAGAGATCTCTGAACAAGTCGCTTGCATCAAAACCGCCGCCGCCACCTGAACGGAATTCAAAATTACCATTCCCAAATGGGTTCTGCCCACCAGCAAATCCCTGACCTCCGCCAGCAAACCCTTGAAATACAGGCTTTCCTTCTGCATCTATTTCGCCGCGATCAAACTTTTCTTTCTTATCCTTATCGCCGATAATTTCGTAAGCCTGATTGATCTCTGCGAATTTTTCCTGAGCTTTCGCATCACCCTTATTATGATCGGGGTGGAATTGCTTTGCCAATTTTCTAAATGCAGACTTAATCTCTTGCGGTTTGGCAGTGCGCGCCACACCTAGAACCGTATAGGGATCACGCATAATATTCCTCTTTCCAGCCACGGATAGGCAAATTCCCATTCATGTGGCTTCGTATAAAATTGGTTTCTACCTTAAAGTAGAAAAAATATGTTCTCTTCTATATGCCTATCAAAAATAAAATTACCAGATCAATCAACGCATTTTTTAGTAACTTTTAGCGTTATTATTTTACAGCCTCGAAAGAGGTCACATTCCAGACCTCTGGCGTTACTTGGCAAATTTGTCCATGGTAAAGACTAACGCCATCAAAAGCAGAGCGCGTTGTTGTAAAATTACGGCAAACATGGCCGCCCTTTTTTGTTTCTGCAACGCTACTAATCATACCTTCGCTACCCGTGATAGTATTGTCCCATTTAATCTCCGATACCAGCACTTTTTTTGCATTTAAGGAAATCAGCTTGTCACGTATGACGATTTGATCCGACTTGATGATTGGATCATCTGTCTGTTGGGGGGTGACTGGAACAGAACCAGTTATAAGCGAGCTATCGGGTTTATAGGATGTATCGGTTTGATCGACTTTAAAACCAGATACAATACAGCCTTGCATTAACAAGATGATCGTGACAAAAATAAATAAACGACCAAACCGGCTTTTTGAAATGTAAAAAGCTTTCATTTTTCACTTGTTTCTGCGTCGGCTAGGAAGTTTGACGACACGTTATTATACGCAAGACACAATAATATTCGGGTGCATTATGACAGACAAAGCGTTAACAAGCGGTGACTTCGTGGAAGCATCTGAGCCCTTCGCACTCTTTACCAATTGGTTGAAGGATGCTGGTGAAAGCGAGTTGAATGATCCCAATGCCATGGCGTTGGCAACCGTTGACAAAGACGGATTGCCCGATGTGCGCATGGTTTTGTTGAAGGATTTTGATGAACAAGGCTTTGTTTTCTATACAAATTATGAAAGCACCAAAGGTCAAGAAATACTTGGCTCTATGAAAGCCGCAATTTGTTTTCATTGGAAGTCACTGCGCAGACAAGTGCGGGTGCGCGGTATTGTTGAAAAAGTCAGCAACGAGGAAGCAGATCATTATTATCAATCGCGTGCCCGTGGTAGCCGCATTGGTGCTTGGGCGTCAAAACAGTCACGCCCGTTGGAAAGTCGTTTTGCGCTGGAAAAAGCAGTGGCTGAATATACAGCAAAATTTGCCATCGGTGCTATTCCCCGTCCGCCCTATTGGTCTGGTTTTCGCATAAAACCACTATCCATCGAATTTTGGCATGACCGGCCATTTCGTTTGCATGACAGGGTATTGTTTACCCGTGAGGCACATGATGCTCAAAGCTGGAATAAACAGCGTTTATACCCGTAAAAATAGGAATAGAGTTACCAATTTTTTAAAATGCTAAGACTATTGCGCCGAGCAATAGTCCCGCAAAAATAACAATGCCTATTGTTGCATTGGATTTAAACAATCGCAAACAATCGGCATCATTATCAATATCTACTTTTACAATTTGATAAAGCATATGGCCGGCGGCAGCGACAATACCCAAATAGCTGATGGTTGGCACACCTGCCAAGTAGAAGGCCAAAGCTGCCAAAATAATAAAACCACTATAAAGGATAATCAGTGCCTGTTTGGTTTTTGTCCCAAATAAACGTGCCGTAGAGCGAACCCCGACGATAGCGTCATCTTCCTTATCTTGATGAGCGTAAATTGTATCATAGCCGATAGTCCATAAAACAGCGCCGGCATAAAGCAGAATGGGCGCCCAACTAAGACTCCCATAGATAGCCGACCATCCCATCAATGCGCCCCAGTTAAATGCCAAGCCTAGAAAAAATTGCGGCCAGTCGGTGACACGTTTCATAAAAGGATAAAGCGCAACAATGACAAGTGAAGAAACACCCAAAACAATACTGAACACATTGAATTGCAAGAGAATCACCAATCCAATCAGACATTGCAGCCCCATAAAAGCTTTGGCTTGAAAGCGACTTACCTGTCCGGAAGGTAGTGGACGCGAGCGTGTCCGTTCCACCATATTGTCGATTTTATGATCCACCAGATCATTCCAAGTGCATCCAGCACCACGCATGGCGACAGATCCTACAAAAAATAGAAAAAGATACCATATTGTTGTTACGATAGCCGATTTTATGGTGGTAACGGGGGCGGCATCTGAAACCATTGCCATCAAAAGCGACCAGAAACATGGCCACATTAACAATTTCCAGCCAATTGGACGTTCCAGCCGCGCCAATTGGGCATAGGGCCAGAAAAAACGTGGCAATAAGTGATAGACCCAATGATTGGACGGCGCATCCATGACGCGCCCTTGCGCGCCTTGTTGTTGTACTTCTGCATGACCGTCATTGGCTACAGACACAAATTTTTCAGTACTTTTCATCTTATTGGGTTACCTTTTACCTTGAAGCTAAGGCTTTTCGTTTCTATGACAAGACGTGTAAGATACAACAAGGATTTACTCATCTTCTTCAACAGGAGCAAGCGATGAACGTTCTTCTAATCGGCTCAGGTGGACGCGAACATGCATTAGCATGGAAAATATCTTCTTCGCCAATTGTGAAAAGACTTTACTGCACACCCGGCAATCCCGGAACGGAGAAAATTGCGACGAACGTTCTATTGGATATTACCAAGCCGCAAGACGTGATTAATTTTTGTAAGGATCACACTATTAATCTTGTGGTTATTGGACCAGAAGCACCGCTTGTTGCTGGTTTGACAGATCATTTACGCAAAGCCGGTATTGCTGCATTCGGTCCAAGCCAAAAGGCAGCACAACTAGAAGGCTCAAAAGGTTTCACCAAGGATTTCTGTGCCAAATACAATATACCGACAGCGGCATATCAAAGATTTGACAATGCAGAAAAAGCCAAAGCCTATATTCAACAAAGAGGTGTACCAATTGTTGTAAAAGCCGATGGTTTGGCTGCCGGCAAAGGTGTGGTTGTTGCTACTAACCTTCAGGACGCACTTGATGCGGTTGATGCGTGTTTTGCCGGTGCATTTGGTCAGGCTGGTGTTGAACTTGTCGTTGAAGATTTTCTTGAAGGTGAAGAGGCAAGTTTCTTCTGCCTATGTGACGGAAAAACAGCCATACCATTTGGTACGGCACAAGACCATAAACGCGTTGGTGATGGTGACAAAGGCGCAAATACCGGCGGCATGGGGGCTTATTCACCGGCACCCGTCGTGACAGATGAAATTATTGCGCGGACAATGCGTGAAATTGTCGAACCAACCATGCGTGGTATGTCGGAAATGGGCATACCGTTCACCGGTGTATTGTTTGTTGGGTTAATGATAACCCAAAAAGGGCCTGAACTAATAGAATTCAACGTCCGTTTTGGCGACCCTGAATGTCAAGTTCTGATGATGCGTCTGAAAAGTGATATTGCGCCCCTATTATTGGCGGCTGCCAAAGGAAATCTAGATCATCATAAGCCTGAATGGAGCGATGATGTTGCTTTGACCATTGTATACGCGGCCAAAGGATATCCTGAAAATCCGTTAAAAGGCACTGTTATTCGTGACATTGATAAGGCTGACGCGCAACCAGACGTAAAAATCTTCCATGCTGGCACTGCTATCAAAGATGGTGAACTGGTGGCAAATGGCGGACGCGTTCTTAACGTAACTGCAAAGGGCAAAACAGTGGCTGAAGCACAACAAAAGGCTTATCAAGCCCTTGACCTTATCAATTGGCCAGATGGTTTTTACCGCAGAGATATTGGTTGGCGTGCCATTGAACGCGAAAAGCTATAGTGCTTAACCGTTGAATATTATCGTTCAAAATTTCCTAATCAATCACCCGTCAAAGATGTGACGGGTGCAACAATGCTTTAAATGCGGCCAAAGAATACCCTGAAAATCCGTTAAAAGGCACTATTATTCGCGACATTGATAAGGCTGACACGCACTGAGACGTAAAAATCTTCCATGCTGGCACGACTATCAAAGATAGTGAACTGGTGGCAAATGGCGGACGTGTTCTTAACGTAACAGCAAAGGGCAAAACAGTGGCTGAAGCACAACAAAAGGCTTATCAAGCCCTTGACCTTATCAATTGGCCAGATGGTTTTTACCGCAGAGATATTGGTTGGCGTGCCATTGAACGCGAAAAGCTATAGTGCTTAACCGTTGAATATTATCGTTCAAAATTTCCTAATCAATCACCCGTCACATCTTTGACGGGTGCAACATTGCTTTAAATGCAGCTAAAGGATATCCTGAGAACCCGTTAAAAGGCACCATTATTCGTGACATTGATAAGGTTGACGCGCAACCAGACGTAAAAATCTTCCATGCTGGCACTGCTATCAAAGATGGTGAACTGGTGGCAAATGGCGGACGCGTTTTTAACGTAACAGCACGGCAAAATTGCTATAGCAAATTATTGTTACAGTAAATCTATGACATCTGTTCCACTACAAATCTATAACAAACCCGTTGCGCTTTGGTGTTCAACCGAAGCCTCACAACACACACGCTTAAACCTAATCTTGCTATAGGTTAACCAGTGTTATTTTTTCTTATGCGTGATTTCTTTGGTCAGAATATTGCGTAAATCGCTAAGCTGATCGTCGGTCAGAACAGTTTTTGGTAAAACGTTGAATTTTTGGTTCGAGATATAAAGAGCCAGAAATGTTGGATATTCACGCCAATCATAAAACAAGCGGAATGGATATGTGCCTTTAATATATGAGCTGCGGATAGCCACAGCCTGATCGTCCCAAATCCAAGTTTGTTCCAGACCAATTTGACGGTCACCTTTTACCAGACGATAAGCACGGCGTGGCAGCAGGATAAAATAGTTTAGCGCCCAGATTGCCACGATAATAAAAGCATAAATGACTGAGATTTTGACAAGTGCAATGCCCCAAGCCTCTATCCAGTTCTGCCCACCGACAGCCATTAGAACGCCAGACATAACAATGATACAGGCAAGCCATAACAGAACAAGCTTTACAATTGTCTTCATGGTTAAAGCATGCGAGCGATAATGCGCTTTTAAAGCGTTCAAAGCTTCATTCTCATTTAATGTGAAAACAATTTGCCTTGTCATTCCTGCCCTCCATGCAAATTCCAAATCATACGCTTTTTCCTGTCTGACCGTCCGATAGAATGAGCAAAAACAGAGATTATGTATTAAAAAAGCAACCGTGTTAACGATGAGCAGAATGTTTTAGAAATAGGTTAAAAAGCTGCATTTGAACGGAAAATACTGGCTTTTAGAGAACAATTTTTTCAAACTGTCCAACAATGCGCCACGCATCTTATCTTTTACCTAATCGACTCATCCCGACGAAAAAGTCATAATGAAAAAGATATGGGGAAAGACGCCTATATAAACCGATTACGTCAGCTACGCGTCCGTATTTCCTCAAAATGGTTTTTAACCCAGCATGACTTGATTGGCGATAACCAACCTTATTCCTAAAGAACATCCCCTACAGCGCAAAAGGAATTTTTTTTCAAACTGCTCACGCTGCTTTTGCGCAAAAAAGTGCTGTAATGGCGAACGTTCTTGCACACGTGTCGTTGACCCATCTTCATTAATAAGAATCATCGGCAAATCATACGTATCGGCCCACAAACGCCAATCGAGCAAGACATCATCCATATCTCGCGAAACAAGCAGTGGAATACAGGCTTCGGCATTTTTATGTAACAATTCAAGAGAAACGGCTTTGTGACCCGTTGTGGTAACAACGGCGCGCGCTGCAATTCCCTTGAAATGATGTGCCGGAATCAAGCGTGAAAGGCTTTGTGCGCCGTTTCCATCATCAACCTTTAATGAGGCACCCCTATCCGTTAATGAACAAATCATTGTCCGTCCGTCAACAAGATATGCAACGCTTTGCGGCAAGTGGCAAGGATCCAGCCTGAGTTCAAGTCCTGCTTTTGCCTGATTAGCCCATTGAGTGGCCATATATATGTCCCCAGTATCAACTCGTTCATCCGGGGGGCACACTAGCGGCGTTTGTTAATAGGAATCTTAAAAGGTAAGGTTAAAAAAATATTGGTTTGTTTTTTGGTTATCGAATTGCAAACAAGCACTTAATAAATTATTCACCAAGATTTATAGCATTTTCCCTGGATTCATAATGTTTTTGGGGTCAAAACTCTGTTTAATGGCACGCATCAAAGAAAGCGCTACTGGTGACTTGAAAGAAACAAGCTCATTGCGCTTTAATTGCCCAATACCGTGTTCGGCTGAAAATGAACCGTGGTAACGCATAACCAACGTATGAATGCGATGGTTCATTTCACTCCATAATGACAGATAGGTTTGTTTGTCAGCCCCTATGGGTTGCGAAACATTGTAATGCAGATTACCGTCTCCCATGTGACCAAAACACACAATGCGTGCCCCAGGTGCAATGGATTGGACAATTTCACCTGCCTCGCTGATAAAATCTGGTATGGAAGCGATTGGCACTGAAATATCATGTTTTATAGAACCACCCTGAAGTTTTTGTGCAGGGGACATATCTTCCCGCAAACGCCAAAACTGCTTTTGCTGTGTTAATGATTGCGCAATTGTGGCATCTTCAATAATCCCATGTTCCACAGCCGCGCCAAGTATCTCTTCCATAATGTTATTGGCCTCGGCATCACTATGTGATGAAGAAATATCCAGAAGCACATACCAGTTATGGTTGCCATTTAAGGGTGCGCGCATAGAAGGCGCATAATCAAGCGTCATCTGCATACCAATGCCAGCAATAAGCTCAAAACCTGTCAACATGGCGCCTGCTTTTTTTTGCGCTAAGGACAAAAGCTCTAATGCTTTTGACGGGCTTACCATGCCTGCATAGGCAACAGATTTACCGTCGGGTTTTGGAAATAGCTTCATAACCGCCGCGGTAATAATGCCCAATGTTCCTTCTGCGCCAACAAAAAGATCCTTAAGGTCGTATCCGCTATTGTCTTTTTTGACAAATCGCAAATCATCAAGAATACGCCCATCAGGCAAGACAACCTCGAGCCCTAAACACAATTCACGAGTATTGCCATAGGCGAGAACACCAGTACCACCAGCATTCGATGAAAGATTACCGCCAATTTGGCATGACCCTTCCGACCCTAGAGATAGCGGAAAAAACCGCCCTGCTTTATCCACCGCTTCCTGCAAGTTTTGTAAAATAACCCCTGCCTCAACCAAAGCAAGATTTCCTTGCACATCGATTGAGCGGATACGGTTCAAGCGTTCCAGCGAAACAATGACACTTTTGGCGCTTTCATCTGGTTGCTGCGCACCAACAAGACCAGTATTGCCGCCTTGTGGAACAATTGGTGTTGCTGTTTCATAAGCCAGCTTTAAAATTTCAGACACTTCAAGGGTTGACGACGGTCTTAAAACCAATTGGCTACGGCCGTGGTATAATCCACGTTGTTCTATCAGATATGGCGCAATAAGATCATCATCAACAAGGGCATTTTTTGCCCCAACAATTGCGATAAACTGCTCAACAAGCTTTGGATCCATCATGTTTACTTTCTAGGTGCCGCGGCACGCTGCAAACGATCGTTGATTGCCTCGCCTAAGCCCGAAAACGGTATTGGCTCAACAGCGATGCATTTTACATGACCACCATCAAGTTGCTTCAAATAATGAAATAGGTTAGCTGCCGCCTCTTTTAAACTGCCGCTTTGGCTTAAGTTTAAAGTTTCAACCGCACGTTCTTTATGACGTGTATTCTGCTTGCCAAAAGACAATAACGCTTCGCCATCTTGCACCTCATCAACATCCAACCTAACAAATGCGTTGGGCGCATAATGGGATTTCAACATTCCCGGCGCTTCAATCGCCGCACGCTGATCTACTCTTGCAAGTTTCAAACCAAGTGAGTCCTCGATTTCTTCGGCAGGTATACCACCTGGACGCAATAAAAAAGCGTTTCCATCTGCAATTTTGATAATTGTCGATTCAACACCGATAGGTGTTGCGCCACCATCAATAATGAGCGGCACTTTATCACCCAGCATATCTGCAACATCTTCTGCATGGGTGCCGCTTAAACGACCAGAAATATTGGCGCTTGGTGCAGCAACGGGGCGGTCAAGCCGACGAATAATTTCACTAAAGACACCTATAGGATTTCGCACTGCCAGCGTATTCAACCCTGCCGTCGTCAAAGGGTGAATATTATGCCCATCCCGCAATGGTAAAACCAAGGTCAGTGGCCCCGGCCAGAACTTTTCAATAAGGTGTTCAGACAGTTTATCTATTTGTACAATACGCTCTGCCATTTTTGCATCACTGACATGGGCTATAAGCGGATTAAATTGCGGACGCCCCTTTGTTGCAAATATATTGGCAACAGCCGCGCCATTTGTCGCATCGGCTGCAAGGCCATAGACTGTTTCTGTCGGTAATACGACCAATTCTCCCTGATCGAGATAATGAACTGCTTTGGATATATTTTCCTCACTGGGAGGGAGAATGTTCATAATATTTATCCTCAAAAACGCCCTTTAATTGGTGCAAAACTATAACGGTGTAGACGGCTGACAGGGCCTTTGTCTTCAATAGCAGAACGATGGGCGGCTGTGGCATAACCAACATGTTTTTCAAAACCATATTCCGGATAAACTTCCCCTGCCCGCTCCATCATGCGGTCACGAACCACTTTGGCGACAATGGAAGCTGCGGCAATAGACTGGGAACGTTGATCCCCTTTAATCAAGGCTTCAGCAGGGCATTTGAGCCCTGGGGGAATATCTCTGCCATCAACCAAAACATAATCTGCGTTAACAAATAACCCTGCTACTGACCTTCGCATTGCTTCCAGTGCCGCTTTGCGAATATCTGTTTTATCAATTGTTGTTGCTGACAGACTAGAAACGGAAACAGCCAATGCGCTATCCAATATGTCGCAAAACAGTTTCACACGTTTTTTGGCCGATAATTTTTTTGAATCATTCAATCCTATCGGAATATTGTTGCGATCCAAAATAACCGCCGCTGTAACAACAGGACCAGCCAATGGTCCGCGCCCAACCTCATCAACACCGGCAATATGATGATAGCCTTTAGACAATAAACGCTCTTCCGCCGAATAATCGGGTTGCAACGGCACATTATAAAACAATGGTAAATCGGACTTTTTTTCAGACATAAGACGCTTTGTTGCACCACCTTCATTTTTCCGCAAGTCCAACCAAGCATTAAAGCTATAAAAATTGTCACAAGCCAATAAAAATCATTCGAACGAAAATGATAATTGTTTTGCACAAGCAAGAGGCGGAACAAATTCTGCCGTAGACAATTTCATTGTATGTCGATTTAAACCTAATTGTTGTTTAGCAATACGGAACCGATTGGAAATTAATTTGGCATAAATCCCTTCACCACACATTCGTGACCGCCAATTGGCGTCGTAATCTTTTCCACCGCGCATATCCCGCAAAAGTTGCATAACCCGTCGGTATCTATCTGGATATTCCCTTAACAACCAATCTTTAAACAAGGGGGCAACTTCATAAGGCAACCGCAATATTGTGTAGCTTGCATTCACTGCGCCTGCCGATTTTGCCTCTTTTAAAATTGCTTCCAATTCATGGTCATTCAAACCGGGTATAATTGGTGCAACAATAACAGAAACAGGTATGCCCATACTCGACAGTTGTTTTACAGCCCACAAACGCCGTTTAGCTGTTGAAGCACGCGGTTCCAACGAGCGCGCCAAACGCCTATCCAATGTCGTAACAGATAAAGCAACGCGAATGAGCTTTTTTTCCGCCATTCTTGCCAGTATATCAATATCACGCACCACCAATGCAGATTTTGTAACAATGCAAAGTGGGTGATTAGCCCTATCCAAAACCTCAACTATTTGGCGCATAATTTGCCATTTTTTTTCAATCGGCTGATAAGGATCGGTATTTGTGCCAATAAATATTGTTTTAGGCTTATAGTTTGGCTTCGATATTTCACGCTCAAGGATTTTTGCCGCGTCTGGTTTGACAAATAAACGCGTCTCAAAATCAATTCCTGACGATAATCCCATATAGGCATGTGTCGGACGGGCATAACAATAAACACAACCATGCTCACAACCGCGATAGGGATTTATCGAACAATCAAAGACAATGTCAGGTGATGTATTATGCGTAATGATACTGTGAGCCTTTTCCACCTCTACAGTTGTTTGTAACGGCTCAAGTGGTTCATCATAATCCCAACCATCATCAAACTGCGACTGCACATAGTTTTCAAATCTTCCCGGCGGGTTTAAGGCTGCACCGCGTCCTTTGATCTTTTCCTTTTGCACACGCAAAGGTGTTTGACGCACAAATTCATTGGCGCCTTCACCTGCAAAATCACTGAAGGCTATACGGTCCGCTTCTGCCATTGTCTGGCGCAATTGTTGGTTTATCATCGCTCTCTACGGTTGTTTGCAAAGGTCCAAAGTGCTTCATTAATTCCTAATTATCTTTGTCAGTATGACACAAAGAACAAAACATGAACATAAATTTTTCGTGATTTTGACAAAAAACTGTTTTATGAGGAAAGAATGATTAGTGTTCTCATTCCTTGTGACAATGATATAGACCCGCTAACAGACACGCTTGCCATGTTGGTGGGGGGTGTTGTCTTCGGAATTATCAGTGAAGTTGTTTTATGGTCTGATAACGAGAACCAGCTATTGAAAAAAATAGCCGATGGTACGGGGTGTCGTTACGTCGACAAGACCAATTTCCATAAAGTGTTGGATAGCACAAAAGGCAAATGGGTTTTGGTTTTAAAACCCGGCACGCGATTGCTTGACCAATGGCGGGAAATTATCGGGCGGCATATCGAATCCAATACACAACCGGCAAAATTCAGCATTTTGTCCGCCAATAAATTATCTTTTATAAAAAAGCTCTTTACGCGCTATACGCATCTCGATTCCGGCATTCTTGCTCTCAAAGAACAATTGTTGAAGATTGCAGCACAACATCACCATCTCGATGCAAGCATCAAGAAACTCACGCCAATTACGTTGCCGGTGCAAATTTTATTGCCTTAATCCTTAAAACAATATTCAGCCACGCACCAAAGGGCTTGCAAAAATCTTAAGCACACATTTGCGAAGTGGCTCAACAGCACTTTGGTGGCTGTTCAACACCACTTTGACATTTGCTTTTCAACAGCAGCTTCCGTGTCTGTTTTTCAACAGTCGTTGGTGTCTGTTTTTCAACAGTCGTTGGTGTCTGTTTTTCCATACTATTTTAATGTGTGTTACTCTCTATCAATTTGATACCTGCTTTTGACACCATGTTGATTGCGCTTATAACACTGCTTTGGTGTCTATTTTTAACTGCACTTTGAAGTGTAATTTTAACACGTCCTCAATGTGCGCCGAAAGCACTGAATTGACTGCGCCAGACGCGACCAAGCCCTAATTCCGCATTCTTTTGTTCAACAAATGCACGTATTCAACAAATGCACGCGAATTATTTTCTTTAAAACAAAACATAGACCACACGACTATTTGCGTTTTATATGGCTATAGCAAACAGTTTGGCAACACGTGTATCAACTATAGTTAAAACCTAGTTTGTATTTTTTTGATGTTTTATCAAAAACCTGCCTGAAGCTCATTATTTGTCTGGCTCACTGGTTTTTCTCTTGACGATAACGCGATGATTACTCCTACAAAAACCAGATCACTGATTGGATTTCGATAAAAGTCGCGAAAGACGCTTCACTAAAATAACAAAATGGGTGTTTTCATAGTTATTTTGCTTCGCGCCCATCACGACAGGCGATAAATGTCCACAAGCTTCACAATAAATATCCCAAAGCGTCATAGTAGATTATTGTTCCTCGTAGATTATTGCTCGCCGTCGCTGTCGTTAATAACGACATCTTTAAGCCAATCACGCTCCATTAATGCCAAAGGAATTGCAAACAGCGCCCATATAGGGATCATCACAATGTAGGCCCAATTGACTGCTGGTGATAGGAAAATGGAAGCAACCCCGTAAACAATAACCGCGATATTTAACGTGAATGTTGCTTTTGTGCGATAGAGAATAACGGGATAAACTAATACGACAATCAAAACAGCCAGCCAATTCCAGTAATTTATCTGGCTATTAAACATATTTGCGACACTCATAATATATTGTGTTGAAGGTTCGAAAAGCGGTCTATCCAAGACCAAATTCATACGATCCGCATTTGCTGGATGAAAACCATTATCAGTGTCGCGCGTTGCATATTGGTCTACCAATTGCCAAACACTTCGGTTCATAATGGCCAAGCCCCGATCCTTAAACCGCTCCATTGCCGGTTGAGGCAACACAGTTAAAGAAATAAGATACCCCTTTTTTAGATTCTCATTAATTTCTGCTTGGACATCAACTGGCATCCACATTCCCTTCGCTGCCGTCCAAACAAAGTTTTCTGGATTGCTACTATCACAATAAGCCTTTAATCCACCCGATAATTCAACACCTTTAACGATATATGCTGAAGCCTTTATCGGATTTTTTTCCATGCTACTGCCCGGGCATGGAACATAGGGCTGAGCAATATCCAACAAGGAAATATTTTGCTGACGTAGTTTTTCATATCGGCTATCAACACCATAGAGCATGGGAATAATTGCCCCGACACAAAAATATGAAATCAAAAGGCCAACAATTGTAGCTGCGCACACTCTAATTTTTTTATAGCGAATGACGCCGTGATAAAGGTAAAAAACAACAAAATAAGCCAGTATAAATATAATGTATTCACTTTTCAGCATGAAAGCTGCACCAGCAAACAACATGGAATATGTTATATCATAATACTGACCTTTGTTTGCTGATAATGACCGAACAAAGAAGTAAATAGATAATACCATTAACAAAGGCGGATAATATAGACGTTGCGACACAAATAAAACCGCATAAAAAATTGGGCAGAAGACAATTAATAGCGCTGTTACTAGGTAATAAATCTTCTTTATTTTTTCGTTTTTTATAGAAGCAATAATAGCAAAAAACGCCATTAAAAACAGTATTACAACGGGAAGCTGGATGGCTTTAAAGTTGAACAATCCAATAAATATATTAAGCAACATATAGAGAGATGAATAAGAAAGAACATATCGTCCCGATCCCACATCATTAACAATCATGTCGCTGGTGAAAACACCAGGAAACAACATAAAATATTGAAACAAAACAATAAATATAATTATGCCGCCATAAATATCGATTTTTTTGTAGTTTTTTGCAATCACACATATCGAAATATAAAATAACATACTCCAGAACAACGCTGAAAATACCAGCATAATTTCACTTGAGAGTAAGCGTGGGCCCCCATCGGCTTTATAGAAATTTATGGGCTTTGCTACATTGTTATTTAATGAGAACTTCTTGACCTGATTTACTGTTAAATCAGCAACAAAAATATCGATAGATTTTGCTGAATGAATAAAAATAGATTTTGAAACAGGCAAATCGCTGGTTGGAATTTTTGCCGAGACCGTTGTTAAATAGGTCTCATTACCTTCCGTCAATGCCGCAACTTTAAGCTCGTCTTTTGCAGCATGACAATTTTTATCCATACAGATCTGGTCACCTGACTTCACTTCATAGATGCGAAAATGACTGGAAGAGGTTATTTGCTTATCAAATGTCGGATTTAATGCCTGACCGTCACGGGTTACCGATAGCGCGCCTTGTGTTGTATCCTGCTCATTTCCGCTGAAACTTAAGAGGTTGTCTTTACTTTTGTTAAAAAAGGATCCCAAATATATTTCTGGTGTCTTTTCTGAAAAAGAAAATGCAACCATCTCGTGTGGAGCACGGGTATTATCCCAACATACAGCAAATATTAGTATTGGAACCACCAAAAAATATGCAATTAGAAATTTCCAGCTACCAATAAACTTCGTGATTCCCGACATTATGCGTAACTCTCATCCAACCAAATATTAAAGAGTTCTTTTGTAAAAATCTCTCTAAACCAGTCTCCGGTTTTTACCAATATCAAATCAATGGCTAAATTAATTAACCGACTAATATTCATCTAAGCATCTATTGGATATATCATCCATAGGTTCGCTTGATATAGCGGTAACTAATAGGATTTTTTTTGCTTAAGAGAAATAAATAATATGGATTAACAACAAAATTATGTATTGTTATGCCAAGATAACCGACCTTATTATTCTTCGCCGTCACAACAATAAGACAATTGCTTGTCATCACAAAAACCAAGCAAACAAATAATTGCAGCTTGGCGCTCAGTTTTCCAAATAATTTTAAATATAATTGTTATTATTTGACTTAAAACACAATATTATAAATCAGCGTTCCATAAGGCGGGGCATAAGCATTACCAAATTATGTGGGCGTTGACGGCTATCCAGTTCACCCTTCAAAATATGATCCCATGCATCCTTACAAGCCCCTGTTGACCCTGGCAGGCAGAATACAAATGTGCCATTGATTAAACCGGCCGTTGCTCTCGACTGTATCGTTACCATGCCAATTGTTTCATACGACACTTTATGAAACATCGCAGAAAAACCATCCATTTTTTTGTCAAACAATGGCTCTACCGCTTCCGGCGTAATATCTCTACCAGTAAAGCCAGTACCACCTGTTGTGATAATAATTTCAACATCAGAGGCGGCAGCCCATTCTTCAATGATTGCGCGAATATCGGTAATTTCATCACGAACAATAGCGCGCTTTGCTAAATGATGGCCAGCCGATAAAATTCGTTCTTGCAGCACATCACCAGACCGGTCTTCTTCCATTTTTCGTGTATCGGATATGGTCAAAACCGCAATGTTAAGAGCTTCTAACGTTGCATTTTCATCAATTGTCGGCATTGTTCCATATCCTTCTATCTAACTGTGACGCGATCCAACTGTTTCAACGGATTTGACAAACCAATCCGGTTGAAATGACTTGATATTTTTTGCTGCTTCATCAGCATCTTGTTTATTAGCATAAATACCAAAACATGTTGCACCAGACCCCGACATTCTTGCCAATAACGCCCCCGATTGCTGCAAAGTTTTTAACACATTCGCAAGTTCAGGAGCAAGGAAATGTGCGGGTTCATATAGGTCGTTACGCGTGTTTTCGAGCGCTGCTACCAAAGACTGAACCGTCTTTAATGCAGAATAGTCGATAGAAATTGGTTGCCCATTTGTGTGGCTTAATCTTTTAAATATTTCGGGCGTTGAGATTTCTTGCCCATGATTAATTAGCACCATGGGAACGGAACAAGCGTCTTCTATGATTTCCAGTGTCTCACCAATGCCGGTAGCGCGCAGCGGTTTTTTATACAAAAGAGCCGCAAGGCACATTGGCAAATCTGCCCCTATCGAGACCACAGATTTCAGCAAATCACCATCATTACAGTCAACCGCCCACTCACGACGCAATAATTCGATCGTTGCAGCCGCATCGCCAGAACCACCACCAACGCCAGAAGCGATGGGCAACAATTTATCAAGCACCAAATGGCAAGGTTTTACATTGTTTGGATAGCGACCCGCCATGAATTGGCGCGCCCGCTCTACCAAATTATTCGGCGTGTTGGTAAGCTCTTTTGCGTAAGAACCCGTAACGGAAAACTGATTTTCTTGCGAGGATTGATAGTGAAGGACATCCCCTTCGAAACTGAAATATACAAGGCTATCAAGTAGATGATAGCCGTCATTCCGCTTACCAACAACATGAAGCGCCAAATTTATTTTTATTGGCGTGATAAGCTGAGCAATATCCGATATTGGCAGTGACACCCGATATTAATCCCGTTCTACGTAATATTCGCCCGTTTTTGGGTCTTTAACCAAAGTACCTCTTGCACCGGTTCGCCGTTCAGCTGCCGCACGTTTTACACGCAAAGCCACCCGCTGGGACTCACGTTTGAAGGCACGATAAGCATAGAGGGCTGCCGCACATAGTAAACCATATATAACAAACTTAGCCATCTTTTATCCTTCCTCCCCCTGCATACTTATTTGGTCGATCATAAAAACATATCAAGTTTGTGTATGACACTATCAAGTTTGTATATGATTATGCAAAATTCCGACTTTTTAAAGACCATACCGTTGCCATATTGCGCGCTCTTCAGCCGAAGCAACCACACCATCAACCAAAGCCGATATATGACCTGCCGAGATACCTGGACTTTTACGCCCGAATAACCCTTTTGCAGAGGAAACAAGCTTCATTTTTGCGTCTTTTCCGTAACGGTTTTTTATGACCGAACGCATATCAGCCAATTCATCAACAAGCCCAAGTTCCTTACCTTTAAGGCCTGTCCAGAACATACCAGTAAATAGATTGGCATCATCAGCCAGCTTGGTACCGCGACTTTCTTTAACAAGATTGATAAAGGTTTCATGGATTTCCAATTGAAGGGCTTTCAAATGATCTATGTCAGCCTTTTTCTCAGGCTGGAAAGGATCAAGCGACACCTTGTTTTTGCCTGCAGTATAGACACGGCGTTCAACACCGATTTTTTTCAATAATTCCGGAAATCCGAAAGAAGAAGATACAACACCAATAGATCCAACAACAGAAGACGGATCAGCAAAGATTTCGTCACCTGCACAAGCAATCATATAACCGCCCGATGCTGCAACATCTTCAATAAAGACCAGAACCTTTTTATTTTTTTCTTCTGCAAGGTCTCTGATACGGCGATAAATCAAGCGTGATTGAACTGGCGAACCACCTGGCGAATTAATTGCGATGGCTATCGCCGGTGCTTCTTTATCAGCAAAGGCTTTGTCTAATGCGGCTGCACATGAGCCGAGGGACAATGTCTGTTTTAAAGGCGAAGACGAATCCATAATCATTCCTTGCAAACGGACAACCGGAATTTCCACCGAATTGGAACGAAAACGACGTGGAATAAAACGCTTTATAAAGCCAGACAAAACTTGCACTCCTCAAGAAAATAGCGCGCATATAATAAGTAGATATAAACCAGATGTATAAACAATCAAAAAAAACGCAAGTTTTAGTTAAGCCCTATCCCAAAAACTTGCCCGTCCATTGTTGATAACATCTACCTTGGGCGAAAAAGCCTGATTATTATCCTGATGCATAATCAATGCAGGTAAAAATGACAAAGGCGCCTTACTTCCCCTTTTTGCATGAATAAAAATTCTGATAGCAGGCAAATCTTTTCGTGGTTGAAGCGGGATTAGCTTTATATCACCAAAGCGCCCATCAAGTGCCTGCAAAATTTCGCCCAAGGATTGCGGCCTAGCAATCAGCCCTAAATATCCCGATGGTTTTACAATAGCCGTTGCCGTGCGTATCCAATTCTCGAACATATCCTTTGGCATAACATGAGCTTCTGCTTTCAAATTATCCGGTGTTTGCCGATCCGAAGCAAAATTGAAAGGTGGATTCATAATGGCAAAATCAAATGCATTGTCCATCAATCCTGCATTGATTCTTTCTTGACCACGCAAAGTCACATCCGCAGCAATAATCTCTATTCTGTCGGTTAAATAGCTATTTTCTAAATGAGCCTTACTTTTTTTTGCGTATTCCAGCATAAAAGCTGAACGCTCGACCAAAGTGATCTGTGCGTCCTTGCATCTTGCCGCAACTGCAAAGCCAGCCGCACCTGCGCCTGCACCAAGATCAACCACTTTTCCCTTAAAACTGGTAGGAACAAGCCCGGCAAGAAGCATTGCATCCATGCCTGAGCGATGCCCACCCAATCGGGGTTGTACCAGATAAAAACCACCGCGATGAAAGACATCGACCGTATCGGTTTCGTCTGCGCTCAGTCCCTTATCAACCATTATAAAGCTCGTCTGAAAGTCCTGCATTTATCAATATATTTTTTGCTTCATCAGCAAAGTCTTCATCAACCAGAAAACGGCTTTGTATCAACCCCATAGAACCTTCAGCGATACTTGTATGCCGATCCGCAATAAAATACATGATGCCAGCCTCTTTCATCAGGCTTTCAGCAAAAGAAAGTAATACGACATCATTTGAGCGGATTAGTTCAATCATAGTTCCTATGTTACATAATTTATCTCACCGCGGCACCCAGTCGCAGATAAAAAAATATTTTTTTCCAAAATATTATTAGCAACGCGCTATCTAAAATTATATGAAAGATTGAATCGTTTGCTGTTAAGAATTAAGGCAAAATAAAAGTCGATAGAACACTACAGGAGTGTATGCATTGGTCGCAGAAAATAAAGCGAATGAGATGAAAGGCAGTCAGGCATCTGTTCAGCCGCTGATTAATCTTACAAAATCAGATATGGAGGCTGTGAATAAGCTTATTCTTGCAATGGCCGGTTCTGATGTGGAGATGATACCGGAAGTCTCTAATCATTTGATTTCATCTGGTGGAAAAAGATTGCGGCCAATGCTGACATTGGCATCTGCCCGTATGTTTGGTTATCAAGGACAGGGTCATGTAAAATTGGCAACCGCTGTTGAATTCATGCATACAGCAACGCTGCTTCATGATGATGTTGTTGATGAAAGTGATATGCGTCGCGGCAAATCGACAGCCAGAATGATATGGGGCAATGAAGCCAGTGTTTTGGTTGGTGACTTCCTGCTTGGCCAAGCATTCAAAATGATGGTTGAAGTCAATTCAATGGACGCCTTGTCTGTGTTGGCAAATGCCGCTGCCGTTATTGCGGAAGGCGAAGTCATGCAGTTGGCTGCTGCTAAGCATATGCACACAAGCGAACAGGATTATCTCAAGGTTATTAATGCGAAAACCGCCGCATTATTTTCAGCAGCTGCTGAAGTTGGGCCAATTATTGCCGGAAAAGGTGAAAATGAACGCAAGGCATTAAGGCAATATGGCACTGCCTTGGGGTTAGCATTCCAATTGGTTGATGATGCACTCGATTATGGTGGCAATGCCCAAAATTTAGGAAAAAACACTGGTGATGATTTCCGTGAAGGCAAGATAACAATGCCGGTTATTTTGTCATATGCACGGGGAGATGCGGAAGAAAAGAATTTTTGGAAACAATCTCTGGAAGAAGGAAAGAACGATGATGAGGCGCTTTCCCATGCACTTACACTGATGAAAAAGCACCACAGCCTTGAAGATACAATCTCTCAAGCCCGCCATTATGGTGCGGAAGCTGTAAAAGCGCTTGAGAATATCGCACCAAGCGCTGAAAAAGATGCTCTTTTAGAAGTAATCGAGTTTTGCATTTCGCGCGTTAATTGACGTCGCATTAAATTTATTAGCAAATATGGAGATTTCTTTCCATAATAGACAATACATGGTTATAACTCATAAAAATATATATTTGCTATTTGCGTGTATTCACTGAAAGCAAGGATTACATCTATGCAGCGCGGCAATCTTATCCGACTACTTGCATTTTTTACCGCAGGAACGATGTTTATGACGTCGTTTGCGGGTGCAAAACAACCAGAAATCACCAAAGCCTTGACTTTTTCCGGGGCCTATTTGGCTGGGCGTGCTGCTGCAGGAGATAATCATATGGATTTGGCAGTGGCCTATTTTAGACAGGCTTCTGCTTTCAAGATACCTGACAAAACCATGTCAAATGACCTACAGCATGATATATTGATTATGTTGTTGGTTGATGGAAACTTCAAGGAGGCTGTCGAGCAGGCAAACAACATAAAGGATGAGTCAAGTCGAGATCACTTTTATCATCTTACGCTTGCAACCGATGATTTCATAAAAAACAAATATGAAAATGTAAAAAAGCATTTGAAGTTTAAAAATCCAAGTGAGTTGGAAAATATAACCTCTGGCTTATTAAATGCATGGGCTGTGTTTGGTTCGGGCGACCGCAACAAAGCTATCAACAGCCTCAAGAAACTTCGTGGTCCCGTTTCATATGATATTTTTGTCAATTATCATATGGCGCTGATGAGTGATATTGCTGGTAAAAAACAAGATGCCGAACGCTATTATAGTAAAGCACTGGCAAACCGGCAGGCAGGAATTGCCTCACCTGACACTTATGAACGCATCATTAATGCCTACGCATCGTTTCAATCACGCAATAATAATAAAGAAGGGGCATTAAAGACAATTCAGATTGGCGAACAGAATTTTTCTGGTCGAAACATTTTTAAAAATATGCGTATCCAAATTGAAAAGAACCTACCTTTGGATATGCTGGTTAAAACGCCACAAGATGGCGCTGGAGAAGCCTTGTACAATATAGGCACATCTGTCAAAGGTGAGCTATCGGAAAATTTTTCTCTTCTTTATCTTCAACTGGTATTGGCTTTGCGCCCGCAAAATGACGCTACTTTATATCAGATTGCCTCTATATTAAGCCAAACATCATCCAAGGATAAGGCAATTGATTTTTATAAAAAAATTACGCCAAATTCATTTTATTCTGATGATGCTAAAACCAATCTTGCTTTCAATTTGGCTGATTTGAATGATACAGAGGGGGCTATAAAACTGTTAGGCGAATTGGAACAGAAATATCCCGATGATCAGGCAATATCACTGGCTTTAGCTGGAATATATCTGGCAAAGACGAAAGACTATGGCAAAGCTGTTGAGGTGATGGACCGTGCCATTGCGCATATTCCCGATACCAAAAAAAGAGATTGGTTTTTATACAATATTCGCGGAATGGCGGAAGAACGCTCGAACCTGTGGGATAAGGCCGAAGCTGATTTTCGTAAAGCCTTGGAATTGTCGCCCGATCAACCTGATGTTCTCAACTACCTTGGATATTCTCTTATTGTACGCAACGAGAAGCTTGATGAAGCGCTTAAAATGGTCAAACGGGCTGTTGCTCTTAGCCCGCAAAATGGAGAAATCGTTGACTCGCTTGGTTGGGCCTATTTTAAACTCGGTCGGTATGATGATGCCGTTATAACGCTGGAACAAGCGATAAAACTCAAGCCAGGGGAAGCAACAATTAACGACCATTTGGGGGATGCCTATTGGAAAGTCGGTAGAAAGCTTGAAGCAACATACCAATGGAAGCATGCTCTTGCCTATAATCCGGAACCGGAAGACATTGCAAAAATTGAAGAAAAGCTGAAAGTTGGACTAAAAGATCAAAACACCTCTCAGTGAATACAAAATACCGACGGTGACGTTATAAAAATTATCATGATATTGGTTCAATGGAGGCTCTTCCCTTGACCATGGCAATATGAAAGATTAGACATTTTTAAACACAGGAAATCTATTTCCTCTTCCTTTTTTAACAAATCTTAAAAGGGTAAAATCGTGAGCCTGCCCAAATATCTCGACCCTAAACACTCGTTTCAGGGATTAATTCTGACCTTGCAAAACTATTGGGCACAATATGGTTGTGCTGTTTTACAGCCTTATGACATGGAAGTGGGAGCTGGTACATTCCACCCAGCAACCGTTCTTCGTTCACTGGGACCACGTCCTTGGAAGGCTGCCTATGTGCAACCATCGCGCCGACCAACTGACGGCCGCTATGGTGAAAACCCAAACCGTTTGCAACACTATTATCAATTTCAGGTTTTGCTAAAACCTTCGCCAAAAGATTTGCAGGATCTTTATTTGGGATCGTTAAGAGCAATTGGTCTGGATACAACCTTACATGACGTAAGATTTGTGGAAGATGATTGGGAAAGCCCAACTCTGGGTGCATGGGGTCTTGGTTGGGAATGCTGGTGTGACGGTATGGAAGTTTCCCAGTTTACTTATTTCCAACAGGTTTGCGGCATTGAGTGTTCGCCCGTTTCTGGTGAACTTACCTATGGGCTTGAGCGGCTATCCATGTATATTCAAGGCGTGGATAATGTTTATGACCTTAACTTCAATGGTCGTGATGGTGCCGAAAAAATAACCTATGGCGATGTCTTTTTGCAGGCTGAACAGGAATATTCACGGTTCAACTTCGAATTTGCTGATACAGACATTTTACATCGCCATTTTATTGATGCCGAGAGAGAATGTGCGGCAATCCTTGATGCTGGCAAGCCGGATACGCCTGATGGTCTTCATCGCTGTGTCATGCCAGCTTACGACCAATGTATAAAGGCCAGCCACGTGTTTAACTTGTTGCAAGCACGCGGAGTTATTTCTGTTACAGAACGACAAAGCTATATTTTAAGAGTTCGGGATCTAGCACGCCGGTGTGGTGAAGCTTTTCTGTTAACTGATGCCGGTGGCGCAAATTATAAAGGAGAAGAATGATGCCTGATCTTCTTCTGGAACTATTTAGTGAAGAAATACCTGCACGCATGCAACGCAAAGCGGCAGGAGACCTGAAAAAGATTGTTACCAATAGGCTGGTCGATTGCGGCTTGGTTTATGAGGCGGCACGTGAATATTGGACACCACGCCGGCTAACACTCGACATTCGTGGACTAACACCACGGTCGAAAGATGTTCATGAAGAGCGCAAGGGTCCAAGTGTAAAAGCACCCGAGCAAGCGATCGCTGGTTTTCTGCGTTCTGCTGGTTTAAACGATATCAGTGAAGCGGAAATCGTCTCAGACCCTAAAAAAGGGGATTTCTATGTTGCGAAAATAGTTAAAAAAGGACGCAGCGCAGAAGAAATTATTGCCGATATCATGCCAGATATCATTCGTAGTTTCCCGTGGCCAAAATCGATGCGTTGGGGCAGCCAATCAGCCGATAAAAATGCCCTTCACTGGGTACGCCCATTAAAAAATATTCTTTGCGTCTTTGGTCCGGAAAATGCCGATACCGAGGTTATACCATTTGAAATCAATGGCCTGACCAGCAACAATATAACCTATGGACATCGTTTCTTGAGCGATGGTCAACCCATCGAAGTGAAACGTTTTGACGATTATGTCACCCGTTTGGAACAGGAAAAAGTCATTCTCGACGCTGATCGCCGCAAAGAAATTATCTTGGCTGATGCGAACAACCTATGCTTTGCCAAGGGCCTTGTTCTGGTTGAAGATGATGCTCTGGCGGAAGAAGTTTCCGGACTCGTTGAATGGCCAGTTGTCTTGATGGGAGAATTTGAAGAGAGTTTCCTTGCAATCCCGCCAGAAATTATCCAGCTGACCATCCGCGTCAACCAGAAATGCTTTGTGACACGCAAGCAAGGCACGGATACCGGGCTATCCAACCACTTTATTCTGGTTTCCAACATTGCTGCACCAGATGGCGGCAAGGAAATTGCCCGCGGTAATGGCAAAGTGGTTCGGGCAAGACTATCTGATGCCTTGTATTTCTGGCAAACTGACCAACATAATTTGCCTGACCTTCCACAACTCAAATTATCAGCGGACAAACTGGAGCTTGATCTTAAAAAGCCATTAGACCAAAGAATGGCACGGCTCGATCACCTCAATGTTACGTTCCATGCCAAACTAGGCACACAAGGTGCACGCGTCGAACGTATCGCGGCTCTTGCCGTAGCAATTGCACCTTTGGTTGGTGCAGATCCAACATTGGCAAAACGTGCCGCACTTTTGGCAAAAGCGGACTTACAAACCGAAGCTGTTGGAGAGTTTCCGGAATTGCAGGGTGTGATGGGGCATAAATATGCCTTGTTACAAAACGAAGATGAAAGCGTGGCACAAGCCATTGAAGACCATTACAAGCCACAAGGGCCTACCGACCGTATCCCACGGGAGCCGGTATCAATAGCTGTCGCTCTTGCCGATAAAATTGATACTCTGGTTGGTTTCTGGCTCATTGATGAAAAGCCTACTGGTTCGAAAGATCCATTTGCGCTGCGTCGTGCTTGTCTTGGTGTTATCCGTTTATTGCTCGTACGCGATTGGACAATACATTTGCTTCCTATTTTTAAGCAAGCAATAGGTCTCCTTTCCCGCCATACGATAGAACGCGCTTTGGCAGCTTATGAACGTAAATTAAGCACTGAAAAAGCACGCGAAACCGATGCTGCAGAAGATTTCTCCAATGCTGTTCGCATGGAAGAAAGCAAACTTGAACACGAATTTCACGCAAAATCAGAACCTGTCTTGTTGGATTTGCTATCCTTCTTCCATGAAAGATTAAAAGTTTATCTGAAAGATGAAGGTGCGCGTCACGATGCTATTGAAGCCGTTCTGACAAATGATGCCGATGATTTGTTGCAGGTTGCACGACGCGTTGAAGCGTTGATCTCTTTTATCAACACGGATGATGGTGAAAATCTGCTTGCTGGAAGCAAACGCGCGTTTAACATTCTTGAAGCAGAGATTAAAAAATCTACCCAAATTGCTGATAATGTTGATCCTGAGTTATTGATCGAGGCGGAAGAAAAAACGCTTTATGAAGCAATTGGCAAAACGGAAAAAGCGACGCAATCACATATTGATGCCGGTGACTTTTCTGGTGCTTTGCTTTCACTCGCCAATTTGCGTCAACCCGTTGATGCCTTTTTTGAAAAAGTCTTGGTGAATGACGAAAATCATGCAATTCGCGCCAATCGATTGGCTCTTTTGACGCGTATTCGATCGGTCATGTGTAAGGTTGCGGATTTTTCCAAATTGGCAATTTAACAGCACCGATTGATAAATCCGATTTTTAGGAAGCGCATTTCTTGTCAAACAAGTTTAAAATGCGCTTCCATGATTGATTAATTTCAAACAAGGCATTTCCATAGCGCGCATATTTGTGGCCAAAAGCATATTAATCTTTGTTATTTTGGCACCGGAGAATAAAATGATTGTCCGAAAAAAACCTGGGATCTTCAAACTTTTCTTCGTATTGCATGGATCCATTGTGCCAACAATTGCACCGCAACTGATTGCTATCCTAGTATTATCGACAGCTTTGGTAATAGCGCACCATTTTTATCCCAGAATTGTGCCAACTTATAACAACGGCACCGCTTTTTCGATGCTTGGTATCGCGCTTTCTACTTTCTTGGGATTTCGTAACAATGCCTGTTATGATCGTTGGTGGGAAGGTCGTAAAATTTGGGGGCGCATTATCTCTGCCTCGCGCGATTTCATTCGCCAAAGCTCTATCTTAACCCAACACAACGATATCAGGGTTGAGCTGCTGAAACTGACATCAACCTTTTCGAAAAGCCTTGTCGACCACCTAAAAGGTACATCCTCAATACCGTCATTAATGGCTGATTTTCCGCAAGATTTTATTCAGGCTTATAAAGCTAGCCATAATAAACCTTCATTTATTTTAAATCATATGGCGATGCTTTTAGCGGATCTTCAACGGGAAAATAAAATTTCCGACATTCAATATCAAATGCTTGATAAAAGTTTGCATGAGCTGAATGAATACCAAACAGCGTGCGAGCGTCTTAATCAAACCCGCGTGCCTTTTGCCTATACTCTTTTACTGCATCGAACCGCCTATATATTCTGTTTTTTGATCCCGTTCGGTTTTACAGATATTTTGGGGTGGTGGACACCGGTAGCAAGCTTGCTCGTTGCCTATACATTATTCGGGCTTGATGCTTTGAGTGATGAACTTGAACGCCCATTCGATGACCTCGATAACACCCTACCAATCAATTCGATTGCTAACATCATTGAACGTGATATATGCGCGGCAATTGGCCAACCATTGCCCAACTTGATTAAGCCAATCAATTATATCTTAAAATAATAAAGAGATTGCATTTTGTTATAAATGAACACCTGTGGCTAGCCTACTTGTTCCCTATACTCTATTCGTCGTTGATACATTGAGTGATGAACTTGATCGCCCATTTGATAATTTCGATAACACTCTACTAATCAATTCTATCACCAACATCATTGAACATGATATATGCGCGGCAATTGGTCAACCACCGTCCAACTTCATTAAGCCAATCAATTTCATCCTAAAATGATAATGAGAATAGCCTTTTGTCATAAATGAACACCAGTAACTGGCCTGCTTGTTCCCTATACTTTATTCGGCGTGACGCGTTGAGCGATAAACTTGAACTCCATTTGATAATTTCGATAACGCTCTACTAATCAATTCTATCACCAACATCATTGAACGTGATATATGCGCAGCACTTGGTCAACCACTGTCCAACTTGATTAAGCCAATCAATTTCATCCTAAAATGATAATGAGAATAGCCTTTTGTCATAAATGAACACCAGTAACTGGCCTGCTTGTTCCCTATACTTTATTCGGCGTGACGCGTTGAGCGATAAACTTGAACTCCATTTGATAATTTCGATAACGCTCTACTAATCAATTCTATCACCAACATCATTGAACGTGATATATGCGCGGCAATTGGTCAACCACCGTCCAACTTGATTAAGCCAATCAATTTCATCCTAAAATGATAATGAGAGTTCATTTGGTCAGAATTAGCGATCCATTTCAGTAGAATTAGCCATGCATTTAGTACAAAAATCATCGTAAAGCGCCCCATAATACCAACGAGACAGCAATATACATGTCCTTTTCGAGTAAATTTTTATAAAAATAACGAAATTCGGACATTCTACGACAACCTTTATTGCCCGTAGTTGTTCGTCCCATCAGACGGTTATGTATCATCTTACATAGATTTACGTTCAAACCAAAAATAAATTTTATTTTTAAATATATAAGGGTTTATATTCGTATTTAATGAATATATTTGTCATTTAAATTTCGTTATTTTGGCAGTTATTCCGCTCATATATTTTCGTAAAAAAGCTGGCTTTAAAAATTTTGGGGATGGCGTATAGCAAAAGCCTAAAATACCCCCCTTTTCCAGCCATTTAGACCATACATTTATAGATTGTCCGTTTTGCATACAGTATCCATTTTACCGAAAAATAAAGGATAAACTTCAAGAAAGTTTGAGATCATCTTTTTTCGTTTCGCGAAATACTGGGTGTGAGCTGAATATAACAAATTTTAATAACGTCTTTTAATGCAAATGCTATTTTTTCAGAATTGATAAGCTGAGGTTAAAAGGCTGCTTACTAATTTCGGTCGCGCAAAATCGAGCAACAACCACCATTTAAACGGTTCAGATGGTGCATGAGGCTTGTGAGGCTTGTGAGGCTTGTGAGGCTTGTGAGGCTTGTGAGGCTTGT
>CAMLCZ010000008.1 GCA_946478665.1 uncultured Bartonella sp. | reverse complement strand
GCCTGAGCCTGAGCCTGAGCCTGAGCCTGAGCCTGAGCCTGAGCCTGAGCCTGAGAAAAAAACCACGGCTGTACAGGAAAATCCAGTACTAAAATCGGATACCAAGAAGAAGGTAAAGCCGTCTTCGCCAGTTCAAGACGATAAACCTCAAACCTCATCAGCCAAAAAATTGGTGGTTACGGATAAGGTCGCGGAAAAACAAATAGAAACCGTCCAGCCGTTGCCAGACGAACAACCGACCAAAAAAATGTCGTGGTTCGAGCGATTAAAAAGCGGTTTGTCGCTCTCGTCAAAGCAACTTGGAGAGTCTATCGGATCTATCTTTACCAAGAGAAAACTTGATGAAGATACGCTTCAAGATCTAGAAGATGTTCTTATTCAGGCCGATCTTGGTATTGAAACAGCAATGCGCATTACGGATACGCTTGCATCTGGCCGTTACGGTAAAGACATTTCTACTGATGAAGTGCGCACGATCATGAGCGACGAAATAAAAAAGGTTTTGGAACCTGTCGCTCGCCCGCTTGAACTTGATCTTAGCTATAAGCCACACGTCATATTGGTGGTTGGTGTTAACGGAACAGGTAAAACAACGACAATCGGTAAATTGGCTGCCAAACTTACAGCCGGTGGACTAAAAGTTATGTTGGCCGCTGGAGATACATTTAGAGCTGCAGCAATTGAGCAACTTCATATCTGGGGAGAGCGTACGGGCTCACCGGTTGTTTCCACAAAACTTGGTGCAGATGCTGCAAGTTTGGCTTTTGATGCCTATGAAAAAGCTAAAGCTGCTGGAAGCGATGTCTTGATTATTGATACGGCAGGGCGGTTGCAAAACAAGACTGAACTCATGGAAGAGCTTGCTAAAATTGTCCGTGTTCTCGGTAAGCATGATTCTGAAGCTCCTCATACAGTTTTACAGACACTTGATGCAACGACCGGTCAAAATGCACTGAACCAAGTCGAGATATTTAGAAATATTGCCGGCGTTAATGGCCTGGTTATGACTAAACTCGATGGTACTGCTCGTGGTGGTATTCTTGTGGCAATTGCCGCAAAATATAAATTACCGGTTTATTTTATCGGCGTTGGCGAGGGTATTGACGATCTCGAACCCTTTGCCGCCAACGATTTTGCCGAGGCTATTGCAGGAAAGCATGAATGAGTAAATCTATTTTCGAACCAGAACCACAAGATACCAAGGCAGTTAAAAATCTGCATATGTCACCAACTTTGAAATTGGTTTTGGAAATAGGGCCATTGGTCATATTTTTCTTTGCCAATTACAAAGGCGAATGGCTGTTGCAAAATATTGCTTTATTCAAAAATTTTGATAAGCCGATTTTTCCTGCTACCGCCATTTTTATGGTGGCCATTGTTGTTGCCTTGGCCGTGTCTTGGCTAATTGCACGCAAAATTCCTATCATGCCACTTATATCGGGTGTCTTTGTGCTGATTTTTGGATTTCTCACGCTATGGCTGCATAACGATACGTTTATAAAAATGAAACCGACGATTATCAATTCACTGTTCGGTCTTATTTTGTTTGGTGGATTAGCCTTTAAAAAATCCTTGCTTGGATACGTTTTGGACTCTGCTTTTCAGCTTGATGAAGATGGTTGGCGAAAATTAACCTATAGATGGGCATGGTTTTTTATATTCCTTGCCGTATTGAATGAAATTGTTTGGCGCAATTTTAGCGATGATTTCTGGACAACTTTCAAGGTATTCGGAGTCATGCCAATAACAATTGTTTTCATGATAGCGCAAATGCCACTTGTCATGAAACATGCGTCAACTGCTCTCGGCGGCAAAGAGAAAGAATACGATCAATAGATCGATATTCGAGCTGAATTTGTATGGAGATTGCTATGAAAGTCATCCAGTTTATTTGCCGAAGCGATAATTTTGGCGTGCTTCTTCATGATGAAAACACTGGTTTAACGGCTGCAATTGATGCACCTGATGCACCATCCATTGACAAAGCGCTAAAAGAACATGGGTATTCGCTTAATTTCATTTTTGTAACCCATCACCATATGGATCATATTGCTGGCATAAATTCTTTGAAAAGCCAGTATGGGGCAAAAGTTATTGGCCCGAGTGCTGAAGCAGATAAAATTATCGGAATAGATGAAGAGGTTAGTGAAGGCTCGACAATTGACTTTGCCGGTTACAATGTAAGAGTTATCAGCACCCCTGGCCATACACTTGGATCAATCTGTTTTTATTTACCGGATGATAAGCTCGTTTTTACTGGTGATACGCTGTTTTCACTTGGGTGCGGACGTCTTTTTGAAGGAACCGCAGAAATGATGTTTTCTTCGCTAGAAAAGTTGAAAGCCCTACCCGATGATACAAAAATTTATTGCGGTCATGAATACACCAAATCCAATGCTCGCTTTGCTAAAAAAATCGATCCGGATAATATTGCTTTGATAAATCGTGCCGCTGCAGTTGATCGTCTTATCGCCGTTGGGGAATCGTTCCTACCAAGCACAATTGGGCTCGAAAAAGCTTGTAATCCATTTCTTCGTTGCAACAATCAGGCAATCCGTCAGACACTTGCAATGAATGATGCTTCAGATGTTGCTGTTTTTGCTGAAATTAGAAAACGCAAGGATCAATTCTAATGTTTATAAAACGAATTATCATCGCCCTTTGTCTCGTCATCTGGCCTTTAAGTGCGTTTTCGGAAGAGGCTCCGAAAAAGCCGCAGAAAAATGACGAATTCTATATTTCTCCAACCAGTAATCCGAAAATTGTCGCAACTTATCCATTGAATGAAGACTTTTTGGCAAAAATGGAAGCGATCCAGAAAGATATGGCAGATGCGTCAATAACACTTTCTGAAGCTGATACTGGTAATGACAGCAGTATTGAGGGATTGACCGCAACCCTATCTAAAAATTCCAAAATTATGGATATTCTGAAAAAAAATGCACTTGAGCCGAAAGACTATGTCGTTGGGTATCTAGCTTTACAGGCGGCTTTAGCCGCAGCTTCTTCACTGGAAGATCAAGATGCTATTTTCGACGATAGTACAACTGTTTCAAAAGAAAATCTCGAATTTGGCAAACAATTTACAGACCGCATTCGTAAGGTTTTGGAACAATAAGTGATATTCTATAACCTATTGTTTTTAATAGTTTATTTTGATTAATATACCTATTTGAGCTGAATGTTTGTGGCTAAAAAACCACGCTAGATTTATCTTATCAACATAGGACCTTGCGGTTTTCTCACTTGGATATGATGGCCTAATTGTGAATGATGGAAAAATAGCGGGTAACATCATGATGTTATCCGCTAATGAAATGCTTTGAGCACGTTATCAATAACTATATTCTGTTAGCCGATTAAATATTTAGCCGAATAATGTAAAATCGTTAAGTAAAGATTGAACTTTTCTTCAGTCTTCATCTAGCTTTGCAATCTGCGGCAAATATCATCCAATTGTTCTAACGACGAATAATGGATTTTAACATCACCGCCTTTTTTGCCATGTTTGATAGCCACTTTCATACCGATAACATCGGCTAGTAGTTTCTCAAGCGATTTTGTATCTGCATCCTTTTCAGCAGGGGTACGCTTTTTCGCTTTTGGATTGGACTGTTCATTTGCCAGTGCTTCTGCTTGGCGCACCGAAAGCCCTTCCCTAATAATTCGCTCAGCAAGCGCCTGTGGGTCATCGACAGTAATAAGGCAGCGCGCATGACCGGCGGAAAGCTGACCTTCATTAATAAATTGCTGAACCTTAGGAGGCAGTTTCAACAGTCGAAGTGTATTAGCGACATGGCTTCGGCTTTTGCCGATAACTTGTGCGAGATCCTGTTGTGTATAGTCATGCTCATCAATCAGTTGTTGATAGCCCATACCCTCTTCCAGTGGATTAAGATCAGCGCGTTGGACATTTTCAATAATAGCCAATTCCAGTGCTGTACGGTCATCAACATCACGAACTATCACTGGTAGACTGGTTAAATTAGCACGCTGCGCTGCTCTCCAACGACGTTCGCCAGCAATCAGCTCAAACCGGTTCGGATGATCGGATGAAGGACGCACAACGACAGGTTGAACAATTCCGTGTTCTCGTATCGATTGAGCAAGATCATCCAATTCGGAATCGGTAAAATGCCGACGTGGATTTTGTGGATTACGGGAAATAAATTCTATCGGTACCTGACGTTCAGACACGATCATCTCTTGTGGTTGAGATGACGGCTTGCTTACACCAAGATCAATATCTCCAATGAGTGCGGCTAATCCCCGACCTAACCGTTTTCTAGATTGATCATCGCTCATTTAATTTCCCTTGTTTATCAATTCATAATTATGGATTAAGCGGCTCTTAAACGCCGTTCACGTTGAATGACTTCCGAAGCCAATTGCAGATAAGCTTGGCTACCAGCACATTTTAAATCGTAAAGAAGTGCAGGCTTACCGAATGATGGAGCTTCAGAAACTCGAACATTGCGCGGAATAACAGTCTTATAAACCTTGTCTCCCATAAATGATCGAACATCATCGACAACCTGATTTGAAAGGTTATTACGCCCATCATACATCGTTAAAACAATGCCTTGTATTTCAAGCGATGGGTTAAGCGAACCACGCACCTGTTTCACAGTTTCAAGCAATTGACTAAGACCTTCCAAGGCCAGAAATTCACATTGCAGTGGGACAAGAACTGAATTGGCCGATCCCATTGCATTCAATGTCAATAAATTGAGGGAAGGTGGACAATCTATCAATATATAGGTGAATTTTTCGGTCACTGACGGATCACCACGCAACGCCTTTTGTAAGCGCGTTATACGATCCTGAGCAGGGGCAATTTCCATTTCAACACCCAGTAGATCAAGCGTAGACGGAACAACAAATAGGTTTGGAACTTCCGTTGCCAACGCCGCATCTGTAACTGATGCTCCATTCACAAGGACATCATAAGATGATAGTGAACGATTATTACGGTCAATGCCAAGACCTGTACTGGCGTTACCTTGTGGATCAATATCCATAACCAAAACTGTCTCGCCTATTGCTGCAAGAGCCGTTGCCAGATTGATGGCAGTTGTCGTTTTACCAACCCCACCCTTTTGGTTTGCAATGGCGATAATACGTGTTTCGCTCATCTTAATTCACCCTTTGCGCTGACGGACATTATTAAATTTTAAAATGACCGACTTCTCATCTATTTTGCTATTAAATTTTTCAAAATCAAAAAGCCAATCCACACGCGCTTCTTCAAGTTCGCTGGCATAATCCTGCCCTTTTTGAAACAGCGCGGTCGTTCCTTTTTCAAGCCACGGCTGACACAGCTCAAACAGCTTTTTCAACGATGCCAAGGCACGCGAGCTGATAACTTGGACTTTATCAATCTCAAGATAACAATCTTCTATGCGGCGTTGATATACGGTTGCAGGCAAATTCAACTCTGCGATAACGCTGCGTAAAAACGATGCCTTTTTGCCATTGCTTTCAATGAGTTTTATGTGGCCGTTACCATGTTGCTTTAAGAATATAGCGGTAACAATACCTGGAAAACCACCACCAGAGCCTATATCGCACCAGTTACTAGCTTCCATATCCAATGGATAAACTTGTGCGCTGTCTAAAATATGCCGAGTCCATAATTGCGGCAAGGTTGCATTGGCTATCAAATTGATATGCGGTTGCCATTTTCTAACTGCTTCTTCATATTTCACCAACAGTTTCACTGTTTCACGTGAAACAGCAGGAAATATATTCTGCAGACCTTCATATTTTAAAGCTAATGTGTCGCTCATTACGCACTCTTTTTGCTTTGGTTACGCAACCGTTGAATATGCGTAATAATGAGAGACAATGCTGCAGGTGTCATTCCGTCTATCTTTTGCGCATCAGCAATAGATTTTGGCTCCCTGAGCTTTATTTTAGCTTTTAACTCATTAGATAAACCCGAGATATGATCGAAGTCCAAATCATCAGGAATATGCAGCTGTTCATCTCTTTGCATATTTGCAATATCTTTAGCCTGACGATCGAGATAAACAGCATATTGTGCTTCTATTTCAATAGCTTCCGCTGTTTTTCTATCAATATTATTAAGCTCAGGCCAAATCTCAGCAAGCTGATTTAATGACATATCAGGATAAGCTAATAAGTCATACGCACTACGACGAACACCATCATGTTTTATTTGTATACCCTTATCGGACGCTTCATTTGGTGTCATATGAAGCGACTGACATAATTCTCGTGCTTGTGCTATCAACCGCATTTTCTCATGAAAACGCGTTAGACGATGCGAGCCAATGAGATGCCATTCATCACCCAGAGAGGTTAAACGTTCGTCGGCGTTATCCGCGCGCAATGACAAACGAAACTCGGCACGCGAGGTAAACATTCTATAAGGTTCACTAACGCCTCGCGTTATCAGGTCATCAATCATCACACCAATATAAGCCATAGAACGGCTAATAATCATTGGTTTTGTGTTTGAAGCGTAATTTGCTGCATTTACTCCGGCAACCAATCCTTGAGCAGCAGCTTCTTCGTAACCAGTTGTTCCATTGATTTGTCCAGCCAAGAACAGACCAGACAAGGCTTTTAATTCCAAGCTGGCATTCAACTGACGAGGATCAACAAAATCATATTCGATTGCATAACCAGGTTGAAGAACTTTTACGTTTTCCAATCCTTCGATAGTTTTCAAAAATGCATATTGGGCATCTTCTGGTAGGGAAGTCGACACACCATTAGGATAAACTGTGTCGTCATCTAATCCCTCTGGTTCTAAAAATATCTGATGCCCATCACGTTCACCAAACTTTACAATCTTATCTTCAATAGATGGGCAATATCGCGGACCAATTCCTTTAATTGCGCCTGAATACATCGCAGAGCGATGCAAATTATCCTGAATGATCTTATGGGTTTTTTCATTTGTACGTGTAACAGCACATTCTATTTGTGGTGTTTCAATTCTATCTGTCAAAAATGAAAAAGGAACAGGATCTTCATCTGCATATTGTTTTGCGAGCCTATCCCAATCTATCGTTTTTTTACTCAATCGGGCAGGGGTACCTGTTTTCAAACGACCTAGTTTTATTTCATAACTAGCCAAACGTTCACCAAGCCTATCACTTGGCTCTTCACCCATCCGTCCAGCTGGCCAAGTTTTTTCACCAATATGAATAAGCCCGCGTAGAAACGTACCCGTTGTTAATACAACAGCTGCTGATTTTATTTCTCCGTGATTTCTTCCGACAACACCATTGACCATTCTATCATTAACTAAGAGATCAACAACTTCATCTTCGATCACGACAAGATTATCTTGTTCACGAATAAGGTTTTGCATCGCCAGCTTATAGAGTTTTCTATCTGCCTGTGTGCGTGGTCCTCTTACCGCAGGACCTTTTCGCCGATTTAATAGCCGAAACTGTATTCCTGACTGATCGGCGGCACGCCCCATCAATCCGTCAAGAGCGTCTACTTCTCTAACAAGATGACCTTTACCGAGACCGCCAATTGCAGGATTGCATGACATTGTACCAATTGTCGAAAAATGATTTGTGACAAGTGCCGTACGTGCACCAGTACGTGCGGAAGCAGATGCTGCTTCACAACCAGCATGCCCGCCACCAACAACAATAACATCAAACTTATCTAACAATTTTATTCCAGCCGTCACTTCTGTACCCGTTTCACGTGAAACATCGACCAATTACCATTTATTACAGGAATCAAGTTCGCTTTAATAAGCAATATCGTTGGTCTTTAACACACTGATTGTTTCACGTGAATCATTATTCAAGTCAATTCACTGAAAAAGAGAAATGTTTCACGTGAATCATTTATTTGCCAACGCAAAATTGCGAAAAGATGACATCAAGAATATCTTCAACATCAATGTCACCGGTAATACGACCCAACATATCGCTTGCTCTACGCAAATGTTCAGCTCTAAGTGTTAAATCAAGATCTTTTAATATCAACGCCGAATCTATTTCGCTGATAGTTTCTTCTATAAGATCAAACTGGCGCTTTCTCGCTGGTACCAAATCACCAAGTGATTCTGAAAAACTATTACAGAAATCAATGAGCTTGTTCAGAAACTCTTCAAATCCTTCTCCAGTTTCTGCTGAAAACTGGATTGGCCATTTACGACTATCACCGCTAACGAGATCAACTTTATTTCCAAGACGCCATATCTCTGCCTTATTATCCGCCGGCAGCGTTATTTCCACTGGTGAACTCATATCCTCAATATGGAGAATAAGATCAGCTTCTTGTAGCCTCCTCAATGCGGTATCAATGCCAATCTTTTCCACTTTGTTAGCCGTCTCACGAATACCCGCAGTATCCGTAACCAACACCGGTAAGCCAGCCAATATCAATCGAATTTCCAAGGCATCACGGGTTGTTCCTTCTTCATCGGTAACAATCGCGACGTCCCTTCCTGCTAACCTATTGATTATACTAGACTTTCCAGAATTTGGTGCACCGGCGATAACAATTTTAATGCCATCACGCATCGCCTGCGCACGATATCCATCGGCCAGGTGTTTCTTTATAGCTGAATTTAACAGCTTTAATTTATCCCATATTCGATCAGAGACAGAATCGGGAATATCCTGCTCTTCAACAAAGTCTAGTTCCGCCTCAATCATCGCTCTTGCTTGAAGCAATTCTTGGCGCCATTCTCGATAAAGTTCTGCTAGCGCACCACTAGCCCCCATAACAGCCAGTCGACGTTGACTTTCTGTTTCCGCATCAATGAGGTCAGCGAGACCTTCCGCCTCTGTTAAATCCAATTTACCGTTCGCAAATGCACGTTTGGAAAATTCCCCAGCTTCAGCAATTCGACAATTTTCAAATTTTGATAACTCATCCAAGAAACGCGCAACAACTGCCTTACCGCCATGAAGATGAAATTCTACACAATCTTCACCGGTGAAACTGTTTGGTGCCGGAAAAAATACTGTTAACGCAGAATCCAGAAATTCATGTTCGAGAGAGTAGAGTGGTCCATACGCCATCATACGGGCAGGGGGCACTTTGCCACGAATGCTGGTAATAATATTCTGAACTTCATTACCGGATACGCGTATCACCGCGACACCACTAGGAAGTTTCCCACTAGAAAGGGCAAATATCGTATCCAATTCTATCTCCTTCCATGCACCATCGCGTAACTCTACGAATTAAGCAGCCGAACCACTTTTTCCAATATAAAAGAAAATCCGCCCGATTTTTTTAACCGGACGGATTTAATCATGCAAACCGATATAATTATATCAAGTATTCATTGAATCGAAAAATTCACCATTGGTTTTGGTCTGTTTCAATTTATCGATCAAAAATTCGATAGCATCCGTTGTTCCCATAGGAGCAAGAATTCTACGTAAAACAAATATTTTCTGCAGATCTTGGCGCGATACTAACAGGTCTTCCTTACGTGTACCGGATTTCAAAATATCCATTGCAGGGAATATACGCTTATCTGCAACTTTGCGATCAAGTACGATTTCCGAGTTACCTGTACCTTTGAATTCCTCGAAAATCACTTCATCCATACGACTACCAGTATCAATCAATGCTGTAGCAATAATGGTTAGTGATCCGCCTTCTTCAATATTACGGGCAGCACCAAAAAATCTCTTTGGACGCTGTAACGCATTTGCATCAACACCGCCGGTTAAAACCTTACCAGATGATGGCACAACCGTATTATAGGCACGGCCAAGACGGGTGATCGAATCCAGAAGAATAACGACATCGCGGCCATGCTCAACGAGGCGCTTAGCCTTTTCGATAACCATTTCTGCAACCTGTACGTGACGGGAAGCTGGTTCATCGAATGTTGAAGATACAACTTCGCCCTTCACGGAACGCTGCATATCCGTCACTTCTTCCGGACGTTCATCAATCAATAAAACAATTAAAAAACATTCTGGATGATTGGCTGTAATCGAATGGGCGATGTTTTGTAATAGAACTGTTTTACCGGTTCTTGGTGGTGCAACAATCAAGCCACGTTGTCCCTTACCCAAAGGAGAAACCAGATCAATCACACGTGCCGACATATCTTTACCTGTCGGGTCTTCCAGTTCCATTCTTAAACGTTCATTTGGATAAAGAGGTGTTAAATTATCAAAATGGATCTTATGACGGATCTTTTCTGGATCTTCAAAATTGATGGTATTGATTTTCAGTAGAGCGAAATATCGTTCGCCTTCTTTAGGACTACGAATAGGACCTTCGACAGTATCACCCGTTTTAAGTGAAAAACGACGAATTTGAGACGGTGATAAATAGATGTCGTCCGGACCTGGAAGATAATTTGCATCTGCCGAACGTAAAAATCCAAATCCATCGAGAAGAACTTCTACGACACCTTCACCGATAATTTCAACATCTTGAAGGGCCAATTTTTTAAGGATAGCAAACATCAGTTCTTGCTTACGCATCAAGGAAGCGTTTTCAACTTCCAATGATTCCGCAAAAGCGACAAGTTCAACGGGTGTTTTGCTCTTAAGCTCTTGTAATTTCATCTGTTGCATTTCTTGCATAAATATCTGCTCTTATTGTAGATGGAGAGCCATTTTCCAATTAATTGTTCCAATTTTTGGAAAGCATGGAAAATAGAAAAAGAAATTTTCTTATCTGTTATCCCTCAATTTTTGATAAATCAAGTTGTTTTCATTAAAACGGTTTCACAATCACAGCAATAACGGCGATTATCATCAAAACGGTTGGCACTTCGTTCAAAATACGCCATGTTTTTTCTGAAAAATTATTTCTATCTTCAGCAAAATGGCGGACACCGCGCGATAATACACCGTGAAAACCAGATAATAAAACCACGGCTGTCAGTTTGAAATGTAACCAACCACCATGAAACCGATAAACTTCCCAAGCCATCCATAAACCAGTTATCCATGAAACAATCATTGCAGGATTGATAATTGCCCGTAATAAGCGACGTTCCATAATCTTGAACGTTTCTGATTGTTGACTGCCGATCTCTGCACGACAATGATAAACAAATAATCGTGGCAGGTATAACATTCCCGCCATCCAGCTTATAACGGCTATAACATGAACCGCTTTTATCCATAAAACAGCACTAGGATAATCGTCTGGATTCACGTGAAACAACCCCCACAAAACTATAACAACTATCAATATTGAAACAACAGCACGCAACCATATTGTACCTGTCGTCATAGGCTTATGAGACGATTTCATCGATTAAAACTCCTGACTTGTTTCACCAGCTTTTCCACATTTTCTATTGGTGTTTGTTGTGGAATACCATGACCAAGATTAAATATCAGCGGTTCATTGGCTAAATGTTTCAAAATAGCCTTAACGCCATCATTCAAAGCTTCACCACCGGCAACGAGTCTTAATGGATCAAGATTTCCCTGAACAGGTGCTTTTTTCTGCAACTCTTTAGCCAATGAAATTGGCACTGACCAATCAAGGCCAACAGCTGTTACACCAGTTTTTTCAGCATAATCCTTATAAAGCGCACCAGCTCCTTTTGGAAAACCGATAATAGGAACATCTGCGTAAACTGACCTTATTCGACTAACCATACGTTTAACGGGTTCTACGGCATAAGCTTCAAAGCTTGCCTCATCCAGAATACCCGCCCAAGAATCAAAAATCTGCACAACATCTGCGCCGGCTTCAATCTGATGTATGAGATAATCTGCTGAAACATCTGCAAGATTGTCCAATAACATCTTCATTTCTTGGCGATGACGAAATCCAAACAAACGGGCAGGTGCCTGATCCGATGTACCACGACCGGCTATCATATAGGTTGCCACAGTCCATGGTGCACCACAAAAGCCAATAAGGGTTGTATCTTCAGGTAAACCCTTTTTCAACAATCGCAATGTCTCAAAACTAGCCGATAATCTATCCTGAGCCTTTTCAACGTTTAATCGTGCAATGTCATCTAAGGATAAAGGATCGAGTATCGGACCTTCACCTTCTTCAAAACGAAGATTTCGACCCAATGCATGGGGTACGACTAAAATATCAGAAAACAGAATAGCAGCGTCAAAACCAAATCGTCTAATAGGCTGCATTGTCACTTCAAATGCCAATTCAGGATTATAACACAGATTAAGAAAGCTTCCTGCTTGTTCACGAACTTTTCGATATTCAGGCAAAAAACGTCCTGCTTGTCGCATCAACCAGATGGGTGGTGATGAAACTCTTTTTCCTTGTAAAACATCGAGGACCTTTTTTGTCATTATATGCACTCACTTTTCCAACAGGCCTTTTAAAGAAAGAAATACTTTTAAAAAGGGATTCTGATTCTTAGAGTCTGTGTTTACTGTTAATTATTTATTAACCAAGTTTTTTCCACAAAAGTCATGGATTTTTTTTATAATTTTTAAAATTCATGATTCAAAGGCTGGCAAATTATCAAAAATGGAAAATAATCTTATAAAAACAATTTATTTAATGAATGAGATTTTTACCGCTAATCTCTTAAAAAATTTGCCTCACAATGGAAGTTATCCCCGTAATTAAAAAATTAACTTTTAACTTTCCCACAGGCTCCAAGGTTGTGTATAACATTCATGAGTTATCCTCTGATTTTTAAGATTGTGGGAAACGCACACATACTTTGCACTATTATCAACAACCACCTGTGAATCATGTGAAAAAAATGAAAATGGACTTCCATTTATATATGATTTCTGACGCAACTGGGGAAACTCTCATCGCTGCAGCAAGAGCCGTTGCATCACAATATGAAGAAGCGCGGGCGATAGAGCATATCTATCCGATGATTCGTAATGACGCGCAATTACGCGAGGTTATCACTCATATTGGTCGTGAACCCGGTATTGTTCTTTATACCATTGTTGATGATCACATGGCCAAGGAACTTGATTCTGCCTGCCAAGCAATTGGTGTCCCAGCAGTTTCGGTTCTAGATCCATTGTTTCGAGCTTTTCATTCCTATTTAGGGATTTCAGCAAATCGGCGCGCCAGTGCACAACATGAATTAAATGCTGATTATTTCAAACGGATTGAAGCACTTAATTACACAATGGATCATGATGACGGGCAATTGACTGACGGACTATCTGATGCAGATGTTATTCTTGTCGGCATTTCAAGAACATCAAAGACACCAACCAGCATCTACCTTGCTAATCGCGGTATAAAAACAGCCAATGTTCCACTTGTACCATCGGTCGAACCGCCAGCAGAATTATTCGAGGCTAAAAATTCTCTTATTGTCGGGCTTATAGCATCTGCCGAGCGGATTAGTCAGGTAAGACAAAGCCGCGAAATTGGCGGTGGGCTTATGACGGAAAGCTATACCGACCGCGGCAATATTGCCCAAGAACTTATTTATGCGAGAAGAATTTGTGCGCGTAATAACTGGCCTGTGATAGATGTAACAAGGCGTTCAATTGAAGAGACAGCTACCGCTATCCTTGAATTATATGCCCGTACTCAAAAAGAGTAACAGTCTGTTTAAAAGATATAATCATGCATAAAGACACACTCGTCCTCGCCTCATTGAGCCCTTTTCGCGCGCAATTATTGAAAAATGCCGGTTTAACATTCGGTGTTGAAGGTGCTAAAATTGACGAAAGACAATTGGATGCTACTTTTGGTGACATTACACCAAAAGAATTGGCACTGAAATTGGCGGAAGCAAAAGCAAAAGATGTATCCCGCCGAATTCCTCAGTCAGTCATTATCGGGTGTGATCAAACACTAGAATTTGAGGGACAAGTCCTTCACAAAGCACATAACTTAGAGGAAGCTTACCACCGGCTTACCGCGCTTTCAGGCAAAACACATTATCTTCATAGCGGAATTGTTCTGGTAAAAAATGGTGAAGTGATCGCGGCAGATGTTGCCACAGCGTCCATGAAAATGCATCCGCTTTCAGACAAATTTATACAACAATATCTTGCAAATGTTGGTGAAAAGATATTGGGAAGTGTAGGTACCTATCAGATAGAGGGTGAAGGTATTCAATTGTTTGAAAAAATTGAAGGCGATTATTTTACAATAATTGGCTTACCGCTTTTGGTATTGTTAAAAAATCTTCGTATATTGGGAATCATTGATAAATAAGATGGTAGATGAAAAAAATCATCAAGCTCCGCACGCTTTTGTAACGGGCTATCCGGTACTCCATTCACGTTCGCCGCAAATCCATCGTTTCTGGCTGAAAAAATACAATATATCTGGTCAGTATGATCCGATAGAAGTAGCGCCAGAAGAGTTTTCCAACTTTATCAATACACTGCAAAATCAGGGCTTTTGTGGAGGTAATGTTACGATACCGCATAAAAGTGAAGCTTTTCGCCTAGCGGAAAAAAAGGATGCCATTGCAACAACCATTGGTGCGGCCAATACATTGTGGTTTGAAAACGGGCATCTTTGCGCAACCAACACGGATGGTTATGGATTTGCCGCTAATCTTGATGACTTTGCACCGGGTTGGGCAGGCGGTACCGCTTTGGTAATCGGTGCAGGTGGAGCATCACGCGCTGTTATCTATACTTTGAAACAACGTGGTTTTGACCGTATTTATCTGGTTAACCGTACAAAAGCCCGTGCTGATGAACTTGCCGAGCATTTTGGTAAACCTGTTCAAGCTCATTTATGGGATAAATTGGATAGTTTGGTGCGCGAGGTCGATTTTATCGTCAATACAACATCTCTTGGAATGGAAAACAGATTTAATACACCCAGAAATGAAACCTTTATCAATCTCGATTCCGCCAAGCCTACAGCCCTTGTTACAGATATTGTTTATACGCCACTTATTACGCCTATTTTAGCACAAGCACAAAAGCTTGGACTCAAAACGGTTGATGGTATTGGTATGTTGTTACATCAGGCGGTACCCGGATTTGAACGTTGGTTTGGTGTTAGACCAGAAGTCGATGAACAATTAAGATCAGAAATATTGCGTAGTATGGGTGAAAAATGATTGTTCTAGGGCTTACCGGCTCAATCGGCATGGGAAAATCCACGACAGCAAAATTCTTCAAACAGAAGGGTATTCCTGTTTATGATGCCGATGAAACGGTGCATCAGCTCTATCAGGACGAAAGTGTTATAAAACGCATTACAGCAATTTTTGAAGATTGCTTGACTGATAATCACATAGATCGGGCTAAGATTTCACGGCAAATTGTGCAAGAGCCTGCAAAGCTTGTTTCATTGGAAAAGATTATTCATCCACTGGTGCGTGAAAAAGAAAATGCCTTTGTTGCAACACACCGTGAAAATGGCGACAAGCTTGTTGTGCTTGATATACCTTTATTGTTTGAAACGGGTGGGCTGGAACGGGTTAATAAAATTGCCGTTGTTTCAGCACCTTTGGAGATACAACGTCAACGAGTGTTGCAGCGCGACGGCTGGACAGAAGAAAAATTTCAGGCAGTGCTAGCCCGTCAAATACCAGATAGCGAAAAACGTATGAGAGCCGATTTTATCATCGATACCAGTAAGGGCTTGGAATACGCTGAAAACGAAGTTGATAAGATTGTTAGCCATTTAATTGGTGGGCGCTGATAATGGGGCATACCAACCCTGCTCAGTCTTGTTAAAAAGGTAGTTTTCCTTGGCGGAATTGATGCGAGGGACAGCCTATTTTCCCAGATTGTGCATAAAAACGGCCTATAACAGAAAATTTCTGAAATAGAATTTCAGATTGCGTGCCAGTTAGGTTTATTGTGACAAAATAACGCGAAAGTGGATAAAACCACTATGCAAGTCTGAACTTCATTTATAAACTTTCGATAGGATACAAAAGAAAGCTGTTTTTATGCGTGAGATAATCTTTGATACGGAAACAACGGGACTTCATAAAGAAACCGACCGCGTTGTTGAAATCGGTTGTGTTGAAATGATCGACCGTTATCTCACGGGAAAAACATTCCATGTATATTTGAATCCTCAGGGTGTCATTATTCCAGATGAGGTTGTAGCAGTTCACGGATTGACCAATGAACGGCTGAAAGATGAGCCAAAATTTGAAGAAGTTGCCGATGACTTTCTAAATTTCATCGAGGGCGCAACGCTTATCGCCCACAATGCCAGTTTTGACCTTGGCTTTCTCAATGCAGAACTTGGTAGAATAAACAAACCATTGATTAGTGTTGATCGTATCATCGACACATTGGCCATGGCACGAAGAAAATTTCCCATGGGGCCAAATTCTTTGGATGCTTTGTGTAAACGTTTCGGCATAGATAATTCACGCCGTACTCTTCACGGTGCGTTGCTCGACTCTGAAATTCTGGCAGATGTTTATATTGAGCTTATTGGCGGCAAACAGGGTGCATTGGGATTTGGTGGCGCAAATACCGATAGAAAATCCAATGAAAATGAGGATCAGGGCAAAATTGTTCTGAAAGCGCGTCCTCAACCATTGCCAAACCGATTAAGTGAAGAAGATAAAGCAGCCCATGACGCTTTGCTTACAAAAATTGGCGAAAACGCCATGTGGAGCCACATTAAAGATTGAGCCGAGTGTCTTTCCAGCTCAATCTTTGAATTTTACTTTAGTGATAAAGTCGTCGAATTATTGCAAATTCAACAACCACAACCCGATAACTGTTTTTTGCGTGTTTTCCAATCAACCGAATCGAGCTTTAGCCCGTGGAAACCTGCATAGGGCGAACGTTCTGGCTGTTTCCAGCCCTCAAGAAGTGCTTTGTCTACTTTGTGTATTTCAATACCAATAGGATGACATGTTTCCAGTGGATCACGCGCATCTGGCCCCCACAGATCAATGGAAAGGTCTCCTCCAGGGCAACATGACAATGCACATAAAACATTGATTTCTGTAAAAAATGTCAAATGGTCACCTGGTTTTGCTGGGCAGTCTTTCATAAAATACTGGTCATCGCTGTTAAGACCTGTGCATTGGAAGATATTAAGCACATCGTGGACATCGAATTCAGTAAGGCCGAGTGGCAATACCGCGCGTGTTAAATTTGAATGGCAATGAAAGTTAAAATCTTTGCCAGTCAATAATCTGTTTACGTAAGGGTCACATCGTGTGCCGAGAAGGTCATGGATTCTGCCACCGTCTTCATCAACCCCATAATTTGCCAGCGTGTCTTCTATAATGGTTACCATTGGGCGGATAAACGGTAAATTCGACCATAAACGGTCATAAGTGCTGACATGAGCCCGTTGTAATTGCCGTGTCCGTGCCGCCCACATACGTTCACGAGGATCATCGGATGACCATATATTAAAATCGCCGACTTGCGGACCTTCCAAAGTTTTAACGCGGAAGACATGGCCAGCTGGAACTTTCCATGCTTTAGCGTCCCGTATCGGAATGACAATTTCATCAATAAGTGTATCAGGCCCCACCGCGCGGGCAATACGGTCATAAAATTCTTTATCAACTGTTAGTGCCGATCCTTCTTCGGCTCTGTAAGCAGCTTCCCTATAAGCCATAATTTACCTCCATTAATAAGCTTTCAAGTGGTTGTTCATCATCAATTGAAGATGTGATGAGATATTTTTCAGAGTCATCGAGATAGTCGCTCAAGGCTTGTTTGGCTTTGTCGAATTGATTGGTCGATAACAGTTGCCAAATCTCGAATTCACGTTTCACCCATTGTGTTTGAAACGATAATTCAAGCGGACCGGAAATGAAGATCAAACGCAATTGAGGAATGATCGTCGAAAACATTTGATCAATGCGTTCGCTTTTGTGCAGCGCTACAATATGCTGGTGAAAAATAAGACTATAGGTTCCGATACTTTTTGCCTGAGAAGAAGCAACGGCTTTTTCTTCGCAAGCGATCAGCTGTCTCATCTTATCAAGCCATTCATTGGTGATGCCTTCCTGATGATCGAGCGCGGAGAGTTCAAGAAGGCGCCGGACAACAAAAATATCTTTCATATCGGCGAGCGTCATTCGCCGTATGCGGACACTTTTGTTTCTTTCCTGTGTGACTAAGCCTTGCATATGTAGCAACTGGAAGGCTTCGCGCAATGTATTGCGCGAAACTTTGTATTTTTCCGTGAGTTCTGTTTCGATAAGGCTGGTACCGGAAAGAAGCTGCCCACGAAAAATGTCTTCACGTATCGCAGCACTAATTCTGATAGAAGCGGATTCTTTGGTCATATTTTTATCCTGTTATTAAACCGCTGGTTTGAAGGAATTTTTTGACACGCAAAACTGATCCTCCCAACAATACTTCCGGTGTGGAGTCACAAATAATGGAACCGTTTTCCATAAAAATGATCCTGTCGGAAATATCGAAAGCAAACCTCATTTCGTGGGTAACGATCACCAAAGTCGTGCCAGCCTGTGCAAGTTTTTTGATGACTTCGAGCACTTCGCCGACCATTTCTGGATCAAGAGCAGATGTTGGCTCATCGAAAAGAATAATTTTCGGTTGCATCATCATCGTTCTGGCAATTGCAACGCGTTGTTGTTGACCGCCAGACAATTAGTGAGGATATTTTAAAGCATGATGTGCCATGCCAACTTTATCGAGATATGCATAGGCATAGGGTGTCAATTGCGCCCGTGTTCCCCGCTTATGATAAAGGGCAGCAAGCAATACATTATCGAGCACAGTGCGATGGTGAAAAAGATTGAAGCTCTGAAAAACCATGCCGATGTCAACAATCATTGAGCGGTCTTGCCAGAATGTCGAATGTCCGGAAGGTTTTTGCTCGGCATGAATAAACTTTTTGCCATGTAGCAAAATTTCGCCTTGGTTGGCTTTTTCCAAGCCGTTGAGCAAACGGATCAATGTCGTTTTTCCAGAACCGGAAGGACCGATAATTGAAATGACCTCTCCATTTTTGACTTCAAGGTTTATATCGGATAGCACTTTATGCGTTCCATAAGACTTTGAAAGTTTACGCGCGTCTAGCGCTAAAACAGCGTTATTTTGTTGAGATAGATCCGGAAATTTCAGATTTTGTCCAATGCGTTTTCGAATTGTTTCGTCATCAATTGTGCCAATTTTTTGCGATTTAAAACGCACATCACTGCGTTTTTCTATCCATCGTAATGCCACGCTAAAAACCGTGACGATGGCAATGTAATAAAAAGCCACGGCTGCCATTGTTTCGAGAACAAGAAAGTTTTGCGTGTAAAGACGTTGGCCGACGACAAGAATTTCCGCCAATGAAACGACCGAAACAAGCGACGTTAGCTTGACGATCGTGACAAATTCATTTGCCAAAGTCGGCATAGATATTTTTAATGCTTGCGGAACAATAATCAGTCTTTGTAATCCGAAAAATTTAATGCCAAGCGACTTTGCCGCTTCAGTTTGTCCAGGGGGGACCGATATCAGCCCCCCACGGTGGATTTCTGCCATATATGCCGCTTCGCTTAGTACAAGCGAAATGAGCCCAGTAATGAACGCGCTTGATAGTATCGTGCGCGTTGAAGGAAATATCTGTGGTAGGCAGGATACAAATATTAGCAGAACCAATAAGGGTAAACTGCGAAAAAACCAGATATAACCACTGGCCGCTAGTGAAATAAATGTTTTATCGGACAATTTTGCCTGAGCAAGAATAAAGCCAATAGTCGCCGCTATAAGCCAACTCATAACGCTCAGTTCAATGACCAATAATGTTGCAAACCAGAAATTTGAATCCACAAGCAGGCCGAATGTATAATACCAATCGAACGCCATAGTATCATTCCACTTTGCCAGATTTATTTCAGCTTGTTGATGGCAGCATCAATATCGTTCTTATCAGGGGCAAAAAAGTGATATTTTTCCAGTAATTTGGCATAGCTTCCATTTTGCCGGATAGCCTCGAAAGCCTGTGAAATTTGCTTGCTGATATCTTTATTGTTTTTGCCAACGCCAATTCCGATGAGTACCGGATAAATCAATTCATGGCTTGTTACCTGAAATTGGCCAGGAAACCGCTCCATGACACTTGCAATCACGCTGGCATCAGACATTTGCACATCAATGGTACCTAAGCGTAATGCCTGTGTGACTTGTGGATCCGTATCATATTCGTTGACAGTCAACTGAGCTTTGCCATTTTTACTGCAATAGCTGGTTGAGAGCGCGCGCAGAGATGGAACCCATGCACCGCCGCGGATAGAGCCTACTGTTTTACCGCATAAGTCATTTTCTGTTTCAGGTTGGAAGGAAGACTCCTTCAAAACCATCATCGAATTGCCCGTTTTTATATAAGGAATAAAATCGAGGACTTTGCTTCGTTCTTCTGAAATGAACATAGCTGAGGCAATAATGTCGAATTTGAACGACCTAATTCCAGTAATTAGACTGGAAAAACGGGTATCTACAAAATTCGGTTGTAACTCCATTTGTTTTGCAAGCAACTGTGAAAATTCCACATCGAAGCCGGCTGGTTTATTGTCGCTCATGTAAGCATAGGGTGGATAAGTCAAATCGGAACCAATGGAAAGTTTCCCTTTTTCCAGCAATTCAGCAGAAGCCTGAAAACTTAGAAAAAGAAAACCAAAACAAAAGTATATCCCTGTTTTTATGTAGTTTTTTGCTAAAAATTTCATGGTATTCCCCTACTTATTTTTAAGTCATTAATTTTTATTTTTAGTTCAATAATATTGTTGAACAACTTATTCTAATACAGATTCTCGTTATTACAAAGAGGCTAAAAAGAATAAGAAAGGAAAACCGTTTTTTATAAGTTTTTTAAAAAATGATGCCAAGAAATTGAAAGAAAAAACGATAGAAAAACGTATAAAAAGACAATGATGGAATAAACTGGGATGGAATAAACTGGCCAGCGTAAAAAACTTGCTTGAATGAGAGCCAAAAAAATAGACCGTTGTGGAGAGGGGGATGCCACAACGGTCTTATCACTGCACTTTGCAACAGCCTGGAGAGGGAAAGGAGGCTGCTGCATCCGGATATGGCAGGGGACAAAGCCAACAACCGGAGATATCGACTTTTCGCCGACGGGTTATATAAAAGAATTTAAAGATGGCATTTCAAGGGCAACAACATTAATATTTTTTAACAAAGCTGCAAAAATATAAATAAATAAGCGCAAACACAAAAAAATAGTTAAGTTTGTTACCTACAAGTTTAAAGATTCGGCTTTCAGGATTGACGATGCAGAAAAATGATCACCTATTTTTGGTCGATGGATCAAGTTACATTTTCCGAGCATACCATGCTCTACCACCATTGACGCGTAAAAAAGATGGCTTGCCAGTCGGAGCCTTGGCCGGATTCTGCAATATGTTGTGGAAGCTCCTTTGTGATGCACGCGACACTGCTGTCGGCGTCGTGCCAACACATTTTGCTGTTATTTTCGATTATTCTTCTGATACATTCAGAAAAAAAATCTATCCAGACTATAAAGCAAACCGTCCCTCTCCACCAGAAGATCTTATTCCGCAATTCAGCCTCATTCGGCAGGCCACGCGGGCGTTCAATGTTCCTTGCATTGAAAAAGAAGGCTACGAGGCCGACGATATTATTGCCACTTACGCTTTTCTTGCGAGCCAGCATGGTGCAAAAACGACAATAATTTCGTCCGATAAAGATCTTATGCAGTTGGTAACCGATCAGGTGGGTATGTATGACAGCATGAAAGATCGGCCGATTGGAATTGCCGAAGTTATTGAAAAATGGGGTGTGCCGCCTGAAAAAATGATTGATCTGCAATCATTGACTGGCGATTCAACAGATAATGTACCCGGTGTTCCAGGTATCGGCCCGAAAACAGCAGCGCAATTGATTGAAGAGTTTGGGAGCTTGGATAATCTACTTGCGCATGTTGATGATATAAAACAACAAAAGCGACGCGAAAATATCAAGGCCTATGCCGACCAAACAAAAATCGCCCGAGAGCTTGTTACATTAAAAACGGATGTACCATTAGAAATCGGGCTGGATGGATTGTTGTTGGAGCCTACAAATGGGCCGCAGCTTGTCGGTTTTCTCAAGGCCATGGAATTTAACACACTCACCCGTCGTGTTGCAGATGCAACCGATTGTGATGCCAGTGCTATTCAGCCGACAAATCTTGAGGTTGAATGGGGTGAAGAAGCCCATGGTCCAGATCTGGACACAGGATCGGATGTTGATGGTATTCCGCAGCAAGAAAAGCAAGATGCGGATTCGCACACAACAGACCAAATAGATACGCCACAAAAACTTGCTGAAAAGCGTAAAACAGAAGCATTGGCGCAGAAAATAGATGTATCAGCATATCAAACCATAACTGACGAGAAAGAACTGAAACATTGGCTTGATTTGGCGGTGGATCAGGGCTTTTTTGCTTTTGATACAGAAACAACGTCACTTGATCCAATGCAGGCGGAGCTGGTCGGTTTTTCCATCGCCCTGCAGGCTGGCAAAGCGGCTTATGTCCCACTTAATCACGTAGCCGGTACGCAAGATTTATTGGGGGGCGGACACGTTGAAGGGCAAATTCCGATTAAGGTGGCTTTGGCTCTTTTGCAGCCAGTTCTAGAAAATCCAGCTATTCTAAAAATAGCGCAAAATATGAAATATGATTGGTTGGTCATGAAGCAGCATGGCATTACTATCCAATCGTTTGATGATACAATGCTATTATCTTATGTGCTTGATGCCGGTACTTTGACGCATGGTATGGATGCTCTGTCAGAGCGTTGGTTAGGTCATAAACCAATAGCGTATAAAGATGTCGTTGGTAGCGGAAAAGCGTCAACAAGTTTTGCCAGTGTGGATCTCGCACAAGCAACTGCCTATGCGGCTGAAGATGCCGATGTTACACTCCGCTTATGGCAAGTTTTAAAACCTCAACTCATAGCACAAGGTATTAGCCGCGTTTATGAACGTTTGGAGCGGCCATTGGTTGACGTTCTTGCGCGAATGGAAGAACGCGGTATTTTGGTTGACCGACAGTTATTATCGCGTTTGTCTGGCGAGTTGGCACAATCAGCAGCAGCCATTGAAGATGAAATTTACACGCTGGCCGGTGAAAAATTCAATATTGGTTCGCCAAAGCAATTGGGTGAAATTTTATTTGGTAAAATGGGTTTACCGGGTGGCTCGAAAACCAAAACAGGTCAATGGTCAACATCTGCACAGGTTTTAGAGGATTTGGCGGCGGAAGGCCATGAGCTACCGCGCAAGATTGTCGATTGGCGCCAATTAACCAAGCTAAAATCTACCTATACAGATGCACTACCCAATTATATTTTACCACGTACGGGAAGAGTTCATACCAATTATTCCATGGCAGCGACATCAACGGGGCGGTTGGCGTCATCAGAGCCAAATTTGCAAAATATACCTGTTAGAACACCTGAAGGACGCAAAATCCGCGCTGCTTTTATTGCAGGCCCAGGTAATATGCTAATTTCAGCAGATTATAGCCAAATTGAATTGCGTGTTCTGGCTCATGTTGCTGACATTAAGGCGTTAAAAGATGCATTTGCCCATGGGCTTGATATTCATGCAATGACAGCATCGGAAATGTTTGGTGTCCCTGTTGAAGGTATGCCTTCTGAAGTCAGAAGACGGGCTAAAGCTATCAATTTTGGCATTATATATGGTATTTCTGCATTTGGACTTGCCAATCAGCTAGGGATTTCGCGTGAAGAAGCTGGGCAATATATCCGCACCTATTTTGAACGTTTCCCAGGCATTAAGGATTATATGGAAAAAACCAAGGCATTTGCGCATGAACATGGCTATGTCGAAACAATTTTTGGCAGACGGGCGCATTACCCAGAGATTAATGCGTCAAATCCGCAAATTCGCGCCTTTAATGAGCGTGCCGCAATAAATGCCCCTATTCAAGGGGCGGCCGCCGATATTATACGGCGTGCTATGATTAAAATGGATGCAGCATTAAACAGCGAAAAACTTTCAGCCAAAATGCTGTTACAAGTGCATGACGAATTAATATTTGAAGTGCCTGAACAGGAAGTCGAGAAAACAATTAGCGTTGTTAAAAACGTTATGGAAAATGCAACAATGCCGGCGGTGTCCTTATCCGTTCCGTTAAAAGTTGATGCACGAGCAGCCAAAAATTGGGATGAAGCGCATTAAATAAAGAAAAGAGGCTGAAATAAAGACAACAGACCATCTTCTTGTCTGTTGTCGGCTTTGTTTGCTTATCGACAGGTCAACTGCAAGGATACAAGCTGGCAAACAGCAGCTCTTGAAATAACAAAGAGTGCTCCATATTCCCCTTTAGTAAAATAAGCAGGGAGCAATTTAATGGATAGAAATGTTCTTTGTGTTATTATCGGAGCGCTGATTGTTGTTGTTGTTGCGTTGGGATATTACACATATAAAAAGGAAGCAAAACAGGATTTGAAACCATCTGGTGTTGAAATGAAACTCAACGAAAATGGTTTATCGGTAGAACAACATTAATCCAATTTAATAATTCAACTTAGTGCCCTGCCTTGACAACAAAGCAGGGTATTTTTATACCTCGAACGCAAGTTGATTGACTGCTAAGGGAACATGAATTTTTCAATCAAAATTAGAAAAAATCCAAAAAAATTACTAATAGAAATTGGTATAATATTGTATTTATTATAAATAATAAGGAATAGGATTGTAATAAGTTTTATGATTACTGATTATGATATTTATACAGCATTTATATTATTTTTAGCTTGTATTTTGGGAGCCATACTAGGTTATGTGATGAATAGAAGTCATAAAACTCTAGAAAGAGTCCCATTTTTCTTTTTATATACCGTAAATTGTATTGTTTTTTATGTTCTTGAGTATAAAGCCGATTTATTGTTAAAAATAATCAATGCACAACAACCACTGTTTACTGCGATAATTGTGGCTATACCGTTATTTTTTTGGGTCTTTGTTTCAATGTATCTTGCTGTATTTCGTGCACGCGATGCATTTGGTCAAAAGTCGGCCGCCTTTTTAATATTGATACCAGTATTATCTTTGATGTTAATGGCCTTCAGAGTTGAAAATAATTATCAAGGGGAAATTATTCGTGACCCAATACCAACACCACAATTTATGAATGGCTGGATAGGCTTTATTCTGACAATAATAATTATGTTTTTACCTATCAAAGTATTGCTCTATTTGAATGTTTTTTAAAATAAGATGAATGACCGAAATTCCCTTTTTAGCAATTTAAGCAGGGACTAATTTAACAGATAGAAATGTTCTTTGTGGTATTGTCAGAGCGCTGATTGTTGTCGTTGCCGCGTTAGGATATTACACATATAAAAGGGAAGCAAAACAGGATTTAAAACCGTCTGGTGTTGAAATGAAACTCAACGAAAATGGTTTATCGGTAGAACAACATTAATCCAATTTAATAATTCAACTTAGTGCCCTGCCTTGACAACAAAGCAGGGTATTTTTATACCCCACCCACAAATTGACTGACTGTTTGGGGGGCATATAGTTTTCAATTAAGATTAAAAAAATTCCAAACAACGAAGAATAATAACAACTATTGGTATAAAATTCTATTTTATATCTGGATAAAATAAAGGATGTATATTTATTATGTTGGAATATAATTATGTATTGCGTGGCATATCTATTACGATAACGCAATATATTATTGCTTATATATTAGGTGCAATATTAGCATATATTGTAAATCGTAATCAGAAAACACTTTCACGGTCGCCATTTCTAGTTTTGCATGGATTAAATTCATTATTCTTTACAATCGTTAGCTATGTTCTTATTAGTTTTCTATGTAAAATAGATGTTAAGCCATCCCAATTGGTTGGAATAATAGAAACAATACCAGTATTTATATACTCTTTTATTGCTATGTATCTTGCTATATGCCGCGCACGCGATGGCTTTGGCGAAAAATCTGCTTCCATTTTACAACTTATAGAATTCCTATGCTTCATCCTATATTTTGTAAGGCTTCAACGCAATAATGATGGACCAATCGTTCGTGACCCAGTACCAACACCAAAATTGATCAATGGTGGAATCGGTTTTACTTTGGGAATGATTATTATGGTCGGGAATTTAATGATCAATGATCAAATATTCAGAGGGATACCAGTTCGTTGGGTACTGGCATAAGTCTGAATGATAGACAAAACGGGCTAGGCAGCTCTGAATTAAGCGATAAGTTTATGCTTAAGTTGTTTGAGCGGTCTGGTTGCGTTGCATGACTTGACTGGCAATGGATACCAAGTTGATAGCAAAGACGGTGCAGAATAAGCCAATGGATTTAGCGGTTGTGAAACAGCCTTGATGGGCGACCAGACAGGTCAGCACTTTCAGTTGGATTTATCGGATAAAAGACGATTATTTGTCTCATCTGCGCATTGACAGATTTCATCTATATAGCTGCATAGCTGCAAAAAAGTCCCGAAAGTAAGTAATTTCGGGACTTTTATATTTATAATAGTGTTGTTTTATTTGCGATCACGTGCTGCCAAGGTACGCAGACGCAAAGCATTTAACTTGATAAAGCCAGCAGCGTCTTTCTGGTCATAAGCACCATGGTCATCTTCAAATGTTACAAGGGTGCTAGAGTAAAGTGACTTGTCACTCTTACGGCCTTGGACGATAACATTGCCCTTATAAAGCTTCAAAGTAACTTCACCTTCGACATTTTCTTGTGAAAGATCAATGGCTGCTTGCAGCATTTTACGCTCTGGAGAGAACCAGAAACCGTAATAGATCAATTCAGCATAGCGTGGCATCAATTCATCTTTCAAATGAGCTGCGCCGCGGTCAAGTGTGATTGATTCAATAGCGCGGTGTGCGGCCAATAAAATGGTGCCGCCTGGTGTTTCATAAACGCCACGGGATTTCATGCCAACAAAACGGTTTTCAACCAAGTCTATACGGCCAATTCCGTTATCTCTGCCATAATCATTTAATTTAGCAAGCAATGTCGCGGGCGACATCTCTTCGCCGTTAATTGAAACGGCATCACCTTTTTTGAAGCCAATTGTAATGATGGTTGGCTTATCAGGGGCATCCTCTGGCGAAACGGTGCGCATATGCACATATTCTGGCGCAGGCACGGAAGGATCTTCCAATACTTTACCTTCAGAGGAAGAATGTAGCAGGTTGGCATCCACTGAAAATGGTGCTTCACCCTGTTTGTCTTTTGTGACAGGAATTTGGTGAGCTTGGGCAAATTCCAATAATTCTGTACGGCTTTTGAATTTCCAATCACGCCAAGGTGCAATGATTTTTATGTCAGGATTAAGCGCATAGGCAGAAAGCTCGAAGCGCACTTGGTCATTACCTTTACCTGTTGCACCGTGAGCGATGGCATCAGCGCCTGTCTTTTTGGCAATTTCAATGAGGTGCTTGGAAATGAGTGGCCGTGCAATTGATGTACCAAGAAGGTAGATACCTTCATAAACAGCATTGGCACGAAACATTGGAAAAACGAAATCCCGAACAAATTCTTCGCGCAGATCGTCCATAAATATTTCTTTTGCACCAAGCATTTCTGCTTTACGGCGTGCTGGTTCCAACTCTTCGCCCTGACCGAGATCGGCCGTAAAAGTAACAACTTCCGCACCAAGTTCTGTCTGTAACCATTTTAGAATAATTGATGTATCAAGGCCGCCAGAATAGGCCAATACAACTTTTTTAACGTTCTTCCACTGTTCCATTTTTCTATCCAATCATTGAGAGCCCAATAGGATTTGTTGTTTCTGTTTTATCAGGAGATTGGTTGCATGCAAGCAATCAAAGTTATTTCTTGCACTATGTTTTGAAAAAACAGATACAAATAAAATTTACGAAAATAGAATGAAAGCATTTACCACGATGTTTATGGTATCATGGTTGCCCGATTGGCATATATTTTTACAATTTGCTGGTGCTGCAATAATTTTAACGCTTATTCCTGGGCCAGATATGGCTTTGTTTGTCGGGAGAAGTATCGCGCAAGGAAAACAAGCTGGCTTTAGCTGTGTATTAGGATGTATTAATGGCATTATCATTCAGGTTATTGCCGTATCCATAGGTCTATCGGCGCTTATTGTCGCGTCTCCAATGGCATTTTTGCTTCTTAAAATATTGGGTGCAGTCTATCTTTTATGGCTGTCATTTCAGGCAATACGCAATAAATCCAGCTTTTCTCTTAATCAGAATAGGCAAGCCCGTCAGAGTTTTAGAAAAAATTATTTAACTGGATTGTGCATTAATCTTTTAAATCCCAAGGTTCTTCTTTTTAATATTACATTTCTACCGCAATTTGTTGATGCAGCAGACCCTTATGCTTCAGGCAAAATATTGTTCTTAGGCCTTTCATTTATTCCCATCTCATTGCCTTTTACTATTACGATGGTTTTGGCCGCAGATAAATTTGCAAAATTTTTAAAGAAAAATCCTCGTTATGTGCGATGTCTGGATTTTTTAATGGCAGGAATTTTCACGGCCTTTGCCTTGCGCCTACTGGCAACACAAGCAAAATAAGGCAACCAATTATTTTGAAGTGACCAACAATATCACTTAATGGTCATATAGTATACTTTGTGGTGTTGGCGTGGTTTAATATGGGCAGGGAAATTATTAAAATTTCTAAGGAACGTTACAATGCATGAATATGTTTTTACGCCTTCACAGCCTGTTAGCATACCCGTTAAAGATAGTAGCAAGCTTTTTCCTGTTCATCGGATTTATTGTGTGGGAAGAAATTATGCTGACCACGCTATAGAAATGGGACACGATCCTTCAAAAGAAGCACCGTTCTTTTTTCAGAAAAATCCTGACAATTTGGTATTGGATGGCAATTTTCCTTATCCACCGCAAAGCGATGATGTGGAACATGAAATTGAGTTGGTTGTTGCCCTTAAAAAAGGTGGCGATAATTTAACCAGAGATGAAGCAGAAGATTGCGTTTTTGGTTATGGAGTGGGTCTTGATATGACACGCCGCGACCTACAGGCCGAATTGAAAAAAGCTGGACGCTCATGGGAGACGGCCAAAGCGTTTGAACATTCTGCGCCATGTACGCATATTATTGAAAAATCGCAAACCAAACCTATGAATGAAGGCGCAATTACCCTCATGATTAATGGTGAGCCACGCCAGTCTGGTAATCTCGATCAGATGATCTGGAAAATACCGGATATGATATCCTATCTATCGCAATTATTTACCTTGCAGGCTGGCGATATTATTATGACAGGTACGCCGGCAGGTGTTGGACAGGTTCATAAGGGTGATCGGTTGGTTGGTCACATTGACGGGCTAGATGATCTTGTTGTTACAGTAATTTGATAGGATAAGAACAATCCTATAATCGGATTATTTGACTACCAACTGTCATTTTGAAAAATGATGCCAGATTATCGGCTTTTCGGTTTGTTGTTCATCAAATTGTAAAGGCTTTGAATAGGACAACACCGTTTAAGGCATATTCCCCCTGCATTTTACGCGTGATGGACGCTTTCATCGTTTTGTAAATGGAGGGGAAAATCATATTTACGGTCAATTTTTTATCTTTTCACCCGGATAGGCGCCCCAAAGCTGGTCTTGTGTAATCCAGCCTCTTGTATGGCCAATATCAAGTTCACACCATGTACCGTCACATTGATGTATTGTACCAAGAACACCTGGTTCCAATTCAGCGGCAAGTGCGGCATTTTCACTGGGCTGACGGCGCAATGGTGCCAGTTTTGATTTATTTTTCTGCCACGGTGTTATCATGGCAGTACGCCGGCCAGACAGAAGCGATTGGTAAACCCAGCCTTCATCACCATCAGAATCGCGTATTTTTCGCCACTGGTCATATTCTTGGGTAATTTCTACAGGGAGTCCTTGTTTTTGATAGGAAAAAACAATGGTATAGTTTCTTCCTGGACCAACACGAACATTAACACGCGCTGGTTTTATGGAAACAAAACGGGGCAAAGGAAGACCACTAGGACCAAGATTTTCAGGCGCATCTTGCGCATAAGTCGTGGCTGGCATGATAATCGCAGTCAAGCTTAATAAAGATACAAAAATGCCGATTATGGTCGAAAATCGAAACCAGTCAGAACTGTCTACCATTGGCCTCTCTTCTTTTGTGTTATTTAGATGCATTTCTGCTATAAGCAGGACAGACTCGCTAGTCTGGTGTCCATATGACATGTAGCTGGTTAAAGAGGTCTCAACGATTTGGCAAAACGTTAGAAATATTTTGAGGATTTGCATGCAAAGCAAGAAAAAACCGCTGATTATTTTAACACGTAAGCTTCCGGATCAGATTGAGAAGCGTATGAGCGAGCTTTTTGACACGGTATTGGTTGATTCTGATGGTCCAATGTCTCGCCAACAATTAATCGCGGCGGTACAACGCGCGGATGTGTTGGTGCCAACAATTTCCGATATTATTGATAAGGATTTGCTTGATTACGCTGGCCTTAATTTGAAGCTTATTGCCAATTTTGGGAATGGTACCGACAATATTGACATAAAAGCTGCCACGGAACGTGGTATCCTCGTCACCAATACACCGAATGTTCAAACAGAAGATACGGCCGATATGACATTGGCGCTTATTTTGGCTGTGCCGCGCCGTTTGGTAGAGGGAACAAATATTCTTGATAAAAGTGGTATTTGGCCTGGCTGGTCACCGGATTGGATGTTAGGACGCCGCATATGGGGAAAAAAGCTTGGCATCATCGGTATGGGGCGTATCGGTACAGCCGTAGCAAAACGGGCAAAATCGTTTGGTCTTTCCATTCATTACCATAATCGCAATCGCGTTAGCACAAAAATAGAAGAGCAACTTGGGGCGGTTTATTGGGATAATCTTGATGATATGCTGAAAGAGATGGATATTGTGTCGGTCAATTGTCCCTTAACATCAGCCACACACCACCTGCTTTCAGCAGAACGTTTGTCTCTGATGCAGCCGACAGCCTATATTGTAAATACTGCTCGCGGTGAAATTATTGATGAAGATGCTCTTACCCGCCTGATAAGTGAGGAACGCCTTGCCGGCGCTGGTCTCGATGTTTTTGAGAAGGAGCCGATCCTCAATCCTGCTTTGGTTGAATTGGCAAGACAAGGCAAAGTGGTATTGCTGCCTCATATGGGCTCGGCAACCGTTGAAAGCCGGGTGGATATGGGTGAAAAAGTCATCATAAATATAAGGGCCTTTTTTGATCACCACCGCCCACCAGATCGCATTATCCCAGAAAAAACGCGTATATGAGTGCTATCAGGTCTTCAGGTCACTCACCGTTATTTTACAAACTCGTATCGTAAATTAATGGCAAGGATTTAAAGTTCCGGACAGGTATTTTTAGCTATACTTAAATTTTTAAAGCGCATTTAGGTGGAAAATTTCGATAATATATCAATGGAATAACCAAGCCTTTGCCCAAGTCAAAAATCGGGGAAAGGCATTGAACAAATAATGAAATTATTTGTTGGCTTGGGTTTTGTATGCTAGCTGATAAAACTAGTGATATAATAAGGTAATCTAGATCAAGGTTTTAAAAGCGCGTTCAAGCAATTTACTTAGCGAAAGACTGGCTTAAAATCTTGAATTTCAGACGCTTTTTTACGCTCATTGATGGTTTATCCATGAAGTAGTGATAAGTTATTTCATTCGGGAAGAATGGAATTTTTCCGCATGATGTTTTGTGCGTCCTTTTTTGAAAGAATTGGAACATGGAACATATGTGGAAATGTGATGCGGAGCCATGTTTTGTTTCATAAAATATGGAGGGAATAAGGAGATGTTATGCACAGTGAAGATATGAAAATTGTAAAGGTAGAAGATACAAGTTTGACCGCTTTCTATCGTGATATGAATATCGATGAAAAGCGCACGTTTTGGGCTTGTGCTGCTGGTTGGGCACTTGATGGACTTGATGTGATGATTTATCCGCTGGTCATCGGTACAATCATCGCTATGTGGCATATAGCAGAAGGAACAGCCGGAATGGCTGTTACAATCACACTTCTTACTTCTGCTGTGGGTGGTTGGCTTGCTGGTTTCTTTGCAGACCGTATTGGCCGTGTCATCACACTACAAGTAACGATCATCTGGTTTTCAGTTTTTTCTTTGCTCTGTGCATTTGCGCAAAATTTTGAACAATTAATGATATTCCGCGCTCTTTTAGGGCTAGGCTTTGGTGGCGAATGGGCGGCTGGAGCCGTTTTGCTGGGTGAAACCATTCGTGCCCAATATCGTGGTCGCGCGGTGGGCTGTGTTCAGGCTGGTTATGCGATAGGGTGGGGTGGCGCTGTTCTTGCGCAAGCTATTCTTTTCACTGTTGTCGATCCAGAAATAGCATGGCGTTATATGTTTGTTGTTGGTGCTTTTCCCGCTCTTCTTATTTTTTATATCCGCCGCCATGTGAAAGAACCGGAAATAGCGAAAAAAACACGTATGGAAGCTAAAAAAACCGGCCATAGTCCTAAAATTTGGGAAATTTTTAAAGGCGATATTTTGTCGACAACAATATTTGCTTCGATTGCGTCTGCTGGTTGCCAAGGAGGCTATTATGCTATCACAACTTGGGTTCCACGGTATTTGACAACAGAACGTGGCCTATCAATCCTTTCATCGACAGGGTACCTATTTACCCTTATTGTCGGTTCATTTGTGGGTTATCTGGTTGGCGCATGGATGTCTGACAGATTTGGTCGCCGTATGCTTTTCCTTGTGTTTTCACTTGGTGCAATTGTTGTGGTTCTGGTTTATACGCTTATTCCATTTTCCAATACGATGTTATGGTTTTTGGGCTTTCCGCTTGGCTTTTTCTCGTCGGGCTATTTCTCTGGCATGGGTGCATTTCTAACAGAGTTGTTTCCCACCCGTTTGCGCGGATCAGGTCAGGGCTTTTGTTACAATTTCGGAAGAGGGATGGGTGCCTTGTTCCCGACATTTGTAGGTTACTTATCTTCGCAAGTTGGCTTAGGAAACGCTGTGGCAATATTTGCGGCAGGGGCTTATAGCCTGTTCTTCCTTGCTGCATTTATGCTGCCTGAAACACGTGGTCGCGTATTGCAAGACTAATATTTGGTGTTTTGCTCTTATGGGCAAAATGATTTGCGCTTACTTTAATGATGCGCTTGTTTAATGCGAAAAGTTGCCTCAAGCTTGATTGCTGAAGGCAACTTTTTTATTGGCTGTTATCCTTAAGATAACACAATTTCGCATGGATATTTGCTAAAAATCCATGAGCCTTATAAGCGCTTAAATAGTTTCATTGTTATAAATTAATGCTGCATGAGCGGTAAAAGCGGTCAATCAATAATTCACCTCACTTTTAGCCATTTCGATCATGCAGCCTATAGACAAGTATTACATACTATTTTGAGATAGCATTGTAACATTACCTATTTTGTCGCCATCCATTTTGGCATTATCTATTTTGGCCGGGCACCCACAATACATCGCCTTTGCCAACATTATTTGCATAACGCGCGGCAACAAAAAGAAAATCCGATAGACGGTTGATATAGATCAGCGCTTCCTTGTTGACATTTTCCTTGGCGCTCAAGGTAACCATAGCCCGTTCTGCCCTGCGCGCAATGGTGCGTGCCAAATGTAGATGGGCTGAGGCAGGCGATCCACCGGGAAGAACAAAGGATGTCAGCGGCGTAAGCAATTCATTTAACCGGTCAATTTCATCTTCGAGACGTTTTGTCTGGCTTGCGATAATACGCAAGCTTGGCTGTTCTGCATTGTCTAATGGAGACGCAAGGTCTGATCCAAGATCAAAAAGATCATTTTGGATAAGGGCAAGCATGTCATTCAATTCACCTGTTGTTTCAAGGCGCGCAATGCCAATGGCAGCATTTGCTTCATCCACTGTACCATACGCTTCAACACGCAAGTCTGCTTTTGAACGTCGAGGACCGTTTACAAGGCCTGTTGTTCCGTCATCTCCGGTCTTCGTGTAAATTTTATTAAGCTTAACCATTTTTCTTTATCCTGACGATTAGTACGAATTGTAAGACAAGGTAATCCAGATTTCGATATGCATCACGTTATGTAAACGGATAAACTAATAGATAGATCAGGTTTCGGCAAAAAATTGCATTCAAAAAAAATAATTTTTATACAATATGGGAGTCTGTGTCCAAGATGCACTTTTGTGGTAGAATACGGTTATAAAGAAAGAACTGACGTTTATGTTGCGACCTTTCCGCTATAGCTGGCGCATTCTGTATAATGCGGTTAGCCATTATTTCCGTGATTCTGGTAGTGCATTTGCCAGTCATGTGGCATTATCGGGGCTGCTCGCACTGTTTCCATTTCTTATTTTTGCAACATCGCTTGCCAGTTTCGTGGGCGCGCGCGCTTACACGCAGCAAAGTGTCAACGCTCTGTTAAAAATGCTGCCCGATGCCATTGCCACCCCCATTGTAAAAGAAGTTATTAATGTCATGACAATCCAGCGGAGCGGATTGTTGACAATCTCGGTTATCGGCACAGCCTATTTTGCTTCCAATGGTGTTGAGGCTTTGCGCACAGCATTAAACCGTGCCTATCGAGTGGTTGATAAACGCAGCATATTTTTTTGCCGGTTTCAAAGTTTGTTCTTTGTTATGGTTGGCACTATCGGCCTGATGGTGATTAGCTTTTTATTGGTTCTTGCACCTTTGGTTATCAATATTGTCCAGCATGATTATCCTGCTGTGGCGCAATATGTTGGTACAATACGAATCTGGCGTTATGCAATTGCGGTGGTGGTGTTGTTTGTTAGCTTGCTTGTGGCACACAAATGGTTGCCAGCAGGAAAGCGCAAATTAACGGATATTCTACCAGGTATAGCTGTGACAATGCTTGTCTGGGTTGTTGCGTCCATGGTGTTTGCCCAATATTTAGCAACATTTGCAAACTATGTCTCCACCTATGCTGGATTGGCATCAATCATGGTGGCCATCATTTTTCTTTATATGTTAAGCGCAATTTTTATTCTGGGTGGCGAAATGAATGCGGCAATCATGTTTTACCGCAACCGTCAGCAACAACCGGGACAACTTGTGCGGGCAATCGTGCAGCAGCAGGAACAAGACGAGCAAAGCGTAGAACAGCAAGGCGAAGATGAATCAACGACCGATAACCTTATACATTGATGCTGATGCTTGTCCGGTGAAGGATGAAGCCTATCGTGTTGCGGAACGCTATGGCATCAAAACCTTTGTGGTGGCTAACAATTATATTCGTGTGCCAAGAGAGGATTTTATCGAGGTTATCATTGTTGAGCAGGGGCTGAATAAGGCAGATGACTGGATAGCCGACCATGTTGATGAGGCCAGCATTGTCATAACCAATGATGTGCCTTTGGCTGACCGCGTGGTCAAAAATAATGCTGTTGCTATTGCGCCAACAGGTCGGTTATTTGATGCGGTAACCGTTGGTCAGGCTCTTGCGACACGCAATCTGATGGAACATCTGCGCGAAGGGGGTATGATTACCGGTGGCCCGCGTCCGTTTTCACCACGTGATCGCTCTGCCTTTCTCTCAGCACTTGATCTTGCGGTTCAACGCTTGAAGCGCCGCGGTTATAACACAAGTATCGGTTAAGACCGTGCTGAAATATCAATGAGGCACATTGTTTTAAAACAAATTTCTATTGCAAATCCTGTTTTACAGCTGTCTTCATCAGTGTTTCGGAGTCACTATTGCTCCATGGGGCAGACCCATTATAGGAAGCAAGAAGGCAACCATTTTTATCAACCAGCATAGTGATAGGAAGCCCAAGCGCCAAACCCTGTTTACGTAAATCGTTGAATATTTCCATGGATTGGTCGCGATAGAAAACGATATTATCGGCATGAATACTGGAAAGAAATGCCTTAACCTTGTCATCAGAAGCTGTTTTATCAATGTTAATGGCAATAACATCAAAATGGTCGCTTGGCATATTGCGTTTTAAATTGGCTAATTCTGGCATTTCTGTACGGCATGGAATGCACCAACTGGCCCAAAGATTAACCAATAAGGTTTTGCCGCCAAATTCTGCCAGAGTATGGTCTTTGCCAGTAGCATCTTTGAAAGATAGCTTACGTGTATCATAAGCATTATCAGGAAAGCGCATATTTTTAAAAAATCCATTTGCAGATTGTTTTAGAGCGGTTATCTTTTCCTGCTGTAGGACACAGCGATCACCTTCTTCTGCATGGGCACTTGTTATCAGTGAAGGAAAGTAGCGAAGTTGGTTGTCAGACCCTACTATTATCGCGTATATGCTGAGAACGCTGATAGAGGCGATGGCAATTTTCTGCCGGAATTTACCAGCAATTTTTGCGTATTGAAAAATTCTTGCAACCATTTTTTCGTCCTTTCGATGGGGGCTAACATATATGACAAACAGTGGATCAAGCAACCAAATGTGGGGCGGACGTTTTGCCTCAGGGCCAGCAGCTATCATGGAAGAAATAAATGCTTCCATTGATTTTGATAAGAAGCTTTATAAGGAAGATATCAGAGGGTCGGCCGCACACGCTGCCATGTTGGCTGCTCAAGGTATTATTTCTGCTGCTGATTATGACGAGATAGAAAAAGGCCTTAAGACCATTCTGGCAGAAATCGAGAGTGGGAAATTCAATTTCTCCCGCAAGCTTGAAGATATTCATATGAATATAGAAGCACGTTTAGCCGAACTCATTGGTTCTGCTGCTGGTAGGCTGCACACCGCGCGTTCGCGCAACGACCAAGTAGCACTGGATTTCAGACTGTGGGTGCGGGAAGAAACAGATAAAACAATTGAGTCGATCAAACACCTGATTGTGACCTTGCTTCAACGTGCAGAAAAAGAAGTTGAAACATTGATGCCGGGGTTTACCCATTTACAAGTGGCTCAACCGATTACATTTGGTCATCACCTTATGGCTTATGTCGAAATGTTTGGTCGCGATCTCTCACGTATGCAAGATGCACGCGAAAGAATGAATGAGTCGCCATTAGGTGCAGCAGCTTTGGCCGGAACCAGCTTTCCGACCGACCGTTTTATGACAGCCAAAGCATTAGGGTTCAGGGAACCAACGCGCAATTCCATTGATAGTGTATCCGACCGTGATTTTGCGTTGGAGTTTCTAAGTGCTGCATCTATTTGTGCAACGCACCTTTCCCGACTTGCTGAAGAAATTGTTATTTGGTCAACCGCACAATTCAATTTTATTCGTTTGTCAGATTCTTTTTCGACTGGGTCTTCCATTATGCCTCAGAAAAAAAATCCTGATGCGGCGGAACTTGTTCGGGCAAAAACCGGACGTATCAATGGATCATTAATAGCTCTATTGACGATTATGAAGGGTTTACCGCTCGCATATTCCAAGGATATGCAGGAAGACAAAGAACAGGTGTTTGATGCCGCCCAGTCATTGGAGCTTTCCCTTGCAGCCATGACAGGAATGATTGGCGATTTGAGCGTTAATCAGAATGTTATGAAAAAAGCCGCTGGTTCAGGTTTTTCTACCGCAACGGATTTGGCAGATTGGTTGGTTCGCCAGTTGGGGCTGCCTTTCCGTGAAGCGCATCATGTCACTGGCCATGCCGTTGCCTTGGCAGAAAAGAAACAATGTGATCTTTCTGACTTGACACTTGATGACCTTAAAACCATTCATCCCGATATTACGGCAGATGTCTTTGATGTCTTAAGTGTCGAGAAATCCGTGCAAAGTCGTAAAAGCTATGGTGGAACCGCGCCACAAGAGGTGCGTCATCAAATTGAATATTGGAAAAAACGCCTTGCCAAAGCCTGAAGGACAACGCTACACAGACAAGAGACAAGATGCGTGCAGCACTATTTTTGAAAGAGACGGGATCATGAAAAAAACTCTGACGGGTTTAATCATTGTCACAATTTGTGGCGCGGCTTTGGCCGGTTGTGGACGTAAAGGCCCCTTGGAGCCACCGCCATCCAGCATGATCGAAAATGCCGATGGCAAAAAGGTTGAAAAGCCAAAAGAAAATAAGCCATTTATCCTTGATGGTCTAATTAAGCAGAGGCATTAATTGAACACGTTCGGGTATAAAAACGGCGTCTTTCATGCTGAAGGTGTGAAGCTTACAGATATTCAGAAACAAGTAGCCACACCATTTTATTGTTATTCGGCGACAGCAATCAGCACGCAGTTTGAGGAATATTGTCAGGCATTTTCTGATACGTGTGCACTGGTTGCCTATGCGTTGAAGGCAAATTCCAATCAGGCTGTTTTAACATTACTGGCTAAAAAAGGTGCGGGTGCAGATGTTGTGTCGGGTGGTGAAATGCGACGTGCATTGGCCGCAGGCATACCTGCCCACCGCATAGTTTATTCAGGCGTTGGGAAAACACAAGACGAGATAGATTTTGCACTTGGACATGATATTCACTGTTTTAATGCCGAGTCAGAACCGGAGCTTGAGCAATTATCATCTCGCGCCGTAGCACTGGGTAAAACAGCGCGTGTTTCGCTGCGTATCAACCCGAATGTTGATGCCAAAACCCATAAGAAAATATCAACTGGTAAATCCGAGAATAAATTTGGTATTCCATTGGCTGTTGCCCGTGATGCCTATGAAAAGGCAGCTCAATTACCAGGATTGGATGTTCATGGCGTTGATGTGCATATCGGTAGTCAAATATGCGATTTGCAACCTTTTGACGATGCTTTTGCTCTGGTGCGAGAGTTTATAACAACACTGCGTCATGATGGTCATGATATTCGCCACATTGATGTAGGCGGCGGTCTTGGCATTGTTTATCGTAACGACAACGCACCTCCTCCTTCGCCAACCCAATATGCCACCATTGTCAAAAAGCATTTTCAGCCGCTTAATGTTGAAATTGTTATGGAGCCTGGACGCAATATTGTTGGCAATGCTGGTATATTGGTAACATCGGTTATCTATTTGAAGCATGGCGCAGGGCGCAATTTTGTTATTGTTGACGCGGCAATGAATGATCTTATCCGCCCGACATTGTATGATGCATGGCACACAATCATGCCGGCCAAGGAACCAACAGCAAATGATGAGCCGATACAGGCCGATATTGTAGGGCCGGTTTGTGAAACAGGTGATTATCTTGGGCTAGGGCGCTATCTTCCGAAACCCGAAACCGGTGATCTTCTGGTTGTTTGTGGCGGCGGCGCTTATGGTGCTGTTATGGCAAGTACCTATAATACGCGGCCTTTGATACCAGAAGTCATGGTGCAAGAGGATCATTTTTCTATAATTCGCGCACGTCCAAGCTATGACGATATTATCGGGCTGGATCATGTGCCGGAATGGGTGGAAAATTCTTAAAATTAAGGGGTTATTTTCCATTCTTTGCTAGTCAATATGTGTTTTTGGTAAATGGTCTCGCCTTTGCCATGATCCCTGCTATGATGTCGTGAAAACTGTTGAAACGTGGAAGCCACAAATCTTGATGAGCGATGAACAACCATCCCCTTTTCAAGTGCCAAAGCTCACATTGGCCAGAGCATTGGCATGGTGTGTTCTGCTATTCGAGCGGTTATTGCCACGTATTTTGCCAAGCATAATGGCATTGATGTTGCTCATCGCATTGGCGTGGTTCGGCATTTTTAATAGTCTTTCCTATTGGCCGCATCTCTTTATCGTGTGGGGGCTACTTTTTATTGCATTTGGCTGTCTATTTTTTCTGTCTGGCTTTCATGTTCCAACTAGAGGAGAGGTTGATCGCCAGATAGAAAAAGCAAGCGGTTTGCAAAACCAACCTCTTGAAGCGCTTTTTGATAAGCCGGTTAATGGTGGAAATGATCCCTATGCTAAAGCGCTTTGGGCAGAACACCAACGCCGCATGGCAGCCCAATTGGAGCATTTGCAAGCTGGTTTTCCTGATACTGCAATATGCCGCTATGATCCGCTGGCTATCCGTGCGCTGGTTATACTTTTTACCGCGACAGCTTTTGCCTATTCTTTTGGCAATACCGGAGGTCGGTTGGGTGATGTTTTTGATTTTTCCGCACCGGTCAATTTGTCATCTTTGCGTGTAGATGCTTGGGTTACGCCACCATCTTATACCGGACAGGCCCCCATTTATCTGACACAAACCGCAATTGAGCGTGCAACGGTTCCAGAAGGTAGTAAAGTCACAATTCGGGTGGTTGATGGCGGCGACGCCTATTTGAAATTAAAAGACAGTTCAAGCGGTAAGACTGCGCATATAACAGCGCAAAAAGACAAAACCTCGGCAAAAAGCACCAATGAAACTTTTGAAACAGACTTAAAATCTTCTTCTGATCTTGTCTTGTCACTGCGCCATTACGAAAAAAAATGGCATTTTGACATTATCCCAGATCGCGCACCAACTATTCGGCTAACCAAAGAGCCTGAACGTATTCTCAATGGATCGTTGGAGCTCAACTATATGCTGGATGATGATTACGGTGTTGAAAAAGCTTATGTGGAAATTGTGCCGACATCACAAATAGCAGGCATAGGTCATCCCCTTTATAATGCGCCGGAAATTCGTCTGTTGATACCGCGCGGTGGTAAAGGGCAAGGGCGCACTGTGCAAGACATAAGTAACCACCCTTGGGCTGGTTCTGAAGTACACTTGACCCTGATTGCTGAAGATGGTGCAGGACACGTGGCAAAAAGCGAAAGCCGCACCATGACCTTGCCGCAACGCAATTTTGGTAATCCTTTATCGCGTGCAGTGGTTGAAGAGCGGCGTTTATTAGCATTGGATACTATGTCACGGTTACGCGTCATGGATATGCTGTGGGCGCTTACATTACGGCCTGACGATACAATTCAGAATTACGGGCATTTCTTGGCCTTACGCAGCGTGCGAACACGGCTTTCCTTTGCGGATACTGATGATAAATTGCGCGATGTAACAGATTATATGTGGCAGATAGCGGTCGGCATTGAAGGTGATAATGTCAATCAGGCAGAAAAAAACTTAAAACAAGCACAGGCTGCCTTACGCGACGCTATAAGAAATGGAGCATCTCCTGAAGAAATAAGTCGTTTAATGGACGCCTTAAAGCAGGCGATGAATGATTATATGGCAGCTTTGGCTGAACAGCAGCAGAATATCAGCCCTGACCAAAAGTCCAATAATAATTCACAAAACCTGTCTCCTGATGAGCTGACGCAAAAATTGCAACAGCTGGAAGACATGGCAAAAACCGGTAATCGTTCAGCAGCAGAACAGCTTTTGTCAGAACTTGAAAATATGATGGATAATTTACAAGTTCAAAAAGGTGCCAATGGATCGGGATCTGGCCAGTCAAGCAATGGCACAGACGAGATGCAAAAACAGATGGATAAGCTCGGTGACTTGATGCGTCGCCAGCAGGAAACGTTGAACGATACGCACAGATTAGAAGATGAAAAACAACGTGGTGAAAAAACACCAGAGCAATATCAGCAGGAATTGGATAAGCTGCATAAAAGACAGGATGATCTGCAATCTGAATTAAAAAATCTGCAAAAAGATTTATCCGAGCGCGGATTGAAACCGAGTGACAGCCTTAAAGATGCAGAAAAACAGATGGGTAAATCTGGCGAGTCTTTAAAGGGTGGCGATGGATCTTCATCAGCACAATCGCAGTCTGATGCGCTGGATTCTCTTCGGGGTGGTGCAAAAGACCTTATGAAGCAGATGCAAGAAGCCATGAAGAAAAATGGCGAAAACGGGCAGGACGATGGTAAAACACCAAAAGATCCGCTGGGGCGGCATCTTGATTCAGCCAAGGGGAAATCCGAAAACGGGGCAGCATTGCCACAAGAAAGTGATATGCAGCGGGCGCGAAAAATTTTGGAAGAAATTCGTAAACGCCTAGGACAATCTTTTACACCAGAAGCCGAAAAAGATTATTTGGAACGCTTGCTGAAGTTTAATTGATTTTTACGCTTGAAAACCCAATAGCATCACACTTTTTTATAGTGTTGTGGCATTTGCCGTTTGGGTTTTGTGAGGCTGTGGTTTAAGTGCCTTCTATACTATAGGCTGGGTAATCTATCACGCTTTACCATGATAAAGCGCTTATCTTGCAGCAGTCATTTTTCATGTTTCCAGTAAGAAAATATATCACGGATATGAGCTATTTATTGCAATGTGAAAATTATTGCAGTGTGAAAATTATTGTAGCGCGGAAATTTTGCCCTTTGCGCTTTATCCGCCAAATATGCTGAAAATCATGATTATCATTGTCATTCGTACGACCATTAATCCACGCTTTTCGAGATTGCATGGATTGTTGCTTGAGCGGAAAAACTATTTTCGTAAAGCTCGTCAGATAGCCCTCTTTTTAAGCAAATATTTTAATGCGTAATAGATTACTTTCGCTTCAAAGGGCGTATCATCAAACACCTTAACGTGTATCGACCCCCTCAACAAACATAAAACACGTTAACGAACTATCACGGAACAATTGTGATCGTTTGCCGTTTAGCCGTCATAGAAAGGAATTCGTCATGAAAAAACTTATTGCTGCCTTATGCATATCTTGTGCTTCCATTGGTTATGTATCCGCGCAGAGTCAGGAGCAAAATATGATGGGTATGGTAAAAGAAAAAGCGATGTCTGCATCATCTCAAGCATTGGAAAAAGTTAACGAAACAATGCATAAAAACATGATGGTTAAAATGACTGGCAATGCAGATGTTGACTTTGTCAAATCAATGCTTGCTCATCATCAGGGCGCTGTCGATATGGCAAAAGTAGAATTGAAATATGGCAAAGACCCAGAAGCTAAAAAACTGGCAGAAAATATCATTGCCGAGCAGGAAAAAGAAATTAAACAAATGCAGGATTGGCTAAAACAGCACGACCAGCATTGATTTTTTGTGAATGAAATAAATTAATATCCCTTTGAGGCGACCCCCAAAGGGATATTTTATAATAAACAGCAGTTTTTTATCGATATGACGTTACTCTCATGAGGTTTATTGGTCAATTACCAATTGCCATTCGAGAAATGTCTGTATCGGCAGATTATAGACCATCAAACAGTGGTGTAGAAAGATACCGTTCTGCAAATGAAGGAATGATGATGACAATGTTCTTTCCAGCATTTTCAGGTCTTTTACCAATTTGTATAGCGGCCGTTAGGGCAGCACCAGAAGAAATGCCGACAGGAATACCTTCCAAAAGTGCTAGATCACGCGAATTTTTAAAGGCATCTTCATTGGATACTGGAATGATTTCATCATAAATATGCGTATCTAGGGTTTTGGGTACAAAGCCTGCGCCAATACCTTGCAATTTATGAGGACCCGGTTGACCGCCAGATAATACTGGAGAATCTTTAGGCTCAACCGCTATAACTTTGAAATCTGGTTTGCGTTGCTTGATAACTTGCCCGATACCTGTAATCGTGCCACCAGTACCAACGCCAGCAACTAAAAAATCAACATCGCCTTTTGTATCATTCCATATTTCTTCAGCAGTGGTATGGCGGTGCACATCAGGATTGGCAGGATTTTCAAATTGTTGCGGAATAATTGCATCTGGATTTTCATTTGCCAATTCTTCTGCTTTTGCAATTGCACCTTTCATGCCTTTTGCACCTTCGGTCAGCACAAGTTCAGCACCAAGAAATTTCAAAAGCTTGCGGCGTTCAACCGACATGGTTTCCGGCATGGTCAAAATAAGATGATAACCTTTGGCCGCTGCCGCAAAAGCAAGCGCAATACCTGTATTGCCCGATGTGGGTTCAATCAGAGTGGTTTTTCCAGGAATGGCTTTTCCCTGCTTTTCCAGTGACTCAATCAAAGCAAGTCCAATACGATCCTTGACACTGGCAAGCGGATTAAAAAATTCCAGCTTGGCTAATAGATGCGCTTTTACCCCTTTTTTCTTGGCAAATTTGTCAATCCGCACCAGGGGTGTATTACCAATTGTATCTAAAATGGAATTATAAATAACTCCACGTCCTTTTGTCGAAGATTGCTTGTCGCTCATTTGGTTTCCTCTTTAATAGATACAGAATTGGCGCTTATCGTGAAGCACTGATCTATAGTTGTGACCTTTCACATAAGGATATTGGGCATGGAGAGGAAAACATAGCGATGGAATATTATTTCCAATAGCAGAATAAAATAAATTTCTTAGAATTATAAATTAAACAGCATTATATTTCAAAAAACATTAAATAGCATTTTCGTGTTGCTATCCTTTTTTTCATGTTTCTATTCATCTTATGGGATTGTTAATGACATTTTTAGCGCAATGATGTTGAAATGATGTTGCAATGATTTTGTTATGCCGAGTTTGGACTGTCGGTTCCATTCTAACGTTTAAAATGCGACCATCAAATTTCATGCCGCTATTTTTACCCTGACGTGCATCTTTTAAATTGCAAGATGAGCTATATAATAAAATGCGTTAAAACCCTGACACAACTTTCTGATAAAACAGTTTTGGCCAATTAATACTTTCATGTTATTGTCAGATTTTAACCTTAAATTAACGAACTCTTTTTCTTCCATAGAAGAGTTTGCTAAGATTTACAGATATGACGTTAGATCGGATAATTGGATGTTAAATATGGACAGGTTAAAAACTTTTATGTCTGTCAAAACTGCGGTTCTACCGTGTATGCTGGTGATGGCTGGCTGCGCGGCTCAGGCAACGGCATGGACAGAAAAAATAACCACACAGAAGGTTGAATTGCCGACGGAATGTGTGGGGTGGGAAAAAATCGATGTAAAAGCGCGCACACGCTATTATATGATGAAAGAAGATCAGCGCGCGCTGGTTGATATTGATTCACATAATTTGCGCGGTAAAAATCTTGGTTGTTGGGATAGGGCGCCTGCACAATAATATCTCGATAACGACATTATCGAGAGGCGGAAGGTTGTTTTTTGGATATTCTGGCGTTTAGATCATTCTATGCAACAGCCCTAGGAAATAGGGTTTTGAACAACATTATTCGTCGGCTGGATATAGCGGATAGGGATTTATCAAGCGAGCGCATTTTGGGTTTAGGATATGCGGCGCCCTATCTTTCAGGTGTTGTTGGACGGGCAGAACGTTGTTTTGCGTTTATGCCGGCACGGCAGGGGGCTTGTATATGGCCACAAGCCGATAAAGTTGCCACGGCGCTCGTTTTTGAAGAAGATTTGCCGTTGCCCGATGCCGCCGTTGACCGTATTTTATTGATACATGCTTTGGAATTTGCTGAAAACGCTCAGGAGTGTTTAAGTGAAATGTGGCGCGTATTGGCGCCCAATGGCACACTCACAGTGGTAACGCCTAATAGACGTGGATTTTGGGCGCGTAATGAGCATACACCTTTCGGCAGTGGGCAACCTTATAGCCGTGGCCAATTGCTTGATTTGTTACGCCAGACCAATTTTTCTGTTTCGAATATTCAGGAAACTTTATATTTTTTGCCATCGCAAAAGGCGCTGGCGCGGTTCATTTCCGCAGGCTATGAACCACTGGCACGCAACATACTGCCGTATTTTGGTGGTGTTCTCATTTGCAATGCGCAAAAGCGGTTGTTTCAAGGATTATTGGCTCACCGCCGGCAATCGCGGCGTGTTTTTATACCTGCACTCACACCACAAATGACCAACCGCAAATCGTTTGGTCGTATTGATGTTGTGAAATGAGCGTTTACAGCCTGGTTTGGCTGGTTAAAACACAATTATGAAAGATCTGAAAAGCGACCAATGTCTTTAACCAAATCACGCATTCTATCACTGACATAATCATAGATCTGGTAGGCAATTTCTGGAAATTCATCCATAAGCCGCAAAAATGTCGTTCGATTGAGTTTTAAAACTGTACTATCCAATGCCGCTACTGCTGTCATTGGTTGCGAGATTTCGGTAATCAATGCCAATTCCGACAAAAGGGTACCCTTTGTGACCATATCAATAGCGCGATCAATATGACCCTGCCGGCGGAAAAGATTGAAGCTGCCAGACAATACAATATAGGCACAATCAGCCTTGTCCCCTTCGCGAAACAGCGTTTTACCGCGCGAAATATCCAGTTCCTCGGCGCTAAATAATAACAACCGCAATTGTTCCTTAGTCATAAAACTAAAGAATTCCAATTGTTTCAATACGGCAATATTTTGCTCAATAGCCAAATAAAGCTCCTAGCTGTTATTCATTTATACTTATGAATATGGGCGATGAATATATATTCAATATGCCTGCTCATTTCAAACAGGCATATTTTATTCTTGTGATGATTATGGGTTTAACCGATATCCACCGCTATCTGTTACCAGAATTTGCGCATTTGCTGGATCTTTTTCGATTTTTTGGCGCAATCTGTAAACGTGCGTTTCCAATGTGTGGGTTGTTACACCAGAATTATAGCCCCAAACTTCTTCCAGAAGTTTATCACGGCTTACAATGTTGTCATTGGCACGATAAAGATATTTGATGATAGCCGCTTCTTTTTCAGTAAGGCGCACTTTGTTGCCATTTTCATTCATAAGAAGCTTTTGCCCTGGTTTGAATGTATATGGCCCAACCTTAAACGTTGCATCTTCACTTTGCTCATGTTGGCGCAATTGTGCACGAATACGAGCCAGTAAAACAGCAAAACGGAATGGTTTTGTCACGTAGTCATTAGCACCGGCTTCAAGACCCAATATCGTATCAGAATCAGTGTCATGACCTGTCAACATGATAACAGGCGCACGAAAACCTTCTTGCCGCAGGTTTTTAACAGCCTCACGCCCATCAAGGTCAGGTAATCCAACGTCCATGATGACCAGATCAACATTTTCGTTGCGTGCTGTTTCAATCCCTTTTTTTGCAGTGCTTTCTTGCAATACATTGAATTCTTCATGCATTTGCAGCTGTTCTACCAAAATAGAACGCAGATCATCATCATCATCTACAATCAAAAGGGTGCGATCGGTCATTTTGTTTCCTTATGAAATTTGCAAATTCACGCTATAAACAATTGATAGTCACAATCAAGAAAAACGATCCTTCATGCAAGCATATTCGACAAAAAACCCCATAAAAAAACCATATTTTATTTCAGCAATTGTTGTACGAAAAAAATGTGGCAGTCAAACCCAAGGAATTTTGGCTGCAGGTCTATGCCGTTTTCAATGTGCTATTGGGCGCAGTGGCATTACTGCGCGCAAGCGTGAGGGCGACGGGGCAACGCCTTTGGCCAATATGAGATTTTTGTCTGGCTTTCAAAAAAACAGTTTGCGAAAGCTCCCTCAGATAATGTTGAAACTCAAGCGCGTTAAACGTGATGATGGGTGGTGCGATAGTGTTGGTGACAGAAACTACAATCGCCCTGTGCGTCTTCCTTATCAAGCCAGTGCTGAAAAACTGCTGCGTGATGACCACCTGTATGACATTGCTCTTATACCGGATTGGAATATCCGCCAGCGAATACAAAATAGAGGAAGCGCTATTTTTGTTCATCTGGCTCGCCCTGCTTATGCGCCAACAGAGGGGTGTATTGCTTTAGCACGCCGCGATATGGAGCGGCTTTTACCGCGTATTTCCCGTAAAACACGCCTTATTATTCAGCGATAGCTGCACACCGATTTGCAAAGAAATACACGTCAGAGTTGTATTTATGGGACGATTTAAAAGGCAGTGATCCAGTTTATATTTGTTTTATCATTGTGAGAGTTCTTTCATTTTACAAAAGCTATTCTTGGGGGGCGTTATTCAAACCTTCATTCATTGTTTTTTGCCCACGAATGTCTTTGAAAGAAAATGAATAAAGATAAAGACATTGCGCGATTTTCAATGAAATTATGAGGCACTAGCTGGCTGGTTGCCTAAAAAAACAGTATTTATAGGTTAATGATTACAGCACCTTGTATAAATAGTTGTGGTTATTACAATGTCCGAAAATTTATAAAAAATATTATCAAAGATAATTTTAGGTTTAGCGATGGTTGATAGTCCAATCGGATCAATAAAGAAGGCACATTGCCCATTTTGTGATGGTTCAAGAAATTGCAGGGTGGAGGGGTATTTTAAAAAACCTGGATCTGACGAAGAGGATGAATTATGGTTTTACAATTATTATTATTTGCTTGTTTGCCAAGGCTGCAGCAATGCATTTTTGCAAATAGAATACCACTATTCAGAAGAACTCTTAGACAGTATAGGTGTTGGTGACGATTATTTTGAAGATTACAAGCCAACTATTGAGACATGGCCTTCCCCTCCTAAAAGAAGAATTCCTGAACGATTTGCAAAACATGAAGTTTATATCTTTAATAATTATTCTGAGCTTTTGGGCCGTATGTTGTGCGAAGTTTATGAGGCCTATGAAAAAGATTTGTTAATTTTAGCGTCGGTAGGAATACGAACTTGTTTCGATATTGTATCAACTTCAATTGGTTTAAATCCTAATTTAACATTTACTAAAAAATTAGAAAAATTGCGTGATGGCGGGCACATTACTGAGAAAGAAAAGGATAACCTTGCTGTTTTAGTGGAAGCAGGTAATGCGTCTGCACACAGAGGGTGGTCTCCCAATTCAGAAGAGGTCAATATACTTTTAAATATACTAGAAAACTTTATTGAAAATACAATTATTAAACCTATAGAAACAAAGATGTTGGAAGAAACGGTTGCAAGCATTAAGGAAAAAATACCACCTCGACTATCTCTACTACCTCTAGCACCTCTACCTCCTCGACTACCTCTACCACCTCTAGCACCTCTACCACCTCGTCCCCCCAAAAAAAGTAGTTTCACGTGAATTAAGCCAAATGTCGGACGTGATCGCCTACCATCTCAACGAAACACATTGAGAAACTATTCTTTTTAAACTCACAAAAATTGTAAAAATATCAAAATAAAAACTGCAAAAATGCTGCAATAAAAAGCGTTTTCACGTGAAACACTGAAAAAAAATACAACCCAAGCGTGTAATTTTTACAAATGCCTTACATGCTTGGGTTTACAAATTATCGTATATTATTTTGCTGACAGCGAGCGGCCAATTTCCAAATATTTGTCCCAACGCTCTCTTTTTAATGTTTCACCATCTTTACCAGCCATGTTTTTCAAGGCTGCTTCAATGACATTTCCGGTTGCCTCAATGGCTTCCTTTTTACCCCGATGCGCTCCACCCAGTGGTTCAGGAATAATTCCATCAATGATCTTGAGTTTGTAAAGATCTTGAGCAGTAATGTGCATTGCTGTTGCTGCATCTTTTGCCCGTGTTGCATCGCGCCATAGAATAGATGCCGCACCTTCAGGTGAAATAACCGAATATATGGCGTGTTCTAACATATAGACTTTATTTGCAGCGGCAATTGCGATAGCGCCGCCTGAGCCACCTTCACCAATGACAACAGATACGACCGGCACTTTCAAACGCAATGTTTCGGCTGTTGACTGGGCAATTGCTTCAGCCTGTCCACGCTCTTCAGCACTTACCCCCGGATAAGCACCAGCAGTATCGACCAAAGTAATCAATGGCAGCCCAAACCGATCAGCCATTTCCATGATTCGCACAGCTTTGCGATAGCCTTCAGGACGGGCAGAACCAAAATTATAACGCAAACGCGATTGCGTATCGCTACCTTTTTCTTGTCCGATATAGGCAACGGCTTCCCCTTTAAAGCGGGCAAAACCAGCCTGTATAGCTTCATCTTCAGCAAATTTGCGATCACCAGCAAGCGGTGTCACATCTGTTAGAAGGCCATTGGCATAATCAAGAAAATGCGGCCTATCTGGATGCCGTGCAACTTGTGCTTTTTGCCAAGGTGTCAATTTTTTATAAAGATCGCGTAAGGCCGCTTGTGAACGTTCCTCAAGACGAGGAATTTCATCGCCCATGTCGACGCTACCTTTTTCTTGAGCAAGTTTTTTCAGTTCAAAAATTTGCCCTTCCAGATCAGCAACCGGCTTTTCGAAATCGAGATAATTATACATTGGCTCCAACTTTTTATTGCACCATTCTTAGACCCACTTTAAACGCTAATGGTGTCTTTTTTATAACATAATAGTTTTCTTTACTCTGCATGAGCCTTTTCATCAAGCAGATCATGCTTTTTTACCAGATGTTGTCGTCAATCTTCAACCTTTGGCGGTTGAGCGACCACGGCATACAAGCCATGTCAGACTGGTAATAGTGGCAAAAAACATAAATTTGCCTTTCATCGTATCAAGCCAATTGGTGTGGATAGCTTAACCGTCAATCCAACCGATGAATTTTAGCCCATTATCCAATTCCAGTTGAAAATGTAGCCGCAATAAAATGGTTGATTCGATAGTTCTCTTCCACTTTATCGAAAGCTAAATTGATAATTATATTCGTGATAAAACAGGAATTTTTGATAATTGAGCGCTGCTACAAAATATCAATATTTATAATGAAGCTTATTCACTCACGAAATATTTGCTTACGTTGACAAGTGTTTTAGACTTTCAAAATATAGTCTTCCCATTGCAGCTATGCAGTAAAACACCGTCAAAAATTGCAACAAGCTGTATTCTATTTTGTTGTAATTTGAACGATTGATTTAATCAATGACTACCGTTTGATACCTGAAGTCCATCTGTAATGGTTTAAAGATTTTCAGCAATAGGATTTTGGGTCATGGTCTTTCAAACAAAGCTATTTTGAGCAATGGCAGGGAGGCGTATTTCCATTGATTAACCAGCAGATTTTACGTCATTTTTATCCAGATTTTACGCCATTTTGATATTGTTTGTCTGAATATTCCTGATGTTTTTAAAATACACCAGCCTTATTGTTCTCAATGATCTTTATGCGTTTTTTGGGCAAGTGGGTGATTTTCATTAACCAGCCTTTGTAGGCGGTCTTCAAGCACATGCGTATAAATTTGCGTGGTTGATATATCAGAATGTCCCAATAATTGCTGTACGACACGCAAATTGGCACCGTGCTGTAAAAGGTGGCTGGCAAATGCATGTCGGATAACATGGGGTGAAATATTTTTGGCATTGATACCGGCTTGTGTTGCAAGCACTTTTAGTTCGCGTGCAACAAGTTGACGGGCAACATAGCCTTGATCTGCCTGTGCAGGAAATAGATAGGGGCTTTGGCTATCTTTTGACTGGTCGCGCAATTCCAGCCAATGCTTAACCGCTTCCCTTGCTTTGTCTGATAATGGAACCATACGCTCTTTTGACCCTTTTCCGCGAACAAGGATAAAGGCAGGATCACCACGCGCGACACGTGCTGGCAAACTTACAAGCTCGCTAATGCGCAAGCCTGTGGCGTATAGAAGTTCGATAATTGTATGAAGTCGCAAAGCTTTTTTATGCATTGCCGGAGAAAAATCCGTGCGTTTGGCTTCTGTTTCAGCAAGACTAAGCAAACGAGATACTTGTTCTTCACTGATGATTTTTGGAATATTGGCATCTTTCTTCGGTGCGTCAATGTCACCGGACGGGTCATCGGTGCGCAACCCCTCGGCATAAAGAAATTGAAAAAATTGCCGCAAGGTTGAAAGGCGGCGCGCCTGTGTTGTTGCAGCAAATCCCTCCGTTTGCATGGTCGATAATATTTTTATCAGCTTGTCACGATCGGTGGTTAGTAAAGCTGTATTATGCCCATGAAGCTCTTCATTTGCCCATTCCAGATCACGACGATAAGCATCAAGTGTATTGGCAGAAGCTCCTCGTTCCGCGCTCATCATTTCAAGAAAATTGTCAATTGTTGCTTCCAGATTCATTGCGCTGATGGCTCTGTTTTCTGTGTTTGTGAAGAATTATTCGGGGTTTGTGGCTGCAACATTTCTTGTTGTTGCGGTTGGGGTGGATTATAAGGCCAATCACGTAAATGCAATTCACTTGGGGCGATGTCTATGGTCATTTCAGTGGTCACAGGTTTAACAAACCAAACAAGGCTAATCATCGCGCCGTAAACAAGCGCGATCAATAGGATGAGGGCCATCAACAAACGGGTTAAAGTGGGCATAATAAAGCAATTTGTTTCTGATTATACGAGACTTTCAACAGTATCATGCCTTATAAAGATTAACAGGGATTGACTTCATTGCCGATAAATGTCGAAACGAAACTATGAAAAGCAGTTTTTCCAGAAACGCCCCTATGGCACGAACCGCAGCCCGCTTGATGTCGAATCTTGGCGGTAGGTCACTTGTATTTGTTGGTTTGATGGGTGCTGGTAAATCGACCATTGGCAAACGTGTGGCAACCATGTTGGATTTGCCATTCCATGATGCGGATTATGAAATAGAGCAAGCGGCGCAAATGTCGGTACCAGAGCTTTTTAAAGCTTATGGCGAGCCTGCTTTTCGTGATTTGGAACGGCGCGTTATTTTACGCCTCATCAAACAGGGCCCAATGGTATTGGCGACAGGCGGTGGGGCATATATGAATGATGAAACCCGCCTTGCTATTGCTGAAAATGGTATTTCCGTCTGGTTGAATGCTGAATTAGATGTATTGATGGAGCGCGTTTCCCGCCGTCAAAATCGTCCTCTATTGCAAAATGATAATCCACGCGCTGTTATGGAAAAACTGATGGCCGAGCGTTATCCTGTTTATGCCAAAGCGGATTTGACGGTTAATAGCCGTAAGGCACGAAGAGATGTGGTTGCGCGTGATGTTATACGCACAGTAGAACGGCATTTATCAAAACAAGAAAAGCACAAATAAGGAGGCCACGCCATGAAAGATGAAATCGTAGGTGTAACACTTGGGGAACGCAGTTACGACATCATGATTGGTTCGGGCATACTCTCTTCGACAGGCAAAGAGATTGCGCGCCGTTTTCCAGGTGCAAGAGTGGCCGTTGTGACCGACGAAAATGTCGCTTCATTTCATCTTTTGTCCTTAAGCAATAGCTTGCGCGAATCAGGAATAGATTTTGTACCGATCATTGTTAAGCCAGGTGAAAAATCAAAGTGCTTTGCAACCTTGCAAACCGTGACAGATGCCATTCTTGATGCGCGGTTGGAAAGAGGTGATTTTGTTATCGCTTTTGGCGGTGGTGTGGTTGGTGATCTAGCAGGCTTTGCAGCCGGCATTGTCCGCCGTGGTATGAATTTTATCCAGATTCCAACATCTCTGTTGGCGCAAGTTGATTCGTCTGTTGGCGGCAAGACCGGTATTGATACACAGCATGGTAAGAATCTGATCGGTGTATTTTACCAACCCAAATTGGTGATTGCTGATAGCAAGGTGCTGGATACATTATCAGAACGTGAATTTCGCGCTGGCTACGCAGAAGTTGCTAAATATGGCCTTATCGATCAACCGGACTTTTTTGCATGGCTGGAAAAAAACTGGCAGGAAATTTTTGCTGGTGGTGATGCGCGTATTGAAGCTATTGCCCGTTCCTGCCGTTCCAAGGCGGCAGTTGTTGCTCGTGACGAAAGAGAAGCGGGCGACCGTGCTTTGTTGAATCTGGGGCACACTTTTGGACATGCATTGGAAACCGCGACAGAATATGATTCAAACCGCCTTGTTCACGGGGAAGGGGTTTCAATCGGTATGGTACTTGCCCATGAGTTTTCAGCCTATATGGGGTTATGCTCTGCCGACGTTGCAACACGAGTGGAAGCGCATCTGAGCGCTGTAGGATTGCCAACGTGTTTGCAAGATGTGCCCGGCGGTGTGCCTGATGCGAGCACATTAATGACGCTTATTGCGCAAGATAAAAAAGTTTCGCATGGCAATCTTACCTTCATTTTAACCCATGGGTTAGGCCAGTCGTTTATTGCCAAGAATGTGCCGCCAGAAAAAGTATTGGCATTTCTTAAACAAAAACTTGGCGAAAGTGATTGATCGAAACACATATATTGTTTAATGATCTGCTTGCGATTGGGTCTGCGTAGCTCAGCAGGATAGAGCACAGGATTCCTAAATAATTGGGCGCTTTTAGGGGAAACCCTTAAAGCGGATCTGCTCAAAGTCGGGGAACGCTTAATGGTTCAAACCATATGCCAATCCCGAGCCAAGCCCTTGACGATAAAGGGAAGGTGTAGAGACTGGACGGGCAGCACCTAAAGGTTTTTCCTAAGGTGAAGGGACAGTCCAGACCACAAACGGTCATATATATGTATGACAGGCGGTGAAAACCGAAGTGGTATGAATCCTGGGGTCGTGGGTTCGAATCCCGCCGCGGACACCATCGCTTTTATCTCATTCCTAACAATATTATATTTATCTTCTAACAGTATTGTATTTATCCCTAAATCTTTTGAAATTGCATATAAGGGTTTTGAAAAGACATATATTTCAAAGTGTTCATTGATTTATATGAGGCGTCCCAGCTCTTTTATTTCTTATGAAACATATCCAATCTCTTATCTTTTGAAACAGAATCTATTTTCCTAGGAGTCAAGTTCTGCAACGGTAGTGGCATTGCCGTGAGCACTTGTGTTCAACGCTGTTCCAGTTTTGTGAGAGGGTTATTTTTTTATTTTTTTTAAAGATAATTATGAAACGTAAAAACTGGCTTTTAGGGGAAAAAAGCCAAAGATACCCCCTACCCCATAGAGAAAATCAATTCTCCATAAGGCAGGGGCATCAATGGCTAGCAGAGTAAAATCTGCTAAAGTCCCTGTCAGATATAATCTTATTTTAATCTGACAAAAAAGGGGGACAAAGCCAGAGCGCCTTTCGGCTAACCCGTCCTCTGTTTCTGATAGCACCGTAGGACTTTCGATACCCGCGCTTGCAGTTTTCAATCAGCAGGGAGTTGCACCCCGTCACTGCATCGTGGTCTCTTACAATTTTTTACGCATTTTGTCAAGAATTTTACGTATTTCACGTATTTATGACCGAATTATGATTTTAACCTTTATATAAAGGTTCGCGTGATAAATGAGCGGCGGTGAATGTTTACCAGCGATTAACGTTGTTTTACTAGAGGGGCTTAACCTCGGCGCTGATATGCAGCATTGTTAAATCATATTCTGCATGGATTTGATTTTCTTTCTTTGGGTTACGAACAGGGTCAGCTTATGCTTTTATCTACTGTTACGCGGTTTTTGGTTTCCATTTGTTGCGCCATTTCAAGCATTATGCTTTTGGCTTTAACGCCGGTGCAAGCCAAATCTAATTCGGTATCGATTCCTGCAATTGTTGTTGATGCGAATAATGGTAAAGTGCTGTTTGCTAACCGTGCCGATGAAATACGTGCACCGGCTTCCATTACAAAAGTTATGAGCCTTTATCTGGTTTTTGATGCGCTACAAAGTGGGCGCATTAACTGGAACACGCAAATGCCGGTTTCAAAACGGGCGGCAAGTCGGCCACGTATGAGATTGGGTATGCCAGCTGGTTCTACAATTTCTGTACGTGATGCCGTCAATGCAATGATTGTTCTGTCGGCCAATGATGCATCGGTTGTTGTCGCTGAATATCTTGGCGGTACAGAAGACAATTTTGCACGTATCATGACAATGAAAGCGCGCAGTCTTGGTATGCGTAACACAACATTCAAGAATGCTAATGGTTTGCCCGCACAAGGGCATGTTTCCAGTGCGCGTGATATTGCTTTGATGTCCATTGCTATGCGTGAGCATTTCCCGCAATATTATAATTTGTTCAGTCAACGCCAATTCAGTTATCGCGGTAAGGTTTATAATGGGCATAACCGCGTTTTGGATAGAATAGATGGTGCTGATGGTTTGAAAACCGGTTTTACAAATGCAGCTGGATATACCATTACAACCAGCGTCGCAAAAAATGGCAAGAAACTGGTTATTGTTGTGCTTGGCGGTTCTTCAGGTAGACAACGCGATGATGTGGTTGTGACACTCGCTAATGCCTATATCGGCAGTGCATCCAGTTCTGGCAAAAAACGCCTCTTTTCAGGCTGGAACGTTGCGCAATCTGCGTGGAAAGGTATGCGTTCACCAAAGCAGGTTGCCCAACCAACTCAAACACAGTCAGTTCAAGCACAGTCAGTCCAAACACGGGTCGACGATTCACAAGAAGCATTAACAACAGCATCGGTAACATCCAGCAAACGTCTAGCCGCTCTCCCATCAAAAACAGTTATAAAATCCCGCACAACGGTAGAAATTCCGGTTGGTCAGTCTGCACAAGTGCAGGCACCTGAAATGGTAGAACAAGCGCCAACAACATTCGGACAGGCTCCGACAACAATGGCCTATGCTGATAATAATCAACAGACGGTCACAGAGCTGTTGGATAAGCAGGTAAAGCATAACTATATTGTAGAAGTTGCGTCCTTGCCTGATGCCAAGGCAGCAAATGGCTTTTTGAAGACCATCAAGAGCAGCTTAAAAGACGCAAAAATAGCTTCCCTAGGCCGTGTTGAGCCGACAACGATGGACGGCAAGAAAGTGTATAGTGTGCGTTTTGGATCATTTGCCAGTGAAGATGCAGCATCAGCAGTGTGCGATAAGTTAACGGTTCAAGCATTTTCCTGCTTTGTTGTTGCGCGCTAACTGCCATTCGCATGGCATTGGGATTATTGCCATTCGCATGGCATGGGGGTTATTGCAATTGGCATCACGTGGAAATTATCGTCATGCGCATGACTTGAAAATTATCGCTATTTGCTGGGCGTGAGCTATATGGCTGGCCATCCGAGATATGATGGTGATTTTCAGCGCTCTTTAGCCCAAATATAGCGCACATTTCTAAAACTGTTACTTGAAGTTTTTGCTGGCGTGATTTGTTGGCCACAGCGGGTGACACACCCATATAAGCAATTGTTTAAAAATACTGTTTGATAATTGATCTGGTAAAACTTGAAAATTGCGCAAGGGCTCTACAAAAAGAGGTTAAAGTTGCGCCAACCTATTAGTTTCACGCCAACCTATTAGTTTCACGCCAACCATCTAAGTCTAGTTTCAAGTAAACCAAACAGCTCACTCAACCATCCGTCATTGTTATTTTCTCGCGATAATTTAGCTCATGGTACAATGACCTTACCATAAATGATAAAGGCGGAACTGAAATTCCGCCTAAACACAATCATTATATGATAAATAAACCAGCTTAAAATCAGCTTAGTTGCCTTCGGCAGAGCTATCTGAATCGGCTTTGGATGCCGCTTCCTTTGGGCCACCCTTGGCAACACCAACCATAGCTGGGCGCAACACACGATCACCAATCACATAGCCTGCCTGCACAACTTGTTGCACTGTGTTTGCTGGCACATCAGGATTAGGAATTTCAAACATGGCTTGGTGAAAATTAGGGTCAAATTTTTGCCCTTCAGGCTCTATTTTTTTAACCCCATGACGTTCCAGCGCGGACATCATAGCCCGTTCTGTCATTTCAACGCCTTCTGCCAAAGCTTGTAGTCCGGCATCTTGCTCACGTGCCCCATCTGGTATTGCCTGTAAAGCACGATTGAGGTTGTCGGATACTTGCAACATATCGCGGGCAAAATTGGCCACTGAATAGGATTTTGCATCAGCAACATCACGGGCTGTCCGTCGACGTAAATTTTCCATCTCGGCAGCAAGACGCAATATCTGGTCTTTTAATTCTTCATTTTCAGCTTCTAAAGCCGCGACCTGGTCAGCACCTTCGTCAGCAATCTTGTCATCATCCAATTCGGCTGTTGCTTCTTGCTTACGTTGTTTCAGAAAATCATCGGCAGCACGTTTTAAGGCTTCACGGTCGGCCGGATTTTTAAGATCGCGATTTTCCAATTCACTATCGCCAGATTTGTTTTTTTCCTCAGACATAGGATTTCCATTTCTTGATGACATTACTTAAGCCCGATATCGAAATTTTAATTGCAAAAATCAAGAGGCAAACAATAAAACATGCCTATTAGCTTATAAAGCAAATAGACATGCCTAATTTTTATTAAAAATTGCCGCTGTTAAAAAGCAATTAAATTTCCAGCAAGCTTGCTACTTTGGTTTTATCGCCATTCACCGCGCAAGCGCGTAATAATTCACCAGCACCTTTGTCAAGCAGCCGTTCGGCAAGGCGCTTGCCCATTTCTTCCGCACCATAAGTGCAGGTCGTTGCATGGTCTATTATTTGCTCCAGCCCATCAACACTGGTAACAGTGGCTTTAAGATGCAACATGGTGTTTTTCCAAGAGCAGCATACGCCAACTGGCAAATTACACCCTGCACCAAGATATTTCATCAAAGAGCGTTCTGCATCAGTTTCTGCACGGGACTTTTTGCATTCGATCGTTTTCAAAAGACGGACAATATCCTGATCGCTGCTGCGACACTCAATACCAAGCGCACCTTGTGCGACAGCATAAGGGAAGATTTGCGGATTAAGAAATTCCATATCCGATTCTAGCAAATTGAGTCGTTTCAAACCTGCTGCTGCCAGAATTGTGGCATCAATACCGTTTTTGTCGATTGCTTTACGCAAGCGCGGCGGAACATTACCCCGCACAGGAACAATGGAAATATCCGGAAAGATTGAGCGCATTTGTGCTGCACGCCGGATAGAGCCGGTACCAATTTTATGGCGATCGCTTCTTATATTCTCAAGTTTCAAACCACAAAGCACATCCCTTGGGTCTTCTCTTTCAGGAACACAAGCCAGAACCAACCCTTCAGGTTGTTCCGTTGGAAGATCTTTTAGCGAATGGACAACAATATCAACTTCACGATTTAACAATGCTTCTTCACCACTTTTGGTGAAAACCCCAACATTGCCTATATCCTGAAAACTGGTACGCTTATCTTTATCGCCAATACAGCCAAATAAAACAATATCAACCGTCAAAGACGGGTCGATACCCCGCAAAAGCTCGGCCACATTTTGTGCTTGCACACGTGCGAGTGCGCTTTTGCGCGTTCCAAGCCTTATTCGCATAACTTTAAGCCTATTTAAACAGATTCTCTAGATTCGCATCTCTTTAGAGCGTTTCTAAGAGTTTTTAACGCAACTTGTCCTCAAAAGAAAGTTCTCTTTGCTTAAATTGTGCAATAGACAGTGTTTTACAAATAAAAAAACGCTAAGTTTTTGATTATTTGAGCAATTTATTGCGATAATGCGGCAAAAATATTCCTTCTAAAAAGCACTTGTTTCAAAATAACAGTGTCAGTAAATCGTTTCAGCTTTATTGGCGCGGTGTCCAAAACACAATTTTATGTTTGGCATAGGCGACAATCATATGCATGATAACGCCAATAATGGCTAAAACAACCAGAACAGCAAACATACCAGCAATATTGAATTGTTCATTAAACTGCATAAGCATTTTACCCAATCCCTTTTGCGCGCCAACAAACTCGGCCACGATGGTGCCGATAAGGGCAAAAATGATTCCCAATCCCAATCCTGCAAATACAAAAGGAAGCGATGCCGGTACTTTGACTTTTAACAAAATTTGTAAAGGTGTTGCGCCAAAAGCCTTCAGCATCTGTATTTCATCGCGTCCGGCAGATTGTAATCCCGCTATCACGTTGATGAGCATCGGGAAAAAAGAAATGAGAGCAGCCATAACAATTTTCGAGGCAATGCCATAACCAAACCATTGTAGAAATATGGGTGCCAGAGCCACAGTCGGTATGGTTTGGAAAGCAACAATATACGGCAGCAAGGCAAGCTGGAATATCTTTGCCTGCGCAATGGAAACACCAAGTAAGGCAGCTAAAACAACGCCGCAAACATAACCCAGTAGAACTTCAATCATCGTCACTTGAAAATTTTCCCAGAATAGTCCTGATTGAAGCAGTTTTGCCAATTGTACAAAAATTTGGCTTGGCGGTGGTAACAGATAGCCTGGTACCTGCCAAAATTTAACGCCCAATTCCCAACAGGCCACGACCAGAATAAAAACGATGACCACAAGCAGTGCTTGAAGTGTTTTTTCATTTTTATACATTGCCGACCTTTCTTGTTATATGGGCAACGTTGGAAACAATATTTTGCCGATATGCAAGGCAAATTCGTTAATTGATACCAAAATTTTTAAAATGGTTGCGGATATGCTCCAATATCTTGCCAGCGTTTTCATGGGCAAGAGCGGCCATATTGCGTGGGCGTTCAAGCCGGACATTGATAATCTCATCTATATGTCCTGGTCGCGGGCTCATAACAACCACCTTGTCAGCCAAAAAGACAGCTTCAGGAATAGAATGGGTTACAAATAATATTGTTTTTTTGCTCTCCAACCAGATATTTTGCAATTCATCATTGAGATGTTCGCGTGTCATTGCATCAAGCGCACCAAACGGTTCGTCCATGAGCAAAACTTTTGGATCATGGATTAGAGCCCGACAAATGCCAGCACGCTGGCGCATACCGCCAGATAATTCATTCGGAAGTTTATTTTCAAAACCTTTGAGGCCAACAGTTTCCATCAATTTCAGTGCGCGTTCTTGATAGAACTTTTTATCCTGATGCATCAATTCAACAGGTAACAGAATATTTTGTAAAATCGTCCGCCAAGGAAGCAGCGTCGGTTCCTGAAAAACAAAACCAACATCAACAGAAGGTTTTGTGACAGGTTGGTCATTTAAAAAAACACTACCAGTAAAATCATCGACAAGACCTGCAAGAATTTTTAACAATGTTGTCTTGCCACACCCTGATGGGCCGACAAGTGCTACAAATTCTCCTTCGGCAATTTCCAGATTGATATCTTTAAGAGCTAAAACTGTGCCGTCTTTTTGGGCTATATAGTTTTTATGCAAACCCTTAATTGTGATAAGCGGTTTTGAAGCAAACGGCATTGGTATTTTTTCCAGTTTTCAAAGATATTTGATACGGCATTTGACCTGTTAGGGATGTTCTACAATAGAATTTATATCAAAATGATAAATATCTGACATAAGTGAACTATCCCAAACATCATTAACGGTTAGCAATTTTTCTGTCGAGCCTGTTTCATGGGCAAAAGACAAAACCGCCTGCCACCGGTCGTCAGGAATATTGAGCCATTCGCCCCATGTTGTCGGATCCGGCTTATCAGCCGGTACAGAGTCGCCAAGGGCTATAGCCATAGCTTCCGAGGTATTTTTTGCCTCGCTGCTTTCCGGATCATCTGCCCCCAATAGCTGCGGAAATTCTTTGAAAGAAAGCTTCATCGCACTATCAGGGTAGAGTTTTGTGTAAATAATGCCTTTATAGGCGGCACGGGCAAACTGCACGAGTTCTTGTGGCTTTTCTTTAAACAGCTTTTTGCTTGTTACCATGGTGACACTGAAAAGTCTGTCCATTTGTTCTGGTCTTTGTAACAGCTTGAATGCAACACCGTGCTGGCGCATGATTGTGAAACTGTCAGAATAGCTGTCAACAGCATCAACATCACCAGCATTCAAAGCGGCAGCCGCCCTTGCACCAGCGCCAACTGGTATAATTGTAACATCATCTTCGTTAAGACCGGCAATTTTCAACGTTGCCCGTAAATCTGCATAAGAAGCAGATGCAAGACTAACCACACCAACCCGTTTTCCTTTGAGATCCTTGATTGTTTGAATGGAAGAATCTTTCGGAACAGCAATAAAATATGGCCACTTAATCGTAATGCCTGCAAATGCAATTAACGGAACGCCTTTATCAATAGCGGCAGCAATATTGGCCGATGATGCATAGGCTATATCAGCAGAACCCGTTGCAACGGCTTGCAATGCGGCTGTTGAACCATCCGTATATAACAGTGTGGGATTGATGTTTTCTTCAGCAAAATACTGCAATTGTTTAGGCACGGCATAAGTAAATGTTTCTTCAGCCGCTGTTGTTGTATTGCGCGCCAAAGCAACAGTAATATTGGCAGGCTCTGCCTTCGCTGCAATTGATGACAACAAAACACAAAAGAAAATAACGAGGTTAAAAAAAGCTGACTTCATATATATTGCTTTCTTCAACATTTTCTTGAAAGCTGCAAATCGGTTTAATTCAATAACCATTCAGGCAATCAATTGCAAATCAATCATAATTCTCAAGTGATTACTAAACGATATAATAGCTGGAATCTATAGCTTTTCGTTTGGGCTATCATTTGAGAAGGCGCGAAACAAGTTGTGCTGTATAATCCACCATCGGTACAATGCGGGCATAGTTTAGTCTGGTTGGTCCAATCACGCCAAGCGCTCCAATCACATGCTGGTTTGAATCACAATATGGCGCTACAACCAATGATGAGCCGGATAATGAAAAGAGCTTGTTTTCCGAACCGATAAAAATACGCACCCCTGAGCCTTCTTCGGCAAGATCAAGCAATTGCATCATGCTTTCACGGGTTTCCAGATCATCAAACAAATGTCTTAGTCTTTCAAGATCTTCGGTTGCTTTTACATCTTCCAAAAGATTGCCACGGCCACGAACGATAAGTTGCGTTTTATGCCCCTTATCTTCACCCCCCCATACGGCCAATCCAGCATCTACCAAATGTTGCGACAGTTCATCCAAAGCTGCTTTTGTTTCTTCACGCAGACGCGTAATTTCTACCTTTGCTTCGTTCAGCGTGCGCCCTTGGATATGGGCATTTAGAAAATTGGTTGCCTCACTCAACTGGGAATGGGTAACCCCTTCAGGCAAAGTGATGATGCGGTTTTCAACATCACCTTTCTGCGTCACCAGCACGGCAAGCGCACGCGCAGTATCAAGCCTTACAAACTCAATATGTTTCAGGGTACCTTCATTTTTGGTGGCTAAAACCAAACCCGCACCGCGTGACAGGCCTGATAGAATCTGGCTGGCTTCTGTTAAAAACTGTTCAACAGATTGAGCATGTCCAGCTTCTTCAACACGTGCTTCAATGGCTTTACGTTCATCGGAGGGCAGGTCCCCAACCTCGATAAATGCATCGACAAAAAATCTTAAGCCCGATTGTGTCGGTATGCGACCGGCTGAAATATGCGGTGAATAGATTAGCCCGAGATGCTCAAGGTCACTCATGACCGAGCGTATTGTTGCAGGTGAAAGACTGTGTGGCAGTTGGCGCGACAAATTGCGCGAGCCAACAGGGTCACCTTCGCTCAGATAGGTTTCAACGATGCGACGGAAAATATCGCGTGATCGCTCATCAAGACCTTTCAGTTCATCAGGAATGAAATTTCGTTTCATTGTTTCACTTCAATTATGAAAACTCGCTGCCCTTTATATAAGTTTTGCCAAAGCTGGGTCAAATAGTCTAAAGAAGCTAAAAAAGATATTCTTGAAAGGAAAAGTTATGCGTCCATCCAATCGTGCGGCCAATGAGATGCGTTCTGTTTCATTTGAGCGCCACGTTAATAAACATGCTGAAGGATCATGCTTGGTAAAATTCGGAGACACGCATGTATTGTGTACAGCAAGTCTTGAAGAACGTGTTCCAGCATGGATGCGCAATTCTGGCAAAGGCTGGGTTACAGCAGAATATGGTATGCTGCCTCGCTCCACTGGTGAGAGAATGCGCCGTGAGGCCGCTTCTGGCAAGCAAGGTGGGCGTACAATGGAAATACAGCGCCTTATTAGCCGTTCCTTGCGTGCGGTGGTAGACCTTAAAGCATTGGGCGAGATGCAAATAACAATTGACTGTGATGTTGTTCAAGCAGATGGCGGCACACGGACAGCCTCTATCACCGGTGCATGGGTGGCATTATATGACTGCCTTGGTTGGATGGAAACACGCCAAATGGTGCTGCGCGATAAAGTGTTGAAAGATCATGTCGCGGCCGTTTCCTGCGGTATTTATCAAGGCACGCCAGTGTTGGATTTGGATTATGCGGAAGACTCCAACGCAGAAACAGATTCCAATTTTGTGATGACTGGCAAAGGTGGTATTGTAGAAATTCAGGGCACTGCAGAAGGTGAGCCATTTACAGAGACGGAATTTTCCACACTCATGGGGCTTGCTAAAGGCGGTATCCACCACTTGATAGAATTACAGAAAAAAGCAATTGCAGAATAAAGGTTAGGTTTATGAGAAAGCTTGAAGGGAAAAAGCTGGTTGTGGCAACACATAATGCTGGTAAATTGCGTGAAATAGCAGATCTTATCGGTCCTTTTGGCTTTGAGACAACCTCTGCTGGAGAGCTCGGTTTGCCTGAACCGGCAGAAACCGGCACGCAATTTGAAGAAAACGCCTATATCAAGGCGTTTTCCGCTGCCAAAGCAACAGGCTTGCCTGCATTGTCTGACGATTCTGGGCTTGAAGCCGATGCGCTTGATAAAGCCCCAGGTGTTTATACGGCTGATTGGGCTATTCAACCAGACGGCCACCGTGATTTTGATAAAGCCATGCAAAAGGTTGAAGACGCATTGGAAAAAGCTGGTGCTACAACAGCGGATAAAAGACATGGCCGCTTTGTTTCGGTTTTGTGTCTTGCTTGGCCAGATGGTCACGCGGAATATTTTCGTGGTGAAATTGAAGGTACCTTGGTATGGCCGCCACGTGGCGGTGACGGCTTTGGTTTTGACCCAATTTTTCAACCAGAAGGTTATGAAAAAACATTTGGTCAAATGACCGCACAGGAAAAACACGGCTGGAAACCGGGTGACAAAACAGCCTTATCCCATCGGGCACGTGCCTTTAAACTTTTTGCTGAAGAGTTGCTGCAAAAAGTATGACCGAACCTTTTGGCGTTTATATCCATTGGCCATTTTGTGCTGCCAAATGTCCTTATTGTGATTTTAATTCCCATGTACGCATGAAGGGGGTAGATGAACCGCGTTTTGTTGCCGGCTTTACGCGTGAAATGGAAACAATGCGCCAGCTCACAGGCGCACGAAAAGTTACCAGTGTTTTTATTGGCGGCGGCACGCCCTCATTAATGGCTCCTGCAACATTAGACGCAATTTTGCAGGCCGTTGACCGCAATTGGCCTATTGCAGAAAATGCTGAAATTACCATGGAAGCCAACCCATCCAGTGTAGAAGCCGATAGGTTTCTTGGGTATCGCGCGGCTGGCGTCAATCGTCTTTCGCTTGGCGTTCAATCGCTGGACGACACAGAGTTGAAAAGACTTGGCCGTATTCATGATGTAAAACAGGCTCTATATGCGATCGAACTTGCACGGAAAATTTTTCCTCGACTGTCATTCGATCTGATATATGCCCGTCCTCAACAAACATTGGGTGCTTGGGAACAAGAGCTTCGACAGGCAATTGATCTTGCTGCCGATCATCTTTCGCTTTACCAATTGACCATTGAAGAGGGGACGGCTTTTCATAGGTTATATGAAGCAGGAAAGTTTCAATTGCCTGACCCCGAACTAGCGGCCGACCTTTATGAGCTGACACAGAATATCACGGCAGATTGTGGCTTGCCCGCCTATGAGATTTCCAATCATGCTGTTCCGGGGGCTGAGTCGCAACATAATCTTCTATATTGGCGTTATCAGCAATATGTTGGTGTTGGGCCAGGGGCGCATGGGCGATTTATGCCAGCCTCCCATGAAAACAACGGTAAAACCAGATTAGTGACGATAACCGAAAAACTCCCCGAACAATGGCTTTCTCTTGTAGAACAGCAGGGGCATGGCATTGTTGAGGAAGAACATTTGACATTAAGTGAACAGGCACAGGAAATGTTGCTTATGGGGCTTCGTCTTTATGAAGGTCTGGATCTTGTCGGTTATGAAAAATTGGCTGGGCACAGTCTTAATGCAAAAACTATCAGCGGGCTGCAACAGGATGGCCTTATCGAATCAGTTGGTAACACGCGTCTTCGGGCAACCAAACAGGGCAGAATTGTTCTAGATCATATAATAACAGCGTTGGCTGATTGATCGTGTTAGGCGTTCCGTTTTGTGATTTGCAAATGATGCTGGTTAAATGATTTTTGCTAAATGATTTTGACCTAATTGATGAAAAAATCTGTGCTCGCAGGATAGGGCTACAAAAACTTCCCCAGATTTGTTGCACATGGTTAAAACAATCATAAATTGCGCATTTTGATCTATTCTACTGTCATTTTATGCATTTTCTTTGCAAAGAATCGTGCGCAATCCGCATAAAATTTGGCGACAGCAGTTTTGCGAAAAACAAACATAAATTTCGCTAAAATATTTGAATTCATTAGTTTTTATAAAGTCTCTATTGTCATTAAGGGCAGAAGACGGGACGGAGAATGTGGCGATAAATGACCATTTGCGCTTATGACTCACACGTTTAACGAGTTTGCACAAAATATACAATTTTTACGGAATAAAATGCTCTAATTGCGCATATTTGTTAAATTTTGTGCGATTTTGTTTGACTCATTGCGCAAATTGCGCAAAAAATAACCATCATCAGTTCATTGCGCAGGTTTTGAGGGGCGCAATTTTTGGAGGACATAAGATGCAAATTCCGATCAAACGTGGGATAGAAAAAGTACCTGGTGGCATGATGGTTGTGCCATTGTTGATAGGGGCGTTAATTGCCACTTTTTTCCCTACGGCACCAACGTTTTTTGGTTCGTTTACTGGGGCGTTGTTTAAGGGGTCACTCCCAATTCTTGCGGTATTTTATGTATGTATGGGGGCAAGTATTAATTTTAAGGCTGCGCCTTATATCATTAAAAAAGGCGGCACATTGTTTGCCGTAAAAGTTGGCGTTGCCATCCTCGTTGGAGTTATTGCCGGACGTTTCTTGGGCGAAGCGCCGGTTACTTCGGGTGTTTTCATTGGTATTTCTACGCTTGCGCTGGTTGCTTCGCTTAATGATACCAATGGCGGTCTTTATATGGCGTTGATGGGACAATATGGGCGTCCACGTGATGTTGGTGCTTACACCATTATGTGTCTTGAATCTGGTCCATTCTTGACCATGGTTACTTTGGGTGTTGCCGGTCTTGCAGCATTTCCTTGGCAAGCCCTTGTTGGCAGCATTCTGCCATTGGTTGTTGGTATGATTTTGGGCAATCTCGACAAAGAAATGCGTGAGTTCTTGGGCAAGGCAAGTGGCGTTATGATACCGTTCTTTGCTTTTGCGCTGGGTGCTTCACTTGATTTATCCAAGGTTTGGCACGCTGGTTTGCTTGGTCTTGCTATGGGTGTCGGTGTTGTTATTGTGACCGGTATCCCACTCTTCTTTGCTGACAGATTAACAGGTGGTACTGGTGTTGCTGGTGTTGCCGCAGCATCTACCGCAGGTAATGCCGCCGCTGTTCCTGCTATCGTTGCAGCAGCCAATCCAGCTTATGCAGCAGCTGCTGGTCCGGCTACAATGCTGGTTGCAGCATGCGTGGTTATTACAACAGTTCTTGTGCCATTTTTGACAGCTTGGGTTTCAAAGAAATTTGGTAAGCCAGAAGCAGAACCAAATGAAGAAACCGGCTTATAATTAAAGGGGCTGTTTCATGAAAAACTGGCTTATCCTCGCAGATGATCTGACAGGTGCCGCCGATTGTGCCATTGCCTATTGTCGGCGTGGCACAGAGGCAACAGTGGGTTGGGGTACGACTTTCCCTTCAAAAGAAAACCGTACCCAGATCTTTTCCTTTAATACAGATGGGCGTGAACTGCCTTCTAAGGATAGCGCGGCTCTTCAGGAAAAGTGTTTGGAAAACCTGTGGTCTGAAGGTGTATTTCTTTTCTGCAAAATTGATTCGACATTGCGCGGTCAACCAGCAGCAATTATTGCGCAAACTGCGCAATTCTTGAAGAAAAAGACAGGGCGTGGCATTGGTGTTCTGGCACCTGCTTTTCCAGCAACTGGCCGTATCACCAAGAATGGCAAGATTATTGTCAATGGTGTGCCATTGGAAAGCACAGAGCTTTGGCAACGCGACCATACCTATCCTACTTCGGATATGAAGCAGATCATTGAAGATGCAGGTCTTACTGCATTTGTGATAGGCTTGGATAAATTGCGCAGTTCAGAAGAGGTTCTTTCGCAATATATTGCAGAGTTGGAAAATAGCGCCGATTATCCTGTGCTTATTTTTGATGCCGAAACAGTCGAAGACTTGCAGCGTATTGCTTCAGTGTTTTCGCGTGCGGATGCATCACACTTTTTCATTGGTAGTGCAGGTCTTGCGCACGCATTTGCCGCACGTTGTGCATTAGCACCACGTGATGCGCAAACGGCGGTAAGAATGGATGGCGGTGTCATGATTGTTGTTGGCTCATTGGCCAATGCGTCGCGCCGTGCAGCAAAAGAATTGCTATCGACACGAAATATAAAACATTTTCCTATCTCGCCCGAACTTCTGCTATCTGCTAGTGCAGAGTTGGGTGAAATTGCCAATAATATTTCGCAAACATTGCAAAACAGCGGTGACGTTTTGGTAGAAATCACCATGGGTGAAAATATCGATATGTCTATGGGGTCTCAATTGGCTAAAAACTTGAGCGACGTTTTAAAAAATGTTGCGCCTCATCTTGCAGGTTTTGCCGCAACAGGCGGCGAGACAGCTAGCTTTTTGATGGATTCCTTCGGCATAAATGGCATTGAATTAAGCGATGAAATTGAAGCTGGGGTCTCTTTGGGTCTAACACGCGGAGAAACCAAGGTTCCTGTTGCAACAAAAGCTGGTGCTTTTGGTGACGAGAACAGTCTTGTGCGTATTTTTGACCGGCTAACCCTGATTAGAAAAGAAGGAAAACTTTAATGAGTAGGCCAAGAGTTGTGATTACAATGGGTGATCCGTCTGGTATCGGACCAGAGGTGATTATGAAAGCATTGGGCAATGCCGAAGTATATGATATGTGCGAGCCGGTTGTTATTGGCGACGCCAAGCGGTTGGAGCAGGTTGGCAAAATCGTCCATACAAACTTAACCGTAAGATCTATCGACCGCATTGAAGATGCTGACCCAAAATTTGGTGTTGTTGATTGTATTGATCTCAAACTTCTTAAAGAAGACCACCCATTTGGTGTTGTTTTGAAAGAGTCTGGCGAAGCTGCCTATCAATACATTAAAAAAGCCGCAGAAATTGTTATTGACGGTAAAGCGCAAGCAATTTGTACAGCGCCTTTGTGTAAAGAAGCTTTACATGCCGCAGATCATAAGTTTCCTGGCCATACCGAGCTTTTGGCACATTTAACAAATACGCCTGAAGTTTCCATGATGTTGGTCACGCCGAAATTAAGAGTGATCCACGTTACAACCCATATCGGCCTTATTGATGCGGTCGCTAAAATTGAACCAGGTTTGGTAGAACGTGTTATCGCCCGTGGTCATGATGTTTTGGTAAAACGCGGTATGGAAAATCCGAAAATTGCCGTTTGCGCAATCAATCCGCACGCTGGTGAACATGGCCTGTTCGGTTATGGCGAAGAAGAAGCGAAAATTGTGCCAGCTGTTAAAGCATGTCAGGAAAAAGGCTGGAATGTTGTTGGCCCGTTACCAGGGGATACATTATTCTACCTTGCAGGGCGTGGTGATTATGACATGGTTGTGGCTATGTACCACGATCAGGGACATATTCCAGTCAAGGTATTGGGCTTGGAAAACGGCGTCAATATTACAGTTGGTCTACCGGTCATCCGGACATCTGTGGATCATGGAACGGCATTTGATATTGCTGGCAAAGGCATTGCAGATGAACGCTCTTTGGTTGAGGCATTGCGTCAAGCTGCCGATTTGGCACCGAGAAATTAAGAAATACTCTTATAACTTTGTTCTGTATGGCTTACGCATAAAAGTATAAACCTAAATCACATTATCTTTTTTATAAGATATATTGATTGCATAAAAATCAGTTTATGAATTAAATTGGTTTATTATTACAGAATTAAGTAAAAGCAGTCTGGGTTTAAATCCCCGGAAAATCTGGACTGCTTGTTTTTTATAAGAGAATTATTATGAACAGGAAGGAACGTCTGGCTCACCTCATCAAGGCAATAAAGATGGAGGCAGTCAATGTCGATAACCTCTCGGAACAGTTTGGTGTTTCGGCATCCACAATCCGCCGCGATTTACAGTTTCTTCAACAACATGGCCATATTCAAAGAACATATGGTGGCGCAGTTTTAAATCATGCCGCGCCAGAAATGTCCTATGTTGAACGCATGGAGCATTATGGCGTCAATAAGCAGGCTATTGCCACTATTGCCAATGAGCTTATCCGTGATGGCGATACAATTATGCTTGATGCTGGATCAAGCATTTGCGCTCTCGGACATTTATTGGTCGAGCGCAAGTTACATATCATCACCAATAATCTTATGCTGGTACCTATTCTTCAAGGGGCGCCCCATCTTGATCTAATCATTTTGGGGGGTAAATGCCGTAATACCAGTATGAGCATTTTTGGTGCTTTGGCATTGAAAAATCTTGAACATTTGACCGCTGATATTTTCTTTACAAGCGCTGATGGTGTGGTGGCCGGGCGAGGGCTATGTGAAGCCAGTCTGGACCAGATTGTGCTGAAAGATGCGATGATGAGGCGCGCGGCAAAAACAGTTGTTTTGGCTGATAGCCATAAAATTAATCGCGCTGAACAGCATTGCTGGGCAGACTTTCCGGCGCATTGGACGCTTATCAGCGACAGTGGCATATCCCAGAAAGATAAATTACGTTTTGAAGAGCAAAATGTTAAGGTTATGCTTGCAGATGTACCAAAAAATGATGGTGGCTCGCACTATTAAGCGAATATCATGTCAGATCACAATGTTAGCAGATGCTAGCATTCAGATCACGCTGTTAGCGAATGCTAGCGTAATGATATTCGCTTGATGTTGGGCAAAAACTGACAAAAATTCTGACAAAATGCCATCAATCGGATGTTATCGTTTTGATATGATAACGGCGCAATAAATTTATATTATCCATAAGGGTTTCTATTAATTTTTTTTATGAAAACAAATAAAAATATTTAATTTTACTTATAAAGTGAAAAATATTATGTAAATTTGCAATAACAGTGTGCTGTTATTATTCTCGAATATGTTGGTTATAGACCGATCGTTCTTGAAAAACAGCGACTTGATAGGCTGAAATAAATGCCATTATCGGGTTGTTGCAACGTCCTACGTAACTGTATGGCTCGAGAGCGATTACATACATAAAGCATAAAAAGAAAAGGCGCGTTCTCCCAAACGCGGCCTTTTCTCCTCCCTCCCGATGTTTTCCATGAAAGACATATGTCTTATGCCTCCCAAGGGTTAAGCTATCACAGGCAAAAAAATAATAAAGCTTGATTGCGTGCGAATGCATAAGTTATAAAAATGCAAATTGTAAATTGCAAAGTTGCGAAATTATGTCGATCGGAAAATTATATATTGGCCGTAAAATCCGTAAGTTGCGTGAAGAGCAGAAGCTGACACAGGCGCAGTTTGCTGATCGTATTGGCATATCAACATCCTATCTTAATCAGATTGAAAATAACCAACGGCCTGTTTCGGCGGCTGTTTTATTATCTTTGGCTGAAAAATTCCATATTGATATTTCAAGTCTTTCTACTGGTGAGGATGACCGCTTACTTTCTGTTTTAACGGAAACGCTGACTGATCCGCTGTTTAAAAACAATCGGTCGGGCCTGCAGGAATTGCGCCTTATCGCACAAAATGCGCCAAACTTGGCGCACGCTTTAATTACCTGTCATCAGGCATACCGCTTGGCGACAGAACAATTGGCAAGTTCTAATGGTCGATTGCAACTAAGCGAGCGATCAGAAATTGTGCCGCATGAAGAGGTGCGGGATTATTTCCACTTTGTTGATAATTATATTGATATTCTCGATCAAAAGGCTGAGGCTTTGGCTGCCGAACTTGGGATTGGTGATAGCGATAATCACGCCATTCTTGCAAGGCGGTTGGAAGAAAAGCATAACGTAACTTTGCGTTGGGCAACAACAGACGATGGCATGGTGCGAAACTATGATAGTTCTACCCATGTTTTAACGCTTAATCCCTATATCTCGCCGCAAAAGCGCGCTTTTCAATTGGCTGTGCAACTGGCACGATTTGAAGCCGATGAACTTTGTAATAGCATAATTGATAAAGCGGATTTCAAGTCGGAAGAAGCCAATGATATTTGCCGTATTGGCTTATACAACTATTTTGCTGGTGCATTGGTGCTGCCTTATGTGCCATTTCTTCGTACGGCAGTGCTTCTTCGTCATGATATTGAATTGCTGGCCGCGCGTTTCGGTGTGTCATTGGAACAGGTCTGCCATAGGCTATCAACATTGCAACGCCCAGGTATGAAAGGTGTACCAATATTCTTTGCGCGTGTTGACCGTGCTGGTAATATCACAAAGCGTCATAGTGCTGTAAAATTGCAATTTGCCCGTTATGGCGGAGCTTGTCCGGTTTGGAATGCGCATCAGGCTTTTGAAGCTTCCGGCAATGTTATCCGCCAGTTAGCCGAGACACCAGACGGTGTGCGTTATTTATGTATGGCGGTGCAGGTGGTTAAAAGTAATGGGGGCTATCAAAGTCCCCATCCTTATTATGCTTTGGCTTTTGGTTGTGAAATTTCCAATGCATCAAAGTTTGTTTATGCCGATGGTTTGGATTTAGCCAATCATTCTGCCTATGAACCAATTGGCATTTCTTGCCGAATTTGCCCCAGAACAAACTGCGCTAGCCGTGCTGTTCCGCCGTTAAAACACCATCTCACTGTCAATCGTGATCGCAGAGATATTTTGCCTTATACACTTGTCGAAATCGGCTAGGTAATTTGTCTTAAGGTTTAGGACAGTGCGACAGAACAATTCAATGTTATGTTAGAAAAACAGAATTGAAATGTCATAATTGCAATATGGGCATAGGTAATTAGCGTCAATTTCCTATGCCCAATAATAGATCTAATCAAGTTTGCGAATATTTATTGAATGTTGATTTCGGATCATAGCGCGGTCCGATAACTTTTTCAGGGCTGATTAGTTCACCTAATTTTTGGCATTCATCTTTCGAAAGTTGCAACCGTGTTGCAGCAACATTGTCTTCAAGGTGGTGTAATTTACGCGCTCCCGGAATTGGCACAATAAAGTCCCCTTGATGAAGAACCCAAGCCAAAGCCAGTTGTGCCACGGTAGCGTTTTTCTCTTCCGCCATTTTAGTCATATCAACAAGCAATTGCTGGTTTTTTTCCAATGCCTCTTTCTGGAAACGCGGCAATAGGCGGCGAAAATCATCATCTGCCAAATCTTCCATCTTGAATTCAGTTGAAAAGAAACCGCGTCCTAATGGGCTATAAGGCACAAAACCAATGTTTAATTCACGGCATGTATCCAATACGTTTTCTTCTGGTGCGCGTGACCACAGCGAATATTCGCTTTGTACTGCACTGATTGGATGTATCTTATGAGCGCGTCTGATTGTTTCGCTACTTGCCTCGGAAAGGCCAAGCGCTCTTACCTTACCTTCGTGTACCAGATCAGCCATGGCACCAACTGTTTCTTCAATTGGCACATTGGGGTCAACACGATGTTGGTAAAGCAGATCAATTACCTCAACGCCTAAACGCTTTAATGAGGCTTCTGTAACGTCACGCACGTGTTCTGGACGGCTGTCAACACCCACCGGAAATACGCTGCCATCTGCCTGTGTTTCCAGTTTAAAGCCGAATTTTGTTGCAATGGTTACAGTGTCACGGAATGGTTTTAAAGCTTTGCCAACAAGTATTTCATTATTGAATGGACCATACATTTCAGCCGTATCAAATAATGTCACACCAAGTTCAACGGCGCGTTGAAGCGTTTTTATTGCTGATTGCTCGTCTGTGCCGCCATAGGCATGGGTAAATCCCATGCAGCCCAATCCTATTGCAGAAACCTGCAATATTCCGATGCTGCGTTTTTCCATAAATATGCTCCTACTAATGATTTAAAAAATATTTTTCAAAATAACTGACAAAGATATCATTGAATAAATCAATTATCGATCAGTTTCAGTCTATTTTCGTCGTACCGCTTGCCAGTTACCTTTTCAGGGCTAACCATATTGCCTAGTTTCTCACATTCTTTCTCTGAGAGTTTCAGCTTTGCCGCGGCAACATTGTCTTCAAGGTGGTGTAATTTACGCGCCCCAGGAATTGGCACAATAAAGTCCCCTTGATGAAGAACCCAAGCCAAAGCCAGTTGTGCCACGGTAGCGTTTTTCTCTTCCGCCATTTTAGTCATATCAACAAGCAATTGCTGGTTTTTTTCCAATGCCTCTTTCTGGAAACGCGGCAATAGGCGGCGAAAATCATCATCTGCCAAATCTTCCATCTTGAATTCAGTTGAAAAGAAACCGCGTCCTAATGGGCTATAAGGCACAAAACCAATGTTTAATTCACGGCATGTATCCAATACGTTTTCTTCTGGTGCGCGTGACCACAGCGAATATTCGCTTTGTACTGCACTGATTGGATGTATCTTATGAGCGCGTCTGATTGTTTCGCTACTTGCCTCGGAAAGGCCAAGCGCTCTTACCTTACCTTCGTGTACCAGATCAGCCATGGCACCAACTGTTTCTTCAATTGGCACATTGGGGTCAACACGATGTTGGTAAAGCAGATCAATTACCTCAACGCCTAAACGCTTTAATGAGGCTTCTGTAACGTCACGCACGTGTTCTGGACGGCTGTCAACACCCACCGGAAATACGCTGCCATCTGCCTGTGTTTCCAGTTTAAAGCCGAATTTTGTTGCAATGGTTACAGTGTCACGGAATGGTTTTAAAGCTTTGCCAACAAGTATTTCATTATTGAATGGACCATACATTTCAGCCGTATCAAATAATGTCACACCAAGTTCAACGGCGCGTTGAAGCGTTTTTATTGCTGATTGCTCGTCTGTGCCGCCATAGGCATACGTAAACCCCATGCAGCCTAACCCTATTTCGGCAACTTCTAATGCTCCAATATATCGCTTATCCATGAGGACTATACTCCTAATCTTTCTCTAGTTTTTAAAAACCTAAAGCAATAATTATTGTTTGTTTATAGAGTTTAATTTGTTATGCTTGTTCTAATAATTATAACAATAAGGCATGGGCTTTGGCATGGATAAACAACAACTTTCTTACCTGCTGATTCTTCAAACAGTCGTTGAAGAAGGCAGCTTTCGAAGTGCAAGTCGCCAATTGAATATCGCGCCATCGGCTGTTTCTTATGCGGTGAAAAAGCTTGAAGAAAGCCTAGGCGTACAATTGCTTAACAGAACAACGCGCAGCATCGGTCTTAGTAAGGCTGGCAGGGTTCTTCTTAATAATACATCATCTGCTTTGCGCATGATTGAAGACGGTTTCAACGACGCAAAAGCAACACAAAACACGGTTGCTGGTTCATTGCGTATCAATACCGGTTATTCGGCAGCAAAATTTTTGATCGCACCGCATTTAGGGGCATTTACAGAAGCATATCCAGACATTGTGCTTGATCTTATTATTGATAATAGTTTTATCGATATCGTTGATAAGGGCTTTGATGCCGGTATCCGGCTGCATGAACATGTTGAACAGGATATGATTGCTGCCAAAATTGGTCACGAGATGCGCAGTGTTTTGGTGGCAACCCCACAATATTTAGACCAATATGGTTATCCAAAACACCCACGCGATCTAAAAAACCATAAAGCGATATTTTACCGCTTTAGCGAAAAGCACGCCTATATATGGGAATTTCAAAAAGGCGCTAAAAGCATTACGGTTATGCCGCCAGAAACAATGTTTATCAACGACCATAGCATCATGATTGATGCTCTCTTACAAAATGTTGGTATGGCCTATATTTTTGAAGACTATGTTGATGAATTGATTGAAACGGGAAAATTGGTCAAAGTGATGGAAGATTGGTCACCCCGCTTTCAAGGGTTTTATATTTATTACCCGCAGCAGAGAATGCGCTCGGCTTTACGGGCATTTATTGATTTTTTTATCGAAAAAAACCGTTAAGTTTATGCCGAAACAATGGTGATAGCCTTGTTGGCTCAAATTCATAATTGGCATGAAGTTTTGTGCAATCAATGAAGTTTTGATAATTGAATATTGCATTATTTGGCAATAGTTGTTTAGCAATGTAAACCCAAATTACATTGCTTGTTTGATTGGCGGTGGACGGTTAAAGTCTGTCTCATCTGTTTAAAATATAGCGGGATTGGCTGTTCTATTTATACGCATTGTGTCTGAGCTAAGTTTGCATATTTTCGCCACACAGTATTTTATTTTGACCGACGATCTATATGGTATGGAATAGGCAAAAGATTAACTTGCGCAGAACAAAAAATTATACTGTTATCATGCAAGATAATGATATCTGGTCTTCACGTAAAAGTTCTAATAATCCGATTTCCAGTTGCATCAAACTGCTTTAAAAAGATTCCAATATTTTTGAGGAGGATGATTTCATGACGGACATAACAACAAAGGCTGCCGAAACAAACGCTGCTGATGTTGCTGAAAGGCAAGCAGCATTACTTTCAGCTGCGCTACCCTATATGCAAAAATATGAAAACAAGACTGTCGTCGTGAAATATGGCGGTCATGCAATGGGGGATCCCGAACTTGGACGCGCTTTTGCCAGAGACATTGCTCTTCTTAAACAGTCCGGTATCAATCCGATTGTTGTGCATGGCGGCGGCCCACAAATAGCCAAACTGCTTGGTAAAATGGGCATTGAATCCAAGTTTGAAAATGGGTTGCGCGTTACGGATGAAAAAACCGTTGAAGTTGTCGAGATGGTTCTGGCTGGCTCGATCAACAAAGAGATTGTTGCGATGATTAATGCCGAGGGAGAATGGGCTATTGGTCTTTGTGGCAAAGATGGTAATATGGTTTTCGCTGAAAAAGCCCGTAAAAAAGTTATCGATCCAGATTCTAATATTGAACGGGTTGTTGATTGGGGATTTGTTGGTGAACCGGTTGAAGTAGACCGCACATTGCTTGATTTGCTGGCACGTTCTGAAATGATTCCGGTTTTGGCACCAATTGCACCTGGCCGCGATGGTAATACATATAATATCAATGCCGATGTCTTTGCTGGCGCAATCGCTGGTGCGCTGAAAGCCAAACGTTTGTTATTCCTGACAGATGTACCGGGTGTTCTGGATAAAAACGGGGTACTTTTCAAGGAATTAACAGTTGCTGAAGCAAAACAGTTAATTGCTGATGGAACAATTTCTGGTGGAATGATTCCAAAGGTTGAAACCTGTATTGAGGCTATCGATCGTGGTGTTGAAGGTGTTGTAATTTTGAATGGTAAAACAGCACATTCAGTTCTTCTCGAACTATTTACAGAACGTGGTGCAGGTACTTTAATTGTGCCATGATTGAGCAACAGGATCTGCAACAATTCTTAAAAATTAACACGTGGGTTTTTGATCTTGATGATACGCTTTACCCACGTGATAGCGGTCTGTGGGCGCAAATAGACAAAAGAATTAGTGCTTACGTCAAAAAGCAGCTCTTGGTCGATGATGCCGAGATTATACGATTGCGCAAATATTATCGGCAAACATATGGCGGTGCCTTAAAGGGTATGCTGGTTGAACACCAAATCGACGCCGATGATTATCTGGCAGATGTCCATAATATCGATTATTCTGCTTTAAAGCCAAATCCCCAATTGGCAAAAGATATTTTAAAGCTTCCTGGAAAGAAATTTATCTTTACCAATGGTGACGCCGCCCATGCCATGCGTGTGCTGGATAAAATTGGCTTAAACAATTGTTTTGATGGAATTTTTGACGTTACCTATACGGATTTTATTCCTAAACCTTACCAACAAGCCTATGATAGTTTTATAAAACATTTTGCGCTTGAGCCAAAAACAACAGCTATGTTTGAAGATAATCTTGCCAATTTGGAAATGTGCAAAAAATTGGGCATGACCACGATATTTGTTAGAGACAAACCCCAACCCCTTATTCCCTCTTATGTCGACATTGCGGTAAACGGCATCAATGATTTTGTACATAAGCTAGCGGAAAGTTTGCATGGCTGAGCCCAAACCAATTTTTCAGGTCAATAAACAGGAATTGGCCCTAATCGGTGTCACGTTTCTTTGGGGCGCGACATTTCTGATTGTGCATACGGCAATGCTTTACTGTGGGCCACTGTTTTTTGTGGGGTTTAGATTTATTCTGGCAGGCTGTTTTTCCTGTTTGATTTTTTACCGCACACTTAAAAAAGTAACCCGCTATGAGCTTTTTGCAGGCATCGCAATCGGTACGGCAATTTTTCTTGGCTATGGTTTGCAAACGGCTGGTTTAAAAACCATTTCCAGCAGTCAATCCGCCTTTATCACGGCTGTTTACGTTCCATTTGTGCCATTATTACAGTGGGCTTTTTTGCGCAAAGCACCGCAATTGACAAGTTGGATCGGGGTTGGTCTTGCTTTTATTGGGCTTATCTTTGTTTCAGGACAAGGAATAGGCAGTTTTACATTTTCAATCGGCGAATTGCTGACACTTTGTGCTGCATTGGCCATTGCATTGGAAATCGTGTTTATCAGCCTGTTTTCAGAGCGGGTGGATAGCCGTACAGTGACGATTATACAATTGCTGGTGGCAGGGATTTTGTCATTTTGTTTTATGCCGATAACTGGTGAAAAAATTCCAGCATTTTCATGGATATGGTTTGCATCAGGCGTGGGGCTTGCTGCTATGAGTGCGCTAATCCAATTGACTATGAATTGGGCGCAAAAGTCGGTTTCTCCAACAAGGGCGACAATTATCTATACTGGAGAGCCGGTTTGGGCGGGTATTGTTGGTCGTGTTGCAGGAGAAAGATTGCCGGCAACAGCATTTCTCGGTGCATTATTCATTATCGGTGGAATACTTGTCGCCGAATTGAAGCCACCCAAATGGCTTAGCAAAACGCGCTGATATGTTCTGATAATATGTATGTATAACGCGTGTGATTTAACACCAACCACAACGGGGGCGAGACAATCGCCATTGCGCGTCAGATGCAATATATGTGCTGGAACATATGTTGGAATATATGAGGGAAAAGCCTGTTTTCTTTTCATCTATGTGTCGCCCAGCTCTTCATGCTGTTTTAACCCAATGTTTCAATTTGGGTCTAAAGCAATTTGTTTGGGCAAAAACGGACATTTTCCAGCGCAATGAAGGGCGACTTACGAGAGATTTTTAAAAAAAGCCGCGATTTAAAGAAATAGCCTATCAAAGACATAAATTTCTGCTTTGCGTTTCTTCGCGTTCCTTGCTAAATCGCTTCTTATGACAATAGATCGCGATCATATAAGAAACTTCTCCATCGTGGCGCATATCGACCACGGAAAATCAACTTTGGCCGACCGCCTGATTCAGATGACAGGTGGCTTGGATCTGCGCGAAATGAAAGATCAAGTGCTTGATTCGATGGATATCGAACGCGAGCGCGGTATTACGATCAAGGCGCAGACAGTGCGGTTGCATTATAAAGCGCGTGATGGTGAAACTTATATTCTCAACCTTATTGATACGCCTGGCCATGTGGACTTTGCTTATGAAGTTTCACGCTCTTTGGCAGCGTGTGAAGGGTCGCTTTTGGTTGTTGATGCTTCACAGGGCGTTGAAGCGCAGACATTGGCGAATGTATATCAGGCGATAGACAATAATCATGAATTGGTTGTTGTGTTAAACAAGGTTGATTTGCCAGCCGCCGAACCAGAAAGAGTAAAAGAGCAGATCGAAGAGGTTATTGGTATTGACGCCAGTGACGCAATAGAAATTTCTGCAAAAACGGGTGTGGGTGTTGATGAGGTGTTGGAAGCCATTGTGCAGCGCTTGCCGGCACCACATGACGGAGACATCAAAAAACCACTGAAAGCGATGCTTGTTGACAGTTGGTATGACCCATATCTCGGCGTTATTGTGCTTGTACGGGTTATTGATGGTGTCCTGAAGAAGGGTCAAACAATCCGCATGATGGGAACAGGCGCCAAATATCCTGTTGAGCGTGTTGGTGTATTCACCCCAAAAATGGTTGCCATTGAAGAATTGGGACCAGGTGAACTTGGCTTCATTACCGCTTCTATCAAGGAAGTTGCCGATACCCGCGTTGGTGATACAATTACGGAAGATCATCGCCCATGTGATGAGGCGCTACCAGGATTTAAGCCCGCACAACCAGTTGTTTTCTGCGGATTGTTTCCAGTTGATGCCGCCGATTTTGATGATTTACGGGCCGCTGTTGGCAAACTTCGTTTGAATGACGCAAGTTTTTCATTTGAAATGGAAACGTCGGCAGCTTTGGGCTTTGGTTTTCGTTGTGGTTTTCTTGGTCTTCTTCATTTGGAAATTATTGAAGAACGGCTTGAACGCGAATTCAATCTCGACCTCATTGCAACCGCGCCATCCGTTGTGTATCGCATGAATCTTATAGATGGCTCGGTAAAAGAGCTTCATAATCCGGCAGATATGCCAGATGTCATGAAAATTGCTTCGATCGAAGAACCGTGGATTCGTGCCACAATCATGACACCGGATGATTATCTTGGTGCGATATTAAAACTTTGCCAAGAACGGCGTGGTATCCAAATCGACCTGTCCTATGTTGGTTCACGGGCAATGGTAAGCTATGATTTGCCGCTCAATGAAGTTGTGTTCGACTTTTATGATCGGTTAAAATCAATCTCCAAAGGATATGCATCGTTCGATTATCATGTCACCGATTATCGTGAAGGTGATCTGGTAAAAATGTCTATTCTGGTTAATGCCGAGCCAATAGATGCCCTGTCAATTTTGGTGCACCGCTCAGCCGCTGATAAGCGTGGACGGTCAATGTGTGAAAAGTTAAAACATCTCATACCGCCACATATGTTCCAGATACCTATTCAAGCGGCTATTGGTGGTAAGATTATCGCTCGTGAAAATATCCGCGCCTTGCGTAAAGATGTGACCGCCAAATGTTATGGTGGCGACGTCTCGCGTAAACGTAAACTTCTTGATAAACAGAAAGAAGGTAAAAAGCGTATGCGCCAGTTTGGTCGGGTAGAAATTCCACAGGAAGCGTTTATTAAAGCCCTGAAAATTGATGACTAATACAGCTTATTTATAAAGTAAGCTGTATTATAATTTATAAAAAATAATATTCGTTGGTTTTATCAATGCATAAATATTACTTGCTGACTACTTATAGTGGTTGTAAGTAGCAATTTATCAGGGGCTATTCAGCAAAATGTGACATCTTAGAATTGCGCATAAAGTATCTTGCAGAGAGTTATTATTATATAAGATACAAGTCCGTGCGTTCAATTAGGTAGTGCTAGCCGATAAGTGTCAGATTATTATAATAATATTTGTAATTTTTCTAAACTGGAAAAATATTTGCAAAAATTTCAAATACTACGTGTGTGATTCTACAGTGCGCAATTAATACGTGTGTTGAACAAAATATTTTATTTCATTTAAATACTAGCAGTGGTTGACGACTAAATTTAAGCCGATTAATAGTTGTCTAATAAAAATTCGGGAAACGACAGTTTTTGACGTTATTTAACGGGGTAATGATATCCAGACTTTGGTGTTTTTATGCCAAGGTTTGGCGCAGCAGAGTTAAACCCCCGCATACTCTGCTGCACTTATTTTCGAAGTGATAATATAGTATTTTGTTACTGAAAAAAATAGGAAGAAGATTATTATAGTCTTCTTCCTATTTTTGTTGATTGATATAAATATACTTATATCTTCAATATATGTAAAAATATTTCTTTTATATGGAAGTAAAACAGGTTTTTATGAAAAATATATCCAAAGTATTTCATTTTTTAATGATTGGCGAAAGGTCGCACAATTGTATCAATCGCGCAGCAATTCATTTACAGATGTTTTTGATCTTGTTTTCTCATCAACCCGTTTAACAATAACCGCGCAATAAAGACTTGGTCCCATTTCACCACTGGGCAATGGTTTGCCAGGCAATGTACCGGCCACTACAACAGAATAGGCTGGCACTTCGCCGTAAAAAATTTCGCCGGTGGCGCGATCAATAATCTTTGTTGAACGGCTGATGAAAACGCCCATACCCAATACAGCACCCTCGCGGACGATACATCCTTCAACCACTTCAGAACGCGCGCCGATAAAGCAATTATCTTCAATAATGGTTGGGCCTGCCTGTAATGGTTCCAACACACCACCGATACCTGCACCACCTGATAGATGCACATGTTTACCAATTTGCGCACAAGATCCTACAGTTGCCCATGTGTCTACCATTGTACCTTCTCCGACATAGGCACCAATATTCACGAAAGATGGCATCAGAACAACATTTGGCGCAATATAGGCCGAACGGCGGACAATTGCGTTTGGAACTGCACGAAAACCTGCATTTTGAAAGTCTTCACTTTTCCAATTATCAAATTTAGATGGAACCTTATCCCACCAATTCGAACCATCTGGTCCACCAAAAATAATTCCCATTGAATTGAGTCGGAAAGAAAGAAGAACAGCTTTTTTCAGCCATTGATGCACTTTCCAAGTACCATCACTTTCTCTTTCGGCAACGCGAACTTTACCCTGATCCAGTAAATCCAACGCATGCTCAACAGCTTCGCGTATTTCACCCTTGGTGGAAGCATTGACAGTATCGCGTTCTTCAAATGCCTTTTCAACAATGGTTTCCAGTTGGGACAAGTTAGACATGAATTAGGTCTCCGTTAAGTAAGTCGAAAGCATCAACAATTATTCTATCCGACCTAATCCAAGAAACATTTATGGTCAATGAAAAGGAAATATCCTCTATGACAATTGGCGAAAAAAATGGTTGGACTCCATTTCCTCATTCAGAGGATGATGTGCATAAGGTGCATGAAGTACCAGATACGTTGCAAACGCAATCACCTGCTTATCGACTTGCCTATAATGACGAAGATTTTATGATGCGTCGAGAATTAAGGTCCGTCCGGATTGGGCTGGAACTCATGAAACCTGAAATGGGTTTTATGCAATATGGCATAAGATCTACGGTTGTTTTGTTCGGTGGTGCGCGCATTCCTGCCCCAGGAAACGAAGCAAAGGCGGCAAAAAACGAAACGCAAAAAGCCAATCTGGAAAAAGCATCACAATATTATAATGAAGCGCGGCAGTTTGCACAGCTTTGCTCGCACTATTCGGCAACCACCGATTATCATGAATTTGTCATTATAACGGGTGGAGGCCCTGGGGTTATGGAAGCTGGTAATCGTGGTGCTGCCGATGTGGGTGCGCCAAGTATTGGCCTCAACATTGTTCTCCCACATGAGCAGGCGCCCAATGGTTATATAACACCAGAACTTTGCTTCAACTTTCATTATTTTGCTATGCGGAAAATGCATTTTTTGATGCGAGCCAAAGCAATCGCTATTTTCCCGGGTGGCTTCGGAACACTGGATGAACTTTTTGAAGCTCTTGCCCTTATCCAGACCAAACGCATGAAACGTGTGCCAATTCTCATGTTCGGGCAAGAATTTTGGAAAAATGTATTAAATGTGGATTATTTGGCTGAATATGGAACCATCTCTCCGGACGATGCAAAGTTAATCAACTATGTTGATAAAGCAGAGGACGGCTGGGCTATTATTCGAGAATTTTATAATTTGGATTGACATACGCATTTAATCGGTAAATTTTTCAATGATGATCTCACACAGCAGGTAGCTCACACAGCAGGTAGCTCACACAGCAGGTAGCTCACACAGCAGGTAGCTCACAC
>CAMLCZ010000007.1 GCA_946478665.1 uncultured Bartonella sp. | reverse complement strand
TCTCGGTCTCGGTCTCGGTCTCGGTCTCGGTCTCGGTCTCGGTCTCGGTCTCGGTCTCGGTCTCGGTCTCGGTCTCGGTCTCGGTCTCGGTCTCGGTCTCGGTCTCGGTCTCGGTCTCGGTCTCGGTCTCGGTCTCGGTCTCGGTCTCGGTCTCGGTCTCGGTCTCGGTCTCGGTCTCGGTCTCGGTGCCAGACACTGCAATAAATTGCCTCATCATCCGCTTTTAAATGACTGATCGGCGCTTTTTCATCCTCAAGTCTTTTAAAATGCCAGCCATATTCTTTTGTAATTCATGAAGGTGTGCGGCGTGGATCTTATTGCATAATTATAAATGTCAAAAACATTATGCTTTACCGACAATATGCGAGCCTACCCACAAGATAAGCCTACGCACAAGATAAGTTCGACCGATAAATCTAACCCGATAAAATAGGGTTTATTACGTATCTTCCCGCTTTAGACGCAAAAAATCGAGCAACAATAATGTGAATATAATATTTATAAAGATAATAGCGGACTAAAAGAGCCAATACATATTAGGCACATAGCTTATAGTGTATAAACGGTTTTGTTATTTGAACTCTATCGCATGGAGTGCTTGTCCATTGCGTTTGAGCCAAGCCCTACAACGCTTTGTATCAGGGCAGAGTTTTTCACATAAAGCCCAAAACCTTGCACTATGGTTCATTTCTATAAGGTGGGACGTTTCATGCGCAACAAGATAGCGTATAACGCTATGGGGAGCCATGATGATACGCCATGAAAAAGAAAGGTTCCCTTCTGCAGAGCATGATCCCCAGCGACTTTTCGTATCTTTATAGCGAATGGATATTGGTTTTCTGCCAACTATTGTCGAATATTCTGTCACCAGCGGTGCAATTGTTCGTTCTGCCAGCTTTTTTAATGCGTCGGAGATACGGCGCGGCAAATGGGCTTTTTCGCCATATACAATTATCTTGCCCATTTTTCTTGTTTGGTCCGTATGAATTTCGACAGTTCCCCGACCTTCAATATGAATGATTTCATGGGGAATGCCGAAAATCGGGATAGATGCGCCAGCTCTCAGCATTGGTGTTTCTTGTGGTGGTGGCAGCCGTTGAACACGACTTTCAATCCAACCGCGATAACGTTCTACAAAACGCATTACTTCACTTTTATCCGTTGCAGGGGGAACCGTAACCTTAATGCCTTTGCCGCCTGCTTCAATTCTTAACGTCAGGCGTTTGGCTCGATTATTTTCGCTGATTGTAAGAGGCAGATTACGATCGGATAATGCGAATGTTAATACCAAAGATTGGTTTGACGGTGTTCTATTGGCGGGACGAGAAAAAAACATGATCCGTACTTGGTTATTGTGCGCCGAATTTGCAATGTATCAAACGACCATATTTAATAAGCGGATTGGCAGGATTGTGTTGAGCAATCATCCGCAACAGGAATATGGCAGATACAAAATAGAAGTGAACTGTAATCTAAGGATAAATTGGGGCGAATTGAAGGTGTATTAACAAGAACATCAATACACCTATCGTTATCAATCGCCTTTTAATAGCGCTTCTTAACACCCACTCTGTTCAATAAGCATGGTCAGTGCTTTTATAATACAGGAAATGTCTTGTGGACGGGAAAGATGATGTTCTCCATCACGAATGAGCGTTAATGAAACATTGTCGAAAGGCAAATGTTCGACAAGTTTCAATGTGTGCTCATAAGGGACATCTTTATCATTCATTCCCTGAACAATCTGTACGGGACACTGAATATCAATAAGCCCATCCATCACCAAATTTCTGTCACCATCATCAAGAAAAATTTTGGTAAACGGCACCGCTTCTGGTTCATGCTCATACTTGACTTTAAATAGCCCATCTTTTTCCAAGGTCTGGCGTTGATCCTCTGTCATAAGAGGGCGTACCAAATCACGGGTAAAATCCGGTGCTGGTGCAATCAGTAAAATGCCCGCAAGAGGGATATTTCTTTTACGCAATTCTTGCGCCATACGCAGCGCAATCCATCCCCCCATTGAAGAGCCTGCAAGAATTTGCGGTCCTTCGCTAAATCTTTCAAATATTGTCAGGCTTTCATCTAGCCAGCGTGAAATGCTTCCTTGGTAAAAGTCACCTTCGGATTCACCGTTGCCAGAATAATCAAACCGCAAAAAGGGATAATCGTTTTCCTCGGCAAATGCATTTAATGCCACCGCTTTACTTCCCAACATATGGGACAGGTAGCCAGGCAACCACATAATTCCTGGCTTTTTATGGCCGTTTAAAGCCCTTACAGCCAATTTTGTTTGGTCAACGATTGAATATTCCAGTTCACCCTTTGCCATGAAAAACTCCTTTAAATGATGTATGGGTTATATATTACCTGATAATGAAAATACTGTTATCCGCATTATATGGGCTGCTTTTCCTGCCAGTATTGAATAAAAACCCCCAGAAACGGTTGTTTTTAGTGGTTATTTTGTATATTAGGATTATATGGATACGCCTGTTCAACAACAGATAGAGTGCCAGTAGAAATATTTGCACTTTGAGATAGCTTAAAAGCTTTATATCTTGTTGGACAGAAATTGTGTCATAAAACGATTTAATTAACTATTTGAGGGAGAATCGACCATTCGCCGACCAATCAAAACAACGCCAACCCCTAAGGATGGGCCGCGTTCTAATGAAGATATCCGCATCCCACGTATTCAGCTTATCGATCATGAGGGAAGCAATCATGGTATTGTTTTAACACAAGATGCCTTGGCTATGGCAGCTGAAGCCGGTCTTGATCTTGTCGAGATCGTACCCAATGCCGAGCCGCCAGTTTGTAAGATTATTGATCTCGGCAAACTGAAGTATCAGAATCAGAAAAAAGCATCTGAAGCGCGTAAAAAGCAAAAAACCGTAGAAATTAAAGAAATCAAAATGAGGCCTAATATTGATACTCATGATTATGGGGTCAAAATGAAGGCTATCGCACGTTTTCTGGAAGATGGCGATAAGGTAAAAATTACCCTTCGGTTTCGCGGGCGTGAAATGGCGCACCAAGAGCTTGGCATGAAGCTTTTAGAGCGAGTGAAAGAAGATACTACCAGTATTTCCAAGGTCGAAGCGGAGCCCAAGCTTGAAGGGCGACAGATGATGATGGTCATTGCACCAAAAAGTTAATGAATTTCGAAAAGCACCACAATGTGGTGCTTTTTTATTATCTAGTTCTTTATTTAATTACTGAAGCAATGAACATTAATTGACTTGCTAAGTCGACGAATACCTGCAAGTTTGGCTTTTGCAATTCTTTATGTCATAAAATAAAAAATGAAATAAATGTGGCATCACGTGGGGAATATCTATTTAAATTAAATTTTGAAATAAAAGAGGGAAAAAGGGAGAATAATAATGTCAGAATGGCTCAGGCGTAAGCCTGTCGCTCATGAGAGGGCGGCTAGTGAGACAAAACTAACCCCAACATTGGGGTGGCAACATCTTATTGCATTGGGTGTTGGCGGAATTGTCGGTACAGGTATTTATACATTGATTGGTATTGGTGCGGATAGGGCAGGCCCTGCCGTTCTTTTTTCTTTTGTAATCGCTGGTGTTGTTTGTGCCTGCGCGGCTTTTGCTTATGCTGAATTGGCAACATTAATTCCAGTTGCCGGTGGTGCTTATACATATTCTTATGCAGCCCTTGGCGAATTTATCGCTTGGGTTGTGGGTTGGAGCCTGATTTTAGAATACTCGCTTGTTGTGAGTACTGTCGCCGTGGGGTGGTCTGCTTATGCGACCGGCTTCTTGCATGGCGTAGGGGTGCATTTACCTTTCTGGTTGACTGCCGGCTATAGTGCTATTGACCCATCAACGGGGCAACATGGATTGATAAATCTTCCAGCTGTCTTCATCGTGTGTGTCGTTGCTGGTATGTTGATTGTCGGAACCAAGGCAAGCGCCACGCTGAACATGGTGCTGGTCGTCATAAAAATGGCTGCATTGATACTCTTTATTGCTGTGACACTACCGCATTTCAATGCAGAAAACTTTCATCCGTTTATGCCAAACGGCTTTTCAAAAGTCATGTCACCAGATGGTGTTGAACGTGGTGTTATGGCTGCCGCCGCTATTATCTTTTTTGCATTTTATGGTTTTGATACAATTGCGACAGCCGCTGAAGAAACAAAGAATCCTCGCAGAGACCTATCAATAGGTATTGTTGGTTCTTTGATTGCTTGTATCATCATTTATGTTCTTGTTGGGCTTGGTGCTGTTGGTGCGCTGCACTATACAGAATTTGCGCATAGTGAAGAACCTCTTGCTCATATTTTACGCAGTTTAGGGGCAGGCCATATTGCGGCAATTATCGGTATTGCAGCCGTTGTGGCTCTCCCTACGGTTTTGCTGGCTTTCTTCTATGGTCAAACGCGAATATTCTTTGTTATGGGGCGTGACGGTACGCTTCCTGGTTTTCTATCGCGTGTTCATGCAAAAACTGGGACACCAGTCACGACCACTGTATTTACCGCAATTATCATTGCTGCCGTTGCCGGATTTTTCCGTCTGGACGAAATAGCTGCTTTGGCCAATGCCGGTACGCTGATTGCCTTCACATCGGTTGGCATTTGTCTCATTGTGTTGCGTAAAACAGCCGCAGATGCACCACGAAAATTCAAGGCACCTTATGTCTGGATCATTGGTCCATTGAGCGCTTTCGGTTGTATCTACCTATTTTTCAGCCTACCGGGAAAAACGCAGTTCTATTTTATGATTTGGAATATTATAGGTATTGTGGTCTATTTCTGTTACGGCTTCCGCAAAAGTAACATCGCGCGCGGTAAAGCGATTGTTGATAAAGGCGAGTGATATTGCTTGGGGGGAAGACATTTTTTGCTTTTATCGCGATTTATCCTTTATACATCGCGATAAGTTAAGAGCATAAAATTTGTAAAACCCCACAATATCGGAGGCCCAAAGGTGAATAAGTTTATAAAACTGATTTATACCATTATTGGTATTTTGGGCCTCAGCTTAATAACAGTTGCTCATGCGGCTGTTTATACAAAGGTACCTGGCACCGCCGTTTATGTAAGTGCGCCGGAAGGTTTTCAGCTTACCGATCAATTCAGCGGGTTTATTAATTCCAAAACAGGGGCGACAATTCTTGTTGCCACCATGCCACCTGCCAGCTCTGAAATGCAGTCACTTTTTAATGACGAAAAACGGTTCAAAGCGCAGATGGTATCGCAGCATTATATTATCAATCGTCAAACATTTAGCAAAACGAGAGATGGTTTTTTGTTGGCCATATATCAGGGCAAGCAGGAGGCAGCTTCTGTCGTTTATGATAAATGGTCAACAATGATCTTTGCGTCTAATGCAACCTATGTTGTGACCATTCAGGCACCAGAAAAAATATCATTTCCTGATACAACGGCAATGTCGATTTTCAACTCATTGTCTGTTTCCAATGATAATCAGCCAGACGATCAGTTGCGTGCATTGCCTTTCACATTTGCGGTTCAATTACCTTTTGAATTTGTTGGTTCAATAATGAATAGTTCTGCAATGTTGACGATTCCTGCTTATGAAAAGAATGATGCAGGGCGTCCCGACATTATCCTATCAAAAGGGCTTGAAAACGTTAAAGGGCAATCGCTTGATAATGTGGTTGAAACCTATCTTAAATCCCTCGATGGAACGGTTAACAATATTGAAAATCGCCAAACAACAGCGGTTAAATTTGCTGGTCACGATGGTCTTCGTCTTCAAGCAACAGCCAGAATGAAAGATAAACCAGTGGATCTTATAATCTACGCCGCGATAGGAAATGATGGGCGTCCAATGTTTCTGCATGCAACGGGTGAAAAAGGCAAATTGGCTGCCTATAATACCCAGATTGAACAAACCGCCAACAGCGTTGCCTTACGGAATGAGCAAGAAAGCCAGTCAAACACTGCTGAATAATGCGATGGGTGAGAGAGAGTTGGAGAAGCTCATCAAATAAAGCGGAACAGTGCTGATATATTTTTAATGTTTGTTACATATCCCAATCATAAGGCTTTATTTGTGTTGGACGCTGCATCTTGCTACCATTTTATCAATGACATTAGAGCGAGCGAATAAGCCAAACTCAATAAAACCTATAAGCAGAATTTTTGAAAATTGGTATTAGTTAGACTGTCTATTTTATAAATTTAAAAACATAGAAATAATACGATTGCTTATCATGTAAGATAATTGCTTGTTATGTAAGACATCAGCAGAAATAAATCTTATTTCAGCTGCAAAATAATAAACTTCACTATAATATATCAGAAAATTTGAATGATGCACTTATAGTAAAAAATAAAACCACTATTGTTTGTTCCGCGGCTTTATAGGGTTCTTCTGCAAATATTTATTTTTTTTAAAAATTCCGTTGTTAGTGTCATCAAAACAGGACAAAGCAGTGGCGGAAAAACGGCAGAAATAATTTCCTTATAGTTAATTGTCGCAATTGGCTAAACAATATGAAATACGGTTTTCATAATTATTTTATGATAAGTTTTTTTGAATTTACTCTATAGATATTTAAAATATTTACGCAGATTTTTTAAAATAATAATAAATATAAAATAAGATTAATGGTCAAGTAGGTACTTAATTTAATTGTTATATATCAATATATTATAAGAAATTTGTTAAAGTTATACCAAGTTTGAAAACTGATATTGGCTATCTCACAATAGAGCCTATTTAAGAAAAGCGTTTTATAGCCTCATTGATGCATTATGTGCCACTACACGCTTAGCTTGCATCTTACGACGCTCATCTTGCATCTTGTGGTAAGACAAGGTAGTTAAATCTCTTAACAAACTATGAAAGTTTAAATCGTTGGTGAATATCAATAACCAATCAATGAATGGTTTGAGCTATTCTGGTAATTAAAGCCGGTGATTTAAAAAGGTTGAAATCTTTATGGCGGAAAAAAAGCGTATTTCGGCATCTGATAAGCGTTTAATTCTACGTTTATTGCGTGATAATTTTCGTAAACATGCCCTCTGGTACATTTGTGCCATTATAGCAATGTTTGCCATATCAGGCACGACGGCTGCCAGTGCATGGATTATGCGTGATGTGGTTAACCACATTATTGAAGCAAATGATTTTACCATAATTGCTTGGGTGTCTGCCGGTGTAGCCGCAATCTTTATTGTTAAAGGTTTTGCGACCTTTGCCCAGACATATTATTTGAGCAAAGCTGGTAATAGTATTGTTGCTGAACAACAACGCCGTATTTACGACCGATTGATGCAGCAAGGGGTTGCATTCTACCAAAACAATGCATCATCAGACCTTCTTGTTCGTGTAACACACAATGCGAATTCCGCCCGTAGCATCATTGATATTATTGTAACAACATTCGTGCGCGATCTCTTCTCGGTGTTGAGTTTGCTGGCTGTTATGTTGATGCAGAACTTTATGTTGAGCATCATAGCTTTGACTGTAGGGCCTTTGGCATTTTTTGCTGTTCGGCAAGTAGTAAAGCGTATCAAAAGGTTGATGGAAAAAGAATTGTCTTCCATTGCCGAAATTATTCAGGTGATGCAGGAAACCTCTATTGGTATTCGCGTTGTGAAAGCTTTTTCCCTTGAAGGGCTTATGAAACGCAGAATGAATAAAGCCATTACTGATGTTGAAATGCGTGCCAACGGTATTGCCACATTGGAAGCCGCAACAAGCCCGATTATGGAAACATTGGCTGGTATAGCAATTGCTATCGTCATTTGTTTCTCAGGCTATATGGCAACACAACGCGCTGGTGTCCAAGGCGAGTTAATGTCTTTTATTGTTGCGCTTCTTTTAGCCTATGAACCGGCCAAAAGACTGGCAAATGTTCGCGTTAAAATTGAATCTGGCATGATCGGCGTTCGTATGATGTTCGAGATTCTCGATCACCCGATTACCATTATGGAACGTGAGGACGCAGTTGACCTTGAAAAATCCAAAGGTAATGTCCGCTTTGAGAATGTTGGTTTTTCCTATATCGAAGATCACATGGTTCTCCATAACATCAATCTGGATATTCCTGCTGGCAAAATGACCGCTTTGGTTGGTCCGTCTGGTTCTGGTAAATCAACCATGATAAACTTGATTATGCGCCTTTATGATCCGATAGAGGGGTGCATCATGATTGATGGGCAAGACATTCGGGATGTGTCATTCAAATCGCTGCGTCAGCTTATGTCTTACGTCGGACAAGATACATTTCTATTTCAGGGGTCTGTGAAATATAATATCGGGCTCGGGCGCGAGGGTGCTACGGACGAAGAAATTATCGAAGCTGCAAAAGCGGCCAATGCCCATGACTTTATTCTTGGATTACCAAAAGGTTATGACACAGATGTCGGTGATAATGGCAATCACTTGTCTGGCGGTCAAAAACAACGTGTTGCAATTGCACGTGCCATGTTGCGCAACAGCGAGATATTGATATTGGACGAAGCAACCAGTGCGCTTGATTCTGAATCGGAAGCCTTGATTAAGGAAGCTTTGGCGCGTCTTACAACCAATCGGACAACAATTGTTATTGCCCACCGTTTGTCGACAATTTCACGTGCTGACAAAATTGTTGTTATGAAAGATGGTGAAATTGCCGAACAAGGAACACAGCCTGAATTGTTGAGAATTGAGGACGGTCTTTATAAGCATCTTCATGATTTACAGTTCCGTGATCCTGATTTTGATGAGGTCGATGAACTTGTGAAGCATGATGCCAACAAGTGATCTGCCAAACGCTGATAATTCAATAAGATCATAAGACACTTTTACCGGCTGGTTCAATTCGATTGAACCGGTCACTTGATTGGCGTAACCTCTCCCTTATAAATATATTTGCGTCTGCTTTTTCATAAGTTGGTGCTGTGCAATGCTCTATTTTGAAGAGCCCTTATAAGGAGAATGATCGATGAAGGCTGTGGGCTATTTTGAGAATCTACCTATAACTGACGAAAGGGCGCTTCAAGATCTCACCCTTGATACGCCAGATATTGGCGACTATGATCTTCTTGTTGAAGTAAAAGCGATTTCAGTTAATCCGATAGATGTAAAAACGCGCCAAAGCGCTAGACCGACAGATGGCAAACCACGTATTTTGGGTTTTGATGCTGCCGGTGTCGTGGTGAAAAAGGGCAAGAATGTAAAGGACTTTAATGCAGGTGATGAGGTCTTTTATGCTGGCGCTATTAATCGGCAAGGTTCCAACAGTGAATATCAGGCTATTGATAGCCGGATTGTTGCGCTAAAACCTAAAACTATTGATTTCAAAACAGCGGCCGCCATGCCGTTAACGTCTTTAACTGCATATGAGATGCTGTTTGATCGTATCAATATTTCAAAACCTGTTCATCATGGCAAAAATGCGTTTTTGATGATTGGCGGAGCAGGCGGTGTTGGCTCTATTGCTATCCAATTGGCAAGGCACCTTTCCGATGTCGAGATTATTGCAACAGCTTCTCGCCCACAATCGCGCGAATGGGCGTTAAAAATGGGTGCGCATCATGTCATCGATCATAGCCAGCCCTTTCAGCCACAACTGGAAAAAATCGGTTTTCCTAATCCGGCCTTTATTTTTTCAACAGCAAATTCCGATGGTTATCTTCCTCAATATGCGCAAATCATCAGTCCACAGGGCCGCTTGGGGTTGATAGATGGCCCCAAGGTTTTTGATATAAATCCTCTGAAAATGAAGAGTATTTCGGTGCATTGGGAATCGATGTTTACCCGTTCAATGTTTGTTACAGATGATATTTCGCGCCAAGGTGAAATATTGCGTCATGTTGCGCAATTGATTGATGAAAAAAAGATTGTCCCGACACTTTCAAAAGTTATGTCACCAATTAATGCCGAAAATCTGCGTGAGGCACACCGTTTGATCGAAACACAACGTTCTGTTGGCAAACTTGTCATTGAAAATTTCTAAATGAATGGCGGCAATATTGCCGCCATAAAACTCATATGTTGGTAGAGTTAACCTCTATCCTAATGGGATAGTTACAACAAGCGCCCAAGACGTACGGCTGTTGTTCCTTTACGGGCATGGCGCATTGTCGGTTGCACAAGGATGCAATTGTCATACGGTGTCTTGATTTCTTCGGTACCGTCATAAGCAATAACAGTGCCTTCTTTATCAATCTGCTGCATTCCCTCAAAATCATTTGCAAACCGAAACTGGTCGGTTTTAATCGTAACAGCATCTGTAATATCAACCAGTTTTTGGTTCTGTACTTTTGTCGGCAGCAAGTAATTTTCAATATCCTCTTTATCGGCAATACCGGCAACCATTAAAAATCTTACAGCAACATCAAGTGCGGCTGGGTAGGCTTGCTTTTCAAAGTGATGGCCAGATTCAAATAGAACAGCCGCCTTCTCACTTGCAGGATCACCAAAACCGGCATAATCGCGTAACCGTTTTCCCGCTTTATGTCCCTTATCCATGACAATATAGTCAGGAACACCAATCGCACGGGCAAGTTCTTCGCCCTTTTTCAGGTATCCACCCATCATAATTGCTGGGTCCGCTTCATGCATAGAATGAAGATCTAGCAATAGGTCTACTTGGTCAACAACAGGGCGCAAGGCACGCGCTCTAATCAGCTCTTTTGTTTCACGCGGTCCATCTAGTGCTTCCTCGTTCCATACGCGGTTCATATCTTCATCAAGAAATCTGGTTGCATCAGGGGCTTCTGGCGAAAAAGCCTCATAAGCAGCAACATTGGCAAAAGCCAAAGTCAGTGTACCTCGTTTCGGCTTGAAGTTGTCTCGCAACAAACGGTCAACCACCAAAGCACCACTAATTTCATTGCCATGAATCAAAGACATAATCATGGCATGTTTACCCGGGTTTTCGGACTTGAATTGATAGACATAGCCAACGCCGCAATTTCCTTCTCTCCACGGTGTTAAATCGGGAAAAGGCAATTCTATCGGATATTGTTTAAGATGATTCTTCATGATTGTTCCCTGTAATCTTTTACTCCACCGCTGTCGTGTGATGGCGGCGTGCTAAAAGGAAAATTGATATGAGACTGAGTAAAACTGTAAACATGACATAAAAGCTGGGTGACATGTTGTTTTTGGTTGTTTGGATAAGCCAGGTCGCTATCAATGGCGCAAAGCCGCCAAAAATCGTCACAGAAACATTATAGCTGACAGCAAGTCCAGTACTGCGCACATTGGTTGGAAAAATTTCGGCTATGAGTGCGGGCATTGCCGCCAAGCTACAAGCCAAAAGAAAACCAACGAAGGCCTGTACAGCAAACAACACAGCCGGTATCGGAATCGCATTGAGAATGTAGAATAGCGGCCATGATGTGATACCAAGAAACAACAGCGAAACACCAACAATCCGGATACGTCCAAACCGGTCGGATACTGCCCCAACCATTGGCGAAACAATAAGTAGCATAAATCCGGTAATCATTGCCCCGATAAAGGAGAAGGTTTCAGGCAAATGCAGTTGCTTGATGGCATAGGTTGGCATGTAAATTTTATGAACATAGTTGAATGCCGTGGCTGCAGCGACAACACCAATACATAATAAAATATTACGCCAATTATATTTGATTAGGTCATGTAAAGGTGTGTTTTTAGGACGAATTGTCTTTATATTTTCAAAATCCGCCGTTTCAGATACGCTGCGGCGTATGTACCAGCCAATGGGACCAATCAGCAGCCCGAAAGCAAAGGCTATGCGCCAGCCCCAATTATTCAGTTGTTCTGGCGTCAGTACCGCAAATAATAATGCGCTGAAACCGGCTGCAAATACAGTTGCTAATCCTTGCGTTGACATTTGGAAACTGGCAAAAAAGCCACGTCTATCAATGCCGGCATGTTCTACAAGAAAGGCTACAGAGGAGCCAAATTCTCCACCAGTTGAAAAGCCCTGCAGCATTCGCGCAATAATGATGATGAGCGGTGCCCAAAAGCCGATCGTTTCATATGTTGGGCAAAATGTTATCAATGCTGTGCCAACCACCATCAAGGTGATAGAAAGTGACATAGACGCTTTGCGTCCGGCCTTATCGGCATAACTACCCAATATGATTGAACCAAGTGGTCTGGTAATAAATGATATGCCAAATGTTCCAACCGAGATGAGTAGTGATACGGCGCTGTCTTTATTTGGAAAGAACAAATGCCCAATCGTAATAGCAAAATAACCGTAAATCAGAATATCATAGAATTCCAGAGCATTTCCTGCACTTGCGGCAGCAAATTCGCGCCAGTGTTGCCTGATACTTTGTCGGATCGACGGTTTACTTCCCCTTGTTTCTTGTCCCATGTTTCCCTCTACCAATTTTAGGTTTTTAAATTTTTGTAATTTTATTTATGAAAACCGTTATTTATCCGGTCTATTGCAGTTTCCGTGTCGTGAAGGGTGTTCACGACCGTTGGCAATCAACCAGTTTTGGTAAATTCTAAACTAGGGAGAGGGCAAAATACCCGTGCTTATTTTGCACAAGTCTGTGCTTATTTTAAACGGCCATTGGTATAGTAGCTCCATATCTTATCAACGATAGGGTGGCTGGAAAATTTCTTGCGATAAAGCGCTATGTCAACCGGCATAAGCCATTCTGGTTTTTCAATTTGCACCACACGCCCACTGTCTATGGCTGGTTTACAAAGCTGATAGGGCAACCAAGCTAACCCTAAACCGCCAGCCACCAATTCAACGATAGAACTAAAAGAGTCTGTTTCATGCACAACGTGCAAATTCGGCTTGTTCTCAAGTGTAGCAAGGTGGCGGGTTATAATAGTTTTGAGTGCCGTTGTTGGTAAAAAAGCCAGAAATGGGTCAGACTGTTCTGTCATTCCCGTAAAAATTGGTTGTCGGTTTTCATCCGCGGCACTGATGGGGACAAGCGTTTCATGGGCAATTGTCAACCAGTTGAACTGTGCCGGATTAATGCGCAATCGCGTATGATAGCTCGAATATGCCAATAAAAGGTCTGCTTCATTGTTTGCGAGCGTTGCAATTGCACTTTCATTGCTACCTGCGATAATGCGCGTTTGAAATGTCGCGACATTTTCGTTCATTTCCTTGTACCACTGCGGAAAGAACGTGACCGATAAGGCAACACCTGTTGCTATTCTAAGATCAGGCTGGGCATCATCTTTTCGGGCAGCCAAACGCTCTTGCAGGAGGCGCATTGTTTCCAATATATCCGTGGCAGCTTCAAGAACAATAATACCATCTGCTGTAAGTTCTACCGGCTTTGTTCGCTCGACAAGCGGAACGCCAGCCCATTCCTCCAGCAGTTTGATGCGCCGCCCAAAAGCTGGATGGGTAACATGACGATTTTCCGCTGCTTTGGTAAAACTACGGGTGCGGGCCAATTCCAAAAAATCTTTTAGCCACACCACAAGCATGATAGTTTCCTTTAGTCCGGACGGCGATAACAGGTTGGTTGCGCATAATGACGAGCTATACGGGCAATAGCTTGTTCTAACGGCTCTATCTTCACATTCATGGACGCACCATTGGCATGAATGATATTTTGATGGTCGACCATAATGGCGACATGCCCTTTCCAGAATACGAGGTCGCCACGCTGTAGGCCATCAGACGGGTCAATGTCGGTACCAATTGTGTTTACCTGCATATCGGTGTCACGCAGTACCCGTTTGCCTGCCATCATCATAGAGAGTTGCACTAAGCCCGAACAATCAATTCCAAGGCCACTTTTGCCGCCCCAAAGATAAGGTGTGTGAATGAGATTTTCCGCGGTGCTAACATAGTCTGGACTTATGTGTGCTACTGGAACAAGATGATCGGCAATTACATAATTGCCATTATCAAGTTTGGCATAAAGTGTTGCTCGTGTTTCGCTTTCACCAACAATTGTCACTTTGCTGCCTACGGATAAAGCAGATACCATAGGGCTTCTTAAGTCTGCGTTTTCATATTGAAAGCTTCGCGGTGCAATAACAATATGTGTGGGCGTTGACTGAAAATCACCCAAATTTACCTGTTCGACATATCCCACATAGCCGTCTTGTAAAGATTGAACCCAGCAAAATTTGTCAGCTGTTTCAAAAACCAATACATCTTCACCAAAAAGACATTCACTCTGTCTTTCCGACTTTCTATCAGGAATTTTATAAAGCGCAGCCACCGGCGCTATAACCCGCATAAGCTTGCCTGTGACATAGCGCGGTGCGTCTATTATTCCTCGTAAGCGCTCATCAGCCAGATCTGGCCGATAAGCGTTAAGACGTTGGTCGAGATTATCCATCAAAGGTCTTTCAACACAGTGTACAGTGTACGGATACCTTGCGCTTCTCCACCAACAGGGAAACCGGGTTTTTCCGAAGGGGTCCAGCCGTAAATATCAAAATGACCCCAATGGGCGGCTTTATCAACAAATTTGCGCAAAAATAATGCTGCTGTAATTGAACCAGCAAATCCATCAGTGGTGACATTGTTGACATCGGCAATGCGTGAAAAAAGCTTGGATTGATAAGGTGTCCAAAGCGGCATTTGCCATAATGGATCATGTATTTGCATAGACGTTTTGGCAATTTTGTCAGCAAGCGCTTGGTTATCGCAGTAGAAAGGCGGCAAATCAGGTCCTAAAGCAACACGTGCCGCACCTGTCAAAGTTGCCATATCAAACAGATATTGCGGTTTTTCCTCGTCGCCATAACAAAGGGCATCAGCCAAAATAAGTCTGCCCTCAGCATCGGTATTTCCAACCTCGACACTCAGACCTTTTCTGCTTTTAAGCACATCACCTGGGCGGAAAGCATTGCCTGCAATGGAATTTTCCACGGCAGGAATAATAAGACGCAGACAGATGGGCAGTTTTGCATCCATGATAAGGCGTGCAAGACCAATGACATTGGCCGCACCCCCCATATCTTTCTTCATCAACAACATATTGCCGGCTGATTTTATATCAAGCCCGCCAGTGTCAAACGCCACACCTTTACCGACAAGTGTTACTGTTGGGTGATCTTTTTGTCCCCACCGCAAGTCGATAAGCCGAGGGGCTATTGCGCCAGCACGACCAACCGCATGAATCATCGGAAAGTTTTTATTAAGAAGGTCATCACCACAGATGCTTGTTACGTCGGCGTGATAGGTCGCACCAAGTTGACGCACAGCCAGTTCAATTGTGTCCGGCTCCATGTCATTTGTTGGCGTATTGATAAGGTCGCGCACTATAAACGTGGTTTCAATTGTGCGGCGTAATTCATGGATATCAACATTTGCAGGAACAAAAAATGTCAGCTTCTTATCATTTTTTGTCTTGAGATAATGGCGGAATTTATAACTGCCTAATCCAAGCGCAAGAAATATTGCAAAGGCATTTTCAGTCAGATTTTCAAAATGCCAGTGCCCTTGCGGCAATGCTTTAAAAAGATTTCCGCTGATAAAAGGATCGCTACCATCGCCGATACCAAACAAGATTTTATCGACCTGTCCATGTGCATTGGGCACCACGACAAATTCACCAGCTTTGCCGCTAAAGGTATTGATCTTTGCCCATTGCTCCAAAAAAGGATCGCTGGAAAAGAGTGTGGTATTGCCTTCTGCAACAAGCCAGATTGCGCGGCTGTTATTTGCCTGATCGGTGGTAAATTCAATAGGGCAGGTTGTATAGGGAGAAATTTTTGCGGACATATGTCACCTATAATTTGCGCAGTGCCACATATTCAACACGGTGGGTGCTGCCTTTTCGCAAGATGAGATCAGCACGTGGTCTGGTTGGCAATATGTTTTCCTGCAAATTCTTCAAATTGATATTATTCCATAAATCAGCAGCCACGGCCATGGCCTCTTCCTCCGTCATAATTGCATAACGATGAAAGAATGATTGTGGATTTTGGAATGCTGTTAGCCGAAAACGACGGAATCTTTCCATATACCAATTACGGATAATATCGGTTTTCGCGTCGATATAAATGGAAAAATCAAAAAAATCGGAAACAAATGGAACAGCTTTGCCATCACATGGCAAATCGCGAACCTGTAATACGTTTACACCCTCAACAATGAGAATATCCGGCCTATCAATGACGATATGCTCGTCTGGTAAGACATCATAAGCCGAGTGGGAATAGATTGGCGCTTTGACATCACCCATTCCAGCTTTTATTGCTGAAAGAAACCGCAACAATTTTCCGACATCATAAGAGTCGGGAAAGCCTTTTCTATCCATGCGGTTTTCTTCTTTCAAAACAGCATTGGGATATAGAAAACCGTCCGTGGTAATAAGATCCACTTTGGGGCTTGATGGCCAACGTTTTAGCAATTCTTGCAAAATGCGCGCTGTCGTGGATTTGCCAACAGCAACCGAACCAGCAATACCGATAAGAAATGGTGTTTTTGCGGTATGTTGTGTGCGCAAAAACCGTTTTCTTTGCTGGAAAAGCCCTTGGATAGCTTCAACATGCGTGGACAGTAAACGGGATAAAGAAAGATAGATACGTTGCACTTCCTCAAGATCAATCGGGTCGCCGATTGATCTTAGGCGTTTAACTTCGTCAAATGTTAATGTCAGGGGTGTATCGGCACGAAATACCGACCATTCATGAGCGGTAAATATGCTATAGGGCGAATATTTACCAAAAACAAAATCACTCGGCTCATTAGCGTGCTCGGTATGCCGCTTTGCATCAACCATGTTTGCGGGACGCCTTTTCCTCAAGACCCGTTTGGGTTGTTCTTCTTTGTAACTCTGTTACAACTTCATCCAACTTAATGCCACCTATATTCCACATAACGAGAAGGTGGTAAAGAAGATCTGCACTTTCACTAATGAAATGTTGCTTATCTTCGGTTAACGCGGCGATAACAGTTTCAACCGCTTCTTCGCCCATTTTTTTGCCCGCACGTCCCATGCCTTTGGAAACCAGACTCGCTGTATAAGAGCTGCCATCTTGCACCAAAGCACGTTCGGCTATGATTTTTTCAAGTTTATGCAAGTCAAATTGGTCCATAAATCAATTCTCTCCAAATTCATCCAGACGCACTGGAATACCAGACTGTGCCATGTAGCGTTTTGCCTCTCCAATGGTATATGTTCCAAAATGGAAAATAGAAGCAGCTAAAACGGCTGTTGCGTGGCCATCACGAATCCCTTCAACCAGATGGTCGAGTGTGCCAACACCACCAGATGCAATGACTGGTACATGCACCGCATCGGCAATGGCACGTGTCAGTGCAATATCATAACCTTCTTTTGTCCCATCACGATTCATCGAGGTTAGTAATATTTCGCCTGCACCTTTTTCAACAACAAGACGGGCAAATGACACAGCATCAATGCCTGTTGGTTGACGGCCACCATGTGTAAATATTTCCCAACGGCGTTCATTTCCTTGACTTGGTACTTCTTTGGCATCAATCGCAACAACAATACATTGGTCGCCAAATTTATCCGCGGCTTCTGCTACAAAATCAGGACTTTTTACCGCAGCTGTATTGATGGAAACCTTGTCTGCGCCTGCTAATAACAATTTACGGATATCAGCCACACTGCGCACACCACCGCCCACAGTAACCGGCATGAAACACTGATCCGCAGTGCGTGCCACAACATCAAAAAGCGTATCCCGATTATCGCTGCTGGCAGTAATGTCTAAAAAGCATAATTCGTCAGCGCCGGCAGCATCATATGCCTTGGCAACTTCAACAGGATCACCAGCATCAATCAGATCCACAAAATTCACACCTTTAACAACACGTCCATCTTTGACATCAAGACATGGTATAATGCGGGCTTTAAGGGTCATGCCATAGCTCCCCTTTTGCTTTTTTCCAGAAGATTAAGTGCTGCTTTTGCATCAATGCGGCCATCATAAAGGGCGCGTCCAGTAATGGCGCCATTAAGAATAGCGGCATCATCTTCTGTTAGCCTTTTAATGTCTTCCATGGAAGCCAAACCACCTGAAGCAATAACCGGTATGGAAACCGAACGTGCTAGCTCCAAGGTTGATTGCCAATTGATACCCGTTAAAATGCCATCGCGGTCAATATCTGTATAGATAATAGCCGCAACACCAGCACCTTCAAAGCGTTTTGCCAAATCAAGAACAGATAGTTCGGATTCTTCCGCCCAGCCTTCAACGGCTACCTTGCCGCCACGGGCATCAATGCCAACGGCAACCTTGCCGGGGAAAAGTTTGCAGGCTTCATAAACCAATTGCGGATTACGCACAGCAACTGTGCCAAGAATTACACGTGCCAAACCTTTTTCAAGCCAGTTTTCGATATGGCCAAGTGTTCTGATGCCGCCACCAAGCTGAACAGGGTTAGATGTTGCCTTCAAAATGGCCTCAACAGCCTGACCATTGACCGACTCACCTTCAAATGCACCATTAAGGTCAACAACATGCAACCATTTAAAACCTTGTGCTTGAAATTGCTTTGCTTGTGCCGCGGGATCAGCATTATAGACAGTTGCCTTATCCATATCACCGAGTTTTAGACGCACACATACGCCATCTTTTAAATCAATTGCAGGATAAAGAATCATGGCTTCCATTCCAAAAAATTGGCAATCAGTGTCAAACCAAGGCGCTGGCTTTTTTCAGGGTGAAATTGTGTACCAATCATATTATCACGGATAACCGCCGCCGTCATTTCACCGCCATAATCTGTTGTTGCCAGAAGATTGTCTTTATGGGCGCAAACAAGGTGGTAGGAGTGCACAAAATAAGCATGGAGACCTTTTTCACCCGTCGGAATATTTTTAAACAATGGGTGGTCACGTTTAAGGTTCAACGTATTCCAACCAATTTGTGGAACCTTGAGATGCGCTGCCTTCGGTTTCATCAAAGTGACATCGCCTTCAATCCAGTTGAGCCCTTGTGTAACTGTCTTTTCCATGCCGCGTGACGACATAAGCTGCATACCCACACAAATGCCTAAAAAAGGACGGGCAGCGTGGATAACAGTTTCTTCCAAAGCTTCTACCATACCTGCAACACTATTGAGGCCAGCGCGACAATCGGCATAAGCCCCCACACCCGGCAGCACAATGCGGTCGGCGTGGCGAACATCATCAGCCTTATTCGTCAAAATGATTTCTGCAGCAATATTGTGGTCATGGCTTGCCCGTTCAAAGGCTTTGACCGCAGAACGCAGATTACCCGACCCATAATCGATAATGGCTACCCGCATTATTTTAGCCTTTCAAAGAGCCCTTGGTAGAAGGAACAGCATCTTTTTGTCTAGGGTCTATTTCAATAGCATGACGTAACACACGTGCAACTGCTTTAAAGCACGTTTCTGCAATATGGTGATTGTTGACACCATAATGATTAGTAACATGCAATGTAATGCCAGCGTGCTGTGACAGGGCTTGAAAAAACTCCCGCACCAATTCGGTGTCGAAAGTGCCAATTTTTGTGTGTGAAAAATTGACGTTCCAAACTAGAAAAGGTCTGCCCGATACATCAACCGCTGCTTTTGTGCATGTTTCATCCATAACCAAATCAAGGGACGAATATCGCGTAATGCCGCGCCGCTCGCCTAAGGCTTTATTAATGGCATCACCAAGAGCAATGCCGCAGTCTTCAACCGTGTGATGGTCATCAATATAGGTGTCACCAATGGCTTTAATATTGATGTCGATCAGGGAATGGCGTGAAAGTTGTTCAAGCATATGATTGAAGAAGCCAACGCCGGTATCAATAGTAAACTTTCCGGTTCCATCGAGATTAACCGCAACGGAAATGTCTGTTTCATTGGTTTTACGTTTTATGTCAGCTATACGAACCATATCTATCCCATTTCTCGAGTATTAAGAGCATTTCCTGAATGAACGTATCAATTGCTCCTAAGCATGCTTAAAGATTTTCCTTGAAGAGTAAATTGTATTTACGCGCGCTCTACAAGTAACTTCTATTAATTGCTCATATTATAGACTGATTATTTAAAACATCTCGAAATAATAACCAAATCCTTTCGTTGAAAATAGGCATAAAGAATAAGCGTATTGGTTAATATTTTTGCCAAATCTGCCAATTGGAAAGGATTTGCTGCCTATCCATGCCGGACGCTAATAAGGACCATAAAACCAATCGGGCTTTTAAAGGTGAAAGCCAGCCACCCATTACGGCGCCACATTGTAACAAGTCAATTTCACCGCCTTTATAGCCATAAGTATTTTGGCTTGTTGAGCCGCTATAGGCCCGTGTGGCAATCACAACAGGAATGGTTTGGGCATATTGCCGAATAATATCTGCTTCTGCAAAACTGACATGTCCCGATCCGAAACCAGCAATAACAACACCCTGATAAATGCCACTTTCAAACACAAGTTTTAGCAGGTCTTCTCCCGAAGATAGGCAAGCATCTATCAACGCAACTTTTGTATTTATCGTTTTGGGCTTGACCATTGGCGCGGCAAAATTATGCGAAGCGCTAAAATAGACGGGCTTGCCTTCAATAATTGTTCCCAATGGTCCTGCAAAACCAGAGTGAAATGTTTGCACTTGCAGTGTGTTGCTTTTTTTCACCCAATAAGGCGAATGGATTGTGTCATTAAGCACAACCATAACACCGCGCCCCAGACTTTGTTTGTCGGCGATAACTTGTGCTGAGGCTAAAAGATTGGCTGGGCCATCAGCCCCTGCAGCAAGCGGTGCACGCATGGCACCGGTAAAGATAAGTGGTTGTGGCCTATCCCAATAAAGCGAAAGTAAAAATGCAGCTTCTTCAAGTGTATCGGTTCCTTGTGTCAAAATAACGCCGGTTGCACCATCATCGATTTGTTGTTTTGCCCATTGAAGTGCCTGAAACAAAACGTCAAAAGATAATGAACCACTTGGCAATTGGGCAAGTGTCGTGGCATTAATTTCAGCAATGTCTGCAAGTGCTGGCACACTTTTAACAAGCAAATCTGCTGTCAGCGTTGGTTGAACCCCACCACTGTCAGAGGCAACCATAGCAATTGTTCCACCAAGGGCACCAATGGCGATTTTAGGTAGGGCTGACATAATTTTTTCCTTGAACTATACTTTGTTACAACAAATCAAGTGGAACAGAATGCGCATTTAACACCAATTCCTCTATCCGCCAATCAGTGTTGTTTTATCCTAATAATAATGTGACTGTTAAAAACTCTTTTTTATTGTGGTTGAGTTTTTCGCTGCTAGTTCCTAAATATGCATGCATATGACCGCTTTTATTGCTTGAAATAGGATAAAGCGTGTAGATAAAAGGAGTTTTCTTGTGATAGAACATAAGCCCGATACAATCTATGGTACAACCATCATTACAGTACGCAAAGGCAATAAGGTTGTCATTGCCGGTGATGGGCAAGTGACTTTGGGCCAGACAATCATGAAAGGCAATGCACGTAAGGTGCGGCGTATTGGCAAGACCGGCTCTGTTATTGCCGGATTTGCCGGAGCGACAGCAGACGCATTTACATTGCTTGAACGCCTTGAAACCAAATTGGAACAATATCCAGATCAGTTGATGCGTGCTTGTGTCGAACTTGCAAAAGATTGGCGGACAGACCGGTATTTACGTAAGTTGGAAGCAATGATGCTGGTGGCTGATAAGAATGTGACTTTAGCATTAACTGGCCTTGGTGATGTCCTTGAACCGGAAGATGGTGTGATGGCTATCGGCTCAGGCGGTAACTTTGCCCTTTCAGCGGCGCGTGCATTAATTGATATGGACCTTGATGCCGAAACAATTGCACGTAAAGCAATGACAATTGCTTCGGATATATGCGTTTATACCAACAGCAATTTTATTGTTGAAACGCTTGATGCTGAATAGGCTCAATAGTTTGTAAAACAGCCTTCCATGCATAGTATGGACACTGGAAGTATGAAAGAGAAAGCACTTTAGATGAGTTCTGTATTTTCCCCCCGCGAGATTGTCTCTGAGCTTGACCGTTTCATCATTGGTCAAAATGATGCCAAGCGCGCTGTTGCTATCGCATTACGCAATCGTTGGCGTCGTCAGCAGCTGGATGGTCAGATGCGCGATGAGGTTATGCCAAAAAATATTCTGATGATAGGACCGACAGGTGTTGGTAAAACAGAAATTGCTCGTCGTTTGGCAAAACTGGCTGGCTCACCCTTTGTAAAGGTAGAAGCAACCAAATTTACCGAAGTCGGTTATGTTGGTCGTGATGTCGAGCAGATTATTCGTGATCTTGTTGATATTGCCATTAATCTTGTTCGTGAGAAAAAACGCGAAGAAGTTGAAGCCAAGGCACACCTTAATGCAGAAGAACGCGTTCTTGATGCGTTGGTTGGTAAAACTGCAAGCCCTGCAACGCGGGATAGTTTCCGCAAAAAATTGCGCGAAGGCGAGCTTGATGATCGTGAAATCGAAATTGAGGTTGCTGATAATAGCAATAATGGCGCCCCGACATTTGATATCCCTGGTATGCCAGGTGCTCAAATGGGCATTATGAATTTATCCGATATTTTTGGCAAAATGGGTGGACGCACCAAGACACGTAAAACAACGGTCAAAGATGCATTCAAGCCTTTAATTGATGATGAGTCGGACAAACTTCTCGATCAGGATCAGATTGTTCAGGAAGCTCTACGCGCTGCCGAAAACGATGGCATTGTTTTTATCGACGAGATTGACAAGATTGCTGCGCGTGAAGGTGGCATGGGCGCTGGTGTGTCGCGTGAAGGTGTCCAACGTGATCTGTTACCTCTTGTTGAAGGCACCACAGTTGCTACCAAATATGGCCAGATTAAAACAGACCATATTCTATTCATTGCATCTGGTGCATTCCATGTTTCAAAACCTTCTGATCTTCTTCCTGAACTTCAGGGGCGTTTACCGATACGTGTAGAATTGAACGCGTTGTCACGCGAAGATTTGCGCCGTATCTTAACAGAAACAGAGGTTAGCCTTATCAAGCAATATATTGCGCTTATGGCGACCGAAAACGTTACGTTGGAAATCACAGATGATGCAATTGATGCATTGGCAGATATAGCGGTAGATCTCAATTCAACGGTTGAGAATATTGGTGCGCGTCGTTTGCAAACCGTCATGGAAAGAGTTCTGGACGAAATTTCGTTTACGGCTCCTGATAAGGCAGGTACGACATTTACCGTTGATGCTGATTACGTCAAAAAAGCAGTTGGTGACCTTGCATCCAATACCGATTTGTCACGCTTTATTCTTTAGAAAAATTCTCTAGCAAATCGGCTTGATTTTTGCCCATTGGGTAAAAATAACAATTGCACTTTTTATAAGACAATCGAAACAGCCCAATTGGGCTGTTTCTTTTTTAGTGCTTACGCAATATTCAATGTAAAGATCATTATCAGGCTGGATAGCGCCAGAATAATGATGGAAATAACGGCTGTTGATATAACCTTGATGCCGGATTTTTTAAGCGCATAAACATCAACCCCCAACCCCAATGCAGCCATAGAAATGACTGTTAATATCTTGGTAGCTGCCGCCATGATTTTCAAGGCAGCTTCTGGAATGATATTGGCAGAATTGGCTAATAATAACACAACAAAGCCGATGATGAACCAAGGCACAAGTTTGCCAAAACTCGGTCTATTATGACTTCCAGCACCTGCAATAAGTCCGATGATAAAAATGACAGGTCCGAGCATCAATACCCGAACCAGCTTTACCAAAGTTGCCATTTGTACACTTATCAATGAAACGGGTGCTGCCGCTGCTAGAACTTGCGGTACGGCATAAACAGTCATACCGGCCAATATCCCATATTGGCTAAACGATAGACCAAGGGCTGGTACAGCAAATGGTAAAACAAGGATAACGAAAATGCCCAGAACGGCAGTAAAAGCAATTGATGCAGCAACATCAGACGCATTTGCCTTGATAACCGGCGCGACAGCCGCGATGGCCGAGTTACCACATATGGAATTGCCACATGCAACAAGAATAGCAAGATGCCGTGTCAGCCCCATAAACCGACCGATTGTATAGGTTATAACAATAACACTAAATACAATCGCCGCTATCCCTGCAATAAGACCTAGACCCGCTGACAATACCGCATGAACGCTGATACTGGCTCCGAGCAATGCAACGGCTATTTCTAAAAGTATTTTGGCAGAAAAACCTATCCCCTCAGCATATTGTTTGGGTAATGTCTTTGCTGTTCGAAAAATTGCGCCAACAAGTATGGCAAGCACCAAACTTTCCAACCACGCTTGGCCAAACAAAAACAGTTCCAGCCTTTCTAATAAGATAGCGATCAACGATATGATACAGCATAATATGATGCCTGGAGCATAACGATAGAAAAGTGTTTGAAACTTATTAAGCATTTTATATCTCGAGATAATTACGCGATGTGCCAAAATTGTTGCATATACGACTGTTGTTTCATGTGCCAAAGTTGTCGCAAATGTAAGCGAAATTGCAGCATATTATAAATCATAAACAAATGGCTGATATAAAATAATTATGCTTATACAAATGTGTAATAAGCATAAATATATCGTTGGTATCAAACTATGTAAGATACTCTCGACTGAACTTAAACCTTGTGGTCGTTTAACAGGGCTAACATTGCTCAGCAGGGTCAACATTGCTTAATCGGGTCAATAGCGCTCAATAGGTGATTGACGTCTGGTCAATCAAAAGGCTTTGTAAATCTTAATTGCTGGTTTCATACGTTTTAAACGCTGGTTTGATATGTTTGAAACAAAGCAATTATCGTTCCAGTCACTAAAAAAGCGCAAGCGCTTCAATATAGCGCAAAGCTGAATAAGTATATTTCAGGCCGAATTAAATCTCGCACTATTGTCGGTTTGTTAAGCCAGAATTGATAATTTCCTTTTATAAAAGGGTTTTGAAGAGTCGGTTACAGCATTTTTTGAAATGATACTGACAGAAGTTGGATTATTTTTGGCTTTTCTGAACAATCATAGGCCAACATAAAGGTTATGTTTCAAGTCGGGGATATTATGAAAAAGTTATTTCTGTTTATGGCAGTTTTTTCCATGATAGTGGGACGCGCTTATGCCGAACCTTCCAAATTGGATAAGGTATTGGAAAGCAAAAATTTGCGTGTTTGTACCACAGGCGATTATAAACCATACACATTTCGTAAATCGGACGGCACCTATGAGGGCATTGATATTTCAATGGCCAATTCACTTGCTGCGACATTGAATGTGAAAGTCACGTTCGTTCCAACAACGTGGAAAACATTGATGGACGATTTTCTAGCCGATAAATGTGATATTGCCATGGGCGGTATTTCAATTTCACTGGCTCGACAACAAAAAGCTTATATGTCCGAGCCTCTGGACGTTGACGGAAAAGTTCCATTTGTTCGTTGTGAAGATCGGGATAAATACGATACGATAGAAAAACTGAACCAGAAGGACGTTCGTGCTATCGAACCTGCTGGCGGCACAAATGAAGCATTTGTGCATAAATTTATGCCGCAAGCGCAGCTTGAGCTTTTTCATGACAACACGATTATTTTCCAAAATCTTGTTGATATGAAAGCCGATGTAATGATTACCGATGCATCAGAGGCACGCTATCAAAAACGTTATTACCCAACCTTATGTGTCGTCAATCCAGATATACCATTACTATTTTTGGAAAAGGCCTATATGCTTCCGAAAGGTGATCTCACTTGGAAATTTTATGTCGACCAATGGTTGCGGCTAACCAAGAAAAATGGCGAGTATAACCTTATCCAAGCCGAATGGCTCAAGTGATAGCCCGTCGGGTCGCAAATTCGTATAGCTATTTCAGTTTGGCAATTATGATGCGCAGAGATTGATTATAAACTTTGTTTCAGAAGAAATTATCAAAAATTGCTAAAGGAAACATTCTTTCTGTTCTAAGTGAGAAATAGCAAAAAAATGAAGTATTTTGAGAAGAACACCAATTCAATGGAAAACTCATCTCTTATGAATTGTGTGTTTATACGATGAAATATTTATACCACTTTTAGAGATATGATGAAAAAACTATTTTTTATAACGCTTATTTTTATGTCTTTCAGCAAAATTGCTTATGCCGAAACATCAACCTTGGATAAGGTTTTGCAGAGTAAAACTTTGCATGTCTGCACTACGGTTGATTATAAACCTTATAGCTTTAAAAAGGCAGATGGCACTTATGAGGGCATAGACATTGCCATGATGGAGTCTTTGGCGCAATCTCTTGATGCAAAAATAGAATTTGTTCCAATAAGCTGGAAAACCTTGGTTGAAGATTTTGTGGCAAGCAAATGTGATATTGCCGTAGGCGGAATTACATCAACACTTGAGCGGCAAAGAAAAGTTTATGTTTCTGATGCAACGGATATGAAAGGTTTGTCACAAATCGGGCGTTGTGAAGATAAAGAAAAATACGAAATGCTGTTTTATGACGAAGAGCCGGTCAAGGATCCAGATAAGATCCGGGTCAATGTTCATGCAAATGACACCAATGAAGCCATTGTCCGTAAATCTGCTCCTGAAGGTGTAAAAATTGAAGCTTTTGATGATGTTCATGTGATTTTTCAAAATCTCGTCGAGAAAAAAGCCGATGTAATGATTACCGACATGACACACGCAGAGTATGAGCTGCGCAATTATCCTAGCTTGTGTTCAACGGAATTTTTTGCCAGCGAACAAAGTTATATGCTTCCTAAAGGCGATGATACCTGGAAATTATATGTTGACCAATGGTTGAGAATTGCCAAGAAAACTGGTGCTTATTACAAAATTCAACAACAATGGTTGCAGTAACATTCAATATGCTGGAACCAAACATCACTTTGGATAGAAGGCAACCGAGCTTTATTATTCATGATGAAATTTTTTAAGCATGCAGATTATATTGTGTAAATATCCCTAAGTTTGGAATAGATCTGCTGGTGGATTTTTATCATTTGCGTCGTAAACAAAAAGAATTTCATAAAATTTTATAAAACCATTTTTCCCATAGAGTGTGCCGAATATGAAAAAATTATTTCTCTTTAGCCTTGGACTGATTTGTATGATTGGCAACGCTTATGCGGAACCCTCGACATTGGACAAGGTGTTGGAAAGCAAAACACTGCGTGTTTGTACAACCGGCAATTATAGCCCCTATACCATGCGCAAAGAGCACGGTACATTTGAGGGGCTTGATATCTCGATGGCACAATCATTGGCAGAATCTTTGGATGCAAAAATCGAATTTAAACAGATAAGTTGGAAAAATCTTGTACCAGAATTTATTGCTAATAAATGCGATATAGCGGTGGGTGGCATTTCCATAACTTTGGAACGACAACAACAGGTTTATATGACAGAAGCAATGTTGATGGATCGCAAGGTTGCTTATATCCGTTGCAAAGATACGGATAAGTATCGGTCGCTTAATGATCTTAATAACAAAAATGTTCGGGTAAACGAGATTGATGGTGATGCAAATGACGCTTTTGCGCAGAAACAATTACCGAACGCGCAACGGCAAGTGTTCGATAATATTAATGTCATTCGCCAGAATATTATGGATGAAAAAGCCGATGTTGTAATTACAGATGAATTGGCAAACTTTTACGATCCAACCAATACAATTTGCCTTATGAATAAGGGAAAGGGGGCAATATTAGCCTATGGCGAGCGCGGTTATATGTTGCCGAAAGGCGACGCCACATGGAAACGTTATGTCGATAACTGGTTACAATCCACAATGAGCAGTGAATATCACCTATTTGCCGAGAAATGGTTGAATTGATAGCGATTATAAATGGCTGTGGTTTAATGCTTAAAAGACCTACATAAACTTATGTTTTTGTGGTGTTTATAACAAAAAATGCCGGTACGTCAGTGCCGGCATTTTTCATAAACGAACAATCAAAGTAGGTTTGTAAAGTAGAGAGTACGGTGATCGTTGTTATTTTCTGACATAAATAGAGCGGGCAGAGAAAAGCAACAAAACACGCGTTTGATTTTTCAAGTGGTCAACGATAGCATTTTCACCCACTTTGGCACCAATACGTAAACAATAGCGCAGCATTGGTGGCAAGGATGAAAAGGCTTCATTGGGGCGTATTGCTTCTTCTGGCATAATATCCATCGTAACCCCATGATTGGCTTTAACCAGCACGCCCGATTGTGAGCGGCAAAAATGATAGAGATAAGATAGCTCCAATGCATGGGCCGCTGGATAGCGACTATTAAACGCCAAACTGCCAATGACATAATCGACATTTTTCAAGGTGCAAAATCTTGCAATTGCCTGCCATAAAAGCCCTTGCGCACGATGTGCTTTATTTTTGTCGGTAAATTCAAAGGGGGCAATTGTTAGCAAACGCGGCGCAGCCTGCCCAAATTCAATTTCCAGCTGTTCACTAAGACCAATGGCTTTCAGTTTTTTATTGGAATGCATATGGCCGGCAAGAGTCATGCGGCATAGCGCCATGATCTCGGTCGGCGTTTGTTTTTCTGTAATAACAATAAAAAATTCCGATTGAGCATCCACGTCATTTTGGACAGCCAATTGACAACTGGTTTCATTCAACAAGTTTGAAGCATCAACAACACGAGCTTCCAATGATCCAAGAGTTGCAAGAATTGCCGAATCTGTTCCTTCACGAGTCTCATAATGAGACTGCTTAAGAAGTGTCCGTGCATAGGCAGTCATTTCAATGCTCCTTTAGGCAATTAGCCAATAAAACAGATGAATAAACGGGTATTACCGTTATTTTACAAACACCGATTTAGACCTTTGATGTTGCACGACAATGACCGGAAAGTGACTTTTTTATGGCAGTGCACAACAGCACAAATTGATGATTAATGAAGTATTAATCTCGCCAGACAAAGGTTAACGGTTATGACCAGTATTCACCACAGATATTGCCAGTATTGACCATTAAATATTGATGATGCTTCCAATAGAAGAGGAAACGATCATCATGCCATTAGGTAATACCAACGAAGCATATAACGGCACAAACGGCTATTTTGTTCCCGATAGGGGTATTTGGGCTTATCGCGATTTCAACCAGATGATGATTTCGTCAAGGATTATGAAGCAAGCACCAACCGTAATGAATGCATCTGCCAGATTAAAAATGGCGAAGGAAAAGACACCATCAATGTGGAATGAGATGTAGTCTATCACATAATGAAAACGCACACGATCTATCAAATTGCCAATCGCCCCGCCAATAACCAGTAAAAAACCAAATCGGGATAATGACTTTTCTGGACCAGCGTTTTTCCATAACCAGATGACAAATCCGATGATAACAATTGTCAGTGCAATAAGTCCCCAATCAGAGAAAGAAGACAGCATGGAAAAAGCGATGCCAGTATTTCTTGCATGATAAAGCGAAAGAAACGGCAGCAACACAACTTCATCGCCAAGGGCGAGCGTATGAATGACCCAATATTTAATTGCCTGATCCAGCCCAACTGTGATCAAAAGACCCAAAATGAGTAACGCTGCGGATTTTCGTGTCATGACCGCGCCTCGCGTGGGTCAAGCGCTATTGTATTGCGGCGGATTTCATAAAGCATCACACCGGTTGCAACAGCAAGATTAAGGGAATCGGCCCGTCCAGCTTGAGGAATGCGAGCCAATGTATCGCAACTATCAGCAAGATTATCTGGCAATCCTTGTTGTTCATTTCCCATAAACAATATGGTGGGACCTTTGCTATAATCTATTGTGCGATAATCGACAGAGCCTTTCAAATGCGTACCGATAATCGTTCCTTTAAAATTTTTGCGCCATTGTAAAAATGCATCGGCACTCAAGCGATATAAGGGCATAGCAAAAATTGACCCCATTGTGGCTCTGACCGTTTCTAACGAAAACGGATCTGTCGTATCCCCCACAAGAATTAATCCTTTGGCACCAACAGCATCTGCGGTGCGGATTATCGTGCCAAGATTGCCAGGGTCTCTCACTCGGTCAAGGGCAATGTAAACCTCATCGCCTTTTGCCTGCAAAGTTTCAATGGGTAGCCAACGCTGCTCGAACACGCCAACAACCATTTGTGGGTTATCACGACGCGTGACAGATTCCATCACCTTTTGTGAGGCTTCAATAATCAAACCACCGGCTGCTTTGGTGCGAGCCGCGGTTTTCTCAATAATAGGATTGCCAAGGCCGGCTTTCGAAAACAAAAATGTACGAATGGTCCAGCCAAGATCCAATGCATCAATAACAAGTTTCAGACCCTCCGCCATGAAAACACCTTCACGATCACGGTTTTTCTTGAGGCTTAAGGCTTTCATGTCCTTAATAATAGGATTGGCAAGTGAAGTAATTTCTTTAACTTGGCCCATATGTTTTTGTGTCATTTTAAGCAATCCAACGGCTAAACAAAGAGGTTGATAAGGCGCGGTGTGCCTGTTCTTCACGCAAAATCAATTCACCAGACTCGACTGTGCCGCCAAGGCCAGTAAATTCATCACGCATCAATTCATGAATGGCATAAAATGAAGCACGAATAGAGTAGGCAGTCAGGATAACAGCTAAGGGCGTGTCCGACAGAATAGCCCGACAGCTTTTTACCATATCTGGCAAGTGGTCAAAAAGTTGCCAAACTTCGCCATGTGGTCCACGTCCATAGGCTGGTGGATCGAGCAAAATAATGTCGTAGCTTTTTTCACGCCGCTTTTCACGTTCAACAAACTTGACCGCATCATCACAAATCCAGCGAATAGGGCGATCAGTCAGTCCAGCCATTTCCTGATTTTCCTTAGCCCAAAGAATAGCTTTTTTGGAAGCATCAACATGGGTCACTTCTGCGCCAGCGCGGGCGGCAATGAGTGAAGCAAGCCCCGTATATCCAAACAGGTTTAATACTTTGACGGGGCGTTTTGCCGATTTAATCAAACCTTCCATATAGCGCCAATGGGCATCCTGTTCAGGGAAAACACCCACATGACGAAATGATGTAAAACGACCAAGAAATGGCATTCCATTCCATTCAAGTGGCCAAGTCTCACCCAGTGGCTGTTTGGGAAAATTCCAACGCCCCATACCTTCTTCATCGGTATTACCGGTGAAAATTGCATCGACATTTTCCCACTCTTTTTCACTTAAGGCAGGTTGCCACAAGGCTTGCCCCTCTGGGCGAATGATACGCAAAGCGCCATAACGTTCCAGCTTTCGCCCATTTCCACTATCAATCAAGGCATAATCGGCACTGGCGGTCGTTTCCATAATAATGGGTAGACGCTCTTGTGGTTGCATACCTGTTGGTCGCGGTTGGAAAAATTTGAGCGTATCGGTACTTGGCGTATTAATGGTTTCCTTAAGACCTTTATCTTTTACAGTCTCGTCTAAAATGTGAGATGGCGCGCGCCTTGGTTTCACGTGAAATTTGCTGTCACCAGATGCAGCTGTTAGAGCCGGCTTTTGCGTCCGTGCTTTTTTCGGGGTATTATCGCGTGATACCCGCGATGTTCTTTTTTCTTTGTTTTTGAAAGACGGTTTCACTGCTCGATTTTTCCGGTGGTTATCGTAATGATTCCATACATATAATGCATCTTTATCAAAAGATGCTAAATATTTATATGGCTCTATCGCAGCAAGCCATCTTAATCGGGAATACGAGAAAAGATTTGGATTAATCCGCTAGAAACCGCAGGGTTAATGGTTTTCGACTGGAAGATTATCCTTATTGGGCAACTGCATTTTCAATCCCTGCAATTCAGTCTGTGTGTCTTTTAACGCTTTGCGAAAACGGTGTTGGGTAAACCACACCGTAATACCACCAATGACAATACCAATAACAAGGAATAAAAAAAGCCATACAAATAATGGCGCATGAAAAATCAAATTGCCAGATTCAGACTGAAACGGATTAAGAGATAAAGCAACTGTTTCCCGATTGGCAATGATAAATGCAATCAGAATAAGTGCTACCGGTATCAAGATAATGAGAGAAGAAATCCGTTTCGCTGTCATCATTTTATCCATTATTCAAACGGTCACGCAATTCCTTGCCTGTTTTAAAAAATGGTACCCATTTTTCATCAACGGAAACAGTTTCACCTGTACGAGGATTGCGACCTGAACGTGCTGGACGGTTTTTTACAGAAAAAGCACCAAAACCGCGGAGCTCAACACGATTTCCTTCAGCAAGAGCCGTGGAAATTTCATCAAAAACCGCACTAACGATATTTTCTACATCGCGCTGAAACAAATGGGGGTTGCGATTGGCTATAATCTGCACGAGTTCTGACTTGATCACAATGATCTCCATATGAAACAACAATAATAAATCAATTCCTATTATGAGTCGCCAGTTCTAAAATTTAGTATTTTGACAGCCTCATAATAAAGCTATAACAACCATTTCTAACCACAAACTGCCGATGTTGACAATTGTTCCTTAAGATATCGTCGTTAGACTATAGTTTATTGACTGGAATAGGCATTTCGTCAACGCTGTTTGATAAAAAATGTTGCAGATAGGAAGAAAGCAGGCAAAAGAATTATTTGATTGTATGTTGTTTTGTTTTTTTTAAAACTGCATAGTGAAAGCAGTGTTGAATAAAGAAAGCAGTATTGAATAAATGAGACAAAAGCCATAAATCAATCCAAGGGTGATGAGGGGTTGAAGCGGGTTCGTTGTCAAAAAGGGTAAACGCCAGGAAGCAGAATGAAGAATAGTTCCGAGATATTTTCGGCTAGCAATAAGTCCGATGCTGTATTTAATGCGGCACGACACCATTCGACGCGTGTACGATTATTAAAGGTTCTCCTGCCGGCTTTTGCTATTTTTATTGCGTTTGTATTCTCTTGGTTTACATTTTTTGCAGCCCCAAGCTCTGCTGATCTTGTTGTTCTTAATGACGACCAGAATTCGGATGGTCGTTTGACCATGACCGACCCGAAACTTGAAGGTTATACAGCTGCAAACAAGCCATATTCCCTAAAAGCAGGAAAAGCGGTTCAGGATCCTGCCCGTCCCGGTATGATCGAGTTGGAAAACATTACCGCTGCACTACCCTTGGGTGAACGTGGGCAGGCTGCAGTTGCTGCCATTGGCGCATATTATGATAATATTAATGGCCGTTTGCAGTTTGATAAACCGTTCGAGATAAAAACAGATGATGGCATGGTTGCCAAGCTCCAATCGGCAGATGTCAATTTGTCGACGAGTCAGCTTAATACAGATAAGGCTGTTGATATCCTTCGTGGTGGGCAACATTTGAAGGCAAACGGGTTACAAATTCGTGAAAATGGCCAAGTTTTATTTTTTAGTGGTGGTGTCAGTCTTGTCATTGACAACACAAATGGGCAATAGAGTTTGAAAGACTATGCTTTTTCGCCGACGTGGCGTTTAATTGAGGGTGATAGAATGAAGCTGTTAAAACAGTTTTCGCGTAAGACATGGGCGATAATGGCTATGGGGATTGCAATATCAGGCATTAGCAATTTGCCGGCATCTGCCCAGAATGCCGACTTTGGCATCAATCTTTCTGGCGGAAAAGAGCCTGTTCAGTTAAACGCTGACAATTTAGAAATGCGTGACAAAGATGGCGTCGCTATTTTCACTGGCAATGTTTCTGTTGTTCAAGGTGATCGCATTATGCGTACATCCAAATTGATTGTCCATTACGCAAAACCAGATGATGACGCAGGTGCAAAAGGCACAGCCAAGTCGGACAAGAAATCTACCGGTAAAACAGGCAAAGCCGTTCCAACAAGTGGTGTTGGGGGGCTTGGCTCAACAGGTGTAGAAAAAATGGAAGCCTCGGGTAAGGTTTACATTAAAACGGCAACACAGGTTGCCACCGGTGACGAAGGTATTTTTGACGGTAAATCAAACATTATGGTGCTGACTGGCCAACGTGTTATCCTAGCAGACGGTGATAATGTCGCAACAGGTTGTAAACTGACGGCCCATATGGATACGGGAAAAGCTTTTATGGAAAGCTGTAAGTCATCTGGAAAAAATGGAAATAATGGGCGTGTCTCCATTATTATGAACCGTAATGAGCAGAACGGGAAATAATCTTGAATGTCACAAAGTAATTCTCAAGCAGCTTTCGAGAAAATCGCATATGAAGACAGTTCAAGTGACGCTTTAAAACAGCGGCTGAAAGGCACACTCGTCGCCCATGATCTAACAAAGACCTATCGTGGGCGCCAGGTTGTCAAAGGCGTTTCTTTTGGTGTTCGCGCTGGTGAAGCTGTTGGCATATTGGGGCCTAACGGTGCCGGTAAAACCACTTGTTTTTATATGGTAACCGGTCTTGTCGAAGTGGACAGCGGTAGTATCGAGATTGACGGTTTTGATGTAACAGATATGCCAATGTATCGGCGCTCACGCTTGGGCATTGGCTATTTGCCGCAAGAAGCCTCAATTTTCCGTGGTCTGTCGGTTGAGAATAATATTAAAGCTGTTCTGGAAGTCGTCGAAAAAGATCGCCACAAACGTGCTGAAGAACTTGACGCGCTGCTGGAAGAATTCAAAATTGCGCACTTAAGAAAGAGCCCATCACTGTCACTTTCCGGTGGTGAGCGTCGACGTTTGGAAATTGCGCGAGCATTGGCTTCACGGCCAAATTTTATGCTGCTGGACGAACCATTTGCAGGTATCGATCCGATCGCTATTGCAGATATCCAGCAACTCGTACGGCATTTGACTAGCCGTGGTATTGGTGTGTTGATTACCGATCATAATGTGCGTGAAACATTGGGTCTCGTTGACAGAGCCTATATTATCCATAATGGTCAGGTTCTTACGCATGGCAAGCCAGATGATATTGTCACCAATGCGGACGTTCGCAGACTCTATCTCGGCGATCAGTTTTCACTCTGATTTTGGCTGCCGCTATATATTTGGCTGCTGCTATGTAAAAAAACGAATTTTGTATCAAACACACTTTGGCATCTTGTGCCGATTAGCTATGGCATTTTGTCAATAAGATCTAATTTTGTATTTGATATTAAATGGTTTTGTTAAAAATAATTGGCATCTACACATATTTGAACAACGCAAATGGTCATCAACTGCAACATGACCAAAGGCGAATAGCAACACTATCCATTTCCAGCTATGCTGCAATTTCTAACCAGTGACAAGGTGATTAATTGCAATCTGGTGTATGGTTCCAAGCCAGCTACTGCGCGATTGATTTCAAGTGGTTTTACAATTCCAGACCAGCAGCAAGGCGATCAACTTCCAGCAGCAATACAATTTCCAATTAGCTTACGATTTCCAATCAACTAAAGTGTGGCCAGTCATGGACAGTGGTACGAACCATTATGAGCGTTGACATATCGTGTTATCATCAGCGTCAAAAGTACCGCCAAAACTCACCAGTGGCTACCTGATCTTTGAAATATTGATATTTTTTGAAGATCATTGACGCAAAGCCTATTAGGACAAGTTTATAAAAGCCAATTGGGACGACGTTATGAATACGGCAAGTTTGCCCAATAGGTGAGGGCTATTTAGTGCAATCAAGCGCCTGACTTTCGATCAGTGTTTGAGGGAAGACAGATACAATTTATCTATGGTTGCGATGATGGATGCCCAGCAATAATGCTAGCTATCTTTATTCAGATCTATCGCTTGATTGATTGGCATAAACTAAGAGAAATAGAGATAAAAAGTGACGGCTTACGCACGATCAACTTAAAACCCAATGATGTGGTGTTGAGGGATTTAACCAGACTGCTGATATGCGCGCTATAGCTGGTGGGACGCGTGTAACGGAATGTAGTGTCATGGTGGACAGTGATGGGGGGAGACAGCCATGGGAGACAGTCATGGGAACAGTCATGGGGGGGGAACAGTGATGGGGGGACAGTATTTTAAAGTTTTCCATATGCGTCATCAGCTATAAAAATCACACATTATTCTCATTTGATATCCAATATAACATTGTCAAACAGCGCTATCATGGAACACTGCCAACAATGATCGGTCTCACTTAATCAGGCAAGATAAGTAGAAAAGGGGGTTATTAAGTGTGCAACACTATGAACTGACAGTACGCAACACTATGAACTGACAGTGCGCCAATTGATGAACTAAAAAAGAAGCGTGATTGTAAGCCAGCATAATAAAATTTTATATTGACAAGCAAGGTTCATACCAGTTTTCATAGTTAAAAACAGCATTGATAGATCAACATATCAGTGAGCCAAAAAGCATTCTGATATCTTTGTTTTAAAGGTGGGGAGGGATTAGTAATGGCGCTTTCACCATCGCTTGATATGCATCAAGCGCAGTCACTCACCATGACACCACAATTGATGCAATCTATCAAGCTGTTGCAAATGACGGCACTGGAACTCGAGCAATATTTGAATGACGTGCTGGAAAAAAATCCATTACTGGAACGTGTAGACGCAACCAATAGCGCTGATAATGTTGAACCTTCAGTCGATAGCTCTGAAGAAAATAATGAGCATTTGAATTTAGCATCTGATGATGGTGCAGAGAAACTGATTCCAGAGTTTTCTTCGGCGGAAGCTCTGCAAAATATATTCGATGGCGAAGAGGTCACCCATCATTCGCACGAAAATCAGGCGGAGTTAACTTATAATTCCGATAGATCAACAGATTGGAACGAAATATCGTTAAAACCGCTTCCTCTTGAGATGACGAATATCGCAGAAACGGTTGCCGATAAGCCAAGTTTGCAGTCTTTTATCGCAGAACAGATTGCTTTGGCATTCGCCAATCAAAAGGAAAGAGATATTGCCCGCTATCTTGCCGATCAACTGAATGAAGCAGGCTATTTTGTGGGATCCTTGAGCGAAACATCAGAAAAATTCGCCATAGACATTAAAGAAATAGATTCAATTTTTGCGCGTTTACAACAATTTGATCCCGCTGGTGTCTTTTGTCGGTCATTAAAAGAATGTCTCGCATTACAACTGGAACGTGTAAACCGACTTGATCCAGCAATTGCGGCTGTGCTGGATAATTTGCCTGCTTTGGCAAAACGCGATTTTGCCTATTTGTCGAAAATATCTAACCTCGATCAAAGTGAGCTTCTGGATATTTTGCAGGAAATTCGCCGACTTGATCCTAAACCTGGATTGGCATTCAGTCAGGATCCATTGGGTTTTGTTGTGCCGGATGTGATAATTCGTGCTTCAGGCAATGGAGAATTTTTGGTTGAATTAAATCAGGCAATTCTACCAAGATTGATAATCCATCGGGACTACGCCCTAAAAATAGGTCGCGATACTGCCGAACGCCATTTTATCAGTGAGTGCTTGCAAAATGCCAATTGGTTATTGCGTGCGCTGGATCAACGCGCCACAACTTTGTTGAAAGTAACAGCTGAAATTGTCCGATTTCAGCAGGATTTCTTGCTTTACGGCGTTGGTTTTCTTAAACCCCTGACATTGGCAACTGTCGCGGAAGCGGTGGGTATGCATGAATCAACAATAAGCCGTGTCACTGCCAACAAATATGTGGCGACTCCACGTGGCACTTTCGAGATGCGCAGTTTTTTTTCAGCCTCTTTGCAATCAACCTCGGGGGAGGAGAGCCATGCTGCCGATGCGGTTCGTCACCGTATTCGTGAACTGGTTGATAATGAAGATGCCGATCATATTCTATCCGATGATACGCTTGTCCAGCTTTTGCGGAAAGAAAACATCGATATAGCCCGTCGCACGGTCGCAAAGTATAGGGAACTCATGAATATTCCATCTTCTGTTGCTCGTCGAAGAGAAAAGAAGGCCAAACAAAATACAACTTGTAGTTGAAAATATGATTGACATTAGCAGGCTTAATTAATAGAAGCCGCTAAAAAAGGGTAACGGCCTTTGACCAAGAGGGGCGCGCTTACGATTGCTTCCGATGGCAGATGCCGCTAAACTAACCCAGTCACGAATTATGAACGAGGTTTATAATGAGCTTGCGCATTTCGGGAAAACATATGGACATTGGTGATTCTTTCCGCACGCGGATAGAGGAGCGCATTCATGATGCTGTTTCCAAATATTTTGGTGGAAGTGTCACAGGCCATGTGACTGTTGTTAAATCTGGTTCACGCTTTTCAGCAGACTGTGTTTTGCATTTGAGTAGCGGTGCAGTTTTACAAACCACTGGTCAGGCGCAAGACCCGCAAGCTGCCTTTGATGCGGCAGCCGAGCGTATTGAAACACGCCTTCGTCGTTATAAACGCCGTTTGAAATCACGCAGTAACCTGCAAAATGAAAACACAGCTATGGCAGAATATGCCTATCATATTATGGAACCTGTTCCTGATGTCGAGGACGGTTTACCAGTTGATTACGCACCAACAATCGTGGCTGAAACATCTATGTCTTTAAGAGATATGTCTGTTGCTGATGCTGTTGTTGAACTTGATCTTATGGATAATCCGGTTCTCGTCTTCCGCAATGCAGTTGATAATAAAATCAATATCGTTTATCGCCGTGCTGATGGAAATATCGGTTGGATAGACCCCTCAACTGTTAAAAACCAAGCTTGAACGGGAAAATCATTGGATTGTCTGATTTAATTTGGCAATCAATACTGTAAAATCCGTGATCTTTATGGCTAATAGCTTTTAAACATATTAGCAGAAATCGGTCGCGAAATAAGGAAATGTTATATGGATCTTAGTGATTTAGTCGCACCGCAGGCCATAATACCGGCTCTTAAAGCCAATTCTAAAAAGCAGGTTTTGCAGATTATGGCGGAAAAGGCAGCCGATCTCACAGGATTGGAAGAAAGAGTTGTGCTAGATACCATCTTACAGCGCGAAAAGCTCGGTTCTACCGGTGTTGGTAATGGAATTGCCATTCCACACGGTAAACTTGCCCATCTCAATAATATTGTGGGTGTGTTTGCCCGCCTTGATACACCGGTCGATTTTGAAGCGCTTGATGATGAGCCCGTTGATCTGGTGTTTTTACTATTGGCACCAGAAAGTGCTGGAGCTGACCATTTGAAAGCCTTGTCAAAAATAGCGCGCGTATTGCGTGATCCCGATATGGTGCAAAAATTACGCAATACTCATGAGGCACAGGCACTGCATACTTTGTTAACGCAAACACAGGCGGCAATTAATGCTGCCTAATGGCAGAGCCTAACAGCCAAATTAATGGTTCGGCATATATTATAGCCATGTTTTAAGTCATCTAACGAACCATGTAGATGGATTTTGCTTATCACAACTGTTGACCTTTGGGGGAAACGGCTGTTAGGTTTCAGCGAAATAGCATTATGCTATTGTTTTTGATGACAGGAAATAAAATGACCTCATTGGCTCATGTTCAAGACGATCGATTTCGTGAACCTGGCATTGCCGCGCCACTCACTTTTTTGATTATGTTTGTTGTGTTTATTTATGGCGCGCTTCTGGTTGGACTTTTGGGTGTTGCCAATTGGCTTATCCATGCGTGGGATTTAAAATTTTTTCTTAATCTTGGTGGTTTCGGAATTTTGCTGGCTGCACTGCTTATTCCAGCATTATGGGCGGTATTTGTCGCTATTTGTGCCACTATTCCTTATCGTATTTTGCGTGCGGGTGGGCATTATATTATGGCATCGAAAGTGGCGACGATCATTGTATTTGCCATGTTTCATATTTTTGCATTGCCGTGGATATTGTGGCCAATGGTGCGTCGGGGTTCACCAAAATTGCGTCGGAAACATATGGAAAAATTACGCCAAATGGTAAAAGACGGCAAAATGACAGAGCGTCTCACAGAACGTCATAAAAATTTGGTAGCAAAAGGTTATCAGTTTTAATCGTTCATTGCATATAAAAAGCCGAAAAGCAGGGCTTTTCGGCTTTATTATCACTGATAGAAATCAACATATCCCAGTTTCAAGTAAACCTAGTTGAAAGTAGACAATGAGCGGCGGTTGTAACGGCGCGGCGTGATTATCCAATAGATTGCGCCAGAAATAACAGCGGCAACAAGGTTAATCACAATATCCTTGAAGAATAAGGTAAAATCGCTCAGCCAAAGAGAAATAAAATAGAGTATGGCAGCAATAACGGCCGCAACAATATAGTAGCCAATGTTATAAATCTGCTTGTATTCGCCAAAAATAATGGCTGCAAGAAAAACAACACCAACTATCAGAAAATGCGGCGGAATAGCATAAAGCGGATTATCTGGCGACAACATATCATGCAAGCTAACACTTTGTCCTGAACACGCTATCGTAAGGGCTATTTGGACAATCATGAAAGCAGCTTCAGCAAAAATGCAGCCGACCAAAATCCATGTAATGTGAAAAGCTGTCATATTCTTCATATTGTTTCCTGTTCCAGCCATATATTACTCGCCGTGTCCAGCAATCATCATGGCTTCAAGTTTCAATCTCTCAGACTTACGTAAACGTTCCGATTCCGATTTTAGTTGCCCACAAGCAGCAAGAATATCTCGTCCGCGTGGTGTGCGGATAGGCGAAGCATATCCAGCCTGATTGATCGCATCTGCAAATCGTTCAATCTGTTCCCAATCCGAGCATTGGTAATTGCTACCTGGCCATGGGTTGAAAGGGATAAGATTTATTTTTGCCGGAATTCCCTGCAATAATTTTATGAGACGTTTTGCATCATCAAGACTGTCATTAACGTCTTTCAACATGACATATTCAAATGTAATACGCTTTGCATTGGAAAGACCAGGATATGCCTTGCAGGCAGCAATCAACTCTTCCAACGGATATTTCTTGTTAATTGGCACAAGCATATCCCGTAATTCATCACGCACAGCATGAAGAGAAATTGCCAACATTACACCAATTTCTTCACCAGTACGAATAATGCCAGGCACAACACCAGACGTTGATAAAGTAATGCGCCGTTTGGAAAGCGATAATCCATCGCCATCGGACGCGATTAACAAGGCTTTTTTCACCGATTCAAAATTGTAAAGCGGTTCCCCCATGCCCATCATGACAATATTGGTAATCTTGCGCCCTTCCGCAGGCACAATTGCACCGTCTGGTGTGTCTTTTTCTGGAAAATCGCCCAACCGGTCACGAGCAATAAGCAACTGCCCCAAAATTTCTTCTGCAGTGAGGTTGCGGACAAGCTTTTGCGTTCCAGTATGACAGAAAGAGCATGTTAATGTACAGCCAACTTGTGATGACATACACAAAGTGCCGCGCCCTTCTTCTGGAATATAAACCATTTCCACTTCGACAGGTTTGCCTGCGCCACGTGGTGGAAACCGCAACAACCATTTACGCGTACCATCATTGGATACCTGTTCTTCAACAATTTCAGGCCGCGCAATGGAAAAATGCTTTTTCAACGTCTCGCGCATTTCTTTGGAGATGTTGAACATATCATCAAAACTGGAAACGCCACGCACATAAAGCCAATGCCATAGCTGGCTTACCCGCATCTTTATCTGGCGGTCATTGACGCCTATTTTTCTGAGTGCATCACCCATTTCATCCCGTGACAAGCCAATGAGGGATGGCATTTGTTCATCGGTCATAGCAGGGCGCAAGGCAGCATTTGCACCAATAGGTCTGAGATCGTAGGATACGCTCATGGTCTTCCGGTTGTTTGTTACAATTTGTCTGGCGCATTTAACACAAAAACCCGCCAACGTCACCAAACTTATACTTTACAAAATAAGCACCGCAACATGGCAATACCATGGTACGGTGCTTAAATGGGTTAAAATATATTTCGTGAGAAATTATTTACACTTTTGCGCAGCGGCAAGTGCAGCCTTAAGCCCTTTTAGGGAATAGGTGTAGCTTGTTTTTGTACCACGTTGTGAAACAGCTTTAATTGATAGTTTAGAGCCACTCTTCATTGCGGTAATCAATTGAGTTTCAATGGCCGGCGTGGTAGCCCATGCTGAAGAATCCTTAGTGAAGAACTCAAAATTCTTGCCATCAACAGAAACCGTCACTTTATCCTTCAAGGCATATCCTGCCATAAACTGTGGTTCATAGGATACTGTAGCACCCGCCCGTTTACTGATAAGAAAATAATTATCACCATGTGTGACAGATTTAGGTTCTGCCGTTACTGGTGCTGATAACACATAACAAACTGTGCTGTTACCTGATTTGTAGGAATAGGCACCCCAAGCGTCAAATTGATTGATGCGGGTTGGTGTTTGTGCCGAAGCGGTACCAGCAATAGCCATTACCATAACAGACGCAGCAACAAAAGTTTTTCCAAACATCATATACTCAGCTCACTTCTTGTTTTCCATTGCAAAGCCATTTGGCTTTAAACTGCTAAATTATATCAAACCAGCATACCACTTGCCGGATATGCAAACAGTGTTTCATGTAATTTTGACTTGTTTATGGTTACCAAAAGGTGAAATTTCAGTTAAATTTTATCAAATGACAAAAAACTATTATACGATTTTGTCTTCTGGTTTTTCTTCACCAGATAAAGCCTCACGGGCAGCAAGACGATGGGCTTCTGTAATATGCGAGCGTACCGCCGCAATTGCTATTGTTAAAACGGCAATATCATCAGAAAAGCCTATAACAGCCAGCATATCAGGTATAAAGTCGAATGGCATGACGAAATAAGCAAGGGCTGCTAACAAAATACCGCGCACCCGTGCAGGTGTCGCAGGATCAAATGCACAAAAATAAGCTGCAACAACATCTTCCATAAAAGGAATATGGGCTGCTGCTTTGCGAACAGTTTTCCAAAAACCAGCCCGTATACGGGCTGCTCGGCTTGCTTGCTCTTTTTTTGAGCCAGGTTGCAGAATTTTGTCGATTGCTGTCTTATCCATCTTAGAATTTCCGTTCGGGCACATATCCCAAAGAACCTTTATTGGAATAGAAATAGGAACACAGATATTTTTTACAAGTTCCAGTTTTTAAAACCTGTTTTAGCCAATATTACTGCATGCCTTAAAATACTGGCTTGACTCTCATTTGAAATAGATTCCATAATAGAACAAAACAAGAACATATTTGAGTCTCTTATGAAGAATATAGCACAATTGCGCCACCTTGTTGCCCGCATGGAAGGAAAAATTATTTCGCCACTTGTTGCGCATAATGATTTGAACCGTGCAACAAAAGCATCGGTCCATGCTGATGGGTCTTTTTGTTTTGGATATAAAGAACTTGATGATGCAACTGGTCCATTCTCCTCCTATGCCTTGCATGAAATTATGGCGGCGCCCACAGCAATGAATGTTGCAACGGGGTTTTCTCTTGGAATTTTGGCGCGAAGCCAGACGAAAAAGGGCTTTTTTATCTGGTTAGAAGATGAAAATGTAGCATTTGAATATGGTATGCCCTATCCATCAGGAATAGCCGCTTTTGGACTAGAGCCTACGCGATTTGTTTTTGTGCGCTGCAAATCTGCGGTTGACGTCTTGAAAGCAAGTGAGGATGCCCTTTCTGAAAAAGGTGTTGCCGGTGTGGTAATAAGTTTGTCAGGTTCTAGTAAGGCACTCGATTTTACTGCCACACGACGCTTGCATCTATTGGCAGAAAAGGCACATTGTCCTGCTATTCTTTTGCTTGCAAAAAAGGTTCTTAAAACAAGCAATGCCGCTACACGTTGGCAAATAGCGGCTGCACCGTCACAAAGCTTTGGAGCAAGGTCACCGGGTTTGGCAGCTTTTGACGTTACACTTTTGCGTAATAGAGCCGGAAATATCGGACATTGGTTGATGCAATGGGATTTCAATGAGCAGATCTTCAAAGAACTTCAAATACAAAAAACCGCAAGAGCGTCTTTATCTGGCACTCACTTTTCCTCGTCTGCCAATAGACCGTCTCAAAGTGGATTTGCCGCCTGAGCAGGCACCCACTTTAGAAGAACCTTTTGCAATCATCGCGCGTGTTGCCCATGGGTTAGAGCTTACTTGTGTCAATCAGGCGGCGGCGCGTGCTGGGCTTTATCCGGGGTTATCACTGGTTCATGCCCGCAGCCTTTGTGAAAGAATTGAAACGGCATATCAGGATGAAAATGCAGATCAAACCTGTTTACAATATCTGGCAAGGAATAGTGAGCGTTTCACACCTCTTGTTGCCTATAGTCTTCCGCATGGTTTGATGCTTGATGTAACTGGTTGCGACCATCTTTTTGGTGGGCCAAAAACAATGTTGCAGAACGTGACTTCTTATTTTCAGCGGCTTGGTTTTGAAACCTTGTCAGCATTGAGTACCAATCCGGCAGCAGCGCGTGCTTTTGCTCGTTTTGGGGTCAATCGTTTTGTTACAGAACAAGAGCTTGTTTTGGAATTGGATAGGCTAAAACTTCCTGCACTTGAAGCAATCAAGCCAAGCCAAATGGGACTAAGACGCGCTGGTTTTAATAATTTGCACGATGTCAGGCATGTGCCAGCCAAGGCCTTGGCCGCCAGATTTGGCGCAGTTTTGCCAGCACGTCTCGATGCTCTTTATGGCAAGAGGAATGAGCCTCTTTCTTTCATTAATCCTCTTCCATCACTTTATCAGAATTTACGTCTTGAAGAGCCGATTATTGATGAAGTCATGATTGAAAATCAGTTTGTAAAATTGGCACAAGCTTTTTTCAAACGTCTTGAAAAACTTGGTTTGGGGAGTCTCTTATTACAAGTGGGTTTATTCCGCGTTGATGGGCATATTGAAAAACTTGTTATTGAAACCGGACAGCCTTTAAATGATCCAATTATTTTTCAACGCCTATTAAAAGAACGGCTTCAAAATCTTGCGACACCACTTGATGCCGGTTACGGTTTTGACACATTAACCTTGGCTGTCAGTCGTTGTATACCACTTAATCCTATTCAAACCGGCCTGATAGATGATGGTGATAAACCGCATATCGGGCAGTTGGTTGATCGTTTATCAACCCGCCTGGGAGCCGATCATATTCTGGTGGCTCAAAGTAAAGAAAGCCATCTGCCAGAAGTTGCCGCTTTTTGGGGGGTGGCGCAACAGAATATGCCTCAAATATCTCCAAATATTGCGGCAAAAACAACATCTGCACAGCTCATTGCGCAAGGATTGGTTCCGCTTGGAAAAAATCCGCCAGAACGTCCATTGCGACTTTTCTGTCCACCGCAACCTATTGATGTCATTGCAGCATTGCCAGATGACCCACCTGCGTCTTTTCGTTGGCGGCGCGTTGTTCATAAAGTTCGCCTTGCAGAAGGGCCTGAAAGAATAAGTGCGGAATGGTGGAAAAATTCAGGTGGTGATCGGGATTATTACCGCGTAGAGGACGAAAATGGTCAACGGTTCTGGATATTTCGTCATGGACCATACACAAATCTAAAATGGTTTTTGCATGGTTTGTTTGCATGAATTTTGCATGGGTTGTTTGCACAAAATGACATGATTAAAAACATTATGCCCCTCAATAGAAACACGGATCATAAGCCCAAGACATACATCAGTGGTGATTGGGCGCTTACTCAAATTGTTATAGAACGGCTTGTCCATTATGTTTGCTTTATCCGTTAGAAGCAATTTTTCGTTTTTGAAAGGCGCTTCGCACCCCGAAGAACTTGTCGAACGCGCTGCAAAGCTTGGTTATGCTGGAATTGGACTTGCAGATGAAAACACCTTGGCAGGTGTGGTTCGCGGTTTTGCAATGGCGCGAGAAATTATCAAGCAGCAAAAAACATTCCGTTATCTTGTGGGGTGTCGGTTGGTTTTTAGTGATGGAACACCTGATCTGATTGTGTATCCGCGTGATAGGGCAGCTTACGGAATGTTGTGCCGAATGTTGAGCGAAGGAAAAACAACAGCGGGTGAAAAAGGTGCCTGTGTATTAAAATTTAGTGATTTTTTATTTCGGGCACGGGGTTTCCAGATCATTGTCACAATTGGGCAAAATACCGAAGTTGTGTTGCAGCAATTACAAACTTTTGCCAAAGACCAAATATGGCTAGCTTTATCAATGGATTATTCTGGTAAAGACGCACGCGGCGCAGAAAAATTGGCCGATATTGCAAAAGCCTGTCATATTGGTCTTATTGCAGCAGGAGATATTCTTTACCATAGCAAAAAAAGAAAAGTGTTGCAGGATGTATTAACCTGCATTCGCCTTCATAAAACCATCGAAACAGCAGGTTTTGCCTTGGAAGCGAATGGCGAAAAATATTTAAAACCCATTCAAGAAATAGAACGCCTATATCATCATTACCCCGAAGCATTATTGGCTTATAAAGCTTTTACAGATCCCATTACCTTTTCATTGGATGATCTTTCTTATTCATATCCTAAAGAACCTGTGCCCGAAGGAAAGACACCCCAGTCTTACTTGGAAGAATTATCATGGGCAGGAATGGTAGAACGGTTTTCACCATCAGCTTACGATACGATAAAACCACTTTTGCAAAAGGAATTGGCACTTATCAAGAAGCTTGATTATGCGCCATATTTCTTGACGGTTTATGATATTGTGCGTTTTGCAAAAGAGCAGAAAATTTTATGTCAGGGGCGTGGTTCTGCCGCAAATTCGGCGGTTTGTTATTGTTTAGGAATAACAAATGTCAACCCTGAGAAGATAGAGCTTCTCTTTGAAAGATTTATTTCGGAAGAACGCAAAGAGCCTCCCGACATTGACGTTGATTTTGAGCATGAACGGCGTGAAGAGGTTATGCAATATATTTACCGCCGTTATGGTCGTAAGCATGCTGCTATCGTCGCCACTGTCATTCGCTATCGCTCACGCAGTGCAATACGCGATGTTGGCAAAGCATTAGGTCTTAGTGAAGATATTACCGGTGCTATTGCCAGCACTGTGTGGGGAACGTCCGGCAAGGGCATAAGCGACGAGCAAATCAGACAAGCAGGGCTTGATCCTAAAAATCCCATGATTGGTTTGACCGTGCATTTGGCACAGGAAATTCTGGGGTTTCCACGCCATTTATCGCAACATGTTGGTGGTTTTGTCCTTACACAAAGTCGACTTGATGAAACAGTGCCAATTGGGCCTGCTGCTATGCAGGGGCGCAGTTTTATAGAATGGGATAAGGATGATATTGATAGTGTCAAATTGATGAAAGTGGATGTTTTGTCTCTTGGTATGTTGACATGTATCCGCAAAGCCTTTGACCTGTTAAAAAAACATAAGGCCATCAACTATGGCCTGCATGATGTGCCAACAGACGATAAAAAAGTCTATGAAATGCTGTCAAACGGCGATTCCATAGGTGTTTTTCAAGTAGAAAGTCGGGCACAAATGAATATGTTGCCACGACTAAAACCAAAGGAATTCTATGATCTGGTTATCGAGGTTGCCATTGTCCGCCCAGGGCCAATACAGGGGGATATGGTTCATCCTTATTTACGTCGGCGTAATCATGAAGAAGAAACGATTTATCCGTCGCCTTCACCGGAATATGGCTCACCAGATGAATTGAAACGTGTTTTAGGGAAAACGCTAGGTGTGCCGCTGTTTCAAGAACAGGCAATGCGTATTGCCATTGAAGCGGCTAAATTCACACCAGATGAAGCCAATCTTCTGCGGCGCGCTATGGCTACGTTTCGGCGTGTGGGCACAATTCATACAATGCGCACCAAAATGATAGAGGGAATGGTAAAACGCGGCTATGAGCGGCATTTTGCTGAAAACTGTTTTAAACAGATTGAAGGTTTTGGCGAATATGGTTTTCCAGAAAGCCATGCGGCAAGTTTTGCCCATTTGGTTTATGTTTCAGCATGGCTGAAATGCCTTCACCCTGAAGTTTTTGCTACGGCTTTATTGAATTCCCAGCCTATGGGATTTTATGCACCGGCACAAATCGTGCAAGATGTCCGCAATCATGGTGTCACGGTTTTACCCGTTGATGTGAATATGAGTGGTTATGACCATTGTTTGGAAAAAGCCAACCAACATTTGGCTTTACGTCTGGGGTTTCGCCAAATTAACGGTTTTTCGAAAGACTGGAGCGAGAAAATTGTAGAAGCACGCAAGGATGGGTATTTTGCGTCAATCGAAGATCTGCACAGAAGGGTTGCATTGCCGCAGCGTGCGTTCCAGCTTTTAGCCGATGCTGATTGTTTTCGTAGCCTCAATATAGAACGTCGTGCGGCTTTATGGGCTGTACGGCGGCTCCCCAATACCGAAACTTTGCCATTATTTGCCGCAGCGCAGCAAACAGAACTTGCCGAAGAAGAACAGTTGGTTCTACCCTCTATGAAAGCGAGTGAACATGTTATTCATGATTATGAAACGACACGCTTATCATTAAAAGCACACCCAATGAGTTTTTTACGTAAAACGTTAAAAACACGCGGTGTTCTAACTTGCCGTGATGCAATGGACGTGGCAGGTGGTGCCACTGTAACAATAGCCGGTATAATAACGGTGCGGCAAAAACCGGGTAGTGCCAAAGGTGTAGTCTTTTTAACAATGGAAGATGAAAGCGGCATTGCCAATATAGTTGTTTGGCCAAAAATTATGGAAAGGTTTCGCCGTGAGGTAATGGGCGGAAAATTATTGTCCATCACTGGAAAAGTCCAGCGGGATATTTCTGGTGTTACACATCTTGTTGCCAATTCTATAGAGGATAAAAGTTATGATCTTATCGCATTAAGTGATATTCCAGAGCAATTTTCAAAAATAGAAAATGAGCCTGTTGCGCGTCATCCGCGCCAATTTCGTGCTTTGCCTAAATCGCGTGATTTCCACTAGGCTATGCGTGTTTTTCATGAAGATTATTGAAACAAAATTTACCGCCCATCAAATGACGGTTGTTGAGAAAAATGTTTTATATGTACAAATACCGATGACTGAAAAACAACCTATCAAGTCCGCATGATGATGGTGATAGGTGTTGCTTAGTTTGCCTTCTCTCTCTATCGCCGATGTTAAAGTTTCGAGACATATTAAAATCCTTGGATATATAAGGTTCAATACGTTTAAAAGTTTAGACCAATATCAAATGGACACGTGCAAAACATTGCTAAATTTACGCAACGACAACAAGCGCCGTTATTTACGCAACGGCAACAAGGCGTTCATTTCCTAAACGATAGGAAATAGCTTCAGCAAGATGGTGCCGATTTAAACGTTTTGCACCAGCAAGATCGGCAATCGTGCGAGCCACTTTAAGCACTCTATGATAAGCACGTGCGGAAAGGCGCATTTTTTCACTCACGTCACGCAACAATGCTGTCGCGCCAGCATCACAAACGGCTATTTGTTCAATAATATTCGCTGGACATTCACCATTGGTGCGAATGTTTGGTAACCCCAAAGCAGAAAACCGGTTTGATTGTATCAAACGTGCTTTGGCAACTCTTGCCGCCACAACATGGCTTGGCTCGGCTTTTGCTGGTTTCATCAAATCCAGTGCCGATAAAGCCGGCACATCAATGCGCAAATCAATACGATCAAGCAAAGGGCCGGAAATGCGTGCCTGATAATCAGCCTGACAACGTGGCCCTTTGGCACAGATATGCCCTGGTTCACCAGCCATACCACAACGACATGGGTTCATTGCCGCAACCAATTGGATATGGGCTGGATAACTAACATGATGGTTGGCACGGGCAACAACACATTCGCCACTTTCCAAGGGTTGCCGTAATGAGTCGAGAACCTGTGGCGAAAATTCGGGAAATTCATCCAGAAACAATACGCCATTATGAGCCAATGAAACTTCGCCCGGGCGCGCCCTCAAACCTCCACCAACCATGGCAGCCATGGATGCTGAATGGTGCGGCGCACGAAATGGGCGATGCACTGAAACAGAGCCATTTGTTGTTTCGCCGGCAATAGAAGCAATTAAGGCCACATCGAGCAATTCACGCGCATCTAACGGTGGCAAAATAGATGGTAGCCGCTGTGCCAGCATAGATTTGCCAGTCCCCGGTGGGCCAACAAAAAGCAAGTTATGGCAGCCGGCCGCCGCAACTTCCAATGCGCGTTTTGCAACTTCCTGTCCCTTTATATCGGCAAGATCAGGCAAATTGTCTTGAATGACATATTGGCGGGGCGTTGGCCGTGATAATATTTGTGTGCCTTTGAAATGGTTGACCAAAGCCAGTAGATTGGACGGTGCTAGAATTTCAATATCCGTTCCTGCCCAAGCGGCTTCAGGGCCGCATTTTTCTGGACAAATCAACCCTTTATCCAAAGCAACGGCCGCCATTGCCGCCGGAAGCACACCATTGACTGCGGCAATTGAACCATCAAGCGATAATTCGCCGAGAATAATATAGTCTTGCCCCACGTTCTCTGGCAAAAGTCCCATCGCAACCATAAGACCAACAGCAATTGGTAAATCATAATGGGAGCCTTCCTTAGGCAAATCTGCTGGTGCAAGGTTAACCGTGACACGCTTGACTGGCATAGAAAGGCCGCAGGCATGAAGGGCAGCTTGTACCCGTTCACGGCTTTCGGCCACCGCTTTATCGGCAAGGCCAACAATCGACATACCCATTTTACCCGGTGCAATCATAACTTGCACATCAACCGGTAAAGCTTCAATCCCGTTAAAGGCAACGGTTGTAACCCGCGCTACCATATCTCTGTCCCCCGTTAAAATATTGTTTGATAAGAGACAATCATGGATTTTGAAAAAAATCAAGAACAATACAAGAACATATAATTTATAATTTAGAGGTATTCATTGTTGAAAATTTATCAAACTTAACACTTCTTTGACGAAGATAGAGCAAATTTACTACTCAAGTATATTATTCGATTTGTAGTTATGGTAATGAGGATAAAAAAAGATTGGCAGTCAAAATAAACGCTATTCTGAAGAGGGAACAGGTGCTTTCTAGTCACTTTGATTGCTAACAATGCATCGGTCTTTTATCAGAAAAAAACTGACAAATTGAGAAACGGGAACAGTGCAAGAGTAACGGGTTTGATAGTTTTACGGGGAAAATCGCTATTAAAAAAAGGAAGTGCTGTAATAGCTCTTCTTAGCGGCTTTGCTTTGGCTATTTCTGTTCCGCAAACTGCTATGGCATTTGATCTTTTTGGTGTGCATTTATGGGGCAAGAAAAAACAGGACGATGCGAAAGATGTCATCGGTGTGCCCAAATATTATACTGTTGATGTTGTGGCAGCACCCGGTGCCGAAAAGGCTGGCGTTAAACTTGCAAAATCCGCATCCTCATTGGTAGAAGACCATAAAAAGCCGGCTTCAGGGTCTGCTGGTCTCTTGGCAAAAGCTCGTGGTGATTACCGTAAGATTCTGGCCGCCCTTTACGCGCAAGGCCATTATGGCGGCACAATCAGCATCACGGTCAATGGTCAGGAAGCAGCCAATATTCGCCCCGATGCTGAATTGCCAGAAAAATCAGAGATTGTTATCACAATCGATCAAGGGCCTGAATATCATTTTGGTCAAGCAAATATAAACACGCTTGCGCCACCGACAGATGACAAAAAAGATAAAGTGCCATTGCCACAAGATTCGGGCTATGCAACCGGTGATGTTGCAAAATCAGGTGCTGTATTCAAGGCAGAACAACTTGCAGTAGAAGGGTGGCGTCAGCAGGGTTACGCAAAAGCCTCTGTTAAGGGGCATGATGTTGTTGCCGATCATGCAACCCATATCGTTGATTCGAATATTCAGGTTGATCCGGGTAGAAAAGCCACTTTTGGCCAATTGACCGTAAAAAATGTCAGTAAAAAACCACAAATGGATTCGGCTTATGTGGCTTGGATGACAGGGATCAAGCAGGGGGCAGAATATGACCCTGATGATATTACCAAGGCCAATAAACGGTTGGCAAAGCTTGATGTTTTCCGTGCTGCCAATGTAAGAGAAGCGGAAAAAATCAATCCTGATGGAAGTTTGCCGCTTAATCTGGTTGTCCAAGAGCGACCTCCGCATCGGTTTGGCGTTGGTGGTAGCTATTCAACGCTTGATGGCGCAGGGCTTGAAGCCTATTGGATGCAGCGCAATTTGTTTGGTCATGCCGAGCGGTTACGCTTTGATGCCCGCATTAGTGGCATTGGTGGACAACAGGACGATTCGTATAACCCGAAAAATTTCAGCTATTTGCTTGGCTCCACCTTTACCCGTCCTGGTGTTATAACGCCCGATACAGATTTTGTCGCAAGCTTAAAAGGGCAACGCGAGGTTCTGGATAACTACACCACAACAGGTGTGACTGGTCAGGTCGGGTTAACCCATAATTTCTCGGACGAATTGTCAGGGCGTATCTATTTCAATGCGGCACAAACAAAGTCTGAAGATGACTATTTCGGTAATCGTGATTTCACAACAGTTGGCTTCCTTGGTGGGTTATTGTACGACAATCGCGATAATAAAAATAATCCGAAACATGGCGTCTATGGCGAGGTTGTTTTAGAGCCGGTTTATGAAATTCAATATGGTAACTTTATCGGAAAGATGACGCTTGAAGGACGGTCTTATTTCGCAATAGATGCGAAAGATCGTTATGTCATTGCATTGCGTGGAAAGGTTGGCTCAATCACAGGGCCAGATGCCAAGGAAATTCCATCGGATATGCTTTTCTTTGCTGGTGGCGGTGGTTCCGTTCGTGGTTATGGTTATCGTAACATTGGTATAAAAACCAACACAGGTGATACAATTGGTGGGCGTTCGTTGGTTGAAGGTTCAGCAGAGTTGCGCACAATGATGACAGATACGTTGGGATTTGTCGGCTTTGTTGATGCCGGTGTGGTTGGCGAGGATTCCTATCCTGATTTTTCTGAAAATACCAAGATTGGTGCTGGTTTGGGTGTCCGTTATATGACTGGCTTGGGACCTTTGCGGTTCGATGTAGCTGTACCGTTGGATAAAGAAAGTGGTGATCCTGATTTAGGATTCTACATTGGTATAGGGCAGGCATTCTGATGATGAAAAAAATATCTTTTCCAGCTTTTATCATCGCTATTTTCTTTGTTCTCGGCCTAGGGTTTGTTCACGCTGCAGATGGTTCAGTACAAGATAATTCCACCAATGAGGCTGATAAGTCTTGGATGTTGTCATTTATTGAAAGCAAGATTTCATCGCCCAATAGACAAATTAGAATCTCCAATATACAGGGTGCTTTGTCTTCAAGTGCAACGATTGGCTCTATTACAATAGCGGATCGTCAAGGCGTTTGGCTAAAAATAACCAATGCCAAAATGGACTGGAACCGTATGGCATTGTTGCGTGGCCAAGTTTCTATCAATGAATTGGCCGCTGAAAAGATCGAATTTTTGCGCAAACCCCTGCCAGAACCTTCAGCACCTTCACCAGAATCAAAAGGGTTTTCTATTCCTCAATTGCCGGTGGCTGTTAGCATAAAAACAATTGAAGCCAAGGCGCTTGTTTTTGGCGAACCAATATTCGGCCTTTCCTCTCAAGTGTCGTTAAAGGGCGCTATCTCGCTTGCAAATGGTGATCTTGAAACAAAGCTCAATATGCAACGCCTTGATGCAGCCGGCCATTTCGATGTGTTTACAGATATATCAAACAGCAAAAACAAAGCAAAAATTGATATTGCTGTTTCAGAGCCTGAAAATGGCATTGTTGCCAATGCATTAAAAATTAAAAACAAGCCACCGGTAGACCTTACAATTAAAGGTGATGGTCGCTTAGACAATTTCCATTTGAATTTGGCAATGCAGGCTGGGCAAGAACCAGTATTGAGTGGTGCATTTGAGCTCAAAGCCGATGAGAATGGAAAAATTATCGCAGGGGATCTTTCCGGTCCCATAGCTTTTTTGATGCCTGATGAATACCACGCTTTTTTTGGTTCTAAAACTGCATTGCAATTTAATGCCATGGTAAAAAAGGGCGGTGGTTTCCGGTTAGATGGACTATCCCTCAATGGTGAAGGAATCCATATTGCGGCAAATGCCGAGACATTGCCGGATGGTTTTTTAAGACGTTTAAAGGTAAATGCAACGATCGCAGCACAATCGGGTGGCGCACTTGTTTTGCCGGTTGCTGGTGGGCAAACCAAAGCAGACCGGATAGCACTTAATATCGATTATGGTGCAAACAATGCCGATATGTGGAATGGGCAATTTATTGTCAATAATTTTACCAATGAGAATTTTAGTGCCCATGACATGACATTCGATATGGGGGGGGACAGCCAAAATCTGGATGACCCACAAAATCGCCATGTCAGTATACAGGTTACGGGTGGCATAAACGGTATGTTGACGCGCGGCAGCAAACTGTCGGCAGCACTTGGCAATTCAATCAATTTGAAAATTGATACCGATATTTTAGCCAATCGACCAATTGATGTTCGGACTTTAAGCTTAACAGCCAATGGCCTAACACTTGGGTTGAAGGGCGAAATCGAAAAAATGGTTTTCAAGGGGAATTTGGGGATCAAGGCTGATACACTGCAACCCTTGGCTATGTTGACCGGAAAACCTCTTTCAGGGGCGGCAGATATCGAAGCAAAGGGTACAATCGGCCTGATAGGGGGCGCTTTTGACCTTGATCTTTCTGGTAAAACTTCGGAAGTCAAAACAGGCAATGATGCCGCTGACCGTTTGTTAAGTGGTGATGCCAAATTGTCTGGTGGTATAAAACGTGACCAGAATGGCATAACAACACGTAACTTTATATTGGGCAACGATCATTTGAAACTTTTGGCAAATGGCCAATTTTCAGGTGAAGAAGCCAATATGGACTTTCAGGTAGATCTTGCCGATCTTGCTCTTCTCAATCCGCGCATGCAGGGGCCAATCGCGTTAAAAGGAGCCGCGCGTGGTCATAACCGGCTCGTCGCATTCAGCCTTGGTGCAAAAATTCCTGAAGCAACGCTTTCAGGCAAAAAGATGCAAAATACGGCCATTTTTATCAATGCTATCCTTGATAATACGTCACCAATATCATCCTATCTCAGTGGTTCAATATCTGGTAACGGAAGCTTTGCCGGACAAAAACTTGAATTGGCCGGCGATTTTTCAAATGACGATCATGGTAAAAGCCTGAATGGCTTAAACATTACCATTGGCGGCGCCAAGATATCTGGCGATATTGCCCAGAATATTAATGGTCTTATTGACGGCAATTTGCAGGTTAATGCACCCGATATTTCTACGCTTTCTGCCCTGGCCTTAACAGAGGGGCAAGGCAGCATGACAGGCAATTTTGCGTTTGCCAGTGATAACGGCAAACAGAATGCAAATTTGCAAGCCCATATCGACAAACTCATTTTTGGTGGCAATCATGTTGAAAGTCTGGACATGAAAGCCGCTTTGAGTGATCCAAAAGGCGCTTTCCGTATTGATGGTTATGTCAATGCACGAGATATTCAAACATCGGCCTTGGTTGTAAATAGCATAAAGGCCACAGCAAAAGGGTTGAATGGTCAAACGGATTTCAATCTGACAGCTGAAGTTCAAAACAATACGAAAGCAGAGATGTCTGGCGCGTTGGTTTATGCCAATTTACCAGATAATGACAGATTGGCTATCAATTTGGATACGCTCAATGTTACCCAGGATAATGTGCATGCAAAACTCGCAAAGCCGGCATCCATTGCGTTATCTGACGAAAATGTTCGGATTAATTCCTTTGTATTGAATGTTGATGGCGGAAATTTAACTGCCGCCGGTAATGTTGGCAATCAGCTAGATTTACAGCTTGTTCTGGATCGCTTGCCAGTTTCGCTGGCAAATGTGGTGAAACGCGATCTTGGTGCATCCGGCTTTTTAACGGGGCAGGCGGTCGTTAAGGGAAAAAGTGATAATCCCGACATTCATTTTGATCTGAAAGGTGAAGGCCTAACCGTTGCGACCTTGAAGGAAAAAAATGTTGCGCCGATGAGCTTTACCGCAAAAGGTAACACAGATGGTAAAATGCTTGGCGTTAATGCAGTCATTTCCGGAGGAGGACTTGATGTTAATGCCAATGGTAAAGTTCCGCTCGGTAATGGCAATCTCGATCTTAATGTCGAATTAAAAAATATACCTGTTGCATTAGCCAATGGTTTTGCCACTGGTCAGCGTTTAGGTGGTGACATCAAGGGACGTGCGCATATAGGTGGAAATTTAAAAAATCCATCAGCCGAGTTTAATCTATCTGGACAGGGACTGACTGCCGATCTTTTGGCAAAAAATGGCTTGGCACCAATTAGCCTTGCTATGCAGGGAAGCTATCAGAATTCTGCGCTAAATTTAGAACGGTTAAATGCAAATGGACCGCAAGGTCTCAATATTGCAGCGTCTGGTCATATTCCTCTTCTTGGAAATGGACTTGATTTGCAAGTCAAAGGCAAGGCACCATTGGGCATTGCCAATCAGTTTCTTGCAGAAAGAGGTGCACAAATAACTGGAACGGCAACGGTTGATGCCAGCGTAAAAGGATCTTTTGCTAAACCACAGCTGGGGGGCAGTTTTGCTCTTTCAAATGGTAGCTTTATCGATTCACAAACCAATTTGCGACTGAATGGAATTGATGTTCAAGGCAGTCTGACAGGAGATCGCCTTGTTATCAATCGTGTCAATGCAGCCTCATCTGCTGGCGGCTCAATAGCTGCAAGTGGTAGTATTTCGACAGATTTTTCAGCTGGTATGCCAGCTGATATTGCAATTAAGCTCAATCATACGCGCTATAGCGATGGTGAAATGATTGTTGCCACTGTTGATGGTACAGTGACTATAACAGGTCCTCTGTTGCGCAATCCGGTTATTGGCGGTGATCTTACACTTGAAAAGGCAGAAATTACCGTACCTGACCGGTTTGGTGGCTCATCTTTGATTGATGTAAAGCATAAGCATTTATCAAAAAATGTTCAGACAACGCTTGATCGGGCAAAAATTGAAACACGCCCGAAAAAGGGAGCCGCAACGCCAAATAAACCAGCCATTGCGCAAGTAAAAATGCGTATCCGCGCACCAAACCAGATTTTTGTTCGTGGTATGGGGCTTGATGTTGAATTGGGTGGCGAGATTGGAATTTTCGGACCCGTCAACAATATCCGTCCTGTTGGTGGCTTCCAGATGTTAAGAGGTCGGTTTGAAATTCTTTCGCAGCGTTTGACCTTCAGTGAAGGTCGGGTAACCTTGGTTGGTAATCTCAATCCCGAAGTAAACTTTGTGGCCACAACGGAAGGCAGTGACATTACGGTTACTGTTACCGTTAGTGGCACCGTTGATGCATTGGTTGTAGCCTTTTCGTCCACGCCAACTTTACCGCAAGATGAAGTCTTGGCACGGTTGATATTCAACCGCTCAATCAGTGAATTGTCACCGTTCCAAATAGCACAACTTGCTTCTGCTGCGGCTGAACTTGCCGGTGTTACCAATACGTCCCTCTTAGGGTCTCTTCGCGCATCTACGGGGCTTGATGATCTTGATGTTGTCACTGACAAACAGGGCAACACAGGGGTGAAAGCTGGTCGGTATATACGTGATAATATATATTTGGGTGTTGAAGCGGGTTCTGGTGGAAATACTAAGGGAACGGTTAATCTTGACATTACCAAAGACTTGAAAGCCAAGGGTGCCTTAGGCGCAGAAGGGGATTCAAGCGTTGGTGTCTATTATGAAAAAGATTATTGATAATCGCACCATCTGTGGGTGACGATTTATCTGGGCTTTTGAATTTTCAGAGATGCAATAAACAGGTGGAAGGGACTCACAATGCCTCGTTTGTTTACAGCATTAGAAATACCGCGTGATGCGGCATTATCACTTTCGCTATTACGCGGTGGTTTGCCTGGTGCGCATTGGGTAGAAGCGGAAGACTATCATATCACACTTCGTTTTTTTGGCGACATATCGAATGAAATGGCCGATGAGCTTTTAAATGCTCTGGATCGCATAAAAAAACAGCCATTTAAAATTCGCTTGTCGGGAATAGATGTTTTTGGTTCTAAAAAACCACATTCGCTGTATGCGCGTGTTGAGCCGTGTGAAGAACTGACACAGCTTCAAAGTGATATTGTTAGAATAGCCAATCGTCTTGGAATTAATCCTGATAAAGCAAAATTTGTACCGCATGTTACAATAGCGCGCCTTAAGCAGGTAAAGCTTGAAGATCTTCTGCAATACCTGTCATCTCGAGGCAATTTTTCATCAGATTATTTTCCCGTTACGCGATTTGTCATGATGTCATCGCGGGAGTCTGTCGGTGGTGGCCCCTATATTATCGAAGATAGCTGGAGTCTTCATGGAACACAGCAGAGTTGTTCTGAAGCATCAATGATTTGATATATTGCAATGTGAAGAACGGACACAGCTTCAAAGCGATGTTGTTAGAATAGCCAATCGTCTTGGAATTAATCCTGATAAAGCAAAATTCGTACCGCATGTTACAATAGCGCGCCTTAAGCAGGTAAAGCTTGAAGATCTTCTGCAATACCTGTCATCTCGAGGCAATTTTTCATCAGATTATTTTCCCGTTACGCGATTTGTCATGATGTCATCGCGGGAGTCTGTCGGTGGTGGCCCCTATATTATCGAAGATAGCTGGAGTCTTCATGGAACACAGCCAGAGTTGTTCTAAAGCATCAATGATTTGATATATTGCTTTTACGCATAGCACGTAGAAACAATATGTTTTATGCCAATCAATCGTTCCAACTCAACTGCAATCAAGAATAACAGTGCAATTCCCTATCATTGCATTTTGACGGAAAAGAAAGTCACCAACTATTTGAATAGCTTGTTTTTTAAACGGGTTAGAAAAGATGTCTTTGGTAATTTCTCAGTTTCAAAGCGTATTCTATCTTCTTTAACAAGCAGCTTATCTAGCACACTCCGTGTAAGCTTTGATTTATCAATATTATCAAATTTGTAGCACAATTCCTGAAATGCAAAGGGGCTCAAAGCTGCTTTATAATCGTGACCCGTTCTCTTTTTAGTTTTTACGAGATCATTGGCAATGGTTAGCAGGATTTGAACAATATGTCCCTCTTTTTTCCGACTGCTCGTGATAGAGTTTTTGCGATTGATACGGTAATAGATCAAACGCTCCCAGACGATCGCCAGATTATGCGCATTCAACAAAGTATTGAAATAAAACGGCATATCTTCAAATATAAGACGCTCTGGAAAATGGGCATTGGTTTTTTCAATGAGAGACCGTTTGATAATTTTATTCCAAGCGACCACAAATGAATCGTATGAAAATATATCAAATGGATCCAATTGATCGAGTGTGATGAGATCTGTATTATCACGATATTTTTCAAACAGAGGTAATGCCGTCTGATTTTTTTCTTCTATAATGTTACCTGTTAGATTATCAAGATAGGCAGTTTGACAAAAAACAATGTCGCAATCGTATTTTTTCGCTTTTTCATAGAGCTTTGTATAAGCTTCTGGATGAATTTTATCATCAGAATCAAGAAATGCTATATATTCACCCTTGGCGATTTTAAGTGCAACGTTGCGCGCTGAACCCAAGCCACCATTTTCCTTGCGGATGGTAATAATTCTGTCGTCTTTCTCAGCATATTCCTTGATAATTTCAGGACTTGAATCCGTACTACCATCATCAACAATGATAATTTCCATATCACGGAATGTCTGGTTTAAGACGCTATCCAAACATTCTTTTAGCCATGGAGCAACGTTGTAAACGGGTACAATAACGGAGATAGAAGGTGTCATTCTTATTTGCCATATATCGGTATGGTGTTAAACAAATAAACATATTCCCTATGGCGTGGTTTTCTAACGGAAAAAAATGGTATCCCCAAAATGATATATTTTTTTCCGTAACTTCTACGTTTTACACGATATAGCCACTTCAACCCCGATGATTTTTTCTTGTCAGAGATTGTTGCAACTTCGGGTTTATGTTCAAGTGTTTGCTGTTCCGCTGGAAGATTTTCAGGGTTAGCCTGCTCTTCCTGACTACCGACTTTATTTCTGTCATCAAGATGCGTTAAACGACCTGACTGTAACCAAGCAATATCTTCTTCCGAATGCCAGCTGGCTTTCCACCAATGCACACTATAAGTGTTTGGTGTTATGCAGGCGTCAGTATATCTTTCTCTGTAACGGAATGGATAAAAAGCTTGTTCTGGATATATGGTAATACCCTTAAGCTCTGTTATCTTTGGTGTTATTCGGCTGTCGAAAGGCACCATGCCATAATCTTTTTCCAGAATATAGGTGATGATTTCCGGCAAGAGGTAACGTGAGGTTTTGAAAATAGAACCATTTTCATAATAGTCCAACATTGCCCGCAAAAACGGATGATGTTTTACACTACCAATAACAGCGCCATTAACTTCTGTCTCGCATTGATAGCCCATGAACATAGTATGCTTGCGCAACGGTTCAAAGCTCTGCGTTGCTGTTACATCGGTATCCAAATAGATACCGCCATGATCGTGTAGAATTTTTATGCGGACATAATCGGACACATATGCCCATAATTTGCGTTCATAAACTGCTTTTAGCCAATCGCAATCTTTAAGGACAGCTTGGAAATCGAACCATTCCGTTTTTTCTTCACCGACTTTTATAATTTCATAGTCCGGCATCGCAAGTTTCCATGTCTGGATGCAAGCATGCACATCGGCAGGCATATCATTACCAAACCAGACGTAAAATAGGCGCTTAGGAATCTGCGGTATATTTTCCATGATAATGTCTACTTAACTAATGCTTCAAATTAAACAAACGGGACAGCCAACTTCTTTTTGTACCAACAATTCCATGGGCTATGTCTAGAAGATAAGCGCGCTCTGCCTTTTCTAAGCCCGCAAAAGGAGAGTTTATAAATTTCCGCGCCATATCCTCTTTACCCCATTGGATATGCTGCATGGAGATTTCCTGCAAAGTTGGCGATATTTCATGCCGATAAGGCATTTTAGATGCGAGCGAGAATATTTTCGCTAAAACTGTCAAACGATCATCGTTATTTTCTTCCTGTTTTGATGGAAGAGCACAAACAGAATTAGGATTGTCGCGATTATAGAAGTAATATTCGTTGGGCACAAAGACGATTTTCTTAGCACTATTGATGGCTTGAAAATTAAATAGGATATCCTCGGCAAAACCATGGTATCCATCTTGTTCCAAGAATTTTACCTTTGCATTCTGAAGTGACGTGCGGCGATATATTTTTCCATGCACGGCAGGAAAAATAATTTGGCATAAAAGAGCATTCTTTTCATCAGATTTGGTATAAATCGTTTGATGATAATCATCCCTATTGGTGACGGTATTATCATTAACAATAGCATGATTGGTAAAGGCTATATCCGCGCCTTCAGTTTCACACGCATTTACCAAAGCATGAATAAAATTTGGCGTTAGCCAATCGTCAGAGTCAACAAAGCAAAGAAACTCGCCTTTGGCTTCATTCATGCCACGGTTTCTTGTTTTAGTGATCCCTTGATTTTCTTGATGGATAACACGTATCCGGTCGTCTGTTTTGGCAAATTGGTCACAAATTGCGCCAGATTGGTCAGTACTGCCATCGTTTATGACGACAATTTCGGTATCGCGATATGTTTGATTGCAGACAGAAGTTAGGGTCTTTTCGACAAAATTTTCTACATTATAAACGGGTATGATTACAGAAACTTTCACCATTTTGTCTCACTAAATAAAGTAGATCCCTGCCTATCAATTATCGCCGTTGTTTTTTTACAAAAGCATCATGCCATAATCGACGATCAAACATGTATACCCGGCTCGCATTTACACAACGTTAATTATATTTAGCCAACAAATATAATACGCATAAGATCAAGCGACATTAGCGTGGCAAAACAATTAACAAACTAAAAAACACTTACTAACAATGACTATTATTTTGACCATATAAGTCCCATTTTTTGTGAATAGTCAGCACCTACACGAATGTGTAATTACCAACATTTCACAGCCAATGGTGTAGCGTCCCCAAACGAATCAGACCTTGTTTTAGATACTATAAAAAGAAATTTTGTCAAATTTTACTCAAGTTAATTTTTTTTCTGATAATTACAGAATAATAATAATATTAAATTTTTTATTAATAATAAATATAATATTTATTTTTTATTTATTAATAATAAAGTATTTATATGTTTTGATTTGGTAAAAATAATTTAGTAACTATTTATAAAATAAAAATATATAAGTTATATATACATAATATATTATTTTTTTAAATTATTATAGAAAGTATATTCTATGATGTATTTTTCCTGTATGGATTTGTAAGTTAACTTTTTATTATGTGTGATTATTTATAAAAAAAATTACCATATGTTGGAAATAAATCATCTGTTATACGCAAATTGATATTTATATTTTTTTTAAAACGTTGGAATTATGTTAAAAACCAGTTGCAAATGAGATCTCAAATAAAAACAAAAATGATAGCCGGTTTATAAAAATTGTCATAATCTTGAAACCGAACATAGTTTTTGCTATTTAATGGCCATCCGAAATTTACGATTTTATCGTGGAAAGTTGCCCATCTAAAGCAGGGTGATAGTTTATACGAGCCATTTAAAGCTCTCATTTGTCATAAGCTGACGTCATAAAAGATTGCAAGCAATTTAGGCTCACTGGAGTTTTGTCTGGAAGGAAATATGGGTTTACGTCGATATTTAAAAATAAATCAATTGTTTGCGAAGTTGAATTCGTTAGACAATAAATTGGATAAAAATGATCTGGGTGTTGTTGAAAACGACCTCAAAGGGATCGGTGAGAAAATCGATTTTTTAAGTCGATCAGATGATTTAAATCATGAAAATATAAGAGAAATACAAAATAAAATTGATTTGTTGGATAGCAATCATAGAGCAAATTGTGACACAACCAACAATCATGTATTGGCAGTGAACAGTCTTGTTCAGGGAAGTGCAACACACCTTAACTCAATCAACGAATTGGCGAATGAAAATGCTCGTCGGATCACTGCCGTTGATGAGCTTGTGCACGAGGGTATAAGCCATATTAATGCAGTTAATAATTTAGCTCAAAACAACTCAAATCGTATTAACGCAGTCAGTACGCTTGTCGAGGAAAGCAATAATCGTCTGCAATCGGTCAATACTCTTGTGCAAGACAGTGGTAGTCGTTTGCAGGGTATTGCAGATGAGATCCATGCTATAAAGCAAACAGGACAAAATGTTGAAGCACTGGTTAAGGACCCCATCAATAAAGAATTTGCAGGGGTTTGTAGCAAGTTAGATACGATCTATAACAACTTGTTATCGTTAAATAATAATGTCAGCAAAAAAGACTATATTATTAATGACGACAGACTCGAAATATTAAAAAATCTTATCAAAGATGAACGCGCTAGTAATGTCTGCTTGGATATGAAATTTTTAGGAAGCCATTTATCCATGCGGATAGATGATTCAGACATTCGCGTTTTCAAACAAATATTCGTAGACAATGAATATGATAGTTTAAATCTTCCAGAAACTGCAAACACCATAGTTGACTTAGGGGCCAATATTGGCTTGTCGGCACTCTTCTTTTTAAAAAAATATCCAAATGCACATATTATCGCGGTGGAACCCGATACTGTAAATTTTGAATTTATGAAAAGAAACCTCGAAGATTATTCCAATCATGTTGCTCTGTTACAAGCAGCCATATGGCCGAGCGATGGTGCGGTGTCTTTGGTGGAACATGATGAAAGCAATGAAGGTTTGGGTGCTTGGGGGTATCGTACAGAAACCTTGACTGAAGGCGCTGAAGCTTCGGTGAGTGCAATCAGTATTCCAACGCTTATGAACCAGTTTTCAATGGATTTTATCGACATTCTGAAAGTGGATATTGAAGGGGCGGAATACGAGCTTTTTGAAAAGGATTATGAAAGCTGGCTGGATAAAGTTGGTTTGATTATTATTGAAACACATGATCGTTTCAAACCAAATTCGGAAGCGATGGTTCGCAATGCTCTGAACGGTAGATTTACGGAATTACCGCTAAAAGGCGAGAATTTGTTTTTCAAGAAAAACAGTTAAACCACGGCTTTTATTGGCGATAATATACCGTAATTTTTGACGATTTTCCATGTGGTCATGATACTCTTGTCATGGCCACTTTTTGTTTTCGAAACACAATAGTATTCTCTAGCCCTTGCACGCCCAGAACTTTAGCCCTTGCGCCTCACAAAAAGCAAAATAATGCCATTGTTGCTGGTGTGCGTTATAGCCATAGTGTTTGATTAACGGACAACACCCTTAAATTGATTTCTGATTTTACTTGAATTGATTTCCAATTTTAAAAAATATCACGAAAAATATAGTCATATCAGTGAAGACTGGCTTATATTGGTGATATAAAGTAATCTTTATGTCGTGGTTGCGATTGTTCGGCATATCTGATAAATCGACACAGGCGGAAATCTTTAAGGAGTGCACAATGGCTGCGAATGAATACATAATCAGAGATATTGGTCTTGCAGAATATGGCCGTAGAGAACTTGATATTGCTGAAACAGAGATGCCGGGTCTGATGGCCTGTCGTGAGGAATTCGGTTCGTCTCAGCCGTTGCGCGGCGCTCGTATTTCTGGTTCATTGCATATGACCATTCAAACAGCGGTTTTAATTGAAACACTGAAAATGATTGGTGCTGATGTTCGTTGGGCATCATGTAATATTTTTTCAACGCAAGATCATGCAGCAGCTGCTATTGCCGCCGGTGGTACACCGGTTTTTGCTGTCAAAGGCGAAACATTGGAAGAATATTGGACTTATACAGATGCTATTTTCCAATGGCCAGATGGTGAACCATCCAATATGATCCTTGACGATGGTGGTGACGCCACGGCTTATATTCTGACAGGTGCCCGTGCGGAAGCAGGGGAAGATGTATTGTCAAATCCAGAGTCAGAAGAAGAAGCGATCTTTTTTGCTCAGATCAAGAAACGTATGGCTGCAACGCCGGGATTTTTCACACGTCAACGTGATGCCATAAAAGGTGTTACGGAAGAAACAACCACGGGTGTTCATCGTCTATATCACTTGCAAGAGCAAGGATTGCTGCCATTTCCAGCGATTAATGTGAACGACAGTGTTACCAAGTCAAAATTCGATAATCGCTATGGCTGTAAAGAATCGTTGGTGGACGGTATCCGTCGCGGAACTGATGTTATGATGGCCGGTAAAACAGCAGTTGTATGTGGTTATGGTGACGTTGGTAAAGGGTGCGCTGCATCGCTTTCAGGTGCTGGTGCACGTGTAAAAGTAACGGAAGTTGATCCAATTTGCGCGTTACAAGCTGCGATGGACGGTTACGAAGTGGTAACGTTAGAAGAGGCTGCACCATCGGCTGATATGATTATTACCGCAACAGGAAACCGCGATATTGTTCGTCTTGAGCATATGCGTGCCGTAAAGGATATGTGTATCATCGGAAATATCGGTCACTTTGATAACGAGATCCAGGTTGCTTCATTGAAAAACCTCAAATGGACCAATATCAAGCCGCAAGTGGATATGATTACTTTCCCTGACGGAAAAAGAATTATCCTTCTTTCGGAAGGTCGCCTACTCAATCTTGGCAATGCAACAGGGCACCCATCTTTTGTTATGTCTGCGTCCTTTACAAACCAGACATTGGCACAGATTGAATTGTTTACGCGTGGTGACCAGTATAAGAATGAAGTTTATGTGCTGCCAAAACATCTGGATGAAAAAGTGGCCAAGCTGCATCTTGATCGTTTGGGCGTTAAACTCAGTAAACTTTCAGAAGAGCAGGCCGCCTATATTGGTGTAACACCGGAAGGCCCATTCAAACCAGACCGGTATCGCTACTAGAAGGTTTATATATCCCTTTTACATATCCATCAAATTCAAAAGGCTGAACAGTTATCTGTTCGGCCTTTTTGTTATAGATGTACTTCACGTTACATATCGCACAATATAATGTAACATTGATTCGACACCTGACATCATCGAGAAAACGTTGCAGTTAAAAGCTATCAATAATCGGCATTTAAAAACGGCATTTTATTATGGCGCTGCCCTTTTATTGTGCTTTTTCGGTTCGGTTAATAATGGCTTTTCGGCATCACTTAGTATTGCCCGCTTAAATAGTCATATATGGCTTGGCTTAGCTGTTTGTGGCGGTATTATTATCAGCGCAGCTATTGTCTGCTTTTTTCTCATTCGGCGCATGATACGCTTTTCACCCTATGCGCATGACAATGGGCAAAGCGCTATTCTTCAACAGATTGGCAATTATGAAAGATTGCTGGCGCATACCGGTCAATGTGCTGTTATTTGGAATACACCTCTTGCGCAACCCATTATCGTTGGTCGCCTGACAGTGCTAGATAATATGGGTGTTGGTAGCCAAAATGTTTTGCGGTTTGGACAATGGCTGCATGAAAATGAATTGCGTATTCTTGATGACGCGATCACTGATCTAAGGCAGGAAGCACAGGGTTTTGAGCTTTATCTTGAAACCCAAACAGGTGCCTTAATTGAGGTAAATGGCGTTATTGCGGGAACAGCTGCAATTGTCCGCTTTCAAGATTTGTCAGAGCGCGAACAACAAACAGCCCGTATGCAAAAAGATACGGCAGCTATGCGTGATATGTTGGAGTTGCGAAATACCTTGTTGAATGCCTTGGCAGAGCCAGTATGGCTAACCAATCATGAAGGTAGGATTATATACGCCAACCAAGCGTTTCATGATGCCAGCGGTTATGAGCCAGAAAAGCCAGACAATGCGTCCTTTTTTAATGAAGCAACGCGCGCAAGATTGGCAGATAGCAAGCCACTTTTTAAAGGTCCGGCCTATGCGATTGCGCAAGGCGAAAGGCGCCTATTCGACGTTACCCAAATAACAACGGATAAAGGTGAGGCAACATTTGCGCATGATGTAAGTGCCCTTGAAAACCTGTCGGACGAAATGAAACGCATGATGCGGGCGCATTCTGAAACACTGGATCAGATATCAACAGCGGTGGCGATTTTTGGTGCCGATCAAAAGTTGAAATTTGCCAATCAGGCCTTTGCCATGTTGTGGCCACTGGATACGGTTTTTTTAGAAAGCGAACCAAGTCACACCCTGCTGCTCGACCGTTTGAGAGAAGAAGGTATTATTGCCGAAAAACCTGACTGGCGTGGTTGGAAAGACGAATTGTTTTCGGCTTATCGCTCTGGTGAGCCCAGTCAACAAATATGGAATTTACCGGACGGTCGCACTTTGCGTGTGTTGGCAAGCCCACACCCACAAGGTGGTGTAACATGGCTGTTTGAAAACCTGACCGAAAAAATCAATCTGGAACGGCGCTACAATACGCTGATTGAAATGCAAGGGGAAACACTCGATCATTTGTCGGAAGGTGTTGCCGTTTTCGGTCCTGACGGGCGCGTTCGTTTGTCTAACCCAGCTCTTGCAAGGCTTTGGTCGCTGCCGCAAGAATTGATGGTTGAGGGGACGCATATAGCAAAACTACAAGCCGAATGCGCCCCACAAACAAAAAGTGATGCATGGAGTACATTCAGCGCATTTATTACTGGCTTTACAGAAACACGCGATGCTATTTCCGGCCGAATGGATTTATTGAACGGTATTGTTCTGGATTATGCGTTGGTACCATTACCCAATAGCCAGACAATGATGACATTTGTGAATGTTACCGACACGGTTAATGTCACGCGCGCCCTGCAAGAAAAGAATGAGGCATTAACAAGCGCTGACCGGTTAAGAAGCGAATTTGTGCGTCACGTATCATATGAATTGCGAACACCACTGACCAATATTATGGGATTTTCAGACGTATTGCGCAACGAACTTTATGGGCCGCTTAATCCACGTCAGCATGAATATCTTGAACATATTAGTACAGAGTCGGATGCACTGTTGAATATTGTTAATGATATTCTCGATCTTGCCAAGCTTGATGCTGGCATTATGGAGCTTGATATCCAACAAGTCGACATTGCTGATGCCATGAATTATGCAACAGAACGGACAAAAGAACGGCTGGGTGAGCGTCCGGTAGTTATCGAAGAAAAGATAGATCTCGGTTTAACGGCATTTCCGGCAGATCCGTTGCGCTTGCGCCAGATATTCGTTAGCGTGCTTAGCAATGCAGCCAATTTTGCGCCAGATCATAGCGTGATTGAATTTGTTGCCCAAAAGCAGGGAAATGAAATTGTTTTCAGCGTGCATGACCATGGTTGCGGTATTCCTGAAGATATATTGGATACCGTGTTCAAACGGTTTTCATCGCACGCCCACCACGGTTCGCGTGCAGGCGCTGGCTTAGGGCTTTCTATCGTTAAAAGTTTTGTAGAACTACATGGTGGCACGGTTGCTATAAAAACAGGAGAAGGTCAGGGAACAACAGTGTTGTGTTCCTTTCCTATTTCAAGGGTGCCAGTCGCATCATAAGTCATAGTCAAGGATATAGAATGACGTTTAGTTACTTTCTTGCAAATGAAGAATCCACGAAACGCTTTGCTGAAGATTTTGCACTGTCTCTTGTCAAAGGGGATCTGGTTACGCTGCAAGGTGACCTTGGCGCTGGTAAAACTTCGTTGGCGCGTGCCATGGTTCGAACACTTGTCAATGATGCGGATATGGAAGTGCCAAGCCCAACTTTTACATTGGTTCAAGTTTATGAGGCCAAACGGTTTTCCATTGTCCATGCGGATCTTTATCGCATCGGTTCACCAGAAGAGATAGATGAGCTTGGTTTTGAAGAGGCAAAAGAAAACGGCATTGTTCTTGTTGAATGGCCAGAAAAAGCTGAAGGTGATCTCGGGCAAGCCGATTTTGCTGTGACACTCGACCATGAGGGGCAAGGTCGTCGTATTACAATAGAAGCATCGGGCAATGCGGCGGAACGCTTAGAAAGATCACTTGCTATCCGGTCATTTTTAGAAAAACATGGACGGAGTGACAGTTATCGGCAGTATTTTACTGGTGATGCATCGGCACGCTCTTATGAACTGATAGAGGATCATGGGGTACGGGAAGTGTTGATGAATGCCCCGCAAATGGAAATGCCCGACAGTAAGGGGCAATCATATGCAGAAATTGCCCATTTAGGAACAGATATCAGACAATTTATCGGCATTGATCGGCTTATCTTACAAAATGGTTTTGTTGCCCCCCAAATTTTGGCTGGTGATCCGGCAAATGGTCTTCTATTGTTAGAGGATTTGGGGCGTAATGGCATATTGGATAGCAACGGAAAACCGATTGCTGAACGCTATGTTGAGGCCGCAAAACTGCTAGCAGATTTTCATCAGAAAAATTGGCCTGAACAGCATAAGTTTGATGATTTTACGTTGAATATTCCTCATTATGACAATGGCGTTTTACAAGCCGAACTATCTTTATTGCTTGATTGGTATTTGCCTTACATAAAAACGCAGCCGCTTGATGAAGCAAAAGGCGAAGAATTTTATAAAATTTGGCAACCCTTTTGTGATTTATTTGAAACAGCCGAGCAAACTTTTGTCATGCGCGATTACCATTCGCCTAATATTATCTGGCGAGAAAATGAAATTGGTTCCAATAAAATTGGCCTGTTGGATTTTCAGGATGGTCAAATTGGCCCTACTGCCTATGATGTTGCTTCACTGGCACAAGATGCGCGGGTTGCCATTTCAAGCGACCTTGAAGCAACAATTATTGACGCTTATTGCACCAGTCGCAAACAGATGAAACGTCCATTTGATGAAGCAAAATTCCGCATGATCTATGCCATAGCGGGCGCACAACGCGTATCAAAAATACTGGGTATTTTTGTGCGGCTTGATAAGCGTGATGGAAAACCTGGCTATCTAAAACATTTGCCACATATGCGTGATTATCTAAAACGCAATTTGCAACATCCATCATTAAAGCCTTTGCAACAATTCTATTTGGAAACCGGATTGTTAGATGAGTAATCAGATAAATATCAAGAGCGCTATGGTTCTTGCCGCAGGTCTTGGAACACGTATGCGGCCATTGACATTGACAACCCCTAAGCCACTTGTTGAAATAGCTGGGCGTTGCTTGTTGGACCGCGCCTTAGATAGTTTGAAAAATGCTGGTGTTGAGACTGTGATTGTCAATGTCCACCATCTTGCAGATACGGTGGAAGACCATTTAAAAAGTCGTTTGGATCTTCATATAGAAATTTCAGATGAACGGTCGCAATTGCTGGATTCTGCTGGAGGCGTCATCAAGGCTTTGCCACGCCTTGGTGATAAACCATTTTATATTCTTAATGCAGATACATTCTGGATTGATCGTGGGCAATCCAATCTTCAAGCCATGGCTAATCACTTCAATCCAGATACAATGGATATGTTGTTATTGACGGTTGAAAGACAACAGGCGGCAGCACCAGAAAGAGGCGATTTTCTTATATCTCAAGATGGTAGGCTCAAGCGTGCGCCGGCAAATATGCCAGAGGCAGTTATTTACGGTGGTGCGCTTATTGTGCATCCAAATATTTTTAAAGATGCAACAATCGAACCGCAGTCGCTCAACGTCTATTTTGACAAAGCCATTGCAAAGCGGCGTCTATTTGGTTTTCCGCTTCATGGTAACTGGTATACCGTCGGTACAATGGATATGATTGGAAGGGTCGAAGATCTGCTTCGTGAGCGGGGTGAAGAAGCGTGATAGAAAAAGCAAATATATTTTCCATCACAACAGGCGCTCCCTTCCTTCCTACTTTTGTTGACGCTCTTCTTTCTGGTCGTTTGGTAGAAAGTTATCGGAACAGCGAAGATGTGCAATCTGTTTTGGCCGATACATTAATTTATGTTCCAACGCGCCGTGCTGCGCGTGCATTGCGCTCGTGTTTTGTTGAAATGAGCAAAAATCATTCCAGTTTTTTGCCAACAATCAGGCCACTTGGTGATGTCGACGAAGATGCCGCCTTTTTTCTCGATAGTGGTGCCGATGCTTTAACCCTCAATCCAAGAATAGGTGATTTGGAGCGTATATTGCTTCTTTCACAGTTAATTCGGCCATGGCGTGAAAAATTGCCGGACCATATCCGCGCGATGTTTGGCAGTGAAGATGTGCTCATTCCAGCCAATACGACTGATGCTATATGGCTTTCGCAAGATTTGGTACGGCTGATGGATGAAGTGGAAACGGAATCGGCTGATTGGTCCAAATTGAACGAAATTGCGCCAGATATGGTGGCAGAATGGTGGCAGGTAACACTGGATTTTTTAGAAATTGTCACCAAGAATTGGCCGATAATTCTTCATGAAAGAGAAAAAGAAAACCCAGCTGAATGGCGCAATCAGGCAATGCGTATTGAGGCCGACCGGCTTTTGCGTAATCAACCAAAACGACCTATTATTGTGGCAGGATCAACCGGTTCCATACCGGCAATTGCCGATCTGTTAAAAGTTATCAGCCGCTTACCAAATGGCGCTGTTGTATTGCCAGGGCTTGATCTGACAATGGACGATAAGCAATGGGAAACATTGGAAAAAACCCATGAAGATCCATCCATTTTCGGGCATCCGCAATATAGTCTGAAAAAGCTGCTACAAAGATTGCAAGTCAAGCGCAGCGATGTTGTTGAGCTTGGAAAGCTTGATAAAAAGAAAGCCAAACGTGCGCAAATCCTGTCTGAGGCACTCCGCCCTGCAGCCACAACCGATAACTGGTCAGACCTTTCACGCGATGGATATGACGAGGTTTTTTCCGATCTTACCTTGATAGAAGCGGCAAATGAACGTGAAGAGGCTTTGTCTATTGCTGTTAGTTTGCGCCACGCAATTGAAAACCCTAAAAAAACCGCTGCACTTGTCACGGGTGACCGTAATCTGGCACGCCGTGTTGTTGCAGAACTTAACCGGTTTGGCATTGAAGCAAACGATTCCGGTGGTGTTCCGCTGACAGAAGTGCAACCAGCCACATTATTGCGGCTTATTCTGGAAAGCTTATTTCACCCTGGCGATCCAGTGGCGTTTTTATCGCTTTTGAAGCATCCGCTTACATCACTTAGTATGCCACGTGGTCAGTTGCGACAATGGGCTGAATATTTCGAGCTTTTTGCACTTCGTGGCGGCACGGGCAGGGTTAATCTGTCTTTATGTGACCAATTTGTTGAAGCTCGTATTTTAAGCCTTTTAACAAGCAATGACGATCATGTGACAATAAACCAGCAAACTATTGAAGCATCGCGTGATCTTGCGGCCTCTCTTGTTCAGTCCGTATCGCCCATGATAGCGCTTATGCAACAAACAAAGCCGGTATCAATCAATGAAGCGGCACGGGTTACGACGGAAATTTTTGAAAATTTTGGTCGTGATGAAGATGCGTCCGTTGCTGCATTATATGCAGGAGAGAGCGGCAAAGCCATGGCGGCTTTTTTGCGTGACCTTGTTGCAGATAAATCGGGATTAACTTTTGATATTTCAGAATGGCCAGCAATTTTTCAAGCACTAATGGCTGTTCGCTCGGTAAGTCCGGCAGCAGGCGGACACCCCAGACTGTTTATTTGGGGTGCTTTGGAATCGCGCTTGCAAACGGTTGATACTATGGTCATCGGTGGGTTGAACGAAGGCTCATGGCCAGCCTCAACGCGCAATGATCCTTTCATGTCGCGCCCAATGAAAATGACATTGACCTTAGATCCGCCCGAGCGGCGCACTGGTCTTGCCGCACATGATTTTCAAATGGCTATGGGCGCAAATCAGGTTATCATGAGCCGCTCATTACGGGCAGATAATGCGCCGTCGGTTCCGTCCCGTTGGTTGCAACGACTTGAAACAGTGGTGGGGCAAAAAATAACGAAGCATATGCGGCATCGTGGACAAACATATGTCCATTGGGCACGTGAGCTTGACCAATTAAAAACGGTTGATTTTGTTACACAACCTTGCCCCAAGCCACCCCTTGCCGCGCGTCCGAAACATTTTTCGGTTACTGAAATTGAAACATTGCGGCGTGACCCATACGCTATTTATGCCAAGAAAGTTTTACGGTTAAAGCCGTTGGACGACTTAATCCATGACCCCTCTGTTGCGGAACGGGGAACGTTATATCATGCGATCGTGGCTGGTTTGGTCGAGCAGAATATCAATCCGGCATCATCAGAGGCCTTAACACAGTTGCTGGAATTTGCACGCGCAGAATTTGACCGTATGCAATTACCAATTGAGGTGGAGGCAATATGGTGGCCGCGTTTTGAAAGTTTGGCACCCTCGATTATTGATTGGGAAAGGGGATTGGCAAAACACGAAAGCTTTGTAGAAATCTCGGCACGTGCGACACAAATTGATGATACCGGTGTTACCTTGTCTGGACGGGCGGATAGGATTGATATTCTTGATGGAAAAAACGCCGAAATATTGGATTTTAAAACAGGCAGTACACCATCACCAAAACAGGCGGCAACACTTATGGCGCCGCAACTTGCTCTTGAAGCTGCCTTGTTGACGCGTAATGCTTTTGAAAATTGCAAAAATGTAGTTCCTACAAAATTGGCTTATATCCGCCTGACATCAAAAGGCGAAGTGATCGAACAATCACTCGATAAAATGATTAAAGATTCGGTTCAGCAACTTTCCGAGGAAGCATGGGCAAGATTGGTCGAGCTTATGAATTATTATAAAGATCCAAAGACGGGATATTTATCGCGGGCAATGCCGCCATTGACCAATTATGAAGGGGATTACGACCATTTGGCACGGGTTATGGAGTGGTCATCGGGGATAGAAGCAGCAGGTGACGAATGAGCGCTTTGATTATTCCTAAAGATGCAACTGATGCACAAGGTAAGGCAGCCCATCCATCAAATAGTGTATGGGTTTCTGCCAATGCAGGCTCAGGCAAAACCCATGTTCTGACAGAACGCGTTATCAGGCTTTTGCTTAATGGCACGGAACCTTCCCGTATTTTATGCCTAACTTATACCAAGGCAGCGGCTGCAGTTATGCAAACGCGTATATTCAAAACCTTGTCTGGCTGGACAGAGTTTGATGATGAAACACTTTCCAAAGAGCTTTTACGTTTGGAAGGGAAAAGGCCACAGCAAAAACAATTGGCTGAAGCTCGCCGTCTTTTTGCCCGCGCACTTGAAACGCCCGGTGGTTTAAAAATACAAACCATTCATGCGTTTTGCGAAAGCCTGCTACACCAGTTTCCTTTGGAAGCAAACATTGCCGGCCATTTCGAGTTGATGGACGATTTGCAACGTGATGAATTGTTGCAAAGTGCGCGCCGTTATGTGTTGGAAAAAGCTTATTTGCGAACCGATAATGCCTTATCCGACGCTTTAATGCTTGTTTTAAAAACCGTTGGGGAAACCGGCCTTGATAATTTGTTATCCGAGGCTATCGAAAAAAGACAAGCACTCAATCATTTTTTGCCTATGGTCATAAGCAAGGAAGGAAGTCAGTATTTTAAAAGACTTCTACAATTGGATGATGCAGATACGGAACAAGACATTCTCGTAAAAGTTCGGGAAGCGGCATTCTTTTCAGCTGACGAAATTCAACAATTTCAGCAACATGGACATAGTTACAGCCAGAAGTTTGTAGAAAAATTATTGTCTGTTCAACAGGCACAAAACGACGATATTGTTGACACAATTGTCGATGCATATTTTACAAAAGACAAACCAAGGTCCATTTCAAATCTTGCGTCCAAGGCACTGTTGGCGAAGTGGCCAGACCTTGAGAACAATTTGACCGATCGTCAGGTCAAACTGCAATATTTTACAGATAAAATACGCCGTATACGTTTGCTGCCTTTGAATGAGGCTGCATTTTTATTGTGTTATCAATTGTTGCAGCGCTATGAGAAACTGAAAAAAGCAGATGGCCTACTTGATTTTGATGATCTGATAGAACGGACATTAAATCTTTTGCAGCGTGATGGAGCAGGCCTCTGGGTGCAATATAAGCTTGATCGCGGTATTGACCATATTCTTGTAGATGAAGCACAGGATACAAGTCCTGCTCAATGGAAAATTATCCAGCTTTTGGCACAAGAATTTTATGCTGGAGAGGGACAACGCGACGTTACTCGCACGGTCTTTGCGGTGGGCGATGAAAAGCAATCAATCTATTCTTTTCAGGGAGCGGTGCCAGAAGATTTTGACTATAATGGCCGCATTATTGAAAAAAAGGCAAAGGCTGCCAATCGGGTTTTCAATCGTATCAGGCTAAATTTTTCTTTTCGGTCAACGGCAGATGTCTTGCAAGGCGTTGATCTCGTGTTTAGCACGCCGGAAAATTACAAGGGATTGTCGGCTGAAAACATCAAAACGGTGCACCAACCAGTTCGTGCAAATGATCCAGGTGAAATCATTATCTGGGATACATTGACACCATCTAGTGTGGACGAACCAGAAGATTGGCGCCAACCAGTGGATCAACTGCATGCGCCAGCTGTGCGGTTGGCTGATGAAATTGCCAAAACAATTACACAATGGCTTAAACAGGGTGAAATCCTACCAGGGCAAGGGCGTATGATAAAAGCCAGTGACATTATGGTTCTGGTGAGAAAACGCGACCAGTTTGTGCCAGCATTGGCCAAAGCATTAAAGAACTATAATGTTCCTGTGGCAGGGGCAGATAGGTTGCATTTGACAAGCCATATTGCCGTACGTGACTTGATGGCGCTTGCACGTTTTGTGCTGCAGCCACAAGATGATTTGTCTTTGGCTGCGGTATTAAAAAGCCCATTGTTTAATTTGAATGAAGAAGATTTATACCATATTGCCCATGGTCGTGAAGGCTCGCTTTATCAGAGTTTGAAAAACCATGCTGCCGATAATCCAAGTTACAACGATGTTGTTACTCTGCTGGCAAAATATCGTAATATCGCTGACAAAACCCCAGTGTTCGAGTTTTATAGCCATGTTTTGAGCGATGATAAGGGACGTGCCAGAATTCTTGCCCGTCTTGGTTCAGAAGCAAGTGACGTGTTGGACGCGTTTATGGATTACACGCTTTCCATACAGAAAACAGGTCTGCCGGGGCTGCAAGCTTTTTTGGAAACACTGACAATTTCTGATCCGGAAATTAAGCGTGAGCTTGATCAAAATCGCGAAGAAGTTCGCATTATGACAGTTCATGCCGCGAAAGGTTTGGAAAGTGCGGTTGTGTTTTTGGTCGATTCCGGTTCCCGTGTATGGAACGTGCAACATGAGCCGAAGCTTTTACAAATAGGCGACAACAATGATATTGGATTTTTCTGGCAACCAAGCAAAGACTATAAAATATCATTGGCTGAAAATTACATAAATACGCTTAAAGAAAAGGCTAATGAGGAATATCGGCGCTTATTATATGTTGGCATGACACGTGCGGAAGATAGGTTGATTGTCTGTGGGTATCGTGGGCAACATAAGGTTGATGGGACTTGGAGCGATCTTGTCAGTAAAGCTTTAAAGCCGGTTTCACAAGAAATTTCGGGGCCATCACCAGAAATAGCCGCTTGGTGTTTTTACGCTGATAATGTGAAGAAGCCGCGCGACTTGACCGATAGAGTAGACGAATCTGCAGATGCCTTACCGGTATTACCTTCATACTTTCAACGCCATGTAGCAGTAGAAGCGGAATTGCCAAAGCCTTTAACACCATCTGGTGCTACTTTGGATATTGATGATGATGTTCCAGCCGACCAAAAACAGCTCGAAATATCGCCAGTGTTAGGGGAAAAGCCCGAAAATGCGTTATTTGCTATCGAGCGTGGTAATGTCATTCACCGTTTGCTACAATATCTGCCACAATGTAAAGAAACAGAGCGGCGAGAACTGGCGCTGAAATACTTGGAAAAGACAGCATTGGACTGGACCGATAACCAGCGGAAAGATGCGTTTGACCAAGTGTTTAAAGTTATGGATCACGCAACTTTACAACCATTATTTGCACCGGAATCGCGTGCGGAAGTTGCATTAATGGGTATCGTTGAGATAAAAGGAAAAAAATATGCTGTTTCCGGCCAGATCGACAGATTAAATGATGCTGGTGAAACAATCATTCTAGGAGATTTTAAAACCGGTCGGGTACCAAGTAGCGAAGAGCAAATACCAAAAAGTTATTTGCTGCAAATGGCACTTTATCGCAATTTGTTAAAGGCAATTCATCCCAAAAAAATGATGAAAACCCTTTTAATTTATAGCGATGGGCCAAAAGTCTTTGAACTGGATGCCGAAAAATTGGATAATATGCTCTATAAAGAAAGCAACAATTTACATAGCTAATACGAGATCAAACGGCTTGCACTTGACGGATACAGTTGGGCACGCCAATTTAAAGAAATAAGAATCAAAAAGGATAAACCCATGAGCACTGTAAAAGTCGATACAAACAATTTTGAAAGTGATGTGCTACAATCATCAACACCTGTTGTTGTGGATTTTTGGGCGGAATGGTGTGGTCCATGTAAAATGATAGCACCATCACTAGATGAAATAGCCGCTGAATTGCAGGGCAAAGTTAAAATTGCCAAAATTAATATTGACGAAAATCCAGAACTGGCTACCCAGTTTGGTGTTCGTTCTATACCAACATTGTTGATGTTCAATAATGGTGAAGTTGTGTCAAATATGGTTGGCGCAGCGCCAAAAAGTCGTTTGGCTGATTGGATCAAGGAAGGCGTTAAGTAATTAAACGCTAATAGTGATGATTTTAAACGGTGGCAAGAATGACAGCCACCGTTTTTTTGTGAACAATATTAAGCAGAAATATAAGAATAATTTTCAAACAGACTGTTCTATGAAAAGGCAGAAAAATACAAATAAAAATTGCATAGCGATATTGTTTTATGTTTTGTGATAACACTCTATTATTTTGAGAATACGCTTTTTATTTTTTCATAAGGGTATTTATACAAGCATTAAGAGGCAGCAACAGACAATTTGAGTTTGTTATATTTGTTGTATGCCCCACAAGCTTTTTCTGATTTTATTTTTCTTTCTTTTATAGGGTAAAATTCAACCCTTTGATATGTCATATGATTTGAAAAATTTACGTTTCAAAAAATGCTTGTCATTATAAACTTTGGACAGGTGTTCTCCCCTCTTTTCAATGTATGTTCCACTTGCTAAGAACAAAATTGTTCAACCATGACGGTGGTTGAATCGGGATTGCAACCCCGATCTATGGAATATGTCAAGCACTGGATAAGTGTTGACCATCGGTTTTGGGACCGGGGGCTTGGGTTATGTCCAAGTTTCATGGAACCAAAAGCCTAGGGCTATTCATAGATTAGCTGTTGCAACCCCCGGTCTCTTGAAACAGATGGTTAGCGTGGACGCGCGTATTCAACCTTAGCGGGGGGAATTTTATGTCAAGTAAAGAAAAAGCGGGGCAAGCTTTATCGAATACACGCCAATATACCTATATTGGTGCATTGCGTGAACATGAAAAAAATTGCGACCTGAAGCTTGGTGCGCTTTTGCGCTCTTTCCGTAATCAAAATGGAATAACACAAATAGAATTGGCTGCGGCTGCTGGCATTAGTTTTCAGCAGATACAAAAATATGAAAAGGGATTGGATCGCATATCCTTTTCACGCCTTTTAACTTTGCTTGACTTTTTGGGCGTTGACTTTACCGACTTCTTCCGTGGTATGGAGTGGAGCCCCATTCAATTCCAATAGAATATTGATGGATATTGGCTCAAGCCGTTATATACGGATTTTATGGACACTCATCGGTTTTTAAAAAAAATCCGAAGTGATAATATTTACGTTAAAAGCCTGTCATTACAAACGGCGATAAAAAGTGATTTATCGCCGCTTATCAAATAATTTTCCAAAGATTTGCACCGTCTGATAATGGTTATCAAACATTCCGTATTTGATAATCTTTGAATGTCGCAAACTTTATTTTCGGCGCTCTTTCCGCCTCATAATTCAAAGAAAATCCATTTTCAGCCAAAAATACTGGATCACCATCAAGATCCGATGCAATGGCCGCACGGTGGCTGGCAATAAATTTTTGCAAATCGTCTTTATCTTCAGCAGAAATCCAACGGCAAACGGTAAACCGTGCTGGTTCAAACCCAACAGGCAAAGAATATTCAACTTTCAATCGCTCGGTTAGAACATCAATTTGCAACGCCCCAATCACACCAACAATAGATGGCGAGCCATCATCTGGCATAAATAACTGTACGACGCCTTCTTCAGCCATTTGTTGCAAGGCTTCTTTCAGTTTTTTGGCTTTCATCGGGTCACCCAAACGAACACGCCGTAATATTTCCGGCGCAAAGTTGGGCACACCTTTAAACAATATGTCCTCACCCTCTGTCAGGGTATCACCAATGCGTAACGTGCCATGGTTGGGAATACCAACAACATCACCGGCATAGGCTTCATCAGCTATCTGGCGAGAGCGGGCAAAGAAAAATTGTGGTGCTGAAAGCGTCAAGGCTTTGCCTGTTCTTACAAGCTTCGCTTTCATGCCGCGAGATAAAACACCCGAGCAAACACGTAGAAAAGCTATTCTATCGCGGTGGTTGGGATCCATATTGGCCTGAATTTTGAAAACAAAACCAGTCATTTTAGGTTCCGTTGCATCAACCATACGTGTATCAGCAACTTGGTTGCGCGGCTTGGGACCAAAAGCGACCAAAGCATCAATCAGATCTCGCACGCCGTAATTTCTTAAAGCCGAACCGAAATAAACAGGCGTCATATGTCCTTCACGAAAAGCTTCTATATCAAACTTTTTACAAGCATCGCGCGCCAGCACAACGCCGTCCACAAAGGCATCACGTTCGTTTTCGGGCAATAAAAGGGCGGCTTCTTCCGGACCTTTTACCGGTCGGGGCTTCAACTCCTCATCTTTTTGCCGCACAGAATTATTGTGCAAATCAAAACTGCCCGCAAAGCTTTTTCCAGAACCTATTGGCCAAGTCACAGGTGCGGTATCAAGCGCAAGCTTATCTTCAATCTCGTCCAATATTTCCAAAGGATCACGCGCTTCACGATCCATTTTGTTAACAAAGGTCACAATGGGTATGTCGCGCATACGGCAAACTTCAAATAATTTCAAAGTTCGTGGCTCAATACCACGAGCCCCATCAAGAACCATAACCGCACTATCCACCGCTGTTAATGTCCGATAGGTATCATCGGCAAAATCTTCGTGACCTGGTGTATCAAGCAGGTTGAATATATGGTCATCATATTCAAAAGTCATAACCGATGTTACAACCGAAATACCACGCTCACGCTCAATCTTCATCCAGTCAGAGCGCGTTTGAATACGGTCTTTTTTGGCTTTTACTTCACCGGCAAGCTGAATTGCACCACCAAACAAAAGCAGTTTTTCTGTCAGTGTGGTTTTACCGGCATCCGGGTGCGCGATAATTGCAAATGTTCGGCGTCGCGCGACCTCTTGAGCCTCATTCATGGTTGTCTCCTGTCAGTACATTCTACAAGACCGCCCTACAAGACCGTCGTGTTTTATCTGTTGCATTCACGATTGTATCTTGTCAGTGTCTTTTTCTGCTTGGGGTTTATCGCCAAAAACGCAAGAAATATCATGGATTTTCAAGTCTAATAGCAGTCATTACGTCATGACAAAACAGTTTTTAAAACCCTTGCAATGAGGGGAGAAAATTTCTCCCCATTTCTCATACTTTCGTTTTCTTGTTAATGGACAAGTTTTCCAGCCAAAGCATCAGCTATGAGCTTTCGTGTTTCCGTTATGCCATAAAGCGCAATAAAGGATCCAAAACGTGGTCCACGTTCTTGCCCGATCAGAACCTCATACAGCATTTGGAAAAATGAAACAGCAACACCTGGCCCCCCTTCAGGACTTTTCTTTGTATGATCTTGATAGCGCTCGGTAAAACGCCCAACATCCAGAAGTGCATTTTGCAGGGTATGGGCATCCGCATCCATCGGTAAATCAGCCAATTTCTGATCTATCTTTTCCAGTGTTTCACGTTCAACATCATCGGGTGCGCGGAATTTCTTAGTCGGCTTAACAAAATCATTAAAATAGCGAATGGCAAATCCAACGAGGCTATCCAATTCTGGTTGTGTTTCTGGTGAAGCGCCCTTGGCATAACGCGAAATAAAGCCCCACAGAACATCGGCATTTTCAGCATTGGACGCACTGACAAGGTTCAATAACATTGCGAATGGTACCGGCAAATCGACAGCCGGTGGGTTTCCATTGTGCATATGCCAAACAGGATTATTCAACCGATCTTTCCATGTCTGGCGTGGATATGCTGAAAGATATGTATAATATTCATCAACTGCTTTTGGGATAACATCAAAATAAAGCCGCTTAGCCGTTTTAGGCTTTTGGTACATATAAAGCCCCAAACTGGTTGTTGGCGCATATGTCAGCCATTCATCAATCGTCAGCCCGTTTCCTTTGGATTTGGAAATTTTCTGTCCCTTATCGTCAAGGAAAAGTTCATAGTTAAAACCTTCTGGTGGGGTGCCACCTAAGGTGCGGCAAATTTTTGAAGAAAGCGTCACCGAGTCAATCAGGTCTTTTCCAGCCATTTCATAATCAATGCCCAAAGCTGTCCAACGCATTGCCCAATCGGCTTTCCATTGGCATTTTACTTTACCGCCTGTCACTTCTGTTTCTATTTTTTCACCTGTTTCAGGCTCAATATAGGTAACAGTTCCCTTTTTGGCGTCACGAGCAATCATAGCAACTTGCAGTACTTTGCCAGTAATCGGGGATATTGGCAGAAAAGGCGAATAAGTTGCGCGGCGTTCTTCGCCCAATGTTGGCAAGATAATGGACATTATCTTGTCATAGGCAGCAAGCATTTTTAACAATGTCTCGTCAAAGCGGCCTGATGTGTAATAGTCCGTTGCGCTGGCAAATTCATAATCAAAGCCAAAGCGATCCAGAAAAGCTCTTAAACGCGCATTGTTGGCTGAGCCAAAAGATGGGTATTCGTTAGAAAATGGATCAGGCACACGGGTTAACGGCATGCCAATATAAGTTTCCATCAATTCGCGGTTTGGAACATTTTCCGGTACTTTGCGTAGGCCATCCATATCATCAGAAAAGCATAATAGCTTTGATTTTACCTTGTTTTCGGTCAAGACATGGAAAGCGTGGCGCACCATAGTTGTGCGGGCAACTTCACCAAAAGTTCCAATATGTGGCAAGCCTGATGGACCATAACCCGTCTCAAACAAAACAGTTTCGGGAAAACCGCTTTTTTCATAACGTTTGACGATTTTGCGCGCCTCTTCAAAAGGCCATGCTCTGGAGTCTGCAGCAGCTTCCAATAATTCTGGAGTGAGGTTATGGGCCGCGAAATTGTCTGTTGCCATGGGGTTTTATCCTGAACTTGAATCGTTTAAGAAAGCTCTATGGTTGTAACAGCATTTCGTCAATAATTGCATACGAAAAGCGCAAAAAAAACGTTAATCAATTAGGCAATAAGGCAAAAATGGCAAAGCTAACAGCTCAAGAAGCTCTGATTTATATTATGGTTGTAACATCGGCAGCTGATGAAACCATTAGCAGTCGGGAATTGCGGTTGATTAGCGATATCGTTTCGCGGCTGCCCGTTTTTGATGGCTTTGATATGGAACGCCTTGATGCCTTGGTTGCCGAATGTTGTACCTATCTGGAAAATGCCAATGGTATTGAACATATCCTAAATATCACGCAAGCAGCTTTATCAGAAAAATTACAAGACACAGCCTATGCTTTGGCTGTTGAAGTGGCAGCCTGTGGTTTGGACGTCAAACAGGAAGAATTGGTTTTTCTGCAATTACTCGCCGATCGTTGGGAATTGGAAAATCTCACCGTTGCAGCAATAGAACGTTCCGCGCGGATCCGTTATCGAAAAGGCTAAAAAGATTATAAAAAAGGCTGAAAATATACGGTGATTTTACAATTGATAGTATATTAATTGGATATTTTTAAAGCTAATTAAAAAACGTTCCGACAACGCAATAAATATAAAAATAAAATATATTTTTAGTAATAAAATTATTTACTGATTAATATCTGTTATTTTTAATTAATATATTAATAATTTATTTCATGATAAAAATTTCTTTTTAAAAAATAGTATTGTTATTAAATTCTGTTTTTGTAACTCATAATATATGACTAAATTGATGAATTGTTCAAATTGTGCTGGAATTGTTTTGGGGATAGGCCGCTAAAAGAACGAAAGAAATAGCTAAATGCACTATCATTGGCAAAGGGCAATTTTTCGGTAATTTTGCGGATAGCACAACCATTGGCCAATGCCTCAACAGCATAAATAAAAAACATCTGCTGCATCCATTGCCGATAGGTAAGCCCGGTTTCCTTGGAAAAATTTCGTGTTACTGTTTTCACATTATAAGAACAATATTGAGCAATCTCTTCCAGACTCGGTATTTGTTCAATATTTTTATAATAATCAAGGGCTGCTTTAATTTTGATATTTTTGGGTAATTGCAAAGAAATGGGTGTGGTCGGAAGAACGGATAATTCTTCCATAATTAAGCCAAGCAAATGGTTATTTTGCGTCAATCCATGGTTGAAGGGTAACAAGGCTATCCGTTCGATCAGCGCTCGTAAAAGCGGATTAACCGTAAACGTTTTTTCTTGATCCAGTGTTTTAAACAAATCTGTTTTGAAATAGAGAAAGCGACATTCTTTTGTTCCGATAAATTCAAGTTGGTACGAAACACCACAGGGAACAAGAATGCAGTGTTGCGGAAGACAAATCACAATACGGTCAGAAAAATTGAGCTTAACCACTCCTCTGGGCGAATAAATGAGTATGTGCCGTTCTTTGGTCAATGGTTGCTCTATTACCGTGTCAGATAAAACCGTAACACCAAAAATCGGCGTGTTTATTTGGTCAGGATAACAAGTTTTTCCATTGAGTAACGGCAAAGAGATGTCCTTTTGAAAACATTTTTGCTCATTTTATCGACAATCGGACATGTTTGAAAGCGTCTTTTTCCAATGCATTGGCAATCAAGTTGCCAAGATATCAACAGTATTGCAATTTCTATTGTCTATAAAAATGAGAAATGGTGATATAGCCACAAATATGAGAATATAGCCACCAATGTGAAAAATGATGATATAGCCGCAATCTTGATACACCCTATTTTTCAAAGGTGTTGATTTCTTTGTCGGTTCATGCGTTGGTGTGTGTAAAGGAGACTTAATATGAAGCCAATCTTTATCCAATTACAGTGTGCTCCGGGCACGGCCTATAATGTTGCAAACACACTTTATGAACGCGAGATTGTTTCAGAACTTTATTCTACCAGCGGTGAGTTTGAGCTTTTAGCCAAGATCTATATTGAAGAAGGTAAAGATATCGGCAAATTCATTAATGATAATATTTTGGATATTCCCGGTATCACACGGTCTTTAACCACATTAACATTCACAGCTTTCTAAGTCATATGATTTGATCGCTATGATGGGGGCTGTGTACAATAACCAGCGGTATAAAATAGGTCATATTTTGGCGCGTTTTATGCTGGCTGTGGCTATTGTATTACAAGCCATGGTTATGTCTGTGGCGCAGCCTGTAACCCATCAAGTTGCGTATGACATTTACGGCAGTGATATTTGTTCCAAATATCAACACTATCCCCGTTCTAATCAAAATGATTTACCAATATGTTGTGTTGGTGGCTGTATTCTAACTGCAGTGGCTGCCGATTACCAACCAAATGGGGCATTTATTGTTATTTCAATGCGGAAAAGCTCTGCATTGCAATTGATAACTGTTATTGATCGATGGAACAGCCAATATACGGTCAATCAGGATGTGCGCGCACCGCCCAAGCGAAATAAACTTTCATTGACAAGTTGAATCAGTGTATAATTTCATCTGATTTAATCATTATTCATCAAATGATCTGAAAAATTATTTTAACTTTAGTGGCTTTTTTCAGATAGATATTGGAGCGTCCTATGTCGTATGTTTCGTTAAAAGGATTGTCGGGTTACAAGCTGTTTGTTGCAACTTTAATGGCCTTGGCATCAATTGTATTTTTCTCACAAATCAACGCTGCTTTTGCACAAAGTTATAAAATTGGTGATATTGAGGTTGTAGACCCATGGTCACGTGCAATACCAGATAGTGCCAAAGTGGCAGGTGGTTATCTAACGATTATCAATAATGGCAAAACGAAAGACCGCCTTGTTTCCGTATCGTCAGAACTTTCTAATAAAACAGAAATCCATGTTATGCGCGTTGATGGTAAAGTTATGGAAATGCGTCCAGTTGTAGATGGTGTTCAAATTCCAGCAGGTGGAAAAGTTGCTTTTAGTCCTGACAAAATGCACGTTATGTTTATTGATATTTCAAAGCCTTTAAAAGAAGGTGATGAAATAAAAAGTAAACTCGTTTTTGAAAAAGCAGGAAGTGTCGATGTGGTCTTTCATGTTAAGGCTATGGGAGCCCGAAACCACGATGCTAAGCCCATGCAACATGAAATGCACAATCACTAAATTGAGCCTGATAAGCTAGGCGAATATACCGAGTGATATTCGCCTACACTAATTTGTAAGTATATTTATAAGCATTTTATGGTGTGAATTTTTAAGTTATTTGTATCGCAGTAAAGATACGATTTTTTAAGTCTACCCAGTTGTGGGACAACAACTATTTTAATGCGACAATAGCTATTGAATAGGGAAATATCTGTTGCTTGATGCGAAGCGTTTTTCATCTTGCAGATGGCTGTTATTAGTTGGAAATAGGTGAAATACGCCGCAAAGTGAGATTAACGCGGCCAGGTACCTTTAATAGTGTAGACGTATTGGGATAAATTCTATCAACACCGTGGTAAGCAAGACGTGCCTTGCCACCAAACATAATAACGTCGCCACTGTTTAAACGTATTGAATGTGTTTTACCTTGTTTTTCAGTGGTTCCTATGTGGAAAAAGACAGCTATCACCCAATGAAATAGAAATAACCGGTGCTTTCAATTCCTTTCATCTTTTTCCTGATGCATGCCCGTGCGCACTTGCAGTACATACAAATTAATAAGACAAGTTGTATCGTAATAGAAATACGATTTTTAAGTCTACCCAGTTGAGGGACAACAACTATTTTAATGTAACAATAGCTATTGGATAGGGAAATATCTGTTGCTTGATGCGAAGTGTTTTGCATCTTGCAGATGGCTGTTATTAGTTGGAAATAGGTGAAATACGCCGCAAAGTGAGATTAACGCGGCCAGGTACCTTTAATAGTGTAGACGTATTGGGATAAATTCTATCAACACCGTGGTAAGCAAGACGTGCCTTGCCACCAAACATAATAACATCGCCACTGTTTAAACGTATTGAATGTGTTTTACCTTGTTTTTCGGTGGTTCCTATGCGGAAAAGACAGCTATCACCCAATGAAATAGAAATAACCGGTGCTTTCAATTCCATTTCATCTTTATCCTGATGCATGCCCATGCGTGCTTGCGGTGCATAAAAATTGATAAGACAAGCTTCTGCCAGTTGCGGAAAGCCAGATAATTTTTGCCAAAGGTTTTGTAACGACGGCGGAATATCCGGCCAAGCTTTCCCTGTGACTGGGTGGTTTTTTTGATAACGATAACCTTGCTCTTTATCCGTGACCCAACCAAGCTCGCCACAATTGGTTTGCCGCACGCTCATTTCTTTTCCGGTCTTTGGCATGATAGGCGTAATAAGCGGTGCTTCTTTGACAATATGCCTTATATCGTTAAGCAAATCTTCTTGCTCAAGCCGGCTATAATAGTTTGGAAAATAGTCGAATCCGTAAATATCCATGTCGTGTATAATAAAATTGTTTTGTCTTTATCACAACAAAACGACATCAATTTCTTCACACAAAGACACAGACTGACCGAATGGAAACATGAGATTACACAAGATATAAAGGCAGAATAGAAACATCGGTTCTATAGCTTGGCTGTGGTGCGCTATATAGTTTCTACGATCACAACAAAAGAGTTTTCGTGACATTGCAAGGTGGCAACAATAAATGCGACCACCACAAATATTGCCTGTTATTTTATTCGTTTATGACCGATTTAATCCAACAACGTTTTACGCTCGCGCATCGATGAAACAACATTTTCAGAAATTTTGGATGCGCGAGAAAGTGATAAAGCAATCACCGAAGTGCTAGATTTTGCTATAAAAATTAAGCCTGATTAAGCTCTGGAATACGAAGCTTTTGACCGGGGAAAATTTTATCTGGTGATTTAAGCATTGGTTTGTTTGCTTCAAAAATAATGTTATTTTTGTCGCCATGTCCTTTGCCGTAAACTTCTTCAGCAATTTTCCAAAGTGTGTCGCCTTTTTTAACTTCGTAAAAATGCGGTTCTTTGGCCTGTCCACCATCGCTTGTGGACGTATTTGAGGGGGTAGATGTTGCTTGTGCCGTTTGGTTGGCTTGAGTCGTGTTTGTTGTTTGATTATTTGCTGCTTGTGCAGAATTCTGTACGTGTAAATTATCTGTATTGACGGACTCGATGTTGTGCAAATTGCCAACAGCAAGGATAGCCTTTTCCAAAGTTGCCTGATCTTTAACGAGGCCTGTCAAAACGGCTTTTCCATTTTCAACCGCAACATTCACATTTTCTGTGCCAAGATTTAAACCATCAAGCGCGGTTTTAATGCTTTGTGCATCTGGCGCACGATCATCTCCAAGTCCCAGTTTTTCACCAACAGATTTTACGAAATTAAAAAGTCCCATTGCATTCTCCTTTCAAGAAAATGCGCCCACTGATGCAATCGCTGAAAATGAATTATCAGTATAGTGGCACATTAAGCGGATGCGCACGCTCCACCTTCTATTATGTGAGATAGGGCAAGAATTTTTATTTCAATCCTCGGATATTTTCGAACGGGTCTTCTTGATTTCCGATCGGATTGTTTTCGCTTTTAAACGACGCTCAATAGAACTCTTTGTTGGCTTGGTTTTAACACGTTTGGCTGGCGGCGGTTCGGCAGCTTTGCTGAGTAGGGCAACAAGCCGATCACGTGCATCCTGACGATTTCTTTCTTGTAAACGAAAACGGGACGCTTCAATAACGATTTCGCCTTCTTTTGTTGCTTTCTTACCAGCCAGTTTTATCAGGCGCGCATAAATATCATGCTCTAAACCAGCACGATAGGCCGAGAAGCGCAGTTGAACCGCTGTTGCAACTTTATTGACATTTTGACCACCCGGACCTGATGCGCGAATGAAACTCTCCGCTAAATCGCTTTCGCGTATGCGGATATTGTCATTGATATAAAGATCTCGGGTCTCATCAGTCATGCGGTTATTATAGGGGCGTTTTAAACAATAAAAAAGCCCGCTGAATATAGCGGGCTTCTATAACATGAAAATTTGCTATTACGCCTTAGGGCCTGCGTTTTTAACGTCATCGTCAACATGAGCGACAAATTTATCAAAATTTTTGATAAACATTTGTGCAAGTTTTTTAGCCTGTGCATCATAGGCCGCTTTATCTTGCCATGTTGAACGTGGGTCAAGAATACCGGTATCAACGCCCTCGACAGCTTTTGGAACCATAAATCCAAAATTTTGATCTTCACGGAATTCTACATTTTTAAGCGAACCATCAAGCGCTGCTGCAAGAAGGGCACGTGTTGCCTTAATTGGCATACGGCGACCAACACCATAGGGGCCACCTGTCCAACCAGTGTTGATAAGCCAGCAGTCCACTTTATGGTCTGCAATTTTCTGGCGTAGCAAATTACCGTAAACCGAAGGGTGTCTTGGCATGAATGGTGCGCCAAAGCAGGTCGAAAAAGTTGCTTCAGGTTCAGTAACACCTTTTTCTGTACCAGCAACTTTTGCTGTGTAACCCGATAGAAAATGATACATTGCCTGTGCTGGCGTCAACTTTGCAATTGGTGGAATAACACCAAAAGCATCAGCCGTTAGCATAATGATGTTTTTTGGTTGGCCACCTTTTCCTGTTCTGCTGGCATTATCAACATAATCTATCGGATAAGCAGCACGGGTATTTTCGGTAAGTGAACCATCATCAAAATTCGGCTGGCGGTGCTCATCAACAACAACATTTTCCAATATTGTGCCAAAGCGTTGCGTTGTCGAATAAATAACCGGCTCTGCTTCTTGTGAAAGGCGGATAACTTTTGCGTAACAGCCACCCTCAAAGTTGAAAACGCCCTCATTGCCCCAGCCATGTTCGTCATCACCAATCAGGGTGCGGCTGGCATCAGCAGAAAGCGTTGTTTTGCCTGTTCCTGAAAGACCAAAGAAAACAGCTGTGTCGCCTTTTGCACCTTCATTGGCGGAAGAGTGCATTGGCATAACGCCTTTAATCGGCAAGAGATAGTTTAGCGCTGTAAAGACAGACTTTTTCATTTCGCCAGCATAAGATGTGCCACCGATCAGCACAATTAAACGGGTCAAATCGCAAGCAATAACAGTTTCTGACCGAACACCATGGCGTTTTGGATCTGCTCTGAAAGAAGGCAGATTGATAATGGTCATTTGCGGGACATAGCTTTTCAGATCTTTTTCATCAGGCCGAATTAGCAGATTGCGAATGAAAGTGGCGTGCCAAGCATATTCTGAAACAACGCGTGCGCGCAGAGAATTATCGTGGTCGGCACCACCAATCAGATCTTCAACAAAAAGGTCACGCCCTTTTGCATGCTCAACAAAATCTGCAAATAATTGGTCAAAATTCTGCTGGCTTATTGGGCTATTGTTGTCCCACCATATATTGGGTTCTGTTTCAGCCGTGCGGACAATGAATTTATCTTTTGCAGAACGTCCAGTATGCTGCCCAGTATAGGCGACAAGCGCACCTTGCGCTGTCAATTTTGCTTCATTGCGGCGGATTGCTTCTTCATAAAGCAATGGGGTGGTTAAATTATAATAGACATTTCCAAGATCTTTAAAACCAAAATGCGTTAATGATGCTGCTGGATTAAATATACCAATTTCTTTCATAATAGCTCTGCTATACCTCCCAAAAACAAATGCGCCCACAGATATGTGGGCACTCAGTAAAATATGAAGCAGAAAAATATTTTAAAATCAAATATTTAATCGATTGAAATAAAATTTAAAAAGGTCAAATTCGGTAGAAAGGAATTGAACAGCAAGTTGCTATAGCCAACTATTCATCGCAAAAATTTTGAATTTTCTTTGTATTATCAATATGTTTTAGCGCCAATGCCACAATTTGTACCACATTTGTTTTGCAAAACGCATAAACCCAACCATATAATAAACATAACATATATATTGGTTGGTTGGCGTATTTGCTCGTGAAGCCAATAGAAAGGGCCGAGGAACATGAAAGATATTGCAACAACGACACAGACGATCGCTCTTGTCGATGATGACCGCAACATTCTGGCATCGGTATCGATTGCCCTTGAGTCGGAAGGTTATAAGGTCGAAACATATACCGATGGCGCTTCCGCATTAGAGGGATTAATAGCAAGACCCCCAAATTTAGCTATTTTCGATATTAAAATGCCGCGTATGGACGGTATGGAGCTGTTGCGCCGCTTGCGCCAGAAATCTGACTTGCCTGTCATTTTCCTGACATCGAAAGATGACGAGATTGACGAATTGTTCGGTTTGAAGATGGGCGCCGATGATTTTATCACCAAGCCATTCTCGCAACGTCTGCTGGTTGAACGTGTCAAGGCTGTGTTGCGCAGGGCTGCTGCGCGCGGAGAACCAGTCAAGCCGGGGGCTCAAACCTCTACCTCATTGGAACGCGGCAATTTGGTTATGGATCAGGAACGTCATACATGCACATGGAAAGGTGATCCGGTTATTCTGACTGTTACAGAATTTCTGATTTTGCAAGCTTTGGCGCAACGCCCTGGTGTTGTCAAAAGTCGTGATGCATTGATGGATGCCGCCTATGACGATCAGGTGTATGTCGATGATCGTACAATAGACAGCCATATCAAGAGACTGCGTAAGAAATTCAAACAGGTTGATGATGACTTCGAAATGATTGAAACCCTTTATGGGGTGGGCTATCGTTTTCGGGAAGCATAACCCTTTAAAATTATCACGGTTTTAAATCAGTTTGTAAATTAGTTGGTTGCGAAAGAAGGTCTTAACGGCTCGATGGTCAATAAAGAACAACAAGCCGATAGGGAAAGTCACAGCGGAAAGCTTAAGCAATCCCGAAAACAGTCGCGTCCGCAGCGTTTATGGAGGCGCGGACACCGCCTTTTCGAGCAATTGTTCTTTTCCAGTTTGACACGGCGTATTGTTATTCTCAATCTGGCCGCACTATGTGTTTTGGTTGCCGGCATTATGTATCTTAACCAGTTTCGTGACGGGTTGATTGATGCAAAAATTGACTCCTTGCGAACACAGGGAAAAATTATTGCCGGTGCAATTGCTGCTTCAGCTACGGTTGATACAACGTCCATTCTGATTGACCCTGAAAAACTAATGGAGTTGCAGGCTGGACAAAGCATTACCCCTAAAGCGGAATCCACCGATAATTGGGATTTTCCCATTAATCCAGTAAGGGTGGCACCGCTTTTGCGGCGTGTTATTTCACCGCAGACAACACGCGCCCGTATCTATGACCGTGATGCCAATCTTCTGCTTGATTCTCGGGTGCTTTATTCCAGTGGACAGGTATTGAGCTATAATCTTCCGCCAATTGTGGAAGATAAGCCTGGTTTTTTTGAGCGCTTTCGCAACTGGTTTACAAACACAATCTATGGCAGTGATATTGTCATGGATAATGACCAGCCAAATGGCAATGGCGCTGTTTATCCAGAAGTGGTCAAGGCGGTTAATGGACTTCTTGCAACAGCACAAAGGCGCAATGCACAGGGTGAACTGGTTGTTTCTGTTGCAGTGCCGGTTCAACGTTATCATGCGGTGGTAGGCGTCTTGTTGTTGTCAACTGTCGGCTCTGATATTGACAATATCGTACGGGCTGAAAGATTGGCAATTTTTAAGGTTTTTGCAGTTGTTGCCGCGGTTCTGCTGGTGTTGTCGTTATTCCTTGCCTACACAATAGCCAATCCATTACGAAAATTATCTGCTGCAGCCGATCGTGTTCGGCACGGAACAAACAAGCGTGTTGAAATTCCGAATTTCTCGGATAGGCAAGATGAGGTTGGACATTTGTCAACGTCAATTCGCGATATGACAGATGCACTCTATACACGTATTGAGGCGATCGAACGGTTTGCTGCCGATGTCAGCCATGAATTGAAAAACCCATTAACGTCTTTGCGCAGTGCCGTGGAAACATTGCCTTTGGCAAAGACAGATGACGCACGTAAACGCCTGTTTGATATTATACAACATGATGTGCGCCGCCTTGATCGTTTGATAACCGATATTTCAGACGCTTCGCGGCTTGATGCCGAGCTGGCGAGGGAAAACTCCGACAAGGTTGATTTAACACCACTTTTGGAAAGTATTGTTCGCGCGTCGAGAGAAGTGCGGCGCAATAAAACTGCAGCCAATATTGCATTGGATATTGCTCCGCGTAATGGCGGAAAACCCTATATCGTTGCTGGGCATGATTTGCGGTTAGGGCAGGTTGTTTCCAATCTTATTGAAAATGCACGGTCATTTATTCCCCCTGAAAATGGTGAAATTCGCGTTGCAATGCGCAGCGTTGGGGCAAAAGTTATTATTACTGTCGAAGATAACGGACCGGGAATTCGAGCAGAAAACATAGATCGTATTTTTGAACGCTTTTATACCGATCGTCCGGGGGCGGAATCTTTCGGGCAAAATTCCGGTCTAGGACTTTCTATTAGTCGGCAAATTATTGAGGCCCATAATGGCACATTAAACGCTGAAAACATCACGGCACCAAATGACCCAGATAAAAAGCTTGGCGCCCGTTTCACCATTGTTTTGCCTCTTGAAAAATAGGGAAAACGATCGTGTCGACAGTAAAAACCATTCATGCAAATTGCCTGAAGATTGGCAACAAAGGTATAATTCTGGCTGGAGCGTCGGGTAGTGGTAAGTCGGTTTTGACACTATCACTTTTGGAGCGGGCACACTGGGCACAAAAGGATAGTATCCTTGTTAGTGATGATTACACAGATCTAACAAGTAAAAATGGCAAGCTTTACGGGCAGTGTCCTGAAACTTTGCGTGGCGGTATCGAAATAAGAGGTGCGGGTCTCTATCAAATGCCATTTCTATCAGAAATTGCCGTAGATTTCATTGTTGAACTCGGAAATGATTATGAGCGTTTTCCGTCGGGGAAAAAACTGACTTATTTTGGGATATCCGTGCCACTTTATCGCCTTCCAGCGCTTGGTCAGGCCGATTGCACAGCAATTTGTCAGGCAATAGAGGCGATTTGTTTTAAAAAGCTCTGGACAAACCACCAATAATTAAACAGATTGTAACAAATTTTGATAAATTATGCCGAGAATTGCATTTTGTTCTTGGCACTTATGGAATCCCCTGACAAAATACAACATTCGCTGCCGGCTGCTATGGGTCAAGATGGTCGGGTCTTTAATGACAGGAGCTTTTTTGAATGATCGGACTCGTGCTTGTGACGCACGGTAGATTGGCTGAGGAGTTTCAACGTGCGGTTGAGCATGTTGTAGGCCCACAGACTAATTTTGCCACGGTGTGTATCGGCCCTGACGATGATATGGATCAACGTCGTAAAGATATTCTCGCCGCAGTTGCTTTGGTTGATGATGGTAATGGCGTTATTATACTGACAGATATGTTTGGTGGTACGCCATCCAATATGGCTATTTCTGTTATGCAGGAAGGCCAAATAGAAGTTATAGCGGGTGTTAACCTGCCAATGTTGATTAAATTGACATCGGTGCGTCAGTGCCCTGATATTTCATTGGTTGATGCGTTAAAGGCAGCTCAGGACGCGGGACGAAAATATATCAATGTGCCAAGCATGATATTATCGGAAGAGTAAATGACTAAACGCGCTCAGGAAATTGGCGTTAATCCTTTAACGCGAGAATTGGTTATCTGTAACAAACGTGGTTTACACGCACGCGCTTCGGCAAAATTTGTCCAAACGGTTGATAAATATGACGCCGCGGTGGAAGTTGAAAAAGACGGGCAAAAAGTTGGTGGTACATCAATTATGGGCTTAATGATGCTTGCCGCATCAACAGGGTCTAGTGTGACGGTTCGCGCAAGTGGTTTGCAAGCGGTCGATGTACTGGATGCACTTGAAGAGCTGATTAATAATAAATTCGGCGAAGAGTCCTAATACCTGTTCCAGATAATGCCGTACTTCGTGCTGAGCCTGCTGATGCCTATAGCTTCAGTTAAGCATAACTATTCTTTTCAAAACACATATTATAAGTACTTGTTATAAGGACTTGCTATAAGTCATAAACGCTTGAATTTATAGACAGTTGAATACACCTCACAAATTTTCTCATTCCCATGAACACCGCATTCTTTTGATGTGTTCAAAATACTTAAAAAATACCGTTTCTATAAATACGTTATAGTGTTCTTACAAAGTTTAACTGCAGGACGAAAGTTTAACTGCAGGACGAAAGTTTAACTGTAAGATGAAAGTTTAACTGTAGGGCGGAAGTTTGGTTGTAGGTCGAAATTTTAGTTGTAGGATCTATGATTGTGTGACAGCGTTCCTCTAACAATTTGAATTTTCATGCTGTTTCTGCTTGTTGTATAATCATGGTGGGCATCAATAACGTGATTTGCCGCCATCAATTTTCTTCATTAAATGTGGCAAAATATGTGAAATATTAAATTTTGCAAAATAGGTGAAATTTGGCAAAATACACGGCATTGCTGGTATTTTAGGAAATATTATGCTGCTTCATTGGATTGATGTTATAGGAACCTTTGTTTTTGCCTTGAGTGGAACGAGTGCAGGGATAAGACGGGGTTTTGATTTTTTAGGGGTTTTTGTTGTTTCCATGGCCACGGCTATTGGCGGTGGAATTATTCGCGATGTCTGCCTTGGTGATACCCCACCTGTGGGGCTAACAAATATAGAATATTTTTATGCCATTATTGGCGCTGTTGTCATTGGTGTCTATTGTCAGGGACTGATTGTTAGAATGGAAAAGCCAACCTTATGGCTTGATGCTGTAGGGTTGGGGTTCTTTGCTGCATTTGGTGCCGATAAAACCTATCAAATGACCGGAAATATCCAAATAGCAGTTATTTTGGGGTGTGTTAGTGCGGCTGGTGGTGGTTGTATGCGCGACATTTTAACAGGACGCACACCGGTAATCTTCCGCAAAGAAATTTATGCAAGTGCAGCAATTGTAGGTTCTGGTGTGGCATTGTTGGGATCGACACATCTGATAAACCCGACATATGCTATATGGGCGGCCATTGGAACCTGTTGTGCCATACGGATTATTTCAATGCATTATCAGATAAATCTTCCGCCAGTAACGTTAAAAACACCCAATCGGCCAAAATAGAAAATAATAAATATAACAGAACAAAAAAGCCTATTATGGGACGTTGATTATAGTAATATGGCTATTGGTAACGCTGCTATTCCACGAGCTATTTTGTTATAATTTCTATCAATAAAACCCTATTGGAAAATAGCGCAGATAAAGCTCTGTCAACTTACCCTTACGTTCCAGTGATTTAAGGGCATAATTGAGGGCAGTTTTAAGCTGTGGGTTATCTTTTGCCACCGCAATTCGCATACCATTGTGAAGAAATTCTGGAGCAAGATAAGCGCCACCAACAAAATGGCAGCAGCTTTCTGAAACCGGATTGTTTAACCATTGAGCAAAGCCCATTCCATCACCAAAAGCCAAATCTATGGTTTTGTTTCTTACTGCATCATGGAGCGCATCTTCATTTTCAAACGCTTGCCATTTTACGTCGGGGAAATAGGCCGCAAATATCTTTTCATGCAAGGTATTCTTGACAATTCCGATTTTCAATCGACGCAAGCTGTCTGTTACGGGGTCAGTAAGATTGATATTTTCTGAGCTTACAAAGCGTGCAGGAAAGCGCAAATAGCTTTGCGTAAAAATGAAATCCTTGGTTGTGGTCGGTGTTTCATTTAATCCGGCTATGATCGCTTCCCCGCCATTATCTTTAAAATGGGGGATCAATTCATCCCATGGAACAGCTTCCACTTGGCAAACATTTTCAAGTTTTAGCTCGGCACAAATAGCACGTAACAGATCAATATTATAACCTGAAAGACGTCCCGTTTGATCGATAAAGTTAAAGGGCGGGAAATCGACCGTCGTTAAAAACCTTAATCTTGTTACTGTGCCAAGATTAGGATGGCTTAACCGTTCCTGACTATCAAAAAAGTGCGGCAAATTGGTGGTTGGAACGGTTTGTGTATATCCGTTTTGTACCACGAAAAACATTAGAAAAAGGGCGATACGTATAGCAATGGAGTTCTTGTTATGCAGCATGTTCCTATCCGCTTAACCGGAATGTCTAAATGCCACAAAAACCGAAAAAAGCAAAGTAACTATACCCTGCTTTTTTCAGTGATTGTCTAAATTACCAAGAACATTAACGTCCGTTGCGCAAAAATTCTGGTCCAACGCCAATGATTTTTTCATCTTCTGGGCCGATAGCCGCAATGTTACGGTCGGCATAAGGTATTGACAGCAAGACACGACGGATAACCGCAAGACGGGCACGACGTTTATCATTGGATTTGACAATCGTCCATGGTGCCATAGCGGAATGGGTACGTTCGATCATTCTGTCTGCTGCTTTGCCATATTCATCCCACAGCGTAATGCCGGCTTCATCCATTGCCGAGAATTTCCAGTGCTTTAACGCACTATGGCGGCGCTCATGGAACCGTTTCAGTTGCATTTCCTGTCCGATATCAAGCCAGATTTTGAAAAACCGTATTCCGTCCGAAACAATCAGTTTTTCGAATGTGGGGGCTTCAGCCAGAAACGTCTCAACCTGTGCAGGAGACGCAAATTTCATAACAGATTCCACACCAGCTCGATTATACCAAGAACGGTCAAATGTAACAAATTCTCCCCGTGTTGGAAAATGGCGAACATAACGTTGGAAATACCACTGGCCACTTTCTGTCTCGTCAGGTTTTGGCAGAGCAACATTGCGTGCGGTACGAGGATTCATATATTGGCGCAAGGTAAAGATTGTGCCACCTTTACCCGCGGCGTCACGCCCTTCAAATAAGGCAACAACTCTTTCGCCAGTTTCCAAGAGCCAGGATTGTAATTTTACCAGCTCGATTTGTAGCGCTTCAAGTGTTGTTTCATATTCTTTGCGCCCCATTTTCTTTTCATAAGGGTAATTACCCGAAGTCAAAGCGTTTTTCTCAATCCATTCTGGAAGCTTTGGTTCACCAATATTGAAGACGCGTTTTTTGTCCCCGATTGTCAGTTTAATGCCGGTTTCGTGTTTGTCCTGTTTTTCAGGTTCGGTTTTTTTCGATTTTGCAGCCACAATCATTCCCTTATCAATTATTTGTTCACTTTAAATAAACACTTGGACAAATTTAGATGAAAAGAAATCTGTTTTATCGTGTATCAAAAAAGTATAAATTTATCTTCAAATCCATGTCCCAATTTATTGAAAACATGCCGATAGATATACTGATTATAAAACTTACTAAGAAAAAGAAAATGTATTTTCTTTTTAACGCCTAATAAAAATAGAAAAAATATTTAGATTGCTATTTAAAAAGTTGCTTTTAGCTGTATCTCATAAGTATTTTTTTGTTTTTTAGATTTTTCACTGTTCTTAAGATGGATGAGATAGGTTTTGAAATAAAATAAAGTAGCCAATGTCCACCATTCACAATTGGGCGTTACTTTATTGCCTATCCACCCACAATGCACGACATAGCAATATTTTAAAACGACATGGTCAGGTTTTAATAATCAACCTGTGTCAAATACAATCCCGATGGTGGCGCAACGACGCCACAGCGTTTACGGTCTTTTGCTTCTAATGCACTGGTAAGATCATCGGCTGTCCAGCGGCCTGAGCCAACTTCCATCAGGCTACCAGCGAAAGACCGTATTTGATTATGCAAAAATGACCTTGCACTGGCATAGATATCAATGTGGTCACCATTGCGTATCACATCAAGCCGATCCAATGTGCGAATTGGGCTTTTTGCTTGGCATTGGCTGGAGCGGAATGTTGTGAAGTCGTGTTTGCCAAGTAAACGCTGCGCAGCATCATGCATTGCGGTTGCATCAAGTTTTTTCGGCACCCACCAAACGCGGTTATTTTGAAGAACGGCTGGAGAACGGCGGTTAAGAATAATAAAATGATAATGACGTTTTGTTGCTGAAAAGCGGGCATCAAAATCGTCGGTTACCTTTTCCGCATGAAGAATTGCGACATTTTCTTCATTCATCACAAGATGGGCGTTGAGTGCATCGCATACCTGATCGGCACGCCAATCCTTGGTCAGATCAATATGCGCCACCTGCCCAGAAGCGTGAACACCGGCGTCTGTCCGTCCAGCGCCTGAAAGGGTGACAATTTCACCAGAAAACGCATGAATGGCAGTTTCTATGGCAGCCTGAATGGTTTTTAGCCCATCTTGCCTTTGCCAACCGGCATAATTTGTACCGTCATATTCAATTGTGAGTTTATATCGTGCCATATCAATAAACTGCACTTACATGAAAACCATGTAGAAATGTCTTGCCATCAAGTGCTTTGCCGCCAGATTTTTGCAAACGGGTAATTTGCAAGCGCCCATCTTTGCAATGAATGATTAAGCTATCTGGTTCGATATGACCAATGCCTAGCGATTGATTGTCGATATATTTTGCCCCAAGCAGTTTGACACGTTCGCGCTTTCCGGCAATTTCCATTTCGCACCAGCTGCCAGGAAATGGAGAAAGCCCACAAATTGTTTTTTGCAATTCTAAAGCTGGTTTTGACCAATCTATTCTTGCTTCATCTTTGCTGATTTTTGACGCATATAACACACCTTGTTCAGACTGTGGTGTCAGTTGCAGTGTGCCTTTTTCTAATTGTTCCATTGCATCGACCATTAATGGTGCAGCAAGTTGAGAAAGCACATCATGCAATTCTCCTGCTGTCATTTCAGGTTCAATAGCAATTGTTTTTGTAAGGGCAACAGGACCTGTGTCCAGTCCTTCATCCATTTTCATCACCATCATGCCAGTGGTTTTATCACCAGCCATAATAGCGCGTTGAATGGGCGCTGCGCCACGCCAACGGGGCAACAGCGATGCATGCCCGTTAAAACAACCATAACGCGGCGCGTCAAGAATAGCCTTTGGTAGCAAAAGACCATAGGCAACAACAACGGCCACGTCTAAATCCAGATCGGCAAACCGTTGTTGTTCTTCAGCGCTTTTCAAGCTTTTGGGCGTATGGACAGGCAAGCCGAGCGAACGAGCCGCTTGTTCAACCGGAGAAGGTGTGAGTTCCAAGCCACGGCGACCTGCCGGCCGCGGTGGCTGGCTATAAACAGCAACCACATTATGCCCCGCATCATGCAAGGCACGTAAAACAGGTACCGAAAATTCAGGCGTGCCCATAAACGCAATTCGTAATGCCATTATAGAACGGCTCCGTTTTTGGCATTTTCTTTGGCAAGTTTCTTGAATTTGCGAATGACCATGTCCCGTTTGAGTTTCGAGATATGATCTATAAAGAGCACACCATCAAGGTGGTCTATTTCGTGCTGCAAACAGGTTGCCAATAATCCATCGGCCTCACATTCCTGCTTTTTGCCATCTCTATCAAGATAACTGACACGTATACGTTTTGGACGCTCTACCTCCGCATAATAATCAGGAATAGATAAGCATCCCTCTTCATAGACATTTGGTTCATCTGATTTCCATAGAATTTCAGGATTGATGAAAACCTGCGGTGCCTTTGGCTCATCTTTGCCAGCAACATCAATAACAAGAAGACGTAGCGGTTCGCCCACTTGGATCGCGGCCAAACCAATTCCTGGTGCTTGATACATTGTTTCCAACATATCATCGGCCAATTTTTGCAAATTGGCATCTACGCGCTCGATTGGTGTGGAAATCTTGCGCAAAACGGGATCAGGTAGAATAATTAAAGGTTTTATCGACATAAAGATGAGTTAATCAATCGGCATTCATACGTCAATGTGGAATTATAGTTTTTGTTCTTGTTATGATCGCATTGTGAACGGAAAAACGCTAAGTTAACCATATGTCTGATTCGTCTTCTCAAATTTTATTCACCATTGCGGGTGTGCCTTTCAACTTGATGAATGGCTTTTTGCTCGTTCTTATTGTGTTTCTTATCGCTGTGATCTTTTTTATCATGGGCGGTAACCGTCGCCGTGCAGTCCTCGATACGCAAGTGGCGGAACGGGCAAGAGACACAGAAATGCACATGAATGCGCTGTTAAAAACCCAAGCAGAAATGCAAGGGCGTATGCAAACAATGGCGGAAATTTTTGGTCGCAGACAAGCAGAGCTCAACCAGTCTATCCGCGACCAGTTAAATGGCATGACAAATAGTTTGGGGCAAACCATCAATGCGCAAACAAAATCAACCCATGAAAACCTTGCACGCTTGCAAGAACGTTTGGCGGTGATTGATACCGCGCAAAACAATATCCAGTCACTTGCCGGTCAAGTGGTGCAATTGCAGGCTATTTTAAGTAACAAACAAACACGCGGTGCTTTCGGGCAAGGTCGTATGGAAGCCATTATTGCGGACGGCTTGCCAAAAAATGCTTATGCTTTTCAGGCAACGCTTTCCAACGGAACACGCCCGGATTGTCTGGTTTTTATGCCTAATCATGCACCATCACTTGTTATAGATGCCAAATTTCCGCTTGAAGCGTGGAATGCAATGCGTGAAGCCGCCACACCAGATCAAAAGCAATTGGCTGAGCGACAGTTTCAAAGTGATATGGATACCCATATCAAAGCAATAGCGGGCAAATATCTTATATCTGGTGAAACACAAGACACGGCTTTCATGTTTGTCCCTTCAGAATCCATTTTTGCAACAATTCATGAAGATTTTGAAGCTGTGGTTCAAAAAGCTAACCGCGCACGCGTTATCATTGTTTCACCGTCGCTTCTTATGCTGTCAATTCAAGTGGTGCAGGCCATTATGAAAGATGCTCGTATGCGTGAACAAGCTCATCTTATTCAATCGGAAGTTGGCCATTTGATGGAAGATGTTGTTCGCCTTGATGACAGGGTTCGCAAATTGCAAAGCCACTTCATGCAAACGTCAAAAGATATTGATGATATCCTGATTACCACTGGAAAAGTGAAACGGCGTGGCAATCGTATAGAGGGCTTGGATTTAAAAGCGCCGCAACAAAATGGCGCATCGCTGGATGACGATGCGCCACAATTGGGATTAAATATAAGAGATTAAATCCGTTAAACGTGGAATCGGTTACCAGCGGTAACCGACACCCAATTTACCAGAAAATTCTTGGCGTGTACCAGCAACACCCTTCAAGCCTGCATTGGCAACCCAGCCTTGCATACCAGGGATTTGCTCGTATTTACCGCCAACTTCAAATACCGCGCTTGCGCCACTGAAGTCTGGCTTGTCAACACGATAACCGTCAAGCTTGCCTTTTACTTCGCCATCAAGTTCCTGTTCCCAAGCAGCACCAGCATAAACCTTGACTTCCGAGGTTACACGGTGGTCAATCTGTGTGCCGACATGTGTCCGTACAGAACGCGCACTATCGAAGTGCAGCCGCTCATCAGCTTTTGATGTTGTTGAGAAATCGCCGATTTCAGTCCACAACAATTTACCTCTGATGGTAACTTTGTCATCTGGTGAAAGCTCGATTTCCTTACCGCCACCAATATGGAAGCCGTAATAATTGGAACTCTTATCGTTGAAGCCACCATCGACCATGCTGGAACTTCTGAAATCGCGTTTCACACGACCAATACGCCCAGAACCATCAACAAACCAGCCATTATCCCAAGTTTGTTTGCTATATAAACCGACACCAGTGTAGCTGAAGTCACCTTTGCCATGAATACCTTCATGACGGGTGCGTAAATCGCCATCACCATGTTCAACAAACGCGGTTATCAGCAGATTGCCCTGATCTTGATGGAGGCGAACACCGCCACCACCCATGATGTGGTAACCATTATTTCTAATATGGCTTCCGGTTTCAACTTTTTGATTAAAACCACTGCCTTGTAGGAACACTACACCCTCAACAGGTTGGTTGGTTTGTTTCGGGTCCATTGGCAACACATAGTCATCAATGGTGGATACTTGATCAGCACCATAATTCAGAGCATTAAGTGCTGCGGCGTTACTCTGGAAATAAGCATTTGCTTTGGCGCGATTGATGGTAATAGCACCATAATCATCGGTGTAGATGTTGCCTTTTCCATCATCTTTACCAACGATACTGTTTGTAGAGCCATTGTTATTGCTTGCAGGCGTACCGGTATTTTTGTTGGTATCACCTTTTGCTTCGCTTTTATTGGCATCGTCTTTCGATGGTGTTTTTTGATTTGAGGCATTATCACCTGAAGCATTCTGAGCCGGAGCATTATTGCTTGCAGGTTTTGCGTTGCTATTCGCATCAGCATTATTTGCAGGCGTGTTCTGAGCTGGAGCACTATCGCTT
>CAMLCZ010000006.1 GCA_946478665.1 uncultured Bartonella sp. | reverse complement strand
AGTTTAATAATGGTGCAACGATTAACGACAAACAACCGATACTTCGTGGTGAAGGCGCTGAAGCCTATAGCACTGTCAAGATCTATGACGATTCAGGTAAGGAAGTTGGTACAGTAAAAGCTGGTGCTGGTGGTCAATGGACGTGGACACCAGACACAGCTCTTAAAGATGGCCATTATAAATATACTGCCCAGGTTATTGACCAAGCAGGAAATAAAAGTGAGCTATCTGCACCATTCGAGTTTGATGTAAAAACAAGCAATTATCAGGTTCCAATTATAGACAAGATTATCAGCGACAAAAGCAATGAGCCAGTTGCGGTTGATGGTGTCAATTGGATGAATAAGGACGTAGTAACCATTAAGGGTACTGGTGCTATCAGGTATGGAATTGTACGCATCTATGACAATGGTAAGCAGATAGGTGAGGTTACAGCTGGTGCTGATGGTTTCTGGAACTTTACAACCGATACTCTGATTGGGTTGAAGCATTCCTTTACAGCCAAGTCAGTAGATGCAGCTGGAAATGAAAGCCCGATTTCCAATAAATTTGATATTCAAATTGACACAGTTGCACCAAATCCGCCAAGTATTACTAAGTACGTTGATAATGAGGGCGTTATCACCGGCGAACTTGACAATCATACAGTAACCAATGAGACACAACCTATTCTGAAGGGAGACGGGGCAGAGAAAGGTTCTGTTGTTACGATTTATGATACTTATAATGGGACAAAGACTGTTATTGGCACAACTATAGCTCACAGCGATGGTACGTGGGAATTTGACTGCAAGACGCAAGGAAGCAATGCTACTTTTGGTGAGGGTAATCACTCGATCACCATTACATCAACCGATGCGGCAAAGAATACCAGTCTTGAATCGGCACCATTTGACGTTACGGTTGATTTAACTCCGCCAGTAAACCAAGTTACCATTACCCATGTATTGGATGATCAGGAACCACAAACTGGTAAGGTTCTCAACAACGGTTATACCAATGACCGCACACCAACCCTTGTTGGTAGCAATGCAGAAGCCAATGGTATCGTGCATATTTATGCCAAGAATGGTGACGATTATAAGTTTATCGGCTCCACAACGGCAAATGGTAAGGGGGATTGGAGCTATACAGTAACAGGTCTGCCTGCGGAAGGTAGCTATACCTACGTAGCTAAAGCCGCCGATGCAGCCGGTAATGAAGCTGTTAAATCAAATGACTTTACAATCAATCTTGATACAACAGCTCCAAATGATCCTACGATTACTTCGATCAAAAAGACGACTATTATCGACGGGAAAGTACAAATCGACGATATTCAAAATAATTTGACCAATGATAGTACGCCACGTCTAATTGGTACTGCAGAAAAGAATAGTATCGTTACTGTCTATGATGGGGCAAATATCATAGGTACGACGACGGCAGATTCAGAAGGCAATTGGTATTTTGATGTTCCTGACGCACTTCCATTGGAGGGACGTAGACATAACTTCCAGATTACAGCATCAGATGCTGCAGGTAATGTTAGCAACAAGTCTGCTATAAGTTCTCTTGATGTGAATTTGTCGATTCCAAATTCGCCAAATATTATTCGTATTGATGACAATGTCGGTTTGAAGAAGGGTAAGATTGCAAACGCCAATGATACGGGTGTTGATTCTTTCACGGATGATACAACACCAACTATCTATGGCGCAGGAGCGATCAAGGGTTCTATTATCACGATATACGATGATAAGAATGTCATTGTCGGGACGACGACGGTTACTGGTGAAAAAGGTGAATGGAGTTTCAAAATTCCTGGTGAACCTGGATACCATTTGGCTGATGGGCAGACATATGAATTCTTTGCCACATGTACAAATGTAGCTGGTAACACAAGCTTGATGTCTTCAGGCTACAAGTTCTCTGTCGATACAACACCACCGGAACAGCCAACCTTATTGAGTGTTCACGATAATAGAGCTGATGTTGATCTTGGAAATGACAAGCCAACGAGAAGCAGTTCTTTGAGATTGTCGGGTGGGGGAGAAACAGGTTCTACTGTTTATATCTACGATTCAATCAACGGTTCACCTGTAAAAATTGGTGAAGCCACAGTTGTCGATGGCAAATGGTCATTTACTGCAGATGGTTTAGTCGATGGTTCGCACATATTTACTGTTCGCGCCGTTGATGAAGCGCGGAACATTACATCGGATGAGAATTTGCCAACGTGGAAAGTGAACGTTGATAATACAGTTATACCTGTACCAACGATCGACAAATACGTTGATAATTATGAAGAGCTTAATGCGGATGGTAAGCCAGGAAGTAAAGACATACTGAATAATGGCAAGACCAATGATAAGACGCCGGTACTTGAAGGTACCGCTGCCGACGGTATAAAATTTGTCAGAATCTATCTCAACAATAGTTCTGAGCCATATGCAGAGGTTGAGGTAAAAGACGGTAAATGGCGTTACGATTTTGAAGCAAATAATAAGTCATTAGAGGATGGTATTAATACCATTCGCGTAGCGGGTGTCGGTACAAGCGGATTTGAAAGTGATAAGTCAAAAGTATTCACTGTTGATGTTCATACAACAGCTCCAAGTCTTGTTACTATAGATTCCGCTTATGTTAATGAAGCTGGCAATATCGACACGATTGGCACTGGACGGAAAACCAATGACAATACACCAATGTTCAGTGGTAGGGGTGAATCTGGTAATATCGTTCACATTTATGATCAAAATTGGAAAGAAATAGGCACAGCTAAGGTTATGCTCGGTTCTTGGCAATTCCAGATCACGACAAAGCTTCCTAATGGTATACAGAAGTTCTATGCGATAGCAGAAGATGAATATGGCAATAGAACTGCTAAGGAAGATGCCGCTCTCTTTGAGTTGGATATTCATAATGGTGAAGTTACCAAACCGGTCATTAACGAAATTATTGACCAGGTAGGTGATGGTGATATCGATAAAATTGGCAAAATCGATAGTAGTGTTGATGGCGGACTAACGAATGATCGGACGCCGCTTCTAAAAGGAGAGGCTCCAGCACAAGGTTATAAAGTATCTATTTTCCTCAATGGTAGTTCAACACCTATTGCAACTGTTACTGCCGGTGAAGACGGCAAATGGAGCTATCAGGTTGATAAAAACCTTATTGGTGAAGGTAAAAATACATTCAAAGTTCGCTATACAGATGAGTATGGCAATGTTAGCGATTTTTCCGATGGCTATCAGATTAATTTAGACTATACACCACCAGCTTCTCCAAAGATTACGGGTGTTTATGACAATGTTCCCGACTATGTTGGTTTTGTTGACGAAAGCGGCCAGACGATTAATGACAAGTCTCCTGAAATTCGTGGTACACTTGCTGCCGGTGATGGGACAAAGTACGTTCATGTGTATATCAATGGTATATTCCACGGAACGGCCACAATAGATTCAACAACTCAACCACCAAGCTGGTCTTATAAGATCGATACCGTATTAAAAGATGGGTCTTATACAGTAACAACTGTAGGCATCGATGCAGCTGGTAATCAAACAGATATTAAGAATAGTGGATCATTTACATTTAATGTTGATGCAACACCGCCACAACTTATCACTGCTATTACCGCTGCAGAAAAGAGCAAAGACACATCTGAACAAGGTGATACAGACAAGAGTGTTACAACATTAGATGATAATACTGTGAAAAACGGTGGTTATATCAGTGATAATACACCAGACCTTGTGGGTACCACTGACTATAATACTGAGCTTCATATCTATATGTTATCTTCAGATGGGAAAACATGGGTTGATATTGGTCATGTTATGTCAGATCCTGCGGGTAACTGGAGATTTACTGTTCCATCTAATCTTCCTAGTTCGGTTTGTCCTCCTGATGGTGGAACACTTCCGGATGGTACTGCACGGTTCAAAGTTAGAGCGGTCGATGAACACGGAAACTGGACAGACTTTTCAAAAGGCGAGTTCGTTCTCAATATTGATACAGTTCCGCCGAAAGATGTTAATATTTTGCAAGTTTGGGATAGTACCAGAGAAGTCGATGGTTCAAGCGACTTGGGCGCAAACATTCCAAGTAATGGAGCGACCAATAATAAGAGACCAGTATTATCAGGAACAGCCGAGCGTGGAACAACACTTTATATTTATGAGAATGATGTAGTTGTTGCTGTCATCAACTCGATGCCTTTATCGGGTCAATGGAGTTGGCAACCGCCAAAAGACTTGCCGGACGGAGTATATTCCTACTATATCAAAGCTGTCGATAAAGCTGGAAATGTAACCCAATCGCAACCATGGTCAATTGAAGTCGATACGGCTGCACCTTCTACTCCGATATTATCGAGCGTCACCGATAATCATGGATCTATCCAAGGTCCAGTGAAGATGAATGGTGTTACAGATGATAAATATCCTGTATTCAGCGGTAAAGCTGAGGAGGGAGTAACAATAAAAATTTATATTAATGGTGTAGAATCAAACGATAAGGTTGTTGTTGGTCCGGGTGGATACTGGCAATGGAAGTCATCAACACCATTGGAAGAAGGACATTATGATATTAGCTTCGTAGCTATAGATGGTGCAGGCAATAAAAGTAGCAGTACGACAGCTCATTCATTTACTGTCGATACGACGCCGCCAGATGTGCCGCAATTCCAAGTGGAAGGGCACAAAGAAGATTGTTCAATTAATGCGGCTCGTCCAACACTTACAGGTAAGGCAGAGGTTGGGTCCACCGTTAGAATCTATGATAATGGTGTAGAAGTTGGTAAAGTGGTTGTTCAATCACCTGATGGCTCATGGAGTTGGACCTGCCCTAATGATTTGTCGGCAACGGAGCATCAATTTGCAGTTACATCAACAGATGCAGTTGGGAATGTAAGCGATAAATCCGGGACAATAACAGCCAAAATTATATTGATTGGACCAAATAAACCAACAATTGACAGTATATACGACGACTATGGTGAATACCAAGGCACAATTGCTTCGGGTGGAGCGACCGATACACCTTATCCAATTGTTAGCGGTAGCGGCGGCCGTAAGGGCGATATTATTCACGTCATGTATGGCACCGACGCAGAGAATCAAACCGAAATTGGGCAGGCTATCGTCGATGAAACAGGTCATTGGTCAGTAAAATGTAAAGTGCCGGAAAATAAATATGGATTATTAGAAGGTGATTTAGGTCAGCTAACCGCATATGCGTCAGACGAAGCTGGCAACACAAGTGCAAATGCAGATGCTTGGGATCTTACGATTGATCACGGCGGTAACTTTTTAATTACTAATGACATGTGGAAAACAGATAAAGGAGGGGTCCACGGTAGTCATGAGGGCATAACATTTACTGAACAAGATGAGGGTACTTGGAGGCACTGGTTCCGGACAAGTGGTCGCATCTATGTTTTCGATGAAGCGGGTAATCGGGTAAATGTTCTTGATAAAGATGGAAATACGGTTGAATACGTTACTGTTAATGAGGCAGGTCAGTATACCTTTACAATTCCACCGGTAGCCGATGGTAAATGGCATGGTTATCAATTTGCTATGATGGATGAGCTTGGCAATATGTCGTCGAAATTTGGCGGTAATAATAGAACAAATGATTATGGTTGGGGTACATCTTATTATTGTTGGACAGACGACGTAGTTGCTGAGCCCAAACTGGTATTTATTGGAGGAAATCGTAATCCTGACAAAAACGGGTTAAATTATTTCCATGGATCTGGCTTTATAACTCATCCAGGAGATCTGAGCTTAGTATTTTTTGGTTGCAAAGGTGGCACTTATAAAATTTATGTTGATGGCAAAGAAGTCGCGAGTCAAATTGCTCAACCATACAATACAACGTATGGATCTTATTTTGTAACTTTACCAAAAGAAGCTATCACTGATGGTGACCATACACTTCAGATGCAATATGTTGCGCCAGATGGGCGGACAAGTAACCTAACGCAAGCTTGGGAATTTACTGGTAGAACAGGTAACCCACCTGCCATTACTATTGATGACTTTTTTGCCCATGCGAGCGAATTAGGTGAAGGAGGAGAAAGTGTTGGTCCAAATGGTTCAACTAATGATAGAAAAGGATTCTTAACAGGGCATGGTGCCGATCCATTTGCGACGGTTTTTGTTTATAAAGTAGGTGACAATAATAGTAATAGTTACTATCAGACCACTGCAGACGAGCATGGAAATTGGTCTGTTCAAGCATACCTTAATAATAGTTTGGAGGGTAAAATATCGTTCCGCGCTAAACAAAAGGATCTAGAGGGATACTACAGTGATTTAGGTGGTGAGTTTAGTATCATCCTTGATGTAACACCACCTAAAGTCCCAAATGTTTCTGGAGTTTATGATGACGCAGGTCATGAGTTGCCGATAGACAATCGGGTGACTCATGATAAAAGACCTGAAATTCGTGGTTCTTCAGAAGCAGGAAGCACTGTGATTATCTACATATGGTCTAACGGAATGGTTGAAGTTGGAAGAGTAAAACTTGGCGCGAACGAAACGAATTGGACAATTAAGCTGAATAAGGACTTGGTTGAGGGTAACAATGAATTTATGATCCGTGCGGTTGATGCAGCTGGTAATATGAGCACCGGTAATAACAATTTCATTATAACGTTAGATACGAAAGCTCCAGAAGGACCAAAGATTAATCATGTTACCAACGATGCATCAAGAGAGATTGTAGATGGTGGCTATACTAACGATCAGACACCTACGTTTACTGGTACGGCTGAAAAGAACTCCATCATAACATTTGTTTCAGTTTCTGCGACTGGTGTACGTACGGTGTTGGGTACTACGACAACTGATGATATCGGCGATGGTAAAAATGGCCATTGGACATTTACAGTGCCCGATAACATGAAACTACCTGAGGGGTCATATACGATTGAAGTTAGTGCAAAAGACGCTGCAGGTAATGTTAATCATCTTGCCGATGCTAAATTTGCCGTCAATATCGATACAACAGCACCAGTTAAACCGGATGCAAATCAGTTTGGTATCTATGATGATAATGGTAAGGAGATCGGTTGGGGAAATACAACTGCAGATATGAATCCAACGTTCAAGGGTAAGGGTATCAGTGGTGAAAAAATCACTATTTATGATGGTGATACAGCTCTCGGTTCAACTGAAGTTGTGAATGGTGTCTGGTCATTTACTCCGAAGAGACTAATGGAAGTTCGTGAGCACGACATAAGATTTACATCAACAGATCAGGCTGGTAATGAAAGTGACAAGTCTGAACCGGTGAATTTTACAATTGATATAAATGCTCCAAATTTACAGCGGTCTGCTGATATAGACACCCATAGTGAAGATCAAATTGTGGACACACAATCTGACGAGTACAACCATACAAAGGCTGATGATAGTGCATCCAAACACGAAACATCAGAACAGGGTTACAGTCTGAACAACTTGTTCTCGCATAATGCCTTTAGTCGGATGTCTGACGGTGCTAATGACGGTCAGCAGAATGACAAGAACATGAAAGTTGAGCTTGATCGTTCAAACTTGTTTGATGGGTCAAAAGGTGAAATCAATTTGGATAATGTTGCTAACTTGACTGGAAAAGAGGCAGCTAAGCACGGAGATGGTGCTGATGCTGAAATCAATAAGGGATTGGATAGCACGATTAAACCAACAGAAACTTCACCAAAACTTGACGAACTAAATCTGCAAGTTCTTGATTTGAAGGTTGCAAACAATGGAGCAACAGATAATACTTCTGCAACGAACAATGAGATGAAGAACTCAGATCTTGAACATCTGCTGCATCTTCAACAATCTCATGTAGCGGGTTAAAAAGCGGGGAGAGTGCGGTTTTTAAAACCGCACTCTTTATTTTTGGAAAGAGAATATGGCTGCAACGTTTAGTAACAATTTTTCGATGTCACCAGTGTCTGCCAAACTTTTAACAGGCGCGAGTGATGCCATAAAAAAAGGTGATAACGCTGAAGCTATTAAACTTTGCAAAAAAGCTATTCGCACTGACGCTACCAACCCTCATGCGTGGTATTTGCGTGCGATTGCCAGTGCTAATAGTGGTCTTACACAAGAGGCTAAGGATTGTTATAAAAAGACACTGCAGTTTGGGAAACATCCCGATTATTTCGATTCAGCAGCCACTTTTTATTTTCGGATAGGAGATTTACAAAAAGCCGAACAATATTACGCAATGTGTTTCAAGCTTCATCCAGATTATGTTAGCAGTCTTTTCAGCTTGGGATATATTTGTTCGCGTACTGATAGGCTGTCTGATGCAATTAATTATTACAAGCAGGCATTAGCTAAAAAGCCAGATTATGTTGAAGTTTTGGTCAATCTTGCAGCTCTTTATGTCAAGGTTGAAAATTATACAGATGCATTGCCTCTGTTACAAAAGGCTCATTCTCTGCTACCCAATGCACCTCAACCCAAATATGGTTTAGGTGAGGTTTATGAAAAAACCGGACAAACTGAACAGGCTATAGAAATGTATAAGTCTGCCGAGGTTTGGGGACCGCTGGCGCGCGTTTTACGGGATACTGCAACTTGGGATGATTTGGCCGAGGTAGATGAAGCTTATATAAACACCCAAGCTTACAAGAATAATGGTGATCCATTATCTGCTTTGAATATGCCCCATGTTTCTGCCGAAATGCAGCGGGTCATAGCACATGATCACGCCATTACATCATTCAAGAATTTACAGCGTAAGATTATTTATCCAGAACAAAAGTACAATGGTAAGCTTAAGATAGGGTACCTTTCTTCCGACTTTCATCGTCACGCAACAATGCGTTTGTTCGGTAAAGTGCTATCATTACATAACCCTGACGAACTTGATGTACATATCTTCAAGCACGGTCCTGTTGATGATGAATCTATAAATGCATTTCTGCAAGGATTACCTTTGCAGGTTCATGACATTAACGCTTTAACAGATTTGGAAGCTGCCCAGCTTATCAATCGCCTTGGTATCCAAATATTAGTCGACCTAAAAGGATACACACAACACAATCGTTTGGAAATTACGGCCCTGAAGCCTGCGCCTATAACACTTAGCTGGCTTGGATATCCAGGTACATTGGGGCATAGGGGACTTGCCGACTATATTCTTGGTGATCCAATTGTGACGCCGCCTGAACATGCACATCATTTCAGTGAAGACATCGTTATGATGCCTCACTGTTACCAACCTAATGATAGTGATGCGCCAAATGATCCGCCAATAACAAGACAGGAAGCCGGATTGCCGGAAGAGGGCTTTATTTTCTGTAGCTTCAATCAGGTTAGTAAAATTAATCCTGAAACATTTGCCATTTGGTGTCGGCTTTTGAAAGAAGTTAAAGGCAGTTATTTATGGCAACTTGAGCCTAAAAGTCCGTTAGCCAAACAAAACCTAAAGCGCGAGTTGGTAAAAAATGGCGTTGACGAAAAAGCATTAATCTTCGCTGACAAAAAGCCAATTAGAGAGCATTTCAAAAGATTGAAGTGCGCTGATATGGCTCTTGATACTTTTTCCTATAATTCACATACAACTGCAAGTGATGCGTTATGGTGTGGTGTGCCTTTAGTGACTTTAATTGGCGATTGTTTTGCCAGCAGAGTGGCGGCTAGTCTTTTGACAACGCATGGTTTTGATAATCTCATTGCGCATGACTACGATGAGTACTTTAAAATTGCTTATCATTATGCAACTAACAAGCCCGAATTGGATAATCTCAAAACTCGTTTGAATGAGGCGAGAGACACTAGCAAGTTATATGATAGTAAGTTATTTGCTGAGAATTTAACTATAATTTATAAACAGTTATGGGAAAAATTCGTAAACTCTAACTAGGCTAATCACAGCTATAAATGAATTTTACCCAACTAATATTTTTTAAAAAATACATAAAAATGTATAAATGTTATTTGCAGTTAAGAAAAAAAAATGCGATAGCTTGATTCAAGCGATTCTTTGGGTGAGAGTATTAGAAAAAGCGGGATTGTTTTAAAGTTTAACGTTTCTATTTATTAGGGGCAGAAACGAATTTGGGGTTTGCTAAGCTTTAGCAAATATTGCGGTCTATAATTTTAAAAATTCCCACAAGTGTCTAACGCTACATATCAAAAGATAGCGTGATGGATTTTTGTTATTTTTTTGGGTCATATCTATGTTGTTTAAATCTCGGTTTCAAGAAAGTCGGCAGTAGCACAGGGCGGGTTCCCAATAGACCCCACAAGACCCACACTGCGGCTACGCTCGACGTGTCGTCAGGAGACGTCCTGGCGACACACTACTGTAACACATAACTAAAAATAGACAAAGTGAAACTCGGTGATAGCATTCAAAGAACAAAATAACAGTATGCAGGGTGTTCCTTCTAATGAAGGCACAGGTTTTTATAATGCCCTCAATATTATCGATAGAATAGAGAGAATTGCATCACAAAACAGCAAACAGCAAGACATAAAAAAGATTACATCTTTTTTTGTTTTTTCTAGATTGTTTGCCAAAGGTTTTTCAACGTGGAGTGAATTAGATAGGAGATACTTCCTAGATTCTCTTGTTATACTTCATAGACGTAGTATTTCTATGAATGGTAGAGATATATGTTTCAAGATGCTGAATATCATTCGCTCTATGCAGAAAAATAATGTAAAAATTCCAGATTTTTTAAATAATAATAATGATAATAGGAATAAGCTATCATCGAATGAAAAATTCGATAATGGTAAAAATAAATTAGAGGCCAATAAAAATAAATCTTACGGATCTGGTTTTTATGTGAGTTTGTTTTTGTCTCTTGTAGTTTTATTTTGTGGGTTTTTATTTTATAAGTATAGTGGTTTTTCTGTAACTGATAATCAATTTACAGGTTCAGTTGTAGAAAACAAAACAGATAATTCTGTGGCTAAAATAGATACTGTTGTAACAGGTGCTTCTGAAAAAGTGGCCGACGAGGAAGTTACACCAAAGGAATCTGAGACCGTTTCAGAGTCTAATGATTCGATTAAGAATGATGAAACAACGTCTGTTGTTTCGGAAGAATCAAAAGACCAAGAGCATCAAGAGCCTGCAAAGGCGGAGGCTCAGAAGGTTGATGAAGCCACATCAAAAGATCCGCTAATTGCTAAGTATGAAACGTTAGCAAAAGCGAATAATCCAACAGCGGCATTTGCATTAGGCCATCAATACGAACAACAAAAAACACCTGAAGCGAATGCATCAGCAAAATATTGGTACGAAAAAGCCGCTCAAGGCGGTAATATTGCCGCTATGTATAATTTGGGTGTTTTATTGTTGAAAGATTCTGATCATTCAAATTGGATAGAAGGTGTATTGTGGTTAAGAAAAGCTGCAAATTATGGTTTGGTTCCGGCGCAATATAATTTAGGATTAGCTTTATCAGAAGGCGTTGGTGCGAAGAAGGATTTAGAAGAAGCTTTCATTTGGTTTTCTCTCGCAAGCTTGAAGCAAGATCCGGACTCTATAAAAATGCGTGATAGTTTATTAGAGGGCTTAGACACAGCTCAAAAAGAACGGGCGCAAGCTTTGCTTTCAATATGGAGACCGCAGGTTGTCGATGAAAAAGCCAACGAAAGTGTTGAAAAATTACTTCCGCAGCAACAAGAATAAAATTCCCTTAAAGAGTAACGCTTATGACGCCAAATGTTGATAGTTGGATTGAGGGATTAGCGCTTGTTGGTAAGCTTAACAATCTGAATGTTTCGCAAGAATTTTTGAAGCATTCATTCGCTTGGTCAGGTGGTACAACTCTAGAAGAGCATATTGGTCGCGCTGGTCATAGAATGGGCTTGACCGTTGATTTGGTCAATGAAAATATTTTCGAGTTACCCTCGATTTTATTGCCCGCAATTGCTGAACTCAAAAATGGTAGAGTAGCTGTTGTTACTGCTACCGGCGATGAATATGTCTCGGTATTATTTCCAGAAGTTAGCCAAACGATTGATACGAAAATACCGAATGAAGAATTTGCCGAACAGATTACTGGTAGAATTGCTCTTTTAAAACCATTTGAAAAAATCAAGGATACGCGCTTAGGGGATTATCATGCTCCGCACAATCCTTCTTGGTTCTGGTCGATTATCTTCAAGGAAAAACGCTATCATTTTGAAATTATGGTGGCATCAATAGTTGCCAATTTGTTAGCATTGGGTGGTTCGCTGTTTTCCATGCAGGTTTGGGATCGCGTGGTGCCGGCGCAATCAACTCCAACATTATGGGTATTGGCGATCGGCACAATATTGGCAATTTTTTTCGAATGGTTTCTCAGAATATCGCGAGTAAAAGTCTCGGATTATATGGGAAAGCAAGCCGATCTCCTAATATCAGGTATGTTTTTCGGTCGTGCATTGGATATTCGAAATGATGCTCGTCCGAAATCGACTGGTTCTTTCATCTCTCAAATTAAAGAGATGGAACAAATAAGAGAACTGCTAACATCCACCACATTTACGGCCGCGACAGACATTCCTTTTGCTCTTGTCTTTATATTGATTATCGGATTTATTGGTGGACCGTTAGGGTTAGTTGTCTTGATGGCTCTGCCTTTGATTATTATTCCAGGTTTGTTGCTACAAATTCCGTTATCAAAGTTATCTAGTCAAGCCTCTAAAGAGAGCGCTTTACGTCATGCTATTTTGGTTGAATCTATTGAGGGCATTGAAGACATAAAGTCATTGCAGGCAGAGGCCTATTTCCAAAAAACATGGGATCGGTACACAAAAGCTAGTTCTGACGCGTCAGTTCAACAACGGCACTTCGTTTCGAGTTATGTTTATTGGATTTCAAGTGTCCAACAGATTACATATGTCAGCGTGATATTAACAGGCGCCTATCTTGTTTTGTCACATGAGTTGACAACAGGTGCTGTTATTGGATGTAGTATATTATCCAGTCGTGCTATCGCACCTTTTGCCCAGCTGGCACAGATTTTTACCAAATGGCAGCATGCACGTAGTGCTCGAAAGGGTCTGGATGATCTCCTCAAAAAACCTCTTGACCATGCAAGTGATAAAGAATTCATTCGTAAACCATCATTGTTAGGCGATTACTCGCTTTCAAGGTTGGAACTCAAATATGATCCGGAGAGCGCTCCAGTCCTTTATATTAATGAATTGAATATCAAAGCTGGTGAAAAAGTAGCGCTCATTGGTAAAGTGGGAGCTGGTAAATCTTCGCTATTGCGCATTCTATCTGGATCGCTTCCGCCGACAAATGGCGTGATGACACTGGATGGCGTTGATATGACAATGATTAATCCTTCTGATTTACGCAGAAGTATTGGGTATTTGTCGCAGGATAGCCGACTTTTTCATGGTTCTCTGCGCGAAAATCTTATGCTTGGTGCACCTCTTGCAACACAAGAACAGTTGATTTCCGCTTTACAAATAAGTGGAGCGATCTCGCTCATTACTAAACAATCGCGAGGTATGGATCTTGTTATTCTTGAAGGCGGTATAGGTCTATCTGGCGGTCAACGGCAGTCAGTTATTCTAGCGCGTACTTTGTTGCGAAATCCAAATATTCTAGCTCTTGATGAACCTACAGCCTCTATGGATGATGTGTCCGAGAGGAATTTTATCAATAATATGAAAAATTGGCTCGGTGATCGTACTCTTATTTTGTCAACGCATCGCTATGCCCTATTGGACTTGGTTGATAGAGTTATTGTAGTGGATCAGGGTCGTATTGTTCTTGATGGAGCAAAAGACGAAGTTCTGCAAAGTTTAAAAGCTTAAAAAGGATCTGGTGTAAAATATATGTCTTTGACAGCAAGTATTTGGAATTGGCTTCCTTCACGTAGAAAAAAGCAATCTATTCGTAGAACGTCCTTTATCATCTGGTTAAGTTTTGCGGTTATCTGTGGTTTGATAACCTGGTCGTATTTTGCTGTACTGGATGAGGTTACAGTTGGGCAAGGAAAAGTCATTCCTATGTCGAAAGCGCAAAATATTCAGAGCCTTGAAGGTGGTATTCTTGCGGAAATGGATGTTACTGAGGGGCAAATTGTCCAAGCAGGTCAAAGATTGGCTACTTTGGATGATAAAAGATTTCGTTCCCAATACGGTGAAACCGACGCAAAAATCAGAGCACTAACCGCGACCGCGGCACGATTATATGCGCAGATGAATGATGCACCTTTGCAATTTCCTGAATTGGTGCAAAATGACAAAGATCTGATGGATCGTGAACGGACCCTGTATATTTCACAGAAAGAAGCTTATGAATCGTCACTGGCGAGCTTAAATCAATCTCTCACGCTATCGAGTAAGGAATTGAACCTAACTAAACCACTTGTTCAAAAAGGTGCTGCTAGTGAAGTGGAAGTCTTGAAACTTGAACAACAAGTGACAGAGCTCAGCCGTAAAATACGAGAAGTCAAAGATCAATATCTAGTAACGGCAAAAGAGAACTATTCAAAAACAATGGCTGAACTGGATTCTCTTGAAAGCTTAAATGCCGGTAGAAAAGACCAGTTGGAAAGAACTGTCTTATCGGCACCGGTACGGGGCATTGTTAAAAACATTGAAGTTACCACAATTGGCGGCGTTGTTCAGCCAGGCGGTAATGTGATGGAAATTGTGCCGTTAGAAGATCAATTATTGATTGAAACACATATTAACCCACGCGATATTGCATTTGTGCGTCCAGGATTAAAGGCTTCAGTCAAACTCACAGCTTATGATTCATCGATATACGGAAGCTTGGAAGGCGTTGTTGAAACGATCTCTCCAGATACTCTTTTGGAAGAGACAGATAAACGACAAGTTTATTATCGTGTTTATGTCAAAACAGAACAATCATATCTGACGACAAAGGATGGCTTACAGCATCCAATTATTCCAGGAATGATTGCATCGGTAGAGATTAAAACAGGCGCAAAAACCCTATTTCAATATTTGACAAAGCCACTCAACAAGATGCGTGAAGCGTTAAGAGAAAGATGATTGCTATTTGACCTGAATGTCTAGGTTTTTTAGCAGAGATCCGGTTGACTGCGCTTTTTCGATTTTCGCTTGCAGTAAGTCATTTGTTGCAGAGACAATTGATAGACTTGCTGAGTAGACCTGCTGTTCTGCGTCCAAAAGTTCAAACAATGGCCTTTTTCCTAATTGATACTGCAAAGTATAAAGATCTCTGGCCTCTCGTGCCTTAATCAGCTGTTCATTAAGAATAGACAATCGTTGTACCGCGCTTTTTTCGCTTTCATCCGCAGACATAAAACGGTTTTTTTGCGTAATGCGCAATGACTCGATTTCCAAATGTGCTGCTTGCTCATCTTCGAACGCAGCAGAAATACGCGCTTTATTTTCACCCGCTAATGACAAATTACCGGAAACATTTAACATCAACGAGCTTGTTTCGTTATTCTTCACAGGATCATAGCTGTAGTTGCCACGAACACCGAAACTTGGATAAGACTGCGCTTTCGCATATTTTGTTTGTTCTTTTGCTGCCGTATAAGCAAATTGTGCTGCTTTTATAGAAGGATGATTATCTATATCAGCGATTTTTGCGTCGGTACCTAAGATCTTTTTTTCGCTATCGGATATGGCAACATTATCAATGTGTGTGCCAGTTAAATTGGAAAGAGTGGATCTCGCAGTAATTAGGCTTGCTTCATTTGCTAAGCGATCACTCTTAACACCATCCAAACGTACTTGAGACAAAATCATATCCGCACTATCGGAAATCCCAGCAGAATTACGAAGAGTAATCATACCGCGAATGCGTTCCAATGCAGCGATATAGTCATCTGCTGCATCTAAAGACTGCTCTGCTCTGTTTACTAACACGAACGCTTCAGCAACCCTTGCTGCTATATCTTCCATCGATGCATCAATATTTATAAAATTCTGCTGTTCTTTATTTTTAGAATAACGAATTTCACTTGGGGTCTTACCAAAATCGTATAGTAATTGGTTAGCCGATAGACCAACATTAGATGATCCACTGCCAGTTTTACTATTGTCACTATATCCGCCGCCGCCATCAAACGATACTTTTGGATACCAACCTGTTTGTGATGACGCAGTATTGGCTTGTGACCGACGGTAATTAGCTTTTGCTGACGAAACATCCGGGTGAAATCCCAAAGCCAATTCAATTGCTTGAGAAAGGCTAACACCAGTTTTTTTTGCGTTTTTATTTTGAGTTTTTAGAGGTGATGTCTTCACTATCGAAGCTGTATAAAAAGAATCTGTGTTGAGATTTTCTTCGGCCTGCTTCTCAGTTAAAGAATCTTTCAAAGGTAATGGGGCTTCATCACTTGAAGTTGATAAGCCATCATAATCAAAGCGGTTGATAGGACCTTTTAAACGACCAACAATAGATTGCCAATTGGCTGTATTGGAATTATCCTCGTTTGCAAAATTAGTGGCATGTCCAACTTGCACACCTTGGAACAGCACGAGCAAAGTCGTAAGGTATGTTAGCTTCATTATATCCGCCAGATTCCCAATGTTGAATTATTTAACCCATAGAATATGAGTGACATTACGCAAAACGAATCACTCGTGAGACCTTACAAGTTTATTTATTACTGTTCCATAAACTTTTTACGCAGATAGTATAAAATCTTATATGTCATATGCAGTTAGATGCAGATGCTAAACCTGAATAAGAAGCAAAAGATGTTAGTGTTTAGTAAAATGAAATATCTATCTTAAGAGTTACAATATACTCAACCAAAACCATAAATGATTATCCGATTTTAAATGTATTGATTAATTAAAAAAAGAAATTAAAATTTTTAGTGGTATGAAGCTGGTGTGTGCATATATTATTTCAAATAATAACTATACGAACACGATATATAAAAAATACCATTGTTAAAATGCTAAAATGATATTTCATCGTTAAAATTTTTATTTATATCTAGTTCGTTAATATTGCTGTCGGTTTGACTATAGACGAATACATTCCGATATGACGATATTTGTGTCTCATTTTGTGTGACAAATTTCCGGCAAAAGTCGATAATCCAGTTTTTCAAAACGGGCCCCCAAATAAAAACATTGTGTTAGCTTGACGGTAATAGGTATCTCCCAACAAAGGAAACATTGGGCAGTTATTGTCGTGAGGCTTGGTTTAGCAAGAGGCGTTAATAAATCTGGTCATAGTGTTAGAAAAATAAGCGCAACGAGAGCAGCGAACGGAGGGGCAACAGTTGCGCGACTCAAAGCACTATTTGACTGGATCGATTATATAATGCCGTCACTTTATACACGGAGTGCAGATAGAGTTCGGCTGGCAAAAGAGGCCATTAGCAAGCTTGAAAAATAGGGCGATTTTAAAATTCTATGCCCTTCCTTTTTTATGCTTGCCGTCCTCTAAAAAAATAACCAAAAAATAATGAATTAAAAAGATGAGAATAAATGATGGTGCCCAGACGCGGGATCGAACCACGGACACGCGGATTTTCAGTCCGCTGCTCTACCAACTGAGCTATCTGGGCACGCCCGATTTTTTAACCGGAGCGGTTGGGTTTATAACATTAAAATTTCGAGTGTCTAGCCTCCAAAACAAAAATATTCAAAATTTGCCCTGATAAGTTCATTTTTTTGGGGATTTGGCATTGCTCTTTGAGTAAACAAGGCTTATTAGCGGCTTTACACCGTGCGCCTATCGTCTAGCGGTCAGGACGCCGCCCTCTCACGGCGGAAACAGGGGTTCGATTCCCCTTAGGCGTACCATTAATTTGGTTTACCTTATTATCTTCAAGCACAGACAAACACTGATTGTTATTTTCCTATAACCTCTGAAACGTCGTATACTTTTGTTGCATCGCCTTGAGTGGTGTGAAACATAGTTACAACCCAATGGATACGGTGCGATTGTGTAGGGATATCCATTGAAATGCCACCATTGATTGGATTGCCGGCATCTGAAAAGCCATAAGGGTTTCGTCCATAGTTGAAACCAATTGTCGGTCTGTTATTTGCACCTGACCCTGCTGCAGTGTTGGTTATAGTAAAATATTGATAACCACGTCGCTGAGTTGTAAATGCGGCACGTTTTAATACGTCGTTTGGTACATCACTGTCGTTTGTTAAGCGTGTATCGAACTCATAGACATTGTCAGGTCTTGTAAGCTTAGGCATTGATTGGCAGCCCACAAAAAATAATAGTGGTAGCAGCATCAATGCTGAATATTTTTTGATGAGAGATTGTCGCATGATAAATTCCATTTTTCGGACAACAATAATTTCATCGTATTTTTTATACAATAATCATCTCACTCTATTTTTTCTTGGGTTTTAAATGGCACTAATACGGCCAATTTTAAAATTTTAAGTAATAAAAAGAATGCGGATAAAGTACAATTAAAATTTTCAATATATTTATATAAAAAAGAAAATAATATTTAAAATTATGACGTTTAGAAATTTTGAATGAAGTATTAGTGAAATATTTTTAAAATATATAATTTTTTTGCTTGTTTCGTCCGAAACTTTCCGATAATGAAATTAGTGGGCCACCTCTCCCCAACGAGAGGCGTGCTATCTGAAAGGGTAGGATATTATGACAACATTCAATGAGCCGGGCGTGCGCCCGAATAATCCCAATTTTTCTTCTGGTCCTTGTGCAAAACGTCCTGGTTGGACGGTTGAGGCGCTTTCAAATGCGCCTGTTGGACGTTCGCATCGTGCCAAGATAGGTAAGTCAAAACTAGCGCAAGCTATCGAGCTTACGCGTGAGGTTTTAGAAGTTCCTGCAGATTATCGGATCGGTATTGTTCCAGCTTCCGATACCGGCGCTGTAGAAATGGCATTATGGTCACTGCTTGGTGCGCGTGGCGTTGATATGCTTGCGTGGGAAAGTTTTGGATCTGGTTGGGTTACAGACGTTGTAAAACAACTCAAATTGGCAGATGTTAGAAAACTTGAAGCACCTTATGGTCAATTGCCGGATTTAACAAAAGTTGATTTTGATCGCGATGTCGTTTTCACATGGAATGGCACAACATCTGGTGTTCGTGTTCCGAATGCAGATTTCATTCCAGAAACGCGTAAAGGCTTGACGATATGCGATGCAACATCAGCAGCCTTCGCCCAGAAGCTCGACTTTTCTAAACTTGATGTTGTAACTTTTTCTTGGCAAAAAGTGCTTGGAGGCGAGGGAGCGCATGGCGTTCTTATTTTAGGACCTCGCGCTGTGGAGCGTTTAGAGACATATACGCCGCAATGGCCATTGCCAAAAATTTTCCGAATGACAAAAGGTGGCAAGCTCATTGAAGGTATCTTTGAAGGTGCAACGATTAATACACCTTCTATGTTGTGCGTTGAAGATTACCTTGATGCGTTGCAATGGGCTAAATCCATAGGTGGCCTAAGCGCATTAATGAAACGCGCTGATGATAATTTTGCTGTGTTGGATCAATTTGTTGGTCAAGCGCCTTGGTTGGAAAATTTGGCAAAAGTTCCAGAAACACGTTCCAATACATCAGTATGTTTAAGAATCGTTGATCCCGTTGTGGTTGCACTTGAGCCAGAAAAACAAGCGGCCTTTGCTAAAGCGATTGTAAACCGTTTGGATAAAGCTGGAGTAGCCTATGATATTGGCGCTTACCGTGATGCCCCATCTGGTTTGAGAATATGGGCTGGTGCAACGGTTGAAAAATCCGATTTACAAGCTTTAACCGAATGGCTTGAATGGGCTTTTCAAGTTGAAAAAGCCGCATTGTAATTGATCTGGAAGCGGCTCTTTCTCGCCGCTATTTTCCCTTATTATTTTTAGGAGGCCTTGATGGCACCTCGTGTACTTGTATCCGATAAATTATCACCAACCGCTGTGCAAATTTTCAAAGATCGTGGTGTAGAAGTCGATTATCTACCCGATTTAGGTAAAGACAAAGAAAAATTGGCAGAAGTTATTGGTCAGTATGATGGATTGGCAATTCGCTCTGCAACAAAAGTTACAGAAAAACTTATTGCAGCTGCCAAAAATTTAAAAGTTATTGGGCGCGCTGGTATTGGCGTTGACAATGTCGATATTCCAGCTGCTTCTCGTCGCGGTATCATTGTAATGAATACACCATTCGGAAATTCCATTACAACTGCAGAACATGCAATTGCATTGATGTTTGCTATTGCACGCGAACTTCCAACAGCCGATGAATCAACCAAAGCAGGAAAATGGGAAAAGAACCGTTTTATGGGTGTTGAAATTACTGGCAAGACTCTGGGGATTGTTGGTTGTGGCAATATTGGATCTATTGTGGCAACGCGTGGTGTTGGACTGAAGATGAAAGTCATCGCATATGATCCATTTCTTTCAGAAGCCAGAGCTAAAGAATTGGGTGTTGAGAAGGTCGAGCTTGATGATTTGCTAAAACGTGCAGATTTTATCACATTGCATACACCGTTGACGGATAAAACACGGCATATCATTGATGCGGAAGCTATCGCGAAAATGAAAAATGGTGTTCGCATTATAAATTGCGCACGCGGTGGTCTTATTGTCGAAAGCGATCTTGTTGCAGCATTAAAATCAGGCAAAGTTGCTGGTGCTGCTATCGATGTGTTTGAGGCGGAACCGCCGGCAGCTGATAATCCACTTTTTTCGTTGGATAATGTAGTTTGTACACCGCATTTAGGAGCATCAACAAAAGAAGCTCAGGAAAATGTTGCTGTTCAAGTGGCCGAACAGATGTCAGATTATCTGGTGAATGGTGCTGTAAGTAACGCTATCAATATGCCTTCTATTACGGCAGAAGAAGCCCCACGCTTGAAACCATTTGTCAAATTGGCTGAAGTTTTGGGTGCATTCGTTGGGCAATCAACGGAAGAAGATATTCAGGAAGTTGAAATCCTTTTTGATGGCGCAACTGCAACTATGAATACTCAGGCATTGATGAGTGCAGCACTTGCTGGATTGATCCGTCCGCAGCTTGCAGATGTTAATATGGTTTCCGCGCCAGTTTTAGTAAAAGAACGTGGAATTATTTTATCTGAAGTTAAGAGAGATAAATCTGGTATTTTTGATGGTTATATCAAACTTACGGTAAAAACGTCTAAGCGCACGCGCTCCATTGCAGGAACATGCTTTGTCGATGGCAAGCCACGCTTTATCCAAATTAAAGGCATCAATCTTGATGCTGAAGTTGGTCCACATATGCTTTATATCACAAATACAGATACCCCTGGTATCATCGGGACAATAGGTACTATTTGTGGAAGTAACGGCGTTAATATTGCAAATTTTGCTTTAGGTCGTAACGAACCTGGTGGTGATGCTATCGCATTGCTTTATCTTGATGCCCGTATTCCAGACAAAGTCTTGGATGAGTTGCGCAAAATTAAAGGTATCAATCATACGCAACCCTTGGAATTCGATATCGCATAATGGTCAACTTATGACTGGTATATGGCGTTCTATGAAACAAAGCGATCTGGCAGATGTTTGCCAGATCGCTGCTATATGTCACCCTGATTTTCCTGAAGATGATGCGGTATTGCATGAAAAGCTAACCTTGTCTCCCGATACATGTTTTGTTTGGAGCGTAGGGAAAACAGTAAACGGATATCTCTTAACTCATCCATATAAATTGGGAAATATACCACCCCTTAATGAATTGCTCGGGGCGTTACCCTCAAAAAGTGATACACTATATATTCATGATCTTGCTATTTTACCAAACGCACGACAAACGGGCGTTGGTGTAAAAGCTGTCCAGGTGGTTCTAAGCTGCGCTAAAGACAAGCAACTACAGAGATTATCATTGGTTGCGGTGAATGGTTCGTTGCCATTTTGGCAAAAGCAAGGGTTTCATATTATTGAGCCGACAGAGCTGATAGCCAAAAAGTTACTAACCTACAGTGCTGATGCTTGTTATATGTGTCAAAATGTAGTGTGATAGCGTAATTGTTAGGCTGCTTGATTAAAAGCTGAAAATCTATGTTCTGGAATTTTGTGCGTTTAGCTGTGTTGATTGTATCTGTAATTATTTCAATTTCGATATCTATTTATTTTGCAACACATTGATTTAACATATATATTTTTAAATTTGTATGGGGTTTTGTCTTTCTAAGACATCAGGTGATAAACTGAAGAATGTTTGAAATATTTATTCGTAGATAAGAGATATAAAAATTATCTCTGTCTTTTAGATTTCCAAGATCATTAATTTCTTTATTTTTGAATGAAGCGCTTTGTTGCTTTTTAAGCGGAAAAGGTGAAAAGAGAGTCGCACTTGGCTTAAGACTTCGGTATAAGAAAACGTAAAAATCTTAAAGAAGGTCTTAGACTCTTCAAATGTGACGGAGAAAATTATGGCCAATGTAGTGGTTGTTGGGGCACAATGGGGCGATGAAGGAAAAGGCAAAATTGTAGATTGGCTGTCTGAACGCGCTGATGTTGTGGTGCGTTATCAAGGCGGTCATAATGCAGGTCATACACTGGTTATTGACGGTGTCAGTTATAAACTGTCTTTACTGCCATCAGGTCTTGTGCGTGGCAAATTATCGGTTATCGGAAATGGTGTTGTTGTTGATCCGCATCATTTTGTTCAAGAGTTAAAGAAACTACGAGATCAAGGCATCACAATTACGCCTGAGAATTTGCGTATTGCAGAAAATTCACCTCTTATTCTTTCTCTACACCGTGACCTTGATGCAGCCCGTGAAAATGCAACTTCAGGCCTTAAGATCGGTACGACAAAACGTGGAATAGGTCCTGCTTACGAAGATAAAGTCGGCAGACGTTCCATTCGTTTAATGGATTTGGCAGAGCCCGATAAGTTAATGCAAAAGATTGAACGTCTCTTGGCTCATCATAATGCTTTACGGCGCGGTATGGGAGAAGAGGAAATTAAAGCTCAAGCTATTTATGATGAGCTTATGGAGGTTGCTTCCGATATTCTACCCTTTATGGATCGCACTTGGCGTCTTCTAGATGAACGCCGGCGTACTGGAGCACGTATTCTGTTTGAAGGCGCACAAGGTGCGCTATTGGATAATGATTTTGGTACATACCCATATGTAACATCGTCCAACACTATTGCCAGTCAGGCTGCGACAGGCTCAGGGATGGGGCCGGGAGCAATCAATTATGTTTTAGGAATTGCCAAAGCTTACACGACCCGTGTGGGAGAAGGTCCATTTCCTACCGAACAAAAAAATGACATTGGAGAATTTCTCGGTGTTAATGGGCATGAGTTTGGCGTGGTAACAGGGCGTAAACGCCGCTGTGGCTGGTTTGATGCAGTATTAATGCGCCAGATGATTGCTGTTTGTGGCATTAATGGAATTGCGCTGACGAAACTGGATGTTCTTGATGGGCTAGATGAAATCAAAGTTTGTGTTGCATATGAACTTGATGGCAAGAAAATTGATTATATGCCGGCATCTATGGGAGCCCAATCACGCGTTAAACCGGTTTATGAAACACTTGAAGGTTGGAAAGAAACAACCGCAGGTGCGCGTAGTTGGGCAGCACTACCGGCAAAGGCCATTAAATATGTCCGTTATATTGAAGAGTTGATTGGTGCTCCTGTTGCACTGTTGTCAACGAGTCCAGAGCGTGAAGACACAATTCTTGTTACAGACCCCTTTGAAGATTGATAAAACGGAAACGAATATTTTTACAGCGTTGACGTTATCTCTGATAAGGGCAGAAAGTGTATTATATGTTGCCTTTCTAAAATGAGAGGCAACATTATATAAATTTATAAGATAAGCGAAGGAATATGGTGCTTCTGTTGATCGAATTGTATCATATTCTTTTGTGTTAGATTTGAGAGAGCGAAGAAACCCATGGCGGATTTCGCAGGATTATTAAAGAAGACTATAGAGGCACAAACAAATCCAACGCCGCAATTGCGTGAACGCGTTTATGCTCGTGCTCGAGAAACCGTTGAACGCAAATTGGCTGCCACTGCCGTGCCACAAAAAGTCGTTCAGGAACAATTACAAGCCTTAGAAGATGCAATAAAATCTGTCGAAGCAGAATATCTCAGAATTGAACATTCCTTGCTTTCGACAATCAGTACACAAAATTCTAATGTTGCAGGGCTAGGTAATAATGCGGGGCGAAATACTGCAAATGAGCCGCCAGTACCGCCCAAACCGCAGGAAAAAAAATACGATCCACTAACGTCATCGCAAACTCAAATTATTGGAAATCAATCGGTAACAAGTCGTCAATCTGATAGCCGAATTGCATCACTGAATAAACAATCAACGGGTGCGGTACAATCTGTTAAACCGTCCCAAATGTCTGATGCAAAAAATGCATCGTCATTACCGCAATCCAATAAAGTTGACCAAAAATCCTATGGACTTCGACAAGGAACAACATCAGTCAAAAACATACCTGATGCAGAACCTGTCAATATGGATAATATCCTTGAAGCAGAGCATGAATTTGCTCGAGACAAAAGGAGTAGGGAGGAGCAAGCTACAAGAGTATTGGCTTCACAAAGCCAAGGTAATGATTATGACATTGTATCGGATATTTTTGTTCAAGCAGCCAAACGGACAGAGCGTAAAGCTGCAAGAAAAAAAGCGCTTATAATAGCTGGCGTATCAACTGTCGTTGCTCTTGTGGTGTTTGCTGTTTTGTTTTCGGCTTGGCATTTTCTTTCCAGCAGAGATCATCGTAACGAAACCCCAGTTCCTGCTGCAGCAACAGACAATGCTGAACAAACAATCACAAAATTAACCCAGCGTTTGATGCCTGATGGGAGTGAGGTTGATGTGGGACCAGCACAAGGTAACACTAAACCAACTGAGGAAGGAACATCAACGGCTGCAGGCACACCAGCAAAAGCACCCGATGAACAACCTGGTGAAGCGGTTTTTTATCAAGCAAGAACAGACGATAAACCAGAAAAAGTTGAAACAGGTAGTGTGGAATGGTCTCTCGTTAAAGAAGATGCAAATTCTGATCATGCAGGAGAACTGGCGATACGCGGTACGGTTACAATTCCTGATGAAAAATTGTCTTTACGGCTGACTTTACGTCGAAATACGGATTCTTCGTTACCGGCAGCTTATTTGCTGGAAATGATATTCATTGTTCCAGATAATTTTGAAGGTAAGGCCATTGATAATGTTCATGAGCTGACTTTTAAAGATAGTGAACAATCGCCAGGGCAACAACTTGCTGGAACAATAGAAGCGAAAATTGATGATGACTTCTTCCTTTTTGCACTAAGTGGTGCCAATCCGTTCCATGATCGCAATTTGCAACTTATGAAACAGTTGAATTGGATAAGAGTAGTCATAACAGATAAAAACAAACGTGTTTCAGAACTTACTTTTTCTAAGGGAGCCAATGGCGAGAAGGTCTTTCAGCAGGTTATAGACCAATGGATGAGTGCTTCTAAAAAGCCAACACTTTACGATCAAAACAAACAGAATGAACAAACCAATACGGATCAGCCAAGTGAAGCAACAAGTGGAGAAAATACGACTCCATCTGAACAGAACAATGAAACATCCAATGCTTCGCAATCAGCAGATGGAAATGCATCCCAACCAGCTTCTGGCGAAAATCCACAAAACCCAACTGGTGATGCTAACGGGCAAACACCGGCTGGTGAGGGACAACAACAGCCAGACCCCAGTAAGGAAGATGTTGAATAGTTCTGCGAATGTAGAGTAGGCGATTTAAATAAAAAAGAGGCGGTATACCGCCTCTTTTTCATATTTAAGCTTTAGTTTGACTAGATAAACGACATCTTATGATTGTCTAAAATAACGCTTATCCAGAATAAGGTTTATTTGGAACCAATTGCATGCGTTGTTGGTAAAAGTGCCTGTTTTTGCGCTATGGCAGCAGATTTTACAGCGTTTTGCACTTTTTCAAATGCCCTAACTTCGATTTGACGTACGCGCTCGCGACTTATACCAAATTCACTTGATAGCTCTTCCAATGTAATTGGATCATCGGATAGACGACGTGCCGTAAAAATACGCTTTTCACGGTCATTTAATCCGTCCATTGCATGTTCCAACATTGAACGCCGGTTTTCCAATTCATCCTGTTCTATAAGGTTTTGTTCTTGGCTATTCGATTCGTCAACAAGCCAATCTTGCCACTCGCCACTTTCGCCCTCGCTGGCACGTATTGGCGCATTGAGTGAGGTATCACCCGAAAGGCGTCGATTCATCGAAATAACATCTTCTTCGCTTACATTAAGACGCGAGGCTATTTCCTTCACCTGTTCAGGGTTCAAATCACCATCATCCAGCGCCTGTATTTTGCTTTTTACCTTGCGAAGATTGAAGAACAGTCTCTTTTGGCTCGCGGTGGTACCCATTTTGACTAAGCTCCACGAGCGTAGAACATATTCTTGTATAGATGCTTTAATCCACCACATAGCATATGTTGCTAGTCTAAAACCTCTTTCAGGCTCAAAGCGTTTTACTGCCTGCATAAGACCGACATTGCCTTCAGATATAACTTCGCCAATCGGTAACCCATAGCCACGATACCCCATGGCGATTTTTGCAACCAAGCGAAGATGGCTGGTAACAAGGCGGTGGGCCGCTTTCGGGTCGTTATGTTCGCGGTAACGCTTGGCGAGCATATATTCTTCTTGTGGCTCCAACATAGGAAAACGACGTATCTCTTCAAGATAGCGCGTGAGTCCCCCGTCACCGGTCGTTATAGAAGGTAAAGTTGTTTGGGCCATGAAGCACCCTCCTTTAGCGCGCATTCCCTATAAAGGCAAAAACGCAAATTGACTTATTAGATAGGAAGTGTCGCACAAAATTTAAATAGTAATATGACGATTTTAAAAAAAACCTATTTGTTTTTTTCACTTCCTTAATTTTCAAACATTTAACAACCAAAAAAGTTTCATGAGAGCTGACATAATGCGGCTTGGAGCTGTGCCATATCGTCGGGTAACGCGCTCTTGAAGCTCATAATTTTTCCATTTGATGGGTGTTCAAATGTGAGACTTGCAGCATGAAGGGCTTGACGAGAAAAATTTTCTACGACAGTTTTTACCGGTTCAGGTAGGCGATTTGCTTTTGTTTTGTAGGCACTTCCATATTCCATATCGCCAATTAAAGGATGCCCAATATGCGCCATATGAACGCGAATTTGGTGGGTTCTTCCTGTTTCAAGGCGACATTCAATTAAACTCGCAATAGCAGAACTATCTTCTGATGCACCATATTTATTCAATAAGGTAAAATGTGTTATAGCATGGCGAGCATCCAGTTGTTCAGGGGAAACCACAGTTCTTTTGGTTCTATCTCGTGATGAGCGTCCCAAATACGTGTCAATCACACCGGTGTTCCGGTCTGGAGTTCCCCAGACAAATGCTTGATAGGTACGTTCCAATGCACCTGTTCTACCGTGATCAGCAAATTGTTCGCATAAAGATTTATGGGCATTATCATTTTTTGCCACGACCATTACACCGGTCGTATCTTTGTCCAAACGATGCACAATGCCTGGTCGTCTCACCCCTCCAATACCCGACAGTGTATCTCCACAGTGATAGACAAGCGCATTAACCAATGTTCCCGTCCAGTTACCATTGCCAGGATGGACGACGAGGCCGGAGGGTTTATTAATCACAATGACATCGTCATCTTCATAAAGAATAACTAATGGAATTGCTTCACCCAATGGTTTGGCGGCTACGGGTTCTGGAAGTTCCAGAACAATTTTCTCACCACCGCGCAGTTTGGTTTTGGGTTCACGAATTTTTGCATTTCCAACTTTAACATGTCCGTCGCGGATAAGTGCTTGAATGCGGGAACGTGACAGATCGGCTTCACATGTTTTTGCAAGCCAATGATCTATTCTCTGTCCAATTGCTGTTTCGTCAGTAATTAATTCTATCAAGGCATATCCTGTACGGCTAAAGGGATGATAAGTACGATAAATTTCCGACAACAGATATATGTCCATTGTCGGAAAATCTAATTATATCTAGAATCTTGATACAGCTTTTGTATCAAGAAATTCTTTAATCCCCCAAAGACCACCTTCACGTGCACGGCCGGAAGATTTGACACCACCAAAATAACTTCCATTTGGTAAGCCATGACCATTTATTTCTATCATGCCAGCACGAAGAGCCTTCGTTAAGCGTTGGCATCTTTTTATATCTTGCGATTGAATATAGTTGGTTAGTCCATAATTTGTGTCATTAGCCATTGCGATGGCTTCTTCCTCACTATCAAAAGGGATCATTGATAGAACAGGGCCAAAAATTTCTTCCCGGAAAATGCGCATTTCAGGTGTAACGTCGGCAAATACTGTTGGACGCACGAAATACCCTTTATTTATTCCAGATGGTAAACCTGTGCCGCCAGCCAGCAATGTTGCACCTTGATCGATACCTGATTGGATTAAATCCTGAATCTTATCAAATTGTGTTTTTGAAACGACTGGACCCAAATGGTTGCCATGTTTATTTGCCGGTGCCAATTCTATACTATTCGCGACAGTTTTGGCGATTTCCATTGCTTTTTTATAGAACGAACGCTCCACAAACATGCGTGTTGGTGCTTTACAGCTCTGCCCGCTATTACTGTAACAATAACGCACACCACGTTCTACCGCTTGTTCGTCAGCATCGGCAAAAACCAGATTAGCTCCTTTGCCCCCTAATTCAAGGCATACGCGTTTTAAAGTATCGGCAGCATTTTTCGATATTGCTTTTCCAGCCCTTGTAGAACCAGTAAAGCTTATCATTTCAATATCAGGATGTGCTGATAAATGGCTACCGACTCTTGCCCCATCGCCATTTACCAAATTGAAGACACCGGCGGGTAAACCAACCTCATCGATAATTTCGGCAAAAATCAAGCAAGAAAGTGGTGCAATTTCTGAAGGTTTGAGAACCAATGTACAACCGGCCAGCAAGGCAGGAATAACCTTTAACGTCATTTGGTTCATTGGCCAGTTCCATGGTGTGATTAAGCCAACCACACCAATTGGGTCATATTCTAATGAGGCTTCGTTATCACCGGATACAAGATTGGTTTGGAACGCAAATTTACGAAAACTGTCAATGAATATTTCAATATTTTCTGCGCCAGCAGCGGTTTGATGTTCTAGGGCCATATCTATTGGCGCGCCCATTTCAATAGAAATGGTCTTGGCGATTTCTTCTGAACGAGCTTTATACAAGGCTAGTATTTTTTCCACATAAGCCAGACGTTTTTCAGGTGAGGTGTTTTTCCAACTTGCAAATGCCGCTTTCGCAGCAGCTACCGCGCGATCTGCATCTTTTGCCCCGCCATTACTAATTGTAGCACATACTTCTTCCGTTGATGGATCAATTACATCTAGATCAATGCCATCAATTGGATCAACCCAGGCGCCATCAATATAAAATTTGCGTGTATTGCGCATAATAAGCTCCTTAACAAATATGCAGGAAGTTTAGAAAAATGTTTTGAAAAAACAATATGGAAACGATTTTATAACGCTATCTATCAGCAGAAAAAGAAGGGTTCCCATTCAAGATACGTAATAATTGTAGTCAAATGCTATTAAAGATCAATTTAGCATATATCGACACAATTTCACATAAAATATACGTGTATTTTTGCGCTTAATAAAATTAATCTAAAAATAAGAATTATTTATTTTTAGAGTTATCTATTTTTACAAGCGGAAGACGGTATTTCTATCTGATAATTATCATTACCGATTTGTAAAAATATTATGTAATGAAGAACTCTCATATCAATATAGTCTTTGTATTTTTTTCTGTAGGGTAGATCATTTTCCAAATCAAGAATTTTGCAATATTGCGCTAGATGACTTGAGATATATTGGGGTGCAGCATTTTCTGTATCTCCTCCATTTGTGCTTTTAGCAGAATTATCGTCCATAATGGCATATAATATAATTGCATTTTGACGAACTTTTGCCTGAGTCAGCTTGCTACCTTTCAATTGTATGGGAGCATTTTTAAGCTGCTGATCGATTTGCTTTTGCCTTTTTGCCAAATCAATGAAGGGCTGAATTGGACTCACACTGTCGCTTTGAAAGGCATACAAAGCCATCATTGCTAACGCACCTGTGAAGATAACCATTAGCTTTTGCGGTATTTTGAGAATGCGCATAATGAATGAAAATATGATGAGCGCAATAATAATAAGGGAAACGGAAATGGCTGTCCCATATTCATCAAAAGGCAAAATGTAGATCAGTTCTTCCATGGGGCTTCCGTTTTGTGAAACTTATGAGATGGAATATATTGCCTAATTCTGCAAAGAAAAGATAATTATCCGGCTTATAAAAATTGATATATGAAATTATCAATGACCGTAAAAACTGGCGGTAAAGATCGCCATTTTATTACACCTAAATTGTTGACGATGGGTCAATTTGCCCTATTTCAAAAGCGTTATCGCCAGTATTGAGCACGCTATTTTTGCCGCGTGTTTCTAAGAGTTGAATTCACATAGGGGTTAATTCGTCCATGTGAATTTGATTTGTAAATGGAAACAAATGTTATCCGACTTAAAAGGTGTTGTCGTTTGGTATGAAAAGATCTTGATCCCAATAGGTTCTCTATCCGCGTTCAAGAAAAATATATTTTGCATAATGTATTTGAGAGGAAGGAAGACTATATGTCCGATGCGACACAGCAACCACTTACAGTTAAAGATATTCCGATTGTTGGTAATCAAGAGTTACGCAAAGTTATATGTGCTTCCGGTTTAGGCAATGCTATCGAATGGTTTGATTTTAGTGTTTATGGCTTTTTAGCTGTTGTGATAGGGCAGACATTTTTTGCTTCAGCACCATCATCAGTACAACTGATCGCATCACTTGCTACATTTTCTATCCCATTCTTATTTCGCCCGTTGGGCGGAGCTGTCTTTGGTTATTTGGGAGATAAATACGGACGTAAGAATATATTGTCATTTACTATTATTCTTATGTCGGCGAGTACATTTTTTATCGGTCTTATTCCATCATACGACACAATAGGTGTATTGGCTCCTATACTATTATTATTGGCAAAAATTATTCAAGGTTTATCTGTCGGTGGTGAATATGCGGGAGCGGTGGTTTTCGTTAGTGAATATTCGCCTGATCGTAAGCGTGGTTTTTTAGCAAGCTGGTTGGATTTTGGTTCCATTGCCGGTTTTCTTGTGGGTGCTATTGTTGTTTCATTGATTTCGTTCGTTTTAGGGCAAGAATTGATGAACGCATGGGGATGGCGCATTCCGTTTTTTGTATCTTTACCACTTGGATTGGTGGGGCTTTATTTAAGAAAGTCGCTGGATGAATCACCAACTTACGAAGCCCAAAACAACAGCGAAACCAAGTTGGAACCCGCAATTTCAATGGGGGCGATTTTTCACGACAATCTAAAAGGCATATTGGTCAGTTGTTTTTTGGTAATAGCAACCAATTCTACCTATTATATGCTTTTAACCTATATGCCCAACTATCTCTCTGTAAATCTTGGTTACAGTTATAATCATGGGGTGTTGATTATTATTGTTGTTATGGTTTTCATGCTTTTTTTGCAGCCATTTATTGGATTTTTAAGCGATAGGATAGGGCGCAAGCCTTTTTTATATTTGGGTTCAATTGCTCTTCTCGTTTCGGCAATTCCTGCTTTTTATATGATTGGGCATTCGAGTATCATTTTCATAACAGTGGGTATTGCAATTCTAGCTCTAATTCTTTGTTGTTTTACCGGTGTAATGGCATCTATTCTTCCAGCGCTCTTTCCTACAGAGGTTCGATTTAGAACCTTGGCTATCTGCTTTAATATTGCTGTTTTAATAGCTGGGCTTACACCGCCAATAGCTGCCTGGTTGGTCGAAATGTTTCATTCATTATATATGCCGGCATATTATCTTATCATTGTCGCTGTTTTTGGCTTGGTAGCGGCAATTAGCGTTCCTGAAACGGCAAATAGACCTTTAAAAGATGCAACACCGGTTGCATCTTCACGATCCGAAGCGAAAGAAGTTTTACAAGAACATTTTGATAATATCGAAGATCAGGTCAATGCTATTGAAGAGCAAATATCTGACTTGGAAGAACAAAGACAAAATCTTGTAGATCAACATCCAAAATTAAACTAGCAACCGCAAAGGCTTCAGGTGTTTTCTCTTTTAGCGCCTGAAGCCAGCATCGACAACATTTTGCATGACGACAAAAGTCGATGTGCTTGCAACATAAGGGAGAGTAGAAATTTTTTCTCCCAAAACAATGCGATAGCGCTTTATATCGCTAGTTCTAACTTTCAACAAATAATCAAATGAACTGGCAATCATATGGCATTCTTCAACTTCGCGGATTTTTTTAACGGCTGTATTAAATGCGGTTAAAGCTTCTTCACGCGTGTCAGAAAGTTTTACTTCAGCAAATGCTATATGATCCATTCCCATTTTGGCGGGATTAAGAACTGCGCGAAAACCAGTAATATATCCATCATTGATAAGTCTTTTCAGTCGCAATTGGCATGGTGTTTTAGATAACCCAACTTTTTCGGAAAGCTCGGTTATGGATATACGGCCATTTTCAACCAAAGCATCAATAATGCGATTATCTATTCGGTCAATTTCACTATTAGAACTCGACATTTATATAAAAAATCCTAAAACAGTATAAAAATACAAGAAAATTACCTAATAAATATCTATTTTTCTGCGAGATGTAAACTATTCGCGGTGATATGATTGTCAATCTATGCAGCCATTAGGTTGCGAATGTGCATTAGCCATCCAGAGTGGAAAGATAATTATGACCAGAGCATCAAAGCCTTTTGCTGAATTTGCCCCTCCAATTTCTAAACAGAGCGAATTACGCCAAAAAATTACGGCGGCTTATCGCCGTCCAGAAACGGAATGTCTCAAACCGTTGTTAGAGGCAGCAACAATTGATGACGCTACAAAAAGAAAGATTGCCGATACAGCGCGTCGTCTTATTGAAACCATGCGTGCCAAATATAAAGGTAATGGCGTAGAAGGATTGGTGCATGAATATTCCTTATCGTCTCATGAAGGCATCGCACTTATGTGTCTTGCGGAGGCATTATTGCGCATACCAGATAAGGCCACCAGAGATGCGCTTATCCGTGATAAGGTCGCAGGCGGTGATTGGAACTCCCATTTGGGGGGTGGAAAATCTCTTTTTGTAAATGCTGCAACTTGGGGTCTCGTTATTACGGGAAAATTTACAAAAAAATTCAACCCTGATGAACTTTCTTCCGCGTTGGGTAAACTTGTTGCACGGTGTGGCGAGCCAATCATTCGTAAGGGCGTGGATATGGCCATGCGTATGATGGGAGAACAGTTTGTGCGTGGGGAAACCATAGAAGAAGCAATACAACGTTCCAAGCCGTTGGAAGAACGAGGTTTCCGTTATTCCTATGATATGCTTGGTGAAGCAGCAACGACAGCGGAAGATGCTGACCGTTATTATCGCGATTATGAAAATGCAATTCATGCGATTGGTAAAGCCTCCAATGGTCGTGGCGTTTATGAAGGACCAGGCATTTCCATTAAATTATCAGCATTGCATCCGCGCTATTTCCGTTCTCAAGCCGATCGGGTGATGGGTGAATTGATGCCGCGTGTCAAACAATTGGCTGTGCTTTGTAAAAACTACAATATTGGTCTCAATATTGATGCGGAAGAAGCAGACCGGTTGGAGCTGTCGCTTGATATTATGGATAGTCTTTGTTTTGACAAAGATCTTGAAGGTTGGAATGGTATTGGATTTGTTGTTCAGGCTTATGGTCGACGTTGTCCATTCGTTCTTGATTATTTGATTGATCTTGCACGCCGAAGCCACCACCGCTTGATGGTTCGTTTGGTTAAAGGTGCCTATTGGGACGCGGAAATCAAACGCGCACAAATTGATGGATTAGAAGGGTTTCCAGTCTATACGCGCAAAGTTTATACGGATGTGTCTTATGTGGCAAATGCGCGTAAATTACTTGCAGCACAGGATGCTGTATTTCCGCAATTTGCGACGCATAATGCGCAAACAATGTCAACAATCTATCATCTGGCAGGACCAGATAACTACAAAGTAGAGCAATTTGAATTTCAATGCCTACACGGTATGGGTGAACCGCTTTATGATGAAGTTGTGGGGCCAGACAAAATGCAGCGTCCTGCTCGCATTTATGCGCCTTGTGGCACACATGAAACCTTACTTGCTTATCTCGTGCGTCGATTGCTTGAAAATGGCGCAAACTCTTCCTTTGTTAACCGGATTTCTGATAAGTCCATTTCTGTTGAAGAGATGATTGTTGATCCGGTAGATGTTGTCCGTGCGATGCCCGTTATTGGCGAGCAACATGAAAAAATTGCAGCACCTAAGGATATGTTTGGCGAAAAACGTCCTAATTCCAGCGGTTATGATCTATCAAATGAAACTGTTTTGGCGCACCTTTCTGAAGAATTCCAGAAAAGTTCTGATGTAAAATGGGTGTCAGCGCCTGCCAGTGCGAAAAAGGGTCAAAAAGGGCGTCCCGTTGTTAATCCTGGCGATCACCTTGATGTGGTTGGGGAAGTTATCGAAGTAACCGAAAAAGATGCGGAACAAATGGTAGCTTCGGCTGCTAAGGCTTGTGCCGCATGGGTTAAAGTTCAACCTTCAAAAAGGGCTGATATATTGGATAAGGCTGCAGACATTATGCAGTCTCGTATGCCGACATTGCTTGCCTTGGCTGCACGTGAGGCAGGAAAATCAATACCAAATTCTATTGCGGAAGTTCGTGAAGCTATTGATTTCTTGAGATTTTATGCCGCGGAAGTTCGTGAAACATTCAAAGGAAATGAAACACCACTTGGACCGGTGGTTTGTATCAGCCCATGGAACTTCCCATTGTCTATTTTTATTGGACAAGTTTCAGCCGCGCTGGTTGCTGGAAATACGGTTCTTGCTAAACCCGCCGAAGAAACACCACTGATTGCTGCTGAAGGTGTTCGTATTCTTCACGAGGCAGGCATACCACAAGATGTGTTACAGCTTGTGCCGGGTGACGGAAAAATTGGTGCCGCTCTTGTTGCTGCCAAAGAGACATCAGGCGTTATGTTTACCGGTTCAACAGATGTTGCGCGGCTTATTCAAGCAGAGCTTGCAAAACGTGTAACAGCCGAGGGTAAGCCAATTCCACTTATTGCGGAAACTGGTGGTCAAAATGCCATGATCGTAGACTCGTCAGCTTTGGCAGAGCAGGTTGTAGGAGATGTTATTGCATCGGCTTTTGATAGTGCAGGGCAAAGATGTTCCGCATTAAGAGTATTGTGCCTACAGGAAGATGTCGCGGATCGTACACTTGAGATGTTAAAAGGTGCAATTCGCGAGCTACGACTAGGGCGCACAGATTTTATCGGTACTGATGTCGGTGCTGTTATTACCCAAGAAGCAAAAGACAATATCGACACCCATATTGAAACAATGCATGCCATGGGGCATAAAGTAACCCAACTTCCATTGGGAGAAGGCACCGAAAACGGTACATTTGTTGCTCCGACAATTATCGAGCTTGAAAATGTCAAGCAGTTAAAGCGCGAAGTCTTTGGTCCAGTATTGCACGTTGTCCGCTTTAAAAGAGAAGAACTCGATCAGCTTATAGATGATATCAATGCTTCTGGATACGGTTTGACATTTGGTTTACACACACGGCTTGATAATGTTGTTGACCATGTTACCAAGCGTATCAAGGTGGGTAACATCTATGTAAATCGTAATATTATTGGTGCTGTCGTTGGATCGCAGCCTTTTGGCGGTCGCGGTTTGTCGGGTACGGGACCAAAAGCTGGCGGGTCACTTTACCTTAGTCGCTTGATCCATGGTAAGCCAAAGCTCAATCTGCCACATTCTGGCACCCCAAATAATGTCCTTATGGAATTTTCCAAATGGTTATCAAATGAAGGCAAATCTGATGATGCTTCATTTGCTAGAAACATTGCGGTTCAATCTTTGGTGGGGACAGATGTTGAACTTCCAGGTCCTGTTGGCGAAGATAATCATTACGCTTTTCACCCACGCGGACGTATTCTCCTGTTCCCATCTACAGAGACAGGTCTATATCGGCAGATAGCATGTGTTTTGGCGACAGGAAATATCGGTGTTATTGACGCGTCATCTATGCTGCAAAAGGCATTGCCAAACTTGCCAGAGATCATCTCCTCACGATTGATCTGGACAGAAAACTATGACGCCGATGGTCCTTATGCAGGATGCTTGATAGAAGGTGATGTCGAACGCGTTAAAAAACTTCAATCAATAATTATAAGAATCGCTGGTCCACTTGTGTTGACGCAAGCGGCTTCAAGTGAGGCTTTGGTGGCAGATGATGTTCCTTATAATTTGAATTTTATGGTTGAAGAAGTGTCAACATCAATTAACACCGCTGCAGCTGGCGGAAATGCAAGATTAATGGCGATTGGTTGATATTATCAATCATCTTGTCAGAATTTTTTAACCATATAAAAGCCACTCGTTCATCTTCGGGTGGCTTTTTTGTGACTCTTATCAAATTTGGCAAAAGGTTATTAACTTTCACAATTTAACGTCTGGCTATTGAGTTTTGGTATGAGGCAATCATTGGGATTGCCGCAATCTAGTTTGAGTGTCATGCGTAATCTGAAAACAAATCCTGTATCTGCTCGTCCATCGGCTAATCGTGCAGAACCATCCAATTCAAAAAAGGCGGCAACAGAAGCTGAGCAAGCTATTGTACCGGCTTATCCAACAATATGGAAAAAGGCTTTTGCATTAGGACAAAATGTGCGTTTTACACGCACGCCTGAAGTTGAACTTTTGCGCAAGCGTATCGAGAACGATCCGGGATTCGCCGAAAAAATGAAAGCTTTTGCGGCTGGACAAAAGCGGCGTCGGGAAAATGCTTCACGTAATTCGATGGAAATTATTGAACAGCAGCAAACAAAGAATGTTGCTTCTGACCCAATTTCTGAAAAAGCTATTGAACCTATCAGTGAGTCCGACTCAAATAGTGCTGTGCCAATGTTGGAGCCAGAAGAATCGGATATTCTTGCCGAAATTTTCGAAGATAGCGCTTCGGTGACGGATAATACCACCCCAACTTTAACGCATACCAATAAACCTCTTTACCTTTCAGATTCTGCTTTTTTTGAAGTTGGACCATTTTTATTTGACACTATTCACTCGGACGCATCGCAAGCCGACCAATTGAATTCGCTTGAGAAAAATTCACTAGCTCAGGCAGGTAGTATACAGCCTCCTACAGATGTTAAGGTGGATAATCACAGCTCCATCACCGATTTGTATCGGGTTCTTGAATGTCGATTTTCAAAGAATAGACGTCAACAAGAATCTCAAAGCAATATTGTCCATGAGGCATCAGTATCGACAGATGGCGACCAAGTCGAAATGAGCGTAACTGCGCCTAGTCAAACTGATTCACAAACCTCTTCGCAAGTGCATGAACAAATAACAGATCAAAATAGTGCAAATGTTCATGATGTTGTGCAACATGACAATGTCATGACTGTTAATGTTCATGAAACCCCGGTTTATGGTCCAGTCAATGAAACAGTCGAGAATGATACATTAAACCAATCAAACGAGACGATTGTTGAACCTGAAATTCAAGCTCCTGTCCAACACGTTGTTGAAGATGTAAAGCCTGTCATCGTTGACGATACAGAGACATCTAATGTCGTTCCTGAAATTCATCAAACAGTTGAACAACAAGCCGTAGCTTCAATGCAGAATGAAAGTCATCGTGCGGCGCCAACGATGGCAAAAATTTCCGCGCCATTTCGTACATTAAATCCGGCTTTTATTCCAAGTCCTAAAGCCGATCATGATGGTTCTTATGTTTTTCCATCAATTGATCTGTTGCAGCAGCCAGTCTATCAGGATGGTGCTATCATATCACAGGAAACATTGGAACGCAGTGCCGGTCTGTTGGAGAGTGTGCTAGAAGATTTTGGTATCAAGGGTGAAATTATTCATGTTCGCCCTGGTCCTGTCGTAACGATGTATGAGTTTGAGCCTGCAGCAGGCGTCAAATCATCTCGTGTCATCGGTCTTTCTGATGACATTGCTCGTTCAATGTCTGCGATTTCAGCGCGCGTTGCTGTTATTCCTGGACGGAATGTGATTGGTATCGAGCTACCGAACAAGGTTCGTGAAACAGTTTATTTACGGGAATTGATTCAATCCAAGGCGTTTCAAGACAGCAATTTTAAATTACCATTAGCATTGGGCAAAAACATTGGTGGAGAACCTGTAATTGCCGAATTGGCTAAGATGCCGCATCTTTTGGTTGCAGGCACAACAGGTTCGGGTAAATCAGTTGCTATTAACGCAATGATTTTATCACTCCTATATCGGCTAAAGCCAGAACAATGCCGCCTCATTATGGTTGATCCGAAAATGCTGGAATTATCAATTTATGATGGAATTCCACATCTTTTGACACCGGTGGTAACCGATCCTAAGAAAGCTGTAACAGCACTGAAATGGGCTGTACGTGAAATGGAAGATCGTTATCGCAAAATGGCGAAACTTGGCGTCCGTAATATTGATGGTTTCAACGCACGTGTAACGACGGCGGTTGAAAGAGGAGAAACCATCACCTGCACAGTGCAATCCGGCTTTGATAAAGAAACGGGCGAAATGCTCTATCATGAAGAAGCGATGGACTTGTCAAAACTGCCATATATTGTTGTCATTGTTGACGAAATGGCGGATCTTATGATGGTTGCCGGTAAAGAGATTGAAGGTGCAATACAACGTTTGGCACAAATGGCGCGTGCTGCAGGTATTCATCTTATCATGGCAACACAGCGACCATCGGTAGACGTTATTACAGGGACGATCAAAGCGAACTTCCCGACGCGTATATCATTTCAGGTTACCTCCAAGATTGATAGCCGTACCATTCTTGGCGAACAAGGTGCAGAAACGCTGCTTGGGCAGGGTGATATGTTGCATATGGTGGGCGGCGGACGCATTGTTCGTGTTCATGGTCCATTTGTTTCCGATGAAGAAGTCGAACATGTTGTAGCGCATCTTAAAACACAAGGTACGCCTGATTATCTTGCAACAGTAACTGACGGTGAAGATGAAGAAGAAACAATAGAAGACGCCGATTCTATTGCAGATATTGTTGCTGCTGGTAATGCCGGTGAAAACGCGGAAGAGTTGTACTTACAAGCTGTTAAAGTTGTTATGCGTGATAAGAAATGTTCAACATCGTATATACAGCGCCGTTTGGCTATCGGTTATAACAAAGCTGCATCTTTGGTTGAACGTATGGAAGCAGAAGGCATTGTTGGGCCAGCCAACCATGTTGGTAAACGAGAAATTCTTCTTAATCATGGCCGCGATAGTTTTTAAAATACGGTCAATAACCATGTAAATTGATAAGAAGCGCAAATCATTTGGTTTGCGCTTTTTTGCTGGTATGTGTCGCAATTGACTGGTCGCGTTATCCGTATTTCGTTGTTTACTCTTTGAGGTTTTCTCTTTTGCTTGCTGACAACCTATTCTATAAATATTGGATAGCTTGTGATGATGCATGGAGAAACCTTTGGCATTCTTAGACTTTTTGGCATGCAAAGAGATAAAAGACGCTTTTGTAAGTGGGCGTATGGCTTTTGTTTTAAGCGAAGGTCAACACAATCTTTTATGGCTTGATGGCAAAGCGGCAAAGTTTTTTGGGTTCTCAACACTTTCTGAAGCACTGGAACATGAACCATTTTTCGATGTTACGATTAACCGCCAAATAGAAAACGGATTAACCAGCGGCCGTTCTGTTCTTTTGCGTGGTAAGCCCCAAGCGAAGTCCTTTATCCTGTCAAAAACAAATGTTTCTGGGGTCGGATCCGTTATTCTTGCTCAAGAAAACAAGACAAACAATTCAAATGAACCGACATCACTTATTACAGGCTTGGCAGATAAGGATATTTCTGCTGCCATATTAGATGAAGACGGTAATATTATTGCTTCTAGCGACAATTATAAAAATGATGGCGACGCTACACGAATTCTGTTGCAATCCATTGACAATGATATGCCAGTTAAAACCGTTGTGAAACAAGAGGATATGTCTGTTCAGGTTAATGCAATACGCTTGAGAGATAATCCAGCCCAATATCTCGTTTTATCTGTAAATGTATCGAACCTTTTACCGCAAAGGGATGAGACAAACATAGGCAATGAAGATTCTGAAGAAAATTTGCGGTTCACATGGAAAATGGCGGCAGATGGTACTTTTAAAGAATTTTCTGAAACACTGTTAAATCAGCATTATATTGCAACTGAAAGATTGCTCAATCGTCAATTGGAAGCTTTGGCAACAGATTTTCATGAAACAGGCTTTTTAGATATTTCAGAAAATGTCGCAAAGTCCCAATCATGGGATAATATAGAGCTTCAATTAAACGATCATGAAACAGGGCAAATACTCTCAATAACTCTGTCGGGAGTACCAATTTTTGATCTTAATGAAACATTACAAGGGTTTCGTGGCTTCGGTATTCTAACTATTCCACCACAGAAATTAACAGTTAGTGATGTGCCAGTCGTCGATGATGAAGTGCCAACAGGTGGCCTTTCCTCATCGGAACGTTCAGCGTTTCGGGAAATTGCAGAAAGGCTAAAAAGTGAACTTCACTTGTCAATTCCTGATATTCAGCATGATGCAATAAGACCTTTATCAATATCGACGGCATTGTCTCACCAAGAAAATGAGGAGGTAGCATTTTTGCCGAAACGGTCGGCAATACTAAACCTTCTCGATACAGCGACAGATGGTGTTATCTGGTTAGATAAAAATGGTAATATTCAGGCGCTGAGTGACGCTGCATCGGCCTTAACTGGTTATGATAATGAAGATATTTTGCAACACGATTTTTCAACCTTGTTTAGCGTTTCAACAAGTAGCAGCATAAAAAAATATCTAAAAAGCCTTGATCTATCAGGTGCTGAACGTCTTTTTAACCGTGGTGAAAAAGCTGAGATTAACACAAGAGATCAAACAATTATCAAAGTGTTGGTTACTCTTGTGCCTCTATCGTCGGAGGAGGGGTATGCTGCTTTATTGCGTGATATGACCAATGTCGCACCGCAGGCTCAGGAACAATTCGATAATGAGGCACTTGCAGAAACAATCCATGAAATTCGAACGCCACTGAATGCTATGATAGGCTTTGCCGATATCATGCGCGAGGAAAGATTTGGTAAGATAGAGAACGAGCGTTATCGTGGGTATCTGCGTGATATTGTTTCGTCTGGTAAACATATTTTGACACTCGTCAACAGGTTCTTGGATAAAGCCAAATTAAGACATGATGATAAGGAGAAAGCACCTCAAAATGTTGATAATCAACATTTTGATGTTGTTACACAATTAAGAAAATCTGTTTCTCTGCTTGAAAATCAGGCCAATGAGAATGGTATTATCATTCGTGTTGTTATGCCTCCCAAAGTGCCGTCCATCACAATTGATGCGCAAGAATTTCGTCAAATTATCTGGAATATTCTTTCAAATTCTATTCGGTTTACTGCATCAGGTGGGCAAATCGTTGTGCATCTGGCATATACAGGAGCCAATTTCATTAAAATATCTATTAGCGATAATGGTATTGGTATGAGTGAGGAAGAGATGGCTAGAGCATTAGAGCCATATGGGCAGATTAATCGTAGGGATAGTCGGCAAGGCGATGCTGTCTTTATTGGTACGGGGCTTGGACTACCTACGACAAAAAGCCTTGTCGAAAAAAACGGTGGTCGCTTTCTTCTTTTGTCAAAACCTAATCAAGGCACAACGGTTGAGTTATTTTTTCCCGTTGTGCAAGGTTGATTTCGATATTTTAAAGGTCGCGTTTCTGAAACAGATTTGACTAAACTTATTTGGTTTTATTTGCTAACAAATCGCGAATTTCCGTAAGGAGTTGCTCATCACGAGGAGGCTCTTGTGGTTTAGGAGCTGCTTCTTGTTTGCGGTGCATAGCGTTCAATGCTTTTACGATAACAAACAGCACCCATGCAATAATCAGAAAATTAATGAGAAGGGTGATGAAATGCCCATAAGCAATCGTGGCACCGGCTTTTCTCGCAGCGTCTAACGTTGTCTGCTTTTCACCAGCAAGCTGAATAAACATATTAGAGAAGTCGATACCGCCAGTAACCAATCCAATAACTGGCATCAAAAGATCGTTGACAATCGAATTGACGAGGCCACCAAATGCACCACCGATGATAACACCGATTGCCAGATCAACCATATTGCCTTTGAGAGCAAATTCTTTGAATTCTTTAAGCATTTTTCTACTTTCAGACAAGCTAAACGATAATTTCAATGTATGTATATAGAAACGAATACAAAATAGGATATCGCACTAAACTTGAAAGAAAAGGCTTATCTTAAGTTTTAATTGAAGTAGAATTGGTAGAAAAATTAAAGCGAATTATCCTTATAATCTGGGCTCGAGCGATCTTTATTGGCATCATCATGAAATTTATCGAAAAAATACTTCATGATGCCATAAGCTTGGTCTAAATCCTGCTTTGTAGGCAAATTGGATTTGTTCTCTTGCTTGTTTTGTTCAAACGTTGCAATTTTTTCCTTTAATGCTTTTATCTCTTGTTCATAATGCGCGCGATCATCATTGGATAATGTGCAATTAAAGGTGCCGTCTTTTTCGCTACATTTGTCGATACTTCCTGTTTCACCATCAAAACGCAAAATTCCATTGTCTGTTTTTTGAAATTGAAAGCGATTTTCAGACGCTTGGGCTTGAGACAATGTCGGTACAGTAAGTAACGAGAGGGCTGTGATTAACAGAACTTTTTCAAAGAAAGATTTGGTCATTTTTATTCCTTGGTTCAAAAACATACTTCCCTTATATAGGGTGCTATTCGAATAAATTCTGAATAAACGACAAAAATGCGGCATAGGCTAATTTTGATATGGCTCTAATTTATAAAATAGTTCCTCAAATCGAGTGGGACGCAGCAGAGAAGACAGGTGTGTTTACGGGGTCACCCGTTGATGTGAAGGATGGATTTATTCATTTTTCCACTGCAGATCAGGTGGCTGAAACAGCGAACAAGCACTTTAAGGGCTTATCAAATCTGTTGCTTATCACCGTTGATGAAGACTTATTGGATTCTGATGCGTTGAAATATGAGATATCAAGAGGGGGAGATCTGTTTCCGCATCTTTATGGCGCACTTATGCTTGATAGCGTTGTTGGTGTTGCAAAATTTGAAGCGAATGAGCAGGGGCTTTTCAGTTTTTCGGAGGTTATGTCATGAATTTCTTTCGTACCTTCATGAGGCCGATAATTTTTCAATTTTCACCTGAATTCGGGCATAGTATGGCAATAGCTGCTTTGAAAACAGGGTTGGGAATTGGCCAACAAATAAGTGACAAACGTCTTGCTGTTAAAGTAGCTGGCCTTGAATTTCCCAATTTTTTAGGACTGGCAGCTGGTTTTGATAAAAATGCAGAAATACCCGATGCGATACTGCGGTTGGGATTTGGGTTTACCGAAGTTGGTACAATCACACCGAAGCCACAGGCAGGTAATCCCAAACCAAGATTGTTTAGATTGGTTGAAGACGAAGCTGTTATTAATAGAATGGGATTTAACAACCAGGGACACGATTCGGCATATCATCGTTTAAATGCTCGAAAGCGTCAGGGAATTGTTGGTGTTAATATTGGCGCCAATAAGGATTCTGCCGATAGAATTAACGACTATTCCCTAGGCATTAAACAGTTTTATGATGTGGCAGATTATTTTGTTGTCAATATATCTTCGCCCAATACACCAGGGTTACGAAATCTTCAGGCAAAAGATAGTTTGAAAGAGCTTCTATCTGCAATCAGTGAAGCGAGAGCTGCTGAAAAAGCAAAAGCCAATAGTCTTGTGCCTGTTTTTTTGAAAATTGCGCCTGACTTAAGTGAAACAGGTTTGGATGACATTGCCGATCAAATTTTGGCTTCCGACCTTGATGGTGTTATCGTTTCCAACACAACATTATCGCGCACAGGGTTGCAAAATACGTCTTTCGTTAATGAAGCAGGGGGGCTTTCAGGTAAGCCTCTGTTTGAACGCTCAACCATTGTCCTTGCTAAAATGCGTGAAAGATTGGGCAAAAATATGCCGATAATAGGCGTCGGTGGAGTTCGGGATTGTGAAACAGCAATTGAAAAGATTAAAGCTGGTGCCGATCTTGTGCAGCTCTATAGTGCTTTGGTTTATGAAGGCACGACACTTGCCTCAGATATTCTAAAAGCAACTGTCAAAACCATGCAAAAGGATGGTATTAATTCAATCTTAGACTATCGCGATCAAACGACGAAAGAGTGGGCGAAACGCGATATACCGGCATAAGGTGATTTTTACTGCGGAAAAATTGGCAAGAAATTTGCTAAAGCACTTGCAAAATTGTTCGATCTTCCGTATGTCACCGAGTGGAACGGTTGTTCTGATTATGCGGTTGTAGCTCAGTTGGTTAGAGCGCTGGTTTGTGGCACCAGAGGTCGTAGGTTCAACTCCTACCAACCGTACCATCATTTTCATCATTGCTTGCTTAGATATGGTATCATGTAACGGCATGATATATCTGTCATTTTTGATAAGCTTTTAAAGATGGCGACTAAGGCTCCAATGATTTGCATTATTGAGCGCGGCTTGAAGCAATTCTTTGTTTGACATTCTTTGATTGCATCGAGATGGCTTGTTTGGGCACATCTTTTGGAATGTTTTTTAATGTACAATCAGAATGGAATAATCAAATATTGCAACAAAAATGAACTGACCTGATGTTCTGGCGTTATAGAGACGATAATAACGTTGGCTATTGGTAAAAAAACATGGTTTTACCAAAAGGGTTGCAATAAAATAACGTTAAATGAGAGAGCCTTCTTCATTGTTCAACTTGGTGTTTCATGACAACTGATAACGACTCAACAACAAACAATACCGAATCAGACACTTCTTCCTATTTGAAAAAAATATTTGGGGTAGGCAATTGGCGCGAAGCGTCCGAATGGCTGGCCTTGCGTGGTATTGAGGATATTGAATGTATTACACCCGATCAGGCGGGTGTGGCGCGCGGCAAAATGATGCCATCAAAGAAATTTACCTCAAACACATCTTTGGCGCTGCCATCTGCTGTATTTATGGCAACTATTACAGGTGATTATCCAGAAAATGGCAATGGCTTCCAGTATCCAGAAAACGATGGTGATTTGCGACTGGAACCGGATCTTGCGACATTAAGTGTTGTTCCATGGGAAGATGATCCAACAGCACAGGTCATTTGTGATATCGTTTACCAGAATGGCTCACGCGTGGAATTTACGCCGCGAAATGTCTTACGCAACATTGTTGAGGCTTATACAAATTTGGGTTTAAAGCCAGTTGTTGCACCGGAAATTGAATTCTATCTTGTACAAAATAATCCTGATCCGGATTACCCTCTGACACCACCAGTAGGCCGTTCGGGGCGTGCTATTGGCGGAGGACAGGGCTATTCCATTGCAGGCGTCAATGAATTCGATGAACTGATTGATGATATGTATCATTTTTCTGAAGCACAAGGTTTAGAAATTGATACATTGATTCACGAAGAAGGTGCAGGACAGTTGGAAATCAACTTGCGCCATGGCGATCCTGTTGAGCTAGCCGATCAGGTGTTTTTATTTAAACGTACTATTCGTGAAGCGGCGTTAAAGCATGATATGTATGCAACTTTCATGGCAAAACCTATTCAGGGGCAGCCCGGTTCGGCAATGCATATACATCAGTCTATTGTTGATATAAAAACTGGAAATAACATTTTTACCAACCCCGATAATAGTGAGAGTGAAGCATTTTATCATTTTATCGGTGGTTTACAAAAACACATGGCCAATGCGCTGGTTATGTTGGCGCCTTATGTCAATTCCTATCGGCGGCTTGTGCCAGATGTGTCGGCGCCCGTCAATTTGCGCTGGGGGTATGATAATCGCACCACCGCTTTTCGCGTCCCACGTTCCGATCCGCAATCAAGGCGCGTGGAAAACCGGATTCCATCTTCTGATGCAAATCCCTATCTTGCTTTGGCCGCATCATTGGCATGTGGTTTGATAGGCTTGCAGGATAAGATTAAGCCAGATGAACCAGCCACCGATACTGTCAATCTTAATCACATAGAATTGCCACGTGGATTGGTAGAGGCTGTTGCTTTGTTTGAAGATGACAAACGCTTACGCGCAGTGTTAGGCGATGCGTTTGTAACAACTTATGCTGCGATAAAAAGACAAGAATTTGAAACTTTCATGGATGTGATTAGTCCATGGGAGCGCGAATATCTTTTGTTGAATGTTTAGGAAACACCTCGATGTTCCGTCAAAATAGCATATCGCCTGGGTCATCATGGTATGAATATAGTGTTGCCGATAGGCCTGCCTATCCTATTCTGACCGATAATATAGTGTGCGATATAGCAATTGTGGGCGGTGGATTTACCGGCCTTTCAGCGGCATTGAATTTGGCAAAATCTGGATTGAAAGTTGTTTTACTTGATGCTGCTCGTTTTGGCGATGGTGCTTCAGGGCGCAATGGCGGTCAATTAGGAACAGGCCAAAGACAATGGGTAGAAACGCTTGAAAAACATTACGGATATGAACGGACAAAAGTTTTATTTGATCTAACAGAAGAAGCCAAAAACGATATTTTACAATTTTGCCGTATGGGTGATGTTGATATTGACTACGTGCAGGGACATTTGTCTCTGGTTCACAAAAAACGTGAAATAAAAGCGTATCAGGCACATGTCGAAACTATGTGCCGCTATGGATATAACCATCTAACATTTATGGATAAGGCGGAGACGGCAGATCGTCTAGGATCGGATTTTTATCATGCTGGCATTCGAGATGTCGGAACGGGACATATCAATCCATTAAAATTTGTTATTGCTCTTGCAAAAGCAGCCGATAAGGCTGGTGCCTTACTTTATGAAAATACGCTTGTTACTGCGTTAGAACGCAGTGAAGGGAAATGTGTTTTAACAACATCCAAAGCGCAGATTAAGGCTGATCGGGTTTTGCTGGCGAGTAATGGTTATCATTTAGGGTTCCGCTCTGGTGTTGAAAAATACATCGTTCCAATACGCTCTTATATTGGTGCAACATCTCCGCTCTCGATTGATAGTGAAATATTACGTGGTGGCGAATCTGTTGACGATTCTCGCTTCGTTGTACGGTATTTCCGTAAAAGTAGAGACAATCGCTTACTTTTCGGTGGAGCAGAAAGTTATGATCGTCAGGTTCCTAATGATCTTGAAATTCGTATTCGTCGGCAAGTAAGTGAAGTGTTTCCAAAACTAAAGCAGATTGCATTAAGTCATTATTGGGGTGGTACCGTTGCCATTACAGTAGAGAGAATGCCTTTTATAAGGGATATTATGCCGGGTGTTACCTATTGTGGGGGCTATTCGGGACATGGTGTGATGATGGCGCCATTCGTTGGAAAATTATATGCCGAATCTGTTTGTGGAAAGTCAGATCGGATCAATCTCTTAAAAGATTTACATATTTCAGCGTTCCCAGGTGGAAGCTGGTTGCGAAGACCATTGCTTTTTCTTGCTATGCAATGGTTTGCGTTAATGGATCGCTTTTAATCCAAACCAAATTTAAGGAATTGGCGTTTCACTATAGAATATATATTTGATAGGCACTTGTCGTTTGCATAAGAGCTCATTATCTGGCCAATCAAACTGGAAAGTTTATTTTATCCGAAGAAAAACGCGAAAATTAACAGCTTATTCAGTACCTATCTGCTTATATGTTAACATATTAATATGGTTTACGGCTGCAAAAGCTGTTCCTAACAACGGACACTTCCATGGTGAGCAAAATAATTCCGATACCTCCTTTTGATTGTATCGTATTTGGTGGAGCAGGTGACCTTGCGGAAAGAAAACTCTTCCCTGCACTTTACCACCGCCAATGTACCGGACAATTTAGTGAACCAACGCGTATTATTGGTACTTCACGTTCGGAGATGACGGACGATGAATATAGAAAATTCGCGCGTCAAGCGATTGAAAAGCACGTTGTTGCTGGTGATATTGATAAAGATGAATTGGAGCGTTTTTTAAAACGATTAAATTATGTTTCAGTGGATGCTACCTCAGATAAAGGCTGGGCAGCGTTAAAACAGAAAATCAATACATCACCTGCCGAAATACGCGCATTTTATATGGCCGTAAGCCCTACATTATTTGGTGGCATAGCAGAGCGATTGGGTAAAAATGGTCTCGTCACAGATCAGACACGTATTATCGTTGAAAAGCCAATTGGTCGCGATAGGGAAACAGCAAAACACCTCAATGATACATTAGCACGTGTGTTTAACGAAAATCAGATTTTCCGTATTGACCATTATCTTGGTAAGGAAACGGTTCAAAATTTGATGGCATTGCGTTTTGCAAATGCGCTTTATGAACCGCTATGGAATTCAAACCATATTGACCACGTTCAAATTACGGTTGCGGAATCGGTCGGCGTTGAAGGACGTGGCGGTTATTACGATAATGCAGGAGCTTTACGTGATATGGTGCAAAACCATATGTTACAGCTTCTCTGTTTAGTTGCTATGGAACCCCCATCAGCTAACACAGCCAATGTTGTTCGTGATGAGAAATTAAAAGTACTTCATTCCCTCGGTCGTATTGATGCGCATAATGTTATGACACATACAGTTAGGGGGCAATATCTTGCCGGTGCTTCAACAAGTGGTCCTGTAGGCTCTTACTTGGACGATTTAAAGCAGGATAAAAGCAACACAGAAACATTTGTTGCTTTAAAAGTTGATGTCAATAATTGGCGTTGGGCTGGTACACCATTCTACTTGCGTACAGGTAAACGCATGGCCACCAGAATGTCAGAAATTGTCGTCACTTTTAAACCTATTCCGCACAATATTTTTGGAGAGGATGCAGGGGAAATTGTGCCTAATCGTTTGGTCATCAGATTGCAGCCAGATGAAGGTGTAAAACAATGGCTGATGATTAAAGATCCAGGGCCAGGGGGTATGCGGTTGCGCCACATTCCTCTTGATATGACTTTTGCTGATTCATTTTCAGTGCGTAATCCGGACGCGTATGAGCGGTTGTTGATGGATGTTGTCCGTGGCAATCAAACATTATTCATGCGTCGGGACGAGGTAGAAGCAGCATGGGGATTTGTTGATCCGATTGAAGAAGGTTGGGATGCAACAAAATTACCGGTTCAAGGTTATACAGCAGGTACATGGGGCCCATCCAAATCTATCGCATTGATAGAACGTGATGGTCGTACTTGGAATGATACAGTGTAGGGTATTACAATGAGTTTAATGGATACTAACCAGCTGAATTTCGATACACCAGCTGCACTTGCTTCTGCATTGGCTGATCGAGTGGCGGCAGAATTGAGTGTAGCCGTCGTTGAGCGCAAACAGGCTGTCATGGCTGTTTCAGGGGGAAAAACGCCTGAACTTTTTTTCCATTATCTAGCCAAGGCAGATATTGACTGGAAGAATATACTTATTACCTTAGTGGACGAGCGTTTTGTTCCTGTTACTGATGAGCGATCCAATGAACGCCTCGTGCGCAGTACATTGTTGCAAAACTTTGCATCAAAAGCGCGGTTTTATGGTCTTTATCACCCTTCCATTACCGCTGAGCTTGGTGCATTTTCTGCTGCTAGTCGTATAAACGGTTTGCCACAGCCTTTTGATGTTGTTGTGCTTGGTATGGGGTCTGATGGGCATACAGCTTCTTTCTTTCCGGGAGGCGACCGGTTGAAACAGGCTATTGATCCGCATTGTCGTGCTTTGGTACTGCCAATTCATGCAAAAGGATTAACTGAAGCACGGTTGACATTGACATTGCCAATTATTGCGCAGTCACGGTTTATCGCGCTACATCTCGAAGGCCGTGAAAAATTGGAAGTCTTTGAACAAGCTTTGCAAGATGGTCCGGAAAAAGAATTGCCAATCAGAGCTGTTTTAAGACACTCGCTTCATCCAATTCAGGTTTATTGGGCACCGAATGAAGAAGATAAACGGGATGTGGCAGGCAATAATGCGCTTTTTGATACAATATCGGTATAACGGAGATTAGGATAATGGCTCTTTCTCGTACAATTGCGGACATTACGGATCGTATTCGTGAAAGATCCAAGGCAAAGCGCGAGATATATCTTGATCGTATAGAGAAAGCGGCAACAAATCGTCCGAGAAGAAGTTTTTTTGCATGTGCCAATCAAGCGCATAGTTTTGCAGCGTGTGGTCCATTGGATAAAGAACGGCTGAAGGATGATGTTGTTGGAAATATAGGTATTATAACAGCCTATAATGATATGCTGTCAGCACATCAGCCATTTGAAACTTTTCCTGAACTTATAAAAAAAGCAGCAAGAGAAGCTGGTGGTGTTGCTGAAGTTGCCAGTGGTGTACCAGCGATGTGCGATGGTGTCACGCAAGGTTATCCGGGTATGGAGCTGTCCTTGTTTTCACGTGATGTGATTGCTATGGCTGCGGCAGTAGGTCTTTCACATGACGTGTTTGATGCAGCGTTATATCTTGGCATTTGTGATAAAATTGTTCCTGGTCTCGTTATTGCAGCGCTGACATTTGGGCATATACCGGCGATCTTTGTTCCAGCCGGTCCAATGACAACAGGTCAAGGAAACGATAAAAAAGCCAAGATCCGCCAGTTATATGCAGAAGGCAAGGTGGATAGGCGGGCTTTGCTCGAGTCTGAATCAACATCTTATCATGGACCGGGCACGTGTACGTTTTACGGTACTGCCAATTCCAATCAAATGATGATGGAAATGATGGGATTGCATATGCCAGGGGCATCGTTCATAAATCCAAATACGCCTTTGCGCGACGCATTAACGATAGAGGCGACAAAGCGTGCATTGCAAATAACCTCACTGGGTAATTCTTATATGCCAGTAGGTGCGATGATTGATGAGCGCTCCTTTGTGAATGCAATTGTTGGCCTAAACGCCACGGGTGGATCGACCAATCATACAATTCATCTCATTGCAATGGCGCATGCGGCAGGTATTACACTGACATGGCATGATATAGCAGAAATCTCTGCTGCGGTTCCTCTCTTGGCGCGTGTTTATCCAAATGGCTTGGCAGATGTTAATTATTTCCATGCCGCCGGTGGTATGGGATTTCTTATCCGCCAATTACTAGAAGCAGGGCTGGTGCATGACGATGTGCATACTGTTTTTGGTGAAGGATTAGAAGCTTATGCAAGTGAACCAAAACTTGGTTCTGATGGTAGTGTGATCCGTGAACCAGCACCAGATGTTAGTGGTGATGAAAAAGTTCTAGCAGGCTGGAAAAAACCATTTCAACCAGACGGTGGTATCAGGGTTTTATCGGGCAATATGGGGGCTGCAATTATCAAAGTTTCTGCGGTGGCGCCTGAACATTGGTTTATAGAGGCGCCCGTTCGGGTTTTTAATGACCAAGCTGGATTACAGGATGCCTTCAAATCTGGCGAACTTGACGGCAAGGACTTTGTTGCGGTTATTCGTTATCAAGGACCAAAAGCGAATGGTATGCCAGAATTACACAAATTGACCACTATTCTTGGTATTTTACAAGATCGGGGACAGAAAATTGCTTTGGTTACTGATGGGCGTATGTCTGGGGCATCTGGCAAAATACCAGCAGCAATCCATGTTACGCCGGAAGCTTTGGATAATGGACCGATTGCACGATTGAGAGATGGCGATATTGTGCGACTTGATGCAGGGCATGGAACGTTGACGATTATGGTTGATGAGAAAGAATTCAATCAACGTCAAATTACGCATCCTGACTTGTCAGCCAATGAATTTGGTATTGGTCGAGAATTATTTCATGCCTTCAGACAGTGCGTTGGTCGTGCGGATCAAGGGGCAAGCGTTGTGGTAGGTCATAACACGAAATAAGTTTTTAAAGTTAAGCACTGTCATAATTTAAAGCCATTTTATCTCTCGATAAAATGGCTTTATTTATTGCCTTAAAAATATGGATCTAAAATTTCGGTATAGGCAATTTATTGGCTAGACATGCAGCCTTTAATGTATTGACCATCAGCATTGCAATGGTCATAGGACCAACACCACCAGGCACAGGGGTGATAAAATCGGCCACTTTTTCAGCTGGAATATAATCAACATCACCAACCAGTCTTGTTTTGCCTTCACCTTTTTCAGGGGCAGGAATACGATTTATTCCCACATCGATGACTGTAGCGCCAGGTTTAATCCAGTCGCCTTTAATCATATGTGGTTTGCCAACTGCAGCAACAAGAATATCGGCACTACGGCAAACTTCATCAATTTTGCTTGTCCGGCTGTGCGCAATGGTCACTGTCGCATTTGATGCCAATAAAAGTGCAGCCATTGGTTTTCCAACAATGTTCGATCGGCCAACCACGACGGCATCTTTGCCAGATAAATCTTTGCCCAAAGCTTGTTCTATCATCAACATGGCTCCGGCTGGTGTGCATGGCACAAAAGCATCATCAAGTGCACCTGTCATCAGTTTTCCGGCATTTATATAATGGAAACCGTCGACATCTTTATTGGGAGAAATGGTTTGTATAACCCGATCTGCATTAATGTGTTTAGGGAGTGGCAATTGTACGAGAATTCCATGAAGCGTTGAATCTTCATTCAATTCTTTTATTAAAGATAGCAACTCTTCTTCGCTTGTTGTTGCTGCAAGAGCGTATTTTTTTGAAAGAAAGCCACACTCTTCAGCGCGCTTTTCTTTTGAAGCAACATAAACCTGACTGGCGGGATCTTCTCCCACGATAACGACCGCAATGCCGGGTTTTACCCCATGTTGTCGGTATAGATCTTCCGTGTCTGCCTTTACCTTTATAAGGATTTTTTCAGAGAGCTTTTTTCCGTCAATAATGTTTGCCATGAAAATTCCTTTCAATAGAATTTCTATTTTTTTAACGTATTTGCAGACAAGAAAACATCCCTTTATGGCAATATTTGCACCGCTGACAATATAGTTCTGATATAAAGATAATAGATTATTACGAATATTATTGTTTTACATAAAGAAACGGAGTGGGAAATGAATAAAACAGTGTTACTCGTGGGGTGTGGAAATATGGGATACGCACTTCTTAAGGGGTGGATTGATAAAGCTATTATTGCAAAAACATCGGTTTATGTTGTTGAACCAACAGATACTAATCTTAAACGTGCTGTTGATTTAGGGGTTCATGGGATAAAAGATCATACTAAGATTCCAGAACAGTTTAATCCTGATCTTGTGATTTTGGCGGTGAAGCCGCAACACATGGCTGAAGTTGCTCCTACTTACTCAAAATATAGTTCAAAAACGACATTTTTGACGATAGCGGCAGGCTTACCTGTCAAATTTTTCGAAGATATTTTTGGAAGTGATGCAGCAATTGTGCGTTGTATGCCCAATACTCCGGCGGCTATTGGCCAAGGCGTGTTAGTAACCTATGCTAATAAAAATGTTAGCACTGAAAGTTATGCCTTTATAGAGAAATTATTGACCGCCAATGGTGTTGTAAGCTCTATTAATGATGAGACACAAATGCATGCTGTAACAGGTCTTTCGGGATCAGGGCCAGCATATGTTTTTTATATGATTGAAGCATTGACAAAAGCGGGTATCAGTTGTGGCTTATCAGAAAAGACAGCGACCCTGCTTGCTAAGCAGACGGTTAAAGGGGCGGGTATGCTAGCTTGTGAAAATGACGATGTAACGCCGGAAGTGTTACGACAACGCGTAACTAGCCCAAATGGAACAACAGCCGCAGGTCTTGCTGTATTGATGAAAGACGGCACATTTGAAAGACAAATAACAGAAACAGTTAAGGCAGCAACGGAACGCTCAAAAGAGTTAGCCAATAACTGACTATATTGAGGATCGCGTTTTATCTGGCGTTTTTAAGCAAAAACGCCAGCTTATCTTAATAGCCAACCTAAGACTGGTGCTAGCAATACATTAACAATACCAACCATCACCATAACAAGGCCAGCTATAGAACCTTCCTCATGGCCTATTTTATGAGCTTGGGCAACGCCTGCACCATGAGCGCCCATGCCCAATAAGGCACCACGTGCCAGAGAAGAATGAAGTGGCATATATTTTACAATATATTCACCTAAGGCGGCACCGAGGACACCCGTCAACACAACAAAGACAGCCGTTAGGTCAGGTACACCGCCTATATCGCCCGACACTGTCATGGCAAAAGGGGTGCTTATGGATCTAGGCATCAAACTGAGACGCAAGGTATCGTCCAATTGCAACAGTGTTGCCAATCCCCAAGCTGATAGCATTGAGGTTACAGAGCCGACAACAATACCAATCGTTAAAATAAACCAGTTTTTTGCTATGATTTCACGCTGTTGCCATATAGGAATTGCAAAGGCGACAGTTACCGGTCCAAGGACCGCAACAAGCCAGTGTGTTGCGCTAATATAATGCGCATAATCGCCATTGAGAGAAACAACCACGATCATTAACAAAAGTGGCGTAACCGCCAATGGTGTGAGCCACCAATAGGTAAACCGTCTATAAAATGCTTTAGCAACCAAATAAAAGAGAATGGTAACGAGAGACCAAAAAACTGTTTGAACGATTGGATTTGTATAAAAGTTAGCGTTTGACATGTCGCGACATCCAGAGATAACAAAGGTCAATGGTAAGAGCGGTAATGCTCATGACCACGAATGTCCCTCCTAAAATGACAACCAGAATTTTTAGGCCAAGTAGGCCGAAAAATTCCTTATGATTTAATAAGGCAAGAACTGCAGGAACGAAGAATAATAGCATTTCTGCAATAAGCCAGTCTGCACCGCGTTTCATGCTAAATGTGCTTAATTTACCTGTTGCCAAAAGAATGAGCACCAAACACATGCCAATGATTGCGCCTGGAATTGGCAGATGCAAAAATCTGGAAATAAGTTCTCCTATGATCCAGAAAACAGCAAGCAACCCCATTTGGGCGAAAATATTATGATGCACGAAATGACGTGTTTGAACTTTGATACGACGGCGCATTTTGAGACTCCTAGTGGAGCGTTAGATAAGTTAATATTAGTCATTCGTAAAATGAATTGATTTCATTCTTATTATTCCTATATAGAATATTTATGCAAATACGTACATTGGAAGCCTTTATAGAAATTATACGTCAGAATGGATTTTCTGCAGCAGCAAAAGTTTTAAATTCTACCCAGTCCACAATTAGCAAGTCATTGGCACAGTTAGAAAATCATTATGGAACGAAATTGATTAATCGCTCCAGAGGGAAATTACAGCTGACCACAGCAGGAGAATATGTCTATCGTCATGCTCTTCATGTTATCGCCGAAGAAAATACTCTGGAACGTGAAATTGCCGAATTAAAGGGATTGAAGAGAGGCTCATTAAAAATTGGTCTGCCGCCGATTGGTAGTTCCGAACTCTTCGCGCAAGTTTTGGCGCGTTATACATCTTCATATCCGCAAATTGATATCAGCATTGTTGAACATGGCAGCAAAAAACTGGAAGAATTGGTTAGATCAGGTGAAATAGAGCTTGCCGCTTCCCTTATTCCTGTGGCTGAAGGGCTAGAATATCAAGATGTAAGAAATGAGCCTGTTGTTGCACTTATGCCAGAAGCACTTGCCGGCGATAAAGAGAGCCTTACAGTCAGTGAACTGGCGAAATATCCCTTTGTATTATTTGAAAGTCAGTTTGCTTTGACACCGATTGTTCTTGCGGCATTTAGAAATAAAGGATTGGAACCAATCATAACTGCAAAATCTAGCCAAATTGATTTTTTATTTGGTCTTGTCGCCGCAGGTATGGGGGTTGGTTTTTTACCGAGAATGATTGCTGAAAAACGTAATGTAAAAAACGTGCGTGTTGTTGAAATAGCAGACACAATTATTGAGTGGCATATGGCACTTATTTGGCGGCAAACGAGTCATTTGTCTTATGCTGCACGCGAGTGGTTGCGTTTATCGCGTCAATATCATGAAAAGTAATATTTTATTATACTAATATGACATAGTTATAAACTACTAGCCTAGACGTCTTGATTGTTTCAATCATTATTGTCGCGATTTTTATAAGTTTATAAAGTTGTTAGCAGAATAGCATTTTTCGAATAATTAGAGCTTAATGAGAAGGCAACATAGTATGGAACCCACACGAAAAAAACTTGTGATCGTTGGTAATGCCGATTTGCCGAAGGATTATTCGGAACAAATTGATGCAGCAGATTTTGTCTTGCGGTTTAATGAACCACGTGAGCTCAATGGTTGGAGCGGCACTAGGATCGACAGTCTTATGATGTGCAATTCCGGTAAACCAATGCAATTGAAGTTATGGAATACTGATTTTCTTGAATCTTCTTTTTTTAGAAAAACCCAGCAGGTTACTTTGGTTTATCATCCAGATATTATGCGTACATATTTTGCCCAACCTAAAATTTTATCGCGTATATTTAAAGGAAGGCGCGTGGATTGGACAAAGCAAGCCATTGAAATTTTCGGACGATTGGGAAAAGATATTGTGATAAAATCACCACAATTTTATCTTGAGGCGTGCGCTGAAATTAATATCACTGGAAGTTTGCTGAAAAAATATTTTCCTTCTACCGGTTATTTGGGAATATGGGATTGTTTGAGGCGTTTTGATTTAACCGTGTGGGACATCTATTTATGCGGGTTTACTTGGAAAGGGTGGAAGTGGCACAATTGGAGTGTTGAAGAACAGTGGGTTCGCGCACGTGTTGATGAAGGGAAATGCAGGTTTTTATAAAATTCTTTTAATTCGTGCTAAGTATGTTTTTATGGTCATGATAATAAGCATAAGAATATTGAATTGAATGTGCAGAGCAAACGGTTAATTTTGTGTCATGATTAATATTAAAGCACTCATCATCCATCTTGATAGAGCTGTTGACCGTTTAAAGCAGGTCAAGCAACTCTCGCAATCTTTGCCTTGTGCGGCTGAAACAATTGTTGCTGTCGACAGTGTTTCGTTGGCTGATGATGTGGTTCAACAATTTTATCAACGAAAGCTTTATCGTCCATATTATCCATTTCGCCTTTCAAAAAATGAAATCGCATGTTTCTTATCGCATCGTGCCGCATGGCAGAAAATTGTTGATGATAATCTTGACGCGGGTTTTGTGCTTGAAGACGATGTAAAGCTGCATGACGGATTTCGCGATGTGTTTGAGTTTTCACTACAACACGTCAGTCAGGATAGTTTTATTCGGTTTCCATTTCGTGTGCGCGAACAGGGAAAGATTATAGCCGAACATGGCGCAATAAAGCTCATCAAACCATCGCAAATTGGACTTGGTCAGGTTGCACAATTGATTGGAAAAAACGCTGCCCAGCATTTACTTGATGCGACAGCGCATTTTGATAGGCCGGTTGACACAACTATGCAAATGTATTGGCAAACCGGTGTGCATCCACTTGTTGTTTTGCCCCCAGTTGTCGAGGAAATATCCAGAGATCTTGGTGGCTCAACAATCAAGAAACCACGTGGCTTTTTATCGCGACTCTATCGTGAAGTTGCACGCCCATTATATCGCCATAAGATAAAAGTTCTTTCTCAACGTAAGGATGGTTGAAATGCCTGTTCCAATTCTGCTTTATCATCATATTGGCACACCACCATCATCAGGAATACCGGGGCGTTCCAATTATGTTACACCACAAAAATTCGAAAAACAGATGATGTGGTTAAACAGGCTTGGTTTTAAAGGTGTATCCCTTCGCGAAGGGATGCCCTATTTGCGCGGTGAAAAAACAGGCAAGATAGCAATTATCACTTTTGATGATGGGTTTTTATCGGTTTATCAATATGCGATGCCTGTACTTAATAGGCTCGGATTTACCGCTACCAATTTTTTTGTGGCCGAACGTATGGGGCTCGATAACGCTTGGGACAATGTCAAAGCGCAACGCGACAAAATTATGACCTTTGATGAAATGCGTGTCTGGGCACAACATGGTCATGAAGTTGGCAGCCATACACTAACCCACCCACATCTGACAGAGATTCCTCTTGAACAAGCAGAGCGTGAAATAATTCTATCGAAAACAATGATAGAAGACGCATTAGGCAAAACAATCCATTCGTTTGCCTATCCCTATGGTGATGAAAATGACATTGTTCGCCAGTTGGTTGCAAAAGCTGGCTATAAGTTTGCTGTCACAACACAAAAAGGGCGCGCCCGTGGTAGTGAAAATGATTATGAATTGCCACGTCATAGTATCCGTAGGAATGATACTATATTACATTTTCTAGCTAAGTGCCTATGCCGTTAAACAAAATAGGGACATTCAGTGGTGGTGCCCCATTGTCGAAAGCACAAAATTCGATTAAAAAAAACCGGGCTAAAAAGCCCGGTAATAAAATTTAAACAAGGGCATTTCAGAAACAAGTTTTTCACTGGAAGCCGAAATGTAATCCGGTTCTACTCTGTTATGGTTAACAGAGAGTAAAGGGTAATGGTGCGCAATAGAGCAACGAGAATTGTTATTGGTGTGATTGTTGTCTTAGTGCTGGCTATTGTAGCAGTTGCGCTAACACTACCAGCACTTGTTTCTACCGATGCTATCCGTGTTCGTCTTGCGCAAGATCTTAGTGCTTGGACAGGTTATAATGTTCAATTGCGAGAAGCTCCTCGCCTCAATCTTTTTCCTTATCCAAGAGCGTCACTTTCAGGTGTTACCTTAACATCAATGACAGATGATAGTGTGCCATTGATGGAAGCTGAACGGATAGAAGTCGATTTGTCGCTCATAGATGCCTTGTTGGGGCGTATATCATTTTCACAGACACGCATTATTCATCCACGTTTTGTTATGGACGAGCCGGTAAAGACTGTATCTGATTTTTTTGGTACCCTTTCACGCTCTCAAGGTACATTTGGATCGGCAGTGCGCGAAGCGCGTGAAATTGTTGCTAAAAATCCCAATAATCCTGATACAACGCGTTTGCTTAACCAGCCTTTTGGACGCATTGTCATTGAAAATGGTGAGTTGATCTATCGTGAAACTCTCGACGGTAATTCAGAAAAAATTACCGATCTGAATGCTGTTATGGAATGGCCAGAAACAACGCGGGCTGCATATTTTCATTCCAATGCACGCTGGCATGGACAATTGACAGAACTTAATATTGATGCAGCACAGGCATTATTATTTTTGTCAGGTGGACAAAGTCAAATCAAAGCCAGTTTTAATTCACGGAGCGGTGGCATAACATTTGAAGGCAAGGGGAGACTTTCCGATAACTTTTTTTTCGATGGCCATCTATCAGCGCGATCCCCAGCTTGGAACCAGACACTTAACTGGGTTGGGTACCATCAGGTTTTAGGGCAGGGCGTAAAAGTGCCGCTCGTCTGGGAATCTCGTTTGCAAGCCCAATCTGGTCATGTTCAACTGAATGATGTGTTTTTAAAATTAGGCAACGATAATGCAAGGGGAGCATTGGAGACCAATGTTCAAAATGGTCAACCTGTTACCACGGGCTCACTTGCTTTTGATGGGCTTGATCTCGACACATTGATTTCCGCGTTTTTTCCTGATGAGGATAGGAATGAGAAGCTCGATTTGACGGTGCTGGATAAGATCGGCCTTGATCTTCGTGTTTCTGCACCAGAAGCAACATTTGGCAATGTTACACTCAATAATCTGGCAGCAGCAATTCAGATTCGGAATGGTCATGGAATATTTGACCTCGGAAATGCAAATGCATTTGGTGGCTCCATACAATGCAATATCCAAATTAATAGAATTGATGGCAATGCCTATTTGGAAGGGCGTATTTCGGGAAGCAATGTCGATGTTAAAACATTGGCGAAATTTCTTGATAAACCATCAATCATAGAGGCAAAGACCGGCTTCATATTATTAATGCATGCACCATTCAGCCGTTGGTCAGAACTGGCTGCAAAAATGGACGGGCAATTAACGTTGAATATCCAGTCGGGACGGTTGAAGGGATATAGTATCGATAATCTGCGTTCAATGCTTGGTAACAATACCGCTTTTGTTTTATCGAACTCGGAAAATGCAAAGACAAGTTTTGATCGTTGGGACATTCAAGCCGCTATCAAAAATAGAAATCTCGATGTTAATAAATCGGTCATGCATATGGGCAATTGGGTCTTATCAACAAAAGGTAGCGCCAAGTTGCAAACAGAGGCGGCTAATGTCAAGGATTACACCATTGCTTTGCAATCAGTTTTAGAAAAAAGTCCCCGTTCCGACGGAAATTGCGGTGATGTAACTTGTCTGAAAAATAGTTTGCAAAAGCCACATAGTTTTTCAATGAATGGCGCAGATTTTCCTAAAGGAAATATCAATATAAAGCAGTATCCATTGGATATTGAACAGTAAGAAGTCATTCCAATCACCAATATTCCAATATTTAGATTGACTGTGCATTTGTAAAATTTTTATAATATTTTTCAAATAGTTGTAAATACAATCTCTATTGTAAACAATTTGCTCACCGCAGTAATATGAGAGAAAAATAATGGTTGAACTCTTGTCACTTAGAATTGGCGGAATTACCCCTCTTGGGAATGAAGGTGTTTTGAGTGGTATCAATAAAGCCGCGATACAGGGTGAGGTTATGTTGACCAAGACTGGCTTTATTGGTGACGATCAGGCTGATAAAAAACACCATGGTGGTGTAGAAAAAGCGGTTCATCATTATGATTTTGGCCATTATGCTTTCTGGAAAACAGAATTGGACAATTGTGCCGTTTTTGATGCTCCCGGAGCTTTTGGCGAAAATCTCTCTACTGTAGGAATGACTGAAAAAGACATTTCCGTTGGCGATGTCTTTCGTTTGGGTAGTGCCATCATTGAAGTATCACAGGGACGGCAACCTTGCTTCAAACTCAATTTAAGGTTTTCTATGCCTGATATGGCCTTAAGAGTGCAAAATAGTGGCAGAACAGGGTGGTATTATAGGGTATTACAGGAAGGGCCGGTTAAACTATCTGATGAGCTCAAACGTATCGAAAGAAAGTGTGAAGAATGGACGATTTATCGTTTATGGCGAGCTTTATATGTCACACGAAACGATAGAGAAGAACTTTCGAAGATAGCGAACCTTGATCTACTTGCTCCAAGTTGGCGGAAACTTTCAGAAAAAAGACTGGCAAGTCATAATATTGAAGATTGGTCAAAGCGGCTGAATGGCGCGTAAGACTTGGTTGATTTTGGTATTTCTTTTGAAATTCAAAATATTATGAATCTATAAATAATATATTTTGTAAATTTTATTCAAATTGTAATTCATTTAAAATAATTATACTAAAGTATATATAAAATTTAATATATCTATAATTTTTTTCCGCGGAAAATTTTATATAATAAATTTAAGTATTAATTCACGTTCTCGCAACTTGTTGTATTAGATAAGTTGATGGAGTAGAATGGTACTGAATATAAAATATGGAAAGTAGATAAATGAGTGTACCTGTTCTAAAAATGAATGATGGCAACACTATTCCGCAATTAGGTTATGGTGTTTGGAAAATTTCTGATGAAGATGCAGAAGGTTCCGTTCTTCAGGCATTAAAAACCGGATACCGACATATTGATACCGCCAAGATTTATAATAATGAAGGCGGCGTGGGGCGTGGCATAGCAGCATCAGATATTGCGCGAGAAAAAATCTTTGTTACCACCAAGGTTTGGAATAGCGATCAGGGTTATGATGAAACACTCAAAGCCTTTGATGAAAGTGCAAAACGATTGGGCGTAAAGACAATTGATATGTATTTGATACATTGGCCCATGCCCGTGCGCGACCAATTTGTTGAGACATGGAAAGCACTGATAAGATTGCGTCAAGAAAACCGCGTTCGCTCTATAGGTGTGTGTAATTTCCGAATTGCAGATCTTGAACGCTTGTTAAAGGAAACAGGTGTTGCACCAGCTGTTAATCAGGTTGAGTTGCACCCTCAATTCCAGCAAAAAGAACTCCGTATATTTCACGAGAAAAATAACATTTTAACAGAAGCTTGGGCTCCATTGGGACGGGGACTTTTTTTTGATGATCCATTGTTGCAATCCATTGCTGAAGAACATAGCAAAACAGTGGCTCAAATCGTTCTTCGTTGGCATATGGAATTGGGAACAATTGCTATTCCGAAATCACAATCAGCAGCACGGATGGCCGAGAATTTCGATATATTCGACTTCAAGCTAACAGCATCAGACCATGATAAAATCGCGTCATTGGATAAAATTGACGGGCGCATGGGGCCTAACCCTGATGAGTTCTTAGGCTGATGAACCTGATTGCTCTATGATCGATCATAAAAACATTTAAAAGACAAAAAGAAGGGGCTCAATTGAGCCCCTTAAGTTTATCATCCGTTACGTTGATAATTATCAACGGGAAGACGCATGAATGCCATATCCATCGTTGGTGATAAACTGTTTGTCGCTTGCACCTACTGAGCCGATACCGGCTGCCACAAGTATAAAGGTGAAAAGCGCAGCGACAGTCACCAAAGTGGCTCTCTTTGCAGACATATTATATCTCCAATCAGAAGTGCTGTTTTGAAATGCAATCAATGAATTTGAAGAAGTCATATAGCTAACTTTTTTTTTCGACAATGCATGAAAAGCTTATTTCGCAGCTTTTTTGCGTTAGAGTAAAAAAAAGTTAAATATGTTGCATCACTGTCACTGCATTAATGGGCTTTACGATCTTCCTTGATAGCGACACTGATTGTACGACCAGCAACAAGATGGATATTTTCAGGAACCGGATCGAGTTTAATTCTTACCGGTACACGTTGTGCCAACCGTACCCAATTGAATGTAGGTGCTACATTGGCGAGCAAACTTGATGATTCTGATCTCTCACGATCTTCAATACCTGCTGCAAAACCTTCAACAACGCCGGTCAAAACGGTATCTGAACCCATAATGTGAATGGTAACGCGATTAGCAATATGGATTCGATCAAGTTTATTTTCTTCAAAATATCCTGAAGCATAATAGGAATCGGTATCAACCAATGCGGTCACGGGTTGTCCACGCGTCACATATTCACCAGGTTGAAGAGAGAAATTGGTCATTTTTCCATTGACGCTTGCGCGCACAGTAGACCGTGCAAGATCAAGCTTTGCAGTATCCAGTTGCACTTGCGCTTTTCTGTATGCCGCGGCCGTTTGCAGTTCTTGCATTTCGGCTGTTTCCAGTTGTTGTCGTGTAACTGTCGCGTCATCAAGTTTGCGATAACGCTCTAGATCACGTTTAGCCTGGTCATGGGCAGCTTTAGCATTGTCTATTTGTGCTTTTGCATCTTCCAATGCTAGTTCAAAACGCTCTGGGTCAATTTTGAAAATAATATCGCCTTTTCTTACCATCTGGTTGTCGACAACATCAACTTCCGTGACGAGTCCCGAAACGTCAGGTGCGACGCGCACAACGTCCGCACTTATTTTGCCATCTCTCGTCCATGGATCGTTCATGTAATAATCCCATAAATGCCAAAGAAGAAGACTGGCAATCGCAACCATGACGACGGTAAAAAATATACGACCGGAGTTGGCGATAAGTTTATTCATATCCGTTAAACCCGTGTTACAATAATCGAAAGAATACTTAATATGATGAAATAAGTGGCAGCAGCGAATAAAGCATGGTGCCAGATAAAGCGTTGGAACCGCAGATGTGTGATTAGTTTTTGTAACCCTACATTCAAAAAGTAACTCACCAGTGCAAGAACACCAAGTGTCGGGATATATACGCCGTAAATATCGACTTCGGGATTCATCACATATGCCTTCTGTTAAATTTAGGGGGAACAACCTTAAAAGGTTCAGCATTCCCAAATAGATTTTGTCGCAAGCCAGTTAATGCAAATGATATTCGCTGATGGCTTTCGCTATCTGGAATCGAGATTATCCAGTTAATTGCCCTATCAATAGCACCCAGTAGCTCTTCACCATCAGGTTCATCGGTACTTTTTGCTTTTACGCGATAATAAAAAGCCAGTTCGTCAAGGACTTCATTGATATTTCTTCGGCTTGTTGGTCCTTGATTATCTTTCAGGTGCTGCAATTCAAGCGTATCAAGACCAACGCGTACATCTTTGAGAATATCGAATTTTCTAACATCGGAATGCGGTGGTATGAGCGCATAGCGAGGCGCAATCAACCCGTAACGATCAAGCATACGATGCAAAAATTGGCTATGCTTTGTTGAATTGTTTTGTTTCTTTGCAACATTAAGAATATCGGACCAGCCAGAACGGATAAGCCGAAATGCACTCCATTCTGCTCCCACAGATCTGACAATACTTGTGGTTGCAGCTGCAATGATAATTCCCAATATCATTGCCGTGTTAATATTGATGAAACTGTAAAAATCGCTGTTCAACTTTGATTGTAACAACAACAAATTAGGAAGATTAACCGTCAATGTCATGCCCATGGCAAATTTTGACGGTATAGCCATCATAATTCCAGCGGGAATGAGAACCAGTCCGAGACAGAGCATCAGTGGTATAAAACCATCGATGATTGGAAATAAGGCAAATTCTAAAACAAAGGCGACAATGAGAACGATAAAAATCTGTTTCAGCATTCCACGGATAGCAGGCACTGGGTCATCTTTAGTGGCAAATAGACTACTAAAAATGCCTGTCATCATGGCGGCTGTTCCGCCTTGGGTCCATTCCGTTAGTCGCCAAAGTGTCACAGTGATAAAGACCGCCAATATAGCCGAAAAGGCTGATAAAAAGGCAATGCCGAAATCGTAATGGATTGATCGGATTTTTCCAAGAAAGTCAAAACGGTGCCAATGTAATTTATGTTTGGTGCCATTAACAATGTCGTTACGCAGATGCAAGCAATCCGAATAGATTTGCATGATATCGACAAGACGCACTGTCAGATTGCGCGAAACAAGATCAACCCAATCTTTTGATTGCGAAATATCGTTCAATATCGACTCACGCAGCGTTCTTATACGGATTAAACCATCTGACTTCATTGGTTTATTGGTGGCAAGCCAGCTTATTGTTTCCTTTATCAACATATCGAGTTTTTCGTTGTTGCTGACGCCGCCAAGCTGTTCTTTAATCAATTTTGTGCGCTGATTAATAAGATCATTACAACTAGCAACCATTGGCAATAAAGCAACCATACGGCTCTGTAGGATACGCATTGCATTAACAGTGGTTCTTAATGTCGAAGTATCATAGGTAACATGCGTGGTAAAACTGCGTAGATCCACTGCGTCCATGGCAAGTTCTTGCCGGCTTTTTAATGCTTCAAGCGTATTGCCTTTTCCTTCGATGCACATAATGGCAAGGTTAGCACTGTTTTTAAGCCATTTGTCGATACGTGTGGCCAATATTGGGCCTGCATGACGTGGGAAAACAAGGCGCCCCACAAGGGCGGCACAAATGATGCCAACACTTATCTCTTCAACACGGTTTGATGCGTATTCAAAAACCTTTTCAGGGGTATCGACGATCATGAAGGCGATGATGCCTGCTGTATATCCTGCCAACATTGCCACATAGGCACGCGGGGTACGATCCAACAGGCTCAAAAACAAGCATGCGCCGAGCCATAAAGCTAATCCAAGCGTTGTTAATTCTGGCGATGGTATAAGTTTGGGAAGCATGACAACTGTTGCCAAGCCACCAATTGCGGTTCCGAGCAATCGATAAAAAGCTTTGGAGGTCAATGCACCAGATAATGGATGCGCAACAATATAGACGGCCGTCATTGCCCAATATGGGTTTGGCAGGTCGCATAAAAAAGCAATATAAAGCGCCAAGGCAGCTGCAGCAAAAGTTTTTAAAGAAAAAACCACGCTCCAAACTGTTAATTGTTCACCATTATTCGTCATCTAGAATCATCAAAAAACAAACAAACGGGCAAAAGAGATCATCCTTTTGCCCGGGACAAAGGTTAAGCTGCTTTCCAACAAAAACACCATATATCAAGCGTGTGGAGGAGTAGTCTATTGGACACTTAATAATTTTATTTTATGATAATTTCCAATCACCTTTTTGTAAAAAGCTGCTAAGATTTTTGACAAATTCGAAATATTTGTGTCTCCTAATGCAACAGATACCCATGGATCTTAGGAAAACTTCTTGTGATGCGCGCTAATTACAAACTGCAAAGATTATTTTTAAATCATCCTCTTATCGCCGAGTCGTTGGTTAATCTGGACGATCGCCAATCCCACTATCTTTCAAACGTTTTGCGCATGAAGCAAGGCGACAAGGTTTTGCTTTTCAATGGTTGTGATGGGGAATGGTTAGCGGAAATTACAGAGTTAAGGAAAAAACAGGTAACGCTGAAAACTATCCATCAGGAAAGACAACAACCTCAACCTTATGACCTTATGTATTGTTTTGCGCCATTAAAGCATGCCCGTCTTGATTATATGGTGCAAAAAGCTGTCGAAATGGGGGCTTCGGTTTTGCAACCGGTTTTAACCCAATACACACAAGTGTCGCGCATTAATGGCGATAGAATAGAGGCAAATATCATTGAAGCTGCTGAACAATGCGGAATTCTATCACTTGCAAAATATAAAGAACCTATCTCCTTAGAAAAATTGTTAGACACGTGGGAGCCTGAAAGGCGCCTTATTTTTTGTGATGAAGCCTCTGATACACAAAATCCCATCGAAGTTTTGAAGAATGTGCAAACGGCACCACTGGCGGTTCTCATTGGTCCTGAAGGTGGTTTTAGTGATAAAGAACGCTCGATGTTGCGTGAATTACCATTTGTAATAACCATTCCTCTTGGTCCAAGAATTTTGCGTGCTGATACCGCAGCCGTTGCAGCTCTTGCCGTTGTGAATGCCATGTTGGGGGATTGGCGCGACTAATCTATTACTTGAAAGATTGATAGAAACAGTCAATTATCAAACAGACAAGTGTTTTAGGAAAAATAATCGATGGCACACGATATTACAGATCAAACAGTTATAAGTGATTTTTCCGACTTGATAGCCTATCTGCAACAAGGCTCAAAACCAGCAGATAAATGGCGTATTGGCACAGAACATGAGAAATTTTCATTTTATACAGATGGTAATAGGCCTGTGCCTTATGAAGGCGATCGGGGTATTCGTGCGCTATTAGACGGTATGCAGGCCATGCTTGGCTGGGAACCAATCATGGATGAGGGAAATATAATCGGTCTTACCGGTCCCACGGGTGAAGGGGCTATCTCACTAGAACCCGGAGGGCAGTTTGAGCTTTCTGGTGCACCGCAAAAAACGATCCATCAAACTTGTCGGGAAGTTAATGCTCATCTTGCGCAAGTAAAAGAGATTGCAACACCCTTAGGAATTGGTTTCCTTGGCATTGGAGGAAGTCCTAAATGGCGTCTTTCTGAAACGCCGCAAATGCCCAAATCCCGCTATCATATCATGACCAATTATATGCCTAAAGTTGGAAAATTTGGGCTTGATATGATGTATAGAACATCAACAATCCAAGTTAATCTGGATTTTTCATCAGAAGCAGATATGCGGCGCAAAATGCAAGTTTCCATGAAACTGCAATCAATCGCAACGGCATTATTTGCGACTTCGCCATTTACCGAATCGAAGCCTAATGGTTTCATGTCATGGCGTTCAGAGATTTGGCGCGATACCGATAATCAACGTTCAGGTGTTTTGCCATTTGTATTTTCAGAGAATTTTGGATTTGCAGATTATGTGGAGTGGGCATTGGATATACCAATGTATTTTGTTGTACGCGATGGCCACTACCACGATTGCACCCATATCACTTTCAGGCAATTTATGAATGGTGCCTTAAAAGGTGAAGTTGCTGACTATGCGGCGAATATGGGAGATTGGGTCAACCATCTTTCAACATTGTTTCCTGAAGTGCGCCTTAAACGTTTTCTTGAAATGCGTGGTGCTGATGGTGGTCCATGGCGAAGGATTTGCGCGCTACCTGCTTTTTGGGTTGGGCTTCTTTATGATGAGCAGTCACTTTCTGATGCCGAAGCCATGACAAAAGACTGGACCTATCAGGAAGTATTGGACATGAGAAATCGTGTTCCACGCGAGGGATTAAAGACAACATTCAGACAAACAAATATCTTGGAATTGGCTAAGCACGTTTTAGATATTTCTCAACAGGGATTGAGAAATCGTCATTGTTTGAATGTTGAAGGTGATGATGAAACCTTATTTATCGAACCTTTAAAAGCAGTTATTGCCACCGGACAATGCGATTCCGAGCGTTTATTGACAAAGTATCAAACTGTTTGGGGACGTTCGGTTGATCCTATATTTCTGGAATACGCTTATTAGAAAATTTAAACTTAAAATAAAAATGGATTGTGCATAATATAACAAAAAAGAGTTTATTGTTCATAATAATATTCGTCTTATTTTTATTTTAAAAATAAAAATATAGTGGCATTTTTATTTTATGATTAGGGTCTAAAACCCCTGTTATTGCTGAATGGCAATGCCCATATCCTAATATGATAGATATAAAAGGAAAGGGAATTGCCATGCAACATGTTGATATTCCATCTATGTCAGATTTCAATAAATTGCGTCAGGTAAGAGCGGATGCGTGTGTTTCCATTTATTTGCCAACAACACCGATCACGTCAGAAGTGAATGCATGCAAAATTGAATATGCCAATCAAGTGAAAGAGGCTTTATCGCAGTCACGGTCGTTAACTGATAAACGGCGTTTGGCAGAGATGGAAACCTTGTTAAATGGTTTATTGGATTATGACGAATTCTGGTTAAAACAATCGCGTAGCCTTGCTGTGCTGGCAACACCAGATCGTATTTGGACATTTCGTTTAGCTAATCGACTGAAATCGTTCGTCGAAGTTGCTGATAGATTTATGCTTAGCCCGTTGCTTCGCTCGCTTACATTTGCCCATACAGCCCATGTTGCGGTTATTTCAGAAAATACAGCAAGGCTTATTGAGCTAACAAGCGATGTTGAACCATATGAAGTGAAAGTGCCTGATATGCCAAAAGATATGGCAAGTGTGTTGGGCAAAGGTAATGAGAAAATCAGCTCTATTACCAATACAAGAATTACTCAATATTGTCGCGCTATTGATACAGCGTTGCGGCATTATTTAAGAAATTCGGATATCCCCTTTATCATTGCCGGAAGTGAGGTTGTGGTCAATGCTTTCCGCCCAATTTACAGCGGAAACAATCTCATTGGCGAAGTAGCAAATGCCAGTCTCGATCACGCAAATCCGACAGAAGTTGCCGATCTCGCACGGCCAGTACTCGATCGCTATTATGAAAGAGAAATTGCCGACATTCGTAGTCGCTTCGATCATCTTACAGCAGAAGGGCGAACAACAACAGATATCGCTTTAGCAGCACGCGCTGCCACTGTGGGGCAAATTGATACTTTGCTTGCTGATATGGACGAAATGGTACACGGAACTATCGACGAAGAAACGGGTGCTGTGAAATTTGGCGAAGAGGGACCCAAAACTTACAATGTCGTCGATGAAATTGCGAGTCGTGTTCTTGCTAATGGTGGCCGCGTGCTTGCCGTTCGTCGGAGCGATATACCGCATAATCAATCATTGGCAGCAATATTCCGTTTCAGAATGTAGTTTGTGATTTTTGATAAAAGTACAATGCGTATATTTGATAGGATATTTTAAATATACAAAATAAAAGCCCGGAAAATTATCTTTTCCGGGCTTTTTAAACTTCAATCTTATTTTTACCAACCGCCACGTGTGCGTTTAAGCCCTTCTTTGGCTGGTTTGAAATTCGGATCTAAAGAAACAGCCTTTGTATAAGAATTGTAGGCACGTTTCTTATCACCACGATGTTCATAAACCATTGCCTGATTTGACCAGCTTTCAGCAACATTACTGTCTAGTCGTATCGCAGCATTGAAATCGTCAAAAGCATTATCCCAATCGCCCAAAGCAACATAAGATAATCCACGCCCATTATAAGGGGCAGGGGCATTTGGCTGGCGTGATAAAGCCAATCCAAAATCAGCAATAGCGGCTTGTTGGTCACCGCGTGCTTGTTCAATCAGCGCACGGTTATGCCATGCGCGACCATCTGTTGTGCCTAATTGAATGGCTTGGTTAAAATCATTATAGGCAAGATCGAGTTTGCCACTCATGCGGTAAACATTACCACGTCCAATAAGGGCAACATCATAGCTTGGGTTAAGCTGTAGTGCTTTGTTATAATCAGCCAATGCAGCATTATAATTACCCATATTGCGGTAAATTAACGCTCTATTTGCATAGGCATTATAAAAATTCGGGTTAAGCTGTATTGCTGTAGTAAAATCAGCAATAGCTTCTTTATAACGGCCAGCTTTACCATAAGCAGAACCACGAACATTATAACCTGATGGATCGCGTGGGTTGCTTTTAATAACAGCGGTAAGCGAGGAAATATTTTCTCGTGAGCCCTGGGCGACATCTTCCGGATCAAGTACAGTATTGTTTGATGTACAGCCTGCTAAGGTAATAGCACCTAAAAGAAAAAAAGTGGATAGTTTCAATTTTTTCATCGGATCCAATCCTGTTTCAGGGCAAGTGGAAATATTTAATATTAAAATAGAATATGTCTTTGTAACAAAAAAGTGGAAATGCCTAATGCATCTCCACTCTAATATATAGATAGCTCAAAAAACATTCCACAAATTCTGCAAAATTAAACCTAAAGTAAAGGTATTCGTTTTGCGGTTTGCAGATTGTTTTTTATATTCTGCGATATTAGTGGGCAGCAGCGCGGCCACTAACCAATCCTTCACGCTGGGCACGTTTACGAGCTAACTTGCGAGCACGACGTACAGCTTCAGCCTTTTCACGAGCACGCTTTTCCGACGGCTTTTCGTAATGACCACGCATCTTCATTTCACGGAAGATGCCTTCACGTTGCATTTTCTTTTTCAGCGCACGTAGCGCCTGATCAACATTATTATCGCGAACGAGTACTTGCACGTTTAATCCTGCTTTGTTTCAATGTCTACGTTAAATGGGTACACCCCAAAATCCCTACCGTCATGGTAGGACAATAAATTATTTGTGTGGCGAATACCACATTCCATAAGGCTTTGTCTACATTGCTTTTATAAAAGCTGCTATTTTTGGTAAAATAAGACACCTATTTGTTTAAAATACAACAGATTCTTGAAAAATCACGGTTCTATTTATTGATAAAAATCGGTTGAGACGTGATGAATTGGCGCTTTTATAAATTGAAATAAGACTCACTCTTATATTTTAAGCATCTATCCTATTTGTTTTTATGAGGGGTTTGAACAGATTGCGCGCTCGATGGATAAATGAGTCGCCATTGTCAATTATATGTCAGGCAATTTGAATATATGTGCTTTCAACAAAACTTTATATATAGCGTATTAAAATGTTATATGTTGAGCGTTACACGTTGAAAAGCATATCTGAGTTATTTTGTGGAAGTTCGTGACACCACCATGAAAATATATATGGTGATGTCACGCTAATAAAGCGTTAGGCGTTCTTAGGGGGTACCATTGCTATGGTAATCCAATTGGCAACAAGAGCTGGTTTTTTTACATTTTCTATTTCTAATGTAACTTCATAGTGAAAAACAACCCGGCCTGATGGGCGAATTTCTGCATCGCTCAAAACAAATCTTGCCCGTACTTTAGAGCCAGTTTTAACAGGGCTCATAAGCCTTACCTTGTCGAAACCATAATTGATACCCATGGTGGTACCTTCAAGTTCCGGCAAGGCTTCATAAGCAAGGGTAGACAATAAGGATAGGGTTAAAAAACCGTGGGCAATTGTACCCCCGAAAGGTGTTTCCTTCGCTTTTTCTTCGTCAACATGGATCCATTGATGATCATCGGTGGCATCGGCAAACAGATTTATCATCTCTTGTGTAACAAGCCGCCAATTTGAAACACCCACTTCTTGGCCAATCGATGCAGGAATGTCATCAACCGTGACTTTACCGGGCATACTTAGTCTCCCTATCGTTAATCGGCAGTGTAGATAGCACTCAACTGCCACAATACTGATTAATTTTGCAGGACTTATATCCGTGTTGGCGGCATCACGCAAATTTTTGTTCTGTAATATTATTTGCCGCTTTTACGTTTCAACACTATTTGCTTGGTTTAACGTGAAACCTTGCAATTGTTCATGCTTATTATTAGACAGGTGATTTAGAATACGCACTATTGGACGAGCGTTTATCACAAACAAAGCACCACAATTTGGTGCATTCCATTTTGTAGTCCAAAAGTCTGGAGAATAAAAATGACAAGCAATGTAGCCCTTCTTGGTTTGGCGCGCGATTTAAAAAAGCGCGGTGAAACTGGCAAACCTATACGTATAGGGCTGGTTGGCTGCGGCGAAATGGGAACTGATCTTTTAACCGGTGTCGCCCATATGGACGGTATAGAGGTTGCAGCAGTTTCCACTCGCACACCATCACGTGTAATTGAAGCAGCAGAAATTGCCTATGGCGAAAATGGACATGCAAAAGAAGTTGAAAATGCTTCAGCTATGACTGCCGCCATTGAAGAGGGAAAGATTGCCGCAACAGGTGATCTTGATCTTTTATTGAAAAATGAATTGGTTGATATTGTTGTTGATGCTACCGGTTATCCTGAAGCCGGTGCTGAAATTGGCTATAAAACGTTACAGAATAACAAACATCTGGTTATGATGAATGTTGAAGCTGATGTAACGATCGGCCCTTATTTAAAACACGAGGCCGATAAAAGAGGTTTGATTTATACGTTAGGTGCAGGCGACGAACCATCTTCCTGTATGGAACTCATCGAATTTGTTTCAGCTTTGGGGCATAAAGTGGTCGCTGCTGGCAAGGGAAAAAATAATCCGCTTGTTTTTGATGCAGTTCCTGATGACTATGAAGAAGAAGCGCAGCGCCGCAATATGAATGTGCGTATGCTTGTCGAATTTATTGACGGCTCAAAAACAATGGTAGAAATGACAGCCATTGCCAATGCAACGGGTTTAGTACCGGATTGCGCAGGTATGCATGGTCCCAAAGCGGATATTGACCAACTGAATAAGGTACTTATTCCACAAAAGGATGGTGGCGTATTAAGCCGATCGGGTGTGGTGGACTATTCAATTGGTCGGGGAGTTTCTCCCGGAGTGTTTGTTGTTGCAGAAATGCGGCATCCGCGTGTTTGGGAGCGTATGGAAGATTTGAAAATAGGTGAGGGGCCATATTTCACGTTCCATCGCCCATACCATTTGACGGCAATGGAAGTTCCTCTGACATGCGCACGTGTCATGCTTTATGGCAAACCGGATATGGTGCCGCTTGATCGCCCAGTGGCTGAAGTTTGTGCCGTTGCAAAAAAGGATATGCAACCTGGTGACAAACTTGATTTTATTGGTCTTTACACCTATCGCGCTTGGAATATGCGGGTGGAAGAAGCACGTCATGCGCAAGCTATACCATGTGGCCTTTTAGAAGGCGCGACTGTGACGGCGCCAATCAAAAAGAATGAACTTATTACAGCAAAAAATGTTGCAATTAATGAGTCTCAATGGATTGCTAAGTTACGTAAAGAACAGGATCGCCTAATTTATGGTCAAGTTTAAACCGGTCGTAAAATCTGCATAAATTTTGTTGATGTTTTATAAAATATAGCATTCAACTATTAAAAGAGCGGAGATGTTTTCCGCTCTTTTTGTTTGTTTAAAATTTTAATTTGGTGTTCTTGGCTGACGTGGTTTTGTTAGAATATTCCAATAAAGAACCACAAAACCAACAAAGGCCAAAATCCACAAAGTGCCGGATATATTGAGCATTGTTAGATCATTATCTGCAATGCCAGCGATCACACGTAAAACGACAGAACAGAATAAACTACAATACACCAAAACGACTGGCCATGAGACAGTCAGTGGTCGTCCAGCATGGCCTAAGCTTGCGCGTGTCATAACGGCAATGGTCATTAAGCCAATGCCACCAGCCATCCAGAGATGTTGAACAGGTGCTCTACCACCATGCAGAATATCAAAAGTGCTTAGTGTTAAGGCTATAAAACCGAGCGGTATGAATAGGAACCCTAAGTGTAAAACCCACACCAATGGTTCTTTTTTGGTAAGCCAACCATGCCAGCGAATGAGACGATAAAAATTGGCTAATCCGCAAATGCCGCCGATAATGGCTGTAAAGATTGCATCAGGCAAAATAATCCAAAAAAACAGACATATTGCAGTAAAGATCATAATCGCTAGATCAATTTTATCATGGGGTGCCGGTAGATTGGTAATAGATTGTTTTACCATCCAATTGCGTGTGAAGCTTGGGATAATTCTGCCGCCGATAATAGCAATTAGAAAAACGGCAATTGCCAATGCCCACCGTGCACCATAGCTATCCGCTGCGTAGACTTGTGAAAATGCTTCACCATCAAATAAGCAATTGGCACAAAAAAGCATAACAAGCAAAATTAGGATTTTTAAATTACGCCAATTCTTGCCCATTATAATTTCACGACCGATGGCAAATGTGAAAGCTAATGGAAATAGAAGATCACATACAATGGTTACGCCATTCGGTAGATAATAGGAAAAGGTCATTGCAATGCGCCCGATTAACCAGAGTGCAACCAGTGTTGCGAGCGGCCAACCAACAATTGGTAAGCGACCTGTCCAGTTCGGCACCGCCGTCATGAGAAAACCAGCAATAACAGCCCAAAGATAACCAAACAAAAAACTATGGGCGTGCCATGAAAAAGGATCAATTGCGATGGCCAATGTTTCATGTCCAGTAAATGTCATGACCCATGCAATGATGCTAAAAACAGCCCAGATGCTAGCAAAAAGGAAAAATGGTCTATACCCATAACTGAACAATGCAGGACCTTGCCACGATCTCATTTGTTGCGCTGATGTTGCCATGCTTCACCTTTAAAAAAAATGCCGCCTAGAAGGCGGCATCTTCGGTTATTCCATAGCTTTGACAATGCTCTCAACCATCTTTTTGGCATCGCCAAAAAGCATCATTGTGTTGTCATGGAAAAACAGTTCGTTTTCGACACCTGAATAGCCTGTTCCCATACCACGCTTGAGGAATAGCACAGTGCCTGCCTTGGATACATCTAGAATAGGCATACCAAAAATTGGCGAAGATGGATCCGTTTTTGCAGCGGGATTGGTGACGTCATTCGCACCAATCACAAAAGCCACATCGGCTGTCGCAAACTCTGAATTGATGTCATCAAGTTCAAAAACCTCATCATAAGGCACATTGGCTTCCGCCAATAAAACATTCATATGCCCAGGCATACGACCTGCTACCGGATGGATCGCATATTTGATTTCAACACCATTTTCTTTAAGCTTATCGGCCATTTCACGTAGTGCGTGTTGGGCTTGTGCAACCGCCATACCGTAACCAGGAACGATGATAACTTTATTAGCATTTTTCATAATAAAGGCTGCATCATCTGCCGAACCCTGTTTGACGGGGCGACGCTCAACTTCATTATGGGCTGCTGCAACGGCGCTATCGCCACCAAAGCCACCAAGAATGACAGAAATGAACGACCGGTTCATGCCTTTACACATGATGTAGGAAAGAATAGCACCAGAAGAACCGACAAGAGCACCGGTAATGATAAGTGCCATATTGCCTAACGTAAAACCGATACCTGCCGCTGCCCAACCAGAATAGGAATTGAGCATTGACACAACAACTGGCATATCGGCACCGCCAATTGGTACAATAAGCGTAATACCAATGACAAGTGACAGAAGGACAATAAGCCAGAAAACAAAATGGCTTTCTGTTCCAACCAAAATAGCAATCAAAACAATGATTGCTGCACCTAATGCTATGTTGATTAGATGGCGGTTTGGCAGAATAATTGGTTTACCAGACATCCGTCCATCAAGTTTCAAAAAGGCGATAATGGAACCAGTAAAGGTAATAGCACCGATAGCAACGCCTAATGCCATTTCAACAAGCGCACGACCATGAATAGAACCAACTTCACCAATTCCGAAAGAATGTGGTGAATAGAGCGCACCAGCTGCCACCATGACTGCGGCAAGACCGACAAGGGAATGGAAGAAGGCAACAAGTTGCGGCATTGCTGTCATTGCAATGCGACGCGCAACCACAGCACCAATAGCACCACCAATGGCGAGGCCAATTATAATCATGACAAGGCCGCCAAAACTAGGCTTTGCCAAAAGCAAAGTCGTAATAATGGCGATAGCCATACCGATCATGCCATAGGTATTGCCTTTGCGGCTTGTTGTCGGGTGAGAAAGCCCACGTAATGCCATGATGAACATGACACCAGAGACGAGATAAAGAAAGGCTGCAAAATTTACACTCATGTCTTACATCCTTACTTTTCTTTTTTCTTATACATGGCAAGCATACGTTGCGTTACAAGAAAGCCGCCAAAAATATTTACACTAGCGAGAATAAGCGCAATAAATCCGAATGTACCTGCTAGTCCAGAGGCAGAAAGCCCGACAGCAAGTAATGCACCTACTACGATAACGGAAGAGATAGCGTTTGTTACGGCCATTAATGGCGTATGAAGCGCAGGAGTAACAGCCCAAACAACATAATAACCAACAAATATTGCCAAAACGAATATTGCCAGTTGAAAAATAAATGGGTCGATTACACCACCACTGGCAGCATGCACGACTTGAGCGGTCGTTTCACTTAATTGGCCACTTGCCTCATGGACAGCGGCAACGGCTTGATCTAAGCCGTCAAGGGCTTTGTTAAGAGCCTCGTTTGCCATTATTTGGCTCCTTTATCTGTGTTTGATTTACTAATCTTTGCGGCGGTTTCAGCTTTTTGCGTATTAGCTGGTTTAGCTGCTTTTGATGCAACTTTCTTTTTGGTTGCTGTAGTATCGCTTTTCGCTGGTTTCAAATCGGCAAAAGCTGGATGCACAATTGTTCCATCATTGGTCAACAATGTTGCTTTTACCAACTCATCATTAAGATCAACAGTAAATTGTTTTGTTTCTTTGTCCGTCAGAATATCAACAAAGGCATACAGATTACGGGCATAAAGTTGCGATGCTGTTGCTGCAATACGACCTGCAACATTGGTGAAGCCGACAATTTTAACACCTTCAACTTCCACCACCTGATCGGCAACAGCACCTTCAACATTGCCACCACGCTCGACAGCAAGGTCAACAATAACAGAACCTGGACGCATGGATTTCAGCATGGATTTTGTTACCAAACGCGGAGCGGGACGCCCTGGAATAAGCGCAGTGGTAATGACAATATCCTGCTTGGATATATGGTCTGCTGTGAGTTCTGCTTGTTTTTTCTGATAGTCTTGCGACATTTCTTTCGCATAGCCACCAGCCGTTTCAGCAGCCTTAAATTCTTCATCCTCTACCGCTATGAATTTGGCGCCCAATGAGGCAACCTGTTCTTTTGCAGCTGGGCGCACGTCATTGGCAGTTACAGATGCGCCTAGTCTGCGTGCTGTTGCAATTGCCTGTAAACCTGCCACACCAGCCCCCATAACAAAGACCTTGGCAGCAGGAACGGTTCCGGCAGCTGTCATCATCATTGGCAAGGCACGGTCATAAAATTCGGCCGCATCAATAACGGCTTGATAACCGGCAAGATTGGCTTGAGAGGATAAAACATCCATAGCTTGTGCGCGTGTGATACGCGGCATAAACTCCATTGTAAAAGCAGTTAGTCCAGCTTTTGCGATGGAAGCGATCTCACCTTCATGCCCATAAGGATCAAGTATACCCATTAAAATTGCGCCTTTTTTATACAGCGCGATTTCTGCGGCTGTTGGGCGGCGTAATTTTAAAATAATGTCTGCTTTTTTCGCCTCATTGCTTTGGACAGAAGATGCACCAGCTTCAACATAATCCTGATCGCTAATGAGAGAATTGAGACCGGCTCCCTTTTCAACCAGCACCGTATAGCCGAGATTAATAAGTTTTTTTACAGTTTCAGGAGAAGCTGCAACGCGTGTTTCTCCTTTGGCTGTTTCTTTGGCAACAAATATTGTTTGGCCCAAGTGTTGTCTCCTTTTTCATTCAGGATGCTTATTTTCTAAAACAGCGTTTTCCTTATCTACATACAATGCCGGATAACGTTTTTAAATTTTTAAAACACACTATTGTTACCGATAAAGATGCCTTTTTTCTAGTCTTATTGTCTAAAATTTTGTTTTACCAAAAAATGCGCGACTGCGCGCACTGTTAAACTGTGCTTGAAATCATTAAGATATAAATGATGTTTTCCGGTCGGAATTGGTCAAATATGTATGGGTTTTTAAGACAAATTTAAAAGAGAAAAAGAAAATGGCATCACCTGAGAAACCTTTAATTGCCGTACCATCAGATTGCCCTGTTTTTGATGGCTATGTTTGGCATGGCGCACCTGAGCAATATTTGAAAGCGGCATCTGACGTTGCAATGGTTACGCCCATTATTGTTCCTTCTTTAGGCCATGAAAGTGATCTCAAATCTATTCTTGCTGTGGTTGACGGTGTTTTGATAACTGGTGCAAAATCAAATGTCGAACCGCATTTATATGGAAAAAAAGCAACAGAAGAATATGAACCGTTTGATAGGGCGCGGGACACTGCATCGCTTTATCTTATACGTGCAGCGATCGAAATGGGATTACCACTTTTAACCATCTGTCGGGGAATACAGGAACTTAATGTTGCCCTTGGAGGCACACTCTCACCTGCATTGCAGAAAATTCCAGGGCGGAACGATCATCGTGCGGTAGAAACAGAAGGCAATGACCGGAAATTTGCAATTCACCAACCTGTTCATATTCATGATAATACGTGCCTTGCTGCTATCATTGGAAAGAGTGACATACTGGTCAATTCTGTCCATCAACAAGGCATTGAAACATTGGCACCACGTCTTGTCATGGAAGCAACAGCGCCCGATGGTACGATTGAAGGGGTGAGCGTCAAAGATGCCCAGACATTTGCAATTGGCGTGCAATGGCACCCCGAATATTGGGCTAAAACAGATGAACCATCACAGAAAATATTCAAAGCATTTGGTGAAGCTGTTTATAAACACCGCGATGCGCGTAACAAATAGGTGTTTCACAAATTAAATTGGCTAATATTTGCGGAGGCGCTTTGGATGCTCCCCATAGAGGCGCTCCGCAAATTATTAGCATATCGTACTATCGCTATAGTGATATGATGTTTTATACCTTAGGGCAGGGTTATCTTTAACGATGTTTTACACGTCCGGTTGATTGGCGAATGTGTAATTCTGGTTTGATAAGATCATGTCCATTTTTGACCTCAACACCATTAAGCAGATCAAGAAGAGCACGGGCAGCACGTCTACCAACCTCTCTTTGACCATTCCAAACCGTTGTTAACGCTGGTGTAGCGATGGCGGCCTCTTCAAGATCGTCATACCCTGTCACAGAAATATCTTGTCCTGCAACCAGACCTGCACGTGCAATACCATTCATTAATCCAATTGCGGTCAAATCATTAAAGCAAACAGCAGCCGTTGGCTTGTCTTTTAATGCAAGAAATTGTGGTGCAACTTCAAAGCCTGCCTGTTTTGTCCGTGGGCCTTCAATGCGCCATTCAGGCTTAACCTCAAGTCCGGCAAGCTGCATTGCATGACGATATCCCTCATAACGATCGCGTCCTGTGGAGGTATAATCTGTACCGCCTATCATCGCGATACATTTATGACCCAATGATATGAGATGGTTGGTTGCTAACGAGATACCATAGGTATCATCACCCCGAAAAACCGGAGCGTCGACGTTATCAACATGCCTAGCGACAAAAACCACAGGAAGACCATTATCTTCCGCAAGCCGGATATCTCTTTCTGGCGTACCAATGGCTGGCGACATAATGACACCATCTGCGCCCAATTGCAGCAGTGTTTCAATAAAATTTCGCTGTTTATCCAATTGGTCATAATGATTGGAAAGAATGAAGGTTTGACGGGAGCGGTCAAGTTCGGTTTCGATCGACCGCAATATTTCTGCAAAAAACGGGTTCATAATATCGTGCACAACCACCCCGACTATGCCCGAACGTGACGTACGTAAACTTGCAGCCCGACGATTATAAATATACCCAATTTGCTGGGCATATTGTTTAATATTGTTGCGTGTGTCATCTGCGACGAGAGAGCTGTCCCGAAGCGCCAAAGAAACGGTCGCTGTTGATACGCCAAGTGCATCGGCAATAGTAGAAAGCTTGATTTTTTGTGCCAATTAACTTTACCCTCCCAGGATACAGAATTGTCTTATCGTTATAATCCCTTAAAATTTTATAATATTTAAAATTATTTTAAACGATTACAATTTTATTGATGTTTATTGTTCTAAAAATCTAAAATATATTTTTATTTTATAAAAATTGGCCTCGCAAGTATAAAACAAGTTCAATTATGGATAAACCACGAGGCCAATTTATTTTATTGTGATATTTTAGATATTAAACAGAATTCTTTAGAAAATTTCTGCTTTTGCATCAGGTACAAAATTTGAAGATAAAATCTGTTGTTCAATAAGACTGGCTTTAATACGCGTCAATAAATGGATAAGCGTTAAATGTTCTTCTTCATTCAAAACAGCTAAAGCATCTTTTTCAGTATCAGCAATTGCCTTTTCAATTAATTCGACAACTTTTTTACCATCTTTGGTAAGGAATATATGCAATTGGCGCTGATCTTTCTCTGAACTACGCTTGGTAACAAAACCTTGTTCTTGTAATCTTGAGATGGTTTTTGTGATTGTTGGAGGTTTTACACCTAATTGCTTGGCTAAAAAGCCTGGTGTTTGACCATCGTCTGAAGCAAGAGAAAGAATAATTCTGTCTTGCCCGGCATATAAGCCGTATTCATAAAGACGATGCGCTAATAGAGTTTTCATCATTCTGGCCGTAGACTGGATAATATCCAGCGTCGGCATTTGTTTGTGTTCAAACATATCTGTAAAGTCTCCCCGAAGACGTTGTAAGAGTTTTTTGATTCTCTTAAATAGATTATCAAACTGATTCTCATGGTTGGCGCAAAACATTGCTTTTCATTGTGGTAGCTAAGAAATATAAAAGTTGTGAATAACCAATGTTGTGAAAGTTAACCCAATGGAACCAACAAGATTACAACAAAGCAAAACAATCGCTATTCTTCCACTTGGTGCCCATGAATATCATGGATGTCATTTGCCAGCTGAAACAGATGCTATAATTGCTAATGCTTTTGCACAACGACTGGCAACTCAAGTTTTAGAACATCATAAAATACTTGCATTGCCGGTTGAAAAGGTTGGATATTCCATTGAACACGCAGAACGCTCGGTAACGCAGACGCTTTCATTTGGTGAGGCTATAGAGCGCTGGATTGCCATTGGCACAAATTGTTATCAAAAAGGCATCAGGAAGTTATTGTTGCTGAATGCCCATGGTGGCAATTCGCCTCTTATGAATATTGTTATCACCGAATTACGTTGCCGATATCCTATGCTAGCGGTGGCAACGAGTTGGGGGCGATTTGGATTGCCAGAAGGGCTTCTGTCAAAGGAAGAAAAACAGTTTGATATTCATGCGGGCTTTATAGAAACATCACTTATGCTTTATTTGGCTCAAGAAAAAGTCAACGTGGAAAAGGCAGAGAACTTTTCCAATAAGCAGGAAGAATTTATCAATAAATATAAATATTTACGAGCTTATGGACCGTTTGCTTTCGGCTGGAAAATGCGTGATCTTAATCCGAAAGGCGCTGCTGGTAATGCTGCAAACGCTAATGTAAAGGCTGGTGAATTGATATTCAATCACACAATGCAAGGACTAACAGGATTGCTTGCGGACATGGCATGCTTTAATCTCGATCAATTCGAAGAATAAAGTGTTTTGCAGAAAGCTGGAAAAAATAGCCTTTATTGCTTATATCGAAGAATATTTAAAAATCCTATTCGTGGAAAGGTCGTGCTATGAGCGAGACTGAAAAACCATCACACAAAATACCGGTTACTGTTCTTACAGGTTATCTTGGCGCGGGTAAAACTACGCTGCTTAACCGCATTCTAACGGAAAATCATGGCAAACGCTATGCAGTGATTGTGAATGAGTTTGGTGAAATTGGTATTGATAATGATTTGATCGTTGAATCCGACGAAGAAATCTATGAAATGAATAACGGTTGCATTTGCTGCACCGTACGCGGCGATCTTATTCGTGTCGTTGAGGGATTGATGCGCCGTCCTGGTCGATTTGACGGAATTATCGTTGAGACAACGGGATTAGCTGATCCGGTTCCTGTGGCGCAGACATTTTTTATGGATGACGATGTAAGAGCGAAGTCACAACTTGATGCTGTGATTGCTCTTGTTGATGCAAAACATCTACCTTTACGCTTGAAAGATAGTAGAGAAGCAGAAGACCAAATAGCTTTTGCCGATGTTGTGCTTTTAAACAAAACAGATTTAGTGACAGCTCAGGAACTTGCCGATGTTGAAGCAACAGTGCGTGCCATTAATCCAGGTGCAGTCATTTATCGCACAAAACGCGCCGATGTCGATTTAAGTAAAATTCTTGATCGGGGATCTTTCGATCTTCAACGTGCTTTGGATAATGACCCGCATTTTCTGGAAATTGATGAAGAAGACGACCATGTGTGTGGGCCAGATTGCGATCATGAACACCATCACCACCATGACCATGAACATCATCATCACCATGACCATGAAGATGGTGACCATCATCATGATCACGACCATGAGCATATTCATATTCATGGTGCAGCCCTTCATGACGTTACGGTGAAATCTGTTTCATTGCGCTCTGGTGAGTTGGATCCGGCAAAATTTTTTCCTTGGATTCAACAATTAACGCAACAGCAAGGGCCTAATATTTTGCGGTTGAAAGGTATTATTGCTTTTAAGGGTGATGATGACCGGTACGTCGTTCAGGGCGTACATATGATTTTGGAAGGCGATCATCAGCGTCCGTGGAAGCAGGGCGAGAAACGTGAAAGTCGTTTAGTGTTTATCGGTCGTGAGCTTGAGGAAGACAAGCTAAAGGCTGGTTTTGAAAATTGCGCTTAAAACGGAGTTGTTATGCCAACTATAGCACATTGTGACCTTGATGCTCATTGCTTACTTGCTGGTTTTATCGATCATCAGCCAGTATTTGTCACGGCAGATGGGAAAATTACATTGCTGGGAGACAAGCAGAAGGTTGTTGAGGCTCATGACGGCATAGCTTCTGCTGTAGTATCTAAAGATAACAAGTCTGTTTTGACTGGCGGTGAGGATGGAAGAATTTGCCAAACGACAGCTGATGCTATTTGTGTTGAGCGAGCAAAACAATCTCATAAATGGATTACATCAATAGCTGCTGGACCTAATGGTGCCTATGGCTTTGCATCATCACGCAAGGCATGGGCAGATGCAGGTGATGGTTTGCGTGAATTTGACCATGAAAGAAGTGTGGAAGGGTTGGCATTTGCACCAAAAGGATTACGGTTGGCTGTCGCGCGTTATAATGGTGTGACATTACACTGGTTGGGTGCAGATTCAACACCGACTGAACTTAGCTGGAAAGGGGCCCATTTTGCGGTTACGTTTTCACCAGACAATCGTTACGTTATTTCATCAATGCAGGAAAATGCATTGCATGGTTGGCGATTGAATGATGAACAACATTTACGTATGAGCGGATATCCGACAAAAGTAAAAAGTTGGTCATGGAGTGCCAAGGGAAAATGGCTTGCCACGTCTGGTGCGGCAGCAGCTATCGTATGGCCATTTCTGACAAAAGATGGCCCCATGGGGAAAGCACCCTTGGAACTTGGTACACGCGCTGATGCGATGGTTACATGTGTTTGTTGTCACCCTGAAGAAGACATGGTTGCAGCAGGCTTCAATGATGGGATGATTTTGTTTATCCGCTTTAGTGACGCAAAAGAGGTGTTATTGCGCCGCCCAGGAAAAGGTGCGATCTCTACCATGACGTGGGACGAGCAAGGCTATCGGCTGGCTTTTGGAAGTGAGAGTGGAGAAGCTGGAATTATTGATATTACGGCTTAAATTGGAAAAATATAGTCCAATATAATCTATTCTTATGAAACAATCATATTTACAAAAAAGCCTCCAGAAATTGGAGGCTTTTTTATTGATATATTATATTTAAGACAGGGTTGGATAATCCGTGTAACCTTTTTCATTACCACCATATAAAGTGGTTTGATCCAACGCATTCCATTTTGCGTGTTCTTTGATACGGCGCACAAGATCAGGATTAGCAATAAATGGGCGTCCAAACGAAACAATGTCGGCATATCCAGATTTGACAGCCTGTTCTGCCATATCGGCTGTGTAGCCATTATTTACCATCCATGCACCATTACCGCCGGCGTCGCGATAGACATGTTTCAAGCGTTGATAGTCAAATGGATATTTGGCTTCATTATAGTTTCTGTCACCACCTGTTGATCCTTCAATGAGATGGATAAAGGCCAATTCATAGGCAGCCAAGGCATCAACAAAAAAGTCAAACAATGGTTGTGGGTCTGGGTCGTGTGCATCATTGGCCGGTGTTACAGGTGAAATTCTAATGCCAGTGCGCCCAGAACCTATTTTTTTTGCCACAGCTTCGGCAACAAGGAGCGGAAACCGTGCCCGATTTTCAATCGAGCCGCCAAATTCATCCGTTCTATGGTTGGAATTGGAACGTAAAAACTGATCTAACAAATACCCATTCGCAGCGTGAATTTCTACACCGTCAAAACCTGCAATATTAACAGCATTGTCTGCGGCTTTGCAGTAGTCTTCTATAATTTCGGGAATCTCTGTTGCTTCCAATGCGCGTGGCAGCGATGTTTCTACAAATATTCCTTTGCCCTCATCATCTTTAATGTAGGTTCTGGCTTTGGCTTGAATTGCTGATGGAGCAACGGGTGCTCCTCCATTTGGTTGTAAAGAACTGTGCGAAATACGTCCCGTATGCCAAAGTTGTGCTACAATTTTACCACCTGCATTATGAACTGTATCGGTTACTTTTTTCCAACCTTCCAATTGTTCTTTTTCATAAAGCCCAGGCACATCAATGTTGCCTTGCCCCTGTTGGGAAATGGCGGTTCCTTCCGAGACAATGAGACCAGCTGTCGCGCGTTGTTTATAGTAAAGGGCGGTCAAATCATCTGGAATTGCATTCAATGCACGTGCGCGCGTTAAAGGCGCCATAGCGATACGATTTTCAAGAACAAGATCGCCTGCCTTAATCGGATCAAAAAGTGATGTCATGAAAAAGTCTCCTGAATTTGCGGCACTGTTATTCTTAACATAGGTACAGTTGTGACGATTACAAAGGTATGAAATTTAAATTTTGTATATCGACTGAATTAAGGTTGCCTTATCGTTTATGATCCGTAAGGTCAGTCGAAATTTCGAATCTGGTGAATATAATGACACAAGTAATGCAGTCTATCTCACAAACTATTGCTTTGGAAATTAAAGCGTCTACCCAACAGGTTGCCGCAGCTGTAGCGTTAATTGATGAGGGCGCAACCATTCCTTTTATTGCACGCTATAGAAAAGAGGTGACAGGCGGATTGGACGACAGCCAACTGCGATTACTTTCAGAGCGTCTTGTCTATCTACGTGAGATGGAAAGCCGACGTGAAGCAATTATCGAGTCAATTCGTGAGCAAGGTAAGCTTACCCCAGAGCTGGAACAATCTTTGGTTGCTGCGTCATCAAAATCTGAATTAGAAGATCTCTATTTACCTTATAAACCGAAACGCCGTACACGCGCACAAATTGCACGTGAAAATGGTCTGGCATCTCTTGCGGAAGCAATTTTATCCAAGCGGGATCAAGAACCACAAGAGCTTGCCAAGGATTATATTAATGACAAAGTGGCGGATATCAAAAGTGCATTAGAGGGTGCTCGTGATATTATTTCGGAAGAAATGGCCGAAAATGCCGAGCTTGTCGGTAAACTTCGGCACTATATGCAAGCGAACGCAATTTTGCATGCAAAAGTCATTGAAGGCAAAGAACAAGTTGGCGCAAAGTTTTCGGATTATTTTGACCATTCTGAAAAATGGGTAAATGTTCCAAGCCACCGCGCGCTTGCAATGTTTAGAGGCCGAAATGAAGAAGTTCTGAGTGTCAATATCGAGGTTGATGAAGAGCTTCCGCATATAGACAAGCCAGTTATACAGATTATCAAAGGGCTCTATCAAATTGGCAATAAATTGCCAGGAGACATATTTTTGTCCGATGTCGCGGTTTGGGCATGGCGCGTTAAACTGTCACTTCATCTATCACTGGATTTGATGCGCGAGTTACATGAGCGTGCCGATGAGGAAGCAATAACCGTATTTGCACGTAACCTAAAAGCTCTCTTATTGGCGGCCCCCGCCGGAACACGTGCAACAATGGGACTCGATCCTGGAATTCGTACTGGCGTCAAGGTTGCGGTGGTTGATAAAACGGGAAAGCTATTAGAAACAGCAACAATTTACCCATTTCCACCGCGTAGCGATATGAATGGTTCACAAGCGGTTCTTGCTGCTCTTATTGCGAAACACAAGGTTGATTTGATTGCCATTGGCAATGGAACGGCAAGTCGTGAAACAGAAAAATTAGTAGGGGATTTGCTAAGCCTCATTCCGGCACCAAAACCCACCAAAGTTATTGTTTCTGAAGCAGGAGCTTCGGTCTATTCTGCTTCCGAGCTTGCAGCTACTGAATTTCCTGATATTGACGTATCATTACGTGGGGCTGTTTCTATTGCAAGACGCCTGCAAGATCCGCTGGCTGAATTGGTCAAGATTGAACCAAAATCAATTGGTGTCGGGCAATACCAACATGATGTGGATCAATTCCAGCTTGCACGCGCATTGGACGGTGTGGTCGAAGATGCTGTTAACGCGGTTGGTGTAGATTTGAACACAGCATCATCTTCACTTTTGGCTCGTGTTTCGGGTGTTGGCTCATCTTTAGCGCAAGCTATTGTTGCGTATCGTGATGCTAATGGACCGTTTAAAAATCGTGATATGCTGAAATTGGTACCACGGCTTGGTGCAAAAACGTTTGAACAATGTGCTGGCTTTTTACGTATCAGAAATGGTGATGAGCCATTGGACGCTTCGTCCGTGCACCCAGAGGCTTATAGTGTGGCACGCAAAATTGTTAGTGCGTGTGGAAGAGATCTGCGTACATTGATGGGTGATACTGCAACGCTGAAAAAACTTGATCCGCGCCAATTTATCGATGAGCGTTTTGGCTTGCCGACGGTTAAAGACATTATCAATGAATTGGAAAAACCAGGGCGGGATCCTAGACCAGAATTTAAAACTGCCACTTTTGCTGATGGCATAAATGAAATTAGTGATCTTAAGGCTGGAATGGAACTTGAAGGAACCGTGACAAATGTTGCCGCTTTTGGTGCTTTTGTTGATATTGGGGTTCATCAGGATGGGCTTGTGCATATTTCGCAATTGGCAGATCGTTATGTCAGTGATCCCCATGACGTGGTAAAAGCAGGTGATATTGTGAAAGTTACCGTCATTGAGGTCGATGCCGCGCGCAAGCGAATATCACTTACAATGCGTAAGAATTCAGATCCGGTTTCAACACTACGTAAAACCTCGTCCCATCAAACGACGCAATCAAAAGCATCATCATCGCAACATGGAAGTTTTGGTTCTGCTTTGGCTGATGCATTGCGTAAAAATCGCTAAGTAGGATTTTTAACGGTCAGTCGTATTTAACTGCTACTTGATGCGCATGGAAACAACATAAAAGGCCATTCTTGGCCTTTTTTTATCCCTTAGGTATTTCTCTTACATTACAAAGCCATAGTGCCATGTTCAATAATCCCATGACCAATAATGCTGGTGGTTCCGATATAATATCCAGCAAAACTATTGCGTTATAGTGCGCATAATACGGGTAATACATACCGCATTTGAAACCTATAGATATGTCGATATATCATTTCTTAAAAACACGTCTCAAACAATGTGGTAGCCAGATTAAAACCGACATTGAATACTATTTCTCATGTCTTTAGGTGTCGTCTGGTAGATTCACTCGCGTAAAATGCCGCATTTATCGGAATAAAATTTATGCGGCATTTTATAAACTTATATGAGTAATTCTGACGTTATCGATTGGTGCGATCGAGTTTTTGCGAAATCCAATCACCGCACCATTGTACCAAAACATTCATGATGACGAGTACAATGATAACCATTGTCATAACTTCAGTATTATAGCGCTGGTAACCATAGCGGATAGCCATATCGCCCAATCCACCGCCACCAAGAAAACCGGCAAGTGATGTTGCGCTGATAATTGAAATAACCATCACGGTAAAGCCAGTAATAAGGCTTGAAAACGATTCCGGTACAACGACATTGGTAACAATTTGCATTCTGGATGCGCCCATTGAGCGAATGGCTTCAACAAGCCCCTTGTCCACACCACGAAAAGACAGTTCCGCCATGCGTGCATAAAAGGGAATGGCTGAAATAGTGAGCACAAAGATAACAGATTTTATACCGACACCAGTGCCAACAACAACGCGTGTTACTGGAAGAAGATAGAATGCAAGAATGATAAATGGAATTGCTCTGACACAATTGACAATTCCACTCAGCAGCCGATTAATAATCGCATTGGGAAACAGGCTACCCCGTGCTGTCGTATAAAGAATAAGCCCGATTGGCAAACCAATGATAAGCGCCAAAAGAGACGAGCTTACTGTCATGATAATAGTATCAAGAATGGCTTGTGGGAGTTCTTTCGAAATGACACTATACATAGCCAAGAACCTCGCAATAACGACCATTTTGTGTAAGCCAGACAACTGCCTTATCCAGCTTTTCTTTATCGTCTGCCGGCAAACCTAAAAAGAAACGTCCAACAGGCTCCCCCTGTATCGTGTCAATTCCACCGTGAAGAATACGTGGGATTAAACCGCTTTCCTGCTCAATAAGATGCAGGAAGGGTTTTCGTGCGACCTCGCCAGCAATGTTCAATTCAACAACAGCTTCTTGACCTTGAGGTTTTAACCTCTTGGCGAACTCGGCTGGTAATTGTGGTGTAACAATCCGCAGCATAGCAATTGTTGTGTCTTCCTGTGGAGAGGCAAAAATATCTTTAACAGACCCTTCTTCAACAATACGTCCTCGATTGAGAACAACAACTCGATCCGCTATTGTACTGACAACTTCCATTTCATGCGTAATCAAGACAATTGTTAAATTAAGTCGCTTATTAATATCGGCTAATAGTTCAAGAATGGATTGTGTGGTTTCCGGATCGAGTGCAGAGGTAGCCTCGTCAGATAGTAACACTTTCGGATTGGCAGCGAGCGCACGGGCTATTCCGACACGCTGTTTTTGACCACCTGAAAGTTCTGCTGGGAAATGTTGCTCTTTACCATTGAGCCCAACAAGCTCAATTAATTCCAAAGCGCGTTGTCTGCGCTTTTCTTTCGAAACACCAGCCAATTTTAGAGGCAACGCAATATTGTCGATAACGCGCTTGGACGACAACAGGTTAAAGTGTTGAAAGATCATACCAATGCGCTGACGATAGGGCGCCCATTGTGTTTCCGTCAAATGAGAAACATCATGACCTTCAAAGAAAATCTTGCCTTCATCAATGGTTTCAAGACCATTCAGGCAACGTATAAGAGTTGATTTTCCGGCACCACTACGCCCGATAATTCCTAAAATTTCGCCGGCTTGGATATCAAGAGATAAATCGTCAACAGCCGCCGTTTGGTTGAAACGGCGGCTAATATTTTTCAATGAAATGATTGGTTGCGAAGTTGCCACCATTATAAACTTACCATGCAGTTTTGGCTGTTACACCGAATACTTCTTTAATCTTGGCTCTAACTGGTTCTGAATTATAGGCACTTACCAATTTTTTTACCCAAGGTTGATCTTTGTCGGCTGTTTTTACAACAATGATATTGTTGTAAGGATTATTTTCAACCTTTTCCCATGCTATCGCATCTTTATCCGGTTTCAAGCCCGTTGTTAAAGCCCAATTGGTGTTTACAATGGCAATGTCGAAATCATCAATTGCTCGGCCAAGCATTCCTGCATCAAGCTCGCGAATCTCCAATTTTTTTGGATTTTCAACGATATCCAATTTTGAAGCGAGAACATTATTAGGGTCTTTCAACTTTATCAGCCCCATATCATTCAACAGGCGCAATGCACGTCCGCCATTGGATGGATCGTTTGGCACACCAACAATGGCGCCATCACGCAAATCTTTCATATCTTTGATTTTATGAGAATATACGCCCATCGGGAACAAAACAGTATATCCTACGATAGAAAGCTTATAGCCGCGCTGTTCAATTTGTGCATCGAGATACGGTTTATGTTGAAATGAATTGGCATCAATATCCCCCGAATTGACGGCTTCATTGGGTAAAGCGTAATCAGAAAAATAGACAAGCTCGACGTTCAGGCCTTCTTTTTTCGCCTGTTCAGCGGCTACTTTCCAAACATCACTTTCTTCACCTTCCATCGTGCCAAGTTTGATTGTTGTTTTGTCTTCGGCATGTGCTAATGGAGCAAGGCTTACCCATGCTGCAAATGAAGCAATGAGCCCTAGGGCAGTACGTCTTTTGATTTTTTCGAGAAACATTATGTAAATCCTCAATCTTTATTTTCAGAATGCTTCGTCTCAAAACATAGGCTGAAAAGGTGAATTCTGTTGAACCAAGTTAATATGAAAGCCTTATATTTATTAAAGTCTTTCAAGCAAATTTCCAGATAGTTTTATCGGACGTGGTATAAAAACCAAGGAAAATTTTCAATACAATTTATAGTTTCATTATGATGAATGTTTCTAATATTTGTATTTTGTAGGAAAAATTTTCTAATAATTTCAGTGGGGTGTATTACCCCTATGAAATATTTGCGGTATGAGCCAAACAATGAGAGCAAAAATGATAATCATCATGAGTGCAACACCCATGCGAATGAAATCAAAATTGGTTGAATCTTGTGGAAAGAAAAAAGCAGCGATAAATCCCGCGCAATCAAGAATAGCCTGCGCAACCGCACGTAACATTTTTGCCTCCAATTACTACCGCAAATATGTTTGCGGCACCATTCAGGTTAACTTAGAACAACTTTATATATTATTACTCGTATTGCAAACATCAAAATATGTTTACAACTAATAGTTGAATAGTTTTATTGAATTGGGAAGAGATTTTTTGGTAAAGGTATGATGTTGAGACGAGATTGAGCTGCATGACAAAAATTCTTCAGGCTATGTAAATTTACATTCTTCAATACGATGCTTTTGAACATAATTGATGTCTAAAAACCGTTATCAATGTTTGATGGCATGTCCTTTTGTCGACAATTTTTGAAAAATTTATGTTTTTCAGACATTTAAAATTCCACTTTTTACAGAAGCAGAAACGTCATTTATCTGGTTTTGTCTTTTCCAAAGCGCTTGATGACAATAAAAATAGCATGTTTAAATGCGGCTCATATAATTTGATTATAGTTCTAGGCTTTTTGCACGAATGCACTTGTTCAATTTTAGCTATCAGCAATAAAATGATGGCTGCGACATTTGTTCGCGCCAAGGAATTACTAAAATAGGCAAAAAATAGAGATAGGTGCTTCGAAATGCGCTGAAATATGAGAATCACTTGCTTAAAATGCGATAAGTTTTTTGGGGCTTAGTGGTGGTGAATAGCTATTTTATTGGCGTATAAATAAAATATCCAAATACTCAGAATATGTCCCGTCAATATATTTCACGACATCAAATAAAAACCCCCGATTTCTCGGAGGTTTAATAGCTAGAATTTGTTATGAAGTATAACAGACTGTTAGTGATTATGCTTTGTTTGCACGTGGTGAAATCAGATTGCGTGCAATAAGAAGTTCTGCAATCTGAACAGCATTGAGCGCAGCACCTTTACGAAGATTGTCCGCAACAACCCAAAATGCCAAACCATTTTCGACTGTAATGTCTTCACGGATACGGCTGACGAAAGTATCATCTTCACCAGCACATTCGTATGGTGTCATATAGCCGCCGTCTTCATGCTTATCGACAACTTGGCAACCAGGTGCATTGCGCAAAATTTCACGTGCTTCATCTGCCGTGATTGGTTTTTCAAATTCCACATTTACAGCTTCACCATGACCAATGAAAACAGGAACACGAACAGCTGTTGCTGATAATTTGATTTTAGGATCAAGCATTTTCTTGGTTTCGGCAACCATTTTCCATTCTTCTTTGGTGTAGCCGTCTTCCATGAAAACATCGATATGAGGAATGACATTAAAGGCAATTCTTTTGGTGAATTTCTTGATAGAAATAGGATCTGCCACAAAAACGGCCCGTGATTGTTCAAACAGTTCATCCATGCCAGCTTTACCGGCGCCAGATACAGATTGATATGTTGAAACAACAACCCGCTTGATCGTTGCTGCGTCATGTAAAGGCTTTAAAGCAACAAGAAGCTGTGCTGTAGAACAATTAGGATTGGCAATAATATTGCGTTGCTTAAATCCTGCAATTGCATCAGGATTAACTTCTGGAACGATAAGAGGGACATCAGCATCGTAACGCCAAGCGGATGAGTTATCAATGACCACGCAACCGGCAGAACCGATTTTTGGTGCCCACTCTTTTGCAACACTACCACCTGCCGACATGAGGCAAATATCTGTGTCTGAGAAATCGTAATTATCAAGAACTTTGACTTTGAGTGTCTTATCACCATAGGAAACTTCAGTTCCCAAAGAACGGCGTGACGCGAGAGGAACAACTTCATCAGCAGGGAAACCACGTTCTTCAAGAATGTTCAGCATCTCACGGCCGACATTACCAGTGGCACCTGCAACAGCAACCTTAAAACCCATTTATGTAACTCCTGTCTCTCTCCAGTTATTGAAGAAGCCCGGCGGCCGTCAGGCTTTCTTCCCCGGGCCGTACCCGGGAGAGAGCAGGTTGGCCAAGGGACATCAGATAATTTTCTTTGTCGTTTTTTTGTGGCCAATAATTGTCAAGGATAGACGTGCAAAATTATAGTCACTGTCGTGACTGTATAACCTTTGCACTGAAAATGAATGAATATCCATTATACGCTCCTTGAATAGGTTTGTTTTACCGTATTTTACACTACTGTCAAGAAACACCAGACAAATGAACAAATAAAGTATTGTTGACACGAATAATCCTTTTCTGTGTCAGTAAAATGCTGAAGTTGCGTTGTTTGTAAAAAGCTGAAATCGGTACGTTTCTCAAAACAAAAAAGCGGTGTTTTATAGAACACCGCTTTTCATAAATATTATTGGTTGTGTGAAATGTTAGACAGCTGTTCTTTTTAATTTTTCTAAAATTGCATCACCCATTTCGCTTGTAGAAACTTTTTTCATACCATCGGAATAAATATCAGCTGTACGAATTCCGTCATCCAAGACACCAGCAATTGCTTTTTCCAAGCGGTCTGCTTCAGCAGACATCAAGAACGAATAGCGCAAGCACATTGCTAATGAGGCAATCATTGCAATTGGGTTTGCAATGCCTTTACCAGCAATGTCTGGGGCGGAACCATGGACAGGTTCATATAAGGCACGACGTTTACCTGTTTTACGATCTTCTGCGCCAAGCGAGGCTGATGGCAACATTCCAAGCGAACCAGTAAGCATTGCTGCAATATCAGAGAAAATATCGCCGAACAGATTATCGGTCACGATAACATCGAATTGTTTTGGCGCCCGAACAAGTTGCATACCACCAGAATCAGCGAGCATATGTTCCAATGTGACATCGGAATAGCTTTTGTCATGCACTTTTGTGACAACCTCATTCCATAGAATGCCGGTTTTCATCACATTATGCTTTTCAAATGAAGTAACCTTATTATTACGTGTCCGTGCGAGATCGAATGCAACCTCTGCTATCCGTTGAATTTCATAAGTATCATAGATTTGCGTATCAATAGCGCGTTTTTGCCCATTGTCTAAATCAATGATTTCTTTAGGTTCACCAAAATAGATCCCACCAGTCAATTCGCGTACGATAAGGATATCAAGACCTTCTACCAGTTCTGGCTTCAATGAAGATGCTGATGCTAGGGACGAATAACAAATTGCAGGACGGAGATTAGCAAAAAGCCCCAGATCCTTGCGCAACCTCAATAATCCGGCTTCTGGTCTGACTTCATATGGAACATTTGCCCATTTAGGACCACCAACTGCGCCGAAAAGTACTGCGTCTGCAGCCATGGCTCTGGCCATATCGTCGTCTGAAATTGCTTTACCATATGCATCATAGGCAGCTCCGCCGACAAGCCCGTCCTCGCATTCAAAGTCGAGTCCGAGTTCTTTGTTCATATAAGAAATTAGCTTCCGCACTTCTGCCATTGCTTCAACACCGATGCCATCACCGGGAAGAAGAAAGAGTTTTCTTGACGCCATAACTATTCCGCCCTCTGTATAAATAGTGTGAGTGTTCGTTTTATCTATTTTATTGAAACGCTCACATGAGAAAAAACAATCGCTTTCCATATTGGAATAATTGCGATCATAAATGCGTTATAGCATGCTATTCGTAAAGCGAAACACTCAATATTAAAATTATATTTCGTTTGTCTCGAGTTGTCGGGCTTCTGATGCCAACATAATGGGAATGCCATCACGGATAGGAAAAGCCAATTGTGCTTTTTCAGATATTAGTTCTTGATGCATTTCATCATAACGCAAGGGGCCACCAGTAACGGGGCAGACCAACAGTTCCAACATTTTGGGATCGGTGGCATATTTGACCATAATTGGTGCCTTATTAATTCAAGGATGGCTTTTCTTCATTATCGGCAAACATCAGCGCACGTTCTGTCAGAGCAATTAATGTTTGCGCGCGTGTGAATGTATCTTCGGCTTCAAGCAAAGCCTGTTTTTCTGCGATGCCAAAGGGGGCGACGATAGAAAGAGCATTAACAAGTGTGGTGGTTGGAGCTTGCATAATGCTTCCCCAATCAGCTTCCATTTCATGGGCTTCAAGAAAACTCTCAAAAGTATTGAGTAGACTTTCACGATCGACGCGGCCATCATCTTTTTGCGCAATAAGATCTTTTTCAAAGGGGTGTATTTTTGCGATACGATAAGGCTTATCTGTGGCGCATTCTTCGACAAATGTAAAACGACATATGCCTTGCAGTCCTATCGTAAGCCTGCCATCACCCGTTTCACTATAATTTGTTATACGTCCCAAGCAGCCAATTTTGAACAATTCAGGTTTTTTATCAGCCTGAGCCTCAGGGAGAGGCTGTATAATGCCGATAATACGATTACCCTTCATTGTGTCTTCAACCATTTCCAGATAACGCTCCTCAAATACATTGAGTGGCAGATAACCATTTGGCAATAGTAGGACACCTTCAAGCGGAAACAATGCAATCTCACCTGGCAAGTCCGTTAATTTAGTGTAATGTGCATTTCCGGCTTTCATCATTTTTATCCATAAGAGACATGAAGCGTTAATGGAATAAGTAACGCTTCACAAAATAAGCTCAACTTTTTCTTCAAGAAAATAGTAAAGACGACAATTTACGACGTGATGCTTGCGTGGCAGGATCCATTGCGCCCCAAGCATCGAAGAATTGCAATAATTGTTTTCTCGCGCCATCGTCATTCCATGCACGATCTGCTTTCATAATTGCAAGAAGCAAATCGGCAGCCTCATCCCGTTTGCCTTCTGCATTGCGGATCAAAGCCAAATCAAATTGTGCCTGATAATCTTTCGGATTGTCTTGAATACGTTTGGCAAGCGCTAACGGATCCCCCAATTTTGCGGTTTCTTCTTTTAAGGTAATTTGCGCTTCTATTTTTCGCAAAAGTGGGTCATCCTTTTTGCCATCGGGTGCTGTTGCTAAAATTGCCTTGGCTTGCTCAATCTCGCCATTTGAAAGCATAAGATCAGCAAAACCGGCAATTGCCGCGATATTATCGGGCGCTTCTTGTAGCACTTGTGCATAAAAGTTTGCAGCCCCTGTAACATCACCGTTGTCACGCAATTGCTTGGCGGTTTCGAGAGCCTCTTCAATGGCTACCTCTTTTTCGCCACCGGTTAGTTTGGCAACAAACTTCTTAACTTCACTTTCGGGCTGCGCGCCCATGAAGCCATCAACTGGTCGCCCATCAACAAAGGCGATGACCGCAGGAACGGATCTAATCCCTAATTGGCCAGGAATTGCCGGATGTTTATCAATATCCATTTTCACAAGTTTTACAGCGCCTTTGGCGGCTGTAACAACTTTTTCAAGAACGGGGCCGAGTTGTTTACATGGGCCACACCATGTTGCCCAAAAATCTACCAAAACAGGTTGTTTTTTTGACTCTAGCAAAACATCCTTTTGAAAGTCGGCTGTCGTTGTATCTTTTATAATAGCGCCTGCAGCATTTTGACTGTTAGGATCAAGATTGGTCTGATTGGGTGACGCAGCAAATGGATTATCGCTCATAATAATGAAGTCCTATCTCGGCGAAATTGGTTATTTATTGGCATAACAGTCGTATTTTTCTTATCCAATTTCAAGCCTCAACCTCTGAAACCTGAATAATATGAGGTTCATGGTTGGTTGCGCGAACAAACTTGATAAGATCATCGCGGTTAATCGATGTCGTTGCTTCATTGGTCATAGGGTGACAATTTATAATGGAGTTTTCCATCAAAGCTTTATCCAATATCATTGTGATATGATGCTCAGTATCGTTAAGAAGACCGAAGACACTGACTGCGCCCGGATAAAGCCCGAGATATTCGGCAAGCTTTTCAGGACTACCAAAAGAAAGCCGTCCCGATGCACCAATTTTTTCATGGAGATGTTTTAAATCAAGGATAGCATATGACCCCAAAGTGACCAGAAAATAATGTCCCTTTTTATCTTTCAAAAATAGATTTTTTGTATGCGCGCCAGGAATATTTTCTTTTATATCCCGACCTTCTTCCACATGGAACACGGCTTTATGCGTAAAAGTTTCTACGTTAATTCCTAAATTATCCAAAAATTCTAGTAATTGTTGTTTTCCAGCTTGCATTTCTTCCTCAATGCGTTGTCTTCCATTGTATAATATTCCATGATTATAACTTCTAATAAGGACTTTGTATCATGACAACAACTCTATGGGTGGCATTAGGCGGTGCAATAGGCAGTGTTGCACGCTATTGGCTGGGGCTTGCACTGGCCTGTATCAGTCGAAATTTTCCATGGGGTACGATTACAATCAACGTGTTGGGATCATTCATCATTGCACTTGTTGGCATGATTAGTGTGTCTCATGCACGCTATCCACTTTCCGAGAATATCCGTATTTTCATTATGGTTGGTCTTTGTGGTGGATTTACAACTTTTTCGTCGTTCAGTCTGCAAACTTTTGAACTCTTGCGAAAAGGTGCGATTGTGCAGTCATTATTGAATATTCTATTGTCTGTTGCCTTATGTCTTTGCGCCACGGCTATCGGTTTTTATGTTGCGCAAAAATTGAACACAAATATAAACGTCGTCAATACGATAATAGATAAAAAATAAATTGCCTGTTAGCGAATACATTTAGCAGATGACTTCATTTTCAAGATAAGTTAGAATTACTCTTATGTCAGGGAGGAACAACATATGTACTTTCCGTTTTTTTGCGGGAGAGTGTGAAAACACAATCTACCGTGTTTTGGCCGCCGAAGGGGAAAACTGCCCGTAATCTCTCAGGCACAAAGAACCGTAAAAAAATATGGCAGCTCTGGAAAGTCGGGGAACACCCCGCGCCGAAGGTGTAAGTGGGAAGATAGTATTCCTACGAGTCTCTCAGGCTTTAGACAGAGGGGTGTGAGATAGACGCATAGTGCTTCTATTGATGCAACCTCGGAGTTATTATGGGCAGCTCTTCTGAAAATTTAAAAACTCTTCCCCTCTATCATATGCATGAAAAAGCAGGCGCTAAATTTGGTGGTTTTGCTGGTTGGAATATGCCTCTTACCTATCCATTAGGGGTTATGAAAGAACATTTGCATACACGTGCACATGCCGGACTTTTCGATATTTCACATATGAAACTTATTTTGGTGGAAGGTGTTCAAGCCGGCGAATTTCTATCCAAAGCTCTGCCACTTGATGCCTATGCGCTCAATATTGGGCAAAGCCGCTACAATTATTTATTAAATGAAAATGCCGGTATTCTTGATGATCTTATTGTGACACGGCTGGGTGAGGCGCGGTTTATGGTGGTTGCCAATGCCGGAAATGCCGTTGCAGACATTGCAGAACTCAAAAACAGAATGCAGGGCTTCAATTGTACACTTGAGCCGCTTGATCGTGTCTTTCTTGCATTGCAGGGGCCAGAAGCTGTCGATGTTGTTGCAAAAGCTGGTCTTGCCGGTAGCGACTTGAAATTCATGCATGGTTTTGAACCAAAAGAAAATTGGTTCATGACACGCTCGGGATATACTGGTGAAGATGGATTTGAAATTGCTGTTCCCGTTGAAGATGCAGAAGCACTGGCAACGAAGCTTTTAAACGATCCCCGTGTTAGTTGGATTGGACTAGCAGCACGCGATAGTTTGCGTTTGGAAGCAGGTCTTTGCTTGCATGGAAATGATATTACGGTTGACACCAACCCGGTAGAAGCAGCCATTACCTGGGCGGTAACAAAATCGGTTAGGGAAAAAGCAGGTTTTATTGGCGACAAAGCCTTATTGGATTGCCTAAAAAATGGCGTAAGCAGACGCCGTGTCGGATTAAAGCCAGAAACGCGCCAGCCTGTGCGTGCGGGGGCCGATATTTTTGATGAGCAAGGCAAGTTGGTTGGCAAAGTTACGTCAGGTGGATTTGGTCCTTCTTTTGATGGCCCCGTTGCCATGGGATATGTTGCGATGGACTTGGCACAACCTGGAACAAAACTCATAACAGAAGTGCGTGGAAAAAAGATCGATCTTACCGTGCATTCTCTGCCATTCGTTGAACATCGTTATTTTAAAGGATAATTCATATGACTAAATTGTATTTTACTGAAGATCACGAGTGGATCAGCCTCGATGGTGATGTTGCAACGGTTGGTATTACCAATCATGCTCAAGAACAGCTTGGCGATCTCGTATTTGTGGAATTGCCTGAAGTTGGTAGCACCGTTGCTAAAGGTGATGCTGCGGCGGTTGTGGAATCTGTTAAAGCGGCTTCTGACGTCTATTCTCCAGTTGATGGAACTATAACAGAAGTGAATGAAGCGCTGACTTCTGATCCTGCTATGGTTAACCAAAAAGCAGAAAAAGAAGGTTGGCTCTGGAAAATGAAACTATCTGACCCCAGCCAACTCGACGGATTAATGTCTGCCGCTGATTATAAAGCCATGATTGGATAAAATATATGCAGGAACTTCCGTTTTCATCACGTCATATTGGAGCACGCCCTGATGAGGCCAAGGAAATGCTCCACGAATTGAATGTAGCTTCATTGGAAGCTTTGGTTGACGAGGCGGTGCCACAATCAATTCGTCTCAATCGGGCTCTGAATTTACCGGCGGCTGCAACAGAAGCGGTCGCATTGCACGAATTGCACCAGATAATTGAGCAAAACCGTGTTCGCAAAAGCTTTATTGGGCAGGGGTACCATGGAACTTTTGTTCCATCGGTTATCTTGCGGAATATGTTTGAAAATCCGGCATGGTATACTGCTTACACACCTTATCAGGCAGAAATTAGCCAAGGGCGGTTGGAAATGCTTTTCAATTTCCAAACCTTGGTTGCAGAATTAACAGGTTTGCCAGTTGCTGCGGCTTCTCTTCTTGATGAAGCAACAGCATTGGCCGAAGCAAATGCAGTTGCAGTGCGGTTTGCCCGTAATAAAAAACTAGCAATCTCTATTATTGGAGAGCTTCATCCGCAGACACTGTCTGTTGCATTGACTCGTGCTGAAACGCAAGGTTTCCAAGTTGAAGTCAATAAAGACATTACAACAGACACAGCTGCAATTGTGTTACCATGGCCAGATACACAAGGAAGATTTATCGATCATAGTGATGCTATTAAGCAGGCTAAAGCTGTTGGTGCGCTGGTAATCGTCGTTGCTGATCCACTTGCTTTAACAATTATGGAAGCACCTGCAAAATGGGGTGCGGATATGGTTGTTGGTTCCATGCAACGCTATGGTGTTCCTATGGGCTTTGGTGGCCCTCATGCCGGTTATCTTGCCGCAAGTGAAGCTCTGACACGACTCATTCCAGGTCGTATCGTTGGACAATCCATTGATACACATGGTCGTGTCAGCTTTCGTTTGGCGTTGCAAACGCGCGAGCAGCACATACGCCGCGACAAGGCAACATCCAATATTTGTACAGCGCAAGCTTTGCTTGCCAATATGTCAACAGCTTTTGCAATTTGGCATGGCCCTCAAGGTTTGCAGGCCATAGCTAACCGCGTTCATGATTTGGCTTGTCGCTTTGGGGATAGCGTTAAAGAGGCTGGTTTTTCGCTGACGGGTGAGAACTATTTTGATTGCGTTACTGTAACCGTTAAAGGAAATGCGCAACAAATTGCTCAAGAGGCAGAAAAGGGTGGCCGTTTCATTCGGGTAATCGATGATAATACTTTATCCATCAACTTTGATGAACTATCAACCGAAGAAGATGCCAGTACTCTTGCTGCACTGTTTGGTGCCAAACTTGTAAGTAAGGCAACAACAAAACTTCCTAGCAAGGGTCGTGATGCGTCATTTCTTAGTCAACCATTTTTCCATGCTGTACACTCCGAAACAGAGATGATGCGCTTTTTGCGCCGTTTGGCTGATAAGGATCTGGCGCTTGATAGAGCAATGATACCGCTTGGTTCCTGTACAATGAAATTGAATGCAGCAGCCGAGATGATGCCATTAAGCTGGCCAAAAGTTGCCAATATGCATCCTTTTGCGCCTGCAAGTTACAGTACTGGCTATCATGAAATGATTCATCAGTTGCATGATTGGCTTTGTGAAATTACTGGATTTAGTGCTGTTTCTTTCCAGCCTAATTCAGGAGCGCAAGGTGAATATACTGGGCTTTTGGCAATTCGTCGGTATCATGAGTCAAAAGGACAGAAACATCGTAATATTTGCCTTATTCCAGCCTCGGCACATGGAACCAATCCAGCTTCAGCGCATATGGCTGGTATGGAAGTTGTCGTTGTCAATTGTCTTGGTGATGGTGACGTTGATGTCGCCGATCTGAAAGCAAAAGCCGAGCAGTATAAAGACCATTTGGCCGCTTTGATGATTACATATCCATCTACCCATGGTGTTTATGAAGAAAGCATCAAAGAGATATGTGATATTATTCATGCAAATGGTGGGCAGGTTTATTTTGATGGTGCAAATCTTAATGCGCTTGTGGCTTTGGCACGTCCGGCAGATGTCGGAGCCGATGTTTGCCATATGAACCTACACAAAACATTTGCTATTCCTCATGGTGGTGGTGGCCCGGGTGTTGGACCGATAGGTGTCGCCAAGCATTTGCAGCCATTTGTACCGGGACATAATATTTTCTCAACAAGTCATGCTGTTTCTGCTGCACCATATGGAAGTGCATCCATTCTGGTTATTACTTGGATGTATATTCGCATGATGGGGCCAGATGGCCTGAAATTGGCAACAGAAAATGCCATATTGAATGCGAACTATATCGCACAGCGTTTGTCGCAAGCATATCCAATTCTCTATGAGGGTAAAAAAGGACGCGTTGCACATGAATGTATTGTTGATACACGCGTGCTGAAGGATAAATTTGGTATCACGGTTGATGATATCGCTAAACGGTTGATTGATTACGGTTTCCATGCGCCGACCATGTCATTTCCTGTTCCAGGAACATTGATGATCGAGCCGACCGAGTCGGAGCCTAAATCCGAGATTGATCGTTTATGTGACGCTTTACTTTCAATTGCTGAAGAGGCAGAAAAAGTAGGAAATGGTGTATGGCCTAAGGACGATAATCCGTTGGTCAATGCACCACACACATTGGCAGATACATTGACTGATGCTTGGGCTCATGCATATTCAAGACAAATTGCGGCACTGCCTGATCCGCAACAGGATCCTGCAAACAAATATTGGCCGCCAGTATCGAGAATTGACAATGTGAGCGGGGACAGAAACTTGATCTGTTCATGCCCACCACTTTCGAATTATCGTTAGATTTTATAAGACGAAGAGACCGGCGAAAGCCGGTCTTTATTTTTGTTTGCTGTTTCAATTGACATCAATTTCATGAAACTAACAATCAATCGGTTTGCCATTTCGTAGATAGATACGTTTATAACGATGGCCAAGAGATGTCAGAATTTCATACGCTATTGTGTTTGCATCTCGAGCAATATCGTCTAGAGATTGATTTTTTCCGATAATTTCAATCAAATCTCCTGATTTTGGTGCGTTTTCAGCAAGATCGGTTGCATCAACAGTGATTGAATCCATTGAGACACGTCCAACAATGGGTAAACGGTGATTTTTAAAAAAGACCGAGCCTTTATTTCCTAATGAACGATGCAACCCATCAGCATAGCCGACAGAAATGGTTGTTATAATGCTTGGACGGCTGGTGACAAATGAACCACCATACCCCACGGCAGAACCGGCTTTTACATGGCGCGTTTGAATGACACGGGCATCAAGCGTCACTACAGGTTTAATTAAGGTAGAAGAGATATTGTCATGAGGCGGAACGCCATAAAGAGCAATTCCCGGTCGCACCATATCCAAATGAAAACTATTACCGAGGAAAATTCCACCAGATGCAGAAATTGCAACCTCACAAGAGGGAAGTTTAGCCAAAGCATTCTGTAAGCGATTTAATTGTGAAGCATTTGCGGCGCTCGATGGCTCGTCACTAAGAGCAAGATGGCTGATAATTAATTCTATGTTTGCGATTTTGAAAATAGAGGGGTCATCAATGAGTTTTTCAAGCTCATCTTGGTCAAGACCAAGGCGGCACATTCCCGTGTCAATTTGGATTATTGCCGGAAAACGCTGGGATTTTTCCTGACAAATTGATTTCCAATGACAGATAGATTTCCAAGAATTAAGAACAGGAATAATTCCAGCTTCTGCGGCCAGTTTTTCAGTTCCAGTTTGAATGCCGTTCAAAACCGCAATATTGGCATCTGATGGCAAAACCTTTTTTAGCTTCAACGCTTCAATAAGTTGCGCGGCAAAATAAAACCGACAGCCAGACTCATAGAGTGTCTGGCATATTTTACTTCCTCCCAAACCATATGCATCAGCCTTTATAACGGCAGCACATTTCGTTGGTTTTACAAAATTTGCCAGAGTTTTGTAATTCTCGGCAATCGCGTCGAGATCAATTGTTAAAATTCCACTATAGGTTAAAGCGTCTATCGAATTTAATAGTTCTGAAATATTCATGTCTTTATCCTGTTTGTACGCCAGACATATGCGTAGTTCTTATAGTTTGCTGCAAAAGTTATCACTACTCTTAAAAAGGGAAGATATGCAAATTTTGTGTCAAATTGATTATATCAGATGACGCGTATTCTTGTGTCTGTATGCATCAACAAGATCATAGATGAATCATGTGCAGTATTTTAATTACTCACTATAATGTTGTTATAGTGACGTTCTGAAACAGTTATATAATATAATTTTTCGATATATTCAGGAATATATTGAAAATATAGAATGATTATATTGTTTGTTTTATGATATTAATCAATATACATTTATTATTAAAATATTTATATTCTATATTATAGATAGACAAAAATTTTATAAGAATAAAATATAGTATATTATTGGGTTATCAGGAAATATATAATTCTTCCCAATAACCCAATCTGAATTTTACCGTTTTGGCTTAAATGGTCTATAATCATATAGCACATCGTGCGTAAGTTCTGAGATCTTACGTTTTCCGCATAGTGCCATTGTTGTATCCAATTCCTGCCGAATAATTTCAAGCGCCTTGGTGACACCGGGTTTTCCCATAGCGCCTAAACCATAAAGAAATGGGCGGCCAATAAAGGTACCCTTGGCACCCAAAGCCAGTGCTTTTAAAACATCTTGCCCAGAGCGTATGCCGCTGTCCAAATGTATTTCGATCTTATCACCCACGGCATCGACAATTTCTGGCAAAACAGAAATTGTTGAAGGTGCGCCGTCAAGTTGTCGTCCACCATGATTGGATACGATGATAGCATCGGCACCCGTTTTGGTTGCCATTTTGGCATCTTCAACATCAAGAATACCCTTGAGGATCAGCTTGCCACCCCAAATTTTCTTGATCCATTCCACATCGTCCCAATTTAGTTTCGGGTCAAACTGAGAAGCGGTCCATAGGCTTAAAGAAGATAGATCTGTGACATTTTTTGCGTGACCGGCAATGTTACGAAATGTCCGTCTGTTGGTTTGCAACATTTGCATACACCACAATGGGCAAGTCATCATTTGCCATAAATTTTTCAAGGTAAACTTTGGTGGGGCGGATAAATTATTGCGAAGATCTTTATGTCTTTGTCCCAAAATTTGTAGGTCAAGTGTTAATACTAATGCACCGCATTTAGCGGCTTTGGCGCGATTGATTAGATCAGCGATAAAATCACGATCTTTCATGACGTAAAGTTGAAACCAGAATGGTTTTTTGGTGACAGATGCAACATCTTCAATAGAGCAAATACTCATTGTTGAAAGCGTAAATGGAACACCAAACTCTTCCGCGGCTTGAGCAGCCAGCATCTCACCATTAGCATGTTGCATACCAGTTAGACCTGTTGGTGACAAAGCAACGGGCATAGCAACTTTCTGACCTATCATTTCACTTTCAAGCGATCTGTTGGTCATATCGACCAAGACACGCTGGCGTAATTTTATTTTTTTGAAGTCTTCTTCATTGGCGTGGTAGGTGCCTTCTGTCCATGCTCCAGAATCCGCATAATCAAAAAACATCTTTGGTACACGTCTTTTGGCAATCTTTTTAAGATCATTGATCTCAAGTATTTTTGACATATCTTGCCTCATAAAATGCTATAATATGTAATTGTGTAGTATCCTATTGTAATAATAAAAAGCGTTTTGTTTGTATTGTACGAAAATGTTACCAAATTATCCTGATAATTCAGGGATTTATATAATTAAAATAATTCTCAATTCGTATAAAATTATTTATTTTAATTCTGGCAATGGTTACATTTTGCTAAATCTTCAAGAATAGGACAATCTGGTCTATCATCACCGTGGCAATGTTGAACCAGATGGTTGAGCGTATCAACCATAATTTGCAGTGAGGCCATTTTATCTTGTAAAATTTTTATATGGGAAATTGCCAGTTTCTTAACTTCGCTTGATGCTCGTCCGTGATCTTTCCATAATTCTAGCAATAAGCGGATATCATCAATCGAAAACCCGAGAACCCGAGACCGTTTGATAAAATGAAGTGTTGCAATATCGTCTGCGCTATATAAGCGGTATCCGCTGTCGCTACGGTGGGCGGGTTTGGTTAAACCAATTTCTTCATAATGCCGGATCATTTTGGCTGTTAGTCCGGTTTCTTTCGCTGCTTCACCGATATTCATTTGCAATATCCTGATACTTCATCATTTTGAACGATGCGCTCTCCATGAATAAGAGAGTTTTATGATAAGCGTCAATAAACATCTGCGAAATCGCATTGAGAGAATGTGATAGATGATGGCAAATGTCGGTAAAGTCCGGTTCAAATGCCATAATCTGATATTGTTTGGTGGATAAGACGTGAAGTAATGGAAACATACTTGACCTTTCTTCGGTGGTACTCAACTAAACACATCAATAAATATGCCGCATCCCTTTCTATTCATCAGCCTACAGACCGGAGACTGCCAATGACAACGACACCGTCACCAAGCAAATCGGATGATCTGGTTTATGAGATCGATTCCCACCCAAGGCCGTTAATTGCCTTTTTGGCTGCCTTGCAGCATTTGCTTGCCATTATTGTTCCGATCATAACCCCGGGATTTATTATTTGTAGTGCGGCAGGTGTTAAGCCTGAAGATATGGCTATGGTTTTATCCATGTCACTGGTGATTTCAGGAATTGCAACATTTGTCCAATGCAAGAAAATTGGGCCTTTTGGCGCAGGGCTATTAATTGTTCAGGGAACAAGCTTCAATTTTGTAGGGCCGTTGTCTGCCGGCTCTGCGGCAATGGTTGCTAGCGGAGTTCCACCACAGGAAGTTATGGCGGCTATTTTTGGTGTCGTAATGGTGGGGTCATTTATTGAAATGTCGGTTTCCAGAATTCTGCCATTTATCAGCCGCATGATTACACCGCTTGTGACCGGAATTGTGGTTTTATTGATTGGTCTTACACTTATAAAAGAAGGCCTTATTAGTATGGGCGGCGGTTATGGATCTATGGGGCCTAATGGCGATTTTGCTAGCCTGCAGAACTTGGCTTTGTCATGCACTGTGTTTGCGCTGATTATTATTTTTAATCGTGTAAGTATTACATGGGTTAAATCCAGTGCAATTATTCTTGCTCTTGCTGTTGGCTATATCATGGCTGGCATGATGGGACGGCTTGATTTTTCTGGGTTTGAACACTCGTCTTTTTTCTCGTTGCCAAGTCCTATGCACTTTGGGCTATCTTTTTCCTGGTCGCTGTTTATCCCACTGATTATTATTTATCTCGTGACATCTTTGGAAGCAGTAGGAGATATTACTGCAACCAGTAAAATTTCCGGACAAGCTGTGTCTGGCCCCGTATGGATGAAGCGCATAAAAGGCGGCGTGCTGGTTAATGGTGCCAATTCGCTACTTGCTGGTTTTTTCAACACATTTCCAAGCTCTGTTTTTGCACAAAATAATGGGATTATTCAGCTAACAGGCATAGCCAGTCGTTACATAGGACTTTGGATAGCGGGTATATTAATTGTTGTTGGTCTTTTTCCTAAGATTGCAGCACTCATTCAAGCTATGCCAGAACCTGTTTTGGGTGGTGCTGCCATGATTATGTTTGGTTCGGTTGCAGCCTCGGGTATTAACATTCTATCAGCAATCAAGCTTGATCGCCGTGCATTGCTTATCATTGCAATAGCGCTTGCCGTTGGGGTGGGTGTGCCACAGGTGCCCGCTTTTGTAAGCCATCTTCCAGTCTGGATTGCTGATATTATGAAATCAGGACTTGCTGCTGGAGGCATAACGGCAATTGTACTCAATCTTTTATTACCGGAAACCGAGCAAAATTAAGTTCGATTTTTAGGGAAAAAACGCGCGTTATATATGCTCAATAAAACCATGGAACATTTATAGCAGCGGCATAAAATATATTTCTTATTTATTATTTTTATTTAAAAACAATCGGCATTTTATATTCGTAATATGCCGATTGTTTGTTTCTATGACTTTTAAAAATACTGTTAGAGAACTTGCTTCATAACGGCAATAAGAGCATCCTTTTGTGACATCTTTGTCAATTCGGCAATTATTCGCGTGAAATGCTCGGATTTGTTATGAGCATCAACTGCCGTTTTGTCTTTCCATGTTTCAATGAATACAAAATGACCTATCTCATTATCAACGGAAAATAATTCATAAGAAATACAACCATTTTCCTTACGAGATTTTTCAACAATTTCCGAAAATAAAGCATCAGTCTTATTGACGAAATCAGGTTTGATAAAAAAATGCGCTACAATCTTAATCATTAGTTTTTCTCCATAGATTCTTGAATTGAGCCAAGCCCCCAGTCGAGAAGTTTGTTTGCTTGTTGTTGCGAAGCCGCTTCACTATAGCAGCGCAATTCTGGCGCATTGCCAGAAAGTCGGAAATGTATAATGTCACCATTATCAAAAATGACGCGTAAACCATCAATAACATCCCAATGGGTAATATTGCCAAGAGGATGAAAAAAGTGAATGCGTGTCGCACCATCTTCCAGTTGTTTGAGAATGTGTTGAGCTTTTGCAACATCGATATTTTGTAAACGATTACTTGCCGTAAAGCGCTGCGGCAGGTTCGCTGACAAGCCTTGCACTGTATTGCCATTAAGCGCTGCAAAACCCAACAAACACAAAATTGGCAACATTGCATCACGCGTTGGTAATTTTTGAAGTACACCGCGATCTGTTACCAGATCATTGCCTAATAGAACGCCGCCATTAGCTTCAAAACCCACAACAGAACTATACCCGTCGGCATTTGCCTGTTTCATTGCTTCGATAACATAGGGTGAACCAACAGAACAGCGATAGACATGCTCGAATAATTGTGATGTTTCAACCGCAGATGTTGATGTAACAGGGGTAACAACAGCATCAGCTGACAGGTATTTTGCAGTCAGGAGACCAACAACATCACCTTTCAGAAACACACCATCAGAGCCTGCGATCAAGGGGCGGTCAGCGTCGCCATCAGTTGAAACCAGTGCATAAAGATCATGCTGGATTGTTGCATTTAATGCAATTTCACGGTCAATATCTCGCAGCGCTTCCGTATCGACTGGTACAAAATGATTAGCTCTTTCAATGGTGACAACCTCCGCTCCTAATTGCTTTAAAACATCCACAATCAAATCACGGGCTACAGAGCTATGTTGGTACACGCCAATTCTCAAATCTTCTAAAGCATTTGGCGGAAGTATATTGAGGCATCTGTCGCGGTAAGCTGATAATATTGTGGGATCAATTGGCGGCAATTCCACTTTTGAATCCGCTGTCTCTGTCGAGGCTTCCACAATTTCTGGTAGATGGTTTATAATTCCCAATTCGTCAAGTTTGGTAATTTCACCCTCAGGTCTATAAAATTTCAAACCATTGCGATCTTCCGGAATATGACTTCCTGTTACCATTATAGCGGGCAATTTACGGGTTTGAGCAGCGAGCGCTAATGCTGGTGTTGGCAATACTCCTGCATTGATAACCGAAATGCCAATTGATTTGGCAGCTTCTATCACTGCTTGTGCAATTCTTGGGCTACTTGAACGTAAATCCAACCCGACCAATAACGTTGAGGTATTGGAAATTACGTTGTTTGCAATGAGATAATTAAGAAAACCGATTGTGTATTTTTTACAAATATCATTGGATAGCTCGTCAACAAGCCCACGTAAGCCACTGGTGCCAAATTTTACATTTGTTGTCATAATAATCGATAATCCTGAAATATAATCGGTAGTCCTGAAACGGATATTGCGCTTTATGCTGAGTTACCCTGAAAGCTAGTTAATTTTTAGACAGTATACAAGTTATCTTCGACATAGATTTGACGAAAACAAAATTGTCATTATAAATAAAGCAAATACGTATTGGAAAATATTGGCAGATAGCCCAGAAATGGATTATATCATGTCTCAAATTATCAAGATTTGTCTGCCGTCTATTTATTAAGGAAAATTTCAATGAGTGTGCCTGACGATAATGCATCCTCAAATGCATCTACCGAGTCATCATCTTTTCCCATTCCACAAAATGTCTTTGCACTTACGGTGCAAGAGGTAAAACATTATACTGACAGGCTTTTTCGCTTTCGCCTCAACCGCCCGGAAAGTTTCCGTTTCCGTTCGGGTGAATTTGTCATGATTGGCCTGCCCAATGCAGAAAAGCCAGTATTCAGAGCCTATTCAATAGCAAGTCCATTTTGGGATGAAGAGTTGGAATTCTTTTCCATTAAAGTACCAAATGGTCCTTTGACAGAACATCTACAGAAAATCAAAGTGGGTGACACTGTCCTCATGCGTAAGAAATCCACAGGCACATTGGTTCTTGATGCCCTATTGCCAGGCAAGCGACTGTATTTGCTATCAACTGGAACTGGTGTAGCACCATTCGCCAGCTTAATTCGTGATCCGGAAACATACGAAAAGTTTGAAGATGTTGTTCTTATCCAAACAACGCGTGAGGTCAATGAATTGAACTATGCGCGTGAATTGGTTGAGAATTTAAAAGAAGATCCGCTTATTGGAGAATTTTCTGAACAATTACAGTTTTATCCAATGACAACGCGCGAGCAATCAGCCCATATGGGTCGGATTACAGATACGATGCGTAGCGGTGATTTTTTTGAAAGAACAGGCTTACCTCGGATTAATTCGGAAACCGATCGAGTTATGATCTGTGGTTCCATGGCAATGCTGAAAGATTGTGCCGCCATGTGTGAAGAATTTGGCCTTGTCGAAGGTGCCAATAATGCACCAGCAACCTATGTGGTTGAGCGTGCATTCGTTGATTAATGCACACAAGATTAAGTTTAAATTTTGGCTGTCTAATAGCTTTAGGCGGCCAAAATTGTCTTTTAGGCAAAATAATAGACAGAAAAACGCGATTTAATTTTCTACGAAAATTTATCACTTATGCTGTTAATTGGGTTGCTTGCTGCGCTAAGGCTGTGATTGCTTCCCATTGATGCGATTGGACAAGGTTTTTGGGAGCAAGCCACGAACCGCCAATGCAAACAACATTTGATAAATCTAGCCATTGCTTTGCTGTTTGCTGTGTGATGCCACCAGTGGGACAAAATTTGATATTGGCAAAGGGTGACGCTAGCGACTTAACAAAGTTGATGCCACCGGCCGCTTCTGCAGGAAAAAACTTCAAATATTCGTAGCCTTCTTCTAACGCGCCCATGAGTTCACTGGGGGTTATTGCACCTGGTAAAAGCGGTATTTCGCTTTCTTCTGCAACATCAATTAATTCGCCCGTCAAACCTGGGCTTACGATAAATTTTGCACCTGCTGTTTCGGCGGCCTCAAAATGTTCGCCATTCAATATTGTTCCAGCTCCAACAATTGCATTAGGAACATCTTCCGATATGGCTTGAATTGCATCTAGGGCAACAGGTGTACGGAGTGTAATTTCAAGCGCCTTCAAACCACCATCTACCAGTGCACGAGCAAGAGGTACAGCATCGGACAATTTTTCAATTACCAAGACTGGTATGACGTTTTGCCCTCGTAAAATAGGCAATAGAAGTTCGGTTTTTTGAGCCATAATCATATCTCCAGATAAGTCGTTTTTACTATAAACTTTTCTCTGGCAACAGAAAAGAGCATTAAAAGCGTCGATATTTTCGACCTAGCTTAATAAATTTCCATGAGCAGTAGTAAGCACAATATCGGTCAATATCTATCCAATATCCTCACCGTATGATCGTTTGAAAATAGGTTTTCGGATCAACATCACTTTACATGAGTGTCTTGTAAAACGTCTTCAACGCGCTAGTTGAAATCAAGAGGCGGGCAGCAATAGAGGAAATGAAAATGCTTGATGCTAAGAAAATATTGACCGACCTTTTTCAATCGCGCAACTCCAGTGAAACAGATAGTCAAAATGGAAATGCAACAAAACCTTCGACCACCAATTTTTCTGTCGGGGATCTTCTAGGAGGTTTATTTGGTGGGAATGAAAAGGGCAATATTTTAGAGGGGCTGATTAAGGGCGGTGGTTTGGCGGCTGTAGCCAGCGTTGCTTTTAATGCCATCAAGAATTTTCAGAATCAGGATGAATCTGCAAACAAAAAAATGGATTTGACAGATTTGGGGCAAACAGGGTCTGACCATAATGGTGATTTTGCTCTCACTCTCGTACGCGCTATGATACAGGCAGCCAAAGCAGATGGTCATGTTGATGATAAAGAACGCAAATTGATCGGCAATAAAATTAATGAGTCAGGAATCGATCAAAAAACAGCAGAATTTTTGATGGAGGAATTGGAAAAGCCAGTTGATATTGATGCTCTACTTAGCAACGTGAATACAGATGAACAAAAAACAGAAATCTACGTAGCATCGCGTATGACGCTCGATCCTAATAAGCCAAAGAACCGTGAATATCTGGATAACCTTTTAGCCAAACTTAATTTGCCGGATTCACTAAAACAGCACATTGAAAACGCTATCAAAGAACAGGTTAGCTGAGTGGTCTGTGCTTTGCTGCTTGAGCTGTCTCCAGTACCAAATGCATCTGAAAATCTCACTCAAATAGCCATCCATTTGAAACGTCAGATCATCAATTGAAGGTCAACTGAAAATGTTAGGCGACACGCGATGGTGTGTTAGAGCGTTTTAGTTTTGTCATAAGCTTTAAACCATTCGGCCAGATAGTCGACAAGTAGCCTCACTTTGGCTGGAAGGTAACGGCGGTGGGGGTAAACTGCATAAATTCCACTGTTTTTCAGGGTGAATTCATCGAGAACAGATTGTAGTTTGCCTGTTTTTAACTCTTCTGCGGCGATAAAATGGGGCATTTTGGCAAAGCCAATTCCAGCAATTGCTGCTGTTCTAGTAATAATGGGGCCGTTGGCTTCCATAGGGCCATAAATAGGAACACTGATGATTCGGTTGTTGCTATCAATAAATGTCCAATGATTAAAACTACGGTTATTGCGATCAACAAGGCAAGGTAAATGCCGTAAATCTTGCGGCTTATTGGGTATTCCCACTTTTTTCAGTAACTCAGGCGACGCAACAATGACGGACGAAATATTTGTTAGTTTTCGGGCAATGAGCGATGAATCTTCCAGATGAGTAATCCGAATTGCCAAATCAAAACCTTCATTAACCAGATCAACAAAGCGGTCATCAAGATGAACATCTAAGTGAATTTGCGGATGAAATTTTAGAAAATCAACAAGTGATTTTCCAATAGGTGCATCAGCAAATGTACGCGATGCACTAATCTTTATTTTCCCATGCGGTTTGTCATTGGATTGACTAATATTATCATTGAGATCATCAAGCTGTTTAAGGATTTCCAAGGCTTGTAAATAATAGTTATGGCCGGCTTCTGTGAGGGACAACTGGCGCGTGGTGCGATTGAGCAATAAAACGCCGAGCTCATCTTCCAAATCACGAACCTGTTTGGATAACAAGGCTTTTGATTGGTTGGTTTTACGTCCTGCTGCAGAAAAACCTTCAGCTTCAACAACCTCAACAAAAGCACGCATACGCGTTAAAAGACCCAAAGACTTTGTCCTTTCACAATTGGCAAAATATTGTGGCTGATATGTTTTGCCCATTACTCAATAATATAGAAATAAAAATGTTGGGAGGGTAAAAAAAATATTGAAAGCAAATGCAGTTGTGCTTATATCCCTTTTGCCCAAAGTCGCACGTGCCTGTGGGTGTCCGCCGGTTCTCGAATGGTGAGATAACCGGTACGGTACCTGGATCTAACCGCTCCAGTCATTCTTACGGCCAACCGAAAGAATGGGGACATCTTGAAGCAACGACGGTGCGGGCCTTTCTGGTGTCTTTCGGCTGTCCAAAAGTCGAAATTACTGAAGAGGCACACCTCATTGCCTTCCGTGCGGATGCGGTTTTCGTTATTCCAATCAAAAGGCAGACAAAGCGGAGCAATGCGTTAGCGCGCTGTTCCATAGCCGCAAGTTTTGCAGAGTTTTTTCCGGCACCTCCAATAACCGGATAAAATGAAGGTTGAATTTGCACTTTGTCCCTGGGCTTATCATGACGCAATGGTCATGACAGGCGAAGATGCGGGAAATAGTTTCCCAAGGAGAACCGTAATGGCAACACAACGTATTCGTGATTTTCTGGCAACACGCCGCCCAGAAGGGCCATGCATGATTTTAGATCTTGATGTTGTGCGGGAAAATTATGAAGGCTTTGAAAAAGCACTTCCTCAATCGCGTATTTTTTATGCTGTAAAGGCAAATCCAGCACCAGAAATTTTGCGTTTACTGGTCTCTCTTGGTTCATCATTTGATACGGCAACAGTGGCTGAAATAGAAATGGCACTTAATGCTGGTGCAACGCCTGACCGTATTTCTTTTGGCAATACCATAAAGAAGGAACGTGATATTGCACGTGCTTACGAGCTTGGCATTATGTTATATGCCGTTGATAGCGTGGAAGAAGTAGAAAAAATCGCAAGAGCAGCACCAGGTGCACGCGTTTTTTGCCGTGTATTGACAGATGGAGAAGGTGCAGAGTGGCCTCTTTCTCGTAAATTTGGCTGTGTCCCTGATATGGCTGTTAATGTTTTGCGTCGTGCGCATGAACTTGGGCTAAACGCCTATGGCGTATCATTTCACGTTGGCTCACAACAAACAGATCTGGCTGCGTGGGATAGAGCTTTAGCCGACGCTTCTCAAGTCTTTCAAACATTGGCTAAAGAAGGCATTATTCTTAAGCTTGTTAATATGGGTGGTGGTTTTCCAACACGGTATTTGAAAGATGTTCCTTCAGCCCAAGCTTATGGCTTAGCGATTTTTGATTCTTTAAGTAAGCATTTTGGTAATCATCTGCCAGAGACAATCATTGAACCGGGTAGGGGAATGGTTGGCAATGCCGGTGTTATCCGCACTGAAGTTGTGTTGATATCTAAAAAATCAGAAGACGACCAATTGCGTTGGGTTTATCTTGATGTTGGAAAATTTAATGGTTTAGCCGAAACAATGGATGAAGCTATCCGTTATCCAATTGAAACGCCACACGACCATGACGAAATGGGACCCTGTGTACTGGCTGGTCCTACATGTGATTCTGCTGACGTTATGTATGAGAAAACACCTTATCCGCTACCAATATCATTGACAGTTGGTGATGAACTCCTAATTCATGGCACCGGTGCTTACACAACAACATATGCATCAGTTGCATTTAATGGTTTTGAACCTATCCGTTCCTATGTCATCTGATATAGAAAGCAATTTATAAAATGACAAAGGCTCACATCCTATGATTGTGAGCCTTTATTTTTATTTGGTAATGAATCTGAAAATGATAAGTCACGATACATTATGTTGATAAGCTATGTGTCTTTCAGCAGATCAGTATCGGATAAACGTTTTACCGTTATTTTTTACGGTTCATTTTTCCGACAATAGCGGCATTCAAAATGGATAGTGCTATCTTTTTAGTGAATCTTACTGGATTTTCATCTGCTGCAGGGTCTTCAATCGCCAAACTATCAATAAGAGCTTTGTCTTTTGCTTTAACCTTTTGATCCTTGATTAAACCAGACAGTTTTGTAGGCACGCCAACGGCTTTTCGTAAATTAAGGATTTCACGAGCAAATCCATTAAAACCACCTTTGATATTGAGCCTATCGGCCAAAATATCGATTCGATTATTAATAACAGACTGATTCGATGCCAAAACATAAGGTAGTAGGACGCCTGCAGTCATTCCAAAATGGGTGCGGTAGCGATTACATATAGAATTGGCCAGTGCTGTGGTTGCCCCCAGCCCCTTTGTCGCTGCCAATGCACCCGATATTGATGCTGTTAGAAGCGCTATTTGAGCGTTTTCATCAGTAGGTTGTGCAACTGCTTTCGGTAAATTGGCAAATATGCATTTTATTGTTTCAACAGCCAAAGCATCTGCAACAGGATTAAAGAACGGCGAGCACCAACTGTCTATTGCATGAACAAGTGCATTCATTCCTGCACCAGCTATAAGTTCAGGCGTTGCAGAGGCCATCAATTGTGGATCGCCAATAACCAGTGTTGGGCAAAGCCGTTTATCATATACCGTGTGTCCATTTTTATCAGCCGACTCAGCAAAATAGGCACTTTCATCAACTTCAGCGCCGCTACCAGCCAATGTTGGTATAGCAATCACTGGAGGCATAAGTGCATCTTTGGGTGGAATTGTAAGCTCTTCAGAGTTGCCTTGGCTGAAAAGGGCAACCAGTTTTGCGAGATCTATTGTTGAACCGCCACCGAATGCCAATATGCCATTAAAACCGCCACTACGGTAAAGTCGAATGGCAAGACTTAAAGTTTTTTTATCGGGTACACCATCAAGAGCAGAAAATACACCAAATGCACATTGCGATTTATCGATTCGCCGCAATAATTTTTTCAGTGGTGTAGAAGAACTCAATCCTCTATCGGTAATAATCATGACAGACGTAATACCGATGGTTTGAAGATGATTCTCCAAAGCACCCAAACGTTTATTACCCAGTAAAATATTTGTCGGAAATGTCCAATCGGCGGTCAATGTCATTGTGTTCATAATTTTAGCTATAAGCGAAAAGAGCTTAAAAGCAACAATTTAACAATAAAACACTTAGTAATTTATCGTTTAGTGACCACCTGTTGCGCCACCAGACATTGGTTTTGGTTTTTTAACTGCCCATACAAGTAATGTTAGTACAAGGAAAAGCATTGTTAAAATAAAAAACGCGTCGATGAATGCCATGACCGTCGCTTCTTGATGGACAATATTGTAAAGCTGTAGCAATGCCCCTTTTTTGGCACTGATGCCAGCGGAACCCAATTGGTTTTCCAATGCTGCCAAGAGATCCATTACCTGATGATTGCCCCATTGGACGCTTTCAGCCAATCTTTCATAATGAAAATCGGTACGGCGCATAATGATGGTATTGATTACCGCTAGACCAACGGCGCCACCAAGATTTCTGGTAAGGTTGAATAGGCCTGACGCGTTTTTCAGTTGTTCAGCGGGCAGGGTGCCAAGTGCAATATTGTTGATAGGAACCATACAAAATATGAGCGACACACCGCGTAAGATTTGCGGCCAAAACAATTCCCAAAAATCCCAATCGGCTGTTAAACCCGTTACCAGCCATGTTCCCCAACCAAAGCCAGCAAAGCCCAACGCCATCATGAGTCGTGGGTCAAGTTTGGTTGAAAGAAATCCAGCCAATGGTGCTGAAAAGAACATAGTAAGACCAGAGACAAACATGGTCTCACCAATCATTAAAGCGTCATATCCGCGTATTTGTCCCAAATATAATGGATAAAGATAGGTTAGCCCATAAAGGCCAATACCCATCACAAATGAAAACAATGATCCGAGTGAGAAGTTGAGGTTTATGAATGCTCGCAGATCGACAATCGGACTCTTTGCGCTAAACACCCGCCAGAAGAAAAGTACTCCAGCAATCACCATCACAACAGTGAAGTTACGGATTAGCTCATCTTCCATCCAGTCGTTACGTGGACCTTCTTCGAGTACATATTCCATCGAGCCTAAGAAGGTCGCCATGGTAAAGAGCCCCCACCAGTCAAATTTCTGGAATAGGGAAGAATCACCTTTATCAAAGTCGATCAGTTTCCATGATGCAATGCCAACGATAATGCCAAAAGGAACATTGACTAAAAATAGCCAATGCCAAGAAAATGCATGACTAAGATATCCACCAACTGTTGGACCAATCGTGGGAGCAAGCGTTGCAACCAAACCAATGATTGGTGACACTATAGGCTGTTTGGACGGCGGAAAAATTGTAAAAGCTGCCGCAAATACACTTGGAATCATACCGCCGCCAATAAATCCTTGTAGCGCGCGGTAGGCTATCATTTGTTCTATCGAGCTTGCTGTGGCGCATAATGCGGAAGCAATGGTAAATCCTGCGGCAGAAAGCGTAAACAACACGCGTGTTGATAGCAGTCGTCCCAAAAATCCCGATAAAGGAATCATAATGACTTCGGCGATCAAATAGGATGTTTGCACCCATGAAATTTCATCAGAACTTGCCGATAAACCAGCTTGAATTTCTGATAATGAGGCAGAAACAATCTGGATATCAAGGATTGCCATAAACATACCGAAAACCATGGCGATAAATGCCACGACTTTGCGCAGTTCTATATGTTCACCAATAGGAGCATCGATAGAGCCGGTCATTACTCGCTCACTTCTGCTTTAAGGGAGTTGCACCTTCAGGTTTTGTTCGTGTGTCGACACTGACAATAACACTCATGCCTGCACGAATTCTTCCGGTGGAAAGAACGTCTTCAGGTATGGATATACGCACAGGCACACGCTGGACAATTTTTGTAAAATTACCCGTGGCGTTTTGTGGTGGTAGCAAAGAAAAAACAGCACCTGATGCAGGAGATAAAGAAAGTACAGTGCCTTCAAAAGTTTCGCCATCAAGCCCATCAACCGATATGCGAACTTTTTCACCGCCATAGATTAGGGGAAGTTGCGTTTCTTTATAATTTGCATCGATATAAAGAGCATTTACCGGCACAAGCGCGGCCAAGCGCTGTCCATTGATGACATAGTCACCTTTTTTTGCTGCCAAATTGCCAATTACACCGTCAAAAGGAGCGCGTAACACAGTAAAATCCAAGTCGCGCTTTGCTTTGTCACGGGCAAGTTCAAGGTTGCGTGTTTCGCTCTTCGCCTCTTCTTTTTGTGCTTCTAACACATTAATATTGGCTTGGGCGGCCGCTATCTGCGCCTCTGCTTTTGTGACATTCGCAATGGCTTGATCGTATGATGACTGCGCATTATCGACTGACGATTTTGCAACAAAACTGTCAGCATTCAATTGTTTTGCGCGTTTTAATGTAATATCTGCATTAACAGCTACCGCATTGGCAGCATCTTTTTGCGCATTGGCTTCATCAAGAGATGTTTTAGAGGCTGTAATTTGCGCTTCAATACGTTCTAATGTGCGGTTTTGTGTTGCTAATTTGGCTTCTGCTTGGTCATAAGCAATTTTATAATCACCATCATCCAATTGAAACAGAATATCGCCCTTTTTAACCGGGTGGTTTGTTTCAACCGGTATTTCTTTTACATAGCCGTTTACTTTTGGTGCAATTGTTGCGATGTCACCTTGAACATAAGCGTCATCTGTTGTGACCAGAAAACGCCAATCTGTCAGCCATCGATATCCCAACCATACTGCTACAAGCGCTATAATGATAATAGCAATTGTTCGAAGTTTCTTACGCAAGGGCTTTTGCCCAGACGTTGATTGCGGTGCGCTTTTGGCTATGTCTGACATTATTAGCAACTCTCATTTTGAAAAATGCGTACTTAATCTAAAAGCTCGCAAACCGTCAATTAGACAACAGATTAAAATCCGTCTGTGCTTATTTGCTTTTGCAGTTGGTACACATTCCTTTAATTTCAATAGTTGTAAGGCGAGAAGAAAAACCTATTTCCGCAGTCATATGGTTTAAGGTTTTTTCCAAACTGGTATTTTCAAGCTCATAAACTTTACCGCATTGATCGCAAATTACGAAAGCTGTCAAATTATGGGCATCATGTTCAGGGTGAGAACATGCCATAAAAGCATTTACACTTTCAAGCCTGTGGACTTTTTTACACGCGATCAGTTTTTCCAGTGCTCGATATACTTGCAGTGGAGCATGCACACCGTCATCGTGTAACTGGGCTAATATCTGATAAGCACTTAATGGTGACGGTGCTTTCTTAAGGACATTGAGAACCAGTGCTTGATTGCGTGTCAATTTGGTTGTCATTATGAAACTTTTTTGAATAGAGCCCCAATAAGGCGGGTTGCAATAAATAACAGAAAGAGTGCAACAACCACACTGGGACCAGAACGGCTATCAAAGACAATTGAAGAATAAAGCCCGAGAATCATGCCAATGATACCGATTATTGCAGAAATAATGGCCATTTGTTCGGGCGTCGATGAAAAACGCCTTGCTGTTGCAGCAGGTATTATCAAAAGAGCCGTAATCAATAGAATGCCAATAATATTGATAGCCACTGCTATAACGACGGCTAAAAGCAACATAAAGATAAAGCGAGTACGCTCTGGCTTCATGTTTTCAGCTTTTGCAATGTCTACATTGATTGTTAAAGCAAGAAGCGGGTGCCAAAGAAAATATAAGGCTATCAAAATGACACAGCAACCACACCAGATTGTTATCAAATCTGAACGTGACACAGCCAATATATCACCAAACAGATAACTGTTTATATCAATATTGGTCCATGTCATGAAGCCTATAAGAACAAGCCCGATAGCAAGTGTAGCATGGGATAAGATTCCAAGGAGCGAATCGCCGGATAGTTTCTCTTTTGTTTGCAACAAAAGAAGAGCCAATGAAATGATAACCGCTACAACGAAAACCCCTACAATGGTATTTATATTCAACAGTAAGGCGAATGCGACCCCCAACAAAGCGGAGTGTGCCATTGTATCACCAAAATATGCGAGTTTCTGCCAAACGATAAAACACCCCAAAGGGCCTGCCATTAATGCAATGCCAATACCTGCAATTAAGGCACGTATAATGTAATCATCAAACATGTTGATCGCTTCCATATGGGTTCGACAGGTTTGTGTCCTTCTGCTGCGCGGACGAAACGATATCGCCGTGTAAATCATGTTTATGATTATGATGGTGACGATAGAGAGCCAAACGATTACCCGGCATTTCGCCTATAAGACGGCTATAAGCTTCGCTCTGAACAACATCAGATGGTGCACCACTACAACAAATATGTCCATTGAGGCATATTACACGATCAGTTTCTGCCATAACGATGTGCAAGTCATGGGAAATTAATAGAATTCCGCAATTAAGTTTTTGTCTGAGGCTTCCTATCAACGAATAAAGTTCTGCTTCTCCATTATAATCGACACCTTGTAGCGGTTCATCAAGCACTAGAAGATCCGGTTTTCGAGCAATTGCCCGCGCTAATAATACACGTTGCAATTCGCCACCAGATAGATTCGTTACATTAAATTTTTCAGAATATTCCATGCCTGTTTGGGCAAGAACAGATCTCACAGTCTCTTTATCCAGTTTGGCTGTTAATGTCATCAAACGATGAACCGTTAATGGAAGTGATGGGTCAAGCATCAGACGCTGCGGCACATAGCCAACCTTAAGTCCTGCCTTATGATGTACCTCTCCAGCGGTAGGAGGTAAAATGCCTAATGCCATTTTCGCAGTGGTAGACTTTCCAGAACCGTTCGGGCCTATCAGTGTAACAATTTCGCCGCGGTGGATATCAAGGTCAATATCGTGCACAAGCCATCGGTTATCGCGCTTAACACCTGCTTTTTTAAGCGATAACAACCATTCTCCATGCATTTTGACACACCCTTCGCTGCTCTATATTTTATTTGTAGCTTGAGACCGAAAAAAATAAAACATATATGTTATGTAATAAAGTAACATTTGTTAGGTGAAACTTGTTCCGTCTTTATATATTCATATCTACCCTGCTATTAACTCTTGTTTCCGGCATTTCTGGATCGTTTGCAGATACAACGGTTCCAAAGGTTGTTGTGTCTATTAAACCGTTACATTCACTTGTTTCTGCCGTTATAGGGGATTTAGGCAAACCCGGTTTGATTGTGAAACAGGCCGGTTCTGAACATGGATATGCTTTAAAGCCTTCAGATGCCCAAATGATCGCGCAGGCTGATGTTATATTTATTGCTGATCCCAATATGGAGTTATTTTTAAATAAGCCGATCGAAAATTTAAGCAGCAAGAATCGCGTTATCATTCTGTCACAAACGCCTGGCCTTACTCTGTTGCCGATTCGAGAAGGGGGGCTTTTTGAAGAGCATAATCATGGTGACCATTCGCATCACTACGCTGTTGATTATCATTTCTGGCTTGATCCAGAGAATGCTAAAAAGATTGTCTTATATATTGCTGATACTTTATCAAAGCAGGATAAGGCTCATGCGGATATCTACCACAATAATGCTGTTAATTATAATCGCCGGTTAGACGAAGTTACACAAGATATACAATCATCCGTTTCACAAGTGAAACAATCTAACTTTATTGTTTTTCACGATGCGTATCACTATTTTGAGGATCGTTTTGATATTCACGCGGTTGGTTCCATAGCGTTGGATCCTGAACGTCAACCGGGAGCAAAAAGAATCAGTGCTATCCATCAGTTGATTCTGGATAAGAATGTAGTTTGCGTATTCAGCGAGCCACAATTTCCTAATAAACTTATCAATGTTGTTGTCGAGAATACGACAGCCAAAACAGGTACGCTCGATCCATTAGGGATGTCTTTGCCAGAAGGACCAGATCTTTATATCCAGTTGTTAAGTGCATTGCATGACAACTTGGTCCAGTGTTTATCCTCAAAGTGATAAACCGATACAATCGGCGGCAGCACACAACGACTGTCCGTCGATCGGTGTTACATTCATCATTTGCATTCTCACTGTTTATAGGCACAGCGCCTATTCAGCTAATAAGAATGGTGACACGTAATTTAACGCACAAAATCTACGGACATTGGCTTTTTAAACGCCGCACACATTAAATCTCATAATACCAGTTATGTGTTGAGTACTGCCTAACCCCGGTAATCTCGATCTTCCACGATCCTTTTGAATTTTTTTTAGAAAAAAGAGCGATTTTTTTTAGAAAGGGTGTTGACTCTTTTGCTGGGGTGGGTCT
>CAMLCZ010000005.1 GCA_946478665.1 uncultured Bartonella sp. | reverse complement strand
CACCAGCACCAGCACCAGCACCAGCACCAGCACCAGCACCAGCACCAGCACCAGCACCAGCACCAGCACCAGCACCAGCACCAGCACCAGCACCAGCACCAGCACCAGCACCAGCCCGTTCCTCGAAACATTATTGCTTCATGAATTGGGATTTAGGGCATAAACACTGGTTTTTTTAAGAATCCTGGTGGCAAGGCGTAATTAATAGGCATTTATGGCGATATGCATTTATTGTGATATGCAATTTTGATCGATAGTCCGCATGGCATCAAAAACGGAAAAAGGTTCGCATATATTTTTCTATATAATTGATGCCACTTGTTTAACAGAGCTGGAATAATAGTGTTAATGGAGCGAATTATAAAATTTAGTCTCAATTTAAACGATTTAAAATTATAATCATTTTTATTTATTACTTATAAAATTTTATAATTATACAATTATTTAATGAATATTTAACAAAATATTATTGATATTACAAAATATATCTTATTTATTATTTTAAATGATTATAATATTTCTTAAGTTTTTGAGTGTTTAAAAAATATTTTTCCTATTGTTTGGGGGAAACTAAACAACGCGACAGCTATTTTCCATGTAAAAGACCCACATATAACCCTTTACATTTCATCTATAGGTTGTATTTTATAGACAAACAACTATTGTTTTTTCAGATCTGAAGTCGGGTTATTTTCAGATCAATTGCTTCATCCTTGGGGTACGGGGATGAAGTTTCGGGTCGGTTTTGGGGAAAACCATCATTTCCATTGGGTTTGTTTCGTGTGGCTTGTCACAAGCCGCATGTGTGGATTTGTAAATATATTAGGGGTTACAGCATGACCAAGTCGGACATTATCAATCAACATCCGGTCGTTAAACTAACTGAGAAGAGCGGTACTGTTGATGCGGGTGGTAAACCGCATAATTTTGTCTTGACGGCCGATAAGGAAAGTATTTCCAATTACGCACGGTCTGGTGATGATTTAATCATTAGTTTTGCTGACGGCAATACGGTTCGCATCAATCATTTTTTTGCATCTGGTCATCCAATTAGCAATTTGATTTTCATTGATGATAATACAACATGGTTGACCGACTTCAGCCAATCTTTGACCGATAATGGCGATGGTATCCTTGATACCAATGTTTATTATGACGAAATTAAGGATCAAAGTGGATTTTCTGGCAGTGTTCTGCTTGGTATATTGGGCGCGGCAGCCGCTGTTGGTGGCATTGCAGCGGCAGCATCTGGTGGCGGCGGTGGTGGTGACCACGATGATTATGTTGCGCCACAACCGCCGAAAGAGCCAGAAACACCAGCACCAGATGCTCCTAAATATTCTGTTATAAACAATAATAACCCAAACAATTTATTGGTTGTTAGAAACGGTGGTTCGCTCAATGACCAGACACCATTGCTGTCAGGTAAGGGAGGTGTGGGCAATACCGTTCGTATTTATCTCGACGGATATCCGGTTTTTACAGAAATTGTGAAATCGGACGGCACGTGGCAACATGAGCTCCCAGCATTAAAGGATGGAACCTATACGGTAAAAGTAACGCAGACCGATTCCCACGGTAAAACCAGTGTCGAGTCACTCTATACATTTGTTGTTGATACGGTAGCACCTGATGCGCCAACCATTGCTCAGGCGCTTGATAATGTTTCGCCAGATCCGGTTGGCGGAACTGGTGAGCTCAAGAGTGGCGACTATACCAATGATAGCACGCCCGCCCTTACTGGTAAGGGAGAGCCCGGTGGTATTGTCCGTATTTATGATAATGGCGCAAATGGCGAGCGTATTTTGGTTGGGCAGGGGGTTGTCGACAAAGATGGCAACTGGAATGTTGAAACCAATAAATCGCTGAGTGATGGGCATCATACGCTAACGACAACGGTGACCGATGCGGCTGGAAATGAAAGTAAGGGCAGCGATTTCGATATCAATATTGATACGAGCAAGCCATCTGGCATCGAAAATTTTCGTGTTGAAGACCATTATCCAGAAATTATGGGGCCATTGCCTTTAACGGGTGGTACAACGGATGATGAAACGCCAGTCTTTGCTGGTAAGGTTGATAAAGATGCCAGCCAAATTATCATAAAACTGAATGGCCACGAATTTATTATTGATCGTGATAGCGTCAATGAAAGCAGTATATTGCGTTCTGGTGGCGAAAAAGTTTTCCATGATGACGGTACCTTCGCGTTTAAATTACCAGAAGCCTATAAATTGTCGAATGGCAATTATAACTACGAGATCTATACCAAAAATAGGGTAGGTAATGAAAGCACCCACATCAATGGTAATTTTGCCTTTAACCGTTCTGTGCCACCAGAATTAGACCATGATAGTCTTGATGTCATTGATAATGCAGGTGCTTATACGGGATCGTACAAGACATGGCATCAACGCAATACAGACCAATTGAAAGTAACAGATGACGATCATGCTGTTTTTAAGGGGAAATTGCCAAATGGTTATGACCCTAAAATGGTCGATCATATCAATATTTATGATGGTGATGACAAAATAGGCGAAGCCAAGGTCAATGATGATGGCACTTGGCAATATAATCAAGAATGGTCGCAAGGGCGCCATCATTTGAGTGCTGCGATTGTCAACAAATATGGCACTGTCGGGCCACGCAGTAATCCTGATGATTTTGATTTCGTGCTTGATCTCAACCAACCAGGTGCGCCTTCTATCAATCAGGTAACTGACGATCAAGGGCATTATCATGAATCTGGCTATCCAACAAATAGCAATAGCTTCTTTTTAACGGGTGATGGGCCGGCAAACGGTAAAGTCATTTTAAAGCTTTATGATAGTGACGGCAATCAAGTTAAAAATTTCAAAGGGGAACCTTTGGAGTGGACGGCTGACGTTTCCGATACTGGTTCATGGTCGGTTGAAACAGGTGATATTGGACACCTCAACCCACCGCTAAAAGATGGCGAATATAATTTCAGAGCAGATGCGATTGACGATAAGGGAACTGCGACAACACCGTCAGGCACACATACACTTGATCGCGATACGCAACCGCCAGCAACACCTGACGCCCCTAAAGCAGAAGATGATGTTGGCGACAAGCGCGGAGAAATTACCGATAATGCGACCACCGATGATGATACACCAACATTATCGGGAAATGGCAAATCTGGTGAAGTTGTCAATATTTATGATAATGGTCAGGCCGAGCCGATTGGGCAAACTGTCGTTGGAGAAGATGGTAAATGGACATGGACACCTACCACGCCGCTTGAAAGTGGTGAGCATAGTTTAACAACCACATTGACTGATGCCGCTGGAAACAAAAGCGCCCCCAGTGCGCCGCTTAAAGTAACCGTTGATACATCAGATGTTCATGTGGTGATTGATGGCGCGCATGACGATGAAGGCTCTATTCAGGATGACATTGGCAATAAAGGCATTACCGATGACCGTAGCCCAACATTGTTTGGCCGTGGCACAAAGGGACAATCCGTTATCATTACCGATGAAAACGGTAAACAATACGGTCCTGTTACAGTGGATGATAACGGAAACTGGCAATTGGAACTTAAAGACCAGGCTGGTTATGGACAAGAAGTCACCCACCAATATACGGCAACAATTACCAATGCCGCGGGTAATAAGGAAACAGCCCAATTTGAACTGACAATTGATACAAAAGCACCTGACGCGCCAACGATTGGTAAAGTTATCGACAATGTCGGCAATGATACCACTGACGGCAATCGGGAATTACATAAGGGTGATACAACAGATGATTCAACACCCACCTTCCAAGGTAAGGGAACACCTGGAGATACAATTAAATTATATGATAACGGAGAGGTTGTTGGTGAAACAATCATTAAAGATGATGGCACGTGGAGTGTCACACCAAAAAATCCAGTCAATGGCTCGTCAAACAAGCACGACTTTACTGTAACAGAAACTGATCCTGTCGGGAATGAAAGTAAACCATCGGATAAATTTGGTCTTGGTTTTGACTTTGATCCCGTGCCACAGTTGGGGGGAAGTGATGAGGTTGATGTCTATGACGATCAGGGAACGATAACCGGTTCCTACCGCAAGGGAGAATGGGCAACTCGTGAAGGGTTGCACGGAAGCACAGTTGTTATCACCGATGATACAACGCCAACGCTAAAAGGACAGTTGCCGCAGCAATTATTAAATTCAGGCAAAATTTCGTCCATCAATATTTATGATAACGACACATTGCTTACCAAGATTCCTGTCAGCAGTGATGGGCATTGGGAATATACGCCGACATTGGCAACAGGCAACCAACATAAGTTTGAAGTGGCTTACGAAAATAAAGCTGGTGTTGAAGGCGCACGAACATCATTTCCATTCATTTTGGATTCGTCACCAATTGGTCAGACCTCGATTGATTCAGCAACCGTAGGAGAGGATAGGACAGACTATACATGGGATAGTCCGACGAAAGAAAACCTGTTTCATTTGAATGGTAAAGCGCCGGCTAATTCTATTGTTACGGTTTATCTCAAAAATGAACATGGCGATGTTGTTCATACATTCAATACAACCAGAAGTGACGGTACCGGCCATTGGAATTTGGATATAGATCTTGCCACGGTAACAACGGCCTTGCGCAGTGCCAATCTGGCCGATGGGCGTTATAGCTTTGTTGCTGACGCCAGAAATGATGCGGGTGCCGTTGGGGCGCCATCTGGCGACAATTGGATTGATCGTGATACGAGCGCACCAGCAAAGCCCGATATAATCAGTGCAGAAGACCATTCAGGTGATAAAACTGGTTCCATTACCGAGGGGAAAACCACCGATGAAGATTTACCGCATTTGTCAGGGAAAGGCGAACGCAACAGTGTTGTAACGATCTATGATAATGGTGCAGCAATCGGCACAACCACAACTGATGGCAAAGGTGATTGGTCGTGGACGCCTGATACAAAACTAACGGGAAAAAATCATAGTTTAACCACGACAGTAACAGATGCCGCTGGCAATGTTAGTGACCATAGCGATCCGCTGAACTTCTTCCTTGATACGGTGAAACCGGACGTTAAGATTGACTATGCGGTTGATGATTACAATAAAACAGCAAAGCATATCGGCAGTGGTGGTGCGACCAATGATGCGACACCGACATTGTATGGGCGTGGCACTGCGGGTCAAACAATCACTATTCTGGATAAAACAACTGGTTCATCATGGACAACGGTTATTGGTAATGATGGTAACTGGCAATTGCAACTGCCCGAACAACAACAGACAGGGCATGAGATTGAACACGAATATATTGCTTCATTAATCAATGCAGCTGGTAACAAGGTTGAATCAAGCTTCAAATTGAAAATTGATACGGCTGCCCCCGACACGCCAAAAATTGAAAAAGTGATTGATAATGTTGGTAATGACCCAACATTATACCCCGATGGAAGCCGTGAACTTCATACGTCTGATATTACGGACGACTCTACGCCGACCTTCTATGGGAAAGGTAAGTCTGGCGATATTATCAAGCTTTATAATGGTAAGCAGTTGATTGGCCAAAGTATTGTCAAGGATGATGGTACGTGGTCTGTTTCGCCGAGTAAAGAACTTACCGATAATGCAGAGAGCAGCCCAACCAAATTCACTTTCCACGTTACGGAAACTGATTCAGTAGGTAATGAAAGTGCGCCTTCTAATCCTTTTGACCTTTATGTCGATCTTACGCCACCAGTCCTTGATGATAGCACCATTAAGCTTGTTGATAATAAGGAAGCGTTTACTGGCGAGTATAAAGACTGGGTCGAAACGGATGACGGCGATGGCGGCAAAATCAAGCTGACCAATGATGATACGCCAACCTTTAGTGGACGTACGATATCAAGCGATACAAAATCGATTAATATTTATGATAAAGTTGATGGGGTGCTTAAGCTTATAGGTACAGCGGATGTCAACCAAAATGGTGATTGGCATTGGGAACCCAAAATTGATGAAGCCGGACATGGGCTTAAAAACGGTTATCATGAATGGATAGCCCGTCCGGTTGATGCGGCCGGCAATGAAGGGCAGGCAACACCTGCTTATCGCTTTATCGTTGATAATACTACGCCACAAGGCGGTTTAGGCAGCGATGTTGGCTTATGGGATGATGAAGGCAAGGAAACCGGCGAGTTTGATGGCGCCCAAGGGAGCACGCCGTGGCATACAAATGATGCCAATGTCAAAGTAACTGATGATAAGACACCTGAAGTAAAGGGTAAATTGCCTGCTGGCAGCGATGTGACCAAGGTTCACATCTATATTGATGATACATTAGCTGCCGTTGCCAATGTGGATCATGATGGTAACTGGTCATATACGCCGAAACTTAGCTCTGGTAATCATAAAATTGAAGCTCGCCCTGCAGATGACGCAGGCAACGAGTCAACAGGGCGTGTCTGGCAATTTAACATTGTTGGTGCGGCACCAAGTATGCCAGCCATTACCGGTATTTATAACAATTCGGATCCTCATTCGGATGAAAAGTTCATTGATAAGAACCAATTTACCAATGACGCAACACCTGTGATAAGAGGGACAGGGGACCGTGGCTCTTTCATCAATATCTATGTCAATAATATTCTGGTTGCGCAGAATATTCGTGTCGGAGATGACGGTCGCTGGTCGGTTGAAATTGATCCTTCGATCAAAAACATTTTGCCCAATGGAGAAAGCTGGAAAATCCAAGCATCGGCCTATGATGCCGCCATTCAAGAAAGTGATAGAACAGCGCCATGGGCTATCAATGTCGATACGTTAAAGCCAATTAATACCGTTGCACCAACTGTGACGGATCATGCCGGTGATAAGACTGGACCAGTCAATAGCGATGAAACAATCGACGATCGCTCGCCTACAATTTCTGGCAAAGCAGCCGAAGGCAATGTTGATGTTACCATTTATGACAATGGCCATGCAATTGCGACAGTCCACGCTGATGGTGAAGGCAATTGGAGTTATACGCCGACAAATTTGAGTGGTACAGACCACAGCATTACTACCAGATATACCGATAAAGCTGGCAATATTAGTGACGAAAGTCCTGCCCTGCCGTTTAAGATTGATACAACCAATGTTGAAGTTTCCATCCTCTATGCGGTTGATGATGAAGGGCGCATTCGGGATAATATTGCCAATACAAATTCTACTGATGACAACACCCCTCAACTCATTGGTAAAACAAGTCCAAATACAGTTGTCACCATTAAAGAGGGTGACAATGTTCTTGCAACCGTAACATCGGATGGATTTGGCAACTGGTCCTATCAACTGCCTGTCCAGTCTAACGGTGCACATACCTACACAGCCACGGTTGTCGGCAAGAATGGTAATGAAAGTTCTGCCAATTTCCAGATTAATATTGATAACACAAAACCAGCCGCACCTGTTATTACCCGTGTTGAAGATGATGTTCCGCTTGATACTGACGATCTTGCCAATGGTGCCAAGACCAATGATACCACACCGACGTTCCATGGTACTGGTAACAATGGTGATACGATTACCATTTACGATCAGGCAAATGATGGCACTTTGACAGAAATTGGCAAGGCTGTTGTTTCCAATGGTGAGTGGGTCATCACCGTCAATGAACTTTCAAAGGGGGTACACCATTTCAAGCTGCAAGCAACCAACAAGCTTGGGGCTGATAGTGCCACAATGACCGATTATCAATTAACGGTCCAAACAGATACACCACAGCAAACAGCAACATTGGTTGGTATAACGCAGGATCTTGGCTCAAGCGATCATGACTTTATAACAAGCGATAATACACTTGTGTTCAAATTTGCTGTGAGCGCGCCATTGCCTGCCGGTTACAAGGTGCAAGCATGGGTGGATGGTGCCTGGCATGATGCAACACTTGGTGAGGATGGTTTGTGGTATTATGACCATACCGCCCATGCATTATCCAATCAGGTCTATTCAATTATGGGGCGTGTTGTTGACGATGCCGGCAATGTCAAGGTTGGTCCAGCACAGGACGTAACAATTGACACAACAGCTCCAACAGGCGGCAGCTATAGCATCACCATTGATAGCTTTACCGATGACGTCAATGAAAGCGGTGGTTTTAAAAACCGTTTAAGCGGTGAAGTCACCAATGACAATACACCGATATTGAACGGGCGTACCACCGGTATGACTGATGGTGATTATATTACCGTACAGGTTAAAATTAATGGCGAGTGGGTTTCAATCGGTACAACTACGGTTGACAGCTCGGGCAATTGGAAATTTGCTCTGGCAGGCATACCAGGCGGTCTAGCCAAAGATCATCTTGATGATGGATATCATGAATTTCGAGGTGTTATCACCGATAAAGCGGGTAACCTTGGAACGGCGTCATCTGGTTTTGGTATGGATGTTCAGACAACGCCGCCAGCGCCGATTGATGAAACGAAAAATCTTGACCTTTATGACGATCAACGGCCAGATGTAGGCACTATTCGCCGTGGTGCGACGACAGATGATAGTCGGCCAACATTGTCAGGCTCAGCACAATCGGTTGATCCGAAAAAGGTCGAGTCGATCAATTTGTATGACAATGGAAAGCTGGTTGGAAACGCCAAAGTTAACAGTGATGGTTCATGGAGTGTTGAAGCCAAATTACCACTGAGACAGGGCGCGCATGAATATGTTGCAAGACCGGTTGACCATGCTGGCAATGAGCAATCGCAAGGTACAACCCCATGGCAGTTCTATTTCCAGGGTCATGCCCCTGCAACGCCATCCATTGTCGATGTTGTTGATGACAATAATGAAAGCATCCAGAAAAATGCTGTCACCAGCGATACAGCTCCTGCTGTCAAAGGGACGGGTACGACCGGAACAACAGTTTATATCTATGTAGATGGCAATCCAGATCCGGTTGCCCATACAGATGTAAAAAGTGACGGTACATGGGAAATTGCTATTCCGGAATTGTCAAATCCAGCTTCCGATACACATGGAACATTGCATACAATTAAGGCGAGAGCTCAAGATAAAAGCGGCATATGGAGCCACCCAACTGGCGAATATCCGATCATTGTCGATACAATTGCGCCAGATGCGCCTAATCAGCCTACTGCGACGGACGATAAGGGTGATACAATTACCACCACGACAGATGACCCGACACCAACCTTGAGTGGTAAGATTGATGATCCGCAGCCTGGCGATAAGGTAATTATCTATCAGGACGGCATCAGGGCTGGCGAAGCTCATGTCAATACAGATGGCACATGGACGTGGACGCCTAAAAATCCGATTTCCAATGGCGCACATAAATTTACAACCTCTGTTACAGATGCAGCCGGTAATGAAAGCGACAAAGGGCCAGAAAAAGATTTCAATGTTGATACAAGCAAGAAAGCTATTTGCATTGATTATCTGATTGACGATCAGGCACCAATTGAAACACATATTACCAATAATGGTGCAACCGATGATACAACGCCCAATATTGTTGGTAAGGCATCAGCCAATTCAACTGTTGTTTTGACCTATACCGATAAAAATGGCAATGTTCATGCACTTGGCACCGTCACAGCAGATGGTGAGGGCAACTGGTCTTATCAGGTGACTGATAGCCAGAAATTTGCCGAAGGGCATTACATTATCAATGCTGAAGTTACCAGCGCTTCTGGTAAAAAATCATCAGCCCAATTTGGCTTTGATGTCCAACTAACCAATAATCATATTCCGACAATAACAAATATCGGTGATGATGTTGGGGCGATACAGAATGATCTTTCATCTGGCGATGTTACAGATGATACCACGCCGACAATTTATGGTAACAATGCCATTCCTTTTAGCAAAGTCAATGTTTACGACACTTATGAAGATGGCACAGCGAAATTGTTGGGCACAGTCATAGCCGATGGAGATGGTCATTGGAATTACACGCCAACATCACCGCTTCCTGAAGGTAAACATCACTTTACAGCAAAAACAGTTGATGAGGTTGGTAATGAAAGTACCGCTTCATCGGGGTATGATGTGGTTGTTGATATTACCCCACCACAACCAATAGACGATGACTCATTGTCGGTTATTGATGATGTTGCAAAATACCCGGGCGATTTCACTGGCAAGCTTGCCAATGGACAATATACCAATGACAACCGGCCGGAATATACTGGTAAGGCACCATTGGATGCCAAACAGGTCAATGTCTATGATAATGGGCAATATATCGGCTCCACAACAGTTAATGGCGATGGTACATGGTCATTTACACCACCAGCAGATAAGCCTCTTGGTGAAGGCAAGCATACATATACGGCACGCCCGGTTGATGTATCGGGTAATGAGGGAACAGACTGCCAAGGAACAGAATTTATTGTCGATACAAAAGCACCAAATGCCATACCTTCCATTGCCGGTGTTTTGACAGATACTGGTGCGTCTGACCACGACTTTATAACCAGTACCAATGACCCAACAATTCTGGTCAATGTCGATAAGCCATTAAATGCCGATGAGCACGTCGAAATATCTTTGGACGGTGGGGTTACGTGGCAACGTGCAACATATAACCGTGATACCAACCAATATTACTATTCTGTGCAGCACGGACATGAATTGTCCGACAATACCTATGACGTGCGCGCACGCGTGGTTGATAATGCCGGTAACGCGAGCCGTGAAGCCCAGCAATATGTTGTCATTGATACAAAGGCCCCCAATGATGGCTATACGGTCACAATCAACAGTTACTATGATGATGTTGATGAAAATGTCGGGGAATTTCCTGACAATAGCCTGACCAACGACACCTCGCCATTATTGAAGGGAAAAGTGACCGGTGCCGTTGATAGCGATGTTATCAATCTTTATTCGGTTGATGACAACGGAAACAGAACACTTGTTGCGCGCAACATTCATCTGACAAAAAATGCCGATGGAACCTACAATTGGCAATATCAGCTGACAAATCTTGTTGAAGGCAAATATGGTTATGTTGCAGTGGTTGCCGATGCGGCGGGCAATGCTGGTAAGGAAAGCAATGTCTTCCACATCAATGTTGATGTAACACCGCCAGTCTGGGGGGATAGCAACAACATTATCGTTTATGATGACCAACAACCAGTTGTCGGCAACATACCGCATAGTGGTGGGCAAACCGACGATAACTATCCTGAAGTGCGTGCTCAACCCGGTACGGTCAGCGGTGCAGAAGGTGGCACAGTTGTGCTTTATGATAATGGTAAGGAAATCGGCCGCGGTGTCATTAGATCCGATGGTTCTTTTTCAATCTTGCCAACCAAGCCTATTACACCAGGAAATCACAGTTTTACGCTAGAAGCTGTCGATCGTGCCGGTAACCGTGCAAGTCTGAAAGATAGCGAAGGCAATGATGTCAAATGGGATTTCAATTTTTCTGGTCATGCCCCTGGAACCCCAACCATCACCAATGTGATTGATAATTATAACAATCCCGATGGGCAACCCATTTACCTACAAAAGGGTCAATCAACAGATGATCCGCAACCTGTATTACGTGGTATGGGAACTGTTGGCACAATTGTGCATATTTATTGCAATAACAATAAAATAGGCGATGTAACGGTTGGCAAAGATGGCTCTTGGGAATTTAAGGTACCAAACCAATATGCGTTTACCGATACGTCAGCTGATAAAAATGGGACAGGTTATGCCTTTACCGTACAGGCTGAAGATGCCAACCACACACTTAGCGGCATGACAGGAGAATATGCGGTTGTTTACAACAATGTATTTCCTGAAAAGCCAGATGTTCCTACTTTAACGAGCGATCAGGCTCCAAATACAGGGTCCATATCTGGCACGACGGTCGATTCAACACCTACTGTAAGCGGTACGGTCAAGAACGCGAAACCATATGACAAGGTCAATATCTACGATAATGGCAATAAAATAGGTGAAACAGAAGTTGGTACAGATGGTAAATGGACATGGACACCAGATACACCATTAAAAGAAGGTGACCATAAAATTACCACCAGTGTGACCAATGCTGCCGGCAATGAAAGTCCAAAGAGCGACGAGACCGATGTGGCTGTTGACACCAGCAATGTTGCCGTTAGCATTCTCTATATCGTCGATAATGTTGAGGGTAAAACTGGTCATATAGCTGATGGTGGTATCACTAATGATACGACACCAGAATTGTTTGGCCATTCCTCAGCCAATGCCAAAATTGACATTTATCAGGATGTTAACAATATCCGCACACTGATTGGTTCTGTCGTTGCTGATAATAGTGGAAACTGGTCATTCCAGTGGCCTGACAGCAATAAATTGTCTGATGGTAATCAAAAGATTGTTGCTGTTGCAACGGCTGTTAATAACACCACGGCTGAAGATAGTTTTGCTATCAATGTCGATACGCAGAATAATAATGTTCCAACCATTGATAGCGCTACAGATGATGTCGGAATTGTGCAATCGAATTCGCTGGTTTCAGGGGCTGTCAGTGATGATACAACCCCAACTTTGCGTGGCCATGGCGCGGAGCCAAATGGTTGGGTTAATATTTATGAAACGAGAAGAGATGGACAAGTCCATCTGATTGACACTGTTCGTGCGAACAGTGCTGGTTATTGGGAATATACGGTGCAAAGCCCATTGCCAGAAGGAGAACATAAATTCTTCGCAACATCGGTTGACGCTGCTGGCAATGAAAGTGGGCATTCGAACGAGTTTGACTATACAATTGATATAACAGCGCCAAATGCGCTTGATTCAAATTCGCTCAATCTGGTTGATGATGTGCCTGAAATTACTGGCACCATCAATGGCTTTACCAATGATAATCAGCCAACATATAGCGGATTGGCAAATGCCGACACGAAGAAAGTTTACATCTATGACAAGGGTGTAAAAATTGCTGAAGTTGATGTGGTTGAAAACAATGGCACCTATACATGGTCATATACACCGCCGACCGCATTGGGTGATGGAACGCACGAATTTCAGGCAAAGCCGGTTGATAGTGTTGGCAATATAGGTCCTTCAACCTCGTCATGGGAATTTACGGTTGCAACAGGCGATATCGCTAAAACGGTGCAGATCGACAGTATTACCGAAGATACTGGTCTCAGTTCCACAGACTTTGTGACCAGTGATAGACAGCCAACAATTTATGCGACCGTATCGCAAGTGCTCAACAGCGACATGGGCGAGAAAGTGCAGTTTAATATTGGTGGTCAGTGGTATGATGCCTCTTATGACAGCAATAGCGGCAAATACTTCTTCAAGCCTGCTGTTCCGCTGGTAGGAGAAAATGATAGTGGGGAATTTAGTGTTAAAGCACGTATCATAGATAATGCTGGACGTACATCGGCTCTATCATCGCATTTTATCGTGATCGACAGTACACCACCAACCGGTTCGATAACTTTGGATAAAATCTATGACGATGTTGGTCTCATTGAAGGTGAATTCAAAAGTGGTGTCCATACCGATGATCGAACACCGGAATTAAGAGGTACTGTGCAAAGCGCACAAGGTGGAGATTACATTGTTATCTATCTTGCCGACGAACATGGCAATATCCTGAAAGATGCATCTGGCCAACCCATTAAACTTGGTACAACTACTCCAAATGGTACAAATTGGTCATGTCAAATCCATCTTGATTCTGCCAACTATCCAGATGATAAATCATACTATTTTGTTGCTGTGCTGGAAGATTCTGCCGGTAATCAGGGGCCAAAGTCGGATAGCTTCAATTTGTGGCTATCAACACAAGGACCAAAATGGGTTATACCAAATGATCCATCAGATCCACATTATATCGATCCTTATAACGTATTTGACGATCAGGCACCGGATACAGGATATCTTCAAAATGATGCCGTCACTGATGACAATACGCCAACGGTGCGCGGCGTTTCGGGGTCCCTTGATCCAGCAACAGTCGATCGCGTTCTGCTTTATGACGGGGATCCGAACGACAAGAACGCGAAACCAATTGGTAGTGGGATTGTTAGGGATGATGGTTCGTGGGAGGTTGAGCCTTCAACACCATTGATGCCTGGTCACCACCACTTTTATGTTGTGCCAGTCAATAAGGCTGGTGTTATTGGTGAAAAAAATGCCAAAGAATTTGATTTCGATCTTATAGGAAATGCGCCGGGCACACCATCTATTACGCAGGTTCTCGATGATCGTGATCCAAACGTTGCATTCCCTGCAAACCAAATACAGAAAAACCAGATAACTGGTGATAAGTCACCAACAATTAATGGTACAGGTACCAAGGGTGCCACCGTTAATATCTTTGTTGATGATGCTGATACACCTGTCAGAAGTGTTACTGTTGACGACAAGGGGAATTGGTCGTGCGTCTTGCCGGATTTGAGCGATGGCAAACATAATATCTGGGTGCAGGGTGTCGATAAGCAGGGCACTAAGAGTTCTCCCACCGCTTATTATCCTATTATTGTTGACACAACAGCGCCTAATTCAACAGCGCGTCCTGATATAACAAGCGATGTTGACCCAACACACGGTAAAATTGCAGGTGCAGACACACAAACCGCCAGCACCAATGATACCACCCCTACCTTCTCTGGCAAGTTGGAAAAATGGGATACTGGTGATGTTGTAACTGTTTATGATGGCGACGTGGCCATTGGCCATACCAGTGTCAATTCTGATGGTACGTGGGTCTGGACACCAACGACGCCGATGAAGGAAGGTGACCATAAGTTTACCACCACGGTTAAAGACGTTGCTGGTAATGAAAGTACCAAAGGTTTGGCGACCACTGTTACCATTGGCAATACAGCAAACAATGTTACTGTCGATGGAGCAGTTGACGACCAAGCACCGATAATGGGAAATGTTGCGAATGGTGGCTCTACCGATGATACAACACCAGAACTTTATGGTCGCGCGCCAAACGGATCTGTTGTTGCAGTCTATTCGGATAACACAAAGAGTACTGTATTGGGTCAATTTAACGTTGGTACCGATGGAAAATGGAATATGGTTCTGCCGCAACAGGCAAGTGGTAGCCATAGCTATTATGTTGAAGCAAAAGATCAATCAGGCAATGTAATTGGACATCAAGATTTTGCCCTGACGATTGATAACAGAGCGTTTGCTGCGCCGACCATTACTGGTGTTACCGATGATGTCGGGCTTTATCAGGGAACAATTGCCCAAAACGGATATACCGATGATACCAATCCGACAATAATTGGTACCGCACCAGCCAATAGCATGGTTATCATCTATAGTAATGGCGTGGAACTTGGGCGTGTTTATGCTGATAAGGATGGTAATTGGTCCTATACAACTGGCGCAATGCTGCCTGAAGGCCATTGTTCGTTTACAGCCGTGGCACAAAACAGTGTTGGTACGATAAGTGACAAGTCAAATAGCTACGATATCAATGTCGATGTTACGGCACCACCACAAATTACCGATCAGATTTTGCAGGACAATGTCTTGCCAAATGACAATAATGGTAGCGCTGGTCCAAGTATTATAACGGTGGAACAAGATGGTGTTACCAATGACGCAACGCCAATATTTAGTGGTACAGCATCAACGGATGCCAAAGTTGTCCGTATTTACGACAATAACAAGTTTATTGCAGAAGTACCGGTAAACGGCGACCACACTTGGTCGTGGGAAGCGCAAAACCGCAACTCAGATCAACCCTTGGCCGATGGAAAACACGCATTAACTGCTCGTGCAGTTGATGCTGCCGGCAATGAAGGACCAGCCTCTAAAGCACAGGCATTTACTGTTGACACGCATATTCCAATAGCAACAGCAACTTTGGAAAGTATCACCGATGATACAGGCTTTGATAACACGGACTTTATCACACAAGACAAACAATTATTGTTTACGGCAAATGTATCAGGAACAATAACAAGTACGGATAGAGTGCAGGTTTTTGTCAATGGTGCATGGCAAAATATGACCTATAACAGCCAGAATGGAAAGTGGGAGCTTGATTGGCGTAATGGACCGGCACTTGATGACGGTACCTATAATATCAAAACCCGCGTCATTTCTAGTACGGGTCAGGCTGGTGGGGAAACAACCACCAAGGTGATTGTCGATAGTGATGGTTCATCGCAATATGCCACTTTTGACTATTTCACCAATAGTAAGGGTGACAATAAGATATTCCACAGTGGTGATTATGTTAACGACCGTACAGCCATTTTACATGGCAAGCTTAGTGGCCAACTTGCAAATCTTGAAGATGGCGCAAAAATTGGTATCTACCGCGATCATGTTCTATTAGGTTATGTCAACAAGTCCGATATTGCCGCTGATGGAACATTTAAATTCGCACTTCCGGTAAATAGCCTGACAGATCATCACAGTTATATCTATAAAATGGCTATTGTTTCAGCCTCTGGATATGTTGGAGATGTTCATAGTTCAATGGAGGTTCGGGTTGACACGACAGGTTCACCGAATGTGCCAAATTATGGGGCTTCCAACCAAGGACCAAGAGACACATCAATCACCCAATCGGTTGCATTGGATAATAATGGTGAGTGGCAAGTTGTTTCAAACTCCAATGTCTGGATATTCCGCAATGATGGAACAACATCCAATATATATCTTAATTATCAGGCTGGTATCAATAATGGTAATGTGGGTGATTATTGGTTTGAGCCGAATTACTTCGGCTCGTACACCATGGCCGATTATAACCATGACGGTTATATTGATATTTGGACCACGAAATCACGCTATTCCAATGGCACGACAGCAGCCTATGTCGGAACCGGCGATAACCAATGGAACTATATAGAACTGCCTTATCAAAATATGGTCAATGGGCAGTATATTGAAAACCATTTGGGCGGTATTGCTACTCTTGATATTAATGGTGATGGATATCTCGATGTCATCCAAGGTGACTCCGGTACAGACTCTGGGTCCGTTTTCTTAAACCGTGGTACCAGTGGTCCAGGTACATTGACCGCCGATCAATTTATCGGTCTTGGTAAGGGCTTTGGTCCAAATCAAACGCCATTAATGGCTGGTTTTATGACAGATCACCACGTTTCCGCGGTTGATCTTGATAATAACGGAACGATCGACTTTGCAGGAAATGGTGCCCGTGCCATTGATCCGAATAGTAACTGGGATCCTCTTTGGTACCAATTGCTAACGATGAAAAATGACGGTACCACCAAGGCCGATGGTTCCAACTGGTCAAATGGTCAGTCTTTCCCTCTGGCATTTCCAAGTTACGGTAATAATTCCGATGACGGATTTGATAAGGATACGTGGGGCGATACCATTTCCATGACATGGGCCGATTATAACGGCGATGGATATATGGATTTGTTCTTGTCCAAAAACCGTGGCACAAACCCGCTGGAAAGCCAAATCTTCTACAATACCGGTGATGGTTCGGGCAATTTACGCTCGGCTCAGAAGTTTGGTGACTATGTTGACGGGCGTTGGTCTGTTGCTATCGACTGGGATCATGATGGCAAAATGGATATTATCGAATTGCCTGGCATGAACGGTAATGCCAAAGATATCACATGGTGGCACAATTCGGGTAGAGTGGATTTATCGAACAATGTCATCTGGGATTCTGCAACATCAACAAACCAAACCTATAGCATCTATGGCGATAAAGGTGGGCGGCTTGCCAGTGCCGATGGTGATGTGATCCCTAAAAATGTTTCGGGCATTTATGGTGCCAGCATCGTTGATTACGACTGGGATGGCGCACTTGACCTTACCGTGCAGCGTGATGCCACACAAAAATCCTTGATCTTAGTGAATAAAAACAAGGTCAATTATGGTGAATCGCTCCATCTGCGCATTACCGATAAGGATGGTGCCAACGTCTTTTACAACAACACTGTTCAGCTTTATAATTCTCATGGTGAACTTGTTGCCTCGCAAATCATCAATCCTCAAGGTGGTATCGGCACATCGGATAATACCGGTTTGGTACATTTCTACGGTTTGAAGAAAGACGAGACCTATTCGGTCGTCCTGTTGCGCAATACCAATGGGCAGTCCAATGACATTGGTGGTTTGCATCAAACCGGCTCGGGGGATCATGTCAATACGATTGAAAACTACAATTCATCTTGGAGTGGCTTGAAAGCTGTTGAAGCCGACCATGCTTATATTTTGAATGGTAACAGGGATAACGACATTGTAACCACAGGTGCTGGTAATGGAAATGCCGGAACAGCTGGTTATAGACCAGGCCTTGTTGGTACTGGTTATAATGACCTGTTTACCGCGGAAGCCGGCAGCCAAAGCTATTCCGGTGGCGGTGGTTGGCATAGTGATGATAGTGAAAAATACTGGCAGTCCAAGGGTGGCGCCGATATCGTTGATTTTGGCAAATCCGATAAAGGTATTACCGTTGATCTAAGCCAGACTGGCTATCAGTCCACCGGCTTCAACAACGCCAAGTTCAACGATATTGAAGGTATTTACGGTAGCCGCTACGATGATACGTTAACGGGTAACAACGGCGACAATATTTTTGATGGGCGTGGCGGTAACGATACCTATCATTTGGAAAAAGGTGGGCAGGATCTTCTATTGTTCAGTCTTCTTCAGGGGCAGGAGTCTGATGCGACCGGTGGCAATGGTAGCGACACGGTTTATGGCTTCCATGTTGGTCCTTATGGAATTGCAGGTAACAGAAGTGACATAGACACCGATAGCGACCGCATTGACGTAAAAGACCTGCTAATAGGCTACCGTTCCGACGCCGATGGTGCAGCTCATTTTGATAGCAATAATAAGGCCAATATAGATTGGGGCGACAATATAAAGGACTTTTTGTCTACCCGTGTCGAAAATGGCAATACTATTATCAGCATCGATAGGGACGGCAAAAACGGCTCAATGCAGTTTACCGATCTATTAACGCTCAATAACGTTGACACCACCTTGGAAACGTTACTCGCAAATCATCAAATCATTGTCGGATGATGTCATTAAGGTGGCGTATTTTTAAAATCCGCCACCTCTTTTTCAATCCATGAATATCGGTTTTAGCTGGAAAAATGGAGAAGCGAATTGCTTGATCTTAGGCGTGCAAAAAGAATTGCTGTCATAGGTGGGGGGATTGCAGGTTGGTTTGCAGCGCTCATGCTACGACGGGTATTTAACCCTCAAGTGGAGATTATTGTTTTCGATGTTCTCTCCCATAATGCCATTGCCGATGGAGAAGGGGGGCTCGTTAATTTTATCAATGGGTTGCAACGTGCGTCCATTGATTTTGATGATTTTATGCAAGTTACTGGTGCCAGTTTCAAAATGGGCACCGAGTTTTGTGGTTGGCGCAATGGTGGTGCGGACGATATTTATTATCACCTTTATCCGGCACGTGACGACCATGTGGAGGAGCTAGACTACCATTTCCATGGTATTTGGCCCTATTTGGCGATGCGCATAGCAACTCAAGCACCGCTTGATAGCTTTATGCCGGGTTTCTCGCTTATCCGCAGTGGTGCATCACCGATTGAAGCCAAGGCCGTGTTTAATCTGCACCGAAGTGGCGTTCTGCCAACACTACATTTTAACCGCGGCAAGGTAATAGAATATCTGAAAAACCTTGCACAAAAACGCCAGATCACCGTTCGGGATCAACAGGTGGATGACGTTGTCATTAATGAAAAAGGGTTTGCAACTGCGCTTAAGCTGCAGGGCAATAATGACCTTGCAATTGATTTCCTGATTGATGCAAGTGGATTGAAACGCTTTGTTATCGGCGAAAAGTTCAAAGCAAAATGGTTATCCTATTCCGCGTGTCTTTTGCAGGATAGGGCAGTTTCCTTTAACACCCCCAATATAAGTCGGATACCGGCTCTTGTAACACGGTCTCTTGCTATGAAAGCCGGTTATTTGTGGCAGGTTACCTTACGGGATAACATATCCAATGTTTGCGTCTATTCCAGCAAATATGCCGATGAGGCGGCGATAAAACAAGAGATTGCACAAAGGCTGGGAACGCCAATTGACAAGACATCTTTCTTGTCTTTCACACCCGGTAATTTTGAAGATGCTTGGGTCAACAATGTCGTCGCACTGGGTAAATCTTCTGGATATATCGAGCCGTTGGAAGCAACATCAATCGGGCAATTGATGCTTGCGCTTAGCCATTTGGAAAATGCTTTGATCGATTGTCATGGCATTATCTGTCACCAAACAATAGCAGCTTTTAACCGTGGCAATTTTGAAAGTTGGATGAAAGCGGCCGATTTTGTCCGTATGCATTATGATGGTGGGCGCAATGACAGCGCATTTTGGCGTGCAGCAAATGCGGCAAAGCGGTCTATCTATTATGCAGACATGAAATCATGTTTTCAGCAGCGTTTGCCACGCCCTATTGATATTGAAGCCTATGGTTCATCTAGTTGGCAATCTCTGTTTCATATCATTGACTGGCTGTTTGTGGCTGCACCTTTGGGCATCATAACGCCACAGGCGGCAATGGCTGATCTTAATTCTCTTAACCCCACAATACGGCAACGCATGGAGCAATATGGGCGGGAAATTATGCGCCAGAAAAGTGGTCATGCTTCTATGTCTGGGCAAAACTATCATTCCTATTTTCAGGCACAAGCGCAATCATTGCCATGGCAAGACGCAGCCAGAATAGCGAATTTATCGCAACACGGTTTTGGTGAAACAGGGGAGACTTTGCGTGCCAAAGAACGTTAATGTTTATCATCACACATTCAAATTTATAAGATCCAGTGGGAATTTTATAAAATTTAGTGGGAAATTTATAAAACGCAATGGGGATTTTATAAAGCGGAACGGCGATTTTATAAAGCGAAGTGGTGCGTTTATAAAACGATATGGCATTTATCTCGGGGTACTGTCACTGGAAGCGTGTACTGGTACAGCATCTGAGCCGCGTATTGTGCGACACCACCCAGCGCCAATGCAAAATGCGGCAAAAAATGATGCCCCATCAACCGCTGCAACTGTATCGGTTTCACCAGAGCATACAGATGCCATCAATAAAAAATCGGCAGATAAAATCATGCCGCCGCCAGCAATGACTGCTGAACCGCCGGTTGTTACTGGTGGGCAGAAGGCAATTTCAGCCAATGACAAAACTATGCCGATTAAAACAATTGGCGTTAATGGTATCAACCTAAAGGATTCTATCGGTATTGCACTGGCGCGCCACCCCGATATTGGCCGCGCCAATGCGGTTGTTGCACAAGGCAAAGCGCAAATTGCTATCGAGCGCGCGGCTTGGTATCCAACGCTGCAATATAGCGTCAATCCCGGCTACAACCGTTATTATTCAGGTTCAAACAGAAATGATGATGACAATGGCAATGTGCGTGGAACGGTTGGCGCATCGCAATTGCTATATGATTTCGGGCGCACCTCAAGCCGTATAGCCGCCGCCAAAGCCACCAATGAAAAACAGATGCATCAACTCTCCAGTACGATGGAAGATGTTGCGCAAAATATGGCCAATATTTTTATAGAGCTTTCTGCCGCACAAGATTTGATTGCTGCGGCAACGCATGAAAACAATCTTCTTCGCGATACACGTGACAAAATTGCACAACGTGTCAAAGCTGGTTTGTCTGATGCCTCGGACCTTAATCAAGCGGAAGTGGGTATGCAACGTGCCAAATCGGATCTTTTGCAAGCAACAACACGGTTTGATGTTGCGGCTGGAAAATTTGCGCAAATTACCGGTTTTCGCCCTACGAGAGTGGCAACACTTGCTGAAACAACCCGTTTTATGGATAGTATGAGCAATGGTAAGGGCGATGTGGACCATACACCTGCCGTACTTGCCGCAGAAGCGGAAGTTAGAGCATCACAACAAAGAGTGCGTACCGCAAAAGCTGACCGTTTCCCGTCTATTAGTCTGGGCGTAAGCCAGTCAGGGGCAACAGGACAAAGAAATGCTACCAATGATAGCACCTTTGTTGGTTTGCAGTTAAGCGGACAAATATCCACTGGTAAACGCGAAAAATATCAGATTGAAGCTGCAGAAGCAGAATTAAGGGCAGCCCGTCAGGCGCGCGATAATGAACAGCTGGTTTCGCGCACCACCCAAGGTTCAGCCGAAACAGAAGAAAGAGGTGCGGCAGCGCGTATGGATAATGCCAAACAGATGATGGATCTGTCCCTTTCTTCACGGGATCTTTATTGGCAACAATACACGCTTAATAAGCGCCCTTTGACAGATGTTATCAATGCCGAACGCGATACGTTTATGGCCGAAAGCGACCATATTACAGCCATTTCTGATCGCTTATACGCAAAAATCAAAGCCTATTATGCCGTGGGACAATTGGTTTCTCGTTTGCGTGAGCGTGTTTAAGAGTTTTTATCATTATGACAAGTTTTCATACCAGCTCAAACAGGGCGACAATGCCTCAAAACAACCATGCCGCTCATGCGCGTGACGGTCAAGACGTTCGTGCTGCTCTTAACGCTTGCAACAGACAAGACGCCCATGCTGCTCATGGCGCCCGCGACAGACAAGACACCCATACCGCCGATGATATCCATGCCTTTGATGACGGACAACATGATGCCCGTGACGCCTATAACGGATATGCTCGACAAGACATCCATAACGAACAAGTGGCTGCGCAATTATCTGGTACATCAGAGCAATCTGTGCAACTGCCTTCAGACAAGATTGGTCATATTAATACTATGACCCCGCCTGATGCGCCGCAGCAACAAGCAGAACCGCAAGCACCAGCCATTGCCAAATGGGTAGACGTTATTCTTCTTGCCGCACGTCAGCTTAGTATTCCCATTTCTGATGAGCTTGTGCGCAATGCTGCTAAATGGAGTGACCGAGATGTCACCGAACAAGCTATCATTGATATCGCGCTTGCTGCGGGTATGGACGCCACTTTTATTGAAATGTCGACCAATGACATTGCCCCTGTCATGTTGCCTGCAATTATTCAGGTAGATGGTGTTTTAGGTCTTTTGGTTGCCAAGGATGGGGATAATGGCATTGTCAATTTTATTATCAATGACAAGACATTTGAAAAACGAATTTCTTTTAAACAAATAGCCAAACAGAACAAATTAAGATTACTGCTGTTGGAGCGTGATCTGCTTGTTCATGACGACCGCCTTGATGAATATTTGCAAAAAAAGCCGCGCTCATGGTTCAAAGGCATTTTTGTCAGCAATTGGCCAATATTTTTTCAATTGGGGCTAGGCTCTCTTGTCGGTAATTTATTGGCCATTGGAACATCGCTTTTTGCTATGCAGGTTTGGGATAGGGTCGTACCCGGCCGGTCAACCAATACATTGTGGGTATTGGCTTCTGGTGTTGCCATTGCACTACTGTTGGAGTTCATTCTTAAAACAACACGTGTTGCCGTGACAGACCATTTTGGTAAACAGGCCGACCTGAAGCTTTCTTCAATGTTTTTTACGCGGGTGCTTAATATCCGCAATGACGCACGCCCACGCTCACCGGGAACGTTAATTTCCCAATTGCGCGATCTTGACCAAATGCGTGAGCTATTAACCTCCAGCACATTAGGTGTTTTGATTGATCTACCCTTTGTTGTTTCATTCCTATTCATTATTTGGATGATTGGCGGCTATGTCGTGTTTGTGCCAATTGCAGCCATTCCCTTTATTGTTATTCCCGGCATCATTGCGCAGCTACCACTGGCAAAACTGTCCAATGAAGGACTGGAAGAATCTGCCATGCGCAACGCAATTTTGATGGAGGCCATTTATCGCGCTGAGGATATCAAATTATTGCAGGCTGAACCCCGTTTTCGCCGTATGTGGAATGAAGTCAATAATGTAAGCGGCAAAATCAGTTTGCGCCAAAGAAAAATCGCCGCCATGTTGATGAATTTTTCTCAAACCATTCAACAGGTAGCCTATGTCGGTGTCGTCATTGTTGGTGTTTATGGCATATTGGACGCAAAACTATCCTTTGGTGCCGTGCTTGCTTGCTCTATTTTGACAAGCCGCACCATTGCACCTTTAGCACAAATTCCAGCGATATTGAGCAAGTTACAAAATGCCCGCGTTGGCAAGCGCGGTCTTGATGGTCTTCTCACTTTGCCGGTCGATCATGATACTGATAAAGATTATTATCATAAGCCAATCTTGCTTGGACAATATCAGATGCAAGATGTGGTTTATCTCTATGGGCCACAAGAAAAACCAGCACTCATTGTCCCACGCCTGCATATCAAAGCAGGAGAAAAAATTGCCATTCTTGGTCGTGTTGGTGCAGGAAAATCCACTTTATTGCGTATGCTTGCTGGGCTTTCTGAACCAGTGCAGGGCAGAATATTGTTGGATGGAACACCTATCGGAATGATTGATATTGCCGATATCCGCCGCGATGTCGGTGCAATGTTTCAGGAATCCAGCCTGTTTTACGGAACATTACGCGATAATCTTCTTGCCGCAAATCCAATGGCCAATGATGAGCAAATTCTCAAAGCCATGCATTTATCCTGTGCAGATCAATTGGTGCTTAATCAGCCTCATGGGCTTGATTTAAAACTGCGTGAAAGTGGGGTTGGATTATCTGGTGGGCAGAAACAAAGCCTTATGTTGGCGCGGCTATTTCTGCGCTCACCCCATATTATTCTTCTTGATGAACCAACAGCATCTCTTGATGAAGCAACAGAGGTTGCAGTGCTCAATCGTATGCATTCTTGGCTTGGTAATCGCACATTGATTGTTGCCACACATCGCTATCCTGTCTTGCAACTGGTTGACCGAATTATTGTTGTCGATAATGGGCGCATTGTGCGTGATGGTCCTAAAGATGAAATATTGGGAGCCTTGTCAGGCAAAACAACTGAAAAAGTAGCGGATAGCGCTCCAGTGTCTATGCTGCATCAAGGAGCGTTGAAATGAATATCGATGCTCTTGTCAAGGTACGTGGTATTGCCCAACAATCAAGAACCATTTTATGGATTATTATTGCCATGATGGGCATTTTCCTCGTCTGGTCCTATTTTGCAGTACTCAATGAAGTTGCAATTGGCGAAGGCAAAGTGATGCCGGCGTCGAAAGGTCAGATTATCCAGAATCTGGAAGGTGGTATTCTCGCAGAGTTGAATGTGCGCGAAGGCGATGAGGTTCAAGAGGGGCAGATTCTGGCATCGCTTGATCCAGCAAAAGCGAAATCCAATGTCGATGAAACATTGGCAAAAATTGTTGCTTTGCAAGCAAGGGCTGCTCGTCTTAATGCCGAGATTAATAATAAGGATAAAATCACTTATCCATCAGAAATCCGTAACCAGAAAGATGTGATCGACAGAGAAACCGAGCTTTTTTACACCAATCGACAGGCTTTTAAAGAAAATGTGCTGAACCTAACAGAACAATTACGCTTGGCACAAAATGAGGTTGAAATTGCCAAGCCATTATTAAAAACAGGTGCGGCTAGTGAAGTCGAAGTTCTCAAATTACAACAAAATGCAGCAGAATTATCATCGCGGCTGGCTGCAACAAAAAACGAGTATTATGTCGCGCTTCGCGGCGATTATACAAAAACCATGGCTGACCTTGAACCATTGTTGAAAGCACGCGATGGTTTGAACGATCAGCTCACCCGTACTGTCATACGCGCACCCACAAAAGGGATAGTCAAAGATATCCGCATCACAACAATTGGTGGTGTGGTTGCACCAGGTGGCACGTTGATGGAAATCGTTCCTCTGGGGGATCAATTATTGATCGAGGCAAAGCTTAGTCCGCGTGATATAGCCTTTATTCATAAGGATCAGAAAGCAAACGTAAAAATTACTGCTTACGATTCGGCAATATACGGGTCTCTACCCGGATCGGTGCAATTTGTTTCCCCCGATTCAATCGAAGATGATGTCGACAAACGTGTCTATTATTATCGCGCTTATATTTTGACCGACCATAGTTATCTGGAAACAAAAGACGGTAAAAAACACCAAATTATTCCGGGAATGGTTGCCACAGCAGAAATTAGCACTGGTGAAAAGACAGTGCTGGACTATCTAATAAAACCACTTAACCGAGCCAAGGAAGCACTGCGTGAGCGATAATATTGGGGGGCACGTTTAAGGGGTGACATTAAACAACAACCAAAGCACACAAAAATGATGCGTGCCAACGGAATTGTCTATCGGGCATTGAGGGGTAAGATGTTCAATATTGCGGATCTTCTCAAGAAGTCCATTGAAAAGCAGAAGTTGAAGCCCACCTTGGAAGTGCGCCAGCACATTTATGAAAAAGCGCGTATTGTTATCCAAAACAAATTAAAGGAAATGGACGCGTTGGAGCTGGTGGCACGCTCTTATATGTTGCAGCTTGAAGCTGCCATTTGCGAGGTGGAAGCATTTTATGTTCTGGAACCAGAATTTTTTGAGATGGAAGATGACAATATTAGCTGTCATTTTTCCTATCATGCCTATTTGCCTGATTATTTTGGCACGCGACAAGATGTGACGATCGAAGCAAACAATTTTCTTGGTTTGCCTCAAATCCGCAGTCAAAACCGGCTTGGCTTTAACAAGCCAATGCACGAAAAGAGTAATTCTTCAAAAAATACAGAAACAACTTTTTTGAAAGAGATATCAGAAGGCCAAAACACTGTTCAGATTTTACCAGAAAATGCCTATCCGGTTGAAAACGTCGATAAGGTGCCAAACCGTCCAGATAATCGTGATGTATTTTCACGAGACGACGGAGCTTTGCAGGACTTAACCCGTCCGCCTGTTATCAAAGATGATCTAGATCATGGAGGTTTGCCAGAACCACATATTGAACCCTTGATGAAAGAGATAGAAGAAGAACTTAACCAGATTAATAAAACGATATTTGATAATAGTGCTCTCGAGGGTGAGAATAATCATCTTAAAAACATTGATCGTTTCAAGCCACAGCCAAAGCATGACGGTGCTGATGCGGTTAATTTTTATGAGCCACCTGAAGATGATATTCCTGACAATAAATCAACGTTGAATGAACCGTCGTTAGAGCGGCAAAAAGCTTCTTTTGGGCGCGTGACGGAGCCAGATACCAATAATTATGATGATTATCTGACCAAACGGCAAGATGCGGCGACACCAGCTTTGTCAAAAGATGCATCTTTGTCCGTTTTATCGGTGAAATGTGATGGGGATAAAAAGAATGGTTTGGAAATAGGTGTAAATACGCCAATAAATTCCCATGCCCTTAACAATGTGCAACCGTCCATTGAGAACTTTGAACAGCTTCGCCAGACATGGTTGCCTAAAAATAAGATTACAGAAGAACAAGAATACCCATTTTTTATTGATACGGGTGCCAATAGAATTGACGAAAATAAGCTTTTTGTCGACTTGTCCAATGGGTTGCCGAACAATCAATTATCCGAAACGCCCATTGCCAATTTTTCCGATCACGGCTCGATAAGAAATGCTGCTATCGCCAATGAAACAATTGGCCAAAATTATACAAGAGAAACGGTTGTTTATGCTGAAAGCAATTTTATAAAAAAACAAACGGCATTTGGAGCCGATTTAACGAGCGAAAAGGTACAAAAGGCAAATAATCCGCTCAGCAATCAAGACCAGACTTTAGAACCTAGTCACAATGAAACTGGCTTATCAGAGGCGGTAAAAAACAGCTCAAAAGAAACAGTCAAAGAACAAGAATTTGATGGCAGAGCAGCCAATATAACGGTTATGCATGAAGATGAAGAAATAGAATTTCAGACAGAACCAGCACAAAAAAATGATGATGAAAAAGTTTTATCAAAGCCGATTGATGACAATGAACCACAAAGTGATGCAGCGTTCGAAGGTGAACAACAACAGCTTCAAAATAATCAAAAAACCTTTGCTGATAAAACCTTTGTCGCGGTTGAAAATTATGAGCCTGATCGGAATGCTACAGATAAACGAACAACGGCAGACGATAATAGAATAGCTGATAATGATACGCTTGAGCAATCCGAAGTTCTACTGCGTGAAGATGTAATAACACAAGAGACGGACACTATAGCTGAAAAAAAAGATGCTGATCTATCATTATTTGAACAGGAACGTGAAAATGCGTTGGATAGGGAAGATGCATTGGCTGGTAAAGAAGACCTATTAACGAACAAAGAAGACGCATTAAGCAAAAAAGGCGTATCAGCTGACAAATATGATGCTTTTTTGCATAATTTAGAAACCACAAAGTCTGAGCCATTCGAACAGGATTTGTTTCCCAAGGATCCATTGTTTGAGGCTAAAAATTCAGTGCAGCCAGAAGACAATAACGCAAAATTACAATTTTTAAATATACTCAATAGTACCTTGGGCAGTGCACGCGTGGCGGCGATTGGATTAGGCGTTGCCATTGTTCTTGGGGTTATCTTTTTTCTTTATTTTAACGGGCATGGCTCGGTAACGCCATTGTCTGGTGATGATCGTTTGCCTGATAGGGATCATTCGGCTTCACAGCAAGCTACCAATGAAGATGGTGCATCGGCAGAAAAATTGGCACAATTGTTAAAGAAAAAATACGCAAACACCCAGTTGAACGACGCTGATAAGCCAAAAAAAGTAGTGGCACAACAGGAAAAACCGGTAAAACCGCAGGCTGATGATCTGGTTAAAAAAGTGGATATGCCAATTGTCGATAATCGCGAAATTTCTAACGCGCAATCATCAACAAACCCGATCATCAAGGTGCAACAAACGGCTATGTCAGCGCAGAAGTTACCTGAAGTTTCTGAACATGATAAAGACGTTGATAGCGGGGATGAACAATCCAATAGGACTGATGGGCAGGTTCCCCCGACACCTTCAGAAACTAATGAAAAAACACTGGAAAGCGGTTTGCTATTATTAACGGATAATAAGGGAAAACAGCAAAAATTATCTGGCAATGTTGAATGGACATTAGCGCCACCGCATAGCCTGAAAAACCCACTTGATGAAACAGCTCTTATTGGAAATTTTACAACAGATGATGGAAAACTCGGCGTGAAAATGACCATTCGGAAAAACTATCGCGATAATCTTGCTGCTACCCATCTGATCGACCTTTCTTTTAATGAATCGAAAGATTTTGATGGTGGATTGGTGGTTGAAGTAAAGGGTATGTATTATGGAGATAAGCCCAATATTCTCAACAAACAGGCAACGACAATTATCGCTGATCTATTTGATAATAATTATGTTGTTTCCTTGCGTGATGATCGCGATAACAAAAGCAATAATGAGGATTTTCTAAAAAAATCAGCAGTTATAGGAACACAAGTTGTTTTTACTGATGGGAAAAAAGCGGTTTTCATGCTGGATAAAGGTGAGGCCGGTAATAAAATATTCTCACAATTCAATGAAAAAGATATTTATTGATTTTATTTAAAATTTTAAAATAATAAATTTTTGTCATTAAAATTGAATATAATTATTTAATTTTTCTAATAGTTATATAATAAAAATATCAATAATATAATTGAAATACTTATTATTCGTATTATATATTTTATATATAAATAAATGGTTTGAAATAAACAGTTTAAAATGTTGGGGTCGCGCCAGCATTGTTGCTAGCAGTTGGCGATGCGCCCACAGCCAATGAAGGAGACTAGCATGGCAAAGACGATGCAAGCTGCGGTCGTACGTGAATTTGGAAAGCCATTAACAATTGATGAAGTGCCGATTCCGGAACCTGGTGAAGGCATGATACAGGTTAGTGTGCAGGCATGTGGTGTTTGCCATACCGATTTGCACGCAGCCCATGGTGATTGGCCGGTTAAGCCAAATCCTCCATTTATACCGGGGCATGAAGGCGTTGGATATGTTTCTGCTGTTGGTCGCGGTGTCAAACACGTTAAAGAAGGTGACCGTGTTGGCGTGCCTTGGCTATATACTGCCTGTGGTTGTTGTTCCCACTGCTTGAGTGGTTGGGAAACTTTATGTGAACACCAATTGAATACGGGATATTCGGTCAATGGTGGCTTTGCAGATTTTGTTGTGGCTGATCCAAATTATGTTGGACATTTGCCAAAAAATATTGGCTTTGAAGAAATTGCTCCAATCTTATGCGCTGGTGTTACAGTTTATAAGGGACTCAAAATGACCGAAGCAAAGGCCGGTAATTGGGTTGGTATTTCTGGTATTGGTGGCTTGGGGCACTTGGCTGTGCAGTATGCAAAAGCAATGGGCTTTAATGTTGTGGCTATTGATGTCGCCGATGATAAAATTGAACTGGCAAAGCAATTGGGCGCCGACATTGGTATTAATGTTACCAAACATAAAGATGCAACAACAGAAGTCCGTAAACTAACAGATGGCGGTGTCCATGGCATGTTGGTTACAGCGGCGTCCCCAAAAGCCTTTGAACAGGCTTTGGGTATGGTGCGCCGTGGCGGTACCTTGTCGATGAATGGTTTGCCGGCCGGTAGCTTCTCTGTGCCAATTTTCAATATGGTGCTAGATGGTATTACACTTAGAGGTTCTATTGTTGGTACACGTTTGGATTTGCAAGAAGCACTCGATTTTGCCGCGGCAGGCAAGGTAAAGTCACATTATTCAACAGACAAATTATCCAATATCAATCATATTTTTGACGAGATGATTGCCGGAAAAATTGAAGGCCGTGTTGTTCTCGATATGGCAAAATAGACAATAGACTTGATTGAAAGGCCGGTTTAAAAACCGGTCTTTTTTATAATAAGTTTTATTTTTAAATTTTATTATGAAAAATATTGCTGGTTTTTATTATAGAAAAATAGTTATTCTAGTTTTAGATATAATATAATTTATAAAATTTTATTTTTTATTGTAGAATCGAATATTTTGCTTTAAATTAAACTTGCGGGTTTTAAAAATCTCAAAAAAATATCCTTTGTGTGCAAGTAATCATACTGCCCGTTTGGTAGCTGCCTAATGTTGCCAATATGCTGGTGGTATGTTTCCTTGTTAATTAATTTTATCATAATTTAACAAAAAATGATGAAAAAATGTTATTTTTTGTGAAAATGTGTTGAAAAATTATTTTTAGGTGGCTAGTTTGTAGAAAATTTTTGAGGGAGGCATTCATGCCGGGAAAATATAATGTTTGTGTCGTTGGATTGGGTTCAATGGGCATGGGGGTCGCACGCTCTTGTATTGCGGCAGGCCTGCAAACTGCAGGTGTCGATCTTGATTTGGAAAAATGTAAAGACTTGGTTGAAGCTGGGGCTGTAGAGGCTGGCGCTGTTTGCAAAGACGCCGAAAATCTAGATGCTTTGGTTCTTCTAGTTGTTAATGCCAAGCAGTGTAAAACGGTGTTGTTTGGTGAAAATGGTTTTGCTAACCGCATGAAGCCTGGTGCGGCTGTTATGGTATCGTCGACAATATCGGCCGCAGATGCCAAGGAAATTGCAAGCGGGCTGGAACAAAAGGGGCTACTTGTTTTGGACGCACCTGTGTCGGGTGGTGCAGCAAAAGCCAATACTGGTGACATTACAGTTATGGCAGCTGGCAAAAAGGAAGCTTTTGACCGGTTGAAGCCAGTGCTCGATGCTGTGGCAGGCAAGGTTTACAATATCGGTGAAGAGATTGGCCTTGGCGCTACTGTCAAAATCATTCATCAGCTTCTTGCTGGGGTGCATATCGCTGCTGGTGCTGAAGCTATGGCATTGGCTGCCCGAGCAAATATTCCGCTTGATGTTATGTATGATGTGGTTACCCATGCAGCTGGCAATAGCTGGATGTTTGAAAACCGCATGAAACACGTTGTTGATGGTGATTATACGGCAAAATCGGCTGTTGATATTTTTGTAAAGGATTTACGCCTTGTCAGTGAAACCGGACTGGCGTTGAATTTCCCATTACCATTAGCAAGCACAGCCTATACAATGTTTGCCAATGCGTCCAATGCGGGCTTTGGTAAGCTTGATGACTCAGCAGTTATCAAAACGTTTTCCGGTGTAAAATTACCAGAGAAGGATGCCTGAAATGAAGCTCGGTGTTATTGCCGATGATTTTACCGGTGCAACAGATATTGCCGGTTTTCTAGTTGGAAATGGTTTAAAGACAGTACAATTGAATGGTGTTCCGTCTGGTGATCTTGATATTGATGCAGATGCTGTTGTCATCAGTCTAAAAAGTCGCTCTTGTGCGCCGGAAAAAGCGGTTGCCGACAGTCTCCATGCCTTGGATTGGCTAAAACAACACCAGTGTGAGCAGTTTTTCTTCAAATATTGTTCGACATTCGATAGTACCCCTAAGGGCAATATTGGCCCCGTAACCGATGCTTTGCTTGATGCATTGGGTGAGGATTTTACCGTTATATGTCCTGTACTGCCGGTAAATGGGCGGACGATCTATTGCGGTTATCTGTTCGTTAATGGTGTGCCGTTGAGCGAGTCGGGTATGCGCCATCATCCAGTCACGCCTATGACTGATTCAAACATTATGCGTGTTATGGAAGCGCAATCAAAAGGAAAGGCCGGTAATATTTCTAGCAATATTATCGATCTTGGTGTTGATGCTGTTAAAGACGCTTTGAAACAATTACGCCAAAAAGGCATTCGTTATGCTGTTCTTGATGCGTTAAACGAAAAGCATATTGAAATATTGGGTAAAGCGGTTGCCGATATGAAATTGGTAACGGGTGGTTCTGGTCTTGCTGATGGTATGGCACGCGCTTGGACGGATTTACATGGCGATGTAGAAGAAGCTGAAGCGGCAGGCGCACCTCGTGAAGGTAAGACTGTTGTCTTGTCAGGCTCTTGCTCGCAGATGACCAATGCGCAGGTGGAAAAATATCGGCAAGAAGCCCCGTCATTTGCTGTTGATGTGTCACGCGTCATTCATGATAAAAATTATTTTATTGAAATTGCTGATTGGATTGTTGCCAATAGCGATCAGAAATATGCGCCTATTGTTTATGCAACCGTTATGCCAGACGAATTAAAAATTACGCAGGATCGTTATGGGGCAGAAGGAGCAAGTGCCGCAATAGAAACGCTGTTCGCAAAGCTTGCAAAAATATTGGAAGAGAAGGGCTATACACGGTTTATCGTTGCTGGTGGTGAAACATCCGGCGCCGTTACGCAAGCCCTTGCTATTGATGCATTCAAGATTGGTCCGCAAATCGCTCCAGGTGTACCGTGGGTCCGTGGGGTTAGCAAACCACTTTCACTTGCATTGAAATCCGGAAATTTCGGCAAAGAAGACTTCTTTTTTGCCGCTCAACAAATGAAGACCAGTAAAGGAAATTGATATTATGCCACGTTTTGCTGCCAATCTTTCCATGATGTTTACCGACGTTCCTTTTATAGAACGTTTTAGCCGGGCGGCCAAAGCAGGATTTGAAGCGGTTGAGTTTCTCTTCCCTTATGATTTTGCGCCAGAACTGTTGGCAGAAGAGCTGAAAAAGAATGGGCTTACCCAAGCTTTATTCAATATGCCAGCTGGCAATTGGGACGCGGGTGAACGCGGTATGGCTGCTATCCCTGGTCGCGAACAGGAATTTCGTGACAATGTTGATAAGGCATTGGAATATGCTTTGGCACTTGGTTGTAAAAACCTACACGCTATGTCTGGCGTGGTAAGTGGGTTGGATTACGATAGCTGCAAAAAAACCTATATCGAAAATTTCCGTTATGCTGCCGATAAGGTCGCACCACATGGCATCACGGTTTTGACTGAACCAATTAATACACGCAATATGCCGGGTTATTTCATCAATCATCAACTTGATGCTGTGCGTTTTATGGAAGAAGTAGGTCGACCAAATGTATCAGTACAATTTGATCTTTATCATGCCCAGATAATGGATGGTGATTTGACAAAATTGGCTGAAAAAATGGCTGGTAAATTTGCTCACGTTCAGGTTGCTTCGGTGCCAGATCGTCATGAGCCTGATGAAGGCGAGCTGAATTTCCCTTATCTTTTCGATGTTCTTGATCGGATAGGTTACAAGGGATTTATCGGTTGTGAATATAATCCACGCGGTAAAACAGAAGACGGTTTAGCTTGGTTTCAGCCTTACAGGAAAAATAGACAGTGATACCAGCCGAACGTCAAGCCATAATCATTCAACGTTTGTCAGAAAGACGTGTATTGTCGATTGCTGAAATAGCCGACATATTGCATGTTTCTCAAATGACGGTTCGCCGAGATATCCGCGCATTGGAAGACCAAGGACGTGCTCTTTCAGTGGCTGGTGGTGTGCAACTACCAGAACGGTTATCAAGTGAACCGTCACATTTGGCAAAACGGGTTATGGCACATAACCAGAAAGCTGCTATTGGACGTTTTGCTGCAAATTTGGTCAAACCGGGTAATGTCATATATCTTGATGCGGGAACCACGATTTTGGAACTTGCAAAACATTTGACGACAATTCCTAATTTGACTGTTGTTACAAATGATTTTGTGATTGCTGGTTATTTAAGTCAGGAAAGCCAATGCCGGTTATTTCATACCGGCGGTGAAGTGGAACGTGAAAACCAATCTTGTGTTGGCGCTACAGCTGCTGTTGCTGTCCGCCACTTCAATTTTGATCTGGCTTTCATTTCAACATCATCATTTGCCTCACGTGGTATTTCTACCCCGCAAGAAAACAAAATCCCAGTCAAACAGGCAGTTGTTGAAAGTTCTGCACGGCGTGTTCTTGTAACGGATAGCAGCAAATATGGCAGGGTTGGTACGTTTAACGCTATTCCTCTCGATGTTTTAAATATGGTTATCACTGATAGCGCACTTCCTCAAAATGCTCAGGATACCATTAAAGAACGTGGCATCGAGCTACACCTCATTGAATATGAAGAGAACCTTATAGAAGGACAAAATAATGAATAAGATCGTTGTTACCGGTGGCGCCGGTTTTTTGGGCAGCCGTTTGATCGGTACTCTTTTGAGCCAGCAAGGCAAACCGTCTATGCCGGCTTTCGATCAGATCGTATCGGTTGATCTGGCTGAATGTCCTGTAAAAGACAGTCGTGTACAATCATTAACAGGTGACATTGCCGATCCTGAATTTGCCCGTAAAGTGATTACAAAAGGCACTGTGGCAGTCTACCATATGGCCGCCGTTTTGAGTGGCCAATCGGAAGCCGAGTTTGATGTTGGTATGCGTGTCAATGTTGATGGTACACGCGCGCTTTTGGAAGCTGCTAGACAGACAGGTGAAAAGCCATTTTTCATCTATACATCATCTCTTGCCGTATTTGGTGGTGCAATGCCAGATGTTGTGCCGGAAGATCTAGCCCTTATGCCCCAATCATCTTATGGCGCTGAAAAAGCTATTGGCGAACTTTTGGTATGCGAATATAGCCGCAAAGGCTTTGTTGATGGGCGTGTATGCCGCTTGCCGACGATTGTTGTGCGTCCGGGCAAACCGAATTCGGCCGCTTCATCTTTTGCAAGCGGTATAATTCGTGAGCCTCTTTCAGGGATTAAATCAAATAATCCAGTCCCACCAGAAACATTAATGTGGCTGTCTTCTCCTAATGCGGTTGTAAAAAACCTCGCACATACATTGGAAGTAAGTGGCGAGAAACTCGGCTTAAAGCGTGTTCTCAACTTGCCAGGTCTTTGCGTAAGTGTGGCTGAAATGTTGGCAAGCTTGGAACGTGTAGCTGGCCCTGAGGTACGCGCATTGGTCAGTGAAGAGCCAGAACAACGTGTCATTGATATTGTTTGTTCTTGGCCGGGTGATTTCGACGTAACACGCCCACTTTCTTTAGGGTTCACGAGAGATGGCGATTTTGACAGCATTATTCGTCAATATCGCGATGAATTTGTCACAAAGTAGAACCGCACGCATAGATATTTAAAAATAGGGTAAAAATGATGACAGAGCAGGAAGTTCGTCAGTTGCTTGTTGAGCTTGGCGCAAGCCTCTTCCAAAGAGGATTTAGCGTTGGTAGCGCAGGCAATATTTCAGTGCGGCTTGAAGATGGCTACTTGATGACGCCAACAAACTCATCTCTCGGCAGGTTAAATGCCGAGAGCTTGAGTAAGCTTGATAAGGATTGGAACCATATTTCTGGTGATCGTCCTTCTAAAGAAGTGTTCATGCATCGGGCTTTCATGACGGCAAGACCGCAAGCGGGTGCAATTGTCCACCTTCATTCGACATATGCGACAGCCATCAGCTGTTTGGCCGATGGCACAAGCGATACACCAATTACACCTTACACACCATATTTTGTCATGCGTATTGGCGCTAGGTTACCGATCATCCGGTATTATCGGCCGGGTAATAGCGCCATGGAAAATGACATATTCGAACAGGCAAAGACAGCTTCAGCGGTTCTTTTAGCAAACCACGGACCTGTCGTTTCTGGAAAAACACTGACTGATGCTGTCTATGCAGCAGAAGAGCTGGAAGAATCTGCACGACTAGCTTTGATGCTTCAAGGCAAATCAGCGCGGTGTCTTAATGCGGAAGAAATTTCCGATTTATTGACCACCTTCAAATAGCTATAAATAGCGGGAGGACTATTCATGAGTACTGCTGGAACAGTAAAGAATATCGATAGAAAGAACGAGGATCGAACTTATAGAAAAATAGCGTTTCGTATTATACCAATTTTAATGATTTGTTATATTGTTGCTTATCTTGACCGCGTTAACGTCGGATTTGCAAAATTACAAATGGAGGGAGATCTTGGCTTTAGCGAAACAGTTTACGGACTAGGTGCTGGGCTATTTTTTATTGGTTATTTCTTCTTCGAAGTTCCCAGTAACATACTTTTACATAAAGTCGGTGCAAGAGTTTGGATTGCCCGTATCCTGATTACTTGGGGTATCCTGTCTGGATTGTTTGCATTTGTTCAAACCGAATGGCAGTTCTATAGTCTGCGCTTTCTTTTAGGTGTTGCAGAAGCAGGGTTCTATCCTGGTGTTATCCTTTATTTAACATATTGGTTCCCATCCCATCGCCGTGGAAAAATGTTTGCTATTTTCCAAGCTGGTAGCCCTGCCGCCGGAATTTTCGGTAATCCACTTTCTGGTTGGATTATGGATACTTTCCACTCACCAGATAGTTGGCATGGCTGGCAATGGATGTTTGTTTTGGAAGCTATTCCTGCAGTCGTCATGGGCGTTGTCGTTTTATTATATCTTGACAACAGTGTGATGAAAGCCAAATGGTTGGACAATAACGAAAAGGCTTTGGTTGCGGAAGATATTTCTGCTGACTATGCTGGCACCACTGGTCATCATTCATTCATGGATCTCATCAAAAATTCCATGGTTTGGGTTATGGTGCTGATTTATTTCTGCTTTGTCATGGGGCAATATGGCCTAACATTGTGGATGCCAACCTTGATTAAAGCATCAGGTGTGATCGGCAATTTTAAGATTGGTTTGTTAGGTGCAATTCCTTTCATCTGTGCAATTATTGCCATGGTTATATTCTCACGCAGTGCTGACAAACACCGTGAACGCCGTTGGCACCTTGTTGTACCGGCATTAATGGCTGCAATTGGTTTTGTCGTTGCCGCTACTGCAACCAACACGACAATTGCTATTATATTCTTGTCACTTGCTGCAGCAGGTGTTTTGTCATGCGCACCATTGTTCTGGTCATTGCCAACAGCAGTGTTAAGTGGGGCAGCAGCTGCCGCCGGTATTGCGATTATCAATTCCGTTGCCAATCTGGCTGGTTTTGCAAGCCCATATATGGTTGGTTTGTTGAGAGATTATACAGGTTCGTCAGCCGTCGGCATGTATATTCTATCAGGTTTTATGGTTGTAGGTGCTATTATTGTGCTTACGATACCTGCAAGTAAGGTTAACCGCTAAACTGCGCTAACAACCGATTTATTATTCAGCTTGGGTGAAGTTAATTCGCCCAAGTTTTTTTATCTATTTTTTTATAAGGGTGTTACTTTCCAACGCGTCAAATCCAATGTCGTTTTCAGGTCACAACATAATTTCTTGATAACAATAATCTCATGACAACTATGTGGCTGATTTTATTAAAAATTCCGCTTTTCTGGAGATGTTGGGTATTTAAAAATAGATGGTCTTAAGATATTTTCTACCGCCTACCGCCTACCGCCTACCGCCTACCGCCTACCGCCTACCGCCTACCGCCTACCGCCTATCGCCTATCGCCTATTGCATAAGCCTTACGCCACTGCCACTATTACGCGGTTGTTTTATCGACACATTTTTGAAAAGACAGACATAATGGTGGTTCAGATTTGCTGATTGATGCCAATCGTTATTCGCGCGACATTGCTAGCGGTAATATCTATTGCGGGTATTTATAGAAAATTGCTTTGAGGCATGATGAGGCAGTATGGCACTGCTATTATATGCGATGGATTAATAGTTCTTTTCCAGCAATCCTGATTAAGCACCTTCGTGCCTTATGCTGCATTGCGCTGCTGCTTCGCAAATTTGCGTGAAGATATATTGCCAATTGATGAAAACAACCATCTCCGGAGAAGATGGTTGTTCCTGTTTTTTAATTTTATAACACATACGTTCATGAAATAACGATAAGCCATATTGGCTTGTGATTTTAAAATGGTCAGAAGAACAATGTCTAAAAACAGATATTCATCTTCTGAAGAATTTGACCTTAGTGCAATTCAGTTGCATAAGTATTGATCGGATAATCACTTTTTATGATGCCCTTTTTGTATAAAAAGGTTCCATAAGATGTATATTTGTCTTTATTCAGATATGATGGGTTATCACTGAATAGATTAGCAGTTTCCAGCCATATTTTTTTATTGAGATCGTTGGCAAGTTCGCTATGTGTTTTTGCAAAAACATCCCATGTTTGTTCTGGATGTTGTTTGAGATAATGCGCACCTTCAGCCAAAGCCGCTAAAAAGTCTTTATATTTTTGGGCATCAATTGTTTCTTTATTGGCAACAAAAATCAATTCGTCATAAGGCGGTACACCAAAATCTTCTACATTCATAATCACAGGCTCAATGCCTTGTTCGCGCAGTTCATTGCCTTCAACATTGCGATAGCCACCAATAATAGCGTCAACCTGATTGGACATTAAAGAGCTTACAAGATTGAAATTGACATTGATGAGATTGACATCCGATATTTTTAAGCCCTGACTTTCCAGCATTGTACCCAAAATAACGGGTTCAATACTGCTGACTGAAAAGCCAATTTTTTTTCCTTTAAGATCCTTTGGTGTTTTGATGCCTTTATTAGGCAGTGCGATCACGGTGTTGAGTGGATTTTCAATCAAGGTTCCAATTCTAATTAATGGAAGATCTTCTTCAACAAACATATATAATTGTTGTTGATAGGTCAGTGCGATGTCGGCTTGTTTGGCAGCTACCAATCTAGGTCCCATATTGGGGTCGGATGGCGTGATAATTTCAACATCAAGGCCATATTTTTCAAAACTGCCAATTTGCTGCCCAACAATTAGCGCTGCATGATCGGGATTGAGATACCAATCAAGGACAACGCGCAGTTTTTCATTAGCAAAAGCACCAGAAGAGAAAAACAACAGACTAAAAAATAGTAAAAGTGTTTTTTTTAACATTTATATTTTCCTCATTTGTAATGAAAAACTATATTTTATTTGTATCAGGAACCCAATATAGCAACCGTTTTAGTACTATATCAATAATATACCACAATATCATTGCAATGATAGAAAGTATAAATAATGCTGCAAAACATGTTGGTGTTTGCATACGTGCATTTGCATTAAGCATGACATAGCCTAAACCGCCAGATGAACCGACCCATTCACCGATAATTGCACCAATTGGTGCGATTGCCGCTGCAACGCGCGCTCCTGAACCTAGGGAAGGCATGGCAGCAACAAGTCTGATATGGATAAGCTGCGACAGGCGTGAAGCACCCATTGTTTGTGCGAGTTCCAGATAGCCTTTGTCGGTGCGTCGTAAACCATCGAAAAACGCCGTTGTGACTGGAAAAAAAATAACCAATATGGCTGCGATAATTTTTGATGATATGCCATAGCCAAACCAAAGAACAAGGATAGGGGCCAGAGCAAAAATAGGAATGGATTGGCTGATAACGAGAACTGGCATAAACCATTTTTGCAATAATTTTGACGACATAAGAACAAGGGCGATGATTGCGCCCAAAACGATACCGCAAATAAACCCCAACAAGATTTCAGTTAAGGTTATGCCTGCGTGATATAATAAATAGCTTTTTTCTGTCCAAAGTGCGTTTGCCACAACAAGTGGCGAAGGTAAGATGAATTTGGGTAATTGAAAAACAACAACAACAGCCCACCACAAAGCCAATAGCCCAAAGAAAATGCATATTGTCTGGAAGAAAGAAGAAAATCTTTTGTTGACGTGCATAGCCATTTTATCCTTCTTTCAACAGGTTCATAAGTTGCGTTTCTGTCTTAATGCGATTGTTATCATCAAAGTTTCTAGGCGGTATTCCTTCCACAATAATAGGAGCGAGCAATTTTGCCGGTTGGTTTTTTAGCAGTAATATCTGATGGCATAGTCTTGCTGCTTCAGCAGGATCATGGGTTATCAGCAGAACAGTTTTTGTCTGTAGTAAATCAACCGCCAATTCTTGAATATTGGCTCTGGTAACAGCGTCAAGTGCAGAAAATGGCTCATCCATCAAGACAACGGGTCTGTCTTCATAAAGGGTTCGTGCAATTGCGGTTCTTTGGCGCATACCACCGGATAAGGCATGGGGCAATTCATGTGCTGCGTCTTGTAATCCAACGCGATCCAGCAAATGCATGGCCTTGTCAATATCTTTTGTTTCATGGCGTAATTTTGAGCCAAGGCAGACATTATCCAGCACGCTTAACCAAGGAAACAATAAATCCTGTTGCCCCATATAGGCAATTTTTCGATCAAGGCTGTTACCATCTGTTCCTAAAACTGTGCCTTTATGCGGTTTTATTAAACCGGCAATAATCCTTAATAAACTTGTCTTGCCAACGCCACTTGCCCCCAAAAGACCAGTAAATTTGCCCGCAGAAATTTGAAAAGACAAATTATCAAAGATAATTTTGCGTTCATATTCAAGCGAAAGACCTTCGGCGATAATACCTAATGGTGCGGCTGTTTTTGACATGAAAGACACTTTTACATTGTATGAAACCGGAATTTTGACGTGGAAGACAATTTGTCCATCAAAACCTCACAAATGTCTACTGTTGAGTGAGATTTTTTGGTCTGTTTTTGTAGCGTTAGATGGAATAAAATTTTTAAATGTCAAATTAAGACAGAATTGGCCATCAATAACGCCTGTTATCCAGTTTGCTACTATCTAGTAAATCATCTTTCTGGCATATGTGAAATCGTATTGGTCGGTTTTCGCAATGCATCGAGAAATAATTGAAATGCAATCGTATGGTGGCGCCTGTTGGGATAGTAGAGATAATAGCCGGAAAAGGGTAAACAGAATTCATCAAGCACACGAATGAGTTTGCCATTGTTGATAAATTCCATCACTTCCCCTTCAGGGATATAAGCCAGACCAAAGCCATCCAGTGTTGCCTGTAGAATATGTGGGTAGGTGTTGAATATTAATTGGCCTTTTGGGCGAATTTTTACCTCACCTTTATCGTCGTCAAATTCCCATGGATAAAGACCACCAGATGTTGGTACTCTAAGGTTTATGCAATTATGCTCCATAAGGTCTTGCAGCGTTTGCGGTTGCGGATATTTTTTAAAATATTCAGGCGTTCCCACAACTGCCATGCGCATATCCGATCCGATAGGCAGCGCAATCATGTCTTTTGCTAAATGTTCACCAAGACGGATTCCGGCATCAAACCGATTTTCAATAATATCGGTTAATCCATAATCAATACTGATTTCCACCTCTATATTGGGATATCGACTAAGAAATGGTCGAAGTTTTGGCCATAAAATATGTGTTGCAGGGTAGTCTACCGTTGTAATGCGTATTTTACCTTTCGGCTGGTGCGATGAGGTGCTTATCATATCAAGCTTTTCCTGCATCGAATTGACTAATGGCGCAAGTTCATCAATCAAACGTTGCCCCGCATCTGTCGGGGAAACATTGCGTGTTGTGCGGGTGAGAAGACGCAGCCCAAGGCGCTCTTCCAGCGCACGGATGGCGTGGCTTAATGCAGATTGTGATACGCCAAGTTGGCTGGCGGCGCGTGTAAAACTTTTTTCTCTGGCAACAACAAAAAACGACATGAGATCATGAATATTTTCGCGCAGCATTTTTTCACCCTATATCGCTCATTGGCCTTTTTGATGCATAGGTCATTTTATAGCACATTCATTGATGAATAGGATTCATAGCGTCATACGTTAATAATACACTTAATTTCACGCGAAATTGCGCGTTTAATAACCTCTATATTCGGCGGATATGTCGTTTGCTGAAACAAGATGGCGGTCTTTGCAAAGAATAAATTCATAGCCCCACAAGAGGGTAATTATTCGGTTTATTGGGTGGGTTCATCACTTTGGTAAATCCTGTTGCAGAATTTTCCTTAACATTGATGCGCAACCCGATAGCTTCAGGTTTGCCCACTTATAGAGCTGACTTTTGTGAAGAGACTTTAACGTCAAATCTGAGTGGAGAAATACATTGCTCACGTTAACACAAAAACACATAATACCTATTGCTGCCTTTACAGCCATAGGAAATATAGAAAAGTTGAAAACAGCTTTGAATCAAAGCCTTGATGCCGGGTTTACGATTAATGAAGCAAAAGAAGTTCTTGTACAAGCTTATGCTTATGCAGGCTTTCCACGCAGTATTAATGGCCTTGTTGCTTTGATGGATGTTGTCAAACAGCGGCAAGCTTTATCCAAGCATGATGTGGTTGGTAAGGAGGTAACGCCTTTGCACGACGACCGGACGATGCTGGCAATTGGAACAGAAATACAAACCAAACTTGTTGGACAACCTTTAACGGGACCGCTTTATGATTTTGCGCCAGCAATCGATCAATTTCTAAAAAGTCATCTGTTCGGCGACATTTTTGTGCGTGATATATTGGATTATCCCACGAGGGAAGTGGCAACAATCGCTATACTCGCAACATTTAATGGCGCTGAAGCACAATTGAGTGCCCATTATCAGATTGGTCGCAATAGCGGATTAAGCAGTGAAGATCTGCATGAAATTGTTGATATATTGCATCAAGAGGTGAGCGCTGAAATCGGGAACCATGCCGAACAAGTGCTGCAAAAGATTTGAAAATTTTAAATTTTTTCAAACAGCACAGAAAATAAGGAGTTTAGCTATGTCGCATTGGAACAATAGTGAACTGGAAGCAATTAATGATGCAGATGACTTGAAAATTGCGCCCTTTCATGAAGATCAGACAACAACCGGAACACCTACTTGGATTTGGGAAGTTGTTGTCGATAATAATTTATATGTTCGTGCCTATAGCGGTGTTGCATCGCGCTGGTATCAATCTGCAATCAAGCAGAAACGCGGGAAGATCATCGCTGCCGGTAAAACCATAGATGTCACATTCGACATGGTTGATGATCCGCAATTATTGCAACAAATTGATAAAGCCTATCAAACAAAATATAGTGGTAGCCCATATGTGTCGGCAATGATTGGTTCACGCGCCAAGGCTGCAACCATTAGAATTGATAAGGTTTGATAACCGCACATAAATGGAAATGCTCAATTTCCTAAAACGCAAACGATCAATATCGTGAAAAATATACGCCCCGCTGACCCCTTTTGTGACCCATAGCGGGGCGTATTCTAAGCGCATGATAAGACTAGCGGTAATCTTATTTTTGCGACTTAGAAGTTAAGTGTTTCACCTTCCAGTGGAATTGATACATATTGGCGGATATGTTCCTTTTCCAAGAAATCTGCTAAGGCTTTCCGGCTTAGCATGGCATGGTTGACTGCTTCCATATGAATAGCGACAATGTGTGCCTCGGGTCGCACTTGATGAGCGTGCAATACATCGTCTTTGCCCATAATAATGGGGCCGAAGTCTTGCATTCGGGCATCTCCGGCGTTGAGGATAACAACATTTGGCTGATATTGGATAAGGTTTTGTTCTACTGCATCAATCCAGATTGTATCACTAACAAAATAGGTTGTTGGTTCCTGCGCGTGTTCAAAGATAAAACCGCAAACATGCCCTAAAGCTTGAGCGATCTTTTCATTGTCATAAGCCTGTTTGGTACCGTGTTGACATTGTGTTTTTGTAATGCTGATGGCGTTATCATATTCCAGTGACGCACCAAGAACTGAAACATTATTGAAACCTTGGGAAATCAGTAAGTTCTTATCGGCATTATCTTGAACAAATATTTTTTTGTTTTTTGCTATGAGCGTCGCTGCCTCATTATCCCAATGATCGCGATGGGTATGGCTTAAGAATATTGCATCAATATTTTTGATAATGTCGGCGGCCGGAAAAGGAAGATCCATACAAGGAAATCTCTTATCACTGTTCATAGTTCCTGCTAAGCCTGCATAACTATCCTTTGCAGCCAACATCGGGTCAATGAGCAGTCTTTTCCCCCCATATTCAAGAATGATGGTTGCATTGCGGATAAAGATAATCCTCATTGATAACTCCTGTTTCACCGACAGAAGATCAATCTTTTCATGATAAATGAAAAGTGGCCTTATGGACAAATAGCAGTCATATTGGGCCAATATGATAAGAAAATGTTTTACGCCAATCGGAAGGTGTTACTTTGAAATGCGTTAAAAAACAGCGCCGAAAAGATGTTGCAGAGGTAAAACCTGAATCTATTGCAATTTGCTCTATCGATAATTGCCGCGTTTCCAGCAATTCCTGACTATAATGTAAACGTTCAATTGTCAGCCATTCCATGGGGCTTAAGCCTGTTGCAAATTGGAAACGCCGTGTAAAAGTGCGTCTGCTCATGCCCACAGTTGATGCCATCATATCAAGAGAATAGGGTTTGTTGATCGTCTTTCGGATGGTTTCCAAAAGCGCATTGATGCGGTGATCTGCAGTGGAAGAGGGCACAGGTGTCGAAATATATTGGGCTTGTCCGCCTTCTCTGTGGGGCGGTGTCACAATCATGCGTGCCACACTATTGGCAACCGCACCGCCATAGGTTTTACGGATAAGGTATAGGCAACAATCAATTCCTGCGGCCGTCCCCGCCGAGGTGATAATATTTTTATCCTCGACATATAAAGCGTTATTATCCAATTTTATATTGGGAAATTTCAATGCAAATTCTTTTTCATAAGCCCAATGGGTTGTGGCTTTTTTCCCGTCCAGCAAACCTGCTTGTGCCAGAACATAGCTTCCCAAACACAAACCCATAATTATTTTGTTCTGCTTTGACAGCTCTTGTAAAACGGTTACAAGTTTAGTTGGCACTGGACTATTCTGATCCGGCCAATAGGGAATAATAATGATGTCAACGGGGTCGAGATGATCGAGATCATAGATCACGTCGACATTGAAACCATCATATGAGTGAACAGTCCCGACATGATCTGAAAACATAAAGGGTGAATAGAACTTCTCATTCGGCATTGCTTTTCCAAATGATATGAATGGCACCGAAATATGGAAAGGGCTGAAATTGGGCATAACATAAATGCCAACACGCTGTGGCCGACGGGGCAGTTTAATTCTCTGTGCCAGTGTTTGTGTCATTGTGAGGGCGCTCTATTCAACGATCTTTCAATAAAATCATTAAATAGATTTTTGTAGCGTTTCACAAATCAATTCAAAGTTGTGGGGGGAAAGCCAAAGACTATTTGAAATTGTCAGCATCTTATTGGCCAAGTCATCGGCATTTGGTGTATCCATCTGGTTGCCCAGCAATGGCACCAGATAATCATAACCTTTCAACGAATGGATAAATAACCGCGTAACGCCATAAGGCGACATCCATAAGGTTTTTAATGCATTATCACGACTTTTTTTATCGGGCATAATGATGGATAAAAACGGCCAAACATTTGTTTGGTCAGGTTCACCTTTTAAAATTGTAATATTCCCGATTTTTTCCAGATGCTCTATTCTTGCTTCTGCCTGTTCTGCTGTATCTTTTAAAAAATCCTTTAGCCGTGTTGCTGCATTAGCCCCACGTCGGGCGCGAAATTTGCTAACCTGGTGGATTGGTATATCAACATCAAATACGTCACCAACCGCTTCTTCTAGATTGCCTTTTTTAAGCTCTTTTCGCCGACCAGCACCATATATAATGGGGAGTAATGATGGACGATAAAATGCATAATAGCCAAAAAGTTCAACAATTCGCTTTAACTCAAACAAAGGTTTTTTAGGCACAATTTCGTTATGGGTTTGTTGCAATAGGGCACGCAATTTTGCATCTTTCGACGTTAATAGCCCACCTTCGAACAATGTTAGTCCTTTGCCAACTGCAAGGCTGAAAAACGCTATGTCGCCAATTTTACCGGCAGATGAGCCCAAGGCTTGTGCGCCATCTTCTATAACATAAGCACCATGACTATGCGCCAATTCATAACATTTTTGCACATTTGCCAGTTGTCCGCCGATATGTGTTGGTAAAACACATAAGGTTTTTTTACTCAGCAATTTTTCAAGACAGTCAAAATCAAAGTCGAAATGATTGATTGCGGTGTCACAAAGCCGTGGCGTCAATCCGCAATGAACCACGGCTAAGACCACAAGAGGACAGTTATATGCCGGAATGATAACTTCATTGCGCCCAGAATTTTCTGGCATTTTTGCCAAGGTTTTCAGCGCAACAATAAGAGAAGCCGTGCCAGAACATTCCAATATTAGTGGCGGTAAATCAAACAATTGGGCAATATCATCTGTCAATTGGCGTTTTGTTGGTAGCCAATCCTGCCATAGCATCGGGAGACCTGCGGTGGGTGGAATCTCGACCGATGAAAACATTGCCATTTACTCTTTCTTCTGTTTGTTTAACTCTTCACGCTCTGCAAAAGCCAAACACACAATACCACCAACAATGCAGATTGCACCAATGAGGTTAGAAAGTGAAATAGTTTCACCAAATATGATGACTGATGCGATCATAACTGTGACAACTTCTAGGTGCGATGCGGCAAAAGCTGGGCCAACTGGCGCACGCCGCAATAAAGTCATCCAGGTAAAGAACGCGCCAATATAGCCGCAAATGGCAAAATACACATAAGGATGTGAAAAAATTCGGGAAATCCACATCCAGTTTGCTTCCAAGGGCTCTGCAGCGGTTGCGGCAAGTTTGAAACTGATTTGTCCGACCGTATCGAACAGCATGAGAAACAAAAATCCAAGAATATAGAAGCGACGCATCACATAGCTCCCACAATTGCAACGCCTAAGGCCACAAGACCTATGCCGATAACCCGCATGGGGGTCAGTTTTTCGTTAAAGAAAAACCGCCCCAATATCATAATAACAATAATATTGATTGAGCCTAACAATATACCTTCGGATAATGGCACCAACGTTAAAAATGCCAACCAAAGCAAAAATTCGGCAACATATGCAAAAATACCCAACCACAATGCGGGGCGTTTTAAAAGCGCAATCCAATATTGGACAACCGATGTCTCTTTATCTTCGGTTTCAGGTTCTGTCGCTGCCTCTTTAAAAGCAAGCTGACCAACCGTGTCGCAGATAATATTTCCCAGCCAGACTAAAAAAATAAGCCAACTCATCACTACGCCAATTCACGGATAAAAGGGTTTACGGTTGGTGGCACAAGTTCTGTATCAGGGCATAATGCACTGAAAAACGCCACGCTTTCATTGATAACGGTTTTTCTATCGCGATCAATTGTTATCATATGATAACTGTTTTCCAGCGGTATCATCTTGACGGGTCCCGATACACACCGCGCAACAAGTCCTGAATTGGTTTCCATATTGGCAATATCATCATCGTTGGAATGCATGATAAGGCATGGCGCCTTTACCATTGGCAATTGTGCCTTTGTAACTTTTGCCAATTCTTGCATTTCAGCCAAGGATCCAAGCGGGTTTCCTGCAAGGCCACCCTTTGTGCTGTCGCCTGAAAGCATACTTTCTGAAACGGTTTTGCGAATACGCTCATCTTTCAGACCATAAGGCGGACGTTCGATAAAAACACTTTTGCGGAAAATTCCGAATGTTTTAAACCATTTCAAGAGAAAGACGGATTTCTGGATATAACGCGGTATCGACCAGCCATCATAAGAAAATGTTGGACCATATACGCCCACACCCTTAACGTCATCAGGCCGATCAGCTGCAAGTTTGAGTGATAAGACCGCCCCCATGGAAAGACCACCGACAAACAATATATCGACATGCTGCAAGAGCCGATCAGCAGCGCGATTAACACTGTCGTACCAATCATGCCAATTGGTGGCTAACAGGTCATCTTCATCGCCACAATGACCAGCGAGTTGCATACCATAGACTGTGAAACCAGCCTTATGCAGGCCTTTGCCCAAAATTTGCATCTCGGCAGGTGTGCCGGTCAAACCATGAATGAGTAAAACGCCGGCGCGACCACCTTTGAAAAAAAAACTGACGTCTGTAATCATGATGCTACCCGTTTGCGAACTTTTGCAGGGCGCTGTAGCTGATGCCAAATCGACATGATGTCAGAAAAATTCTCTACCCTGACATAATCAATCGCATTGACAGAGCAATAATCGGCAAGCTTGCCTTTTGCCAAAACAAGATCGGCTCTTCCGCAGGCACAAAAATCCGATGTTCCATCACCAATATAAAGCGTAAAGCCTTTTTGTATATTGTTGAAATGCTTACATTTGCAGTTTCCTGCCGGGCAGGCGGTGTTTTTGTAAGGAAATTGTAACTGCCAACGATCATCACCCTTATAAATTAAACGATTGGCAACAACCTTGACATCATCAAGCTTATAACGGTGTAAAATGGATTTTATACTATAATCAAGCCCATCGCTTAGAATGGCGACATCCACATTGTCTTGGGCAAGCATATGGATAAAATCGGGAAAAGCAGGGTCAATCTGCATTTCGCCCAAACATTCGTCCAATTCCTCTGGGGATGCTTTTATCAAGGCAATCTGTTCGGCCATGCACTCACGCGCACCGATCTTGCCCGCCAACCATTCCTCTTCAAGGCTTTCCCATTGTGGTGCGGCAAACCGTTCCAGCAGGACGTCTGTCACGTCATTGTCGGCTATTGTGCCATCAAAATCGATAAATACCTTTGAAAAAACAGGAGCGCTAAATACCGGGAAGGCATTTTGGAACGTTTTTGTCATATTCGCTCGGTCTCCGTTGTCAATCTATCAATAGGATAAGAGGTTAGCTTGATACGTAACCGTCTTTTACCTATAAACAGTGAATACGAATATGCGTTCTTTGTTGCAATTCTGTAACCAGAAAAGATACATTGTCATGAACAAAAAAATTCTTATCGTGGAAGATGATACGCGTCTCGCCGAGCTGGTATCCAATTATTTATTGCGGCAGGGATATGATGTAACTGTTCACCCACGCGGAGATACAGCAGAATCTACGATAAAATCGCTGGAACCCGATCTTGTCATATTGGATGTCATGTTGCCAGGAAAATCAGGGTTTGATGTTTGTCGCGATGTTCGCCCGTTTTTTAGCGGGGCAATTCTGATTATGACGGCAAGTGAAGATGATATTGATGAAATTATCGGCTTGGAGCTTGGCGCCGATGATTATATGTCAAAACCAGTTGAGCCAAGGCGTTTGCTTGCGCATATTCGGGCATTATTGCGCAGAAAAGAAAATGAAGTGGTTGAGGATAACCGGCCAGATAATCAAAACGCGGCATTATCGCGCGCGAAACTGGTTTTTGGCAACCTTGTTATTGATGCTGACAATCGGGCAGTTTTGATTAATGATAAACCAGTTGATTTTACGACTGCTGAATTTGATTTGCTATGGTTGCTTGCCAGCCATGCAGGTCAGATATTATCACGTGACGATATTTTGAATGCGTTACGCGGCATTGAATTTGATGGGCTGGATCGCTCTATTGATGCCAGAATTTCACGATTGCGCAGACGTTTGGGAGATGATTTGGAAAATCCGCGTTTCATTAAAACCGTTCGCGCCAAAGGGTATCTGTTCCTGCAATGGGAAGAACAATCATGAATGACGATTCAGATGGATTGCATAAAAACCGACGTCGTTGGGCGCTTTTGAGGGCAATCAGTGTTCTTGTTGTCTTGTTCTTCCTGCAAGGGGGCGTTGCATATGGCACTTTGCAGCTTTTTTTATCATTGCCGGCAACATGGACGGGTATTGTTGATGATGCCGTTATTGAAAGGGATGCGCATCAAGGCACTGTCTATATGATAGACAAAGCAATAGAGAATGAACCGACAAAAACAGTGCAACAAGTACTGGCCGAATTGCAACCTTATTTCCATTTCCGATTAAACTATGTTGAAAATGCAAACCATTTTTCTGACGATGTTAAGGAGCAGTTAAAGTCCCATACGCTGGCATATGACGATGAAGATGATCGCATCTATGGCAAGCTTAGCAAGGGTGGATATTTGAAACTTGGGCCATTGATTTCTACCGATATTAATGATGCCAATGCCAGTGCAATTTTTATATTGTTGGCGTTGTTGACGATTGTTAATGCCGTATTGTTCTTTGCAATTCTTTATTTTGCATTTTCAACTTTGTGGCGCGAAGCGCGCTCTATTCGATTGATTGCCAACCAGTTAGGCGAAGGTAATCTGGAAGCACGGGTTCCAAGAATTCATAGTGAGCCACTGAAAATGATTGGCCACGTTATTAATGACATGGCAACGCGGCTTGAGCTTCTTGTTGGGCATAGCCGCACAATGATGCACGCTATGGCCCATGAATTTCGCACACCATTGGCGCGATTGCGGTTTGAACTGAGTATGCTGGAAGACTCCGATCCGGCAGAAAAATCCAAATTATATGACGGTATAGAAAAGGATATTCAGGAACTCGAACAGCTGATAAAAATTTCGCTCGACTATTTCCGTATGAACAATAAAAATATGCCAACAAAACTACAATCTGTTCATATTAAACGTTGGGCGGAAAATATTATTGATAATCTGACATTGTTAAAACCTGCCGGTTTTGAAGTAAGTTATGATATTGCCAATGTTGATAGTGTAATAGACCCAGAATTGGCGGCTATGGCTTTTCGCAATATTATTCTTAACGCATTTAAATATGCGCATTCAAAAGTCTATATTCATATTTATAAACAAGACGATAACTTGATTTTTGAGTTTGATGATGATGGACCGGGCGTTCAAGAAAAATCTCGGGAAGAAATCTTCTCACCATTTTTCCGATTGGATAATGAAAAATCTGGTTCAAATGATGGTTATGGTGTGGGACTAGCCTTTGTTCGTGCTATTGCGGAGTTACACCATGGTTCGGCATTTGTATTATCAAGCCCACTGGGTGGAGCCCGTTTTGTTATAAAATTTGGCATTTAATGATAAGAACAGCAAAGCCATTTTATAAATATGGGCGTAAACTATCAATCAGTTTACTGTTCAATATATGCTGTTCTTGCTGCCAAGCCACTAAAGATGCTTCAGGGATAGTTGTCTGTCCATCCAATTTGCTCATAAGGCGTTTCCAGAAGTTTTTATATGTATAATTGGAAACTTCGCCCGTAACATCACAACCAATAATCTTTTTTCCAAGATTGGTTATAAGATCAGTCAAATGGCGCACTTCCATCTCGCCTTGATCCCAGTTTGTATGAATGAATTTGGGAGATAAGGCATCCTTGTCGATGGAAAGATAAACGGGATAGTTTCCCTTATAAACGCTGCTTATGAAAGCAGACATCATATCATCAACATTTGCAAATGATCTAAATGCGGCTTTCAACCCCAGAAAATGAGCCCATTGCACATTCACATGTGTTGACCAATATGTCAGCTTATTCGATATCAGCGGCTTTAGTCGGTTTTCAACCGCATGTTTGATGCTGATATCGCTTGATGTTATACCGACAACATGAACATGATCGACAAATGGTAAAGAGGCCGCATGGCTAATCCATGATCCACAATGAATGCCAAATGGATATCGCATATTGTCAGGGTGATTATCGATAACAATAACAGTTAGATTTTGGGTTTTTGTTATATTATGTTTGTGCTTAATCAACAGGTGGCTAACATGGTGATAGTCACCACTGCCGAGAAATACGGGGCCGTAACTTTCTGGTAATTGGTCTTGCAACAAGGTTTCAAGGTTGTGAAAATCCCGCCATTTGGTGGAAAACCGTATAGAATCCTGCCAGCTTGCGAGATCAAGCGTGAGCGACTTGTCAAAGTTGCCGACACTGTTATCAAAATTCAGGATAACTGGTCTTGTCATTGATTTTCGCCTCCTTGAAGTTGCAGATGAGCATCACTTTCAAAATGATGCTGAAAACGTTTCAATATCCATCTTAGAACAGGGTTTTTAATGAAGACTGCATGGCGCGTATAAACAAATTTTGCGCCAAGATAGGCTTTTATTTTTGGATCTGTCCAGCCAGCAATATAGTATTTAAGTCCGTGTTTACGGGCATATTCCAAATTATAAAACCAGCTAATAAAGTATATATTATTGTTCGTTGCATCAGGATAATTCAGCCCAATATACTTATCAACCAACATATCATTGACAATGAAGCAAATATTATACCCGATAATGGACCCACTTTTATCGCGATAAAGCATTACGCGTAAATTTTTATCATCTGTCTGTAAGAGGTCGCGGAAGAAATCTTTGCTCAACTGGTCGAACTTTATTTCACTCTGATTAAAAACCTGAATGTAAAGCTTATAAAAATATTCAAGTGTATCTTCATCATGAAAGAGCGGATCACCGCTTTCCAATACGTCTATAGCTAGATTATCCAGTGAGCGTAATTTACGGCGGAAATCTTTGCGACGATTTTTCGAAAAATTGGCAAGATAATCGTCAATCGACGTATGTTTAATAGGGACATAGGCCAAGGCTTGCCCTTCAACAGTTATAAAACCATTTTTCTGTAAAGCATCTAGAAATTCGGCTGTTTTTTGTGTGTCGCTGTCTGGTAGCAGCGGCGAATGTTGCGGAAGATCCTTTACAATAACCAGAGAATAACCTTCTTTGGATTTTTCTTTGAGATATTGCGCTGTATCTTGCCCATCAAGTGCATTGGGCAGAGGGGTAAACTCTGACACGGTTGTACCAACAAATAATGTTTTAAAACGTAAAAACCGTGACCAAATCCGGTAAAACGGTAATGAAGTCAGGCGTTTCCTATCTTCATCATCCATTGTCGTCATTAAGTCGAAATTGGCGGCAAAAGTTGGCAAACCATTGGGCGATAGCGAAGCTTCAAATCCAATAGGGGGATTTTGTAAAAAATCAGCGTAGAGGAAGTCGGGTTCTAATTTATTGACCCAAGTACCTACTACTGTCGAGATTTTTTCTTGCAAAGCCATTGTCTACCAATTTTCAAATTAGGATAAATCATGCGGCCAATATGTTTTGCATATCCGCATATACAGAGGAAATTGACAGTCTTTATAGGGCTTTAAACAGCTTTAGCATCATATGTTAAAGCCATATCAATCAATTTCGCCGAGTGGGTTTGCACCCACCCGGCCTTATATTTATTGTTCTTTTTTTGCACGTGTTAGCAATTGATCCAACAAGGAAATTGCTTGGTCAATTTCTTCTGTTGAAATGTGCAATGATGGTGCCAAAGTAATAACGTTCTTGTAATAACCACCAACGTCAAGCACCAGACCAGTCTTTTTACCATTCCAATCCAGATCACCAGAAAGACCGATATCCACCATGCGGTCGAGCAGGGCTTTATTCGGGGTAAATCCGTCTTCAGTACAGATTTCTGCACGGAGTGCCAAACCAAGGCCATCGACATCACCAATTTCTGGGTGACGTTTCTGAAGATCTTGCAACCCTTCAAGGAAATGTTTGCCTTTGTCCATAACCATTGCTTCATAATCTGTTTCAGCAAACATACGGAACACTTCCACACCAAGTGCAGTACCAAGTGGGTTTGATGCAAATGTTGAATGTGTTGATCCTGGAGGAAAAATCTTTGGATTGATTAACTCTTCGCGCGCCCAAAGGCCACCTAATGGATTAAGTCCATTGGTGAGTGATTTAGCAAAAACAAGAACGTCTGGTGTGACGCCAAAATGTTCAATCGACCACAATTTACCTGTGCGATAGAAACCCATTTGAATTTCATCAACAACAAGAAGAATACCGTGTTCGTCAAGAACTTTCTTGATACCTTTAAAGAAGTTTAATGGAGGAATAACATAACCACCTGTACCTTGCAGCGGTTCAATATAAAATGCTGCATATTCGGTTTCATTGGCTCTTGGATCCCAAACACCATTATATTCTGTTTCAAAGAGACGGGCGAATTCATTGACGCAATGCTCACCATATTCTTCAACTGTCATGCCTTTCGGGCGACGGAAAGGATATGGGAAAGGCATAAACATGGCTCTTTCACCAAAATGCCCATAGCGGCGGCGGTAACGGTAGCTCGATGTAATGGAAGAAGCACCCAATGTTCTACCATGATAGCCACCTTCAAAAGCAAACATAAGGCTTTTGCCAGCTTTGGCATTACGAACAACTTTTAACGAGTCCTCGATACATTGTGAGCCACCAACGTTAAAATGGATACGCCCATCAAGACCGAATTTCTTTTTCATGTCTTCGGCAATGGTTTTTGCCAATTCGATTTTTGTCGGGTGCAAATACTGGCTGGCAACCTGAGGTAATGTATCAATCTGTTGCTTTAATACATTATCAAGACGCGGATTGGCATAACCGAAGTTAACCGCAGAATACCACATTTGAAGATCAAGGTAAGGTGTGCCCTCCAGATCATACATATAGGATCCTTCGCAACCGGCGAAAACTTTCGGTGGGTTTACATAATGAACCGTGTCACCGAATGAGCAATATTTTGCTTCATCTGTGAGCAGTTGCGCTTCAAACGCTTCGGCATCATTTTTTGTCATTTTTTCTGGTTTAGCCATATTTGCTCTCCAAAATTGTCGATGGTACACATTTAAGAGCGATCAAAATATAGGGCTGTTGTTTTTATGTTTCGCTTTAGTAACAAAAAGTACGACGACATCTGAATTTCATATCGGGAAAAAACAGCAAAATGATTTTTTCACCCCAAAGCCCAGAAAATGTGGTGGTTTTATGGGGGGCGATGCTATTTCGTATCGACCTTCTTTTTGTTATCGCAACAATGTCTGTAACAGAATGATTGTAACAAAAGTATCAGCAAATTGGTTATCCGCTGCTATCAAACATCGATAGAGGAATTGATTGCTTGTATTTTTAGACAAGTTGTATTTTCAGACAAATTGATTGAGGCTATTTGGCAGAGGTTTGCGCTTTGTTGCAACGAACAGGTTTTGTTGCAATTACTGGATAAATATAAGGCAGCCATTGGGTGATTAAGTGATATTTCACCCCATAGCCTATATTTGATATATTGAGGACTGCCAAATTAGGTAAATTACATATTGGGATAAACCGGACCTTCGCCGCCTTGTGGGCACGTCCAGATGATATTCTGATTAGGATCCTTAATATCACAGGTTTTACAATGGACGCAGTTTTGCGCATTAATGACATATGTCTCACGTCCATCTTGTTCTACCCACTCATAAACACCAGCAGGGCAATAGCGGGTTGAGGGACCAGAAAAAACATCAAGTTCTGATTTTTCCTGCACGTCCATGGAAATGACTTTTAAATGTGAAGGCTGGTCTTCCTCATGATTGGTATTGGAAAGAAAAACGCTTGAAAGTTTATCAAAGCTGATAACGCCATCGGGTTTTGGATAATCAATGGGTTTATGTTTTTGCGCGGGTTCCAGACAAGCATAATCAGGCATGCCGTGTTTTAATGTGCCAAAGAACGAAAAATGCAACAGACTTTGGCACCACATATCAAAGCCACCGAGTTTGACACCAAGTTTTGTGCCATATTTGCTTAATAGTGGTTTTACATTGCGTACAGGATAAAGGTCTTTGCCAATTGCACTTTGTCGCCAAGTCTCTTCAATTTCTGTAATTTCATCATGGCTACGGTCATTGGAAATAGCATTGGCAACCGCATTTGCGGCATAAATACCGGAAAGAACAGCATTATGTGAGCCCTTGATACGTGGCACATTCATGAAGCCAGCCGAACAGCCAATAAGGGCACCACCTGGAAACGTCAATTTAGGAACGGATTGCCAACCACCCTCGGTAAGGGCGCGCGCACCATAGGAAATACGTTTGCCACCTTCAAACAATGGTTTGATTGATGGGTGTGTTTTGAAACGTTGAAACTCTTCAAAAGGTGACAGATACGGATTTTTATAATTGAGATGAACAATGAAGCCGACAGCAACCTGATTGTTTTCCAAGTGATAGATGAAGGAACCGCCACCCGTCTGGTTATCTAACGGCCAACCAAGTGTGTGTTGCACCAATCCAGCCTGATGTTTTGCAGGGTCAACTTCCCACAATTCCTTGATGCCGATACCAAATTTTTGTGGGCAACGATCCTTATCAAGTTCAAATTTCTTAATAAGCCCTTTGGCAAGTGAACCACGCGCCCCTTCGGCAATAAGAACGTATTTGCCCAACAATTCCATACCGCGCATGAAATTGGCACCACAACTGCCATCTTTGGTAATGCCCATATCACCCGTTGCAACGCCAATTACAGCGCCTGCCTCATTATACAGAATTTCTGTAGCGGCAAATCCCGGATAGATCTCAACACCAAGTTCTTCTGCTTTTGCGGCCAACCAGCGGCAGACATTGCCCAGTGATACAATATAATTGCCATGATTGGATAAAAAACCAGGCATCAAAGCATTTGGAAAGCGCTTTGCCGATTTTTCGTTCAAGATCAATATATCGTCTTTTTGAACTTCTGTTTTGAAGGGGTGATTTTCGTCATTTCGCCAATCTGGCAATAAAGTATCAATGCCAATTGTATCAACAACTGCACCAGATAAAATATGAGCGCCTACCTCTATGCCTTTTTCAAGAACAACGACGGATATATCAGGGTTAATCTGTTTTAACCGAATGGCAGCGGAAAGCCCAGAAGGTCCCGCGCCAACAATAACCACATCAAATTCCATACTTTCGCGAGTAGGCATTTCACTCATATTATAGAGCCTTTTCCAGTTCAGGAATAACGTCAAAAAGATCGGCTACAAGCGCATAATCTGCAATATGCATAATAGGCGCATCTTCGTCTTTATTAATGGCAACGATTATCTTGGAATCCTTCATTCCAGCCAAATGCTGAATAGCACCAGAAATAGCCACTGCAATATAAAGCTCTGGTGCAACAACCTTGCCTGTCTGCCCAACTTGCCAATCATTGGGCGCATAGCCAGCTTCTACAGCGGCGCGACTTGCACCGATGGCAGCACCAAGTTTATCCGCAAGGGGTAAAAGCAGGGTATTGAAGTTTTCTTCCGATCCAAGGCCGCGGCCACCCGAAACAACTATTTTTGCAGCCGTTAAGTCTGGTCTTTCTGTTGTTTCCACCGTTTCATCAACATAGTGCGATAAATGAGGATCAGCGGCTGCATCTATTTGTTCAATTTTTGCATTTCCGTCGCAAGCTGCTGCTTTAAGCGATGCCGTACGCACGGTGATTACTTTTTTCGGATCAGCGGTTTGAACAGTTTCAATAGCGTTTCCAGCATAGATAGGACGCTTGAATGTATTGTCAGAAACAATTTCTATAACGTCTGAAATCTGCATAACATCAAGAAGGGCGGCAACCCGTGGCATTATGTTTTTTCCATTTGCGGTTGCTGCTGCCATAATCACATCATATTCGCCACTGTGTTGATTAAGTGTTGCGGCAACTGGTTCTGCCAATTGATGCTCAAGATAATCCGCTTCAGCCAATAAGACTTTGCGCACATTATGCAATTTGGCGGCTTGTTCGGCAACGGCCATGGCATTTTTACCGCACACAAGAATGTCTACATCGCCGCCAATTTGATGGGCAGCAGCAAGAGCTTTGGCTGTCTGGTCCGATAGGGCTTTGTTGTTATGTTCGGCCAATAAAAGAATGGTCATCGAAAAATCCTTCCCTTACGCTCAGAGTACACCGGCATCTTGTTTCAGTTTTGTGACAAGTTCGGCAACACTGCCAACTTTTATACCAGCTTTACGCGCTGCTGGTTCTTCAACTTTGAGCACGGTCAAACGCGGCTTGTTTATAATGCCATAATCTTCCAAGGTTTTTTGTTCTATAGGTTTTTTACGCGCTTTCATAATATTAGCCAGTGATGCATAGCGTGGCTCATTCAAGCGCAGATCAACGGTCATAACAGCCGGCAATTTGACTGTAATGGTCTGTAACCCTTGGTCAACTTCACGTGTTACGTGCGCTTCATTGTCCTTGATTTCGAGTTTAGAAGCATAAGTTGCTTGCCCCCAGTTCAACAAGGCTGCCAGCATCTGACCAGTCTGGTTGCAATCATCATCAATTGCCTGTTTGCCAAGAAAGACCATATCTGGTTTTTCGCTATCAACGACAGCTTTTAGTGCCTTTGCAACCGTTAGCGGTTCAACGGCATTATCTTCCTTGATTAAAATTGCACGATCAGCACCCATTGCCAAAGCGGTGCGCAATGTGTCTTGCGCTGCTTGTGGGCCAACACTGACAGCAACAACTTCACTAACCGTACCTTTTTCTTTTTCTCTGATAGCCTGTTCGAGCGCAATCTCATCAAATGGGTTCATTGACATTTTGACATTGGCAAGTTCCACGCCTGTGCCATCACTCTTGACGCGTGCCTTGATGTTGTAGTCAATCACACGTTTTACAGCTACCAATAATTTCATCGGCTCTATCCTTTGCTTAAACCGCTGACAATTTGCTTAATCGTGACGGTTTTTATTCGCTTATATAAAGATTGTATAGAAGGTGAAACGTTTCAATCCAACCATTTTTCTGATTATTTTTGTTTTCACAAATAGGTGACAGCGTTGATTTGGCTAACTTATCGCTAAAGTTAATTTATCTGTAACCCAAAACCCAACAAATTCACCCTCAAAAACCAATAAGTTGAACGTTACGTCCCATTAAGTTCAACACCCAAAAGCGTTAATCATCACTTTTGGTGGCCAGTTAACATCACAATATTCTAATTGCCTTCTTTATTTTAATTGTTCTCTTAAAAATAGCTGGGTTACTCCAGTGCGACATGACCAATCTCTGTAATAATTGAAATTGCGAAACTTCATATGGATCTATCTGTCTTAGTATGCTTTATTAATATTTATTGCGCAAAAGCATAACTCTCCAACCTGTAAAGCCCTGTCAGAATTCAAAACTGATATAGCATCATTGTCATGATTATTTTTTGACGCGGCTTACCATGGCTTACCCAAGTTCACTCCAAATTATAGACACGATAATAACAAAAAGAGTACCTATAGGTATTATTTATAATTATAATAATTCTAATATTTATAAAAAATATATTATAGCGGTTCTAATACTGGCGCGGTAAAATTTATGTATACTTGACGTTTTAGTTTATCAAATGTAATACCCAAAATAGAAAACTTGATAAATTTTATATAGTTTAAGGATTGCGCGGTTGGCACTCTGTATACAGAATATTACTGCGAGCTATGGTAAAAAGAAGATTTTGCACGATCTTTCTGTAAACATTGCCGCTGGCCGGTTCACTGCGTTGGTAGGTCCCAACGGTTGTGGAAAGTCTACTCTGTTGAAAACCGTTATGGGGTTTGTTCCGCATAGTGCTGGTAATATTCTGCTGGAAAATCGCCCCATTGATGGATTTAGTCGAAAAGAACTGGCCAAAAAAATTGCCTATTTACCGCAGGAGTCACGCTGTCCAGATTATATGACTTTAGGTGAGCTTGTCGAATTGGCAGGCTATGCCCGCAACCCTTTGTTTGGTGGGCCATCAGAACGTGATCGGGAGCTCTTTCGCAACGCGCTTGAAATTGTTGGGCTTTCCGATTTTGCCTCTGCACAGGTCAACTCGTTATCGGGTGGGCAACGCCAGCGTGCTTGGGTTGCCATGGTATTGGCTCAGGACACAGATATTATTTTGCTAGATGAGCCGGTTAATCATCTGGATATAAAATACCAATACACGGTTTTGGAACTGGTGCGTAATTTGTCGTTACAACACGGAAAAACAATTGTAACCGTTCTGCACGACATTAACCTCACCACGATCTTTGCTGATGACGTTGTGATGATGAAAGAGGGACGAGTCATCACAGCAGGTTCTGTAGAAGAAACAATGACACCCGAACATATCAAGCAGGTATTCGATATTCCAACCGATATATTCGATCATAATGGCCGTAAGGTCTGTTTACCATTTCCAACCATGCTTCCAACAAAAAATGATATGGGAGCTGAATGTTGAAAAAGCTTTTTTTTATATTAGCAACCTTATCCGTTATTATTATTTTTGCTTTAAGTGTTATGCTTGGTAACGGGATTTCTTCGCCGGCAAAAGTTTACGCGACATTTGCTGGCATGACAGCCCACGATTTCGAGCAGGCAACAATTTTATATCAACGTTTTCCGCGCGTTCTTATCGCCCTTTATGTTGGGGCTGTCATGGCGTATTCGGGTCTTGTTTTTCAAGGGCTGATACAAAATCCTCTATCATCTTCTTCAACATTGGGGGTAAATGCAGGGGCAACATTATTTGTGGTTGGCGGTGCCATTCTGTTCAATTTTTCTCTTGCTGCACAAGGAATATTGGCACTTTTAGGCGGTATATTTGGCTTTCTTTCCTGCCTTTTTGTTGCTCGGCTTGCCGGCCTCAACGGTGCTCCGCGCGGTTTGTTGCTGATCTTAGCGGGAACCTTGATTACAATGCTTTATCTCGGTGGAGCTAATGCAATTCTTTTGGCCAATCCGTCGCAGCGTACAGATTTTCTGGCTTGGATAGCTGGTAATATCAATCACGTCTATATTGACCGTTTCTACAAGTTTTGTTGGTTGGGTGGTGTGGCATTTGTTATTCTTCTCAGCTTGTCCAAACCATTGACATTAGGACTTTTGGGCAAGGAAAAAGCCACTTCTATGGGCGTTAATGCAATATGGGTTTCACGCATTGCCATGGCAACAGCAATTGTTGCGTCGAGTTCTGCTGTAGCAATTTGTGGTCCTATTAGTTTTGTCGGTTTGGTTGTGCCGCATATGGTAAGACCATTGGTCGGGCAGAATTTTGCAGTTGGCTTGACGGCAAGCGCTTTGGTTGGCGCTTCAGTTTGCGCGCTTGCAGACCTTTGCGCGCGTGTCGCATTCCAGCCTTATGTCATCAATACTGGCGTATTACTGGATCTTATGGGGGGACTTGTGTTTATTTTTATGATTAGAAAATTCTATATTTCTTCATCTGTTACGCGGTTATCATGAAGAGAGATAAAGCAACAGATGGAAAAGCGATTATCTGTTTTTCCAATGGTTTCAGTATGCGCGTGGTGGATATCTATATTGGTATCTGCCTCATTCTCATAGCTTTTTTATTAGCATTCATTTCTTTGAATGTCGGTGTTGCCAACGCTAGTTTTGTCGATTTTTGGCATATTATCTGTGGTCTGCAATTAAGTGATGAAAAAACATATGCAATTGTTATGGTGCGGCTGCCCCACATTATATTAGGCTTTTTGGTTGGTTGGTGTTTGGCATTGGCGGGGGCTATATTGCAACCAATTGCACGTAATCCATTGGCTGACCCGGGATTATTTGGAATAAATCACGGGGCAATGACGAGCATTATTTTATTGCTCGCTTTTGTTCCGGCAGCGCCAAAGGTCTTAATTGTTATATGCGCTATTGCTGGTGGGCTTGTGGTTGCATTTTTGCTCATTTGGCTGGTTGGCAACGAAAAATCGAGTGGTCTTGCCATTTTATTGATGGGTGTTGCTTTGGCAACTGTGCTTGCATCGATCAATTCGTTTCTCATTTTATATTTACCACCCGACCTTTCCTTTAATCTTTCGACATGGCTTGCCGGCACGCTGTTTAATGCCAATTGGGAGGCAATAGCGGCTTTTGCGCCATTGTTTCTCATCAGTGTTATTGGAATATTCATGTCTGGGCGGTCTTTGCAGCGATATGAATTGGGCAATGAAATTGCAATGGCATTGGGAGAATCCGTAAAATATTCACGGCCTGCTCTGATGTTCTTTTCCGTATTCTTAAGCGCATCATCAGTCACAGCGGTAGGGCCGATCATGTTTTTAAGTATCTTGGCACCACAGCTCGCGTCCTTCTTGTCATCAGCTACCGGCTGTGCTCGCCTTTTCCTTTCTGCCCTGATTGGCGGTAATGTTGTTATCCTTGCTGATATTGTCACCAAAGTTGGATTTGGTTCACAAGGTTTGCCGCTGGGCTTAAGTTTTACCCTTTTGGGGGTACCGTTATTTATTTTTGCTCTAAGACTTAGAACATTACGTTATCGCGCTTCTGATTGAATTCAGCGTTAAATGCGTCGATCATTATCGCTTATCCGTAATGATGAGAGCCTTAAGGCTAGGGGAATACATCATGAAAATAGAAAGGGATCTCATGCGTTTTATATTTATACTCATGACATTTATCCTATCTGTATCGATATCAACCGCCGAAAGTCGGGAAGTCGTCGATTCGATGGGGCGTCACATAACTATTCCAGATGAACTTAAGCGTATTGTTGTAATGAGTGAGCCGGCTGTAGGCATTCCATTAATGGAACTTGGTGTACAGCCTGTCGGTAGTTATGGCAGAGCAGATGATGGCACTTATCAACTGGGTGCGGATTTTGTTGATACCGTTTTAGGACCAGGACACCAAAAACCTAAGGGAATCGGGCTTGGTGCTCAAACAGATCTCGAAAAACTCCACGCTTTAAAGCCTGATATTATCATTGGTATTGAATTTGACATTGATAAGGCAGATCAACTTTCGACAGTTGCACCTGTCTATTTGATGAAGTTTCTCGATACCTCAAATCATGATTTCAGCATAGAGCAGGATCTGGCTAAGCTGACTGGCCATGAAACGGCTTTTCAACAGTTAAAAGATACTTATAACAAGCGTGTTGAGGAAACAAAGACACTGCTAAAAGACGATACGTCTAAAAAAACATATCTTGCTGTTATGGTTTCAGATAAACTCAATGTCATTGGTGCGAGTACCGGTGTAACGCAGGCGCTAGACGATGTCGGTTACAAGAGATACCAATTTGGTGCCGATAACGCGAAAGATAATGATGCTCAAAAACTTCTGTTGCAATTCAATGCAGAAAGTTTCGGTACCGTTAATCCAGATGTTTTAGTCGTGGTAAATGGCTGGGGCAATAAAGATCGCGGTGCAGATGCTGCGCGTGCCGCATTGGATAAGGTTGTTCCTGGTTGGCAACAATATATGCAACCGGCAAAAGAAAATCGTGTCGTTTTTGTTGATGCCGCTCAAGTGTTAACACCTTCATTTGCCAGTGCCGAATATATGTTAGATGCCTTGAATGATTGGGCAAAGCAGGCAAAATAATTTCTATTGGAAAATATATCCTCTGATGATTAATCGGCTGAATTGACGGTGAATTGTCAGAGGTGAAATAACAATAGAAAGAGTGGCCTAATATTTTATCTCGACCTTTTAAGCGGTGAACATAGTTTCACCGCTTTTTATTTTTTCGCTTGAGGAAATGAAAGCCTATGATTGCCGTGCCGTTAGAGAGAACGATCACCCAAGATCACCCAAGATTGCTCATGATCGCCTGTGGAAGCCGATGTACGTCTATGAGTGGCAATGAAAGTTGACGAAAGTTGGGTTAAAGTCGATGAACGCGAATGATTGCCCAATGCATGCCTGTGTATTTGTTTTTGTAATCCTTAAAACACATAATGCTTAAGATAGTAGCTGAGACTTATAGGCAGTATAATTCAATCGGCTATAGAGTCAGACTGACAGTCAGTTAGTCATCAGCGAAAAACTTCGAGAGCATTAGCTTAAAAATAAAAGGCGATCACATTTATATAACGTGATCGCCTCAGAGAATGAATTCTTTATATATTTGCTTATTAGAACTTGGCTTTCATACCAACACCAAATTCACGTGGTTGCAGCATATAGGCCTGTATACCACCTGTTGCACGGTCACTGTATTTTTCAACAGGAACGCGTTCATCAAAGATGTTATTGGCATATGCGAATATTTCAAAGTTTTCTGTCGGATTATATGATAGATGCATATTAGCAACCGTGAAAGCACCAACACGCAATGCCGGATCATTATCATCAGTGGAGAAGTAATCGTCTGTATGACGGACATCACCGGATAATTTGAATTGTGATGTGATGTTCCAATCTGCACCAACATTAAACATATAACCTGGTGCCTTGGCAAATTTCTTGCCATTAAACACTTCGCCGCGATAATCGCCAAAGCTACTTGTTTCAGTATGCAATAATCCCAAACCGCCACGCAAACCTACATTATCAAGAACCTGATATTCTAGTCCTAACTCTGCACCGTAGCTTTCAGCTTCGTCACTGTTGACAATGATAGAACCAAAAGGACGTCCATTGAGGTAATCGGTAACTGATCTTTGTGCATCGCTATATTTGGTATAGAAAATGTTCGTGGTAATAGACATACGTGTATCAAGCACGTTCGCACGTGAGAACAACTCATAATTCCACGCTGTTTCTTTATCAAATGTGTAGTAGCGTTTTCCTGAGAAGTTTAGGCCCGTACCGCCCGGCAAATAACCTTTGCTGGCCAAGACACCAACGGTCACGTCATCTGTCAAATCATATGATAATGAAATTTTTGGAAGAACGTCATCAAAGCTCTCATCATAGGTGTAATGAACACCTGGTACATAGCTTGCGTCACCATCATGACCCATTTTATCATATTGATAACGTAGTCCACCGGTCAATGCCCATCTTTCAGCAAAGCGATAGGTGACTTCGGAAAATACTCCTACACTTCTTTGATTTACAAGAAAGTCTGTTGATGCAAAGTCGTGGTGCAAGTCATTATTCGATTTATTGTAGGAATAGTATAGTCCAGCAACACCACTCCAGGTTGATTCCTCATCACCAAAGTTTACACGGGATTCGTTGGAAATGTTGCTGTAATTTTTTGAAGCGGTACCGTTAAATGACTTACCAAAGTTATAATCATATTTTCCTTCGGAATATTGAAATTGGTTGGTAAGCTTTATGTTGTTTCCCAAATCATAGCTTAAATCGAAAATACCAGAATCTGTTTTCGTTTCACTATTGTCTGTGCTTGGGCTTCTGTCTTTAAAATCATCATATGGCTTTGAAGCAGCTTCAAACGCTGGTCTTTTTACATCAAGATGCGAAAGTGTAAGTTTTGCTTCCAAGCCGGGAATAGCGTCTGGTTGTAGTAAAAACTTGACCCGACCTGTCAAATTGTCAGGATCATGGTTCATACCATAATCCATGAAATTAGGATTGTCATATTTTATGAATGTGTCCCGACCGCTATAATCAATAGCAACACGTGCTGCCAATTGATCTGAAAGAGGGCCGTTGGCAACAAATGATGTGCGCTTGGAATTGCGGCTACCATACATAACTTGACCGATAACCTCAGGCGTAAATGTCGGGTCATTGGTATTGATAACCACAGCGCCAGCAATAGCATTTGCACCCTGTGTGGTTGTTTGTGGGCCACGGAATACTTCGATGGATTTCACATCCCATACCGTTGCAGATCCCAATCCCAACTCACTCGCTGTGAGATAGCGTCCATCCATACTCATGGTTGCGCGCGGTACTGGATTTGCTACAAATGCATTACCTTTAACGAGAGGACCCTTGGTATCAACACCACGTATAATTGGCGCATCCGTTGTATTGGTGTATAAAACATTTGGTGTGCCTTGTAAGGCATCTACAATGGTCGATGCTGTTGGCTTATTTGCCAAATCTTCAGCACTAATAACGGTAACAGACCCTGCAGTTCTTTGCAAAGAACGACTGATTTTTTCACCGCTAACGATAACCGGTTTCAACACCGTGTTCGTATCACTTTTATTTTCTTCCTCAGCAAAAGATTGCCCCGCTGACAGGGCTGTCAAAGAAATACTAACAACTCCAGTCAATAACGCTTTTTTGTATGACTGAAGAAAAGCCGATGTATGGTTTAATCTTCGCGGCATCACATATCCCCTCATTCGTGGTCACAATAAAACTTGAGGAAAACAATCAGTTTTTATTTCAAACGTCAACTGTGAATCTGGTGAATCCTAAAAAAAATGTAAATTTATACATAATTTCGTGGTTAATATTAGAGTTGTTATAATGTAGCGAAGACCAGTGACACTAAAAGTTATCATAAATGACATTTATTAGAATTATTATAAACTAGATTATTGATTTTTATAAAAGGAACTACTTATAATTTTTCGACATATCAAATTTTATAATAAGAATTGAAAAAAATAGAAAAATATCTCCAATAATTCTCATAAAACAATTTCATATTTTTTATCTGCAAAAACCTATGCGGCAACATTGGGCTGTATCCGGTATCGGACGTTCTGGTTTACATTTAAACCGGCATGCATAATGCGCGAGATAAATGCATTGGTGTTGAACTTTATATCAAACACCAAAACTCCAAACATTTTTACAATCAACTTTATGCGCAGAAAGGTGAAATTGAAGCAGAGATTGGTTATGAGCTTATATGGAAGGAATTGCCAACGAAAAATGCTACACGCATAATCCTATATTAGCACGATGTAGATCCTATGGATCGTGCACGTTGGAATGAATATCAAGATTGGTTGATCCAATATATCAAAGCATTTTATCATGCTTTTCGTAATAGAATTCGTAATCTTAAAGATTTGGATATGAATGAGGAAGATACCGACCTAATGTAACCTTGATAATCTATATTATCCTTTTGAAAATTACTGAATAACATATCATACACGTAATAATTTTTCATTTTAAGGTGATATATTATGGCTACAGTTAATCCAGAGATAGAAAAATTAATAAAAGAATTATTAGATTTATTTGACACATTTGCTGTGGAGCATTCCGTAGGGCATCAACCTGATAAACTTAATCGATATGCCATTAAGGGTTCTAGACTATGTTTTGCTTTTGAAAAAAACCTCTCAACACAAGTAAATATATGGTGTCCAATGAAAGTTGCCGCTTATGTGAGTGGCGTTGAAAAGAAGCCTTATCCTGCTTCAAACGTCAATAAAGAGAAAGGTTCGACAGGCAAGCTTATGTATGGACGACATGCTGGCTTAGATGTAGAATTTTTTCGTCTTCGTTATAGTGACTTGGTTAGGTTTAAAGTAAGAACGTCAGAACAAAGTAAACGTGTGGTGGAAGGTATCAAGAAAGCCGCTGCTGCAGGTATTAAGTAGGGTTAGCTATATAAACCTCAATGAGGACTTTGCTAAATAGCCAAGTTACAATGTTTTGTCGCATTTAATTGAAAGTTGTTGGTTTAAGTGTTGATGTCATCATGTCATTAGCTATTTATGGACTAGTTTTAATCAAGCTGACTTTAAATTTTTGGTGCGTGTCGGGCATTCAATATATGGAGACGCGTACCTTATATTTTACATGACATAGATGTTGACAGATCATGTTTCTTTAGAAGAAAAACAATAAAATTAGTAAGTTGTATATCAAATGATTTGATGAATTATCCAATATAACTAATTTATAATTAGTTATATTGTTTGTAATAAATATTTTTTTTGTATTTTTACAATTAATAATTTAAATATTTTTTGTGTAAAATTTATAGATAAGTAAATTATTATCACCTAAGCAATTGACCTTGATATGCAACATCATTGATGTCTATGCTTAAATATATGTCTTATTTTGATTGAAGATATTTATACAAGGGTGTGTTTGTCGTTGCCAAAGTTATCATGTGTGGCAATTGGTGTCTCATTTTGTGTGACAATTTTCGGGGAAAAGTCAATAAACCAGTTTTTTTTAAAAGTAAAAAACCAATAAAATCAATATGTTAATTGTATGATATTGGTGCCCAAAAGAGGACTCGAACCTCCACGCCTTGCGGCACAGATACCTGAAACCTGCGCGTCTACCAATTCCGCCATTTGGGCAACGGATTTCACTTAAGCTGACAGAGCGAAACTGTCAACTGAATTTATAAAATTGTGGCAACAACATGTAAACGCCAATGTTTTTCAACATTGGCGTTTGCTAAAAAATTTAAAGAACTTTTTTGGAAGCGATCGTTGAATCGGCGTTGAGTTCGTAGATAATCGGCACGCCTGTCGCAAGTTCTTGTTTTACAATTTCTTCGCCGCTTAAGCCCTCTAAAGCCATGATTAAAGCGCGTAGAGAGTTTCCATGGGCAGCCACTAAAACAGTTTCGCCACGCAAAACATGCGGTTGGATATTATACATATAATATGGCCAAACTCTTGCCCCCGTATCGCGCAAGCTTTCGCCTCCTGGTGGTGGAACGTCATATGACCGACGCCAGATATGAACTTGTTCTTCACCCCATTTTTGACGGGCATCGTCTTTATTTAAACCGGAAAGATCGCCATAATCGCGCTCATTGAGTGCTTCATTCTTGATCGTTTCCAAATTAGGTTCGCCCATTTCATCCAAGATGTGTTGGCAAGTGATTTGAGCGCGTTTCAATGCTGATGTGTAAGCAATATCAAATTTTAGGCCGGTTTCTTTAAGCTTTTTACCGGCGGCAATGGCCTCTTCATGACCTTTTTCCGACAAGTCCGGATTTTTCCAGCCTGTAAAAAGGTTTTTGAGGTTCCACTCACTCTGACCGTGTCGTACCAAGACTAGTGTTCGTGACATTTACTTCTCCTCATCAGTATTAAAGTTTGAATCTAGTTAGTTGTTGAGACCTAAAACATCGAGCATCGTATAAAGGCCGGGTTTCTGGTTTTCTGCCCACAGTGCCGCCTTCACAGCACCATCTGCAAAAATAGAACGTTCTTGTGCAAAGTGCGATAAAACAACTCTTTCATTATCGCCGGCAAAAATAACCGAATGATCCCCAACAACAGTACCACCGCGCAAAGAAGAAAAGCCAATCGTGCCTGTTTTCCGCGCACCAGTATGACCATCACGTCCGCGTATGCTCACATCTTCCAAGTTGACATTGCGTCCATCAGCAGCTGCTTTACCCAACAATAATGCAGTGCCTGAAGGGGCATCAACCTTTCTTCTATGGTGCATTTCGGAGATTTCAATATCATATTGCGCAGCATCGAGTGCCTTTGCCGCTTTTTGAACCAACCCAGCCAATAAATTTACCCCAAGGCTCATATTGCCAGATTTAACAATGGTAGCGTGCGCTGATGCTGCTTTAATTTTTTCTTCCTGTTCGGGAGTGAAGCCCGTTGTGCCAATAATATGCACGATACGTGCTTGTGCAGCATAGCCAGCATAAGTCACGCTTGCTTCAGGCAGGGTAAAATCAATAACGCCATCAACCATCGCAAATGCGGGTAGGGGATCATCAGAAATAACAACGCCACAAGGTTTGCCGTTGATAAGCGAATGTGCATCTTGTCCTACCAATGGTGAACCGGCACGCACAATAGCAGCCGACAGCTCAACACCATCTATATGTTGAATAGCCGCGATTAGCTCGCGTCCCATTTTTCCATTTGCACCTACAACAGCTAGCCGCATATTTTTCCCTTACCTAAAAATGACAATTCAACATGTAACATTCAATTTGCATTTTATCTAATAAAAGTCAGGAAATCCAAAAGAAATGGTCTGAATATTATCGACCAACAAACCTTTATGGCGAACGAGTGAGAAATTGTCTCTGATTATATACATAGTTTTCCATGCCGAATAAGGCACTATTGGGATGCAGCATGACAATGGTGGCTATATTTTGCATCAATTGGCAATGCGGTGCCTTATTTTCGAAATGTGCACGGAACCTTTTTGTGTCAATATAGGGCATGAGTTTTGGCGCAATCCCACCACCAATATAAACGCCTCCGGACGCATTATATATAAGTGCCATATCACCGGCAAAACGAGCCAAATAATCTAGAAAAAACTGAATTGTGTCATGGATTTCGGCATCGCATTCTGCACCAAGTGAATTCGTTAAATCTTCTGGTTTGTTGAAAACGGGCTTCAAATTGCGTGACAAACAAATTGCGCGGTAAATATTGACCAGACCGCTGCCACTTAACAAATCTTCTGCGCTAATTCGGCCTGATAAACTTTTAAGATAAGGCAAAATTGCTAAATCAGTGGGGTTTTGTGGCGCATAATCAATGTGACCACCTTCGCCAGCAATGGGGATATATTGATTATTGATATGTAAAAGTCCAGAAACCCCTAAGCCCGTGCCAGCTCCCACCACAACTCTGTTGCCTTGCGAACAGGGTGTCATTGTGCCGATTTTATGCAGATATTTTTCTGGTAAGGTTGCCGCGGCCAAAGCTTGAGCTTCAAAATCATTAATAATATGGACATTGGCAACATTAAATGTTTTTGTAAGCTGTTCAGGCGTTAAAACCCAATTGGAATTGGTAAGCTTCATGCTGCCCTTAGTTACAGGACCAGCAATTGCCAAGAAGATCGATTTTAAGTTTATAGCTCCAGATATTGCAAGATATTCAAAAATAGCTTCGTCGAGAGTCTGGAAATCCTCAACTTTCAATATCACGGGCAAAGAGGCTTGGTTCGGTTGGTGAAGAGTAGAAAACCGAACATTTGTTCCGCCAACATCACCAATTAGAATTGGATATTCCATAAGTGATGTCGGCATATTTTACCCATAAAATTATTGTTGTTGTTGCTCAGGTGCAGAAAGTACCGCTGCACAGGCTTGCGGCAAGTCTGATACCATCATTACCCGTGGCTTTGCTGGTGTCGTCGGTTTTGGTGGTGTCTTTTTGGGTTTTTTAGGTGCCCATGGTTCATCCGTAAACCACCATGCCAGTGATTTGTCACAACCATCGCCAGTTCCGATCGGTTGTTGCGGTTTACAGTTTTCTGAGCCTGCTTGACATTTTAGGCGCACGTGAAAATGCCAAAAATGTCCCCAATAGGGACGAACTTTTGCAAGCCAACTTCTGTCACCTTTTACAGTATCGCAGAGTTGTTTTTTTATGCCAGGGTGAACAAATATCCGTTCAACTTGTGGATTAATTGCGGCATCGCGAATAAGGGCTGTTCTTTCAGGCGTCCATTTTTTCGGGTCGGCATAAAGCGAGTCCGGCTTTAGCATGGAAACACCTTGCATTGTTTCCCGTTCTTCGCGTGTCATACGGTGGTTTGGCATTGGTGTTAACCAGATATCCGCATCAAGCCCAATCTGGTGCGATGCATGGCCATTGAGCATGGGGCCACCGCGAGGTTGCGAGATGTCGCCAATCAACAATCCAGACCAACCATCTTTGGCTGCATCTCGGGACAGCTGTTCAATAAACCGTATGGTCGCAGGGTGTCCCCAATTGCGGTTACGCGAAAGTCGCATGACTTGCCAATTAGGACCGTCAATGGGTATCTGTTTTGCGCCAGCCAAACAACCTTTGGAATAAAATCCGATAGATTGTGCAGAACCGGCTGAAGGTAATTTAACGCCACCAAAAGCTTGCTTTGCAGGCTCATCAGCTTTTGCTACAGATGCCGCAATAAGGATTGCGGTTAAAATTGTGCCGAATAATCGGCATAGTGACGTTAACTTGGTCGCCATTTAAAGCCCCCGTGTTTCTTTTACCAATCACCAGATTGCCACATGGATTTCAATGCCGTGCGATAGTCTGGTTGTTTCAGTATATATCCGGTTTCAAGTAACTTTTGATTTAATATTCTTTTATTGTCACCATAAAATGTGCGTGCCATTTCTGACATATCCGCTTTTTCAAATGGTATTTCAGGCGGAGCTTCAATGCCCATAACATTTGCGGCATAGGCAATAACATCTTGCGGTGGTGCGGGTTCATTATCCACTATATTGAACAGGCCATCTTGTTTGCTATTTGCAAAAGTATGAATGACGCCTGCTATGTCATCAACATGAATACGATTGAACACCTGATCGGGTTTGACAATACGTTGTGCTTTACCATTCTGTAGTTTTACGAATACATTACGGTGTGGCCCATAAATGCCTCCCAATCGTAAAATCGCAATCGGTATTGTGTAATGCTCGGCTAGTTGTTTCCAGGCCGCTTCTGCTTGTAGCCGCATGAAGTTGCGCTTTAAACTGGGATTACAGGTTGCAGTTTCATCAATCCACTTGCCTTGATGATCGCCATAAACACCGATCGTAGAAAGATAGCCAATCCATTGCAAATGCGGCATACTATCGAGTAGCCCCTGAGATTTGAGGATAATATCGCCATCCTCGTCAGGAGCAATGGAAATAACAAGATGGGTCGTGTCATATAATTTTTCTTTTAATGTACGGTTTTCTTCGTCATTGGGAAACAGTAATGGCTTGATCCCAGCTTTTTCCAATGTAGCAAAGCGGTCTTTGTTACGTGTGGTGCCATAAACATCGGATTGATAGTGTTGGGCAAAAGCTTGAGCACTGTAGCCAGCACCGAAAATTAGGAAACGCATGGTGTATCCGTCCATTCAGTCATAATAAGTGGATCTTTATGAATGGTCATATAGTGTTGGCGTAGTTGATTAAAATGGCTGTCATCAAGCAATTGTTTTAATGCCCAGACTGCCATGCCTGCAACATAAGGATCGTTGTCGTCCAAAAGCCGTTTAACAGGTTCAATCAGCGTGGTGTCACCACTATTTCCTGCTGCTATTAGACAGTTTCTAACAAATCGATTGCGCCCAATTCTTTTGACAGGTGACGCCGTGAAAAACTGTCTGAATGCTTCATCATTAAGAGCAAGCAATTGAACGAGAGGAGGTGCGATAAGATCCTCGCGTGCTTTGAGTTTCATCTCATGAGTTTGTTGTGCAAACTTATTCCAAGGACAAGCAGATAAACAATCGTCGCAACCGTAAATACGATTACCGATAGCTTTACGAAATTCCAATGGTATCTGGTCTTTCAATTCGATTGTCAGATAGGAGATGCAACGCCTTGCATCAAGTTGATATGGGGCAGGGAAGGCTTGTGTTGGGCATGCTGATAGACAGGCATGACACGAACCACAACGATCATATTCCGCAGTATCATACGGAAGTTCGATATTTGTAAATATTGAACCGAGGAATAACCAAGAGCCGAATTCGCGGCTTACAAGATTTGTATGTTTGCCTTGCCAACCAATACCAGCAGCTTGCGCTAATGGTTTTTCCATGACGGGGGCAGTATCAACAAACACTTTTACATCACTGCTGAAACGGGCTGCAAAACGTGATGCTATCTGTTTCAAACGGCCTTTGATGATGTCATGATAATCACGGTGGCGGGCATAATAGGATATATTGCCGCAATTGGGAGCAATCTTTGCGTTAAATTGATCTGCCTCTGGTCCATAATTCATTGCAAGCATAATGACCGATTGAACTTCCGGCCATAATTTTAGCGGTTCCATTCGCCGTTCGGCTGTCTCGCTCATCCATTTCATGGTGCCGAGATAACCCTGATCTAAGGCTTGTAATAATCTGAAGCGGGCGGTTTTATTATGCTTATCGGTAATTGCCAATGCATCAAAGCCTTGGGCAAAAGCCTCTTTTATCAAAAAATTCTTCAGTTTCTGCTTATGGTCAGAAGTCGAGATCGGCATAATGGGTACTAGGCGCTAGTCCTCGGATACGATCATTCAACAATGGTCTGAATGATGGTCTTGATTTTATTCTCATATACCAATCACGTGTCGCAGGGAATGGCGTCCAGTCTATCTCGCCCATAAAATCCAAAACCGATAATGATGCAGCAGCCGCAAGATCGGCATAAGAAATGGATATGCCAGCCAACCAGTCGCGCGATGCGGCAAGCCATTCCAGATATTTCATATGCGGACGAATATTTGCGCGTGCATTGCGTAGCGTTTGCGAATCAGGAGCGCCACCACCCATTGCCAGCGGTATTTCGCGTTTGTAAATTCGCTCACGGACGATATGGCGCGTGGCTTCACTTTCAAATTTTCCTAAAAACCATTCTGTTAGGCGTCTTACTTCCGCGCGCTCTAATGGATTTTCTGGAAAAAAGCGCTGGTCTCGCCGTAAGCTACCTCTTGTTTCATCGAGATATTCGTAAATCACATAAGGGCCACATAGTGGTATTTCACGCTCTGCGAGGAGAACAGGTATACTGCCTGCAGGATTGAGAACTAAAAATTCGCGACGCCTTGCCCACTCATGCTCTTCGATAAGATTGGTGGCAATGCCATATTCATTCAGGATTAATCGCGTAAAACGCGAGGCAGATGACATTGGATGGTGAAAAAGCGTCAGCATGGCTACTCAATATCGAAAATTAGGAATTGCGGTTCTTATAGTCCGCCTTGTCTTATAGAACAAGAAAAGGAGCCCGTTTTAAGTGAAGTTGAATGAGCCATGCTTAATTAGACGTTAATTATATGGCTAAAATGCCTGTTCCAAGCGTAAAAGGTTTTAAACCCACTATCGGTTTTAAATGAATGCCAATTAACGCTTTAATGTTTTTTCTCTAATGGACATCTATGTATTGTGAGCTAATTTTGATAAAACATATCCAATCAAAACAATGCTTTACCAATAGATTATTTTAACCAAAACAGCCAACGTTATAGCGGCAACTTACTGCACTATTGACGATAATCCATTGTTAATGTTGGTGAATTTTAAAGTGAAATAGCTTTTTCTTGGCAGGCGGACGAGCAAGCCTATTGCTGAACGGATAAGCAAGCCTACTGCTAAGCGGACGAGCAAAACTACAGATAAACAGACGAGCAAGTCTACTGCTAAACAGACAAGCAAGCCAATTACTAAACGGACGAGCAAGCCTATTTTAAAATAGGCAAGCAAATCTATCATTAAACAAGTAAACAAGCCTATTGTGAGATAGGTGAGAAATTTATTATCAAATAAGCAATTATGGGTTGGTTGCTTTGATAATCGCTTCTCGTAATTCTTCTATACCAAAAGATTTTTCTGATGAGGTTGCCATAATCTCCGGATAAGCGGCTGGACGACGGGCGATAGCGGTATGGGTTGCGTTTATCAGCTTTTCAAGTTGTGCGGGCTTGATTTTATCGCCTTTGGTTAGCACAATCTGATAGGACACCGCAGCCTTATCAAGCAAGTTTAATACGTCAGCATCATTCTTTTTTATACCGTGGCGAGAATCTATCAAAACATAGACCCGTTTCAGCGTTGTGCGTCCACGTAAATAATCAAAAACAAGTTTTGTCCATGCATCAACCTGTGCTTTTGGGGCTTCTGCAAATCCATATCCGGGCATATCAACCAATGCCATAGGCGGCAAATCATCCAGTTGGCCGCTATAACCATCAGGAACAAAATAATTGAGTTCTTGTGTGCGCCCAGGCGTGTTTGACGTTCTTGCCAGTCCTTTTTGGCCAACAAGCGCATTGATTAAAGACGATTTGCCAACGTTGGAGCGTCCTGCAAAGGCTATTTCTGCCGGTCCTTCAGGAGGCAAAAATTTCATTGCAGGAACGCCGCGTATAAAAACCCAATTGCGGGCAAAAAGTCCCACAGATGTAGGACTCGTTGTCACGTTAATTTGCCCCCTTATTAGGTTTCTTTTTGAATGTGGATTTCAGATTATCCCACAGCTCTATCTTGGCACCTTGGCTTTTCATGATAAGTGCCTGTTGCGCGATTGACAGGGTATTGTTCCAAGCCCAGTAAATAACAAGGCCAGCAGGGAATGATGCCAACATGAAGGTAAATACAACAGGCATCCATGTGAAAATTATAGCCTGTGTTGGATCCGGTGGGGTTGGGTTCATGCGCATTTGCAAGAACATTGTGATCCCCATAATGACCGGCCAAGCGCCAATCATCAGAAATGCGGGTACATTGTAAGGCAACAAACCAAACAGATTGAACAAGGATGTTGGATCTGGTGCCGCCAAATCCTGAATCCAGCCAAAGAATGGCGCATGACGCATTTCAATGGTAATATACAACACCTTATAAAGAGCGAAGAATATTGGAAATTGCACGAGCAATGGCCAGCAACCGGCAAGAGGATTGATCTTCTCTGTTCTATATAATTCCATGATTGCTTGTTGTTGTTTAACCTTGTCATCGGCATATTTTGCACGAATTTCGAGCATTGCCGGCTGAACAACTTTCATTCTTGCCATAGACTTATAGGATTTGTTGGCAAGTGGGAACAAGATGGCTTTCAGGATAACGGTTACAAGCAGAATTGCGACACCAAAATTATTGGTGAGTTTATAAAGAATATCAATCAAAGCAAACATTGGCTTGGTGATGATCGAGAACCAGCCCCAATCAATCAACAACTCGAATTTCAAGATCTTTAATGAATCCTGATATTTGTTGATTGTTTCAACACGCTTTGCACCAGCAAACAGATGATTGGTGATTGTTTGTGTTGCACCGCTAGCGATTGTCATGGACTTGCCAGTTAAATCGGATTGATAATGTGTGCTTAGACGATCAAAATAGATAAAACGACTGGTATATTCCTCATCTTGAGGAGGAATTGCAGCAACAGCCCAATATTTGTCTGTTATGCCAATCCATCCGCCTTTGACATTGCTGAAAAGCATTTTCTTTTCATTGGCAGCATCTGGCTTAAGATCTTTAAGGGCAGCGTATTTTTCTTCCTGCATACCTTCATCACCAGCAACGCCAATCATACCTTCATGAAGAAGATATGTTGCACTTGCATGTTCTGGTGGTGCAGCACGGGCAACGCGCGCATAGGGAAGAATATTGACCGCATCTTTGCCGTCATTTGTTACACTATCCTGAATTGTGAACATATAATGTTCATCAACCGAGATTGTGCGACGGAAGACTTGCCCTTGTCCGTTGTTAAAGACCAATGTCACCGGACTTTGCGGTGTTAATTTTGTGTTGCTTCCTTCAACCTGCCATTCTGTGTTGAATTGAGGTACGGCACCAGCTGGTAATCCCTTGCCAGTAAAACCGAATTCTGCAAGGTAAGTGGTAGAAAAACCAGCTGGATTGAGAAGAGCAATTTCAGGTGAATTCTTTTCGACTGATAACCGATAATTTTTCAAGAAAAGATCGTCAAATTGTGCACCAACAAGGTTGATTGAACCCTTTAATTCAGGTGTATCAATTTCCACGCGCTTTGTTTTGTTGACTGCCGCTTCACGCGCTTCACGTGTCATATCAACTGTTGCTACGTTTTCAGCTTCTTTTGACTGTGGCGGTGTGGTTGAACCATTATCAGCGCTAGGAACAGCTTGTCCCTGCGATGGCTGATTTTGTTCAAGCTGATGGGCAATTTCTTGCGCTTTTTGTTGATCGGCATTCTTTGGCGCAACATAAAAAAATTGCCAAGCCAATATAATGAGCAGTGACAATCCAATGGCGATGAAAAAATTGCGGTTATATTCCATTAGCAGCCATCCTGTTGCAATTTTGAATTTTGTGGTGTTTGCCTAATCCTGCGGTTCATTTCACGGACCAGACGCTCGAAAGACGCGTTCAGTGCATCAGGACGCGCCACAATTACATAATCGGTTCCAGCATCCATGCTGCATGTCAATCCGACACGCAAAGCTTCACGAAGACGCCTTTTGATACGGTTCCTTTTTACCGCATTACCATTTTTACGTGTTACTGTAAAACCAATGCGGGGGGGTGTTTGTTCCATGACTTCCAATGGAAGATCCCGTTTTTTAACTTCTAACAGGAAGAACGAACCATATCGTTTTTCACCCGTGCGTAAAGCCAAAAACTCCGCTCTTTTTCGAAGGCGGAGAGGTGGTTTCTCATTCATCAGAAAAACTTTGCTTATTAGAACGGGTGTTAGTATTCATAAAAGCAGGTAATCCTACGAGCTTATAACCGGAGAATATTTCAGAAAAGATTTAATCATTCTCCGGTTTTTGCAAGAAAATTATGCTGCCAGAAAATTAAGCAGAAAGACGCTTACGACCACGAGCACGGCGTGCTGCAATTACCTTGCGCCCACCAATGGTTGCCATGCGTGCACGAAATCCGTGACGGCGTTTACGAACGAGTTTAGATGGTTGATATGTACGTTTCATTTATTTAACATACCGCGGCGTGCGGCCCTTCTTGGTTCTATAGAGCGGTTACCCGCTGATTGAACAATTTATATTTCCCATATTTATGGATATTTTTGCGCTTATACGGGTTAGCACGCTTTGAGTCAATTGCTCTCGGTTGTTTCCTGATGCCTTATTGCACGTGAATATTCACGTCTTGGCACATTATTTTGTGGTTTAAGATGCGCCTGTTCAATAATTTCGCTTAACGGTTGTTGTGTTTCTATAACCTTATGGTCGTAAAGATATGCTGGTAATTGTCCAGAAAGAATAACTCTCCAATCAAGCGTTATGCTTGGGGCAATGATATGAGCCATATCAAATACCACAGTGGTGCAGTTCGCGGTAACAGTATTATAAAAGCGTGCGTTTTTATCAAGCGAATTTGCGGTGTCCAGATACCGCAAAAATAGCTCGCGCATTTTTTCTTGAGGGACTTTTATTGCATAACGATAAACATCTTCGCGGCGGATATCTGTCCGCAATTTGATAACGTCCTCTTCCGTTGCCGCAATCATAATCAGCTCAAATTCTTTGAAAAAACCACCAATTGCAGAAAAGCTTTCATTCTTTTCGCGGCGAATTTCCGCTGAAAATACAAGATGGCGACCATCGGCAAAATCGAAACCCACCAAGGTATGCGCAATGTATGGTCCCATCCAATAGGACAAATAGACGTCAAGACCGGTGATATCATCAATATTATAGGTTTCATCTTTCCAGACATTATTGGCTTTGTCTGGGGTTATCCATTCAGAATCACGGATATTGTGAATGTGAACAATGTTTTTCTGCGTCTCATCGAAATTGGCTGAAACACCGCGTGACAATTCAGGCGCCCAATCGCGATCTAATGATGGTTTAATGGTAGACCACCAAACAGCAAATACAGAAAACATGATGATAAGAAGACAACGTGACAGAAATGGTCGTTGCCACTCCTTCAATAAACCGAATATGCCAAGGACGCACCAAGCAGCCGAAACGGTATAGAAAAATAATTTGTTGTCGGGTAGCTGATAATAAAATGCCAATAGACCAAGCACTATCAGCACTGCAGCGATAATAAGCCAGATGATGCGTAAGGACGTTGATAAGAGACGGAAAAAGGTTTTTTTGTAAGTTTTATTCGTAATAACCATGCGACAATATGTTTGTTGAATTAAAAGGTTTTTCTACTTATAGTTGTAAAATCTTTAAGTTGAGCATAAGGTTTTTGTAATGACAAACGATAACTACACGATAAAGCGAAGTGTTGTCTTTGCAATTCGTGATTATGTTTCATCACAAAATATTATGTCGGGTAAGAGTGTGAACCGGATTTTCCAAGTTGAAACCGCTTTGAACAATTTTAAGAGAATGCATAAGAACATTCATATTTGCGACGATCTTTTACGTCAACGTCTTTGTTCCGAGGCGATACGATTTGGTATGATTTTGTATTTTGGAAAAGTGGACTAGGGTCGACTGATAATTTTCGGTGGTCTTTCTTCTGGAATTTTGTACTTTTAATCAAGTGTTCACGCGTCCGTTATTTGACGCCGTACAATGATCTGAACAATACGATATTAATATTTATTGGTTTGAACCATGATGGAAAACATTGCACAATCTGTCATGGTTAAATTAAATACTATTTATAATATGTTTTTTAAGTTCGACTTTATAGTAATGCTCACGGAGCGGTCACGCAAATGCAATCAGATGACACAGAACAATGTATTCATAACGATCAATTCCATTATCGCGTTGATAAGGGGGATGGCTCCTCTGATGAATTTGTCATTTTGCTTCATGGCTCTGGAGGCAATGAAGATACGCTAATAGATTTTGCCCGTTCCATCTGGCCGCATGCAACGCTCATCGGCGTTCGCGGACGCGTGGTGCAGGATGGTGAAGTGAGATGGTTTAAGAAAATAACACCAACAAAATTCGATCAGGTCGATGCAGTCAATGAGGCTGATGCTTTTGCCGAGTTCTTGCCTGACTTGTTTTCTCGCATTGGGTGTAATGGGTCCAATGTTACTTTTTTAGGCTACTCCAACGGTGCTAATCTTCTGGCAATTCTCTTATTGAAATATCCTCACTTGATAATGCGTGCAATTCTTTTGCGCTCAATGATGGTTTTGGAAAATGTGCCGCAGAATAATTTAAGCCACACCCATGTGTTGGTTGTATCTGGTGAAAAAGATAGCCTTTATTCGGGATTCGCTCCGGCCTTATCAGATTGTTTAAAAAGCAATGGTGCGGACATCAAGCATTGTATTGTTAATACGGATCATATGATCGGTGCCGAAGATATTAAAGTTGTTCGGCAATGGTTGTTGGGTAGCGAAAGGTTGGGTACCGAGGGTGTAAATACTCAAGGGTTAGACAGCTAAACGCTAGCAAATTCACAAGAATTGACCAAACCATCTATGTTGGAATTTAGAAATTTTAAGAAAATTTTGGCTTGTTGACCTTTTGCTTTGGTAAGCGATAGAAGGGATTAAGTATCCAGCAGGCTATGCAGGAAGGAATGATAGTGTCCAATATACAAAGTCATGACGTTATCGAACAGTTGCGTAAGGTCAAAGGACCGGATTTTGAAAGCGATATTGTTTCTCTGGGTCTGGTGTCCGAGATTTTTATCGCAGATGGAAAAGTGTTTTTCTCGATTACAGTGCCAGATGAACGGGCTCGTGAGCTTGAACCTTTAAGACTGGCGGCAGAAAAAGTTGTTCTGGCTATGGACGGTGTAAAAGCTGCCATCGTCACATTAACGGCTGAAAAAAAAGCAGATAGTTCTGCAACACCGCAAAAAAAACAAATTGTGGCCGAGTCAGGCCCAAGTCATGAACGAACCGGTGTTTCAGCCAAAACCCCCATTGATGGTGTTAAGCATATTATCGCTGTTGCATCGGGCAAGGGCGGCGTGGGTAAGTCGACAACAGCCATTAATCTGGCACTGGCATTAAGTGCCAAGGGGCTTCGAACGGGTGTTATGGATGCCGATATTTATGGTCCATCTTTGCCGCGTTTAACGGGACTTATTAATCAGAAGCCACACGCTGTTGACGGTAAAAAACTGGAAACCCTCGAAAAATTTGGCTTAAAACTCATGTCCATGGGTTTTCTCGTGGACGAAGATCGCCCCATGGTTTGGCGCGGTCCCATGGTGATGTCTGCGGTTACGCAATTCTTGCGCGATGTATTATGGGCGCCACTGGATGTTCTTGTGGTTGATATGCCTCCAGGAACAGGTGACGCACAATTAACATTGGCGCAACAAGTGCCGTTAACTGGCGCGGTTATTGTGTCGACACCACAGGATTTGGCACTTGTCGATGCCCGTAAAGGAATTGAGATGTTTACCAAAGTTGGTGTGCCAATTTTGGGTGTTATAGAGAATATGAGCTATTTCATTGCGCCCGATACTGGTGTGCGTTACGATATTTTCGGTCATGGTGGCGCGCAAGCAGAAGCAAAAAGACGGCAAGTACCGTTCTTGGGTGAAATACCACTGGATCCCAATGTTCGCGAAATGTCAGATGCTGGTACGCCAATTTTTGTTGCTAAGCCTGATAGCCCACAAGCACAGCGCTATTCAGAAGTGGCTAATCAGCTTATGCAAAGCCTTTCATGATGATGCAATGCTTTTCATGAAATGTTTCACTCGTTTACAAACCGTGTTTTTGTGCAAGTGATAACCATGTGATACGCTTATTTACAGGCCAATAGACACAAATGTGTTTAAAAAAGGTGAATTTTTTGTGGTAATCTTGGGTAAAGTCACGATTTTGACACGGGATTGCCACAAAGTGTTCTTAAAAAATGGCTGAAAATAAGGCTTCTTGAAGGACATGTGCCGCAGGTGCCTTTGACAAAAAGCTTTATGGCTGCTTTAAAATGCGTTCGTAAGGTTATTGATTCGTTAACGGGTGGTGCATGACTAAACAACGGAAGATTGTCTGCGGGAGTATTATCGTTTTAACCAGCCTATTGGCCGGTTGTGCTCAGAAAAATGATACAAAGCCGACAACTCAGTTGACCGACGCATCGTCTGCAATTGCGCGTGTTGGCACAATGACAACACCACTATCATACGGCTATCTGATTGATAAAAAGATACCTGTTCCATCTGTTAAAGAGCTTTCATATACTGGTAAAACGTCCAATCCGGCGGCTTTGGCTGCCAAGGATACGATCACAACAGGGTCAACGCATATATCATTGCCGCATGCGACACCTGAAGTGGATCAACTAATTTCCAAATATTCTTTGGCTTATAATGTTCCGGAAAGCTTGGTGCGTCGGGTCGTTAAACGCGAAAGTAATGGTAATCCAGCTGTTCGTAACGGGCCTTATCTTGGTTTGATGCAGATTAGCCATCCGACTGCAAAAGGTATGGGGTATTCTGGCGACCCAAAAGGCTTGCTGGATGCAGAAACCAATTTGCGGTTTGCTGTAAAGTATCTTGCTGGTGCCTATAAGGTAGCAGACGGTAACGAATCCCAAGCTGTGCGGTTATATAGCCGAGGCTATTATTATGACGCGAAGGCAAAAGGTCTTTTGGGAGCAACCGGTTTAAAAGACACTGGTGTAGCTGATGATGCTGAATACACCATCGAGAAGGTAACCGCTCCAAGAACGAATGCAAGTACCGGTAATGGTACTGTGAATGTTCCAATTCCTGTTTTTAAAAATAGCGGAACCTGATTTATACTTGAATCGCTCTAAAATCTGTTTCACATTAGCGCAGCAAACATAATGGGGATTTCTGTTATGTTTGTCATTTTGCGGATCCACTGTGCGAAATGGAGGAACATTTATGGCAAGTGCTATGCGCGATCGACTGATCGTCGGATTAGATGTCGCTGATATTGGTCAAGCAGAAAAATTGGTTGACCAGTTAGGGGATACGGTAAACTTTTACAAAATTGGTTATCAATTATTATTTGCTGGCGGTTTGGAATTTGCCGGCGAGCTTATCCGTTCCCAAAAAAAAGTATTTCTGGATATGAAGCTACTCGATATTGATAACACAGTGGCGCATGCTGTGGAAAATATCGTAAAATTAGGCGTTGATATGCTCACTCTTCATGCTTACCCGAAAGCTATGCGTGCTGCGGTGTCGGCTGCAAAGGGAAGTGATCTTTGTCTATTGGGCGTTACGGTTCTCACATCTATGGATGAAGAGGACCTAAAAGAAGCAGGCTATCATGATTCACCAGAAAAACTTGTTTTAAAACGCGCAGCACAAGCATATGAATGTCACATGGGAGGTATTGTTGCTTCGGCAGCGGAAGCGTCTGCATTACGAAAGGTTATCGGGCCAGATATGGCACTTGTGACACCCGGTATCCGTCCAGCAGGAAGTGATAAAGGTGACCAGAAACGCGTTATGACACCGAAAGATGCCATAGAGGCTGGAGCCAGTCACCTTGTTGTTGGTCGACCTATTGTAAAAGCAGAAGATCCGTTGAGAGCAGCAGAAGCGATTTTATCGGAAATGGAGCAAGCACGCTCATGATAAAATCTTTTAGAAAATGTAATGTAATATCGTTTAAATGGGAGAAGTAAATGTATGAGGATCGTATCCGCAGTGCGGATTTAAGAGCTAAAATAGTTTCAGCAGATGAAGCTGCAAGCATCATCAAGGATGGAATGGTTATTGGCATGAGCGGTTTTACCCGTGCGGGAGATGCCAAACTTGTTCCTCATGCAATGGCGAAGCGTGCAAAAAGCAACCCGTTCAAAATCACTTTATTGACGGGTGCTTCATTGGGGCACGATACCGATAAGGTTTTATGCGAAGCTGGTGTGCTTGAACGCCGTATGCCATTTCAGGTGGATACAACATTGCGCCATGCAATCAATCGTGGTGAAGTCTTGTTCATTGATGAACATCTTTCTGATCCGGTTGAGCAATTACGTGCCCACCAATTAAAACCAGTTGATGTGGCGATTATTGAAGCTGTGGCTATTAACGAAGATGGTAGCATTATTCCTACGTCGTCAATTGGTAATTCGGCAACTTTTGCCATGCAGGCAGATAAGGTCATCGTTGAAGTGAATATGAGCTGCAATCCCGCACTTGAAGGCTTGCATGATGTCTATATTCCAACGGAACGGCCAAACCGCCAACCAATTCCTGTGATTGCATGTGACACGCGCATTGGTTCACAAAGCATCAAGATTAACAAAGAAAAAATTGCGGCAATTGTTATTACCGATCTGGAAGATAGCCCTTCGCTGATTTTGCCAGCTGATGATGCGACACAAGCCATTGCAGGACATTTGACAGAGTTCTTCAAGGGTGAAGTCAAGAAAGGCAATCTTGATATGTCGTTGAGGCCTTTGCAAGCCGGCATTGGTACGATTGCAAATGCTGTGTTGACGGGATTCGTTGATAGCCCATTCCATAATTTGAAGATGTATAGTGAAGTCTTGCAAGACTCGACTTTTGATTTGTTTGATGCCGGAAAACTGGATTTTGCGTCTGCGTCGTCAATTACCCTAAGTCAGGCATGTGCTGACCGTGTTTTCCCAAACATTGAAAAATACAAGGACCGGTTGATTTTGCGTCCGCAAGAAATATCCAACCATCCTGAGATTGTCCGCCGTTTGGGAATTATTGCAATCAATACTGCTTTGGAATTTGACATATATGGCAATGTCAATTCAACCCATGTTGGTGGCACGCATATGATGAATGGTATTGGTGGATCGGGTGACTTTGCCCGTAATGCCCATATTGCTGTTTTTGTGACCAAATCAATTGCCAAGGACGGAAAGATTTCATCCGTTGTTCCGATGGTTCCTCATGTCGATCATACAGAACATGATGTTGACATTCTGGTGACAGAGTTGGGGTTTGCTGATCTGCGTGGATTGGCACCACGTGAGCGTGCAGCGACAATCATCAAGAATTGTGTGCATCCGGATTACCGCGATAAATTGCAGGATTATTTTGATCGTGCTTGTAAACTCCGTCAGGGGCAAACGCCGCATATATTGGAAGAAGCGTTTTCCTGGCATAGAAATCTCGCGGAAACAGGGTCAATGTTATAGGAAAATTCTGTGCCGGAAGGAAAATACATTATTGGTGCCAACGCATTTACAGCTGCTGCATTAGAGCCAGCACTTTATCTGGTTGCAACACCAATAGGAAATCTTGGCGATATAACACTGCGGGCACTGGAAGTGCTCGCAGCCGCTGATGTATTGGCATGTGAAGACACACGGGTGACGCGGATTTTGCTGGATCGTTATGCAATTCACCAGCGCCCAATTGTTTATCAAGAACATAATGTAAAAGAGGCGGGTCCCCGCCTTATTGAAGCATTGGAAGCAGGAAAATCTGTTGCGCTGGTTTCTGATGCTGGTATGCCGCTTATTTCTGATCCGGGCTTTAAATTGGTAGAAGCAGCGCGGGAGGCAGGCATTAAAATTGTACCGATCCCGGGAGCTTCAGCATCATTAACGGCATTAATTGCGACGGGTTTACCAACCGATAGCTTTTATTTCGTAGGATTTCTCAGCACAAAAAGCAGCCAAAGAAAGGCTCGTTTGGAAGACTTACGTGCAATATCAGGGTCTTTGATTATTTATGAATCGCCACACCGTGTTGTTGATACGCTAAACGATATGGCTGACATATTGGGTGGCGAACGGCGCGCAGCGGTTTGTCGGGAATTGACAAAAAAATTTGAAACCATTGATGTTTCGACATTGGACGATCTAGCAAATCGCTATGCCCAACAAGAACGCATAAGAGGTGAAATCGTTATTGTGGTTGAACCCGCAATAACCAATACAGATCTGATGTCTGATGAAGATGTCGACAGACTGCTTTTACAATTGGCTGGTGAATATCCAGCGTCAAAAGCTGCTTCGGAAGCAGCAAAAATCACAGGGCGTAAAAAGCAGGATCTGTTTCAACGGCTTATTGCCTTGAAAACCAAAGATGGCTTCTGATCGGGCTAAAATAAAAGCTTTCTGGCGGGGAATTCGTGCTGAAAAAATTGCAGCATGGTGGTTGCGCCTAAAAGGATATCATATAGCGGCGCACAGATATAAAACCCATCTGGGAGAAATTGATCTCATAGCGAGAAGGGGCAATTGTATCGCTATTGTGGAGGTTAAAGCCCGTGCAACACTTGTTGAAGCCATGGACGCTGTGACGCGGTTGAGTGCAAAACGCATAGAGGCGGCGGCAGATTTGTGGTTGGCAAACCAACCAGATAGAGGAAAGCTTTATGTGCGTTTTGATATGATAGCAATTTTACCCTATCATTTGCCAAAGCATTTTCCGGCCTTTTTTCAGTCAAGCAATCAGAACTAAGCCTGCTTTTGGCTATTGGGCGCTATTGACTTTGAGACGTATCAATTAAGAATAGCGCTAAAAAATGCGATAAACACATCATTGGCGTAACAGTGGTGATTGCCATGAATAGCAAATGGATACTGTAATACAGTTAAGAGAAACATTTTATTTAAGAAATGCCTTTGGCATTACATAGCCGTGCATCGTCGTTTGCTTATCCTATATTTTTTGATGAAAAATAGCCGATTTACTGTGTTGGAAAGCTTGATCGCCAATAGCAATACCATTCGAGAAAACGAGCCAATATGCGTTTATCGTAATGTATTGGTTAAAAATGCGAAAAAACATTTCGTTTTTTTTCTATGATGAGATAGAAGAGAACGAAACAGATTGACAAGACAACTTGTCGTATGAGGATTGATGATGAACGATTATGAGAAGTTCGCAACCGCTCTTTTAATTATTTTTGGTGCATTGATTATTGGTGGTTTAATGGCAGTGCATATCGTTGCGATGAACAGACCGGGCTTTCTTTTTGCTCTTGGTGCGGGAGTATTAGGATGGTTTTCTTCATTTGCTATCATATTTGATAAGCCAAGAATTTATCTTTGGTTGATTATTTTGGCTATAGTTTGTGTTGCTGTTTCTATAGGCATATATGTTCGCTAAATTTTTACTATCATTATTATTTTACAACGCCGGTTTTCCGGCGTTTTTTTTGCTTTAAACACAGATGATTTTATTGACATAAAGAAACCTTTATGTAACGGGTAGGCAGTTGATATGAAAGGTTTTTCTATGTCTCATCCAGCCAGCAGTCTATTTGGAAATATTGAACCTTCAAAAGATCGTATTGAGTGTTTAAGAAAAAGTGCGCGTGAACGCATCTTAATTCTTGATGGTGCTATGGGCACCCAAATACAAGAACTGCATTTTGATGAAAAACATTTTCGTGGAGAAAGATTCATATCTTGCAGCTGCGCTTTGCAGGGCAATAATGATCTTTTAACGTTGACGCAACCCAATGCAATTGAAGAAATCCACTTTCGATATGCTATGGCTGGGGCAGATATTCTTGAAACCAATACTTTTTCTTCCACCACCATTGCCCAGGCAGATTATGGCATGGAAGAAATGGTATATGAGCTTAATCGTGATGGTGCAAGACTAGCACGGCGCGCTGCTGAACGTGCTGAAAAGATTGACGGCAAAATGCGTTTTGTTGCAGGCTCAATTGGACCAACAAATCGCACGGCTTCTATTTCGCCAGATGTCAATAACCCCGGTTTTCGTGCGGTTACATTTGATGAATTGCGCATTGCTTATGCAGATCAGATACGCGGTTTAATTGATGGTGGTGCTGACCTTCTATTAATCGAAACGATATTTGATACTTTGAATGCAAAGGCGGCTATTTTTGCGGCAAAACAGGTTTTTGCTGAAAAGAAAATTGAACTGCCAATTATGATATCTGGTACAATTACCGATATGTCGGGGCGAACCCTTTCTGGGCAAACGCCAACCGCTTTTCTTTATTCCATTTCGCACGCCAATCCGTTTTCCGTTGGGCTTAATTGTGCCTTGGGTGCCAAGGCAATGTTGCCCTTGATAAAGGAAATGGCAGAAAAAACCGAGCACCTTATTTGTGTATATCCTAACGCAGGGTTGCCCAATGCATTTGGTGAATATGACGAGACGCCAGATTATATGGCTGCCCAGATCGAGCAGTTTGCAAGAGAAGGGCTTATCAATATCGTTGGTGGTTGTTGCGGTACAACGCCGGAACATATTCAGGCTATTGCAGAAATTGTCAAAGAATTTAAGCCGCGTTCGGCGCCAAAAATCGAGAAAAGATTACGTCTTTCGGGGCTTGAACCTTTTACGCTGACGGATGACATACCTTTTGTGAATGTGGGTGAGCGGACAAATGTTACTGGTTCAGCAAAGTTTCGTAAGCTCATTACCAATAATGATTATACCGCCGCACTTGATGTTGCGCGTAATCAGGTAGAAAATGGCGCGCAAATCATTGATATTAATATGGATGAGGGGCTTATCGATTCAGAAGCAGCCATGCGGGATTTTTTAAATCTGCTTGCAGCAGAACCCGATATTGCACGTGTGCCTATCATGATCGACTCTTCCAAATGGGAAGTGATCGAAACGGGCTTGAAATGTGTTCAGGGAAAATCGGTTGTAAACTCAATTTCGCTCAAAGAAGGTGAAGAAAAATTTATTCATCATGCCCGACTGGCCCAGGCTTATGGGGCTGCAATTGTCGTCATGGCATTTGATGAAAATGGCCAAGCTGATACAAAAGAGCGTAAGGTTTCCATCTGTCAACGTGCTTATAAAATATTGACTGAGCAATTAAATTTCCCGCCACAGGATATTATTTTTGATCCGAATATTTTTGCTGTCGCCACGGGTATTGATGAACATAACAATTATGGCGTTGATTTTATTGAGGCAACAAAGGAAATTCGTAAGACTTTGCCCTATTGCCATATATCGGGTGGGGTTTCCAATCTTTCATTTTCTTTCCGAGGCAATGAGCCAGTGCGCGAAGCGATGCACTCGGTATTTCTGTATCGTGCCATTGCTGCCGGTATGGATATGGGCATTGTTAATGCTGGACAGCTTGCGATTTATGAATCGATAGAACCCAAATTACGGGACGCCTGTGAAGATGTTATCCTTAATCGTGATAAAGGCGCGACAGAGCGTCTTTTGGCTTTAGCAGAAAATTATCGCGGACAGGCAGCCGGTCCACAGAAAGAAAAAGATTTAAGCTGGCGGGAATTGCCGGTTGAAAAACGCCTTGAACATGCGCTGGTAAACGGTATCACTGAATTTATTGATGCGGATACAGAAGAAGCCCGTGTTAAAGCCAAGCGTCCATTGGATGTCATTGAAGGGCCATTAATGGCTGGAATGAATGTGGTGGGCGATCTTTTTGGTTCTGGAAAGATGTTTTTGCCGCAAGTCGTCAAGTCTGCACGTGTGATGAAACAAGCTGTCGCGGTTCTGCTACCCTATATGGAAGAGGAAAAACGCAAAAATGGTGGTGAAGGCCGCCAAACTGCAGGAAAGATTGTTTTGGCAACAGTGAAGGGCGATGTGCATGATATCGGCAAAAATATTGTCGGAGTCGTTCTTGCCTGTAACAATTATGAAATTATTGATCTTGGCGTTATGGTGCCGGCACAAAAAATTCTTGATGCGGCACGGGCTCAAAAAGCTGATGCCATCGGTTTGTCTGGTCTCATTACCCCTTCGCTTGATGAAATGGTCAATGTTGCAAGCGAGATGGAAAATCAAGGGTTTGATATCCCTCTTCTTATCGGTGGCGCGACAACAAGCCGTGTTCATACAGCGGTAAAAATTCACCCCCATTATCACCGCGGTCAGAGTGTTTATGTGCTTGATGCCAGTAGGGCGGTTGGGGTTGTATCTTCCCTTTTGTCAACCGAAACAAAAGATGAAACAATTCACAAATTACGGGAAGAATATGCTCAAGTTGCGGCCGCCCATGAAAAGGGCGAAGCAGCAAAAAAACGCCTTTCTTTGAAAGAGGCACGCGATAATGCCTTGCAGCTTGATTTCACAAATTATCAGCCACCAAAACCGTCCTTCTTAGGTACCAAAATATTGGATCATTGGGATTTGGCGGAACTGGCAAGCTATATTGATTGGACACCATTTTTTCAAAGTTGGGAATTGCGCGGACGTTATCCTGCTATTCTGGACGATGAAAAACAGGGTGAAACTGCGCGTCAGCTTTTTAGTGATGCGCAGAATATGCTCAAGAAAATTATCGATGAAAAATGGTTTGATCCGAAAGCGGTGATTGGATTTTGGCCAGCAAACCGTGTTGGCGACGATATAAGGCTTTATCACGATGATACGCGCAAAACAGAGCTTGATACATTCTATACATTGCGTCAACAGCTTAGAAAACGTGATGGAAAACCTAATTTAGCATTGGCTGATTTTGTAGCACCAGTGGGGACACCTGATTATCTTGGTGGTTTTGTTGTCACGGCAGGCTTTGGTGAACAAGCGATTGCAGAGCGGTTTGAACGCGCCAATGACGATTATTCGGCTATTTTGGTAAAAGCACTATCCGATCGTTTTGCCGAAGCACTTGCAGAGTGCCTTCATGAATATGTGCGCAAATCCTATTGGGGTTATGCAGCCGATGAACACGCTACAAAAGAAGATTTGATAGCAGAAAAATATCGCGGAATACGCCCAGCACCCGGCTATCCTGCGCAACCAGATCATACTGAAAAAGGCACATTGTTCAAGCTTCTTGATGCAACGAAAAATACTGGTGTTAAACTTACTGAGAGTTACGCTATGTGGCCAGGCTCATCGGTCGCTGGATTGTATTTTTCGCATCCCGACAGTTATTATTTCGGCGTTGCCAAGGTCGAACGCGATCAAGTGGCTGATTATGCGGAACGCAAATCGATGGATATTGGTGAAGTTGAGCATTGGCTCGGACCAATTCTAAATTATTCTGTGGAGCCAGAAAAATGAAAATAGGTTTTATCGGTACGGGTACAATTGCTACGTCAATGGTGGAAGGTTTGATGAAAAGCAAACTTGCCGTTGAACAGATTACGGTTTCACCGAGAAATGCCGAATATGCGGCACGCCTTGCTAAACTTTATGACAAGGTGACAATTGGCAAAGACAATCAGGATGTGATTGATCAGAGCGACGATGTTTTCATTTGTTTAAGAAGTGAAATTGCCGAAGAAGAATTGAAGAAACTCGATTTTTCTAAAACGGAAATGGTTGTTTCGGTTATTGCCATGGCGACGGCAAGCCAATTGGAAAAATGGATTGGCAAAAAAGTTTATCGCGCAGTACCGCTTCCCTTTGTAGAAGAAGCCAAAAGCGTTACAGCGATTTATCCCAATCATCCGAAACTAAAGGAAATTTTTGATGCCATGGGTGGCGCAATTGCCGTCAAGGACGAAAACCAGTTTGCAGTGATGATGACGGCCGGCTCTCTCATGGGCGTCTATTTTAATATCGTTGAAACGGCAAATCAGTGGCTACAGAAAAACGGTCTTGATGAAAGCCAGTCGGCACCGTTTCTTGCGTCCATGTATGGCAATTTGGCCGATGTGGCACGGAAAGCAATAATGCCAGATTTTACCGCTTTGGAAGCCGAATATTCCACCAAGAAAGGCACAAATGAGCTGGTCTCGCTCTATTTTACCGATCATGGTGGTAAAGAAGCCTTGACCGGCGGACTTGATGAAGCATTCAAACGTATCAAAGGCAATTAAGCGCATCAATAGTCATCCTGAATACTTGGGAAAAGTGACAGATTTAGCACTTGGGAGAAGTGACAGAATTTCAATGCCAATGGCCTTTGTGGGGGGAAGCTCACGCATATGAAAAACGCGCACATATTGAAGGCCATTGCTAAAGGTGTGAAAGCTATTCACATTGGTTGCGGATGACTGTTGGAAAAACAGGCTTCAAAGGTAATTGAGCGCATCAATAGTATCCTGAATACTTGGGAAAAGTGACAGATTTAGCACTTGGGAGAAGTGACAGAATTTCAATGCCAATGGCATTTGTGGGGGAAGCGCGCGTATGAAAAACGCGCACATATTGAAGGCCATTGCTAAAGGCGTCAAAGCAATTCACATTGGTTGCTCGATGATTGTCGAAAAAACAGGCTTCAAATATGCGGTGCCGTTTTAAAATTGTTTCAGAACGTTTTTAATGGCGCCCGCTATTTAACGTTGCACATTATTTGATATAGCTCATTAGTGGGCGATATTAGCAACAGGCAATATCAATGCATTATGATGTGGTTTAAGTGGCTTGAAGAAAAGCAAATGGTAAAGTCTCTTAACCTGATCTATTTTAACGTTGCTGCCGAAACCAAATGCTGCAGAAACCAAAAGCTGCAGAAACCAGAAGCTGTCGAAACGAAAAGTCACCGAAACTAGAGACCACCGAAATGCGGAACTGGTGAAACGTTAAGTCGACTAAGCGCTAAGCCACCGAAACGCCAAACAGGCGAAATGCTGAAAATAAGTAAGCTGGATGACAATAAATCTGAAGCGGAATATTTAGCACCAAAAGATACAAATGGGTTGGTATCAAAGGTTTTATTATCAATAGCAAAAATAATAGCTTGATAGATAGTTTAGAACAGGCAATTGGCAAAATTAATGGTTTATAATAGTTTGTTGTTTGGGGTATAGAAACAACAAGGACACAGCGAGAGGGGATAGACATGAGTATCACACAAGTAACCAATTTGAATGTCACACCGAGTGATAATGAAAAGATTACCCAACTCGCTGAACGTATCAATTTGTCGGATCCGAATCTTGCAGTATCATATGGCGCAGATACGATGCAGGATATTTCAAATTTTGCAGATTCTTTTCTGAGCGAAGTTCGTGGTAAAGATGCAGCACCTATATATGAGCTGCTTTCCAATATGCTGGACAAAGTCCGTGATCTGGATGTCAGCGTATTAATACGTAAAAAAGGCATTTTGGCTAAATTGCCACTAGTGGGGCAAGTTTTTGATACAGCCAAACAATTTATTCGGCAGTTTGATACTGTTGCTGACCAAGTTAACCAGATTTCGGACAAGCTTGACCGTTGTATGTCGAGCCTCATTCGTGATGTGGAAATGCTTGACCAATTTTATACAAAAAATATGCAACTGCACCATGATATGACGAATTATATCGCGGCAGGAAAACTAAAATTGGACGAGGTGAGACGTACCGAACTTCCAGCATTAAAAAAGGCCGCTGATGAAAGCGGTGATCCTATGGTTGCGCAAAAGCTTCGCGATTTTAACGATATGACCGATCGTTTTGAAAAAAGGTTGAGTGACTTGGAGTTATCACGCACGATAACGCTACAAACAGCACCGCAGGTGCGTTTGGTGCAGAGCAATAATCAGGCTTTGGCAGAGAAAATACAGACCGGTATTTTAACGACAATACCAGTTTGGAAAAACCAATTTGTTCTAGCAATAGCTCTGCAACGACAACAGAATGCTGCCAAACTTCAGAAGCAGGTAACGGATACGACGAATAAGTTGCTTGTTAAAAATGCAGAATTGCTTGAAACAACATCAATAGCAACGGCGCGTGAAGTGGAGCGCCCGATCGTTGATATCGAAACTTTGAAAAATGTGCAAAACCGTTTGTTAAATTCCATTGAAGAAACACTAAAGATTTCTCAGGAAGGAAGACGGAATAGACAAGTGATCGAGCAAGAACTGAAAAAAATGGAAGGGGAGTTGTTCGATAAGTTGTCGAGTATTGCTGCAGCGCATAATGCTAGCATCGATAAGGCTGTTGAAAGTCGCATTGCGGCGAATGGGACAGAGCAAAAGTAAAGTCAATTTCAATAATTCAAGGCCAAACAGGTGAAAATCAATCGCTCGCTGTTTTACCGTATCATTGTTCACTTCATATGTCTGACGGTGTCTTCAATTATTGCATCGAATTTATACGGTGAAAACACTGGTAAAGATGACTACCAGCTCATGGGCTATATTGGGCTCATTTGTATTTTTGGTCGGCAGTTGAATAATCGATTTGGTGGGTGGATTCCCGCAATATTTGGGCTTATCGAAGTTGCCATTGCAACATTATTAGGGGCTAATTTTTTCTCTGCTCTTCTGATAGGAGGCGTTTTAGCTTGGCTTGTCACACTTTATGAACGAGTTTTTCTGCGTTGTTACCGACGTAAAGTGGTTGCAAAAACAGAATGGATTGCTTTGGTAATGTTAATCCTTTGTTTTTTTGCGGAACTGGATAGCGATGCTTACTTTGCATCACTGAGTATTATCCCTGTTTTTATCGCTGCGGCTTTATACGCTCCCAGCTTTCTCCATTTGAGGGTTTTTAACTCCATTTCACAGGATTTGGAAAAAATATCCGACGTATTGAGAAGTTTTGGACAGGACACGTTCCAAAAACAACAAACATTACTGCGAGATATGGATGAACAAGCGAAAAAACTCAAAGTCACGCGTTTTGGTTCATCTGAATTACGCCCTTTTTTCGATATTTCTTTTATGGTGGAAGACCTTTTAAGAGCATCAGGCCAAATAAAAACAATTACGGTTGCTCAAGATTTCGAATTTAACGCGCGTAGAATAGGCGCAGCCATCGACGAGATTTATGGATTATTCCAACAGAACGCTAAGTTCGATGCAATATCGGTTAACCAGAGTGGAACAGCAATTTCCGCTAGTGGTTTTGACAATCAAGTTTTTAGAAATAACGTATCTATCATCAACGAATTGGCTGAACAGCTCCCAAAAGACTATGCTGATCTCTTTAATAGTTTAAGCGTATTGGCTGATAGAATTATCAATTGTATGAGCTCCGATCCCAATGACGTTGCTCGTGGTTCGCGTTTTCTTAATCGCTATTTGCCAATTATTATCACGATTGGACAGAAACATATTGCCTTTCTTGACCAGAAACCGAATGATGAGGCGGTTATAGAGATTAATGAACAAAATCTTGCTATTTTGAAAAAGCTTGAGGCTGCCTTTGCCGTAGAACATTCTAATCTTTTAAAAAATGATATTATGGAAATGAATGTCGAGACGAAAACGCTGGAACGTTTATTAAAACTTGATGGATTTGAATGATATTGAACTTTTTTTGAGCCTATATACGCCATTAAGCCTATATAGGGATTTAAGTATATATATTGTCATTGAATATAGCGACCAAACGGGATAAATATGTAAATATCTGCCTGTTAGCCAATTTATTATAGTGTTTATAAAATTGAATATGAACGGAAAATAAACAGGTTATTCAGGAAGAGTTCATTTATCAAAAGGTAAAATGGGCTCATTAAGAGAAGGATATTTCTGTTATGAAAAAATTGTTAGCTTTTTTTGTAAGCCTTGCACTATTCATTCCTCTCTGTGGTGCTCTTTCAGCAAATGCTGAGCCTTATCCCGGTGTAATATTAAGTTCTGGTCACGATCGGTACTATCATCACCGTAGAGATAGGCCGATGCCACCTCCGAGACCTGATTATCGTGGTCCAAGACATCATTTCCGTGGTCCACCACCACCACCGCCACCGCGTTATAGACCCTTTCATGATCCACGCTACTGGCATCATCGCCCACAACCGAGATATTATCGTTACTGGCGTTAAAAGTATGTGATTTTGTTGAAATTAAATGCCTGTATGACAAAGATGCAGGCATTTTTTATGCATGACGGATTGTAAGATTAGAAACATCAAATTGATAAATTAGCGATCGCTTGCATCAGTCTTCAAAATTCAAGACCAATTGCCTTTTATCGAGTTTGAAGCATAAGCCTATGAGGACATGAACCTATCCTCCTATTTGCTTTGCCCGACTATATATTTTTACATTGCTATTTATTTTTGCATTGCTGGGCAAATTTCCAATATTGGGTAAGTGCCGTTATCATATGATAAAATATTGATGCTGGAACATCTTCAGCAATAGCACGGCCATTTTCCGAAATAAGATCAATCCATAAACCTTTTGGGGCTGCTTCGATATGCCAGCGAAAGAGCCTGCCGACACGTGCTTCAATTTCGGGTTTTAAGTCAGGACCATCATTGCCATCAAGTGCCAAAGCGGCTTTAATTGCTTCTGTTTGTGGCCAACTTCTGGAATTGGTATTTATCGGCAAACCATGCCTTGATATTGTATTATAAGCAAGACCAGTTGCCCTATTTAAACCATTGGCAATGGTTGATGCATATAGTTTTTTGGCTAGTTTTATGACACTTCTGTCATTTGTTTTGTTAGAAAAATCAATAAGCAGAGATGACCATTCAAAATGATGGCCAGGTTCACAAATATCTCCCTCAGCGGTTTTGGCTCTTTGCCAATCGGTTTCATAATATTCCGCAAGGGTCCATGTATCGTCATCAAAAAAATGTTGTTTGAATAATTCGACAATATGGGAGGCGCGTTGCAGATAGTCTTTGTCGCCAGTGACATCGTACCATGCCAAAAAGCTTTCCAATAGATGCATATGCGGATTGGAACGGCGGTAACGATATGTCGGATCCGTTTGGGTGCTTTCTATAAAACCTCTGCCATGTTTATCTGCCAAATAATTGTCAAGAAAAGCAAATGTTTCAATCGCCAATGGAAGCGCCTGTTTATTGCCTATGCGGTGGGCGTGCGCCAAAGCAAGCAACACACAAGCCTGATCGTAACAATCTTCTGTTTTATCAATGATAGAGCCATCGCGCCCAAGAACTGAAGCCCAACCACCATTATCAGTCCGCCCTGAACGGGTGATGAAATGCAAACCATGATCTATCAGATCGGTATAAGGACCATCCCACCCCATTTCTCCGGCCATGGCAAAGGCATAGATCTGCCTTGCCATTGTGCGCATACGCTTATGACGCAATACGGGCATGGCATCGAATTTCAAGGCCTCATAAAACCCTCCTTGATCGTCAACGCCACGCGTTGACCATAATGGCAAGGCTTCAGAAAACAACCAATGTTCAACACGGGTAAGATAGGCGCCACTGCGCGGTATCTTGTCGGCGGCCGGTGTAAATTTGGTTTCCAGCCGACCCGCTTTTTCCAGTGTGGCAACAACCTCGCGGACATTCTGGCTTTCTTTGACGGGTGCAACAAAGGTTGCATCTGTCGTTGCGACAACAGCCATGTTGTTCAACCCTACGGCAGAAAGCAAGCCCGTTTCTGAGCGTAGATAGCTGCCTTTGCAATTTATGGCGACAACATCACCCATAATGACGTTGCCGTCTTTATCGGCAGGTGTCAAACTGGATTGTTGATCTAGCAATGATTGCCACGAGCCTAGATCGTTCCAATGAAACCGCGCGGGAACAAGAGCAATATCCTTAATATGCTCCATAATTGCATAATCGACAGAATTGGATGGAATTGCCGAATAGAGATCATAGTCCAGCCACTTGCCGGAAACATCTGTATGAGCGGTATTAAGCGCCGCGTGTGTTTTGTCCCATATTTCAGGTTGAAATGTCTTAAATGCCTTTTCCATTGTCGAGGCTGAAAACAGAAAAATGCCAGAGTTCCATAGAAACCGACCGGATTCGAGATATTTTACGGCTGTTTTTGTGTCCGGTTTTTCAACGAAGCGGATAACGTCATAAACATCATTGTTCTGTTGGCCTATTTCAACATAGCCATAACCCGTTTCGGGTTTTGTTGGCGGAACTCCAAATACCACAATGCGCCCGGCACGAGCGGCTGCCATGCCTGCTTCAACAGTATTCCAAAAATCTGTGTCTGTTGAAATTTCATGGTCTGATGGAACCACCAATATAAGTGCGTCACCATAGTCGGCGAGTGTAATTTGTGTTGCTAAGGCAACTGCAGCGGCCGTGTTGCGGCCAATTGGTTCAAAAACTGGACAACCACCATTAAGCGGCAATCCTGCTATATCCTGACGTAACCGATATTCATGGTTTTCCGACGAAATAAGATAAATGGGATCAGCGACATTGTGACGTGAATTTAAACGCTTTACTGTGCGCGATACCATTGACCCCTTGCCAGACAAGTCATGGAATTGCTTAGGAAAGTCTTCTCTTGATAGAGGCCAGAGGCGCGTACCAACACCGCCACTCATAATAAAACTGATAATTTTTTCAGTCATATGTCTATTCCTAAACTCTTCATCTTACGATGGATAGATTTGTTATGGACGCTTTTCAAGGTTTAACTTTACCAATGAAATACGAAAAGTGTTTTTTACAAAAAACACTTGCGATGGTATTGGCGCAATTGTATAAACCAGCCATTAAATTATCGGAGTGTAGCGCAGACTGGTAGCGCACCTCGTTCGGGACGAGGGGGTCGAAGGTTCAAATCCTTTCACTCCGACCAGTACTACCAAAACCACAACGTTTTGAAGTTTTTTCCCTGCAAGCTTCTTAATTGTTTTGTTTCTTTAAAAACGAAAATTATCCTTATTAAGGCGTTTGTTTTATTTGCCTAAGGCAGATAATTTTATTGCGCAACAATGCGCCTCATTATGCTTCACTTCAGATGATCTATGGAAATATCCAATATCTCATCATAGCATTATATAATGCTATGAGTTTTAAGCCACTTTTCCAACAATAACGGCCAGTTGGCTGTTGGTGAGTTTGGTTGCCCCATGCTAAAGCCATGGCCACCAGACGGAAAAACATGGCGTTCCACTGGCACGCCTACTTTTTTACAGGCAGCTTCCATAATCGCAGTATTTTGTTGGTTTGATATTGGATCGTTGAGTGCGTGTACAAGAAAGGTTGGCGGGCAACTTTTTGTCACATGCGTTTGAACAGACCAAAATGCACTTTGTTGTGGTGTTGGCGTTTTGCCTACAAGCACTTTTTTTGTGGACGTATTATCATAAGGGGGCTCAACGGTAATAACTGGATAAGCCAATGCGCTGAATGCGGCTTGAGGGACAATATTGTCAATTGCATCTTCTGCCGGATAGGATTTAAATGTTGGACAGACTGATGCCATTGCCATGAGGTGACCACCTGCCGAAAACCCCAGCACACCAATGCGCTTCTTTGCGATACCAGGTACCAGCTTACCACTATTTAGCATACGCAATGCACGTTGCGCATCTTGCAATGGTGCAAGTGCACCAGCATTCCAATTTTCTTTTGGTAAGCGATAATAAAGGACTGCCGCCGCAATACCGCGTGCTGTCAGCCAATTGGCAGCAGTAACAGCTTCTCTTTTAATCGAAATTTGTGTGTAACCGCCACCAGCTGCGACAAGCATTGCAGCTTTGGGAGTACCTGTTGGTAGATAAAGATCTATCATCGGGGTAACAATATTGCGTACGCTACCCCATGGGTTAATATGCATTGCACCTTTGGGACCACCACCACCAGGTGGTGTTTCTTTCCATAAGGCTACTCTTGTAAAATTCTGCTCTGCCCAAGCAAATGAGGGCAAAATCGTACTGGTACCAACAGCAAGTGTTGTTTTTAAAAAGTTTCTTCTATTGATCATTTTTTCTTATTATTCAAAGGAAAAGACTTTGTGCAAGCAAGTTAGATATCCAAGTGTGGTTCAATTATCCACGATCATAAAGCGGATGTCTAGTGAAACATAACCCTATGCTCACGCTTATTTACAACAATAGATTAGAAAATCCGATTGAATAAAGTACGCGAATAAACCTAACGGTATCAAATGATATATAGCTGTTTTTTCAGTCGACTAATACGCTTCAGGCAATTTTTTTAAGCGAAAAGTCATGAGACAAAGACAAAATCTTCTCCAAACTGACTGTCCGGCTATGTCGCAATTAGCAGATAAAAATCATTAGTAACGATGCCGAGAATCATAATGGGACTATTGCCCTACGTCAAAAGTTCGACGAGAAAACTTTTCGAAAGCTTGACGATAAAATATGTCAAACGCTTGATAATAGAATATGTCTAACCCCTAACAATACAAATTGCCTTGATAAAAATTATCACGGTGTTGCTATTTCACCAGTGGATTGCCGTGCCCACTAACCTGCATCAATCGCCAAACGCTGATTTCAAAAATCTGTTCTTACTATGTCATAAAACCTTATAAACCTATGTCGTAAAACCATATAAACGATGGATTATATTTTAGGGCTACTTTTCACAAATCATATTAGAGCCTGCCCGTACATCCCCCTAATTAAAGGGTAAAAATTTATTATTTAAGAGAACAAGTTTTATTCGGTTAAGCGATCATTTTTTGTATAAACTATCCAGCCATTTTTATTGAATCACTTTAAGACCGGTCAAATTTAAAGGCTTATGATTTTGATTCTATAATACAGGCCACTTTAGTGAATATCGTAGCCACTTTTCAAAAAATGAGAAATATTTTTCCAGACTTTTTATTTTTTAGCGTTAAAGTCGATAAAACTGCCTATTTATTACCATTTTTTTACACCATGACACTTATAAACAGTGTGAAAATTAAAGCTATTTGAATATTATTTATCTTATAGAAACTGTTCGCGGTTTTAATGTGGTCAAAGCAGTCTAATGGAAAGGTGTTATCAGAAGTGGAATCCGTCGTTGTCATATTGATCTTGCTGGTCGCTGTGATCATAAGTGGGGCAATTTCGCGGGCTCTACCGCTTCCTATTCCACTTCCTCTTATTCAGATTGCAGTGGGGGTTGTTGTCTCTTCAGCAGGCGATATGGGTGTTAAACTTCGTCCAGAACTTTTTTTCCTATTATTCTTGCCACCATTACTATTTCTTGATGGCTGGCGCATACCAAAAGACGGGTTGAAGCGCGATCGCTGGACCGTGTTGGAAATGGCGCTTGGACTTGTTGTTTTCACCGTGTTGGGTGTTGGCTTTTTTACCTATTGGATCATTCCGACCATGCCGTTGGCTGTTGCGTTTGCGCTTGCCGCCATCGTTTCCCCAACAGACCCTGTCGCCGTATCGGCAATTGCCAAACGTGTTCCAATCCCTAAACGGCTTATGCACATTTTGGAAGGGGAATCCCTTTTGAACGATGCGTCAGGCTTGGTCAGTATGCGCTTTGCTGTTGCAGCGGCAATGACGGGTAGTTTTTCTCTATTGGCAGCATTTGGCACATTTTTGTGGACAGCAGTTGCCGGCCTTTTTATTGGTGCGGCAACCACGTTCTGTGTCACATGGATCAGCAATTTTTGGAACACCAAATTTGGTGAGGAAACTGGATCCCACATTGTTATCAGCATCTTGATACCTTTTGCCGCCTATCTTGCAGCTGAGCATGTGGATGCATCTGGCATTCTAGCCGCTGTGGCTGCTGGTGTTTCCATGAGCTATACGGAAGATGGTTTACGAAATTTGGCATTAACACGCATTCGCCGGTTAGCTGTATGGGATACGGTGCAATTTGTTGCCAATGGTGTTATTTTTGTTATCCTTGGTGAGCAGCTGCCTCACATTATCAGTAGTGCTGCTGTTGTTGTGCAGGAGACTGGGCATCATGACCCACTCTGGTTGATCGTTTATGTTCTTGCCATCAATATCGCTTTGGCAGCACTACGTTTTATATGGGTATGGGTATCACTGAGGTTTACCTTAGCCAAGGCCTCTAGAAAAGGTCAAACACCATTTGTCCCAAGCTGGCGTTTGGTTGCTGCAACTTCATTGGCAGGTGTTCGTGGAACGGTTACGCTGGCAGGTGTCTTGACGCTTCCACTGTTTTTACCAGACGGCACGCCGTTTCCTGCGCGTGATTTGGCAATATTCTTGGCAACAGGTGTTATTTTGATCTCGCTTATTATGGCCAGTGTCTCATTGCCATATCTGTTGAAAGGCTTGGAGTTACCGCCAGAACCTTCGCATCAAAAGGAAGAAGAGCGCGCACGTATCGCTGCCGCCGAAGCTGCGATTAAAGCAGTGGAGCAGGCAGTGCACAATTTGGGTGAGGGGCGCAGCGACGCCGACCTTTATACAACCGCCGCAGCACGGGTTATGGCGACTTATCGTGAACGTTTGGTTTCGCAAAATGTTACGGATGCCGATGCAGATATTGCTCGTAATATTGCAGAAATTGAACGCAAATTGCGTTTAGAAGCATTGAAAGCAGAACGGCAAACTTATTTTGCTTTTGGGCGTCGTCACCAATTGTCTGAGGAAGCAACAACCAAATTTATTAGAGAAGTTGACTTGTTGGAAACACGTTTTACCGGCAGTTAATGATCTTCGCTCTAACGATCGATAGATTTCGCACGATCGATCATAGATATTGCATCATTGATCGGTAGATGTCGCGTCATCGCGGTTAATAAACCGCTCTTGGTCGATTGTTGGGGCATCCTACCGGTACATAATGAGTGCTTCTCATTTAAAAGGGATTTTGCGGCTGCGCTTGTTGGAGTTCATTTCAACCCAATCACCAAAGCGGGCGGTCTCGCTATAAAATGTTGTAACCTTTTATGTTGAGATCTACTTTATCGTTTTTTGCTAAGATCTACTTTTATGCGTTGGCACTTAGGGGTTACAAAGCGAATATTCGTTTATGAACTCAGATTATAAGCAGTTATCTCAACTGTTTTAATCTACATGTAATAAACGGCTATCTGCTTGCCGTCGATCTCTTTGACATTAATATCCATGTCATAAATTTCTTTAAGAACATCTGGTTTCATAATTTCAGCTGGTGGTGCCGCATAGACCAGTTTTCCATTTTTCAATGCAACAATGAGGTCGGAATAACATGATGCAAAATTGATATCATGCATCACTAAAACGATGGTTTTACCGAGCTCATCAGCAGCTTTGCGCAACTGTTTCATCATTGATACGGAATGTGTCATATCAAGATTGTTTAATGGTTCATCTAAAAGCACATAATCGGTATCCTGACAAATAACCATGGCGACAAAGGCACGTTGTCTTTGTCCACCGGATAATTCATCTAAAAACCGTGTCCTGAAATCATCGAGCCCAAGATAGCGGATTGCACTATCAATATATTGGCGATCATTTTTGTTTAACCGACCATGCGAGTAGGGGTAGCGGCCAAAGCTGACAAGATCCTCAACTGTTAATCTGGCAGTTAGATTATTATCCTGTCGTAAGATGGATAAACGCTTTGCAAATACCTCTCCTGGTGTTTTGGTTACGTCCATGCCATCAACTGTTATTAAACCGCTATCAATGGGGATAAGGCGGCTTATCATTGTTAGAAGTGTGGATTTTCCAGCGCCATTGGCACCAATAATCGAAACTATTCCACCTTTGGGAATTGATAAGGAAAGATCCTCGATGATAATATTTTCATCGTAACTTTTGGAAACATGACCAATTTCGATCACTTTAGTTTTCCCTTCATCAATAAGGTTAAAAAGACAAGTCCGCCTAAAAATTCTATGATAAAACTCAAACGACCTGCCATATTGAATAATTGTTCGAGAACAAATTGACCACCGACGAGAAATATTATCGACAATAATACTGCGACCGGTAAAACGGTTATATGTTTGCCATTGGGAGCAAATTGATAGGCAAGGCTTGCCACCAGCAAGCCAAAAAATGTAACTGGGCCAACCAAGGCTGTCGAAATCGAAACAAGTATCGAAATCATAATCAGAATGCGTGTTACTTTTGTACGATAGTCTATGCCAAGGTTGATTGCTGTGTCCCGCCCAAGAGATAACACATCAAAAAGATACCGCATACGCCAACCTATCAGCGAAACGACAATAACAATGATTGATGAAATACCGATCAAGCCCGTGTTGAAGCGGTTGAAATTGGCGAACATAACATCGGTAAGATTGACCGCCTCATCGGGATTTAATTGCAATTGCATCAGCATGCGCAAACTAAAAAATAAACCACCGAAAACGACACCGATAAGCAGTGTCATATGAAGCCCTTTGATGCTTCCAGAAAAAAGCCAACTAAACAAAACAGTCGAAAATAAAATCAATATCAAGGAAACAACAATGAACTGTAGTTCTTCACTGACTCCGGGTATGTGCGTTGTGCCGATAAAATAAACAATGACGGTTTGAATAAGAATATAAAGTTGGTCAAAGCCCATAATGGACGGTGTCAGAATACGATTATTGGATACGGTTTGAAATAATATTGTCGATACCGCGATTGTATAAGCAATCAATATCAAGGATATCAATTTATTGAGGCGAAAAGGCAGGATCGTTGCGGTAATATTCCATGATAGATAAAGTGCAACAACCACTACTGCAGATAAGATAAGAATTATAAATATCGATTTATAGGATTTTGTTTTATCCAAGGCGTTTCCTCCAACGTAGAAGAAGCGCGATAAAGAGTATACTGCCAATAACGCCCATCATTGTTCCTACCGGTATTTCTGCCGATTTATTGATTACGCGCCCAAGAATGTCACAAAAAAGAACAAGACCTGCGCCCGTAATAGCCACCCAAGGCGCACTGCGACGCATATTATCACCGATTACGATTGATACGATGTTGGGAACCACGAGACCGATGAAAGGAATACGTCCGACAGTACAGATGACACACGCTGTAATCATCGAGACGATTAACAATCCCAACAACATAACATTGCGGTAATTCAAACCGAGATTGCTTGAAAAATCTTCACCAAAGCCAGCAACAGTAAATTTATCAGCGGCGAAAAACGCTATCAAACATAGTGGAACAGCGAGCCATAATAATTCGTATTTTCCATCAATAACCATGGAAAAACTGCCAAACAAATAGGCTTGCAATGATGGTAAAAGCATTTGTTGGTCGGCAATACCATTTGTAATCGCGCCAATGACATAGCCCAACATAATACCAGTTAATGGCACAATCAGAACAGATCGCAATGGAATTTGCCGCAACAAAAACATGAAGATCAGAGAACCAGCAAAGGCAAACATTGTTGAAATAGCCATTTTTCCTAGAACAGGAATTCCCGGTGTAAACATCATAATGAATAGGATACCAAGAGAAGCTGCTTCAACAGTGCCAGCGGTTGATGGTTCAACAAAACGATTACGCGTTAATATTTGCATAATCATGCCAGATAATGCGAGCGACATACCCGCCAGAATTAAGGATATTGTGCGTGGAATACGAGTTTGCCAAAAAACCAGCCAAGCATTGGCATCACCATTTATTAAACTGGTTAGCGTGACATCAGAAAACCCTAAGAAAATGCTGATGACTGCTAGCAGACCTATAACTATTATACCAAATACGTAATATCGCACGTAACTTATTACCTGAATAGAAAACACCAGAGTGCGTTATTGAATCAATCACTCTGGTGTTTAACCGTGTATTCGTTAGACAATCAACCAATTTCTTGAGGTTTTTTGTCAAGAAGTTTCGTTAGTTTTATTTTGTCTTTGAAAAAGCATCCATCAACTGGTCAGCTGTTTCATTAAGGCCAGACAACCCACCACCAATCAGATACCAATTTTGAGGGTCGAGATATACGATATGGTTATTCTGGGCAGCCTTTGTCTTTTTAACAAGTTCGTTATCCAAAAGCTGTGCAGCAGATTGACCTTCTCTTCCGATAGCGGCGTCGCGGTCAATAACAAACAACCAATCCGGATTTGTTTCAAGAATGAATTCCGGTGAAATCATTTGACCATGCTTGTTAACTTCCAACTTGTCATTGGCAGGCTTTACACCGAAGCCTGAATGGAGAAGTCCAAATCTGGAACCAGGACCGAAAGCACTCATTTTACCGCCTGTTGTCAGGATCAAAAGGCCAGTCCCTTTATCTTCTGCAGCTTTGCGTGTTTCTGTCAATTTTTTGTTGAGGGCATCAATTTCTGATTTAGCCTGATCTTTTTTATCAAAAATTTGTCCAAGAAGCGTTACATTGTGGTCAACATCGGCCAAATAATGGTTGTTGTTGACTGTCAAGTCGATCGTTGGCGCAATTTTTGACAAATCCTTATATTTTGGTTGTGAACGCCCAGCAATGATAATGAGGTCTGGTTTTAAACTTGCCACAACCTCATAATTTGGTTCAAATAATGTGCCAACTTTTGTGTATTTGGCATCATTATATTGTTGTAGATATTTAGGCTTAATACCTTCAGGAACACCAACAATGTCGGTTACGCCTAAGCGGTTAAGATTATCAAGTGTTGCAAGATCGAATACAACGACTTTTTTCGGATGATCGGGTATCGCTGTTTCACCCGATGCGTGCTTGATTGTAACATCTGCTAAGCTTGGTGTTGTAAAAGAGATAGCCGATGCCAAAGCGCCTAGAACAAGCGCTGCGATTGTATTGCGTCTAGTAATCATGGTGTCCTCGTTAATTGGAATGATGGGGCTTGAATTGTTTATTCAAAGAAAAATTTAGACAGTCTTTAACTGAAGGAACAATCATCGTTCCGTGAGTTTTGTCCTTGAAGCGATGGAATGTTGTTTTTATGTGTGTATTTTTTTGAAGAAAAACAGATACGTTTTTACCATTTGGACCAATTCTTAAATCATGGATCCGTTTTTTTTGTGCCTCGTCGATATCGTTGGGAACCCTAGTTGTTCCTGAAACCTCAATAAGCATGCGTGCGCGCATAGTATCGAAATGACGGAATGCTTTTACATCTGTCATGAATTGATGACCGTTCCACCATATTGATGGATCTGCAGCGCAAAATGTATTGAATGTTGTACGATCATCAGAGATCAATGTGTTCATCACAAATAGTCCACCCAGTGAATGGCCAAAGAGCGTTATTTGCTTGTCATCAACGGGGTAGTCTTTTTTTACGCGTGGTAGAATTGTTTTCATTATCAAATTGCGAAAAGCAACTTCACCACCAGTATTGGGTGCCTTTTCGCTATCTTTAAAGGGGATCTTATCAGCCGGTGCATAGGGCGTCAGATCATAATAGCGCCGAGCAACAATGTCCTCAGGCTTGTCGGTGGGGTAACCAATGCCAACCAAGAGCGCATTGGGTGCAAAATTCTTGGCAATAGGTAAAGTTCTGTTACCATCCAATAAAATCACAACAGGCCACCCCTTTTTGGGGGCGGCTTTTTGTGGTTTTGCGATCAGCACGAGATAAGGCAATTCATTATCGCCTTTAATCTCTATTTGTGACGTGCTCATTGCATTTGTTGATGGAGCATCATTTGCGACAACTGCTTTTGGCATCAATAGAAAAGCTAAGCCCAATGTGAAACGCGAAATGCGTTTTACCCAACACTTGAACCCACTAAATTTTGCCATTTTCATTAATCCATTCAGAATTGAAGCATTTAGAATTGCGATGTCATGCTTACCCACAAACGGCGACCTTCAACAACATCATTAAATTGGTCGACACCAACACGCTTATCAAAAATGTTATAAATGGCAGCATTCATTTTGACATTTTCGCTGAATGTATAGGACGCACCAATGTCAAACGTGAAATAATCATCATATTCACGTCCTACGATTTTACCATCTTTATACACGGCTTTACCGGCAGTTCCTGTTCTAAAACCAGCATTGGTTTCTTTGCCATGGTAATTTGCAGCAGCAAAGCTTTCCAACTTATCGATAGGTGTTTTCCAATCGGCACGTAAATTGGCCATATGCTTTGGTGTTCTGGCTAATGGTAATCCTTCATAGTCACCAGATTTCTGATCTGAATCGGTGTAAGTATAATTTCCACGCAGACTAATGGTTTCTGTCGCAACCCATGTACCCGTCAATTCAACGCCTTGCATAACGGCATTATCAATATTCAGGTTTTCATATAGAACGTAGTTTGGATCAACAGACCATTCAACCTGTTTACCATTGCTGTCTATAACTTGGCGGTCAGTAACCTTATCCTTGAAGTCGGTATAAAAATAGGTTGCACCTAACTGTAATGAATCTTGGTTATCCCATAAAATACTGAATTCGTAAGAGGTACTTTTTTCAGCTTCGAGATTGTCGGCACCAATGATAACACCGCAGCGGTTTCTGCCCTTTGGAGGATTTCTGCCATAAAAACAGTTTCCGCCACCCGTTGTGTAGGCATAACCAGGGGCAATTTCTCTGATTTCAGGTGCTTTGAAACCGGTAGAAACACCACCTTTGAAAACCAAGTTATCGGTTGCATGCCAAACAGCATAACCACGTGGGCTCCAATGTTCGCCATAAATCTGGTGATGGTCCATACGCACACCACCTGTTAGCGAGAATGTGTCGGTAAGCCACCATTCATCCTCAGCAAAGCCAGCCCATTGCTCGATAGAAAATTGCTCGTCAAGTCCTGTTCTCATACCAGGGTTTTGATCGGTCAATACGCCTTTGTTAAACTGCCCGCCCGTCACCAGAGTATGGTTGCCAAAGAGTTCGAATGGGGTGGTAAATTTACCATCAAAAACAGTGTTGCGTATTTCAGGTGATCTTAAATTTGCAGCATAATCATGAGTTTTATCGTCCCAACTATAATTGGTGCGTTGTCCTGTTTCTTGCTGCAAAGAAAACTCACCTGTTGTCCAACCAAAGCGGCCTGTATAACCAACCGACCAGTGGTCACGGTCATTCGTGTTATAGGTGTTAACCGGTCTGCGACTGATATTTTCCGTGCGTTCAATATTGTGCCCCACCGTGCTGTAACGGCGTAATTTTGTGTGGCCTGCCTCAAATGTCAGGTCATGGTTTTCATTTGGGGTAACGGTGACTTTACCGGTAATATCGGCTTCTTTTTTCTTTGGCGTACCGGAAATAATATCATCTTCCTCACGTCCAAGACCACGTCCCCACAATTGCATTCCCACAACATTGGGTGCAATAGGTCCACCAACATAATAGCTGCCTTGAGCCGTATTACCATATTCACTATGTTGGTTTGCCGTGCCATCAAGAGTAAAGCTTCCTGTCCATTTTTCAGGAACTTTACGCGTAATGATGTTGATAACACCACCCATCGCATCAGAACCATATAATGAAGACATCGGCCCACGCACAACCTCAATCCGTTCAATAGCCGAAGCCGGTGGTATGAAGCTTTGTTCAAAACCGGAACTTCCGTTTGTTCTGGCTTCACGTGTGCTCTGACGTTTTCCGTCCACCAAAATAAGCGTGTATTCGCCAGGCAAACCACGGATAAATATATCTTGTTTATCTGCAGTTCCTGTAACAGCAACACCTTGCACCGTGCGTAACGCATCAGTCAGGTCATGGAATGAATTTTTTTCTATTTCTTCACGCGGAATGACCGAAATACTCGCAGGCGCATCCTTGAGGTTCTGTTCAAAGCCGGTCGCACTCACAACAACCTGCTTTAACAATGTTCCTTCAGCAGCATTTGCTACTTGACCCTCATTGGCATTGTCAGAGGTATTGTTCGATTGAGCCACCGCTTGCTTATCGTTATTTTTTCTTTTGCTGGTTTGCTTGGAACTACCTTCTTCTGTTTTTTCGACAGATTGTGCAAGCACATCAGTCATAGGAAGAAGCAATGTTGTTGAACACACGCTGCTGGCGACGAGCAACATAAAACGATTGTTTATGATGCGACGACCAATACCGCTTTTTTCGGCCATTGTTGAACTCTCTATTAATAACTTGATAAAATTTGTATTATTTAAAAAGTTATTAACATGGGCTGTCAATATTCTACATTTTAGAATAATTCAAAAGATTACAAAAAATTTAAAAAAAATAACATGATAGGGTGTGGAAAAAAAAACGGCGTTAGCACGCCGTTTCTTAACTTAATTCATTATTAGACTATTCATCTATTGGTTCGTTGGTACTGATTATCGCTTACAGGCTCTAGCCAGTCGGCACTTTTGCCGTCAACTGTCTCTTGAATCGCATAATGCGACATTGCCGAATCAGGTGACGCGCCATGCCAGTGTTTTTCGTTTGGTTCAAACCATACGATATCGCCGGCATATACTTCTTCAACGGGGCCACCTTCACGTTGAATCCAACCCCGCCCAAATGTGATGATGATTGATTGGCCTTTTGGATGCGTATGCCAATGTGTTCGGGCGCCAGGTTCAAAGGTAACATGGCCTGCCAATAGGTTGGAACCTGCATGCGGATCAATTGCAGGATCCAATCGTACCGTTCCAGTAAAATAGTCTGACGGTACTTTGCCCGATGGTCTGCACCCACTGCGCTTTATTTCCATCACTCTATCCCCTTTAGAATGATGCCATATCAATGACGAAGCGATATTTGACATCGCTCTTCACCATGCGTTCATACGCATGATCGATGTCTTGTGCTTTAATCATTTCGATATCGGCTGTAATATTGTGGGCACCGCAAAAATCCAGCATTTCTTGTGTCTCGGCTATGCTGCCGATGGTTGATCCTGCAAAGGTGCGGCGCTTCAATATAAGGTTGAACGCTTCCACAGGCAGTGGTTTTGTTGGTGCGCCAACTTGCGCAATAACGCCGTCAAGCGCTAGCAGATTGAGATAAATGTTAATGTCATGTTCAGCGGCTATCGTATCTATTATCAGATCAAGCGAATTAGCGGCTTTTTCCAATTCATTTTTGTCACGGGTCAGCACAATATGGTCCGCACCTAAGCGACGGGCATCATTTGCCTTTGATGGCGAAGTTGTCAGCATCGTAACCTCGCTTCCCATGGCATGGGCAAGTTTAACAGCCATATGCCCCAAACCTCCCAAGCCTGCGACACCCACTCTTTTGCCTTTACCAGCATTCCAGTGGCGTAATGGCGAATAGGTGGTAATACCAGCGCAAAGGAGTGGTGCTGCAGCCGCTAAGTCAAGATTATCCGGAATTTTTAAAACGAAATTTTCGTTAACAACAATACGTTTGGAATATCCACCAAATGTATGACGATCTTTACCGGTTTCAGGGTCAGGGCTATTATATGTCAAAGTATTGCCATTCAGGCAGTATTGTTCAAGACCTTGCTGGCAAGAACTACATTGGCCACACGAGTTTACCATACAACCCACGCCAACTTTGTCACCCAGTTTGAATTTTGTTACCTTATCGCCAATGCGCCGTACTGTTCCTACAATTTCATGACCTGGCACACATGGATACATTGTGCCGCCCCATTCACCACGCGCTGTATGCAAATCCGAATGACATACTCCGCAGTAAAGGATATCAATATCGATATCGTAAGGCAGAGGATCACGACGCTCAAAGGTAAATGGCTTGAAACTTTCATCAGAGCCATTAACGGCAAATGCTTCACAAGTGAACATTGAGAAAAATCCTTTCTGTATATTGGATCAACTGATCTAAGCTAATAACGGGTCATTAGAATTAAATTTTGTGACAATGATCGTTATGAGAATTCTATTGAGACAGGTTTTGTTCGTGATTTTGCAAAGGAATACTTCATAACAAATTGGTTTTTATGTATATTATGGTAATATTACTTTATAAAATGCATTAGATGGCATGTGGCTATGAATTTTTTTCATAAAAAATCACTTGAAAAATTACTTGAATGCATTTTCAGCGGTCATCTGCAGTTTATCGCTATCAGGGTATTCGAGAGGAGAACAAAATGGCAAAAATAGCATTTATTGGTTTGGGCGTTATGGGGTTTCCAATGGCGGGGCATCTGAAAAATGCTGGGCATGATGTTGCTGTTTATAATCGGACAAAAGCGAAAGCTGAAAAGTGGGTCAAGCAATATGGCGGCCAGTTTGCCGATACGCCGGAAGAGGCTGCAAAAGACCAAGATGTTGTTATAGCCTGTGTCGGTAATGATGATGATTTGCGACAGGTTACCATTGGTAACCAAGGTGCGTTCAAATCAATGAAAAAAAATGCCATTTTTGTCGATCACACAACGGATTCTGCACAAGTTGCTAGAGAGCTGTTTAAGATTGCTGAAGAAAAAGGCCTTGGCTTTGTTGATGCTCCGGTATCTGGCGGACAGGCAGGGGCTGAAAACGGCAAATTGACTATTATGTGCGGTGGTCGGAAAGAAGTTTATGATCGTATTGCTGATATTATTTCGGCTTACGCTGTTTCCGTTCGCTTGTTGGGAGAAAGCGGAAGTGGCCAATTATGCAAAATGGTCAATCAGATATGCCTTGCTGGTGTCGTTCAAGGACTGGCTGAAGGATTGGCATTTGGTCGTAAAGCAGGATTGGATATGACAGCTGTCTTAGAGGTTATTTCCAAAGGTGCTGCTGGATCGTGGCAAATGGAAAATCGTGGTCCGACCATGCTTGACGATAAATTCGATTTTGGTTTTGCTGTTGACTGGATGCGCAAAGATTTGGGTATTTGCCTTGATGAAGCAAAAAGAAATGGCGCTGTTTTACCTATTATCGCTTTGATCGACCAATTTTATGGTGATGTGCAGAATATTGGCGGTGGACGATGGGATACATCAAGTTTGATTAAGCGTTTACGTTAAAGAATGCGCGTCATTGTGAGTGAAAAACGCTTTGTCGAATGAACAATATGACAGTTGAATGAGCAATATGACAATCGAATGACAATTGATTAAATTACATTACAATGGGCCAGCGTTCTTAGAGGTTATTTCCAAAGGTGCTGCTGTATCATGGCAAATGGAAAATCGTGGTTCGACCATGCTTAACGATAAATTTGATTTTGCTGTTGACTGGATTCGTAAGGATTTGGGTATTTGCCTTGATGAAGCAAAAAGAAATGGCGCTGTTTTACCTATTATCGCTTTGATCGACCAATTTTATGGTGATGTGCAGAATATTGGCGGTGGACGTTGGGATACATCAAGTTTGATTAAGCGTTTACGTTAAAAAATGTGCTTCATTGTGAAGTGAAAAACGCTTTGTCGAATGAACTATATGACAGTTGAATGAACTATATGACTATCGAATGACAATTGATTAAATAACATTACAATGAGCTAGCATTTCGTAATCAGATATTTGATAAGCTCATATACAAACTGTCAGTATACCGGCTTTGAACTTTCAGGATAGCTGCCTTTTAATACACATCGGCTTTTGTATTCATTGGCTTTTACAAACATCGGTCACTTTTCGCCAATCGGTAGGGGGTACTTTAAACCTATGGATCACTCTCCTTCAATCGGTTAATTTACACCCATTGGTTAGTTTATATTCGCCAGCCAGATAGATTATGTTTGTTTGCTATTGTGCCTGCTGGCAATCATGTTTGCTGACAATTATGTCTGTTAGTATGTTTGTTGGCATGAATAATTGGTCATAAAACCAATTTTTGGAACTTGGGGTATTGATTGCCTGTGTTCGTGTAGGCACCCTTGTCCTTGTCCTTGTCCTTGTCCTTGTCCTTGTCCTTATTTTTGTTTTCGGTGTTTATCGAAAAAGACACATTGAACGACACCCAACGACTTGGAATGATATCAAATCACTTGTGCTAATCGCTTCGAATAATATCAAATCACTTGTGATTTTTGCCTTTTCACCGCGATTATTTTTAAGTTCTGTTGCAAAAATCTGTTTTAATGAAAGACAAATATGCCTTTTTGTCGACAGAATTCACTTTTTTGTCGAATTTCGGACAATGAGTTTGCTCGTTAAAACGATGTTGCGAACGGATTTTTGCGGTTGATTAATTCGATCCATCAATCCGCGATAGGCTTCTCTTGCAATATCTTCAATCGGCTGTGCAATGGTGGTTATGCCATGAAACACAAGCTGCATCCATGGTTCATTATCAAATGCTGCCAAGGCAATTTGATCCGGAACACTGATGCCCCTTTTTTGCAAAAATTCTGCAGTTTTTAGTGCCATTACGCTGTTTGTAACGATTAAAGCTTCGGGGCGAGATGATTTGGCGAATAAATTCGTCAATACATTTTCCAGAGTTTTCTGACTATGTCGAATAGGTAGGCTTTTTGCCCTTAATCCCAGTGATTGCATGGCGTTTTCATAACCAAGTTTTCTGTCATAACCTGTGGAACTTGTTGCGCCATAAAGACAGACAATTTTTTTGAATCCATTATGATTCAGATGATGAACGAGCCTTTCAGCAGCCGATTTATTATCAATAAATACAGCATCATAAAGTGGTTTTAACGGTTGCCGATCAATTAACATGATTGGGCGCTCAGCGCGCAATAATTCTGGTTTTTTGATGCTGGGCAATGTGGCTGAAAGAATGATGCCCGCAACATTTTCCTGCTCCATCAAATTGAGATAAATTTGTTCTCTTTTGGGGTTTTCATCCGTGTTGCATAGGATTACGTGCTGCCCATTATGACTAGCAATATCATCAATCATGCGCGCAACAGCAGTAAAAAACGGGTTTCTTATATCAGCAACAATAAGGCCAATTGTATCGCTTTTATTGGCTCTTAACCGCCGAGCAGCCAGATTGGGGCGGTAGCCTGTTTGTTCGATTGCAGCAAGGACACGCTCTTTCAGGACTGGACTGACAACACCGCCAGATATTGTGCGTGATACAGTTGCCGGTGAAACACCTGCTATTTTAGCAACTTCTTTTATTCCTGTGCCCATTATTTATTCCGACGATTTGTCTTGAAAACGTTTTCATTATTTGCTGTAAAATATCCCGACTAACTATGCGCTTGCTTGACTTTTTTCAAGAAAACGTTTTCAATTCTAACACCTAAGCTGTGAGGGAGGAAACCGTGACAGTAGTACCCGAAAATACAGCAATTCTGTCTGATAATGCGATATGTCTTTCTGCCCATTTCGATAATAAGGAAGAGGCGATAAGAACTGCTGCAGGTCTTTTGGTTAAGGCAGGTGCGATTGAACCCCAGTATGTTGAAAGCATGCTTGAAAGAGAAAAAGTGGCAAACACTTGGCTTGGGTCAGGTGTGGCAATTCCTCATGGTATGGTTGAGGATCGCAACCTTGTAAAGCATGATGCTGTATCAGTTGTTCAAATACCAGATGGGGTTGAATGGCAAAATGGCGAGAAGGCAACTCTTATCTTTGCTATTGCGGCCAATTCAGATGGCCATATTGAAATTTTGAAAAAACTTACGCGGCTTCTGTCTGACCCGAAAAGGCTACACGAACTTACCCATACAACTGATAAAAATGCTATTCTTTCAGCACTTTTGGCAAAGCAGGATAGTGGTGAGAAAAAACAGGCGAATGACCTTTCGGTAAAAACGGAATGGGTGTTGGATTATCCTTCTGGTTTGCACGCCCGTCCTGCTTCTATTTGGGTGGATTTTGCCAAAAAAAGCAGTGCACCCATTCAAGTACGTAATGGCACGCAAGCGACAGATATGAAAAGCTTGGCCGGGCTATTACAACTTGGAGCAAAATTGGGAGATACACTTGTTTTCTCAACAGATGCTGAAAACGGTTCTGCTCTGCTTGATAAGGCTGTATTGGCCATTAGAAAAATTACTGCCAGTGAACGGGAATCTGCTGAAAAATCCCAAATGAAGCCTAAAAAAGTTCACGGATGGCAGCCACCATCAGGAGCCGCGGGGCATGAGGCGATTTCCGCAAGCCCAGGGCTTTCGATTGGTAATGTTTTTGTTCTTCAAACGGGTAATGTTGCTGTCGAGGACGTAAAACAAGATCTTACAGATGGTGCACGTCTTTTGGAAAACGCATTGTCGCGCACCAAACACAAGATGAAAGCGATTGTTGATGATGTGACGCGCCGTATTGGTGCATCTGATGCTGCGATTTTTTCGGCGCAAGCAAAACTTCTTGATGATGATAATCTTATTGCTTCAGCCTGCCGACTGATGGCCAAAGGTCATGGTGCGGCGTGGTCATGGCATGAAGCGGTTGATGAAGTGGCCAATCAATTAACGTCTATGGATAATCCGTTGCTTGCAGCGCGTGCTGTTGATTTGCGCGATGTTGGCGGCCGTGTATTGGCTGAAATTGATCCAGCTTATGCAAAAGGATCATTTGAGGGAATAACAGATGGAGCAATTATCGTTGCAGATGACCTAACACCGTCTGATACTGCCAATTTGGATCCTAACAAGGTTCGCGGCTTGGTAACGGCATCGGGTGGTCCAACTTCACATACAGCCATTCTTGCGCGGACTTTGGGGATACCGGCTTTGGTTGCAGCAGGACCGCAAATTTTGGATATTCCAGATGGTAAAGATGTTATTCTGGACGGCTATAATGGCATTATCTATCTTGATGCGACACAAGATGATATTGCGGCGGCAGAAAAACAGATTGTGCAAATAGCCAAGGAACGCGACAAACAGGCTGCTGCACGTGCCTTACCGGCAGAAACATCTGATGGTTATAAAATTGACATTGCAGCCAATATTAATCGTGCGGAACAGGTGGCATTTGCACAGGAACAGGGCGGTGAAGGTGTAGGCTTGATGCGGACAGAATTTCTGTTCCTTGAAAGCAATGAAACGCCTGATGAAGATAGCCAATATCAGATTTATCGCGATATGATAAATGCGCTAAATGGCAAACCGCTGATTATCCGTGCCCTGGACATTGGTGGCGATAAACAGGTGGCGCATTTGCATTTGCCAACTGAAGATAATCCATTTTTAGGGGTACGTGGTGCGCGCCTTTTATTGCGCCGTAAAGATTTGCTAATACCGCAATTGCGCGCAATATATCGTGCCGCCAAAGATGGCGGCAATCCTTGGATCATGTTTCCTATGATTATGTCGGTTTCTGAGGTAAAAGAGCTGAAAGCCATTGCCGAGGAAATACGCTCGGATCTTGATGCGCCAGTTTTGAAATTGGGTATCATGATCGAGGTTCCGGCGGCGGCTATTATGGCGGATAAATTGGCACAATATGTGGATTTCTTCTCCATCGGTACCAATGACTTAACGCAATATACCATGGCTGTCGACCGGCAAAACCCTGATTTGGCGGCAGAGGCTGATAGTCTTAATCCTGCTGTTTTGCGGATGGTGCAACAAACGGTCAAAGGTGCGTCGGTTCATAAAAAATGGGTTGGTGTTTGCGGTGGTATTGCGGGTGACCCATTTGGGGCAATGTTGCTGATGGGTTTGGGTGTCAATGAACTATCCATGACACCGCGCGATATTTCAGCTGTTAAAGCGCGGCTGCGGTCGCATAGTTTTGCCGATATGAAGGCGCTGGTAGAAAAAGCACTTCAATGTGAGACAGCAGCAGACGTTCGCGCATTGGACGGGGAAACGTTATGAGAGTTGCAACGCTTACCGTAAATCCGGCAATAGATGAAACCCTTCATTTACAACGTTTGATCGTTGGGGAAGTGCATCGGGCTTCGTTAGTGCGGTTTAATGCAGGGGGCAAGGGTATTAATGTTGCTGCCTGTCTTGCAGACTTTGGCATAAGCACAACAGCTACTGGTTTTCTTGGGGCAGACAATATTGGTATTTTCCAAGAATTGTTTGATAAACGTGGAATAGAAGACCGGTTTATTCGACGCCCAGGAACAACCCGCACCAATATAAAAATTGTAGATGCGGTAGATACCACAGATATTAATCTGTCAGGTGATGCAGTTACGCCCCAACAATTGGAAGCGCTTAACCAAGTGCTTGGCAGTTTTTCAGGTAAGGATTGGCTTGTTGTGTTGGCAGGCAGTTTATTGCCGAAAGTTGATACAGCATATTATACGAATATTGTTTCCAAATTATCGCCGGAAACCAAAGTCATCGTTGATTGTAGTGGTGATGCTTTACAGGCGGTTTTAAAAGCTGACACACTGCCTTATGCAATCAAACCCAATATTGATGAACTTTCGCAATATTGTGGGAAAACTTTAAGTGATCGCGGTGAAATTCTGGATATTGCGCGTTCCTTGATTAATCGTGGTTTAAAACTTGTGACGGTTTCTATGGGCGCCAATGGCGCTTTATTTGTAGATGCCAATCAAGCCATGCATGCGCAAATGCGCGCTGAAAAAGTAGAAAGCACGGTGGGGGCAGGTGACGCAATGGTTGCCGGTATAGCTGCCGCACTTTGCGAAAATGCACCGTTGGAGCGAATAGCTCGATTAGGCACCGCTTTTGCCGTTGGTAAACTGGGACATGAAGGACCGACTTTACCTGATAAAAAACAAATAGAGCATTTGGCTTCAGCTGTTGCATGTCAGTTGGTGTCTTAATCCAGCATATTCGGACGAGGAGAGAATGATGAATTTAATTGCCCTATTGGATAGCGAGGCTGGTGAAGTTCACACCTTGCTTGCGCGTGAAGTTCTTCAACAGGCAGCCGAAGCCGTTGGTACAACAATTACAATTGATATTATTGAGCCAGATGCAAAAGCCAGATTGGCATTGGAGCAAGATAAAAACACAACATTATTGCTGGTCAGTAATAATGAAAATTGGCAATCTGATACGTATCAAAGATATCAGGGTAATCTTCAACGAATTACTTATGAAAATCTATTGGCCAATCCTGCAGCAATTTTTGACAATGTGCCGAAAAACAGCGATGCCCAAAAAGCGCCACTTGCGACAGACGGAAAGAAACGCATTGTAGCGATAACATCCTGTCCAACTGGTATTGCGCATACGTTTATGGCGGCTGAGGGCTTGGCCGAGGCGGCAAAGGAATTGGGGTACGACATTCGTGTTGAAACGCAAGGATCGGTTGGGGCAGGAACACCTTTGACCGCGCAAGAAATTGCCGAGGCGGATATTGTAATTATTGCTGCTGACCGCGAGGTTGATAGAACACGGTTTTCTGGCAAGCGTGTTTTCACGAGTGGAACTAAGCCTGCCATTAATGATGGTGTTGCGCTTATCGGTAAAGCTCTAGAAAAAGCGGAAGTGCAACAAAATAATTCGCAAGAAGCAAACGCTGCCAGTGAAAGTACAGGATCTGCTGGTGGTGTTTACAAACACTTGATGACAGGTGTTTCGTTTATGTTGCCGTTTGTTGTTGCCGGTGGATTGTTGATCGCTCTGTCTTTTGCAATAGGTGGCATTGGCGTGACAGATGCGCAGGGTACTTTTGCAAATACGTTATTTGTTATTGGTGCGAAGGGCGGATTTGCCCTGATGGTTCCTGCTTTGGCAGGCTTTATTGCCTATTCTATCGCCGATCGGCCAGGCATTGCACCGGGTATGATTGGCGGGCTTATGGCGCAAAATTTGAATGCCGGTTTTCTTGGTGGCATAGTGGCAGGTTTTATCGCTGGTTATGCTGTGAAACTGGCCATAAAATTCATCAAACTGCCAAAGAGTTTGCAAGGTTTAATGCCGGTGCTCGTCTTGCCATTGGTTGCAACATTGATTACGGGCTTACTAATGTTTTATGCAATTGGTACGCCAGTTGCGTCCTTGCTTAATTTCCTGACCGAGTGGTTAAAGGGCTTGCAAGGCGCCAATGCTCTATTATTGGGCGCACTCATCGGCGGTATGATGGCCGTGGATATGGGTGGGCCTGTCAACAAGGCAGCTTATGCAACATCAGTTGCGTTAATTTCGTCGGGTATTTACGGTCCTATTGCCGCCACGATGATTGCTGGAATGACGCCACCTATGGCATTGGGCTTGGCATGTTGGGTTTTCCCTAATCGCTTCACCACAGAAGAACGTAATACAAAAGTGTCAACGTTTATTCTTGGCCTAGCTTTCATTAGTGAAGGGTCAATACCATTCGCAGCACGTGATCCATTCCGTGTTATTCCATCATTGGTTATTGGTTCGGCCGTTGCTGGAGCAATAGCAATGAGCATGGGAACAGGTTTAAGAGCACCGCATGGCGGCATCTTCCTTGCATTTATTCCGGGTGTGGTTATCAATTATCTCGGTTACTTTATTGCGCTGATCGTTGGTACCATTGTAACAACACTTGCACTTGGAATTTTACGCAAGCCTATTCCAGCTGCGCAAGCTTAGTTCTCTTGCGTAGCCTCATGTGTTGATTGGTAAATTACACGTGGTGAAATGCACAAATATTAAGTGTGGTATGATTATTCATACCGCACTTTTTTTGATGAAATTCTTAAGGTATTTTTTTCACTGTGTGTTCAATCACTGTGCTGATAGCAATTTTGCAGTTATCAGTGTGATGCTATCGGCTGTGCGATCTTGGGGCTGCCATTTAGGGGGGTATGTTGGAGGTGCCTATGTTGGGTGTGTTATAAATGGCGCCGATGATTTTTTATGAGGCAACCCGCGCATTGAGGCAACCCATGCATTGAGGAAATACGCACATTGATGACAGGTGTAATTTTTCAAGGGGTTGATGATTTTAACAGAAGCAAGACCAAGCTTTGGTTGGATCGCTGCTTTGCCATATCAAGCTGCTTTACCATATCAATTCGCGGGCATTTTCAAAACGCCCACGGTGCAATTTAGCGCAGTGGATTTTAGAAAGTATAACGTCCACTCAAGAAAAATGTTCTGCCGGCTTCGGGAAAACCACTATCCAGCTCATAGTTTTCATCAGTAATATTGCGGACACCTGCTGACAGACTGGCATTTTTATTAAATGCATATTCTGCAGAAATATTTCCCAGAACAAAACCATCTGATTTTTTGTACTCTTTTTGGAAAGCCCTCTGGTTATAACGTGATGAATTATATTCAATGCTTGGTACAATCGTGAGCTTTTCGGTTGGCAACCACTTTGCATAGATAAATGCTTTATGCTCTGGCCGGTTTGTTACTTTGATTTCATCATATGTGTTTGAATCAATGTTGCCATGCATAAAAGTGTAATTGCCGCCAATGCTTAGATTTTCTAGTGCTTGCCATTCAGAGGTTAATTCAATACCCTTATAATGTGCCTCGCCGACATTGCGGTTTTGCGCCAATTCTTTTCCATCATCATTGTAGGTGCTGAGATAAACACCGTCGATCATGTCATTGATATCATTATAAAAAAGTGCGGCGCTCAACTTTAGATCGGCTGTTATCAAATCTGACCAGCCTACCTCGTAATTGGTTGCCTGCTCTGCCTTAAGTGAAGGATTGGGAACAGCAGCACCAAAGCGCGCAGAAAAGCGGTCTTTAAGGGTTGGAAAACGGGTGCGATCAGAAACACTTGCATGGATTTCTCCGGTTCCTGATATGTGATTTATAACGGCAAATTGCCAATTGACCGCATCATCATTGGTCAATTTATACTGATCGATATCGCGTGTTCCAGAAATAACGTAATCGGCGCGTTTCAGATCACGATAGTCATAACTGATACCGCCAACCACATCAATTGTATCGGTTGCATGAAACGTATTCTCCAATGCAGCAGACATAATGTTTTCATGATCTTCAGTTGTTGGTTCTGGAATAGCGTTTTTCTGGTCCGGACGCTTGAAATTCCATTCCTGATGCTCATCACGGCGAAAATGCAAGGCACCTTTTAATGTGTTCATAGGAATGAGATCTGTGCCGGCCTCAATCGACCCACCCCAACCTTTATCATGATAAGCGGATTCAAAGGATTTCGGCTTGAATTGCGAATTGAAATGATAGTCATCATAACTATCAATCGTATTATCGAATTCCGCATGATACAGTTTGGTGTTGATATAGGATTTTTCGCCAATTTCTGTATGGCTGGCAAATGAAATTGTTTCTACATCCCAATTTGGCCATTTCCAGTTGCGTTGACTATCGGATTGTTTGCTACCAACAGAAAGTCCGTCAACCGGTCTATCTACCGCATATAATAAGTTCTTTTTGCCTTCCTGTTTGGTATAATTGATGGTGTATTCATCTGTTTCATTGGGGGTTAAACCTAATTTGAAATTACCACGCCAATCGCGAACATCAGAAAAATCACGCCTTCCGCCATCTTCAATAACGGCGCCCCCAACCGTTACCGGATCGTATTTCCGTGACATGAAAAAGCCATCGCTATCCTTATAAGCGCCACTGGCTTGCAGATAAAAACCTTGTTGTTTTGTGCCGATATAACCGGATGTTACATAATCTGCTACGCGACCTCTATTGCCAAAATTAACGGTTGGTCGAATTTCGCCTTCCAGCTCTTTGGTTGGTTTTCGTGTTACCAGATTAACTTCACCCCCCATGCCGCCTGGGCCGTTCAGAACAGAAACATAGCCTTTTTGAACCTGTATTTCAGCAAGATCTGGTGTGAGAAAACGCCCCGTGTCCAAGCCATTGTCATAAGGCAAATAGACCTGAATACCATCAATCATCAATGGTGCCTGATCCATATCAAAGCCATGGATGTAATATTTCTGTTCGTTACGGGTTGTCCCAGTATTTTGTATTGTTACACCGGGTACAATTTTTAATGCATCATCAAGCGAATTCCGGTTATAAGTGCGGACATCTTCCGCTGTCACCGTGCTTTGAGATATCGTTTGTCCGGATGTTTGGCCCCATTGGTCTTTTGTACTATAAACTGTGATCTTCCCTAATTCATAAATACCCTGCGCATTGTTGCTGTCTTTTTTCGATGTTTTGTTCGAATTTTCCTTCTCTTTTGCATCTGATGCCACGTCCGAGGCAGTGTTTTGCGCAATTGAAGGGGTGACGACACTTACACTTGAGAGAAGACTAAGCAAAAAATATTTTGTGCAGTTTTTTATCATAAAGGTTGTTCCTGTATATAAAGACCAAACCGAGCCGGCTAACAATTTTGTCCGTTGATGAAGTGTTTGAGGCCTTTACTAAAACTATCGTTATATATAATTACTATATAACGTTTTTGTTGCTTACGTTGGTCTAACCCGTGTGTAAAGGCGTTATTTTGATAAAACTCACATATTTTATAAGTACGATGAAACGGGGATTATAATGACTTCACTATGGCGAATTCTGGTTTTATGGGCACTCATTATGGTGCCAATATCAGCGCTATCTCGCACTGTTGTCGATGAGACAAATACAACAATTGAAATCCCTAATCATATTGAAAGAGTGGCTGCTGCAGGGCCACCAGCTTCTGTCTTTCTTTATAGTTTGGCACCTGATCTTATGTTGGGATGGTCTAATGGCTGGAGCGAAAGAACCCTAAATGGTCTGGGCGATAAAGCCAGATCAATGAAGGTTATTGGTTCAGTCGGGGGAAAAACAGGGACAGAAAGCAATATAGAGCGGCTGATAATGTATAAGCCAGATATTATTATTGATATAGGAAACCATCTTAAAACAAATATTTCTATGGTGGAGCGTGTGCGTTATCGTACATCAATCCCTTTTGTTCTTTATGATGGTAGCGTTTCGGCATTGCCTCATGCTTATCGTGAAGTTGGTGAATTGCTGGGACGTAAAGAGGACGGTGAAATACGTGCCAAATGGATTGAACAAAGGCTTAATAAAATTGAAAAAGTTTTAAGTGATATTCCTGACGCAGAGCGTCCCCGCATCTATTACGCACGTGGCGTTACCGGTCTGGAAAGTGGCTCGCGACTATCAATTCATGCAGAAACAATTGAAATGGCCGGTGGGCATAATGTTGCCGGTAATGCCGGTGGAAACCGAGGCATTTTGCAATTATCCATGGATCAAGTTATGGCATTTGATCCGGATATTATCGTTGCATCAGATGATCGTTTTCTTAAAACAATCAAAGATCAACCTATGTGGCAGAATTTGCGGGCTATTAAAAATGGTAAAATTCTGGTTGCCCCATCAGTGCCATTTAGCTGGGTTGATTTACCACCATCAGTCAACCGTGTCATTGGTGTTATCTGGTTGACAAATAAGCTTTATCCTTCACGTTATCCTGTTGATATAGAAACAGAAGTGAAAGAATTCTACTCATTATTCTATCATGTTGAATTGGATAAAACGGCAATAAATGGTTTGTTGCATCCATCGGATAATCTCTGATGAAAACGAGTATTATTTATGCTGTCGGTGGCTTAATCGGTCTTGTTGTTGTAATATTGTTGAACCTTCGTATTGGAGCTTATCCGGTTTCATTTCACGAGCTGGGGCAATGGATTGCCTGGCGGGTTGGTAATGGCGCGGAACCGGACAAAAATATTGTTATTGTTATAGAAAATATTCGTGCACCACGCATTATTGCGGCATTATTTATCGGGGCAGGGCTTTCATGCGCTGGTGCGGCCTATCAAAGTTTATTCAGGAACCCTTTGGTTTCACCAGATTTGCTTGCTGTGTCTTCTGGTGCAGCAGTTGGTGCCTCATTGGCCATTATTTTCTCGTTAAATTTTTTAATGTTGCAATTGAGTGCTTTTATGGGCGGCATCATTGCGGTTTGTATTGTGCTTACTATCGCACGATTTGCTCACCGCCGAGAGAAGATATTGGCGCTTGTCTTGGGGGGTATTGTTGTTAGTGCGCTTTTAGGTTCAGGGGTTTCTTTGATAAAAATACTTGCAGATCCTTATGAACAATTGCCCATGCTGACATTTTGGCTGCTAGGCAGTTTAGCGCGCATACAAAACTACGAGATTATTCCTCTGATACCAGTTTGTATTATTTCAATCGGGATTATTATCGCTATGCGCTTTCGCATTGATACGATGACTGTTGGTGATGAAGAAGCACAAACGCTTGGTATCCACACAGGGCAAATACGGCTGACGGTTATTGCTTTGGCAACCCTATTAACATCAGTTGCAGTTTCAATAAGTGGTATTATTGGTTGGGTAGGATTGGTGGTTCCCCATATGACACGTATGATTGTTGGTCCATCTTTTGGAAAAACGGGTTTTTTATCAGCTATTCTAGGCGGTCTATTTCTGCTGATAGTTGATACGGTAGCACGCACAATAGCAAGTGTAGAAATTCCATTGGGTATATTAACAGCCCTTATTGGAGCACCAATTTTCATTTGGTTGATGGTGAAAGGCCGTGAATAATGGAGGATAGATTTTTATCAGTAGATAATATTACCACCGGCTATAACAACCATAAAATCAGTGATGGGATTAGCTTTTTTCTTAAACAAGGTGAAAGCCTGTGCATTTTAGGCCCTAATGGCGAGGGCAAAAGCACATTATTAAAAACGCTACTTGGTATTTTAACGCCACTTTCAGGTAGTATTCGTTATCAATCAGTTGAGCTGAAAACTTTATCCATGCGTACGCGTGCGCGCTTATTTGCCTATGTTCCACAAAATAGCTCGCCGAACTTTTCTTTTTCAGTCCTTCAGATGGTGTTAATGGGCAAAGTATCGGAGCTTTCGGTTTTTCAACAACCAACAAAAACCATGTATGATGAAGCTATGTCCATTCTTGAAAAATTGGAAATAGCCCATCTGGCTGATAAATATTATCCGCGCGTAAGTGGGGGAGAACGGCAACTCATCTTAATTGCACGCGCATTATTACAAAATGCTAACCTGATAGTGCTTGATGAGCCAACGGCAAGCCTAGATTTTTCCAATCAAGATAAATTAATGCGCTTATTGGCACAGGTAAAAGACGATGGACATAATATTCTTTTTACCACCCATCATCCCGATCAGGCTTGCTATTTTTCCGACCAATTGATGATGTTGAAAGACGGCCACGTAATGGCAATAGGAAAGACCCAGTCTGTTCTTAACGAAACCAATCTGGGTCTCCTTTATAATGCGAATGTCGGTATTACCGAGATTAATGGAAAAAAAATAACCTACATCAAGGAATGATCTAACCTATATGTGGGATAATTTTTTTCATTACTTTTTCCATAAGCTTCAGATTGAAGTCCAGTCCGATTTCATTTGCAACCGGTATCATTATTGTCTCCGATAATGATACTGCTTCATCATTATTCATATTTTCAATAATTTCATCGGTGGACCCTGTATAGCCGCCGTCAAAAACACCGCGTGCTTTTTTGTGATCTGGCCATAAAAGTTGAAGTTGTTGGGCTACTTCTTCAAAACGTTTCTTTTCTTGATCTGTATCAAGTGGCACAAGCTCGCGAATGATGGCAACACGAGGTTTGCTCGTGTGTCCAGCTTTGTCCCATGCCTTGAGGTAATGCTTTATATGCTCGGCTTGACCAGCAAATCTTGCTTGGGGCGATGTCGAATTGTCATTCACCTGAGGTGCGTCTTTCGTAACGCCAGCTGGCGAATGTTGAGGAAAAATTGTATTTCCAGATTTACCGCCAGCATTACCTGCACTTTGTAGATTGAGTCCGCGTTTTGCTGCCCATTCTGCACTGGATAGACTCCCTGAAGCCCACCAGAGGCGTTGCAATAAGGTTGGAGAATATGGCTCTATACGTGCCAAACGGTGCTTGTTTGCGGCTTCAGGGAATGGATTTTCCAAATCGATATTTTTCTCGCCTTTTAATAGACCCAAAAATATCTCGGCTCTTTCCATGGCCATATCAGTTGCACTTTGACCAGCTTCTGCCGCATAACCAAAGTGTTTCCACCCTTCAATAGCAGACCAAGGTGCACCGCGCCCTAATCCTAATTGTAAACGGCCGTCCATGATAAGATCGGTGGCGCCGACATTTTCTGCCAGATGATGTGGATTTTCATAACGAAGATCAATGACACTCGTTCCAATTTCAATTTTATTCGTTTTGGCACCGATGGCAGCTAAAAGCGGAAGTGGAGAAGAAAACGAGTTGGAAAAATGATGGACACGAAAATACGCTCCATCGACACCAAGCTCCTCGGCAGCGACAGCCATTTCAATTGTTTGAATAAATGCCTCATGTGCTGTTTGTGTCGCTGATTTTTCATGATTGTTCCAACGGCCAAACGAAATAAATGCTATTTTTTTCACGATATTCACCAATTCTAATCGCTATATACATAAACTATATAACACAAAAATTGACTATCCAAGCATCAATATCACAATAATGTGATCGGTTAGGGATATCACTTCTGGATTGGTAAGCAAATTATGAGAGAACTAAAATACAGCGATATGCAGTAACATATTAAAATACTAGCAAATGCGGTATCATATGAAAATGCATTATTAGCTGCAGATTATCGCACTGTTTTGTTAATAGAGATCAGGTTGTAAGATAGGAACTTAAGCAAAATTATTGAAGGCAAAATTGCCAGAATATTAGGGAAGTTTTAAGAAAAATCGCACCGAAAATACATCGAACTTTTCTGATTTGGTATTTCTGACAATTTTCAATTGATTGCTTTTTTATTTTGTTGAATCGTGAGCCTTAAATATTTTCTCTAACTATCATCAAATGGGATATTTTTCACAACAGTCCACCGCCAAATTGCTGAAGGATTTTTGCATTCCGACTATTAGGGTGAACTTTAAAAAGATAAAAACAACTGTTTTTCAAGAAATTTAACGGGGAAGAGGTGGGGGAACAATTTGTTCAGAAAATATACAACTAATTGAAAATACGTATATTTTTTAATATAATGGCGGAGAGAGAGGGATTTGAACCCCCGATAGAGTTGCCCCTATGCCGCATTTCGAGTGCGGTGCTTTCAACCACTCAGCCATCTCTCCAAACCGAACATAATAACTGCTCTATTGTAAATGCTTGAGCGTATTAGCGGCTAGATAGCGGTCAATTGCAATTCTTACAAGTCCTTTTTTGCTTTTTTAAATTGCTTTTGTTGACTTTATGAAGAAAATTTTACATAAAGACGCCCAAGGCGTAGTGTATTCTGCGCTTGCATTGGTATGCAGAATCGATGTTATTCTGCTTCTTGTAAAATTTACGACTGATAAAAAGACGGCTTGTTTGCTTTTAATCCAATGATAAAGCGAACAAAAGCTGGATGGAACGGAAGGATAAAAAATGTTCGCAGTCATTAAAACAGGTGGTAAACAATACCGTGTTTCCGCCAATCAGCTTGTTAAAGTTGAAAAAGTCGCTGGTCAGGCTGGCGATATCGTAGAATTCAAGGAAGTTTTGGTTGTTGGTGAAGGCGATAAAGCAACGATCGGCGCGCCTTTGGTTGCAGATGCTTTGGTGACCGCTGCAGTTGTTACACAGGCTCGTGCACCAAAAGTTATTGCTTTTAAGAAACGCCGCCGTCAAAACTCAAAGCGTACTCGTGGCCATCGCCAAGAATATACGATGGTTCGTATTGAGGAAATCCTCACCGGTGGTGCGCAACCTAAGAAAGCTGCAACTAAAACTGTAAAGAAAGAAGCAGCACCAAAGGCTGAAAAAGCAGCACCTGCAAAAAAAGAGTCATCGGAAGCTGACGGCAAAAAAGCAGCGCCTAAAAAGGCAGCCGTTAAGAAGTCAGAGAAATAAGAGAGATTAAAGGAGAACAACCATGGCACACAAAAAAGCTGGTGGTTCCTCGCGTAACGGTCGCGATTCAGAATCCAAACGCCTTGGCGTGAAAAAATTTGGTGGTGAAGTTGTTGTTGCGGGCAATATTATTGTTCGTCAACGCGGCACTCAATGGCATCCAGGCGACAATGTCGGCATGGGTAAAGACCATACATTGTTTGCGCTTACAAACGGTACAGTGTCTTTCCGCACAAAATCGAACGACCGCTCCTATGTGTCGGTCATTCCGATGGCGGAGGCAGCAGAGTAAGCCGGAGCTCTTTAAATTAACCGGTGTCCCATTGGACCCCGGTTGGTTGCTTCAAGGCAGAATTAAAAGGGAAAGATGGGATTATCCATCTTTCCCTTTTTTTTTGCTCAAGGAGGTTACAATGAGCCCAGAAATATTGCAGAACACTGACAGAAGGCCGCCTAGATCGCTGGACTGCCCTGTTTTAGTAACAGAAAGATTGGTTTTACGTGCGCCTCATGTCGAAGACATGGACACAATTGCCGATCTCGCAAATAATCAACATATATCCGCGATGATGCAAAAAATGCCTTATCCATTTTCACGAAAACATGCTGCGGAATTTATTCTTCGTTCGGTTGCTGGCGAGATGGGCTATTGTGTCTATGCGATTACACTTGGCGAAAATGGTCGCTTTATCGGTACATGTGGTATTGAGGAAAGAGACGATGGGGAAGGGTTGGAAATTTCGTTCTGGATTGGACAACCCTATTGGCGACAAGGCTTTGCGACGGAAGCTGTTGCAAGTTTAATTGATGCTGCTTTTAGAGCAACCGATATTGATAAACTTTATGTTTCCAGTTTTGCAGCCAACAAGGCATCTTTGCGTGTAATTGAAAAATCAGGTTTTCAATATATTGGCAGAAGTGAAAAACAGTCTGATGTTTCAGGTCTTGTATTGACCGAGCATTATGTGCTTGAGCGCGACCATTGGTTAGGACAACGCAGTTTATGCGCTTAAACATTGTTTACCCACTTAGACATTTTAGACCCAGCCGTACAGGCTGGGTTATTCTTTAGTTGTAGCCTTATTAAGCTCATGGCCAGCGTTAGCGGGCAATTTTCTAAAGATGAAATAGGAGCAGGCAGATAAGCCTGCAATAATAAAAAAGCTGATATGAAAATCTGCCAAACGTAACACGCCATCGTGAAATGATGCTGCAGCTTCAAGGATTGCGCCAGCTATTGCAATGCCCAGAGCCATTGAAGCCTGTTGCGCAACGGCAGCAATAGGGGTTGCTTGGCTTGTTTGGTCTTTATCTATATGTGCAAATGATAAGGCATTAACGCCAGAAAAGAACAATGAGCGGAGAAATCCACCAATGAGCAATGCAAGCAGTATAATCCAATAGGGTGTGCTTGGATAAAATAAGCCGTTTGATGCGGTAAAAAGTGCTGAAACAATCGCGCCAGTCATAAGTACTTTGCGGAAGCTAAAGCGTGCGTATATTTGTTGTGCGCCAAACTTCATTCCAAGAGAACCAATTGCACCAACAAAGGTAATGAGACCTGACTGTATTGGTGTTAAGCCAAAAGCAATCTGCAACATCATTGGTAATAGAAAAGGTATCGCGCCAATACCTAATCTAAAAATACTACCACCGGTAATCGAACGCAAAAAGATTTCATCTTTAAACAGGTTAAGGTTTAGCAATGGTGCAGCGCTTTTCTTCGCGTGTTTAACGTAAAGTACAGCACAAACAATGCCGCCAAGTGTGGTCAGGATACCAACCCATTCAGGCAAGGCAGGCAGACTGATGACAGATAAGCCGAAGATAAATCCAGATAATGCGACACCGGAAAGAATAAAGCCTGTCCAATCAAGCGGACGGAGTACCGGCTTTTCATCTTTTGGAAGGTAGATGGTGGATAGAATAATTCCTATGAGACCAATTGGAATATTAATCAGAAATATCCAGTGCCATGTGAAATACGTTGTAATAAAGCCGCCTATCGGTGGACCGACCAATGGACCGATCAAGGCTGGTATAGAAAACCACGCAAAGGCCAAGACCAATTCGTGTTTTGGGGTGGATTTTACAAGAAGTAATCGGCCAACTGGGGTCATCATTGCGCCGCCCATTCCTTGTAAAAATCTAGAAAAAACAAAGGTTTCCAACGAAAAAGACCCAGCACAGAGGATGGAACCAACAAGAAAAATGCCAATAGCAATTCTAAAAATATGTCTTGCGGTAAACCGATCTGCCATCCACCCACTGACAGGAATAAACACTGAAAGCGAAACAAGATAGGATGTCATTGCCAGTTTTAAGGCAATGGGATTTGTTTGTAGATCTGCTGCAATTGCTGGAAGTGACGTTGTTATAACATTGGAATCCATATTTTCCATAAAAAGTGCCACAGCTAAAACCATAGGCAAAATGCGCATTAGGCAAAAGATCCTTCCAAATTGGGCTGACAAATAGATGTATAACAGACAAAGCAATTAAAGATTTGCTGCTGTGTTCTTCCATATGGTTTGAAAGGTGCTTTATAGCAAGAAAACAGGAACTAAATCAAATTGTTGTGGTTATGTGTCTATATAGACAAAATAACAGATGGGAAAATGTTAGTCTATAAACAGAAAATTGTTATATTTGTCTGTATCGTGCATCTTACTTAATTATACGTTCCATTCGTTCAATGCCGTTATTCATCATTATGGAGAGTCAATGTGGCTCAATCGCAAACTGTACCAGTCAATAATCTGACTGATGGTCCCATTACAAAGACACTGCTTTTATTTGCGATTCCAACTTTATTATCCAATATTCTGCAATCATTAAACGGTTCTATTAATACAATTTGGGTTGGTCGTTTTCTTGGCGAAAATGCGCTGGCTGCAACAGCAAATGCCAATATCATCTCTTTTCTTCTTTTCTCGCTTGTCTTTGGCTTTGGTATGGCTGCAACGGTTATGGTGGGGCAAAATATTGGACGTAAAGATATTAATGAAGCAAGGCGGGCATTTGGCGCGGCAATTGGGTTTTGTTTGGTTCTATCTATTTGTATAGCCGTATTAGGGTTGTTGTTTTCTTCCGATATATTGAACTTATTAAAAACACCGGATGATGCATTTTTACTCGCTGAACAATATTTACGCGTTATTTTTATCGCGAACCCAGCCAATCTGTTAATGCTCATGGTTATGATGGGGTTGCGAGGATCAGGAGACTCCATAACGCCGCTGATTTTTATGGTAGTGAATGTTGTCCTCGATATTATTTTTAATCCGCTGTTTATTTTAGGAATATGGATTTTTCCCAAAATGGGTATAGCAGGGGCTGCCGTATCCAGCGCAGTATCTGGTTATTCTGCACTCATATCCATGTTGATATATATTTATTTAAAAAATTTGCCATTACGCCTTAAGGGACGCGAATTGCTATACATATGGCCGCATTTCAATCTTATGCGATATATCGTCCTTAAGGGCTTTCCAATGAGCCTGCAAATGATGATTATCGCCTCGGCTGGTCTTGTTATGATTGGTTTGGTCAATCATGAAGGTGTGTTGACTATCGCTGCTTATAATATCGTCCAACAATTGTGGACCTACCTTCAAATGCCTTCCATGGCGGTCGGTGCTGCTGTAAGCGCAATGGCGGCGCAAAATATTGGGGCTGGTCGTTGGGGTAGGGTGGACAAGATTACAAAAATAGGTTGTATCGCCACATTTATCATTACATGCCTATTGTTAGGCCTTCTGCTTATTTTTGACAGGCCAGTTATTGTCTTGTTTCTTGGCGCCCAAAATGAAACGGTAGAATATGCGCGTCATATACAGTTTTTAGCAAGTTGGAGTTTTCTGTTTTTCGGGGTGTCTATGGTGCTCTATTCAACGGTGAGGGCTAACGGGGCGGTTTTGGTACCGCTGTTTTGTCTTTTTATCGCCATGTATCCCGTAAGATTGGGATTTTACTATCTTTCTTATCATTCAATCGGAGCCAATGCGATATGGTTAAGTTTTCCGATCGGTGCATTGGCTTCGCTTATTATGGCAGCTTGTTATTATAAATCAGGACTATGGAAAAAAACGCGTTTGATTAATACACAGCCAAATTAGCAAATAGAGCAATTCTGTTATTGCTCATTTAACAATAATTGTTCGATCATTCATCGACAGTCTTAGCTACTGTGAGATCATGGATAAGCGTTTTACTTTTCAAAGATTTTCGTCCGAGGAAAGCAATAACCAAAGCTAGAAAACTGCAAATAATTGAAATGTAAAATCCGCTTTCAATGGTAAAATTGTCAATAAGCTGACCAGATAAGGCTGCACCTGTTGCAACACCAATAGCAATGCCTGTCGTCCCCCATGACATACTTTCAGTCAGTTTTTCTGGCGGGACAATCGTATCAATCAATGACATACTAATAATAATTGTTGGGGAGCAGGCAGCACCGGCTATAAAAAGCACGAAGCTCAAATTCCATAAATTAGAGACAAACAACAGCGGTAGTGTTGTAATGGCAGCAACAATGAGCGCAATGAACAATTGTTTGGGTAGGCTGATACGTATCTTTAAAGCGCCGTAGGTTATTCCAGCAAAAAACGACCCAAGGGCATAAAGAACCAAAGGAACTGCAGCAAAATTGGATTGATCGAGTGATTTTGCTAAGGCAACGACCGATATTTCAGCGGTACCTCCAATTGTGCCCATACAAAACAGGATCATCGACAGTAATTGGATTGGAAACTTCCGGATCATAGATGTTGATTTTTGCGTCACGCGCCCATGGGCGACTGGTTCGGTTGATTTCTGCAGAGTAAAAATCCAACCTGCGACCAACAATATCAAAGCGGCAGAAAGTGGTCCGGCAGATGGGAATAACTTATTCGAGAACTCAATTGCAATGATGGGGCCAATCATAAAAATCAGTTCATCCAGAATGGATTCAAAAGCAAATGCGACATGCAACTTAGAAGAACCATGATAAAGCTTCGACCAGCGTGTTCGCACAAATGAACCAAAACTAGGCATAAACCCAGCAAGAACGGCTGCTAAGATCATTATATAAACGGGTGCGTGGAAATATACCGCTAATAAAAGAGAGCATAAGGAAATCACCGAAATTAACATGGCAGGTCGAGCGACACGCGCTTGACCATACTGGTCGGCTAGTCTGGAAATTTGCGGGGTGATAATGGCATTGGCAAATACATAGCTTGCTGCAACATATCCTGCGGTTGTGTAATTTATACCGTCTACCGCAAACATGGTCATTATGCCGATTGATATCATGGATATCGGCATACGAGCAAAAAATCCCGACATTGAAAAGGCAAGAGAGCCTGGCGCCTTAAACAATTCGCTGTAAGCGTTAGCCATTAACAAGCATCCAATTTATTATGATTATTCGTTGTTATTTTATCGCTTGTGTATTGATGACTAACAATCTTATGTCAATAGCTTTGCTAAAAAATGCTATCCCTATCATTTTTAAGAATTATTTTAATTTAAAAATAATAGATCTTTATTTTTGTAAGTTAAAATACTTCCTTATCTTTGATAAGGATAAACATATACCATTAGTTTTATTCAGGATTAATTTTTACCACCAATATGTTAAGCGTTAGAATGCGAATTATATATTTATAAAAATATATAAATAATCGCGCTCTATTGTTGAGAAGCCAAATAATGGCTTCCTATTCACCCCAAATACGCTCAAGTACGGAAATCCAATTTTGAGCGGCGATCTTTTCTATTTCATCGTTATGAAAACCAGCTTTTTGCATGGCTTCAATAAGCTTCGGTAGAGCAGAACAATCCTTTAATTCGTTAGGAATTGTTGTTCCGTCAAAATCCGATCCAAAACCAACATGGTCAACACCGATCAGATCTACAATATAGCGAATATGATCGATGATTGTCTGTAAAGGTGTATCTCTATTCCTCTCACCATCTTGTCTAAGAAATTTGACACCAAAATTAATTCCAACCAAGCCGTTACTGTCTCTAATGGCAAGCAATTGTTCATCTGTAAGATTTCGACTTTGATGGCTGAGTTTATAAGCGTTTGAATGGCTGGCAACGAGTGGCGCATCTGAAATTTTGGCAATATCAAAAAAGCCTTTTTCATTCATGTGAGACAGGTCAATCATAATACGCAGCTTATTACATTCCCGTATCAGCTTTTTGCCCGTCTCTGTCAAACCTGGACCAATATCGGCTGATGAAGGAAATCGAAATGGCACGCCGAAGGCAAAAATATTGGGTCTGCTCCACACGGGACCAATGCTGCGCAAACCATAATCATAGAGCATGGATAATTCTTCCAAGCTGTCTGTGATTGCTTCTGCACCTTCAATGTGAAAGACTGCTGCAAACTTATTCTGTTTGATCGTTTGCCTAATTTCACTGGCCGTTTTACAAATTTTTATCTGATCGGGCGCACTATCTTCAATATTATGAAGAAGTTTTGCCATTTCCATAGTTGATTTTAGGGCATCGGTTTGTGAAAGCTGGTGCAAAATACCATTGGCATCGAGCGTTTCATCTGTTGATGGAGGGAAGACAGCACAAAGTCCTCCACGAAGGCCACCACTTTTAGCTTTCGGCAAATCAATTTCTGCTTCGTCAAAACCATCAATGAAACAGTTTGCGGAAGAATTTTTGGTGGACCATATTTTGGATAGGATATCATTGTGTCCATCAAAACATACGATTTGCTCATGTGGCATTGTTTGTGTCCTAAAATTATTATTCAAGATTCTTGCTGTTAATATAAACCTTTAGGTCTATTGCTTCTATAGATTTTGCAACCTATCGCAATTCTTCTGCTCAGTGCATTTGTGAAGAAAGTTTGGTTGATATTGTCAATATTAATGACTCATGAATTCATATAAAGAAAATGATTATGGAAATTACAGGGTTAAGGTATTTATATCTTATGTAGCGTGTTGTAGTGAAACATAGTATTTTATAATTAAATATATTTAATTATATTATTAATTTTTATTTCTAATTTATTAATATATTTATTTTATTTATGAATAAAATATAATTTATAAATATATATGCAATTATTTAAATAATTATCGTATAAAAAGTTTATTAAATAAACTTAATCTGCTAACAATTATTCATAATACGGTTATAACTGGGTTTACAACTGTATTAAAACATGAACTAGATAAATTCACTCTAGTTGAATTGAAACAATTTCACTAGTCATATTGTTTCCTATTATCGTCCAATACCTTGGCTTTTTGATAATATCATCGATCTGTTTGTGTTGGGGTTTCTTACCAGAGGAAGCATTCCATCTATTTTGCACGCAGTGAAGCAGATATTTACAGTTTCACTGGTAAGTACAGGTACTTCATTATGTATGACTGTAGCATGTATTTTTACCGCGGCTATATTGCCGTTAATCGGCTGGATGATTTCAATTTATCAAATAGCAGAAAAAAGTAACTTTGATAAAAATTTTTTATAAATACAATCGTTCAATATAATAATCATTATTTCCATTATAATGTCTATGTTAGCATTTTTATTAGTTTTTTGTTACGTCAGATGCATATTAATAAATAGAAATATTATTTTTAATATGCATATTTATAATAAGTATATACAAATAGGATTCTGCTATGTTTACGGGTTTAAAAACCAATATACGGTCGCGTATAATACAAGCACCTATGGCAGGTGTTTCCACACCCGAAATGGCAGCGGCAGTGTCAAATACTGGTGCAATAGGTTCCATCGGCTTGGGTGGGCTAAAATCGGACGAGGCAATAAAGATAATTGAAAAAACAAAACAACTGACAGATCGTCCTTTTAACATCAATCTATTTTGTCATGATTCATCTGCAAGTATAGATCCATCAAAAGAAACAGGATGGCGTCAGCTTATTAACACAAGTCACTTTAATGGAAAAAATATCTTAGATGCACCGCTGAAAAATATTTATCAGTCTATAAAGTCCAACATAGCGTTGGCCAATGCTGTAGCGTCTCAAGATCCAAAAATAATAAGCTTCCATTTTGGTGTGCCAGATGAGGAAATAATCAATATTTTCAGGAAGACTGGCGCGAAACTTATTGCGACGGCGACCAGTCTTGAAGAGGGTCAATACATCGTGCAGAGAGGTCTTGATGGCATTGTTGCACAAGGATTTGAGGCGGGGGGCATAGGGGTGTTTTTGACGTATCAAAGTACGATGAATGTTTGTCTACTCGTGCCCTAACGCGCCTTCTGGTGGAAAATGTTTCCATTCCTGTCATTGCTGCTGGCGGAATAATGACAGGAAGCGATATTGCATCTCTATTGTCGATTGGAGCGGTCGGTGTGCAGTTGGGGAGCGCTTTTTTGGCTTGCGATGAGAGTTCAGCAACGAAAAGACATAAAGAGCTAATTCGGTCGAAGCCGCGAATCGCGACGGCAATGACACGCGTTATATCTGGTCGTCCAGCCAGATCGATTTTAACGCCCTTTGTCGAATGGGGCTTTCATTTTATGGACAAGGATATACCTGAATATCCTTATAGTTATGACGCATTCAAGCAAATGCAGAAAAGAAAATCAATTGAAGGGGACGGTGATATTGGCCCCTTTTGGGTAGGGCAAAATGCCTCGTTTGCCCGGTTCATGAAGGCGGAAAATATAATAGAGGTGCTTGAAAAGGAGTATAATGAGTATGTTTCATAAATAAGTATATGATCTAAATTTTATTATAATTTTAAAATAGTAATATATTTTTTGTTTTTATATTTTTACAAGAAATAATCTTATTGTGATAAAATATGAAAGTTGTTTTTGACAAAATTATAAAAATGGTAATTCTTTACATAAAACAATTCTGTTATAGTTAAAATACTCATCTGAGCTCTGAAATTATCATCGTTGCCGTAAAATAAGTGAACTAATTGAACATCGCCAGAAATTAGCATTATAAAACGATACTAATTTAAAATCCTGCGGTTCGAATACTGAAATATAATCCGTATAAAATTTGCAAAATTTGATATTAATGATGCAGCATTGAACTCTTTATAATGTGAGATCTATTAAGCCTATAAAAAGCTAATAGCGAAAAGGGTGATATGAGACCGCTCTTGGCAGGCATTTGTAGTGAAAATTTATTTGCAAAGGTCTTTCTGCAGCAGCATTGCAGAATAGATTATAACAAAAATACGCAATTGCAGACAGTGTTTGCCTCGTCAGTTACACAAGCTTTCTAAAAAAACAAATTGGCCATGTTAAAATTTAAATGGAACTTGTTTTGCTTGCCTTAAAGCAGTGAGAAAACAATTTATGGACGGTGAGAGTTCCTATAATTTTATTTGTAACGATCGGGTGTTTGGTGAAATTTAGGATCTATGAAGGCAATCACAATTCGATTCTGTTTTAATCCTATTGATATGTACCAATAGTCTTATTGATGTTTGCAAATGCTATTTTTTCACGATTGTGAACGTGGATGGCGTTAGTATTTAGATAGCTTGTATCAAAAACAGAAATAGATAGCAGAATGTAAAACAAAATATATTGGGAAAATGGCGCACCCGAAGAGATTCGAACTCCTGACCCCCAGATTCGTAGTCTGGTGCTCTATCCAGCTGAGCTACGGGTGCATGTCTTATTATCTTTCAGATAAAGACATGCGTTTCCTAATTGGTTCGTTGAAAAAATGCAAGAGGAGATTTATTTTTTTTAAAACATAAATCGTATTTATGTGAAAAAACAATATTATGTTGTCGTTTCATGGCCATTTTTCCGCCATTCATTAAGTGAAGCGGACGTATCTGGAATGCGGATTTCAAAATGTGCACCTTTGCGTTCATCATCGAGCAGTTTTATTGTTCCGCCATGGGCATGGATAAGCTCTTCACAAATTGTGAGTCCCAATCCCGTGCCATGAAGGCTGGTAGATCCTTGAAATGGCGTGAATAGGTGCTCTTTTGCCTGTTCTGGTAAACCTGGGCCCGTATCATCTATATTAATGACCGTACATGCGCCGATCCGTTCTGCACGAATTGATATTTGTTTATAGCCGCATTCATTATCGTCATGTTCAACCATTGCTTGGATGGCATTACGGCAAAGATTTGTAATCACGCGGTGCAGTTGCTCGCTATCTGCGTCAACCATAATATCATCAGCAACCAAATTGCAAAAAGTTACCTGATCCGAACCAGGGATGGTCAGCGATTCAAAGACATCATCAACAAGGTTGCGTAAAACAAATCTTTCCCTTTTTGGTGCTGCTTCCTGCGTGCGTCCGTAACTAATAACGCTTTGACTATAAATCACAGCACGATCAATTGCCTTGATAAGTTTCGGAGCAATTTTTTGCACCATCGGATCTTTTGCATCGGATAAATGGTCGGACATAAGCTGGGCAGATGCCAAAATGTTGCGCATGTCATGATTTATCTTTGACACAGCCAGTCCCAAATTGGCCAAATGTTTCTGATGTGCATAACTTTTCTGCAATTCGCTTTCAATAACGGAAATCCGCCGTTGCGTTAAACCAAGTTCGTCCCGACGGGATTCAGGCACCATAATGCGGCTTGGGTTGTGCGGCTCGATGACAAAATCAATCATATTCATATATATTTTTTGGAGTGGGCGCACCAAAAGCTCATGGATAATGAGATAGATCAAGGTTGCTGCGACAATAGCAATTGTAATCGAAACAATAATGAAATGCCAAGTGAACTGTATCATCGCATCACGAAGATGATTATCCGATATGGTCACTTCCAGTTTCATATCAGTGCCATCAATTGGTCCACGGACAAGCAGCGTCTTATTGCCACCAAAATATAGCGTCGTTAACGAATCGAGCAGTGCTTTGGTTTCGCTATAGTTTGACAAGTCGATGATTTCGTCAATTTGTGTTAACTTGCTGCTACTTGCCAATTCCCGTTTGTTGGATCCCTCTATAACGCTTATTGCAAGCGCATCTGTGGAAAATAAAACTTCATTCTTCAGTTCATTCCTGATTGCGACATTGGGTGATGCTGCCAGTATAAGGCTGATAGCTTTGGCTGATTGGTGACGTTCTTCCAGCCAACTTTGCTGCATACTTGCAATCGCAGGCATAAAAATCAGAATTTCTGTGATGAAAACAGATAAAGTAATTAAAAGCAGCAGCCGCGTGCGCATACGGTAATAGACAGGAATCTTGTCATGATCGCTGTGCAACGCCATGCCTGCAGGCACAGAAAATTCTTTATTTTTTATATCCTCTGTGGCCATGCAAAATCCATAATGAAGATGTATTGATCTATATCTGTTACTATAATTATTATTTTATAAAGATCTATTATTCAGGATAATTTTTTCGTGTCATTTTATAAAACAGTGTCATAAAAATGATTACGAGATCAAAATCCATTTCTAGTTCCGTTATATGTTCCATCATATAGTGATGTCTATTTCCACTGTTTAGAGGGCAACAGTTCAAAATAAAAAAAATATTGTCGGTTTGAAAAATATGATTGGAAAACCAACAGGTTACTAGGGTAAAAATTATCGTGAGTTTTAAGATTTTTTGAAAAATCCGGTGTCACTGTGCTTAAAGCAACTGACCGAATGGCAATGACGTTTTGCCCTGTTGTCTTCAGTGAAGATGATAAGCATATAAACTTGTTTGTTCAGGGGGGGGTAAACGAAGCATAAGCTATTTTAAAAACGAGTTTTTTCAATCACTTATTTTTACATCATGTATTGTTTTAACTATATGTTTTTTAATGGAAAAAATAAATAAAGAGCTATTTGTTTTTTAAAGGGTGAAGAGATAGTAAAACAAAAACCGGTAATTCTGTTTTTTTCTCTTTTCCTTATATAAATTTCATTTTAGATTCTTCAGACATATTTGAAGGAGAAATCGTTATGGCTCGCAATGAAGAAACTTTCCAGTCGGCATTGGACGCTTTAAAAAACCATGCTTTAGCGGCTGGGCGAGACATACGTAAACTGTTTAGCGCAGATCCTGAACGGTTTGATCATTTTTCTGCTGTGATGGATGATTTGTTGTTGGATTATTCCAAATGCTGCGTCACAACAGAAACCATGACATTGCTCAATAATCTTGTTGTCGCAGCTGATGTTGCCGGTAGACGTGATGCGATGTATCGCGGTGACATTATCAATACAACAGAAAATCGAGCCGTTCTCCATGTTGCTTTGCGCGCGCCCAAAGATACGGTAATTGAATTGGGAGACAGGAATGTTGTTGCCGATGTGCATGATGTTCTATCCCGGATGGAAAAATTCGCGGAAGCCGTACGCGATGGAACTTTTACTGGCGAGCATGGCGATAAAATAACGGATATTGTCAATATTGGTATCGGCGGGTCTGATTTGGGACCCAAAATGGTGACATTGGCTCTGCGTCCTTATCATGATGGACCACGTTGTCACTTCGTTTCCAATGTCGATAGTGCGCATATTGTTGATACACTTGCAAACTTAAATCCTGCAACAACGCTTATCATTGTGGCATCAAAAACATTTACCACAGCTGAAACTATGACCAATGCCAGAGTTGCCCGCCAATGGATTAGCGATGCCTTGGGAGAATTGGCCGTTTCAAAGCATTTTGCAGCTGTTTCTACGGCACTCGATAAAGTTGCTGATTTTGGTATTGATAGCGCACGTGTATTTGGCTTTTGGAACTGGGTTGGTGGACGTTATTCTGTATGGTCTGCCATTGGTTTACCGGTCATGTTGGCAATTGGTGGCGCTCAATTTGAACGTTTTCTTGCTGGCGCACACGCTATGGATATGCATTTTAAGGATGCGCCTTTGCACACCAATTTACCAATGATTTTGGGTATGTTGGGATTTTGGCATCGGGTTGTCTGTGGTTATTCAACTAGGGCAATAATCCCTTATGAAGAAAGATTATCGCGTTTTCCTGCCTATCTGCAACAATTGGATATGGAATCAAACGGCAAGCATGTAACACTTGATAGTATGCCGGTAGCAACGCCGACAGGACCAATTGTTTGGGGTGAACCGGGAACCAATGGACAACACGCGTTTTTCCAACTTTTGCATCAGGGAACGGATATAATACCTGTTGAATTTATAATGGCGGTAAATGGACACGAGCCGAATTTGCAACGACAGCATAGTATGTTGGTATCCAATTGCTTGGCGCAATCGGAAGCATTGATGAGGGGGCGTTCACCAGAAGAAGCAAAAGCAATGATGCTTAAAAACGGCATGGATGATATTGCTGCTGAGAACTTGAGCTTGCATAGAAGTTTCGAAGGCAACAGACCAAGCATTACACTTGTTCATGATAAATTGACGCCCTTTACGTTAGGTCGTCTTATTGCGCTTTATGAACATCGCGTTTTTGTAGAAGGTGCCTTAATGAATATCAATTCCTTTGACCAATGGGGCGTTGAACTGGGTAAAGAACTTGCAAATGAGTTGTTGCCCATGGTTTCTGGTGAGGCGAAGGCCGAAAATCGCGATAGCTCGACTTTGGGGCTTATTTCTCATGTTTTAACCCATCGCAGCCGCTAAATAGCTGCTACTAACATGTGATGGATTATGATGGCGGCCTCTCATAATGAGGCTGCCTTGCCACTCACTGTTTTGTTACTCATTGTTTGTTACTCATTGGCTTGCCACGAAAATGCCCAAGCAAAAGACTGCTAGTTGTTAGATAATTGTTATTAGAGGTTCGCAAGAATGTGAGATACAACGTCATGTGCGGTGAATGCAGTTATCATATTAGCATCGTTTGTTCGTCGATTATTCATTTATAATGTCGTCGACGATTGCTGCTGCCCTATAATGGCACAAGGGTGAACAGAAAATTCTATTTATCTGTTTTTCTGCGGAAGGCGGTTGTTTGGGTTAAAATCAGCTTCTTTCCAAGTTGGTTGAGATCAAAGGCTTTTTCCGAATTCAACCATTCATGCAGCATACCGACAACGATGGAAACAAGAACGCGGGCGGCATCTTCCGGTGACCAATCATCAGCGAGCATTTGCCGGGATTGGGCAACGCGAAACAATCGAATAAACAAATCCAACATACCTGCATGTGCTTTGCGTAAACGAAATATGACTTCTGAAAATTCTTCAACATATTCACAACGCAAGGTAATGATTGTCATAACGCGCTGCTGATGGTCGTCTTCAACAAATCGTTCTAAACACGAACAAGCAGAATTTTCCAACACATCTATCGGATTGACCGAATCATTTCTTTTTACTTCGTCGATCAGCTCTTCTTGGGGAAATTTTATTCGGTCGATAATGGCATTATAGATGGCAAGCTTATCACGAAAATGAAAATAGATTGCGCCGCGCGTAACACCGGCACGCTTGGCAATATCATTCAGAGACGTTTGCGAAACGCCTTTATCCAAAAAAACAAGCTCAGCAGCATCTAGAATAGTTTCCCGCGTTTCTGCCGCAGCGGATTTTGTCCGTCGCATATATTCAGTTCCCTTTAACGATCACGTTAATCTTAACGGAAAAACGAATGATCTATGTTGTAACTTGGTTGTGACGCCATAATATTACTGATATTATATGTTTATGAGCCATTTGGCTATTTACATTCATTCATGTATGTATATTTTACCGGACACGAATAAAAATCAAGGTCTGACACCATATGACACTATTTAACAAACTCTCAGCCGGTCTCGTTATCGGTACACTGTCTTTCGGGCTCGCTGCCTGTGGCAAAGAGGAGCCGCATATGCCTCCGCCATCGAAAGTGAGCGGAAAAGTTATTCATGCAACAGAGATACCTATCAATTATGAATATGCTGCACGTGTCGTTGCTTACCGTGAAACGGAAGTTCGTGCGCGTGTCGGCGGTATTTTATTGCATCGTAATTTTGTTGAAGGTTCTGAAGTCAAACAGGGCGACGTTCTGTTTGAGATAGACCCAGATAAATATGAAGCAGCGGTTGCTTCGGCACGGGCACAAGTTGCTCAGGCTCAAGCCAATTATGATCAGGCCGTGCGTGATGCTGATCGTGCTGAAGAATTGGTGAAACAGAAAGTTCAATCAACATCGCAACGAGATCAGGCTTTTGCCAAGCGTGATGCCGATCAGGCAACGCTGATGCAGGCCAAAGCCGAGTTGCGTACCGCTGAGCTTAACCTTGAATATACTAAGGTTACAGCGCCAATTAGTGGATTGACCAGTCGTGAAGCTGTTTCAGAGGGTTCATTGATCGGAACAGATCCATCATCCAGTCTGTTGACCACGATTACACAATTGGATCCTACCTATGTGAACTTCTCATTTGCTGATGGTGAATATCAGCAAATCCGTGGTTTAATGCAAGAAATGCAAAAACGTGGTGAGAAGATAGATAATCTTAAAATCACGGTTCGCCTCGGTGAAGGTGTCGATTATCCGCAACAAGGTACCGTAGATTTCACATCGCCAACGATTGACAAACAAACAGGTACATTGGGCGCACGTGCTGTTATCCCAAATCCTGATCGTAGATTGGTTCCGGGTATGTTTGTTCGCGTTACGGTGACTGGCATAAAAATGGCAAATGCCATTACAATTCCAGAATCCGCATTGATGCAAACCAGCAATGGTCAATTTGTCTATGTGTTGAAAAAGCCAGAAGGTGCAGGCGCCGGAGCGCCGGCAAATGGCGCACCAGCCAATGATAATAAGGCTCCAGCACCAGGTGCAAATGCACAGGATGCTGGCAGACTTATGGCTGTAGAACAACGTCCCGTTAAAGCTGTCCGTAAAATGCAAAACGGCGACTGGTTGCTTGCAGATGCAACCGTTGACGGGCAGGATACCGCCAAGAGTGTAGAAGGTCTGAAAGACGGTGACGAAGTTGTCACCGAGGGGCAAGTGTATATTGAACAAGGTATGATGCGCGTTCCTCCAGGAAAAGCCCTTATGGTTCAAGTAACCGAGGATAAGCCAGCGCCTGCCAATGGGGGCAATGACAAAACTTCGGGGCCCGCACAATGAGCTATAGCTTTTTTATTAATCGGCCAGTTTTCGCGTCGGTTATTTCAATCATCATCGTATTGGCCGGCTTCGTATGTATGCGCATATTGCCAGTCGCCCAATATCCTGATCTGCTGCCGCCTCAGGTTGTTGTCAGTGCGCAATATCCAGGTGCGAGTGCGGAAACTGTCGCTCAAACCGTTGCTGTTCCATTGGAACAAAAAATCAACGGTGTGGAAGATATGATTTATATGCAATCGACCAGTAATGCTTCTGGAACATTGCAGATAACAGTTACTTTTGCCCTAGGAACTGATCCAGATCAGGCAACGATTAATGTTAACAACCGTGTTCAACGTGCGTTAACTACGTTGCCGCAAGAGGTTCAACGCTTAGGCGTTGTTGCTGATAAACGTTCATCATCCATTTTGGGTTTGGTCGCCATGCGGTCAACCAACAGTGCGTATGACAGAACTTATGTTGGTAACTATGCACTTCTCAACGTTGTTGACGATTTAAAGCGTATTCCGGGTGTTGGTGATGCTCAGGTTTTGGGTAATATTGACTATTCAATGCGTATCTGGCTCCGTCCGGATAAGCTTGCTCAATATAATTTGACACCAACGGATGTCATTAACTCTGTGAAAGAGCAAAACAACCAATATCCAGTTGGTCGTATTGGTGAAAAGCCTGATATTGACGGCGCATTTACCTATTCAGCGACCACACAGGGACGTTTGGTAACTGCCGAAGAATTCGGCGAAATCATCTTGCAATCTGATGATACTGGTGCTGCTTTGCGGCTCAAGGATGTTGCAAGAATAGAGCTTGGTGCACAGCAGTATTTTGTTGATTCAAAATTGAACGGCAGCCCTATGGTGCCAATTATGCTGTTCTTGCAACCAGGTGCCAATGCGCTTGCAACCATGGATGCTATTAAAAAGCGTATGAGTGAACTGAAAGTCGCGTTCCCTCCAGGAATAGAATATTCAGTACCATATGATACGACAAAATTCATTCAGGTTTCTGTTGAAGAAGTGATCCACACCTTCATTGAAGCTATCTTGCTCGTGATTGTTGTTGTGTTCATTTTCTTGCAAAACTGGCGAGCGACACTTATTCCAATTATTGCGGTGCCAATCTCGATTATCGGTACGTTTGCAGGTATTTACGTGCTTGGTTTCTCGATCAATATGTTGACCCTGTTTGGATTGGTTCTGGCTATCGGTATTGTTGTTGACGACGCGATTGTGGTGTTGGAAAACGTCGAACGCGTTATGTCGGAAGAAAAACTTTCACCGCATGATGCTGCTGTTAAGTCGATGAGTGAAGTTACCGGACCGGTTATCGCTATTGTGCTTGTGCTGTGTGCCGTGTTTATTCCCGTTTCATTTATGGGCGGCATGGCTGGCGTGATGTACCAACAATTTGCTGTTACAATTGCAATTTCTGTTGTTATTTCAGGTACTGTTGCCTTAACCCTGACACCGGCACTCTGCGCAATATTGCTGAAACCATCCCATAAAGAGCCAATTGCTCCATTCCGTATGTTCAATAATTTTTTCCAGAAAATTACGGATGCTTATGTTGTTGGCGTGGACTTTTTTGTCCATAGAATATGGGCAGGTATTATCGTATTCTTGGCTGTCTGCGCTTTTGCAGTGTTTATGTTTGAAAAGGTTCCAAGCTCATTGGTTCCAGATGAGGATCAGGGATATATTCTAGCAGTATCAATTTTGCCTTCTGCTTCGTCTCTTGAGAGAACATCAGGTGTTATAGATCAGGCATATGAAATTCTTCATTCTAATCCTGCTGTTGACAATATTGCTGAAATTTCTGGTTATGACCTCCTATCTGGTGGTTTGAAAACCAGTACAGGTGCAATGTTCGTCATGTTCAAGGACTGGAAAGATAGACCTAATCCGGAAGATGATGCACGTGTTATCGCACCTAAAGTTGTTGGTATGGCATCGGGCATTAAAGACGGTGTGACAATTGCTTTCAATCCACCACCGATTACTGGTCTTTCGACAACAGGTGGTTTTGAATTGTACTTGCAAGACCGTAGTGGTGGGTCAATCGCTGATCTCTATACGATGACAATGAAACTGGTTAACGCTGCAAATCAGCGTCCAGAATTGCAAAGTGTCCGTACAACGTTTGATCCAAACGTGCCTACCTATGATTTCCACGTTGATCGTGTAAAAGCACGTGCTATGGATGTGCCAATCAACTCGATCTATGATGCGCTTTCAGCAACATTCGGTAATATCTATATCAACGATTTTACGCTTTATGGTCGTAACTATCAGGTTAAGATACAATCCGAAGGTGAATTCCGTAAAAGTGCAGAAGATATTAAGCAGGTCTTCGTAAGATCCAATTCAGGTAAGATGATCCCACTCAATGCCTTGGTTAGAACCAAGCGTATTACGGGTGCGGATCAGCTTGAACGTTTCAATGCGTTCTATGCTACAAAGATCATGGGTAACCCAGGTAATGGTTACACATCTGGTGATGCAATCAAAGCTATGACCGAAGTTGCAAATCAGGTGCTACCAAATACCTATCAGATTGCATGGACAGGATCTGCCTATCAGGAAGTTGTTGCTGGTGGTGCCGGTTCTACTGCGATGATATTCGGTATCATCATGGTGTTCCTCATTCTTGCAGCACAATATGAACGTTGGAGCTTGCCATTTGCAGTTGTTACGGCAGTGCCTTTCGCAATTGCCGGTGCATTGACATTCACATATCTTCGTGGCCTCAGCAACGACGTTTATTTCCAGATCGGATTGGTTACGTTGGTTGGACTTGCGGCTAAGAATGCTATTCTGATTGTCGAGTTTGCGGTCATTGAACGTGAAAGCGGTAAGTCTGCTATTGAAGCAGCACTTTCGGCAGCTCGTTTGCGTTTCCGTCCTATTGTTATGACATCACTTGCGTTTATTTTGGGTGTTGTTCCTCTTGCAAGATCAACAGGCGCGGGTTCGGCAAGCCGTCATGCGATTGGTACTGGTGTTATTGGCGGTATGCTCGCGGCAACGTGCGTTGCAACCTTCTTCATTCCTATGTTCTACCGCTTGTTTAGTGGTAATCGGGCATCTCGTACAGGTGGCTCTGATACACAAGCAACGGGAAGCGCGCAGGAAGGCAGTAGCGGTACGCCGGTAAAAGCCAACTGATTATTTTATTGTCAGTTAAAAGATAAAATAAAACCCCGGTTTTCACCGGGGTTTTATTATTGAAGTTTTTATTTTTGTAATTTTTACTGTGGGGGATTTTAACCTGAAAAATTTATTCGCGTTTACGAAAGACCTTCAATCTGTCCATTCGCGTTAATAAATATTTTCTCTGCCATTGGCACTCTCGGAAGTCCCGGCATTGTCATGATATCCCCACAGATGACTACGATAAATCCAGCACCAGCACATAATCTTACTTCTCGTACTGGAATATCAAAGTTTTCTGGCGCTCCGAGAAGGGCAGGGTCAGCAGAAAAAGAATATTGTGTTTTTGCCATACAGACCGGTAAATTGCGGTAACCTGCATCTTCCCATTCTTTTAGCTGGTTCTTGATCGTCTCGGGTATTATCGCTTCGCGACCATGATAAATCTCTTTGACAATGGTTTGAATTTTCTCGCTCAAAGAAAGATTATCTTCATAAATTGGCTTAAATTTACTATTGTTTTCGTCGATGACATCAACCACATGCTGGGCAAGCTCTGTTGCTCCAGCGCTTCCCTTTTCCCAATGATGGCATAGAATTGCACGATGTCCTGTATTGGCAACAATGTCGGTTAATGTCTTAATCTCTTTTTCTGTATCGGAATTAAAATAATTAATAGCGACAATAACTGGTAAACCGTATTTTTCGATATTGGAAATATGCCGTATAAGATTGGCTGAACCGCTTTTAAGCGCATCAATATTTTCAGCGGCAAGATCGGGCTTTTTTACACCGCCGTTCATTTTGAGAGCACGAATTGTTGCGACAATAACAACTGCATTTGGTGCAATACCGGCTTTTCGGCATTTAATATCAAAAAACTTTTCTGCACCCAAATCAGCGCCAAATCCAGCTTCAGTGACAATATAGTCTGCAAGTTTTAGCGCTGCTTTTGTTGCAATCATAGAGTTGCAGCCATGTGCAATATTGGCAAACGGACCACCGTGAATAAGAACCGGATTATTTTCCAAGGTTTGTACAAGATTGGGTTGTATCGCATCTTTTAATAAAACGGCCATAGCGCCTTCGGCATGAAGGTCTGATGCTGTGACGGCTGTTTTATCATGCCGGTATCCAATAATAATTTTTCCCAATTTTTCGGTAAGATCAGCCAGATTGCTGGAAAGACAAAGGATTGCCATGATTTCTGATGCAACTGTGATATCGAAACCGCTTTGGCGTGGAAAGCCATTTTTTACGCCTCCCAAAGATATAACAACATCACGCAATGCACGGTCGTTCATGTCTTCAACGCGTTTCCATGTTACACGGCGCGAATCAATTTTTTGCTCATTTCCCCAATAGATATGGTTATCAACCATGGCTGCGAGAAGATTGTGTGCCGAGGTAATCGCATGAAAATCACCGGTAAAATGCAGATTTAGATCTTCCATCGGAATGACCTGAGCGTAACCACCACCAGCAGCACCGCCTTTCATTCCAAAACTTGGCCCTAAAGATGGTTCACGCAAAGCAGCTATTGCTTTTTTACCTATTTTATTGAGCGCATCTGTCAGCCCAACTGATGTTGTGGTTTTTCCTTCACCAGCAGGGGTAGGGTTAATTGCGGTTACAAGGATAAGTTTTCCATCTTTTTTATTCTTTAAGCTTTCAATAAATGGCGCACTTATTTTTGCTTTATCATGGCCGTAAGGAATCAAACTTTCATATGGAATATCAAGTTTTTTGGCAATTTCACCGATAGGCAATTTCTTGGCTGCACGGGCAATTTCGATATCAGTTGGGTTCATTTAAAATTCTCTACATTATTTCCATTTTACCGCTGCACGATGGTAAAATTCGTCGGCTTTCTATATTAGCGCATATACAGCGCTAATAGCACCAATAAAAGACATAAGAATACGATCAGAAGTAATTGGCACGTTACTCAATGACAGATAATTGATCGATCTGATTCTGTTGATAATAAATAATGAAAAACTTGCTTATCTAACGCTATTTTCATGCGTTATTCGCCCATTCAACGTTTCACCTTAAATTGAGAACAGCGATAGAAAAGACATTTTCAAGAATTGCAGTCATGCGATGTTTGACCTTAATAAGCCCGATTGTCCATAAAGCTGATTTGGCTAACAAGTTATAATAATTGATGAATTTCTGCTTTTATAAAGCTAATGCTATAACGCATTTCCAAACTTGGGAAGAAATAAGCATAAATAAATTTTTAACTTGAAAAGAAATTGGTAGCGGAGGAGGGATTCGAACCCCCGACACAAGGATTATGATTCCTCTGCTCTAACCTACTGAGCTACTCCGCCACAAACCACTTATTTCCAAAACAATAAGCTGTAGCGGCGATATAAAGTGTTGTATGTCGTTCTGTCAAGCGTCGTGTTCAACCTTTTCTCTTGTCATTGACGCTCATCACCGATATTGAACTAATATTACATTGCTTTTTTAGCATTAGAATTAGAGTATAAGGCATAGACAATGGCGCCACGCATAGCAGTTTTAGGATGTGGTTACTGGGGGAGTAATCACATACGCACCTTAAAAAGTTTAGGAGCGCTTGCAGCTGTTTCCGATGTTAATGCGCATCGGGCGGAAGGGTTTGCAGCTGAACACGATGTTGAAGCTATACCGGTTGAAGACGTTTTTACCCGAAAAGACATTGATGCAATGGTTTTTGCATTACCGCCGCAATTCCATGCAGCGAATGCCATACGCGCGGTTGAAAACGGTAAAGATGTTCTTGTTGAAAAACCGATAGCTTTGAATGTTGCAGATGCAGAGCGTGAGGTAAGGATTGCAAGAGAGAATAAACGCATTTTTATGGTTGGCCATGTCTTGCGTTATCATCCTGCATTTGAAAAACTTTTGGAATTGGTCAATGAAGGCGTTCTGGGCGATGTGCGGTATATTCATGCGCACCGTTTAGGGTTAGGAAAATTCCACACTGAAAGTGATGCGCTATGGGATTTGGCGCCACACGACCTTTCCATGATTTTGGCTTTAACCAAATGTGAGCCAAGTGAAGTTCGTGGAGAAGGGGCAGCGATTATCGATCAGCTTTCCGATTTTGCCCATGTTCATATGACATTTCCAAATGGTATGCGCAGCCACCTTTTCGCTTCGCGGTTAAATCCATATCGTGAGCGCCGTTTAACGGTGGTTGGGACAAAAGCCATGGCGGTGTTTGATGATGTGGAACCGTGGGAGCGCAAGTTAGCGATTTATCGGTTTGAAGTTTGGCAAGATAATAATCAGTGGGCTTTTACCGCCGATGAGCCAGAATATATCGCAACGGAAGAAGCAATGCCGCTTACGCGCGAATTACAACATTTTATTCATTGTATTGAAACACGTGAAGAACCGAGAACAAATGGCGATGAAGCTATTGGTGTATTGCGCATATTAACGGCTGGAAGCGTTCATCACGGTGCAAAAAAATAGAAACCCCTTACATCGATCGCTTAACTTTGATTATATAAATCTGACACAGAGAATTATTACTATATTCAATTGAGTTAATATGATTCGGTGGTTTTAAAGCGGATAGCAATGGAGTTAATATGCAGTTTATAGATCTTGGAGCGCAGCGTGCGCGTATTAAAGACAAAATCAATTCCGCTATCGCCCAAGTGGTTGAAAGCGGGAAATATATTCTTGGTCCTGAAGTTGCAGAGTTTGAAAAACGTTTAGCAGACTATGTTGGTGTTAAACACGTTATTGGCTGTGCAAATGGTACCGATGCACTGATGATGCCTCTTATGGCAGAAAATATCGGGCCGGGCGATGCTGTTTTCTGCCCAAGTTTCACCTTTGCTGCAACAGCTGAAGTTGTGGCTCTTGTTGGTGCTGAGCCAGTATTTGTCGATATTTTGCCAGACACCTACAATATGGATCCGAAAAAATTGGTCGAAGCAATTGCGATGATCAAAAAGGAAGGCCGTTTGACACCACGGGCTATTATTCCTGTTGATTTGTTTGGCCTGCCGGCAAACTATCAGGAAATTTCAGCCATAGCAGCAAAAGAAAATCTTTTTGTTATAGAAGATGCCGCACAATCAATAGGCGGTAAGCATGACAATGCAATGTGTGGCGCATTTGGTAATGTCGGTGCTACAAGCTTCTATCCTGCTAAGCCTCTTGGCTGTTATGGTGATGGCGGCGCAATGTTTACTGATGATGATGATTTGGCAGAGCGTTTGCGTTCCATCTATTTCCACGGCAAAGGCGAAACACAATATGACAATGTTCGTATTGGTGTAAATTCCAGACTTGATACAATTCAGGCTGCCATATTGATACACAAGCTCGAAATTCTTGAAGATGAGATGGAAAAAAGAGCCGTTGTGGGCGAGCGTTATGCTGAAGGTTTGCAAGATCTTGTCAAAGTTCCAGTGTTAGCGAAGAACACGCGGTCGGCTTTTGCCCAATATACAATCGAGGTTGAAGATCGTGATGGTTTAAAGGCTCATTTGCAAAATGCCGGTATTCCAAGCATGATTTACTATATAAAACCTCTGCATTTGCAGGTTGCTTATAGGCATTACCCACAAGCTGCAGAAGGCTTACCTGTTTCAGAGCGTGCTGCTAATCATGTTTTGAGTTTGCCTATGCATCCATATCTTGAAAAACAAGATCAAGATAAAGTTATTAAAGCTATCAGAGAGTTCCACGGAGCTTAAGTTTAGTCGTAGCAAATCATGCACGACCAAAAATTTATATATTTAAAGGCCGGATTTTTCCGGCCTTTTTGCTATGAAAATGGAAATCATCTGACGTGTGTTGCCTATTGGATCGATAGATTTGAGCAAACGATCACCAAGGAAATGAAAAAATTATCCGCGAGATGACAATTATCCGACAAGTATTACTCCTTGATTAGATGATGTTATGCGAACAGTTAAAAGCCCAATTCATATCATTTGAACGTAATCACTATGTTTGCAAATGCTTGTGATTGAAACACAAAAGTGCCGATCATATGCTTGTTTCAAACTGTTGCGGCGATATATCAGGTGCCGTCGAAATACTTTTATTCGCTCTAGTCGGCTTCTAATTATAAATGGCGTGCACAGTTTGTATAGGGCAAGACCCATGAATATTTGGTGCGATTTCATAAATGAAACATATCTAGTTTTCATTGTTGAAACCACACCATCATCACTAGAGCCATTCAATGGTCGCAACGATTTTTCGTTATGCATCTACCTCACGTTCAATAGCTCATCGCTATATTTACATGAGGTGAGATTCCATGAGGAAGCGAATAATAAATAGAATAGCAATAATCCATGTTGCTGGATGTACAGAACGCCATTTACCAGTCATCGTTTTGAGACATGCATAGCTGATAAAGCCGATTGCCAATCCATTGGCAATTGAATAGGTCAGTGGCATGAGTAGGGCAGTGAGTGCCGCTGGTGTTGCTTCAACAATGTCATCCCAATTGATTTCGGCAAATTCGCGCATCATCAGGCAAGCAACATATATCAGAGCTGGCGCTGTTGCATAGGACGGTATTGCGAGGGCAATAGGTGATAAGAATAGCGCCAATATAAACAACACACCAACTGTCAAGGCTGTTAGGCCTGTACGCCCACCAGCTGCCACGCCGGAAGCACTTTCTACAAAAGCCGTTGTAGAACTGGTTCCGATCAGTGATCCTGCCAAAATTGCTGTACTGTCAGCAAACAATGCTTTGCCAAGATTGTTTGGTTTATCTTCCGGGATTAGACCTGCTCGTTTGCCAACGCCCACAAGTGTTCCCGTGGCATCAAATATTTCAACGAGAACAAAAACCAATAAAACATGAAAAATACCAGTATGAAAAACACCGGCTATATCCAATTTCAGAAACGTTGGTGCGATAGAGGGAGGAAGAGAAACACCGCCACTATGGATAAGAGCCTGAAAATTACGATATCCTTCATCTGTAAAAATAAAGGACAGAATAGTAACCACAACGATACCGATCAAAATGGCACCGCGAACCTTGAAAGTATCGAGCGCAACGATGACAAAAAGCCCGATGCCAGCCAAGACAGCTGCTGACCTAGTTACGTCACCCAAAGCGATAATTGTAGCGTCATTTTTTACAACAATTCCGGCATTTTCGAAGGCTACAATTGCTAGAAACATACCGATGCCAGCAGCAATGGAACTTCGTAGCGATTTTGGTATGCCACCAATCAACCAACGGCGAATACCCGAGGCGGTGAGTATTAGAAATACAACACCGGATAAGAACACTGCTCCCAAGGCTTGTTCCCAAGTGTATCCCATGGTGATAACAACGGAATACGCAAAAAAGGCGTTAAGCCCCATGCCAGGTGCCATTCCTACAGGCCAATTGGCAAGGAACGCCATAATGATACAACCGACAGCCGCAGCCAAACACGTGGCCACAAATACTGCCCCCTTATCCATGCCTGCGGCGCCAAGAATATTAGGATTGACAGCAAGAATATATGACATTGTCAGGAAGGTCGTTAAACCAGCGCTAATTTCAATGCCTGTCCGTGTTTTATTCTCTGATAGGTGAAATAGTTTCTCAAACACAATATTGGTCCTCACGTACCATTATGTTGGCAAAAATCATGCTTCATCAAAAGCTATAAATTATGCTTTCTACTCTTCCTTATACTGGAGTAGCATGATGCTGCTATAAGAGAAGCGACATTCAACTGCACTTATGGAACGTGATTCACAGTTTTCTCTTGCCAATGCGTGATTTTAGCAGGTTTTGTCGTGTTTTTTGAGACTTACTTTGACCGTGTTCTAGGTTTTTTCGGTTTGTCTTTTGTATCTTTTGCTGTTTCGGTGAGGTTGGCTTCGATGCGGGCAGCCAGACTCGTTGGACTGTGCGGCGCTTTAATCAATTTGTTGATTGGGGAATCCTTGCCTTCCTTTTTAGCAACATCGGCCGTCAAGCGCGCTGTAAAGTTCAGAATCTCATTGCGCAGTTTTGCTATCTGCTCTTGTTCAATGCCGGTAGTCGCTTGTTTTACTGTCGCTTGTTCGAGTTCCTGTTTTAGGTGGGTTATTTCTTCCTGTAGCGATTTTATTTCGGCTTCATATTTGTCGCGATCAATATCGTCGCGTCGCTCATTTAATAGAATTTTACGCAATTCCCGAATTCCACGTTTTTCATTATTTCCAAGCTTATCAACAAGTTGGCGTTCAACAACAAGTTCGTCGTATGTATCAGACAGTTTATCTTTTAACTGGTTTAACTGGTGCTCAAGCTCGAATTTGCCAGAAAGCTGTTCAGTGGCAATTCCAAGCTCGAGTTTTTGTGCATTATATTTGCTGAACAGGTCATTATATTTCTCGTCCCGCTTAACAATTTCAATCGCATGACGGGATTTGAGAAAATCCAAATCTGCTTCTATTTCAGTAATGCTTAGCGGTATTTCTGTCGCAAGCGCTTTCTTTGCCAAGTAAAGCGCTCTACGCCAGATTATCGGCGCTATCAGCATCGTCACAAACAAGGTGACGGCAATGCCAAGGACAAAAAAGAGAGCCGATTGAATGAACATGAATTGCTCCGACAGAGCGTGAATGAATTAAAACGGATTCCACGTGGCTTTTTTGGTCAGCTTCAAATATCCGATATTGATGCCCAACCGCGCTCCAACACCTGTTCTGACCGGAACCAGAAGTATGTTTTCTTTTTTCAAGACGTGGAAGCCAACACCGGCAACGAAATAGGCAGATCCAGATACGCCGGCATAACGTCCCCAGAGATTGTTCAAATTATCAAGCTCGTATACCAAAATCATTAAACGGGATCCTTGTCCGCCAAAGTCCCAACCAATGGATGGACCTTGCCAGAATACCTTATGGTCACCAGCGTTTTTTGTATACAATGTGCCTTCACCATAGGATAAGCCACCGATAATCGCACCAGAACCTTCTTCTCCAAGGATATAGCCATTTGGCAAACCGTATTTAGAGAAAATATTTTCTATTGCTGTTCCCATGCTGCCAGCGGCATCGCCAAAAAAGCGATGACCCGAATCGATAATTTCCTGTGAGGAGAAACGACCGTCCTGTTGTGGGGCTGCTTGTGCGTCAGAGATCACCAATCCGACATTAATAAGAAGTATTAACGTGAAGAATGCCGATACTATGCGCCAGTGAGTATGGATGGAACGTGTCATATGTTTCACCTTTTTAGTCACTTTATAACTGGATCTTTTAGTTTTTTGATCCGATTCGATTGTATGCTAACTGGCAAAACTATTTAAATTGTTAAAAAAAGTTCAATAAAAGCAACTTTCTTTCATCACAATTTGTCCACGTGTCCATGAAAAATTAAGGGTTTAAAGCCAGTATATGCGTCGGTTAATAATTTTGGAGATAAACATATTATGACGCTTGCCGTTACTTTAAGCCCTGCAGATCTCGCCGCTTTGCTATGCAGCCGTATCTGTCATGATCTGATTTCTCCGGTGGGCGCTATCAATAATGGTATAGAACTTTTCGATGAAGGTGGTGCAGAAGAAGATGCATTGCAATTGATTCGTATGTCGGCTGTAAACGCATCAGCACGTTTACAATTTGCACGCATAGCCTTTGGCGCAGCTGGTTCTGCCGGTAGTGAAATTGACAGTGGCGACGCAGAAAGTGTCGCAAAGAATTTTATGCAGAACGAAAAAGCCAATTTGGATTGGCAGGCACCGCGGCTTCTTTTGCCTAAAAATGAAGTTAAACTGCTGCTTAATCTTGTTCTGATTGCAAATGCCTCAATTCCGCGCGGTGGTGATATTTATGTTTCTATTCGCGAAGAAAATGGCAAACGCAATTTCCAACTTAAAGTGAGTGGGAAAATGTTACGTGTTCCGCCGAAATTCTTGGAACTTTATAACGGTCAGACACCATCTGAACCAATCGATGCCCATGCAATTCAGCCATATTATACTCTTTTATTGTCACAGTTGAGTAATATGCCTATCGCAATTCAGGCATTGCCAGAGGTGATAACTTTTACGGCTGGTCAACCACTCTAGTGTTGGCTTGACTGATAATACCAAGCAATTTTGTTTTTGAACGAAACAGGATTTAACAAGTTAATCGATTGCGATGGTTTGGCTCACTTTACCGCCTGCATAAACATTTGTTATTTTATGAGATAAAGCAATCGTCATTATAACGGACGGTTGCATTTAGATAATAAAATCGCGATCGAAAATTTTCATTCAATGACCATAAAAAAGGCTCGATGACATAAAACCATCGAGCCTTTTTTCAATAATTGAAAAAGCTATTATTAAGCTGTTTCGCGAAGTTCTTCGCCCATTGGTTCGCGCAATACATAGCCGCGTCCCCATACTGTTTCAATGTAATTAATACCACCGGAAACAGCGTCGAGTTTTTTGCGCAATTTGCAGATGAAAACGTCGATAATCTTTAGTTCTGGTTCGTCCATGCCGCCATAAAGGTGGTTAAGGAACATTTCTTTTGTCAGTGTGGTGCCTTTACGAAGTGATAAAAGCTCAAGCATCTGATATTCTTTGCCAGTTAGGTGAACTGGATGGCCTCCAATCTCAACTGTTTTCGCATCAAGATTAACAATGAGATCGCCGGTTGCGATAATTGATTGAGCATGTCCTTTGGAACGGCGGACAATTGCATGAATGCGAGCAATCAGTTCGTCTTTATGAAATGGCTTTGTCATATAGTCATCGGCGCCAAAGCCAAGACCACGGACCTTGTCTTCAATACCCCCCATACCAGAAAGGATAAGGATAGGTGTTTTTACCTTGGACAGACGTAATGTACGCAATACTTCATATCCCGACATATCTGGTAGATTAAGGTCAAGCAAAATGATGTCGTAATCATAGAGTTTGCCCAGATCTACGCCTTCTTCTCCGAGATCTGTTGTGTAAACATTAAAGCTTTCCGACTTCAGCATCAATTCAATACTTGTTGCTGTTGCGCTGTCGTCTTCAATCAGTAATACGCGCATTCGAATATCCCCTTTCCGGCGCCCGAATCAGGCGAGACCGTGGTCTATAACAAACAACTGCTTTTGCAGCTGCATGGTTAATCTCTAAAAACAGCGTAAAATCATGCCCTTATTCAAGGTTTAATTTTACAGCCCGGCAGCACGCAGAACAGTTCGTTGCCTCTATCTCCAGTTTGCACCAGAATGGTTAACAAAATATGATTCTTGTTGGCAAGATGTTAATGAAAATTAATTAAAAAAAACTGACATTCCCTTGATTCTAGCAGATAAAATCCTAATAGAAATGCTTAATTTTTACTTTAAGAAATGCCTGTAAGTGACTCTTACGACTCATAGTTTTTAGTTTAAAAACTGTCTTTTTGTTTACCGAGCTTTAAGCCTCTTTGCCTATAGTGTGAGAAGACCGTAAATAAATGGTTACCGACGCCTTGTTTGTTGCCTGATCGCAGCTGTTTTTTAAGCTGTTTAGGTTGCATTTTGTTGGTGCTATTTTTTTGGAGACGAAACGGGGCGTGTTTCTGATAGCGGTTTTGAGTAATGAGTATCATGGCGTGAACGTGTATTGTTCACGGAGTAGGGAGTACTGCGTATGAAGCCGCGTGAAAGTGTGGTTCGATTAAAAATGTTTCAAGTGCGGGAAAAACGCCGCCAGATTTCCCAGCTTGATATGATGATGGGCGAGTTTGAACGCATGACAAGCGAGCTTGAAGCGCAGATTGTTAATGAAGAGCGTAAATCTGGCATCACAGACATCAATCATTTTGCTTACCCGACATTTGCACGTGCAGCCCGTCAACGCCGTGAAAATTTGATGAACTCAATTCGCGATCTTCAAATCCAGAAAGCTTCAGCGGAAATGGTATTGCATGAGTTTGAAGCGGAACTTCAACGCGCACAAGCTATTGAAGAACGCGATGGCAAAACCATTACTGATAGCGATATCGATTTTGTGCAACGTCGTTCAATGATCGGTTGATATATCTATCAATCGCTAGTGAGCGTTACCGTTTAAAAATTGAGCGGTAGCGTATAGAAATTGAACGATCGCGACGTATGCAAAATTGTTTCGACAAATAGTGCGTTAGGTGAATGGTTGGGTTTCCGGCCATTTTTTATTAATTGTTTTTCTCAAATATAAAACAACCGCTCCTTTGGTGAAAGGAACGGTTGTTTAATAATATATATTGGGTACGGAAATGATCGAGCGACGATCAGTGTCTGTATTGCTGAATGCGTGTAGTACGCAATCCCGCCAAACCATGCTCGTCTATCGAACACTGCCAGGAAAGAAACTCCTCCACTGTTAGGGTATAACGTTGGCAAGCTTCATCCAAGCTGAGCAGTCCGCCTCTCACAGCCGCAACAACTTCCGCTTTGCGACGTATCACCCAACGCCTAGTATTTGTAGGCGGTAGGTCGGTAATCGTGAGTGGGCTCCCATCCGGGCCGATAACATATTTTACGCGTGTTCTTACTAATTCGGTCATTGTACTCTCTACTCTTATTCAAGGACCTGACATGACCATAACCGCTGAGCTTTAAAAAATAACTAAATAGGTCTAAAGGGACTGTTAACACTTTTGCGCACGATTTTTGCAATTCATCGAATAAAACATAATTAAAACAGTGCGTTATCTGTAAAGCGCGGAGTTTTGAAAACTTGAAATAGAAACACCACTTTATTTTTTTTGTTTTTTTTTATAAACTCATCCATGCATATATGACGATATCGCTTCGTTCTGCATTCAATTTTTCTTTTGACGGTTGTATTGTCTCTTCTTGAAGGCAATATACAGTTACCGGACAAAATTACGGGGGATGTCCGTCATTTGGATAAAAGGTGAACTTATGTCTCTCAACAGTCTTGATCTTCCGCGTCGTCCTGAGGAAACCAGAGTAGTGGTTGCTATGTCAGGTGGTGTTGATTCCTCTGTCGTTGCAGGACTGTTGAAAAAAGAAGGCTATGATGTTGTAGGCGTAACGCTGCAACTTTATGACCATGGAGCTGCGACCCATCGTGTTGGTTCATGTTGTGCTGGACAAGATATCGAAGACGCCCGCCGTGTTTCAGAAACACTTGGGATACCGCATTATGTGCTGGATTATGAAGCGCGGTTTCGTGAAGCTGTTATTAATCCATTTGCTGAAAGTTATGCGCATGGCGAAACGCCAATTCCATGTGTTGCTTGTAACCAGACTGTAAAGTTTGCTGATCTTTTAGCAACTGCTCGCGATCTTGGTGCCGATGCATTGGCAACGGGACATTATATACGCAGTCGTCAAAACGGTGTTCATCGCGCTATGTATCGTCCAGTTGATGCGGATAGGGATCAAAGTTATTTTCTTTTTGCAACAACGCAAGAGCAAATCGACTATCTACGCTTTCCATTGGGTGATTTGTCAAAACCGCGTGTAAGAGAGTTGGCCGCAAAAATGGGGCTGGTGGTTGCCGACAAGCACGACAGTCAAGATATCTGTTTTGTGCCGCAGGGAAAATATACTGATGTTATTGCAAAATTGCGTCCAGAAGCAGCCAATCCTGGTGATATCGTTCACATTGATGGGCGTATCCTGGGGCGCCATAATGGTATATTGAACTACACAATTGGTCAGCGTCGTGGAATAGGTGTGGCAACGGGTGGTGCTCTTTATGTTGTCTATCTTGATGCTGAACATGCACGTGTCGTTGTTGGGCCACGCGAGGCACTGGAAACACACAAATTGTTTTTGCGTGATGCAAATTGGTTAGGCGATGAAGATCTGGATAATTTTCCAGAAGAGGGCTTGGAAGTTGCTGCGAAAGTTCGGTCTACACGACCACCACGTCCAGCTATTCTTCGTTATGAGCAAAATAGATTTTCTGTTGAGCTTCTTGAAGGTGAAACCGGCGTAGCACCAGGGCAGGCTTGTGTGCTTTATGACGGGGAAGGCAATGACGCGCGTGTTTTAGGTGGCGGTTTTATTACGCATTCTGAACGCGCACCACAAGCAGAAGCCATGCTGAAACAACTTTTGGAAAATTTGAATACGATTTCAGCCGCTTAAGTTTTAAGTCTAGTTGGATATATCTACGACAGATATGGCTTCTGTTATAGCGGTCGATATATTTGGTTAGGGTTTTCGCTTTAGTTGACATAATTGACTGCGCCAGATTGGTTGATTGCGGCAAATTAGCAATTGATTGAGTAGCTACGCTGAAACAACTTTTGAAAAATCTCACTACGATTTTGGTAGCCCCGTTAAAGCTGGCTGGGGTAGGCGCTTCAGCGCATATGGGTTTTCTATATAGAGAAGTATATCCAGTTATATTCTGTTCTTTTGGTGGTGTAAGCGATAGGCAAACCTGTGATTAATTTAGCTTGTCGGGATTTGCAAAATGCGCAAGCGTTAGACCCGTTGCAGTAGCAACGTTCAGGCTGTCAAAATCATAGGCGATGGGAATGCGTAATGTTTCAAAATCACGCAGGATAAATTCGGGCAGGCCATCGCCTTCTGTTCCAAACAGCAAGGCCACTCTGTCTTCAACCTTAGCATCTTTCAAATAATTGGGTGCTGAGGGTGACAGAGCAAAAATATGAAAATGATGCTTTTGCAGCGCACTTAATATCGTTTTGATATCTTCACCTTGTGTGTAAGGGGTTTTTAACGCAGCCCCAACAGAAACGCGAATAGCTTTCCGATACAAAGGATCGCAGCAGGTTTTGTCAAGAATGACACCGTCAGCAGCAAAAGCGGCAGCATTTCTGAAGATAGCGCCCATATTGTCGTGGTTGGAAATACCGCACAACACAGGAATAACAGCCTGTTCTGGTAGGGTTTCTAAAAATTGTGTTAGATCAGGGACCTGAATTCGTTCTCCAACGCCCAATATTCCGCGGTGAACATGAAAACCAGCAATTGTATCCATTATCTTTTGCGGAACACAATAAATAGGGCAAGTTGGTTGTGTTTTCATGAGCAATGGCATTAGGCCTAAAAGACGACCGGCAACAACGAGCAAGGACTGAGCAGAGAAACGATTTGATTTTAATAAATTAGCGAGAACAACTTTTCCTTCTGCGATAAAATGTTTATCTCGTCCAACGAGATCCTTTTCACGAATATCACGATATGACGCCAAACGTGGATCATCAGCGTCACTAATAGTTATTATATTCAAATCCATATTAATATTTATCGTTTCTGATGTTCTGCCAAATGATGGATAATATCATCATGCGTGATTAAGCCGATTACGCGACCGTTTTCAACCACCCCAATAGCGCCTCTTTTTTTATCGCATGCACTGATTAAATCGGGCAAGCTTGTTTCTGGTTTGGCCATGGCTGCAACTGAGATATTGGAATTATCGTAGTTTAAAGGGCGCATGATATGTCGTGCTGTTAAAAAACTTAAAGGATTTATATGACGCACAAATTTTGCCACATGATCATTTGCGGGTGAAAGAACAATTTCCTGCGGGCTTCCGCATTGCAATATTCTTCCGTCTTCCATAATGGCAATGCGATTGCCCATTTTGATTGCTTCATCAAGGTCGTGGCTAACAAAAATCAATGTTTTATTGAGCCGTTGTTGCAATTGTAAAAGCTCATCTTGCAGGTGATTGCGAATAAGTGGATCAAGCGCCGAAAATGGCTCATCCATCAGCAAAACCGGCGCGCCTGTTGCAAAAGCACGGGCAAGCCCGATGCGTTGTTGCATACCACCTGATAATTCAGTGACCATACGGTTTGCCCATTCGCGCAGTCCGACAATATCCAGTTGTTCATCAATAATAAGTTGCCGTTCTTTTTTTGAAAAACCGGCAACTTCCAAGCCAAATCCAATATTATCCGCTACTGTTCGCCAAGGAAACAAACAGAATTGCTGAAATACCATTGAGATAAGACGGGTACGAAGAAATCGCAAATTTTCCGAGGTTGCATTTGTTACATCAATTTCTTGTCCGATATTTCCAACATAGATTGAGCCTTCTATCGGTTTAATCAGGCGATTGATGGTTCTCAATAACGTTGATTTTCCCGATCCGGATAACCCCATGAGAACAAGCGTTTCACCCTCTGAAATCTCTAAACTGCACTCATGTACACCGAGTACCGTATTGGTTGCGTTTTTAATTTCTGCGCGTGAAGCCCCTTGCTGGGCAAGCGCTAAAGCTTCCTGTTTTTTGGCTCCGAATACAACGCTGACACGATCAATGATTACCCTAGCCATTTAACGCACCTTTCCGGGGCGGAACAGACGATCCAAAACAATTGCCACGACGACAATAACGCAGCCAGCTTCAAATCCCATAGCAGCATCGTGTTGCTGTAAGGCGCGATAAACCTTGACGCCTAAACCATTGCCGCCCACGGTCGCTGCAATGACAACCATTGAAAGAGAGAGCATAATGGTTTGTGTCATGCCCGCACGAATTTCAGGCATTGCGTGTGGAAACTCGATTTTCCATAAGATTTGCCGCCGGTTGCTACCAAAGGCTTTACCAGCTTCTATCAATGATTTTGGTGTTGATACGATGCCTTGTTGGGTCAAGCGTATGGGGGCAGGCAGCACAAAAACAATTGTTGCTATTAATCCCGGCACCATGCCAATACGGAAAAATATAATGGCAGGGATAAGATAAACAAAGGTTGGCAATGTCTGCATAAGGTCGAGAATTGGCTGAATTGCCCGATAGATCCTTGGTCGGTGCGCACAGGCTATACCGACTGGTACACCAATGCCCATGCATAAAATGCATGACCAGAATAAGAGTGTTAGGGTTTCCATCGTATCAACCCAATAGCCCTGATTTATAACGAAGAGAAAGCCCAATGCGGTTAACAGTACAACGCGCCAATTGCGCTGATTAAACCATGCAAGGAAACTTAAAAACACAATGAGCACTATTGGGCTTGGCCACAATAAAATGGATAACGTGCTGTTGAGCAGGCTATCCAAACCAAATCTCACGCTAGCAAAAAACAAACTACAATGGTTTTTTAGCCATTCTACAATTGTATTGGCAGTTTTACCGACTGGAATTTTATAGGACGATAGAGTTTGTGGATCTTGTGATCCCAAAGCAATATTGACTGCTTCAACCGCATCTTTCCCGTCAAAGGTTTTTACATTGACGAGCCATGATTTATAAATTTCAGGATTTGCTTGCAACCATTGTCGTGCGGCATGTTCAGGATCAAGACCCTTATCAATGATCGCACTCATAAGCTGGTTTTCCATGGGTACGGTAAAAACCAGATTGTCTAAAAACTGTCCGATATTCTGGCATTCTTGGCGATAACCTTTGCGTATATTGGTGCCAACTTTAGCGCTACCAAAATTGGAACCAAAATATTTATCGCCACCAGATAAATAGGCAATTTTGAAATCCATATTCATCGGGTGTGGTTCCCAGCCAAGAAACACGATAGGCTTTTTTTCTTTGATGCGTGCTTCGACTTCGGCAAGCATGGCTTGTTCAGATGTTTCAACAATATGAAAATTGTCTAGCCCATAAGCTTTGTCATGCAACATTGACAGAATCACACGGTTTCCATCATTGCCTGGCTCTACCCCATAAATGGAATATTTAAGATCTGCGCCAAAACGGCTGATATCGTCAAATGTCTTCAACCCCGCATCATAGGCAAATTGCGGTACTGCAAGTGTATATTTCGCGCCTGTCAGATTATAACGTAAAAGCTCAACGCTCCCATCATTTAAGTAAGGTTGCAAATCCGGCGTCATGGATGGGTTCCAATAGCCAAGGAATATATCAATGTCACCGCTTGAAAGAGATGCGTAGGTAACAGGCACAGACAGAATTTTTGTGTCTGGTTCATAGCCGAGTGCCTTAAGCAAAGTTACAGCTATGCCTGTTGTTGCAGAAATATCTGTCCAGCCCGTATCGGCAAAGCGTATTTGTCGGCATGACTGAGGCTCATTTCCCAATGCAGCGAAGGACGAGAGAAACAAAGTAGTCAGCAACACCACTATTTTTTTTAAAACACCAGACACGATTGTCTGCATCTCCTGAATTGCTACAAAATTTGCCTATTAACGAGTTAGACTATTTCTATAAAGAATGAAATAAGCTTCATGATAAAAGCCTTAAAACAGGATTAGATAATGCAGCTTCCCGCTAATATACAAAATGTTATTAACCAATTCTTTCACGAAACGAGTTTATCTGAACTCGGCAAGGCCAGTGAACGGCTTACCACCCGTTACAGGGCTGAATTGCGTGATGGGCAAATGCATCTCAATTCCAAAATTGCGGCGCTCGCCTATATGGCAGCGCGCTTTCCTGCAACTTTTGCAACGGTTACTGCAGCACTCAAATTTACTTTGGAAATAATGCCGGATTTTTCGCCCAAGAGCCAGCTCGATGTCGGGGCAGGGCCTGCGACTGCACTATTGGCAGCAAGTGAAGTATTCCCATCAATAGATCAAGCGACCTTAGTAGAGCAAAGTGATGAGATTATGGAGGTTGGCAAAAACCTTGCCTCCCAAGTGCTAGAGTTTTCGCCTATTTGGAAAAATGCCAACATTAAAGACATAGCAATGTTGGATTTAGAAAAAGCTGATCTTGTGACACTGTCTTATGTCTTGGACGAACTCGAATCAGTAACCAGAAATAAATTGGTTGATGAGCTATGGACAAAAACTGGTTCTGTCCTAGTGTTAATAGAACCAGGAACACCTGCCGGTTGGAAACGTTTAATGGAGCAGCGTGATAGGCTTTTAGAGCAAGGCGCATTTCTTGTAGCACCATGCCCACATGCCCTTAAATGCCCGTTACAGGAACCCAATTGGTGTCATTTTTCACAAAGGGTAGAGCGGACACGCACCCATAGAATGACCAAACAAGCCGAAGTTCCATTTGAAGATGAAAAGTATTTTTATATTTCTTTGTCAAAAAATGAAGTTAATCATCATTATCTTAGAGTAATTAGCCAGCCTAAAAAATCATCTGGTAAGATAAATTTGAGTATTTGTTTACCGAATGGTCAATATAACAATGAAATAGTCACTAAAAGAAATAAAGAACTATATATTCGGGCAAGAAAAACTTTATGGGGAAGTATAGTTTAAAAAAAATAAACCTAAGGTTGTAAAATTAGTTGACTATTACGAATGATGGTATATATTACTGCTTACCGAACATAAAGAACCTAGTTTTCTTTAACACGGTTACAGGTCGTTAGGTCCCCCGCTATTTCCTGCGCCTGTATTCCCCTTGATCTGAAAGGGGGGAAAAGTCCGGGTCCCCAATGCCCGGACTTTTCTTTTGTTATTCTTATAAATACTCATTTTAAGTTATTTTGACCTATCGGTTGTTTGCCTTTTGCCATGAAGTACAAGAATAGATCCTTTTGTGTTAATTTTTGCTATTGCAACAAAGAGGGCAAAAGGCTAAAAGCAGGCCATGATGTACAAATGCTCATTCTCTGCTTGGTGGTGCGGTCGTTCATAGCGGCCCAATGGGACATTTTGTGCAAAAATTTGCGAAGGCCGCGACGGAAAACCGGGCGGCCTTTTTCTATACTCCGCGCTGGCATTCGTCACGAACAACAAGGATAACGGAGTTTTAAAATGACAGAAATAGCGATGGAAAACGGTCTTGATTACATTACCAAGGGCGGTATAGCGGTTACACGCCGGCGCAAAGAAATTGCGTATGAAGGTGCGATTGATAAGCTTATTGATGATCTCGATAGTCATCGTGGTGCAATTTTTTCATCAAATTATGAATATCCTGGCCGCTATACGCGTTGGGACTCCGGCATTGTTGATCCGCCTGTGGTCATCACCACACAAGGGCGCAATGTGAAAATAGAGGCTTTGACAAAACGCGGTGAAGTTTTGCTCGAAGCTATTATAAGTGTTGTTACAGTATTGCCAGAGGTTATTGTTGTAGAAAAGACATTAAATCTCTTGCGAGTAAAAGTAAAAGAAAGTGAAACCGTTTTTTCGGAAGAAGAACGGTCGCGCATGCCATCGGTTTTTACTGTATTGCGCGCAATTGTTGATTTGTTTTTTTCGACAACGGATAATAATCTCGGACTTTACGGCGCATTTGGGTATGATCTGGCTTTTCAGTTTGAGCCTATAGATTTCAAAATTAAACGGCCAGACGATCAACGTGATCTGGTGTTATATCTGCCAGACTCGATATTAATTGTTGACCATTATTCTGCCAGCGCATGGATAGATTATTATGATTTTGCCTATGCAGGTAAATATACCGTCAATATACCGCGTGAAAGTCATGAAGTTGCCTTTAAACCATCAACTGTAACACCGCCAAATGGTGATTATAAACGTGGCGAATATGCCGAACTTGTGCGTAAGGCAAAAGAAAGCTTCAAACGCGGCGATTTATTTGAAGTGGTTCCTGGGCAAACTTTCTTTGAAAGCTGTCCTCGTAAACCATCGGCCATTAGTCGGCGTTTGAAACTTACTAACCCATCGCCATATTCATTTTTTATCAATTTGGGCGAGCAGGAATATCTTGTTGGAGCTTCTCCTGAAATGTTTGTACGGGTTACTGGGCGACGGGTGGAAACTTGCCCGATCTCTGGAACGATCAAGCGCGGTGAAGATGCAATTTCCGATTCTGAACAAATTTTGAAATTGTTGAATTCAAAAAAAGATGAATCCGAATTGACCATGTGTTCGGATGTCGACCGGAATGACAAAAGTCGCGTATGTGAGGCTGGATCTGTTCGCGTTATCGGGCGCCGGCAAATTGAAATGTATTCGCGGCTTATTCATACAGTAGATCATATTGAGGGGCGTTTGCGCGCTGGTTTAGACGCATTTGATGCGTTTCTTTCTCATGCATGGGCTGTAACGGTTACGGGCGCACCAAAACTATGGGCGATGCGGTTTATTGAAAACCATGAAAAGAGCCCACGTGCTTGGTATGCCGGTGCTGTTGGTATGATATTTTTCAATGGCGATATGAACACCGGTCTTACCTTGCGGACAGTGCGCATTAAGGACGGTATTGCTTCTGTTCGCGCAGGTGCCACATTGTTATTTGATTCCAATCCTGAAGATGAAGAAGCAGAAACTGAATTGAAAGCTTCAGCCATGATTGCGGCTATCCGTGATAGTGCCAGAAATTCTGCCGATGAACCCGATGTTCAACCAGAAAAAGTTGGTCTGGGACGTTCAATTTTATTGGTTGATCATGAAGATTCTTTCGTTCACACGCTTGCCAATTATTTTAGACAAACTGGCGCAAATGTGACAACGCTTCGCTCGCCTATTGCAGAAGAAGTGTTTGACGCGCTTAATCCAGACCTTGTTGTTTTGTCGCCTGGACCCGGTACGCCGAAAGATTTTAATTGTAATGATACGATCGCCAAAGCCAGAAAGCGCAATATTCCGATTTTTGGTGTTTGCCTCGGGTTACAAGCATTGGTTGAATCTTTTGGCGGTGTTTTGCGTCAATTGGAATTGCCGATGCATGGTAAGCCATCACGGATCAATATAGTGGAGGCTGGAACTGTTTTTAATGGTTTGCCAGCGGAAATCACAGTTGGGCGCTATCATTCGATTTATGCGGATTCCGACCATTTGCCTGCTGATTTTATCATAACAGCCAAAACCGCTGATGGCATAATTATGGGAATTGAGCATAAGAAAGAACCTATTGCTGCGGTACAATTCCACCCCGAATCGATTATGACGCTCGGAGGTGATGCCGGAATGCGCATGATTGAAAATGTTGTTTCCAAACTGAAGAAAAAGGTTAACTAACAATGGACGAAAACTTAAGGGTGAAAAGATTGGCGATTTGGTCTATTCCGATCGCCCTTATTGTATTTTTGCTTAAATATCTTGCCTATTACATTACGGATTCCGTTGCGCTTTATTCAGACGCATTGGAATCCATTGTAAATGTTATTGCTTCGATTGCAGCGTGGTGGGCTATTAAAATCAGCATGAAACCCGCTGATAGGGATCATCCTTTTGGGCACCATAAGGCCGAGTATTTTTCTGCTGTGTTTGAAGGGGCTATGATTTTTGTTGCTGCCATTATGATTTTACGGGAATCATGGTCAGCATTAAGTGCTGCACATTTGCCAGACCAACCTGGTATGGGATTGGGGATCAATCTTCTGGCTGGCGTTATTAACGCTGTATGGGCACTTTTATTGCTGCGACAGGGGAAGATTTCCCGCTCACCGGCGCTTAAGGCAGACGGACTTCATCTGTTGACCGATGTCTTTACATCGTTTGGGGTGTTGGTGGGGTTGTTAGCAACAATTCTGACAGGTTGGGCAATTTTAGATCCTGTTTTGGCGATTATTGTTGCGGTCAATATTCTTTGGCAAGGTTGGAAGGTTATCAATAGCTCGGTTCAAGGGTTGATGGATGTCGGTGTTGAACTTGAAGAAACAATGCGCATTCGTGATATTATTTCGTCTCACGCAGCTGGAGCGATAGAAGCTCATGACCTAAAAACAAGAGTTGCAGGGCAGGTTACTTTCATTGAATTCCATTTGGTTGTTCCTTCGGCAATGAGTGTGGGAGATGCCCATGCCATTTGTGATAGAATTGAAGATGCCCTGAAAGTAGAAATAGAAAATGCCCGAATAGTTATTCATATAGAACCGGAAGAAGAAGCCAAACTACCATTAGGTACAACAGCAGTTCCTATAGCTTGAGGTTATCATGGTAAAGATCAGAAACCTGCAACAAACCACACTTTCCGACAATTGGACAAAGCTCACCGATGTTTCGTTTGAGCAGCAGGAACATGATGGTCGTTGGAGTAAGCAGCGGCGTGAAACTTACCATAACCGTCCAGCAGTTGCCGTATTGCCTTATGACAAGGAACGCAAAACCGTTCTTTTGATTAAGCAATTTCGGGCGCCTGCCTATCTCGTTAGCGGACAAATGGCGATATTGGAGGTATGCGCAGGACTGGTTGATGCAGGAGAAACCGATGAACAAGCTGTTCTACGGGAGGCAAGAGAAGAATTGGGCTATCATGTCCATAATCTGACATTGGTTTTTAAAGGTTTTACGACGCCAGGCTTCTCGACAGAACAATTATCGTTATTTCTCGCAGACTATTGTCCCAATGACAAATTCAGCCGTGGTGGTGGATTGATTAAAGAAGGAGAGAGTATTGAAGTTATAGAGAAAAATATAACCGATGCTTTTGAACTTCTCGATAATAATATTATCAATGATATGAAAACAGCTTTATTATTAAATGAGCTTCGCCATTCTATTATAAAATAAACAACAGTTGGTGATTACGGGATAAATTCATTTGCGTGTGTCACAATGATATGCAATATCAGCACTATTATGAACATGACCAACGAAAACATATCGACAATAGATAGCTACATTTCAAATGTAGGCTTTTCGATCAACTATGGTCATGCACTTCTTCTCGACCTTACTTGCGGCTACCGGGTCCGGTGAGGGGCGCTCGGTAGTCGTAGCCTACCGGCGTGAATGCTCCTCTTGCAGATTATATTTCATGTAACAAACTGATTTTATCGGTCATCTTTAGAAGAGCAAATTTCGATGAATACATTCGCTTCCCAAAAAACAAATCCGGGTATGCCGCTGGCTGCTGAAAAATATCAACCTTATCCGAAAGTTGATCTTAAGGATCGTACTTGGCCTGACAAACAGATAGAAAAGGCACCTATTTGGTGTTCTGTTGATTTGCGCGACGGAAATCAGGCATTGATCGACCCGATGGGGCAGGATCGCAAAGAAAGAATGTTTCGGTTGCTTTTGGAAATGGGATTTCCAGAAATAGAGATCGGTTTCCCTTCGGCCTCCCAAACAGACTTCGATTTTGCGCGTTGGTGTATTGAACAAGGCAATGTGCCTGAATATGTGAGCTTGCAGGTTTTGGTGCAATGCCGCCCTGAATTGATTACGCGCACATTTGAAGCGCTCGATGGAGCAAATCACCCGATTGTTCATTTTTATAATTCTACCAGCGAATTGCAGCGCCGCGTTGTTTTTGCCAAGGATGTAGCCGGCGTCAAGCGTATCGCAACCGATGGCGCAAAGATGGTTATGGATATGGCAAGCAAAGCGGGCAAAGATTACAGATTTGAGTATTCGCCGGAAAGCTTTACTGGCACCGAACTGGAAGTTGCCTTGGAAATATCGAATGCCGTGATTGAAATTATCAATCCGACGCCTGACAATAAAATGATATTGAATCTGCCGTCGACTGTCGAAATGTCTACCCCCAATATTTACGCCGATCAAATTGAATGGATGGGACGTCATATTGATCGGCGAGACAGTGTTCTTATCTCATTGCACCCGCATAATGACCGTGGTTGTGGCATTGCCGCGACTGAATTGGGGTTGCTTGCTGGTGCTGATCGTGTTGAAGGGACATTGTTTGGCAATGGTGAAAGAACTGGTAATGTCGACATTGTCACATTGGCATTGAATATGTTTACGCAAGGTGTCAATCCCGAGCTTGATTGTTCGAATATTGAGAAGATCAAGGAAGTTTATGAATATTGCAATCAGTTGCTAATTTCCGAGCGTCACCCATACGTTGGAGAATTGGTTTATACCGCATTTTCCGGTTCGCATCAGGATGCGATCAATAAGGGAATGAAAGCAATGAAGACATCGAACAAGTCTTTATGGGAAGTGCCATATCTCCCGATAGATCCACGTGATGTCGGACGCTCTTATGAAGCCATTATCCGTATCAATTCGCAATCAGGTAAGGGCGGCATTGCCTATATTTTGCAGCAGGATTACGGCCTTAACTTACCACGGAATATGCAAATCGAATTTCGCGATATTATTCAGCATATTACAGATAGCGAAGGTAAAGAACTGCCACCAAAACGCATTTATGATGAATTTATCAATACCTATGTCGACCATAAATCGGCACGATTTGGCTTCAAGGATTATAAAACAACAACAAATCCATCCGCCAAAGGGCGTGTAACTGTTAGCGCAGAGATAACAGATCATGGTGTAACCCATGATATAACAGGCGAGGGAACAGGGCTGGTTGATGGTTTTATTGATGCGCTTTCCAAATATATCGGAAAGAAACTCTCTGTCGTTGATTATTCAGAGCATTCATTGCAACAAGGCTCTGACGCTAAAGCAATTTGCTATATGGAAATTGCCTATCCAGAAGGAAAGGTTTTTGGTGTTTCTATTGATGAAAACATTGCGACAGCATCACTTTCTGCCATTGTTTCCGCTGTTAATCGCTTAAATATTTAAGCTGGCTTGATGGTGAAGTGTTAGAAAGAAAGGCTGCCTATCATTTTAGGCAGCCTTTTTGTTGGATTATTTGCAGATTGGCTCTCTCAACGAAATTGTTAGAAAAGCTGGCATTGTTCGGTACAATTGATCTCGTTTTTGTCGTTAATAATCGTATATCTTTGTAATTGGCATTGCCAATTATCGCCGTTTTTTTCAATGGAAAACCAGTTATAATTTGCAGCAGGCTTGCGTCCATCAAATGCTTGCGATGCCGAGGCCACACCCACAACTGGAATTCTTCTATTTTTGACCTCAATGTGATTGAGAGAGGGGATATGTGTGTGCCCATGTAAAATCAATTCAGCACCATGCTTTTTGATGACTTTCTGAAACCGATCAATGCCCCAAAGTTTTTTGTACCATGATGTGGCGCCATGAATAGGCGGATGATGGATCATAACAACGCGAAATAGTTTGCTTTCGGCTGCTTCTTCCAACAAGTCGGCGAGATGGTGGGCTTGTGCACTATCAAAATAACCTGTTGCTAAAAACGGCAAAGTAGCGATAGCAGACGAGACCGAAATTACAGCAACATTGTCGCGAACGCGCATAAATGGGAAAATACCACTCCAAGCATGTGGCTCATCACCCGTTACCCAAGGACGAAATGTATGGCAGGCTTTTTTAAAAGCTCCGCCCACATAAGCATCATGATTACCGAAAGTCAGCGTGATATCACGCCCAGTCCCTTGTCGTAGTAGCCAATCTTTGGCTTGTTCAAATTCTTTTGTTAAAGCCAGATTGACCAAATCACCCGAAATTGCCAAGTGATTGGGCTGTTTCAATTTAATGCTTTGCATTAACGCATCAAGTGTATCGGTACCGAGCTGACCTTTTCGGTTTTTTTTCCAATTGATATAGCCAGTTAACCGTTTTCCCAACAATTCGCCGAATGTTGGTTCCGGTAATGGTGACAGATGAACGTCTGATATGTGTGCCAGTTGAAACATAGCGCAAAGCATAAAGAAACACGAAAAAATGGCAACAAAAAAAGGACGCTGCTACAGCGTCCTCTTTTGTGAGGTAAATCAAGCCCCCTCAATTTACCTTTAAAGCCCCCTTTGGCTTTATTAGAAGCGGTATGTTACACCAGCACCGATCAACCATGGATCAAGATCGGCTTTACCACTGATCTTGTCGCCATTGAGCTTAGCACTGAAGTCTGGACGCAAGTAAAGTTTCTTAACGTCAAAGTTGAAGCCCCAATGTTGGTCAAGCATATAGTCGAAACCAACTTGAAGAGCGCCGCCCCATGTGTTGTCGATGTCGAGACCTGTGATGCGTCTGCCGCTACCACGATCAGCGCCGTTACCATCCTGGTTGTAGAAGATTGTGTAGTTTACACCAGCACCAACATATGGCTTGAATGCACCAAAATCGGTGAAGTGGTATTGCAATGTAAGGGTAGGAGGCAAGATGAATGTTTTACCGATTTTACCGATACCAGCGAGTGAACCACGGCCGTCAATTGATGAATAGGTTGTGCCCAAGATCAATTCAGCAGCAATGTTGTTTGTGAAGTAATAGGTGATGTCGAGTTCAGGAACGACTGTGCTTGAGAAGTCCATTTCTGAACCAGGAACGTGATGAACACGACCTTTATCACGAGGAACAACGCCAAGAGCACGAACACGGATCTGCCATGGGCTTTGAGCCTCTTGAACAACTGGTTTTGCGCTCTGGACATCGGCAGCCGAAGCTGATCCTGAGAAGCTGAGTGCTGCTGCGATGGCAACAAGGCTGCTACCGATCAATTTCTTCATATTAAATCTCCTAAATCAATAAAGCGGTGCGTGTTTCACACGGAAGTGATTGATTACTTTCAAAACTATTTCTGCAGAAATTTCCATTGATTTAAATCAAACTTAACGGTTTTTGCCTTGTTACCGCCATGTTTGCGCGATGAGTGTCTCATAAATGCAACAAATTTCGTTAGCCATGACACGAGAACAGCCTGACAAATCGTGAATTTTTAATCTTACCTTAACTATAACGAATCAATTGCGTACTCATGAAATGTATTTTGGAGGCTCGGAAACTTTCAAAATCAAAGAAAGTTATCGCTTTTTATTTTGTAGCGACCTGTTGCTTTTAATTTTTTTTCTGTTTTAAATTAAAGGAAGAAGTAAAAACGATTGGATTATTTTAAAGAACCTTGTTGGGCTGAGTAAAAAATATGGCTTTTGCTAATCAACGACGATGAACGATCTGCATGACCTGAAGGGTTGTGTTGTTACATTTCTGTGCAATTCATTGTTTCGTGGATTTCAATATGGCTATGTCTTCTGTGCTTACGCTTAAGCTTCCATTGGCGCCATCTGGCGATAATTCCGGTGATAATCTGGAACTTACATTTTTTAATGAACAAGTAGATCATGTTTCGGCAATTGAACTGTTGAATGCTGAAGCTTTTGGTCCGGCACGGTTTACGCGTGCTGCCCACCTTATTAGGGAAGTTGGTGGGCATGATCCCAATTTATCATTTGTAACAATGTTGGGTGATCGAGTGATTGGCACTATCCGTATGACACCGATATGGATAGGCGATGTTAAAAGTTATCTTCTGGGACCAATTGTCGTGGCAAATGACTTTAAAAGTCTGGGTCTTGGTAGCAAATTAATGGCATTGGCCATAGAAGCAGCTGAGAAAAATGCATGTCGGCTTATTTTACTGGTGGGGGACGAGCCTTATTATAGACGGTTTGGTTTTAAAACCGTCTTAGAAGGACAAATGACGATGCCAGCTCCAGTCAACCCAAAACGGCTTTTAGCTTTGGAACTTGAAAAAGGAGCCTGTCAAAGTGCTTGCGGGATTGTTCGGCATAGATGCGTTAAGAATTATTCTTAATGCCCCTCTTTGTACCACATACCGCTTAATAGCAGCAGACAGACAAATAGTGCCAATAAGCCAGTATAAATAGAATATTGCACAGTATTAACCAGTTTGGTCTGGTCAGCTTTCAACAAAGCAATATTGTCGGCTTTTATGTTTTTGCTTCGCGCACTATTGTCTATTGGTGTTATTGTCGGCATTGATATTTTGTCCGATGCCTTGGCATGCAGCCTTGTGATATGCCCACCAGAGGAAGAAACAACTGGTGTGAGCTTTTCCTCAGTCGATATAAGTTCGGCATATTCAGGAGAATTCATCGGGCCAATATGGGCTAATGCCAATTTATCGCCATATGTAATCTTGAATAATCCAACTTCATTGGTTGGCAAACTGGCGACAAATACGCCTTCCTGCTGTTTTTCAAGCGTAACAGTCTGCGTTTTGCCGGAAGGTGATGTGACGGTTGCAGTTTCGGGTTTATCAGCCATTGTTTGCCGACGAATGGTTAAGTTATTCCCATTGCTGCTTGCCGTTAAAGCTTCTTCTTCAAGGTCCGGTTCTTTCATCAACCAATGCGCCATGCGACGGTAAAGGGCAGCATAGGGACCACCCCCTTCAAAGCCGCGAGCCCATAACCAGCCTTCATCGGACAATAACATGCCGACACGCCCTTTTCCGATATGGGACAGTAACATTAGGGGGCGGTTGTCAGCGCCATTCATAACAACAGTGCTTTTAGATGTATCCCCCACAGTGATCTGACGCATCCATCTGCCCCAATTACCGCTGTTCATGGTTTTTGTTTCCAAGTCCCGCGTTACAGGGTGTCGCATACCGTCCTTTGTTAGAGAGGGACGAAATGGTTTTTCAATGATTTCTCCACTTGGCAAGGTTGGTAATACGGAAATCAAAGGTGTCTGGGCAAGTGATGTGTCACCTGCAAATTCGGGGCCCGTTGCCATGAGCAAGGCACCGCCATTTTTCACATATTCGGCAACATAATCATAATAGATGAGCGGCAACACATCATAGTGCTGATAACGGTCAAAAATAACCAGATCAAAGTCGTTGATTTTATCGACAAAAAGCTCTGTCGTTGGAAATACAATCAGTGATAGCTGGTTAAGAGGTGTGTTATCAGATTTTTCTGGTGGGCGAAGAATTGTAAAGTGAACCAGATCAATGCTGGCATCGCTCTTTAACAGGTCACGCCAAGTACGTTCACCGTTATGCGGTTCGCCAGAAACCAATAAGACTCTTAAATTCTGCCGAATACCTTCAATGACTGTAACCGTTTCATTATTGGCAGTCGTCAGTTCGCCTTTAAGCGGTTCAGTTGCTGCTTCGATAATGTTTTTGCCGGCATGAGGTATTGTCAATTCAATTTGATAGGGCGCACCTATCGTGACATTGTATTGACCAACGGCGTCACCATTGACCTTGATGGAAACAGTAGCGGTTTTGTCGCTGCTTGTACTGCGTCCTTTATCGTTGACCAGCACAGAAATATTTGCTTTTTTGTTGGTAATGCCAAATCTTGGCGGTTCTACAAATTTAATCTCGCGATCGAACTCATCAAGTTGACCTGTGATGAGTGCATTTATCGGTTTTTCATTGACAACACTTCCCGATACACTGGCAATGTCGTGCACTTGCCCATCAGTAATTAAGACAGTACCGGCGTAGAGAGCAGGGGGAACATCTGCAATCGCTTGATTTAACGGTGTAAACAGTTTTGTTTCTGTTCCAACGGCCATATCAGATTGTGATGATGCTTCGATAAATCTTGGCTCATATTCAGGATGTTTTTTAAATTCTTCTTTTAACGCATTGAGCGCATCGTTGGTATCGCGTGTTCGCGTACCATAATTTTGACTGGTGCTTCTATCAACAACAACGCCAACAATACTTTTGATTGGTTCTCTCTGCTCTTCAACCATGACAGGATTAGCCAAAGCCAGCACAAGTGCTGCTAATGCCAATAGTCTTAGCACGGCACCCTGTCTTCGCAGGAAAAGGCCAACAAGAATGATAATCAACGCTATTATTGCGAGTATCAGTATCAGATTGACCGGTAATAATGGCTGAAAGCTCATGAACTGCTTCATTGTGCACGCTCCTGACCCAAACGCTCCAATAAAGCAGGAACATGCACCTGATCGGCTTTATAATTACCTGTCAAAATATACATGACAATATTCAACCCACCGCGAAATGCCCAAATCCGTTGCATTTGGTCATCGGGTATTAATGGATATTTCCATGCGCCTTTGCCATCATGTGCCCATGCACCAGCCAAATCATTGGCGGTAATTAGAATTGAACTTACGCCGTCACCAGCATGAATGGGGCGTTTATCATTGCTTCCCATTGCAGATGATGAAATCCATAAAGGTGAGCCACGAAAGCGTCCGGGAAAATCAGGCATAATGAAAAACGACCGTGATAACACGTGATCTGGCGGCGTTTGTTCAAGAGCAGGAATGTTTAACCCATCGAGAATATCTCTTAATCTCTGTGTATTGGGCGTTGCTGCACCTTTTAAATCCATACCGGCAGTCATTTGGTCGCGCGTATCAAATAGCACAGTGCCACCTTGATGCATAAACGCATCAATTTTTTCGATAGCTTTTTGTGTTGGTATGGGGGCAGTCGCATCAATCGGCCAATAAATTAACGGATAAAATGCAAGCTCGTCTTTATCCAGATCAAGACCAGCGACAGGACCCGGATTTATGGTCGTGCGCGTTTTTATGAATTGGTTGAGCGATTCAAGTCCAGTCTTACTGGTATCATCAATTTCATTATTGCCGGTGATTACATAGGCAAGACGTGTTTTACCGGCTGATTCAACCATGGCTTTATCATTGGGAGATAGGTCTTGCGCATATAATGGCGAGATTTGATTGATATTGATGAGGGCTACCAAGGTTGCTGCCATCAAAACAACAGACATCAATTTATGGTGTTTGGCGAAAAAGCGCGACACTCCAAGAACAATAAGACTATCTAGGATAAACAGAATTAACGCTATTCCCAAAAGGGGACCAACCAAACGCAATTGTGTTTCACTGGAATAGTTTATTTGATGAACATTTTTCAGGTCAACGGGGATTGCCAAGTTTTGAAGGGTTGATTGGCTGTCCAATAAATTGACAGCATATAAATTGTTTTCGCTACCGTAAAATCCAGGCGGATGGTTATAAGACGGTAAAGCAGGTGTATTTTCATCCAAAACAAGTGGTGAAACATAGGATTCCGGCTGTATCAATGTTCCTGTCGCATCAAGCACACGCCATGGTTTACGAACGATATTTTCATTATTTTTCGTAGCATCGTCATTCGTAAGAGAACTGATCGAAATAAGCTTTTCAAGCATTTCTACGAAAAAGCCAGAAAGAGGTAATGAGGACCACGATGGATCAGCAGATGTATGGACAAAAATGATTTTGCCTTTTCCCATAGTGGCAGCGGTAATAAGAGGTGTTCCATCTGCAAGGCTAAGCAGTGTTCTATCAAACAATTGTGGGCTTGGCTCGGCTAGAATTTGTCTGGAAATCGTGACATCATCTGGGAAAGGAATATCAGAAAACAGGCTGTTTTTCGTGAAAGGTGCCAATTTTTGAGGTGATGCCCAAGACATGACCCCGCCCAATTGTCTTTCTCCATGTCTCAATTGTACCGGCAAAAGACTATCATCACCCGTTGCATTGGCGAGATTGTCGCCGGCAAACCGTATCAATGTTCCGCCGTTTTCCACGAAAGTCTTCAACTTTGTTTCAATATCTTTGGGCATATTGACAACATCGCCGAGGATCAATGTTGAAGGGTTTTGAACCAGCAATTTTTCGACGTCATTGGAAAAATTGCCTGTACCCGCCATGACAAGATCAGCGTGCCCTTGTAAGGCCTTTGTCACATAATAAAGTGGTGACAGAAGGGGTTGCGTCATTTCATTGGGTGAAGTCGATAATATGGCAACGCGATATGTATGGTTACGGCTATCAATAAGATAGGTGCTGGCCGAGTCATTCTGCTCATCTATTTTGATTGTTGTAACATCATTTTTTAGTTCTAACGGTAGGTTGAACGCTGCAATAGTGGCTGTTTCACCATCTTCGAAACGGGTATGTGTATCGGCTATCCTTCGCCCTTTGCGATCATAGGCACCTAATGTCAGATTTTTTTCATTTGCTGGCGTTGAACGGGTCAAGTCAACAGTGGTGGCACCATTTTCATTTTTGATCGCAGTTATACCGATCAGCTCTGAAATATTTTCCTGATACCATACAATATTATTGGTTGGATATTGTGCAATAAGCGCTAGGAAATTGTCGTCTTCTGGCGTTTTTAATCCATCTGATAAGAAGGCAATATCGGCTGGTTGGTTATTTGTAGCATTTATCAATTTCTTGATGGTAGAAAAACGGTCGGTTGGAAGGGGCAATGGCCGCAAATTTGCCAAGAGCTTTTTTGCCTCATCAACCGATAGGGCAGGCATGTCCTCACTGGCACTGTTTGCCGTTGTGACAACATATACTTTTTTCTGGAGCTTTTGTGCCTGATCGAGAAGATTTTCAGCAACTTCAACCTGTTTCTCCCAATTATGAACAGATGCCCAACCGTTATCTATTATGATAATAAGCGGTTCTTTACTGGTAAATAATACCGGCTTTGGCTGCCATATAGGATCAGATAAAGCGATAATAACAAATGCAGCTATAGCAAGGCGTAGAAACAATAACCACCACGGTGTGCGATTGGGTGTTTCCTGCCGATTTTTAATTTTTAGCAGCAAATTGAGAGGAGGAAAAATTTCCTTTCTTGGCAGTGGCGGTGTAATACGCAACAACCACCAAATTGCCGGCAATGCCAATAGACCAATCAAGAATAATGGAGCCCCAAAAGCCATATTCTAGAATCTCCTGTAATCGGCGGTTGAACGCATCATATTAGCCAAGCCAAGAATAACATCAGTTAGGGGACGATCCGTCGAGCATATTTGGTAACTCCAACCATGTTTGCGCGCAAAATCTGCCAAGGTGGCGCGTCGGGCGTGGTATAGTTTATGATAGGTGTCTGCGTAGCTTTCAGCTTTGCCAGCTAGAAGTTTTGTTCCTGTTTCGGGATCAATAAATTCTGTGCGACCAGAATATGGAAAGCGTTCTTCTGCTGGATCACAAATTTCAATAAAATGCGCATACACATTTTTCTCAGACAAAATACTGAATTTCTCAATGATACTATTCGGATCATCGAGAAAATCACTCATAATGATGACGTGTGAAAAACGGCTGATATTGTGTAGTTCCGTTGCGCTATTTCTATGCTTCAGCTTTTGTAAGGAAAGCGCCACATGCTCGCATGCGTGACGCGAACACATTGGATCTACCGCATCAGGAATAGCAATACGTTCCCCACAGCGCACAAATAAATTGACCAAAGTGAGTGTTAAAAGAATTGCTTGGCAATCCTTGGCAATATTGGAATATTTTGAGCGATAATGCATAGAGTCCGAGAGATCGGGAACAAGCCAAATTGTTTGGGCTGCTTCCCATTCGCGGTCTCTTATATAGATATGATCGTCACGGGCGGATCGACGCCAATCAATTCTGGCAACAGATTCTCCCTCAGCATATGGTCTGAATTGCCAGAAATTATCACCAGCGCCACGTTTGCGCAGGCCATGCCAACCATTGATAACGCTATTGGCTATTTTATTGGCAGCAACAATCAGATCTGGCATTTTGACAGATGTTGTCAATGCCGCTGTTGTCAGCTCGACTGGTTCAATCGGCTTTATGTCAGCACTAACTGCCATCAGATCGTTTCTTTAACGAGATTTGTAATAACTTCTTTAATATCAAGTCCATCAGCGCGCGCAGTGAAGTTTAATGCCATACGGTGTTGTAACACCGGTATTGCCAAAGCTTTTACGTCATCAATTGACGGCGCCAATCGGCCATGATAGAGCGCGCGCGCACGTGAACATAAGGACAAAGCCTGAGATGCACGTGGACCTGGTCCCCAAGCAATGTGCTGGCGTGCATGGGTATTATCGGCATTTGGCCGTGCAGCGCGCACAAGTTTCAAAATAGCATCGACGACGTTTTCTGAAATTGGCATCTGGCGTATCATTGTCTGGATAGCCAGCAATCTTTCACCAGTTAAAACTGGCGTGGCGGTTTCGCTCTTTTGTGCTGTTGTTTCAATGATAATACGGCGCTCTGTTTCCAAATCTGGATAATCAACATCAATCTGCATCAGGAAGCGGTCAAGCTGCGCTTCCGGTAATGGATAGGTACCTTCCTGTTCAAGTGGGTTTTGTGTTGCCAAAACATGAAAGGGTTTGGGTAGGTCATAAAGCTCACCTGCAACCGTAACGTGATATTCCTGCATGGCTTGTAAAAGTGCAGACTGAGTTCTTGGTGAGGCACGGTTAATTTCATCTGCCATCAGCAGTTGGGCAAAGACTGGCCCCTTTATATAGCGAAATGACCGTTTGCCATCTTTGTCTGAATCCATAACTTCTGAGCCAATAATGTCAGAAGGCATCAAATCAGGGGTAAATTGGATACGTTTCTGATTAAGCCCCAAAGCAATGCCGAGAGTTTCAACCAAACGTGTTTTGGCTAGGCCAGGCACACCAACAAGCAAAGCATGACCGCTTGCAAAAATGGCAGTAAGTGTTTGTTCGACAACATTATCCTGTCCAAAAACAGCTTTGTTGATGCTTGCACGTAAAGCATCAAAGTCCTTATGTACGCTGTCAAAATCTGCAACGATTGATGAAGCATCAGTCGGTTTATCTGCATTTTTAACTGATAAAGAAATATTGATTTCGCGACTCATGCTTTCTCCTCAGGACTTATGCAATACATATGTGATAGCTGATTATTGTCCGCTAATTTTCTAATTATCTTGTTCTGAAAACAATGACTATTTAAAGGCTTGTAACAGAAAAATATCAGAAAAGAAGCAACAACAAATGCTTTTCCGCTATTTGGTAAAAGAGTGATAAAAATTGAACGATCAGGTTTCTTCTTTTTCCGTCAAAGATTTAAAAACAAGATTTTTGCGCTTCTATGATGCTGCAAAACCGATAGCACCGAAGGGTGAGCTCTATATGAGGACCAAAATGGACGCGCCCTCGTGGAAACGAGCGGCGGTTCTGGTGCCATTAATCGACCATGACAGTGGTTTGACAATGCTTTTTACAAGAAGAGTTGGTACGCTTAATAAACATGCCGGTGAAATTTCGTTTCCGGGAGGCAAAGCTGATCCTGATGATGATAGTGATGTGGATACAGCCTTGCGGGAAGCTGGGGAAGAAATTTCATTAAAACGGCCTTCTGTAACTTTGCTTGGAGAACTGCCATTTTTTTATACTTCGACAGGATATGAAGTGCGTCCCGTTGTGGGGATTGTTGTAAAGGGCGCAATATTAAAAGCTAACCCGACAGAAGTGGACGAGATATTTGAAGTGCCATTAGCTTATCTCATGGATCCAGCAAACCACATATTAAAGTCTAAAATTGTCGATGGGCGGACATATAGTGTCTATGCAATTTCTTATCAAAACCATTATATATGGGGCGCTACGGCAGGAATGATTCGATCCTTTTACGAAAGGTTATATGCGTGAGTTTGCTCAATATCGCTAAAGATGCTGAATGGCTTCAAGATAAGGACCTTCAGTTACTTTTACATTGTTTATCGGAAGAAGGTGAAGAAGCGCGGGTTGTTGGTGGCGCTGTGAGAGATCACCTGCTTGGTCGAACCGTCAATGATGTTGATATTGCAACAACCTGTTTGCCTGATGATGTTATTGCAAGGGTAAAAAAAGCTGGTTTCAAGGCTGTTCCAACCGGTTACAACCACGGAACAATAACGGTGGTAAAGGAAGGCAAAGCCTATGAAGTGACAACGCTGCGCTCTGATATGGAAGCAGATGGGCGCCATGCTAAGGTCATATTTGGTCGTGATTGGAAAAAAGACGCAGAACGACGTGATTTTACGATCAATGCACTTTATACCGATTTGTCAGGGAATGTTTATGATGAGGTAAACGGTCTTGCCGACATAAAAACCCAAACTTTACGGTTTATCGGCGTAGCAGATGATCGGATACAGGAAGATTATTTGCGGGTTTTACGATTTTTCCGTTTTTTTGCATGGGTCGGCAAGGGAAGACCAGATGCAGAGGGCATTAAAGCCAGTGCCCGTTTGAAGAATGGTTTGCTTCAATTGTCGGGTGAACGGGTATGGTCGGAGCTTAAAAAAACATTGTCTGCACCTGATCCAACACGGGCAATTTTATGGATGCGGCAAACGGGAGTATTAAGTGTTATTTTGCCCGAAACCGAAAAATGGGGCATTGATGCATTACACCCTTTGATTGACACAGAACACGCGATGGGCTGGGAACATGATCCGCTTTTGCGCCTTGAAAGCATTTTGCCGCCAGACCGTGCAAGACTTATCATTCTAGCGGATCGTTTACGACTATCGAAAGCAGAAAAAAGCCGTCTCTTGAACTGGGCAGAGGTAGGCACAATCCAATCTGACTGCTCTGACATGAAACTGAAAAAGTTTATTTATTATCATGGCAGACAAGCAGTACTTGACCAACTTTCGCTTGAACTTTCAAGCGCGCGTTCCCATGCGATTAGCAAGGATAGCGCATTGGTTGAGGCTGGCCATTTTGCACGCTTACGCGAATTCGCAACAACTTATCAAATTCCTGTCTTGCCAGTCAGCGGTAAAGATCTTTTGGCTCTAGGACTCGAGGCTGGACCAAATGTCGGGCGGCAGTTGAAGACGCTGGAAAAATTATGGGTTGATAGTGGTTTTCGTTTGGATCGTGAAGCATTGCTTGCAACGGTCAAGCAATAGGCTTTCCTATTATGACCACTTTACGGCTGGTGGCATGGAAGACAAAATGCTCTCAACATTGCCACCGGTACGAAGCCCAAAAATAGTTCCACGGTCATAAAGCAGGTTGAATTCAGCATAGCGCCCACGCTGCACCAATTGTGCGTCACGTTCTTTTTCGGTCCATGGCTTATTGAAGTTTTGCCGCACAATATGGGGGTAAACAATATTGAATGCACGCCCTACATCACGCGTGAAGTTGAAGTCGGCCTCCCAGCCGCCTTTTTCTTCTGCACTATGAAGCCAATCATAAAAAATACCACCGACACCGCGCGGCTCTTTACGATGTTTGAGGTAAAAATACTCATCACACCATTTTTTAAAACGTGGGTAATCGGCTATTTCAGGGTATTTATTACAAACATATTGAAATGCTTTATGAAAAGTTTGCGTGTCAATGTCTGATTGCGTACGCCTTTGAGGCAGCATAGGTGTAAGATCAGCACCACCGCCAAACCATTGTTTGGTGGTTACAATCATACGAGTATTTAAATGCACCGTCGGCACATGCGGATTTTGAGGGTGGGCTATAAGAGAAATGCCGCTTGCCCAAAAATGTGGGTCTTGTTCTGCGCCGGGTATCTGTTTTCTGAATTCGCCATTGAACTCACCATAAACAGTTGATGTATGAACGCCAACTTTTTCAAAAACACGCCCTTTCATGATCGACATAACGCCGCCACCCTTAAGCCCATCTGATTGCTTCCAAGGTGTTCTAACAAAAGAACCGGCAGAAAAATTGCTGAATTGACCAGTTAATTCACGCTCCAATTTTTCAAAAGAGTTACAAATCTGGTCACGTAGTGTTTGAAACCAGCTTTCTGCCCGCTTTTTCTTGTCTTCAAGGTCAGAAGGCAGATCTGCGGGAATTTCGTGAACTGTCATGGTATTCGATATGTCTTTTTTGAATTTAGAATGAATCTAGACTATGAATAAGGTGTAATAGCGGCTTTGTCTACACACTTAATGCTCAGTTGTTTGTCGTAAGGCTTCACTGCTGCCTATTGCCACGCTCATTGCAAGGTTTAGAGACCGTGCTTCTGGGCGCATTGGTATCGTGACTTGAGCATCAACAACATCATGCACATAATCAGGTGCGCCGGCAGATTCTCTGCCAAATAATAACACGTCGTTTTCATTGTATTGAAAGTTTGTATACGACATGGTGGCTTTGGTTGTAAAAAGCACCAATCGCCTTTGTTGATTTTTCATTGCCGTCAAAAAATGGTTCCAATCAAGATGGCGTTCCAATGTTGCAAGCTCAATATAGTCCATGCCGGCGCGCTTTAAATTACGATCGGAAATGTCGAAGCCTGCCGGTTCAATAATATCAACTGGTATGCCAAGGCATGCGCCAAGACGCAAAATTGTACCGGTATTACCGGCGATATCAGGTTGGAAAAGTGCAATGTGAAGTGTCATGGGGTAGAAATAGGCGTTATCGATACTTTTTGTAAAGATAACAAAAGTCTGTTTTCCATATATCTGATTGTAAAAATTAGCCAAATTGTTGAACTTTGACTATAAAAGCATATATAAATGAACATGATAGGAACGAAGAAAGGAGGTTTCAAAATGTCACAATATGTCTTTATTGATTGTGGAAATCTTCTTTCCGACAGATCCATATAAACCAGATCTGTATAAATTTGGATTTTGTGTTATTTGATCCGGACTTGCTGCCGTTCCTAATTTAGCGGTCACTTAAAACCAAAGATTTAAGCACGTTGATGATGTGCTGGCTCTTTCCATTGTTCATTGTTATGAACACACTGCCGCAATGGGGTGAAACAAACATTTCACCACAATGTTATAATGGGAAAGGGCTATTATAATCCCTAGGAGCTCAACTATGTTTAGCTGGTTTGAACAACGTTTGGATGCATTTCCTAAAGGTGAGTCTAAGCGGCCACCGCAAGGATTGTTTGCTTTTTGCCTATATTATACCAAAGGGGTGTGGAAATGGCTTATCGTGATGGCAGTCTTTACATCGCTATTGGCCTTGATCGAGGTATCATTATTCGGCTTTTTAGGCACGGTCGTTGATTGGCTTAACAGCAACAGCAGAGAGACATTTTTTCAGTCACAGGGTATCAAACTCGGTTTGGTCGGCATTTTGGTTCTTGTGGTTTTGCCATTGATTGTGGCGCTGCATAGCCTTGTTATGCATCAGACATTGCTGGGCAATTATCCCATGCGAATTCGCTGGTTGGTGCACCGCTATTTACTCGGCCAATCAATGAGTTTTTTCCAGAATGAGTTTTCTGGTCGTATTTCTGCAAAGGTTATGCAAACTGCTTTGTCTGTTCGTGAAACAGTCATGAAGCTTTTTGATGTTTTAAATTATGTCATAGTCTATTTTTCTGGCACGCTCATCATTGCGGCATCATCAGATTGGCGGCTAATGTTGCCATTTATTGCGTGGATTGTCGGATATATCTGGCTGCTCTGGTATTTTATTCCGAAACTGCGCATTGCCTCGGAAGCACAAGCAGATGCGCGATCGCTTATGACAGGGCGGGTTGTTGATTCCTATACCAATATTGCAACTGTAAAATTATTTTCTCATCATGAAAGAGAAGAAAAGTTTGCCCGTGAAGGCTTTGAAAAGTTTCAAAAAACCGTTCACACACAAATGCGTTTGGTTTCCAAATTTTCTTTCAGTGTCTACTTTTCCAATTGTCTGCTTTTATTCGCTGTTGGCAGTATTGGTTTATTGCTTTGGCAAAAGGGCGATATTTTGGTTGGTGCTGTTGCCGTTGGAATTGGCCTTGTTTTACGTCTTAACGGTATGGCTCAATGGATTATGTGGGAAATGTCCGCATTATTTGAAAATATCGGTATTGTTGAAGATGGAATGCATTCAATAGCACAAGATAGGTTGGTTGAAGATAAGCCAAACGCTAAGGAACTGATTGTTAGCCATGGTGATATACGCTTCGAGAATGTTGGTTTCCATTATGGCAAGGGCAAAGGCGTTATCGAAAATCTCAATCTCGAGATAAAACCCGGACAAAAAGTTGGTATTGTAGGAAGATCAGGGGCTGGTAAATCAACACTGGTTAATCTGTTACTTCGTTTCCATGACGTTGAAACGGGACGCATCCTTATTGATGGGCAAAATATCGCAGATATTAGCCAAGAAAGCTTGCGTGCCAATATTGGTGTTGTTACGCAAGATACCTCTTTACTTCACCGCTCATTGCGCGAAAACATCATGTATGGTCGACCCGATGCAAGCCAAGACGATATGTTAAAAGCGGTGCAAGATGCGCAGGCAGAAGACTTTATCACTGGTTTGCGTGACCAAAATGGTCGTGTCGGCTATGACGCCTTTGTTGGGGAACGTGGAGCGCGTCTATCTGGTGGCCAGCGCCAACGTATTGCAATATCCCGCGTTATTCTAAAAGATGCTCCTATCCTTATTCTTGATGAAGCAACATCAGCGCTTGATTCTGAAGTGGAAGCTGTCATTCAGGAAAATCTGACCCGGTTGATGCGTGGTAAAACGGTATTGGCGATCGCACATCGTTTATCCACCATTGCCGAAATGGATCGCTTGATTGTTATGGATAAAGGAAAAATCATAGAAGATGGCAGCCATGAGGAATTGCTGCATAAAAATGGCGTTTACGCGTCTTTATGGCACAGACAAGTGGGCGGGCATCTGGTTTTATAAATCAATGATAAAAAGTTGAGAAAAGCATTTGGCAATTGGCTTATTTGCGTTTAATGGTTGAACAGAAATGGGGGGCATGTTTAGAATGGTTCTATCATTAGCAGGCTACTTTTTTCATCATGAGTGATAAAACGCGACGCGATTTTTTATTTCTCGCCACGGGCGTTGCCGGTGCCGTAGGTATTGGTGCTGTTGCTTGGCCATTCATCGATCAATTAAGGCCCGATCAGGCTACTCTTGCCACAGCGTCAATAGAAGTTGATATTTCCGGCATTGAAGAAGGTATGTCTGTGACAGTTAAATGGCGCGGCCAACCTGTTGTCATTCGTAACCGTACCAAAAAAGAAATTGAAGAGGCCGCAGCTGTCGACATTTCACAGTTGAAAGATCAGGATGCTGGCAACCCAAATCTTGAAGGCTCTCACGTTGCAACAGATCTAGCGCGTTCTGCCGGTGAGGGGCGTGAAAACTGGCTGATTATGATTAATATATGTACGCATTTAGGATGTGTGCCAATTGGTCAAGCCGGTGTTTTTGGCGGGTGGTTTTGTCCGTGCCATGGCTCAGTCTATGACACTGCAGGTCGTGTAAGAGGTGGTCCAGCGAACAGAAATCTTGATATTCCGCCATATAAATTCTTGTCTGATACACTTTTACAGATTGGATAATCCGGATGACTATGCCCTCATCATATACGCCGAAAAGTGCGCTTGGGCGTTGGTTTGATAAACGCCTTCCTATTATGCGGTTTATTTACGGCTTTGGTGTTTCGTTTCCGGTTCCCCGCAATTTAAACTATTTCTATACCTTCGGCGGAATTTTGACATTAATGCTGTTGTCTCAGATTTTGACAGGCATTGTCATGTCGATGCATTATGTTCCTGATGTTGCTATTGCCTTCGATTCACGTGAGCGGTTTATGCGCGATGGGCAATTTGGTTGGCTGTTTGAACCTTGGCATGCAGTGGGGGCATCGTTCTTCTTTATTGCCGCTTATATCCATCTGGCGCGCGGCCTCTATTATGGGTCTCATAAAAAACCGCGTGAACTTATTTGGATCATTGGTGTTCTCATCTATATTGTTATGATGGCCAGTGCATTTTTAGGCTATGTTTTGGTTTGGGGTATGATGTCTACCTCGGCAGCGTCGGTAATTTCTGGCCTCTTCAAAGCAGTTCCATTTATTGGTCTATGGTTGCATGAAACGTTGCTGGGAGGCTTCAATATCGGTCAACCAACATTGAACCGCTTTTATTCATTGCATTATCTTTTTCCATTTATTTTGTTGGGTCTTGTTGGATTGCATGTATGGGCTGTGCATCAAGTGGGTCAGAATAATCCAACGGGTGTAGAAGTGCAGTCCGAGAGCGAGACAGTGCCATTCACACCTTTCGCAACTGTCAAAGACATATTCGCGATTAGTGTTTTTCTAATCTTTTTCTCTTGGTTTTTATTTTATATGCCTGATTATATGGGGCATCCGGACAATTATACACCGGGTGATACAATGTCCACTTCGGCACATATTGTTCCCGAGTGGTATTTTTTACCCTTTTACGCAATGTTGCGGGCAATAACATTCAATATTGGTCCCATTTCTTCTACTTTTGCCGGTGTTATCGTACTTGTTTCTTCAATTGTGGTTTTATTGTTTATTCCTTGGCTTGACCGGTCAAAGGTAAAATCCGCACGATATCGCCCGCTCTATAAACTGTTTTTCTGGCTGTTTATTGCCGATGTTGTTTTTTTAGGGTGGCTTGGCTCGCAACCAATCAGCAATGCAACAATTCTATCGGCACAAATTGCAACGGCATATTATTTCGTGTTCTTTTTGGTTATAATGCCATTCCTGCCAAAATTTGAACGTAATTTAACGGTGCCCAAATCCATTACAGAGGATATGCAGGAAAAATCGAAAAATAAGGGGCGGTTATGGTGATGCGGTTCCTTATTGTTTTTATATTGATCCAGTTTGGTTGCTTGTCACTCGCTCATAGCGAAGAAGAGGGGCTAACCCATTATCCGCTGCAAGTACCACAGAAACAACAATGGAGCTTTGCTGGTCCATTTGGCAAATATGATAAGGCTCAGTTACAACGTGGGCTAAAAGTCTATAAGGAAGTGTGTTCCAACTGCCATTCATTGAAATATGTTTCTTTTCGCAATCTTAAGGCATTAGGCTATACTGATGACCAGATAAAAGCCTTTGCTGCCAGTTATGAGATAAAGGATGGACCGAATAATGAGGGCGAGATGTTTGAAAGGAAAGGTCTGCCAACAGATTATTTTCCGTCTCCCTTTGCCAATCGTGAGGCCGCCAAATTCGCCAATAACGGGGCTTATCCAAGTGATCTGTCTTTAATGGCAAAAGCACGTGCTGTGCCTCTTCCTTTTCCCGCCTTTATCGCCGATATATTTACCAACTATAATGAAGCAGGTCCAGATTATATAACAGCGCTATTAACGGGCTATCAGGATGCGCCAGAAGGAACAGATATTCCTGAGAGTAATTGGTATAATCCGTATTTTAATACGGGGACATTGCTTGCAATGGCGCCGCCATTAAGCGATGGAATTGTAAGCTATGATGATGGAACTGAAGAAACACTCGAAAATTATGCCAAAGATGTATCGGCTTTTTTGATGTGGACGGCAGACCCTCACATGGAAACACGCAAGAAGACCGGGTTTGGTGTCATCTTGTTCTTAATTATTTTTGCTGGCTTATGCTATGCAATTAAAAGAAACATATGGAATGAATTGGAACATAGTGTAGATGACAAACGAGACGCTTGAAGCAGCATTAAAAAAAGCCATTCGGACAATAGATGACTATCCGAAAGCGGGGGTTAAATTTCGCGATATTACCACGCTTCTAGGGAATGCTGCTGCATTTCGCCGGTCTATTGATGCGTTGGTTTATCCATATGCAGGACTGAAAGTTGACAAGATTGCAGGTATTGAAGCGCGTGGCTTTATCCTTGGTGGCGCTGTTGCGCATCAGCTTTCTGCTGGTTTTGTGCCGATCAGAAAAAAGGGAAAACTACCTTATGACACGGTCAGAATAGCCTATAGTCTTGAATATGGCATTGACGAAATGGAAATGCATCGTGATGCAGTAAAGCCCGGTGAACGTGTGGTGCTTGTTGATGATTTGATCGCAACAGGTGGAACCGCGGTTGCTGCTGCAGAATTATTGCACCAGATGGGGGCAGAGATTGTTGCTGCCTGCTTTGTCATTAACCTGCCAGACCATGGCGGCGCAGAAAAACTAAAAAAATTGGGTGTGAACGTTCACACGCTTGTTTCCTATGAGGGCGACTAACAAGCGTGTAAAGGTAATGGACAAGCCTAAAGTTGCCTTATAAGCTCGGGTTGCTAACAGGAACCTGACAAAGGCAATTGATAGGCAGATATTGGCTGCAGACAAGCCCCAACCGAAGGCGGATAAACATCTAAAGGGTTGGTCTAGCCTATTGAGGTAACAGATCACTACTGATTAGATTAGCAAATGCTTTGACTGTGTTGTTTGAGAGCATCTTTAAAGTTTGATCTCATGAGGTGCCGCAAGCTTCAATATGTTAGTAAAAATGCTAAAACATTGGGTGAGAAAATTTCCATAATTTCATGAATGATAGGGAACTATCTTCGTAAATACACGTTTAACGTGTGTAATTCGTTATTATTTATGGAGACTCTTTAAATGAAAAAATTGGCGATCATGACAGTTGTAACGGCTGCATTAGTTGGTTCGGCTTTCGCTCAATCCCCGAAAATAGAAAGTAATAAAGCAACAGAACCAGCTTCTGAAGTTCGCCTACCAAATGGCGATGTTGTTGTACGTTATGTTACACCAACAGAAACAGACTTTATTGCATCCAGTTTGATTGATACAAAAGTATTGAATAAGCAGGATCAGGCTATTGGCCAGATCAAGGATGTCATTATCCGTCAGAATAATGTTGCTGGTATTGTTATCGGCGTAGGTGGTTTCCTAGGCGTAGGTGAACGTTATGTTGTGGTTGACCCAACAACTGTCTATATGCGGCATGAAAATGGCGCTTGGAAAGTGGTTGTAAATGCCACAAAAGAAAGCTTGATGTCCGCACCAGAATTTAAATATGAAGAACACAAAAAGCTATAATAGGGCTTAAGTTCTTTATTTTTATATGTTTTATTTATGAAATAATCCGGCAAGTTCTTTGCCGGATTATTTTTTTGATTAATTTGTAAGTTGCTTTTGAGTTTTATGTGTTGTGTTTGAAAAGCATGACATCGCCGTCTTGCACGACATATTCCTTGCCTTCATCACGGGCTTTTCCGGCTTCTTTTGCCGCAACTTCGCCGCCAAATTCAATATAGTCATTATAGGCAATTGTTTGCGCCCGAATAAAGCCACGTTCAAAATCGGAATGGATAACGCCAGCAGCTTGCGGTGCTTTTGTACCACGGCGAATGGTCCAAGCACGTGTTTCTTTCGGCCCACAAGTAAAGTAGGTGATTAGATTAAGCAAATGGTATCCTGCACGGATTAGACGATCCAGTCCTGGTTCATGCAATCCAATTGTATCAAGATATTCTTTTGCTTCTTCGTCTGGCAATTGCGCAATTTCTGCTTCAATAGCTGCAGAAATAACAACGCTTTCAGCCCCTTGTTCAGCAGCCATTTTTTCAACTGCCTGAGTGTATTTATTGCCAGTAGCGGCATCACCTTCAGCGACATTACAAACATATAAGACTGGTTTGGAAGTCAAAAGGTTAAAGCTATCAAGAATAAGTTTGTTGTCATGCGAAATCTCATTGATGAGTAAACGCACAGGCTTACCATTTTGAAGAAGTTCCAAAGCGGCTTCCATCATAGGAAGAACGGTCAAAGCCTCTTTATCTTTACCAGTTGCACGTTTGCGCATGGGAGCAATACGGCGTTCCAGACTTTCAAGATCGGAAAGCATAAGCTCGGTTTCAACGATTGCCGCATCGGATACCGGATCAATTGGTCCTTCATCGCGCGTTATATTTTCATCTTCAAAGCAACGAAGCACATGGGCTATAGCGTCAACCTCGCGTATATTTGCCAGAAATTGGTTGCCTAAACCTTCACCCTTTGATGCACCACGCACCAAACCGGCAATATCAACGAAACTAATGCGTGTCGGAATAATTTCTTTCGAACCGGCGACCGCTGCTATTTTTTTCAACCGTGGGTCTGGAACTGCCACTTCACCAGTATTAGGTTCGATTGTGCAGAAACGATAATTAGCAGCTTGAGCGGCTGCTGTCTTGGTTAACGCATTAAAAAGAGTGGATTTCCCAACATTCGGTAATCCAACAATACCACATTTAAAGCCCATGAGACCTCTCGCAATTCTTATCTGCTAATGCCAATGATTTTGTTAGGTTCTATAGCATGTTTTTATTAACAAGCTAGTCTACGCTAAAAATATGATGCTAAAAAGATACAGTAACCATGATTATCAAGAATTAAATATAGTTCTTGATCGCACAGGATTATTTTTAACTGTGCGCTAATTTTTATAAGGTTTACTCAAGAACAAAATGTATCGTTGGAGATATTAGGAGCTATTATGCGGTATTTTTCTCGTCGTTCGCTGCTTGTAGCAATTCCTTTTATTGTCGCTGGTTGTGTTACAAACCAGCGGAGCCGTAAAGGTGTGCAAGCGCAACCCAGTTGGAATGTACCACCTGAAGTACAGGCCATGTATGGACCTGTCGAGAATGAGGCTTATCCCTTGCCTGCGGTTGATATGAGCAAGATTAATCCACAATATTGGCGGCAGGAAGTTACTTACAATTCACCTTATACGCCGGGAACATTGGTTGTTGATACGCAGGCACGGTTTCTTTATCTGATTGGAGAAAATGGCAGAGCATTGCGCTATGGCGTCGGTGTGGGAAAAGCTGGCCTTGCCTTGGAAGGTGAGGCAGTGGTTCAATATAAACGCCAATGGCCAAAATGGATTCCAACGAAAGATATGATGGAACGGGACCCTGAGCGATATGGGCATCTTGGTGAAGGTATGCCAGCGGGACCGGATAATCCTTTGGGTGCGCGTGCGCTTTATCTGTTTAAAAATGGGCAGGATACCTTATTTCGCATCCATGGTTCACATGAAGCGTGGTCGATTGGTAAGGCGGTATCAAGTGGTTGTATCCGCTTACTTAATCAGGATATCATTGACCTTTACGGTCGTGTTCCTGAAGGCACACACGTTATTGTTCTCCAGCATGGCGAAAGCGGAATCTCGCAGGCGATGTAATTTATCGCCTGTTACCAAACATCAGATCCTCAAGCTTTATGCCACCATGCAGCGCGTTTGCTCATTGGTTTTGGTTGAGGCTATTTTGATAGAGTTCTCATTATGTGACAGGCATAACATAATATGCCAAGCAAAACGTAATGTAACAGTCACGACATACTGTAATAGGCACGACATATTATGAAACGATGTCGGTCTTTTTGAGCATTTAATGAAGAGTGGTCAATCTTTTTTGAAAAGTTTCTTGAGCATATCTGCCATGGGACCACTGGCTGGAAGTTCTTTACTTTTTTGCGGGCGTGCCTGACGTATATGGCTTTGCTTTTTTGCAGCACTGTTTTCTACTTTATTAGCAGCGCTATGCTTGTCATTATTGGCGTGACTTGACGAGATGCGATTCATAAACAAACTATCATCGCCTTGAATAAGAGGCTCCAAATTGTCTGCAATGTTTTTCAACAATGGTAATAACCATTCTTGATCCGCTTTTGAAAAGTCGCCCAATACATGATTGTGTACAAGCTCTTTTGATCCGGGATGCCCAATGCCCAATCGCATACGCCGATATGAGCCACCACAATGGGCATCTATGGATTTTATACCATTATGTCCACCGCTGCTGCCACCAGATTTAACGCGCAATTTTCCAGCAACAAGATCAAGTTCGTCATGGATAACGATAATATTTTCTGGCGTTAATTTATAAAACCGCATTGCCTCGCCAACCGCTTGGCCTGAAAGGTTCATGAAGGTTTGTGGTTTTAATAGAAGAATCTTTTCTCCGTTGATGACACCATCAGACATCAGGGCTTGGAATTTTTTGGTCCATGGAGAAAAATTATGACTGCGCCAAATTTCATCAACAGCCATAAAACCGATATTATGGCGATTATCCTGATATTGAGCACCAGGATTGCCAAGACCAGCAATAAGTAACATGGCTGTACCTCAGTCAGATAAAGTAAAGGCGGGAAAGATCCCGCCTTTTTCAAAAATTATTCAGACTTTGCTGCATCAGCAGATGCATCAGCTGCTTCTGCACCAGCTGTATCTTCATCATCAGCTGTGAGAGCAACAGGTGCCGCAATCGTAGCAATTGTGAAGTCACGGTCTTTAATAAGAGGTGAAACACCTTCTGGAAGCTTAATGCTGGAAATATGGATAGAATCACCAACTTCATAACCTGTAAGGTCAACAGTAATTGCTTCTGGAATGTTGTTTGCTGGAGCTGAAAATTCAACTTCGTGACGAACGATGTTAAGAACACCACCAGTTTTAATACCAGGTGCAGCTTCTTCGTTTATAAAGTGAACCGGAATATTAACATTAACAACCGATTTCGCTGTTACGCGCAAGAAGTCAACGTGCATTGGAAAATCACGGACTGGATCGAGTTGATAATCGGTTGGAAGAACCTGAATCTTTTCATTGCCGATTTCAATCGTTGCAACAGTGGTGAAAAAAGCACCGCCATGAATTTTGTAAAACACTTCCTTATATGGAAGGGCGATTGCAATAGGAGGTTGCTTGTCACCGTAGATGACTGCAGGAATAAGACCGTTGCGGCGAAGGTGACGAGAGGACCCCTTACCAACCCGTTCGCGTGTTTCGGCCTTGAGAGTATAAGCTTTGCTCATGGCGTTAATCCTTTTCAAAATATTGGAGATTCATGACAACATGGTGATGGCATGAATATGGAACAACTAAAACGATGCGTTATATAGCGTTTCCACTCCACGTTGCCTCCAAGGGTGTCTACGTGGATGAGTTTCTATAATGTATCATAAAAAATCTTGCAAGAGTTGTGGGAAATAACCATGATTTTTCCCATCTCATAGTGATGAAATGATAAAAGGCGTCCATGCTACAAGAATCAGACAATGATATCCATGTCATATCAACTAACTGGACAGTGGTTTGGCTATGAAGGTTGATATTGATCTCGGAAATGTTTTTGAACGCGGTGCGTTGACAAAGTCCCAGTCGGCTATGGTTGATCTGGAAGAACTTCTGGCAACGCGTCTTCTGGTTCAAGGTAATTCAGGTTCAGGAAAGTCACACCTGTTGCGCCGCCTGCTGGAACAGAGCGCACAATGGGTGCAACAATGTGTTATTGATCCTGAAGGGGATTTTGTCACATTGGCAGACAAATTTGGCCATGTTGTGGTGGAAGCCCAACGGACAGAATCGGAATTGACCCGTATTGCCGCACGTATTCGCCAACATCGGGTATCTGCTGTGCTTAATCTTGAAGGGCTGGACACCGAACAGCAAATGCGAGCTGCGGCAGCATTTTTGGGTGGTCTTTTTGATGCTGACCGTGACTATTGGTATCCCATATTGGTAGTGGTTGATGAAGCACAATTATTTGCGCCAGCTGCCGCTGGCGAAGTTTCCGATGAAGCGAGAAAAGTGTCACTCGGTGCAATGACCAATCTTATGTGTCGTGGACGAAAGCGTGGCTTAGCTGGCGTTATTGCAACGCAACGACTCGCAAAACTGGCAAAAAATGTCGCAGCTGAAGCGTCCAACTTCCTCATGGGGCGGACATTTCTTGATATTGATATGGCACGTGCTGCCGATCTTTTGGGAATGGAGCGACGCCAAGCGGAAATGTTCAGGGATTTGGAAAGAGGGCATTTTATAGCATTAGGACCAGCATTATCCCGTCGTCCGCTGCATGTTGTGATCGGTGCTGTTGAAACATCGGCACGCTCGACAAGCCCAAAACTTACGCCTTTGCCTGAAACACCAGTTGATGCAAAAGATCTGATCTTTACGCCTTCGCCTGATGAAATTGTGATGCCCGTGCGCAAAGCACCACCTGTGCCACTCCCCAAGCCAACCAATGAAATATTAGAAGAGGTTGTGCGGCAAAAACAGGAAGAAACGCCACAACCAGATAGCCTGTTTCCTGAAATACAGGAAGAGGAACGCGAAGCGCAACTTGATAAGGTTATGCGCGAAATTGTTGATGATCCAGAGGCGGCGTTTCGTTCAGTAGCAGTGCTCTATCAGGATTTTCTGGTTCGGTGTCGTATCCATCGCATTTCGGGTGAGCCATTGAATTTAACGCAATTTCGTCGCAAGCTTGCGGTTGCGCAGGCTGCCATTGATGAAGATGTTGCATCAAGCGAAAATTGGCAGAAAGCCTTGCAGCTTTCTGAAAGCCTGACCGATGATATTCAAGGTGTCTTTTTAAGTGTGGCTGAGGCAGCTGTAAGCGGTAAAGTATGTCCTTCTGATGCAACATTGGCTAGGCTTTATGGCACCCATTCGATGAGCCGCGCGAGACATTTGTTGACATATTTTGAAGAACGCGGATTGTTGGTTATCCGGACAGATTTCAGCGGTAAGCGGATAGCGGTATTTCCCGATATCGGACTGGAAACCTTACCGGGGGATCCTGATGCTCCTGATAATTTTCCAAATGGACGGGATGCTGCAGAATAATATTGTCTGCATTGGCTATGATGTTAATTTAGGATGACTTGCTATTTATCTTCCAAATGGCGGCAAATAGACTTTTGATTTTATAAAAAACTTTAATCGCTGTCGGTGCGTTTTTACCGAAACGAGATACAAAACAATCGCAGAAAAATTCTGCGATTGTTATAATAGTGAAAAATAGTTTTAATCAAATAGGCTGGAAACAGATTGTTCGGCAGCTGTACGCGAAATTGCCTCACCAATAAGATCGGAAATAGGTAAAACGCGGATATTATGGGCCTGTTCAACAGCCGGCGTTGGCATAATTGAGTTGGTAATAACAAGTTCTTTCAATTTGGAACCTGTTATACGTGCAATAGCTCCGCCAGAAAGAACACCATGGGTGATATAGGCCGTAACGCTTTTTGCCCCTTTGTTCAAAAGGGCTTCGGCAGCGTTGCAAAGCGTACCACCTGAGTCAACAATATCATCAAGCAAGAGACAATCTTTGCCGCTGACATCGCCAATAACATTCATCACTTCCGATTCACCTGGACGGTCACGACGTTTATCAACAATGGCAAGTAAACAATCAAGGCGCTTAGCAAGAGAGCGGGCGCGAACAACACCGCCAACATCGGGTGATACAACCATAACATTCTTAAGCGAATAATTGCTTTTCACATCTCTTGCGATAACCGGTACAGCATAAAGATTGTCTGTTGGGATGTCAAAAAAGCCCTGTATCTGCCCTGCATGAAGATCAAGAGTCAAAACGCGATTGGCACCAGCTTCTGTCAGCAAATTGGCAACAAGCTTGGCTGAAATCGGTGTTCTTGGTCCAGGTTTACGGTCTTGGCGAGCATAACCGAAATAAGGAATAACTGCGGTAATACGACGTGCTGAAGAACGTCTTACAGCATCGATCATGATGAGCAGTTCCATCAAGTGGTCATTGGCAGGATAAGATGTCGATTGTAACAGGAAGACATCTTCACCGCGGACATTTTCGTGTAATTCAACGAAGATTTCCTGATCGGCAAAACGCCTTACAGTGGCTTTGCCCATAGGTATGTTGAGATATTTTGTTACGTCTTCGGCAAGGCGTGGATTGGAATTGCCGCAGAAAAGTTTCATGACTTGGCCTCAGAAATTGCATGGGAATTTTCTGCAGCGGTTTTAGCCTGTTGTCGAGAGATTGCAAGGGTTCAAGTAAAAACTCTGCTTTTTTTCTTGTAAGTGTTTTGTTTTTGCATCGTTAATGGGCAATTAAACACAATGAAAAAGGCTTATTTCGGTTTATTTGATGAAAAATGAAACAAATAGGCTAATATTTTAGCATAAATATTAGCCGGCTTTTAATAGTTAAGAACAGATTTATTTGTTATCCAGCATAATGATCGATATTTGCCTTCCATAATCGGCTTCATTACGGTGTGTTTTACGACGATAAGAAAAGAACCGCTTTTCATCTTCATAAGTGCATAAGTCGAGGCTATCAGCTTTAACCCCAGCTTGCTGTAAACGGTGGCGAATAAACGCCCAAAGGTTGAAGAGATAATGATCGGTTTTATTGGTTTGATGAAAAAAACGATCGAATGTATGATCTTCATTCAAAAAAGTTTGCCGGAATTCTTCGCTGACTTCATAATTTTGGGGCCCGATGCATGGACCAAGAGCTGCTGTAATATTGTGTCTTTCAGCACCCAATGTTTCCATTGCTACTATAGTATTTTCTATAACGCCACCTAATGCCCCACGCCAGCCTGCGTGTGCTGCCCCAATAACACCGGCATTATGATCGGCAAAAAGTACGGGCCCACAATCGGCAGTCAGTATACCAAGCGCCAAGTTGGGTTTATTAGTGACCAAAGCATCAGCTTTGGGTTTTTCGCCAGAAAAAGGCTCATTTGCTACAATCGCTAGAGATGAGTGGACTTGGTAAACAGTTAAAAGCTTTGGAAGCGTTACGCCCATATAATCTGCCACAATGGTTCTATTTTGCAGCACATTTTCAGTTGTGTCATCGGATCCTTGTCCGACATTCAAACTTGCATATATGCCAGTTGATACACCACCTTCACGCGTAAAAAATGCATGATTAATGCCGTTATTCTTCAACTTTGACAGTTCTGACGAAAAAACCGGTGAAGCAGCATATGTCATAATAAATCCTATAATCGCGTTGTTATGCTCATTTGAATTGCAACTTGACCCGAAATTTACGCATTATGCGTTGTTATAATGTGTTGTTATAAAATACTGGGTCTATATCAGTGGTTTTGTCACTTAACGCAAATATTTTAAAGAGTTTTCCCATTTGGTCGGGGGCTGCCAACCGGTTAACCTGCGTTTCTATGTCATTTTGCACATCCACGGTTTTACCACGGCCTAATTGACCAGCACGTTCAAGAAGTCCCATGCGTATCAAAAATTCACCTTGTTCTAAAATTGCGGTTTGGCAATCCTGTTGTTCGGCAATGACTTTTAGTGATGAAAAGTCAACATGGCTTGTAAGATCATGATGTCCGGGAGCTTCAAAAATATTTTTATATTGGTGGTGTGAAAGGGCTTGCAGTGTGTCGCCATAGGGAAGACCATCAGAACCATAGTCGATGATTAGGCCAGCACCACGATTTTTAGCAATATATTGGGCGATCTCTTCAACAAGATGATTACGGATTGGCGAAAACTCGAAAACACTTTCATCAGGCAAAGAATGGTATTTGGCTGGAAGTGCATGGTCATCCAATTGGTTTCCGCCGAGAACAAAAGCGAATGTATCATCATGACCAATCGTGATTAAACGCTCATGCCATTTGCCATCAAGTTTCACAAATTGATTAATGGGCAATGCATCCAGCAATTCATTAGCAAACAATATGATTGGTTTATTTTGAATATCGGAAAAGGCAGAAAACCATTTTATCGTAAGCTGATGATGCGTGAGCTTTGTCTTCTGTTCCTCGATAAGACGTTGGCTGGTTTCTATCAAATTAACCTCGGCGGCATTCAAACAATCAGGTGCAAGCTTTTTGATCGTTCTTAAAACATCATCCATCAATGTGCCGCGGCCAGGTCCCATTTCACATAGGATGAAGTCCTTTGGTTTTTTGAGGGAAACCCAGCTATTAATCACCCAAATGCCGATAAGCTCACCAAACATCTGACTGACTTCAGGTGCCGTTATAAAATCGCCCTCACGTCCAAATGGTTTTTTTGTTTGATAATAGCCATCTTTGGGATCACCAAGTGCCAGCATCATATATTGACTGACTGTGATAGGTCCCTGAAGCTTGATAATTTGACGAATTCTTGCTTCCAGATCGGACATGGGGCATTTCTCGGCCATTGTTAAATATTTTTATTTCTGATTGCACGGCTGATGGCGTAAATGCCAAAAATGACCATTGGTAGCGACAAGGCCATACCATAGGTAAAACCTGTGTTATCAAATATATTCTTGAACCATAGCGGATCTTCTTCCGGAACCCTGAACAGTTCGGAAACCATACGGGCAATGCCATAACCCATAATAAATGTACCAGATACAATTCCTGGTTTGCGCAATGCCTTGAATGCGAAAATCAAAACCGCAAGCACAATGAATAGAATGACACCTTCCATAAGTGCTTCATATAATTGGCTTGGGTGGCGGGGCAAGTAATCTGGATCGCGCGAAAAACATACAGCCCAAGCCACATTGGTTATATTGCCCCATAATTCCTGATTGATAAAGTTACATATTCTGACAATACCCAAACCTACCGGTACGCCAGCTGCAATCGTATCAAATGTGGTCCAGATACCAATGCGGTTTTTCAAGGCAAACCAGACCATTGCTATGATTGTGCCGATAAGACCACCGTGAAAGGCCATACCGCCGTCCCAAACGGCAATTATTTCCGCGGGGTGAGAAAAATAATATTGCGGATCCCAAAACAACACCTGTCCGAGGCGTCCACCGATGACAACACCCATTGCAGCCCAAACAACGAAATCTCCCAGTTTCTGTGTTGTCATGGGAGGCGTTTCATTATGCCAGAGAGATTTGTTATTTAATAAAACTGTACCATACCACCATGCAAACAGGATACCAACAACATATCCCAGCCCGTACCAGTGAAGTGCTATTGGACCAATGTTTACAATTACAGGATTTAAAAAATCCGGAAAGGCGATAGCAGGACAAATGGGTAAATCGTTCATTGTTGAATATTTTTCCTATTTTTCAGCAAAGATGGCTGAGGACGGTTCCATGGTCAAGTCACAGTTTTATCAATTATCAAGATGGAATAGCATTTTTGCCTGAGCTTATTGTTAACGATCTTGATTATAATTGTTGGTGAGAAAGAAACCATGTCAAAGATTTGTAAAGCCGTGGAATTTTGCCTGTATCATATAATTTGAATGCTGGGGTGATGTGAGGGCGATACTGGAGCAATAGAACAATAATGCAGGGTGATGCTGGCGATATTTATAAAAAAAATAGCATGGAACTGTTATTGTAACCAAAAGCAGCTATCCATCTTTTGAAAAAATGTTCTATATAATGAAACTCGAACGATATTGAAAAAGGATAAGCGAAATGAGTAACGGACCTAACCGTGTTCTTGATGAACTTGCAAAACTAATGACCGACGCGGCAGGTGCTGCGCAAGGAATGCGTAAGGAGGCCGAAACAGCTTTTCGTGCTCAGGCTGAACGTATTCTGAATAAGATGGACGTTGTGCAAAGAGAAGAGTTCGAAGTTGTAAAAGACATTGCAACTAAAGCAAGAACCGAGGTTGAAGAGTTAAAAAAACGCCTTGATGCTTTAGAGAATAAAGCTGGTACACCGTCTTAAGTGACACATTCGGGTAGCTCTTCTGATAAAGCTCAAAAATAATCCCCAATTTTTCGTGGCTGTGAATAAGTCAGAAAAATGCTTAAGACAGAGTCTGTTACAACGGATCGTGAATCTATTTTCGATCCGTTTTTTTATTCTTGAACAGTTTTTTAGAACAGGGGGGCTAGCACTCTGACTCTAGATCAATACACTGAAAACACAAGATGATTCGTATTCGGGCTAAGGTTTGTATTTGTAAAAAGCCTGATTATGTTTTCATTTGAGCAGTGCCGTTCGTGTTTATGCGTTTTCAGTTTAATGCGATTGATTTTGACCATAGTGGTAAACGCTGTGGTGGGGTTTTGCATTGGCACTTAATGAGCATTATTAGGAGTTGGGGAATAAAATGAGGCTTGCCTTCGGCAATACGGAAAGAAAAGCACACCCTGTTGATTTGATCGAGCAGGTTGCGGATATACATGATTGGTCTTTTGAGAGAACAGCGAAAGATGAAATAACGGTTAGCGTTGAAGGACGCTGGACAAACTATCATATCGCGTTTTCTTGGATGGAAGCGCATGAAGCTTTACATCTGTCTTGTGCCTTTGACATGACGGCTTCAAAAAAACGGCAAGAAGAAATTCGCCGTTTGCTTCTTTCTATCAATGAAAAACTGCTTATGGGTCATTTCGATTTTTGGGAAGACTGTGGTTCTGTCATTTATCGGCAAGCCTTGTTGCTTTCTGGTGGATTACATCCTTCTGATGCGCAGGTTGAAACCCTGTTGGTCAACGCATTGGAGATTTGTGAAACATATTATAGCGCTTTTCAGATGGTCGCTTGGTCTTCGGTATCTGCTGCACATTCTTTGCAATATTCGCTTTTTGAAACAATGGGAAATGCCTGATTTTTAAGGATGATTTGAAATGTCTGAGATAGCATTCGATGATTTTTTGAAAGTCGATATTCGTGTTGGTAAAATCGTTGAAGCTAAGGCTTTTCCCGAGGCACGCAAGCCTGCCTATAAACTGAAAATAGATTTTGGCGGAGATATTGGCGTTAAGAGTTCGTCTGCGCAGATAACCGTTCATTATGATCTCAATGAACTTGTTGGACGTGAAGTCATTGCGGTGGTCAACTTTCCGCCACGCCAAATTGGCCCATTCATGTCTGAGGTGCTAACACTTGGTGTTCCCGATCAAGATGGCAATGTGGTGCTTCTTGCGCCCACAAAAGACGTGCCAATCGGCGCACGTATGTTTTGAGCCATTTGATGGTAGTATGCCTATACCGAACCAATAGGTTATTTTTTATTAGCGGGAAGAGTTGAACGTTTCGTCGATGCGAGATCTTTCAACTCTTTTTCTGTCATGGATTGTTCCATTTTCTTGGAAGCACCTTTAAGCGCATTAACCGGTGTCTTGCCCCGTTTTGCTGAAAGGGCAGCGCCAGCTGCTTGCTGTTGTACTTTTGAACGTGCAGGCATATGTTTCTCCTTTAAAACATCAAATCTCCGAACAGCCTTTATTCAAATAGAACAAAGGTTTTCAGAAATTCACCAATCTTAAAAGCGAAACGTTATTTCACGATAGAAGGTTCCATTAAAGCGGCACTTCCACCTTTACGCGAAGTCCCCCGAGAGGACTATCGTCCAAAGAAATATTGCCGCCATGACTGCGTGCAATGTCTTGTGCAATCGAAAGCCCCAAGCCAGTGCCACTTGCATCCTGATTTCTGGCTTCATCCAAACGGAAGAAAGGCTTAAAGACTTCTTCTCGCATATTAGCGGGTATACCTGGACCATCATCATCAACCGTTATGACAAGTTCGTCCTTCGTATGCAGAATATCAACTTCAACTTTTTTAGCATAACGAAAGCCGTTTGATACAAGGTTGCCGATAAGGCGTGAAAAGGCTTTCGGTTTCAGTTGAACATGAGTAGACCCCACAATGTGAAACAAGAAACCGCGTTTGCGCAATTGGGCATCAGACGACAATTTTTGCATTAATGCTTCTAGGTCAAGATCGCCAGATTCTTCAGGCCCCTCACCACGGGCAAAGGCAAGATAGCCTTCCAGCATATTTTGCATATCCGAAATATCCTGTTCCAGTGGTGCTGTATCAAAACTTCCACCAGCAAGAGCAAGTTGAAGCTTGAAGCGTGTCAAAATCGTTCGCAAATCATGGCTGACGCCAGAAAGCATCATTGTGCGTTGTTCAATCTGCCGTTCAATTCTTTTGCGCATACGAAGAAATGCCGTGCCAGCCAAGCGTACTTCTTCAGCGCCACGTGGGTGAAAATCTTCTGGTAGCGGCCGCCCACGACCAAAACTGTCAGCCGCCGCAGCCAATTGCTGGATAGGTTTAATTTGGTTGCGTAAAAAGAAAATAGCGATAATCAGCAATACAAGTGCCGTACCAATCATCCAGCTTAAGAATATTCCAGTATTGGATGCATAGGCTTGCGAGCGCATGGCAAACACTCTCAAAACGCTATTATCAAGGCGTATTCTTATTTCAACAAGGTCTGAATCACCAACCGTATCAATCCAGAATGGTCTGTTGATCTGTCGTGTGATTTCCTCACTCAAAAAATAGTCCAAAATGGCAAAGAAAGGTTTAGGACCAGGGGGAGGTAGGGGATCGGGTGGAAGAATAGAAATATTTAATCCCATACGTTGTTGGGCAATACGGGTTATTTTCTCATAATTATCATCTTGTGGGTAGGTTTCAAGAATATCGATGATCGCCGATATGTCATGAACTACAGCGGTTGATAGGCGCTCGGTGACCATTTGCCAATGACGTTCCATAAAGACATAGGCAATAACCGATTGCAGCAATACCATTGGTGCAATAATGATAATCAAAGACCGCGCATATAAGCGCTTTGGCATTCTATTTGCCAGCCAATGCGCAAAACTTTTAATTGGCGCGGCCATATCTCATCCTATTCGATTGATAGTTTATAGCCAATACCACGCACTGTTTGTAACCAAACAGGGTTGGCAGGATCTTTTTCTATTTTTCGCCGTAGACGGTTGATCTGCACATCAATCGTCCGTTCTCCAACTTCACCTTCACCAGTAGCAAGTTCATGGCGTGGGATGGTCATTCCAGCATGTGTTGCAAAAATAATCATTATTTCTTGCTCACGATCTGTGAGCTTGATGACTTCTCCAGCATTTTTTAATTCGCGTTTAGAAATTGAAAAAGTATAGGGTCCAAAAACAACCTGTTCGATTTTATTTTGGCTTGCAGGCATACCACGTCGCAAAATCGCATTAACCCGCAAAAGAAGCTCTCTTGGGTCAAATGGCTTTGGTAGATAATCATCAGCACCAGCTTCTAAGCCATCAATGCGGTTGTCTGTCTCCGACAAGGCGGTCAACATGAGTATAGGAACCGATTTTGTTTCACGAAGTGATCGGGTTAGTGATATACCATTTTCTCCTGGCATCATCACATCTATAATCAATAAATCGAAATCTAAACCTAAAAGTTTTCGGCGCGCTTCATCTGCACTGGCGGCTACAGAAACGCGAAAACCATTTTGGACAAGAAATTGCGATAATAAACTACGAATACGTGTGTCATCATCGATTACCAATAGATGCGGAGCATCATCTGAAAAATTTTTGATTTGTTCTGTCATCATTTTAAAAAAGCCTATTATGCAATAAAGTTTATCGAAAGAATGTGGCACTGTCGAGTGATGTTGTCTTGTTTCCCGTTCTGCTTTATCTGTTAAGTGGAATAAGTTGCCAAAAATACGGCCATTTATTTTGATAACATAACAAGACATAGAGAAAATTAGGCTTAGCCATAAAAGCATATGTACACTCATAGAAATCACAAGGAGGATTTGATGGGTAAGTTGGCCGCAGAAATTATACCTGTTACGCCGTTTCAACAGAATTGCACCCTTCTTTATGATAGTGAAAGTAAAGTTGGTATTTTGATTGATCCCGGTGGAGAATGGCCGGTGATTGCCAAAGCCATTGAAGATAATGGCATAACAATTGAAGCGATTTGGATAACGCACGCCCATGTCGATCACGCCGGCGCTGCAATGCAAGCAAAAGAAGCACTTAATGTACCGATTTTAGGGTCGCATCACGCTGATAAACCACTTATGGATAGTCTAACTATCAAAGCTGCCGATTACCGTCTTCCCGATGTGCGAAATTGTGTGCCAGATCAATGGCTGGAAGAGGGTGATATTGTTACTTTTGGTGAGCATATTTTCCGTGTCTATCACACCCCGGGGCATGCACCTGGGCATGTTATCTATTTTAACAATGAAGCCCGATTAGCTATTGTCGGGGATGTGTTATTTCATAATTCAATTGGTAGAACAGATTTTCCCTTTTGTTCGCATGAAGATCTTATGCGCTCATTAAAAGAAAAAGTTCTGACATTGGGGGATGATGTGACATTCATCAGTGGACATGGACCGATTAGGGCACTGTTGCAAATAGTCGGTGGTGATAAACTTATCATCCCCTTTTGCTGAT
>CAMLCZ010000004.1 GCA_946478665.1 uncultured Bartonella sp. | reverse complement strand
AGACCCACCCCAGCAAAAGAGTCAACACCCTTTCTAAAAAAAATCGCTCTTTTTTTGATTTTTTTTTCAATAACCGCGTCAATGAGCGAGATTCGTTGGATTGTTACCTGACATAAACAGGCCGCAATGCGCGTCTATATAATATAAGGTCAATGATAAACATATTGGATGGGAGTGCGAGGCGCTTTTCTTTTTGGGTTTCCTATGGCAAATTCCGTTTGTGACAACTGCATTCCGTTTGTAGTTTTTACTGATATACGCATTTAAGTTTATAGGTGCGATGTTCATTTAACTTAAAATAGTAGTTGCAAGGCTGATGCGAGACGACCAACATCTTATTATAGATTTAGGAGATGAACCTCCTCTATTAGCCGAAGGGCGTAGACCTCCAGATCGTCGGCAAATTTCTGCACGTTGGTTGGCCGGTACTATATTAACAGCTGTAACATCTTGCACATTAATGGGTGTGGCATTGTTTGTAGCGTTGAATGGACGCGAACAACTCGCAACGCCACCTCAGCTTTTAAGCAATAACGAGCTATCATCCGTAGAAGCGGAAGAATCAGATGGGAAAAAAGGGGATCGTATAGCCCAAGTCGTGCCGCGAAAGAATTTTGATGCACGGCAGCGATTTGATTTGTCCATCATGCAAAAACAGGGCGAAAAAGAAGTTATTCGGACACAACCATTTGAATTGGCACGAATGGCTTTGGCTGAAGATCGTCAAACCAATATAAAATATCCACCATTTAACGCCTTAACGATTTTTGCTAACCAGCCCATCAAACAAGATGAAGCAACAGAAACGAGTTTACAAATATATGGCACAAAGGTTGAAACAGAGATCACATTACACAATGTCGCTTTTTCCACAACCTTGATGAAGCATGATGATACTGACGCTATTTCTGCAGATGAGGCTGAAAAGAATATCCAAACAGCTGGCTTCGTGTTAGGTGATAATATTACGCGTGTCGCTGCTCTTCATTATATTGATCCCGTACAATTTGGACATTTCGGATCGGTGAAGTTTTCAGAACCTCCAGATGTTCGTATAACACAAGAAAACGTTAGCATTTCGCCACGTATAACTACCGATGACGGTTCTGAAGGGTATGCTGAGGATATTATACCATTCAGGAAAACCGAGAAAATTATTGATGCCCTTGATGAAGCTAATTACGGTGGTGATGATGCTGAAAAACTAGCCGCTGCTTTAACGACATTTAGTGGCTCTGATAGTTTAAACAGTGGCAGTGTTTTAAGAATCGGTATTGAATCTAAAACTTCAAGTGGTGACCACTTAGTGAGGGCAAGCGTTTACCATGGTATGCGCCATGTGCTTTCGGTTGCCTTGAATGACAAAAATGAATTTGTAAAAAGTACCGAACCAGAAATGACGCCCGTTTTAAAAACGGCTTTCGAAGGTGGAGTTCCCGTTACACACGTTAATACATCTAATCTTCCAACAGTTTATGATGCCATATATCGTTCAGTACTCAGTTACGATATGCCGATCGAAACAGCTCAGCAGTTGATTCGTGTATTTGCAAACGATCTTGATTTACAAAGTAAAGTAACGCCTAATGACACTTTAGAAGTTTTTTATGCACTTCCTGAAAAAGATGGAAAAGACACAACAGAACCGGAAGTTCGTTTTGTAAGTGCTACTTTTAATGGTATTACACGAAAATATTATCGCTTCCGCTCAGGTGACGGCACTGTTGACTATTATGATTCAGAAGGACGAAGCTCAAAGCAATTTCTTCTCCGCAAACCCGTACCCAATGGATTATTCCGGTCGCCCTTTGGTCCACGTAAACATCCCGTTCTTGGTTATGTACGGATGCATACAGGAGTTGATTGGAGCGCACCCAGAGGCTCTCCTATCATAGCAGTTGGCGATGGTATTGTTACAAAAGCGGGAATCGTACGTGGTTATGGCAACCAAATTGAGATTCGTCATGCAAATGGTTATGTGACATCTTATGCTCACCAAAGTGGATTTGCGTCTGGAATTAAAACTGGTGCAAAAGTGCACCAGGGACAAGTTATTGGCTATGTTGGTTCAAGCGGACTAGCAACCGGTCCTCACTGCCATTTTGAAGTAATTGTTAACGGTACAAAAGTTGATCCAATGCGTATTCGGCTTCCTGACAGCAAAGGCTTACACGGGAAAGATCTTGAAGCATTTAAACGTGAACGTGACAGGATAAACTCTTTGTTGAGCGGTCAAGGTGATCAAAAATTAGCTGCAGTATCGCCACAACCAGATAAAGGTACTTAGTTACTTAAATCTTTTATGATGTTTGTTTGATTCTTTAATTAAAGATTGAATGAACGCATAGTTGCACCGGCAGAATATAAATCTGGACCATAATCTGATTCACCTTTGACACCTAGTAACTCTTGTAGGCGGTTTCTCGCGCGACTCACACGGCTCTTAACCGTACCAACAGCGCAGCCACAAATTTCAGCTGTATCTTCATAAGAAAAACCAGAAGCACCAATAAGAATAATAGCTTCTCTCTGATCTGGAGGTAAAACATCAAGAGCCTTTTTGAAATCTTGCAAATCAAGAGAACCGTATTGCGAGGGATGAACAGCCATATTTTCTGCAAACACACCATCCGTATCTTGTACTTCCCTACCCCTCTTTCGCATTTGGCTGTAGAATTCATTACGTAAAATAGTAAAGAGCCAAGCTTTCATATTTGTGCCAAGCTGAAAACTATCTTGCTTGGCCCAAGCTTTCATAATTGTATCCTGCACCAGATCATCGGCTTTATCATGTTGCCCAGATAAAGAAACGGCAAAAGCTCGCAAAGCCGGTAAAACCGATAAAAGTTCACATTTAAAATCTAGATGGCTTTCGTTCATGAGCGGTTATACTCTTCCCATTCGGGTCTTGGCTTTCTTGCTCAGCTTCATCCAGTTTTTCAAGAAGATCTAGAATAGTATCCGGCAGTTTCTCTTCTTGAATAGCTGCATAAAACTGTTTTAATTTAACCGCTATTTCACTATTGGAACCAAGCAGATCATCATCTGAATCGACTGTTAGGGCACAGTGTTTTTCAGTGCTATCGTCCATTTTTAGCCCCTTATTATTATCTATTTAATCGTTTCGCATCGAATGATCAAGTTTATTACCTGTTTTTAGTTAATGAATAAAAGAATAAAAAGTTCCTCATCAATGGAACTTCTTTGGCCCTGAAAGATTAATACATCGATTGACGCACTTTAAGGGGCAAAAGGAGTTTTTTATGTCATTATCTACACGTATTGCACCTCACCTCCCATATTTGAGGCGTTTTGCTCGCGCTGTTACAGGCTCACAAATTTCCGGTGATGCATACGTTGCGGCAATGCTTGAAGCACTCATTGCAGATATTTCGATTTATCCCAACCTATCGAATGATCGGATAAGTGTTTATCGCTTATTTTGCATGTTATTTGATCAGACAACACCTAATATTGCCGATCCTATGCCCCAATTGGGTATCGAACAAACAACTAAAGCCAAGCTATCATATCTTACGCCCAAGGCACGCCAGTGTTTTTTACTCATTGCAGTGGAGGGTTTCACTGATCAGGAAGCCATGGAAGTAATGAATTTGAGTGCACAAGAGTTCAGAGGGCTATTGAATGAAGCTTCTCGGGATATTTCAGAACAGGTGGCAACAAGGATTCTTATAATTGAAGATGAACCATTAATCGCTTTAGATATAGAACAAATGGTAGAGAGTTTGGGTCATCAAGTTGTTGGTATAGCTCGTACACGAAATGAAGCTGTAACAACTTTTAATCAAGAAAAGCCAGGCATGGTTTTGGCTGACATCCAACTCGCGGATAACAGTTCAGGTATCGATGCGGTAAATGACATCTTAAAAACTTCCACTGTTCCTGTGATATTCATTACCGCATTTCCGGAACGCTTGTTAACTGGTGAACGCCCTGAGCCGACATTTCTCGTCACCAAACCTTTTAACCCAGACATGGTTAAAGCGCTTATTTCACAAGCATTATTTTTTCAAGAAAATGCAGTGAAAGCTGCATAAAGAAGGGTTACTGGTGTATTATGGTAGCGGGTTCTCAAGCTGCCGACTGTTTTGATCAATCGCAATTAAGTGCATTGTTACAAGCAATCCATGGGGCAGATATTTTCATATTATATCAGACAACCGATCTCGTTTATCGATGGGCTGAAAATTTACCCAAGATATTACAAAATAAATGGCATTTGGGATGCACTGATAATGACTTTTTCCCAAGCAGCTTAGTTGAGAGTATGAAATCCATTAAATCGAATGCGCTCACAACTGGAAAAATGCAAATTGTTGAAACGCGTTTGGAGCATGAATCAAATAAGGGAATTTGGTACAAACTGTCTATCGACTGTCATCGCGATAATCAGGGGAAAATTATTGGCATAATCACGACAGGCATAAATATCTCAGAGTTGCGCCGTCGTGAGCAAATGTTGAAAATTTTATTACGGGAAGTCAGTCACAGATCAAAAAATTTGTTAGCAATCATACAAAGCATAGCCAGTCAGACGGCTCGACATGCTGATTCGATTATTACGTTTTTAAAAAAATTTCAGGGACGGATCCAATCAATTTCTCATTCGCAAGATTTAGTGACAGATTCTGATTGGCGAGGAGCACAATTTAGAGAGCTTGTATTAACACAAGCATCTGGACATTTGGGCAAAGACAGCGAAAACTTTCGTATCGTCGGTGCTGATCCTTATCTTTTCCCGAATGCAGCGCTTCATATTGGTTTAGCCTTACACGAACTCATTTCAAATTCAATGAACTATGGAGCTTTGTCTCAGTCGAGTGGAAAGATTACTGTATCTAGTAAAATTATTTTTAATGAAAGCGGAAATACAAATTTAGTTATTTCCTGGAATGAAAACTTCATTCCTAGAGAGAATGTATACAATGTCGGAGAAGCATGCTTTGGAAGAACTGTCTTGGAAAAGATCGTACCTGTTGCTGTAAATGGAAAAGCAAACCTTATTATTTTTCCTGATGGAGTAATTTACAACCTATCATTTCCCGACACTTATTTCGATTTATTCTAGTTATTTTTTCTGTTTTATAATATTTATATTTTCATATTTTTAAATATGAATTTGGTAACAAAAGATTCACCACAAAGCAAAAAAATTATTTCTTATTGAAACATTGTCGCGAAACACGTAAATGCGTTCCAATATCAATGGAGGATTCGTGATGCGCGACGATTATCAGTCAGGTTATGAAAATCTAGAATATCAGGATCCTTATAATCAACAACCAGCTTATCAAGAACAACCATTAGATCCCGCCGTTGAAGGGGTAAGACGCAAACTTATGCGTTTGATGGTTATATCAATTGGCATCACCATTGTACTTATTTTGGCTGTGTTAGCTGCTGTAATTTACAAGGTTACGACATCATCTAACAAAGCACCTGCTGAACAAACACAATCTGCTCAAACAACGCCCGTACCAAATGCTAACACAGAACAAGCAAAGCCTGAGCCTGCTGTTCCAGAATTTATTAAACGTTCGATAGCACTGCCTCAGGGAACGCGTATATTATCGCAAAGTTTATCAAATGATATGATTGCTTTAGAAACTTTAACACCTGAAGGAAATACCGAACTTGTAATTTATGATTATCGTAAAGGACATTTGATAGCAGGCATAACGGTCGATACATCTCCTGATGCAAAACAACCTGTTGAAGAAACGGCGAAAGACACTGCTATAAAGCAACAATGATAAGCAGATAAACGAAATAAAAAAGGCCGCTTAAAGCGGCCTTTTCATTATTTGCTTTTATTCGTCTTTTTGTCATTTTCTTTATGGTCTGCAAGCTCACCTATTACTTCGTCCACTGGATGAATAGGTGTTGGTGTAAAGACCAACCTATCAGAACTCCTAGAAATATTGACCGTAGAACCATCCAATATATCACCTAAAAGCAGTCTCTCTGCTAAAGGATCTTGAACTTCCCTCTGGATTACACGTTTTAATGGCCGTGCTCCATAAGCTGGATCATATCCCTTATCTGCCAGAAATTCGCGAGCCGGATCATCAATAGAAAGTTTGATTTTTCTATCTGAGAGTAAAGACTGTAAACGACGCAATTGGATATCGACAATCGCACCCATCTCTTTTCTATGCAGACGATGGAACAGTATGATTTCATCTACACGATTAAGAAATTCTGGTCTAAAAGCAGCTTTTACCACTGCCATAACATCATCACGAGCTTTTTCCGCTTCATCATTATCATCAAGAGCGGTTAGATATTCTGCTCCCAAATTTGACGTCATAATAATTAAAGTATTGCGGAAATCCACTGTACGTCCTTGTCCATCAGTCAAACGTCCATCATCAAGAACTTGCAGTAGAACATTGAATACATCAGGATGTGCTTTTTCAATTTCATCAAATAAGATGACCTGATATGGACGCCGCCGAACTGCCTCGGTCAAAGCACCCCCCTCTTCATAACCGACATAACCAGGAGGGGCACCTATTAGACGAGCAACTGAATGCTTTTCCATGAATTCTGACATATCCAAGCGTACCATTGCAGTCTCATCTTGAAATAGGAATGATGCCAACGCTTTGGTCAGTTCCGTTTTACCAACACCCGTTGGTCCCAGAAAAATGAACGATCCAATAGGCCGATTTGGATCCTGCAAACCCGCACGTGCGCGCCGAACAGCACGAGAAACGGCTTGAATTGCCTCACCTTGCCCAATCACACGTTTAGCAAGTTCGTCTTCCATTCTCAGAAGTTTTTCGCGCTCGCCTTCCAACATGCTATCAACAGGTATTCCAGTCCAACGTGAAACGACTTGAGCAACATGATCTGGAGTAACTGTTTCCTCCAAGATCGAACCGTGGTTTTCCTGACTCTCAGAATCACTCAACTGCTTTTCCAATTGTGGAATGATACTGTAGGAGAGTTCACCAGCTTTTTGGTATTCACCATTCCGCTGGGCAATTGCCAAATTGTTACGGGCAGCTTCCAATTGCTTCTTCAATTCTGCAGCATGACCCAGTTTTTGTTTTTCTGCCTGCCATTTTGCAGTAATTTCGTTGGATTGCTCCTCAAGTTCAACCAGCTCATTTTCCAACTTTTCCAAACGATCCTTTGATGCAGGATCCGTCTCTGCTTTAAGAGCTTCACGCTCTATTTTTAATTGCATAATACGACGGTCAATTTCATCAAGTTCTTCGGGCTTTGAATCAACCTGCATACGTAAACGCGATGCAGATTCATCAATGAGGTCAATCGCTTTATCAGGCAAAAATCTATCCGTTATATAGCGGTTGGACAGAGTTGCGGCAGCAACAAGAGCAGAATCGGAAATACGAACTTTATGATGTTGTTCATATTTTTCCTTAATTCCACGTAAAATAGAAATGGTGTCTTCAACTGTTGGTTCATCAACGAATACCGGTTGAAAACGACGAGCTAAAGCGGCATCCTTTTCAACGTATTTCCTGTATTCTTCAAGCGTCGTCGCCCCAACACAATGCAATTCGCCACGAGCGAGCGCTGGCTTCAACAAGTTTGATGCGTCCATCGCACCATCGGACTTACCTGCCCCTACAAGCGTATGCATTTCATCGATGAAAAGTATAATTTCACCATTAGCCGTTTGGACTTCTGTTAAAACAGCTTTTAATCTCTCTTCAAACTCGCCGCGATATTTTGCACCTGCAATCAATGCGCCCATATCCAGCGCTAAAAGCGACTTATCCCGTAATGTCTCCGGTACATCTCCATTAATAATGCGAAGCGCCAGACCTTCTACAATCGCTGTTTTACCAACTCCTGGTTCTCCTATAAGAACTGGATTATTTTTTGTACGTCTGGAAAGAACTTGAATAGTCCGTCTTATCTCTTCATCCCGTCCAATAACAGGATCAAGCTTGCCTTCACGTGCGTCTTTAGTAAGATCACGAGCATATTTTTTAAGAGCGTCATATTGCGCTTCAGCATTAGCCGAATCAGCTGTTCTGCCTTTTCTCATTTCATTGATTGCCTTGTTTAATGCTGTTGGCGTAAGACCACTTTTAGACAGAATCTCCGATGTTTTTGCCGTTGGCTCCATTGCCAAAGCCTGCAACAAACGTTCAACTGTTACAAAACTGTCACCAGCTTTTTCAGCTAATTCTTCTGCTTTAGTAAAAACTTTTGCCAAGGGTTGCGACATATAAAGTTGACCGTTGCCACCACTAACTTTTGGCAACGACGAAAGCGCGGATTGCAACGCTGTTTTTGCATCTTTAACATCGCCACCTGCCTTTTGGATAAGCGATGCACACAACCCTTCATTGTCATCGAGCAATACTTTTAAAAGATGTTCAGGAACAAATTGTTGGTTATCTGATGATAAAGCATAATTTTGGGCGGATTGTATAAAACCTTGCACCCGTTCAGTATATTTTTCTATATTCATTTATGTCTCCTTTTCCCATAATCCAAATGGCATTACAGGCTGTGAAGTCACAGGCTCCCAATGAGGCAAGCCATGTTCTGCAATTGATATGGTGCTTAATAAACAAAACACAAGATCAATGATAAAGGAGAACGGGATTAAATATTTGTGTAGTCATTTTTCACTAAACACAAATACGTGAAAATTAAAAACTATTTTAATCTCAAATAACTTCTAATGGGATTGTAACGCCGAGCTTGTCGAGCATTTTGTGAAAATCATCCAATTGATATTCAGCACTTTCACTGACCAATCCTTGTATATAACCACTCCCCAATTGCCCTTCATTGAGTGCAGAAATAATACTTTCCGCAGGATCGAGAAAGAGACATTGCGGTGCTGCCTTTTCGTAATAAGCCTTTAACCATGGCAAATGTGTACTTGATAATGTGCAAACATCCACTTGCGGATATTTCTTCAACAACAAAGCCATAAATTCATTAACAGCTGTTTGAGTTTTTTCTGGATCAAACAAAAAGGAGCCATTTTCTACTAACTCAACCATAGGGGACGCATTAACTAAGGCTACATTTTCAGGCGCGCGACTGTTTTTTTCAACAAATTCTCTCGCCATAGCGCTTTCAACCATGGACGCGACACCCATAATAGCGATTGATCCCGTATGGCTTTTCATTTCAGCTTCTTTTAATGGGGGGAACACCCCATAAAGAGGGACAGGGCAATCATCTTTTATACGATCAAATACCATAATAGAAGGTGCATTCGATGCAATAATAATTGCAGACGGATCATACGCCATAAGACGTTTGATGGTCGTACGCATGATGTTGGCAAGTTCATCGGGAGATTTTTTTCCATAAGGGAAATGTGCTCGGTCAGCGAAATAAATAATATCACGTTTTGGTTGTCTCTTATGCAAAAGGTCCACAATGGCATAAGAACCAATACCCGCATCAAAAATAGCGACAGGCTTTACTGTTTTCATTCTTCCTCATCCGCATTATCGAATGGTTTGCCAGGCAAGACATAGCTACCTGAAAGCCAACGGTTAAGATCAATGGCACGACAACGCGGCGAACAAAACGGGTAAAACTCCCTTGTTGAAGGTTTGCCACACTCTGGACATGGACGTGTCGAACGTAAGGGATAAATTTTTGCAGTTTGTTCTGGAGGGATATCGTTTGAATTTCCCATGATCAAATTTTACCTTCAGACCAATATTCATAAACAGGATAATTTTGTGATGTTAATAATTCAACTGTTTCTGCCAGAGGCAATCCTACAACACTGGAATATGAACCCGCAATTTGCAACACAAAACTGCCGGCACGCCCCTGTATGGCGTAACCACCCGCTTTCCCTTGCCACTCATTTGAAGCCAGATACGCATCTATAACCTTAGAATTCAACCGATCAAATCTGACGCGGGTCTCGACTAATTTATGATGTTTTCTGCCTTTAGCATTAATAAGGCAAATTCCGGTATAAACTTTATGAGTACGTCCTGATAAAAGGCGTAAACACTCTTTTGCTTCATTTTCATCAATTGGCTTCGGCAGTATAGTACGTCCGACAGCAACAACAGTATCAGCTGCTAGAATTAAAGTTTGCTGGGAGTCATTAATATCATGCATCACCTTGGCCGTTTTCTCAGCCTTGCTGATTGATAATCTTTTAGCCAAAGAGCGAGGATGCTCAAGCAACTTTGGAGTTTCATCGATATCAGCAGGATGCAAATGATCGGGATCAACGCCTATCTGGTGAAGCAATGCCAAACGTCGCGGAGAAGCTGAAGCTAATATGAGCTTGGGCTTAGCCGTTTTGTTTTCGTTTGGCATGTTAAGTCCCTAACCTTCTGATTTATTTGTAACGATAAGTAATCCTACCTTTAGTCAAATCATATGGGGTCATTTCAACCATGACCTTATCCCCAGCGAGAACACGGATGCGATTTTTGCGCATGCGCCCTGCAGTATGAGCAATTATTTCATGATCATTATCAAGTTTTACGCGAAACATTGCATTGGGCAAAAGCTCCGTAATAACACCGGAAAATTCCAAAACTTCTTCTTTGGCCATAAATTACCTATTTTCTAGACTGTTTATTTTGATCAAAATATAACAAATGAGTGTTTGTTCATTTGTTGAATTGGAGCGGAACCTACCGCATTCTAAGCCATTTGTGAACATCTGATTGACAGACAAGACTATATTTAATGCATTTAACGATTAAATCGTTCGAAAATTCTTTGTTTCAAGGTCTCTCTAATATTACGATATGCATCCAATATCTGCTCACGGGATCCCATCGTAAGTGCTGGATCAGGCGTCGGCCAATATTCAACATCAACTGAAAAACTACGCATTTCATCGAGAACAGCATGATGCGCTTGAGGTGTCAGTGTAATTACAAGGTCAAAAAAACCGTCAGACAATTCTTCCAAACCTCGCGGATTATGTGCGTCAAGCGATAGACCATCTTCTGAAATAACAAAAGCTGCAAAAGGATCGCGTTCTCCTTTAACAACCCCAGCGGAAGCAACATAGATGTCTGGAAACATCTTTCGTGTTAAAGCTTCTGCTATAGGAGAACGGATAGAGTTTTTACCGCAAACATAAAGTACCGATTGTGGACGACAGGTGCCCGAATATTCAGAATCGACCAATTTCATCCCTTCCAATATAAAACACAAAGTAACGTAAATAACCGACGTGCAGTTTTAAAATCTATATCAATTTTACCATGTAGTCGTTCACGCAATGTATTTGATCCATCATTATGCAAACCCCGCCGTCCCATATCAATTGCTTCAATTTTAGTTGGCGTTGCAGAACGGATAGCTTCGTAATAACTATCACAAATCATGTAGTAGTCCTTAACGATTCTACGGAATGGAGTGAGAGAAAGAATATGGGTTGTCACCCATTTTCCATCTTCTCGAAAAATATCAAATACAAGACGCTTTTCGACGAGCGATAACTTCAAACGGTAAGGACCATCTCCTGTATCGCCGACCGGTATAAAACTATTCTCTTCAATAAGGTCGAAAATTGCTACTGCGCGCTCATGTTCAATTTCAGGCGTAGAACGCCCAATTGTCTCATCTAGTTCAACATCAATCAGTCGCCTATTTTGCAAATTTTTACCCCTAAAGGTTTAACCGAACAGCAACGGATCGACCATGTGCTTGCAGGCCTTCAGCATTTGCAAGTTCTATGGCTGCAGGACCAAGCACACGCAATTGCTCAGCCCCAAGTTTTAAGATGGAGCTGCGCTTCATATAATCCAATACTGATAAACCAGATGAAAAACGGGCAGAACGAGCTGTTGGCAACACATGATTTGATCCACCAACATAATCGCCAATGACTTCTGGCGTATAACGACCTATAAAAATAGCACCAGCATTTTTAATATTCGATAGTAATATATCTGGATTTTCAACGGCAAGTTCCATATGTTCTGGAGCTATTCGATTGGCCAAAGGCAAAGCGGATTGGAAATCATCAACGAGAATAACTGCCCCAAAATCGCGCCAACTCGCGGCGGCTGTTTGCCCCCGTAACAAAGTTTTTAATTGCGTATCGACCGCATTCATAACAGCAGTAGCGAAGGCCTCATCATCTGTCATCAAGATCGATTGGGCTGCAGTGTCATGTTCTGCTTGAGCTAGTAAATCAGCAGCAATCCAATCCGCATCATTGTATTTATCTGCTAACACTAAGACTTCTGACGGACCCGCTATCATGTCGATACCGACTTTACCAAAAACTTGTCTTTTAGCAGCAGCCACATAAGCATTTCCAGGACCGACGATTTTAACAACAGGATCAATCGTTTCTGTTCCATAAGCAAGTGCAGCGATTGCCTGCGCTCCCCCTACTCGATATATTTTATTAACACCACCTAATTTTGCTGCCGCCAGCACAAGAGGATTTATTTTTCCATCTGGTGCGGGAACAACCATTACAATGCGTTCTACACCTGCCACCTTTGCCGGCACAGCATTCATTAATACTGAGCTAGGATAACTCGCTGTTCCTCCTGGAACATAAAGTCCAACAGATTGTACCGCTGTCCAACGCCAGCCAAGTTCAACACCAAGAGGGTCAGTGAAACTCTCATTTTGAGGCAATTGTTTCTTGTGATATAGAGAAATACGGTCATGAGCTAGTTGTAAAGCTTCCAATGTTTTCGGTTCAACTTTGCTTATAGCTTCTTCAATTTCCTGTCCTGTGACTTGAATACCTACAGAAGAAAGATCAACCCTATCAAATTTCGCAGAATAATCGATAAGCGCTTTATCACCATCTTCTCGCACTTTATGAATTATAGCCCGTACACTATCATCCACACTTTGCGAAACTTCCCGTTTTGATCCCAGAAAAGCTTTAAATTCTGTTTCAAAATTATCAGCAGATTGACGAAGAACTTGAACCATAATTATTTTCTCACCCAATAAATATTTATTTGTGTTTTGGATTGGCCTTAGCCTGCCAAACAGGACCAAGATCAGTCAATTGCGCTTCAATACATTCAACTTCCAGACGAATTGCAGCTTCCCCTGAAAAAATAAGTGTCACGATTCCAGCAGGAGCAGTTATTGGCAAAAATTGAATCGTCAAAAGTGATAAAACATCATCTTTCTTTTTTAAGTCAAAACCACGGGTTTTTACCGATAAAACACGATCAAACCGTAATGCCGATCGGCGACGTTCACCAGCTTTTTGTCTTGAAACCAGACCGCCACTTAATTGTTCTTCCCATGCAAAACGATTCATCAGAGCGATAAAACGATTTTCCCGATGCCGCCAATCGAAATCACTAACTTTTACAACTGAATCTTGTAGATGCTCAGAAAAAATCTCAAGATCTTCATCATCCATAGCAATTAGTTTTAAAAGCGGCATCGCCCCACCCCATTCTGATGTTGTAAACAAATTACATGCAACAACCATGATATATTATAGTGGTATTCGCCTATAGTGCCATTAACCACTAATACGTTCAATCTGTGCACCACAATTCGAAAGCTTTTCTTCCAGTCGTTCAAATCCACGATCAAGATGATATACGCGATTGACTGTGGTTTCTCCCCGAGCAGCCAAAGCTGCTATTACCAAAGATACTGAAGCCCGCAAATCCGTCGCCATAACTTGTGCGCCCTGTAACTCATCAACACCTTCAATAGTTGCTGTCTGACCAGACAATGAAATATGCGCACCCAATCGAGCAAGTTCCTGTACATGCATAAAACGATTTTCAAATATTGTTTCTGTGATGTGAGAGATGCCCTTTGCACGAGTCATTAATCCCATAAATTGGGCTTGCAAATCTGTAGGAAATCCCGGGAATGGTTGTGTTTCAATATCAACTGGCACAATATCCAGACCATTTCTTGAAACACGAATTCCCTCTTCATTTTCTTTAATCTCAAGACCTGTTTTGGACAAAGTATCCAACACAGAACGCAAATAATCAGGACGCGCATCTTTTAACAATACATCGCCACCCGTCATTGCAACAGCCATGGCATAAGTTCCAGTCTCTATTCTGTCAGAAATAACTTTGACACGTGCTCCAGACAAACTATCGACACCTTCGATATATATTGTTGGAGTACCTGCGCCTTTGATTTTTGCTCCCATTTCATTAAGGCATTCAGCGAGATTCACAACCTCAGGCTCACATGCAGAATTATGCAATATCGTTTGCCCCTTGGCCAAACTTGCAGCCATTAGCATAACATGGGTACCACCAACCGTTACTTTTGGAAAAGTGTACTCAGCCCCTTGCAAACCTTTTGGTGCGCGCGCATGAACATAACCGTTTTCTATATTTAATTCTGTACCAAGAGCTTCTAGGCCTTGTAAAATAAAATCAACTGGTCGTGTGCCAATTGCACAACCACCAGGAAGAGAGACACAAGCTTGTCCCATACGCGCGATAAGCGGACCAATAACCCAAAAGCTTGCCCGCATTTTTGATACAAGTTCATAAGGCGCACGTGTTGTCACAATGTTACGAGCCGTAAAATGCACTGTACGGGAATAAGCACCATCCTGATGTTGCCGCCGACCGTTTACAGAATAGTCAACACCATGATTGCTCAATATTCTGATAAGTTGTTCAACATCAGCAAGATGGGGAACATTATCTAAAGTTAGCGTATCATCCGTTAATAGAGAGGCTATCATGAGTGGCAAGGCAGCATTTTTGGCACCCGAAATAGGAATGATGCCATTTAACCTGTTCCCTCCAACTATCTTGATACGATCCATCTCTTAAAGCCTTTCTGTCATTTTCATTACCGACAACAATAATCCGCATTTATTTAGTTTGATAGCCGTTTTCAAAATTATAAATAAGAATGCTTTATCAAACCACAATTGAACTTATGTTGACGTTTTCTCTGAGTGTTCTTCAGTATTCTGCTGTTGTTCGTTAAAAAAACCGACTTCTTCTCTTTCCCGCGCCTGTTGTTTGCGGCGCACAAGATTAGCGCGCAATTGTTTGGCAAGCCGTTCCTTGCGGCGCTGTTGAGCTGTCGTATCTGACATGACACAAACCTATAAATTACTAAAGATGAAATTTTTGCTTACCACTAACATGGAAAAAATTCCAGACATATGAAAACTATGCTATTTTTCTTCATGTAAATACAATTGCCTTCTTGCCAATTTTTAAACAATGTGGCAAAACCCGCCCGAAAATGATTTTCTTGCTGCGGTAGCTCAGTGGTAGAGCACTCCCTTGGTAAGGGAGAGGTCGAGAGTTCAATCCTCTCTCGCAGCACCATAGATATTGCAATCCCTGATTAATTTGCAAAAACTGCTTTTATCAAAACAGCTGTGTTAAGATACTTTTTTTAAGTTGTTTTGCACTGGCTCAACATCGGGAAAAGAATCACGGATAGAGATCCCTTTTCAATTTAGGTATAAAATCGGGTTCCCTCATTGCTGTTAAGGCTATCTTAAATTTTCAAAATTTTCACACGTATAGTTTTATGATTTTTTTAAGAAACAAGTAGTCAATTGATAATAATAAAAAGATAATCCTTATATACCATTTTTCTGCCTTTTAGCTTCTATACTGGTTCTTACCACTGTATTAAGCATCCTTTATTCAAAACAGTTTTATAACGGTCATCTATGTCACGTCTCATTCTTTGTTCCACGGTAACAATAACGCTCATAACAACCCCTATGGATCTCGTTCAGGCACATGAAAGCGAAGACGGGTATCAAACTATTGAATTGGCACAACTTTATGACCCAGGTGAAATGCGGCAAGACCATAACCAAGTCCATATTTATCAAGATCAATATGGACGCCGCATTTTTGTTGATGAGAGAGGAAATGTTGTCCGCGTTGAAGAACCGTCAAGTTATCCACAAGGGGAAAATCCACCGCCATTAGGAGCTATGAATCAAGGCCCCATGGATAGCGGTTCTCCCTATGATCGAGACGTTCCAGAGGCACCTAATGCACCTGCTTATCAATCAAATGGAACACCTAATGATAATGCACCAGCTATTCGCCTTCCTCAGGTTAAAGAAACTGTTGCTGCAGTTCAAATTCTGATGGATCGCATTGGATCCTCTCCTGGGGCAATCGATGGATTGGTTGGAAGTAATTTCGATAAAGCATCTGCAGCTGCAAGCGAAATTAGTGGACGCTTCATTGATCCTAATGACAAGGCACGGCTCGATTCAGCACTGGAAGCAACTGGTGGACCAGCTTTTACGCAATACACAATTACAGAAAGTGATATCAACCAATATTATGCTCCATCAATTCCATCGGATTATGCCCAGAAAGCGCAAATGCCCGCTATGGCTTACACCTCTGTGCGAGAAATGCTGGCAGAAAGATTTCACATTGATGAAGCATTTCTACAGCAACTAAATCCAGGAGCACACTTTTCTCATGCTGGAGAAACAATCAAAGTTCCGAATTTGAAACTTCCCAAACGAGGTAATGTTGCTCGAATAATAGCAGATAAAGCGCGCAAACAGGTACGCGGCTATAATGCTGAAGGCCAGTTGATTGTTGCCTATCCAGCGACAATAGGATCAACCGATAATCCTTCGCCATCGGGCACAGTACAGGTGGAACGCATAGCATTAAATCCGAATTATACCTACAATCCGAAGATCAATTTCAAACAGGGTAGCAATGACCAAATCTTGACAATTCCACCTGGCCCCAATGGTCCGGTTGGAACTGTATGGATAGCGTTATCAAAACCGACTTATGGAATTCACGGCACACCTGACCCTTCACGGATCGGAAAAACATCAAGTCACGGTTGTATTCGGTTAACAAATTGGGATGCACAAGAATTAGCCAAAATTGTTAAACCAGGTGTTGTTGTGCAATTCACTGATTAGAATAATTATGCCTGACCATTTTTAAAGGCTGCACATCTATGCAGCCTTTCCATATCTATTGAACGGCCATAACTTATGCCACCATTTACGCGTTAAATGACTTTGCTTATCTTTGACCTGTAAAAGCATATCATTGTATTCGTTCAATGCTTCACCGTCTTGTTCAGCTTGAACAAAATTTCGAAGCTCATCTAGCAATCTTGTTGCTTTTTCTAAACATAGTATAGCTTCTGCTGTTGTCGATTTATCCGACCAATCCATGAGAAAATGGGCATAGTTATTTTTGACACGCATCAAATTTTCTGGATTGTCATGTAACAGCGGAGCTTTCATAAGTTCTTCGTAAATATTTTGCGCAATGAGAAAGTGTGTTTCATCTCCACTTATATTTCCTAATCGCCACAAAATTAGAGCGCGATGACTAATTGCTGCAAGATGTTCATCATCCGTTTGGTCAAAATCATCGCCATTTATAGAAAGCGCAGCAAGAACGGCATCGTTAGCTGACTGCAATAAAACCTCTGGTTTTTCTGAATCTGTACGGCGTGCCATTGTGTAAAGTAAATGCGCAAGATTGACATATAACCTGAAAAGATCAGGTTTATTTTCATTCTGGTCAAGCTTCGCTAAAGCCATACGAAAATCAAGTTCAGCTTGTTTTAAAAGTATCATCCCATCTTGGGTATGATTCTTTTCCCCAAGATTAGCGCGCGCCAGCGCGCGCCATTGTAGAAGCTTTATAACAAGTTCACCTTTATGCGGTTGTGGAATTTCTTGTATTGCTTCGGTATATAATTTTATCGCTTCTCGAAAAAGATCATTACGCTTCTCACCTGCTTCTAAGTTACCAGCAGCTTGAAGAGCTGCACCCAACTCTACAAAATAAGAAAGCCAATCAAGCATACGAACATTTTTTATCTCTCGACCTATAGCGTGTCGCAAAGCGTTAATTGCTTGATATCTTTTTTCTAAACTCAGGGACGAAACGGATATGAGATTTGCGATCTGTGTCAGATCTTTACCTAGATTTCCATAGAGAACCGCTTTAATAACGGGATCTCCATCTTCACCTATACGTTCGATATTATTCCTGTAGAGTGCAACAGACTTCTCCAATAACGCGATTGCTTCAGCATCAGTTTTTTGTTGCGCAAGAAGCGAGAGAACCATCGCCGTTTCATTTTGTAGTCGAACAAATACGTTATCATTCATGTCGTCATTCAACGTCGAACTAGCTTTTTCAAAAGCATCAATTGCTTTTTCCAAAAGCAGTCTTTGCTCACCCTTTTCGGCAATTGTAGAAAGTTGCGTTAAGACTCTTCCCAATTCAAAATAAAGATAAGAAAGATCTTGCGGTTGCTCATTATCTTGAAAATAAGCCAGTGCAGTCTCAAACCGCTCAATTGCACTTTTAAGACCATCTTGTAATTTATCTGCCGTTTCCATACGGGCTAGTTCACTTGACACAAAGGCAGAGGCAGAAATTGCAAGCGACCAAAAATGAAAGTTTTCTTTCTGACGCAAAATACTAGCTGAACTATCAAATGCATTTAATGCACATTTTAGGTTTTTATGCCGTTCTCTTATTAAATCTATGTCAGCTAAAGCACGGTGAACATGTCCTTTCTCAGTTAATACCAGCGCACGATCAACCGCACTATTGTCATCAGGTAACGCCTCATACACATCATCTAACATTGCCAGACAGTGTTTAAGCCGTAAAACAGATATTGCCGTATTTTCACGAATAGACAAGTTGCGCAAGCAACGTACACATGAAACTGTTATTCCTCCCCAACGTGCAAAATCGGTTTTAGTTGTATAAACTTCCAATGCCTTTTTAAAACCGTCTGCTGCTTGCTTGTAGTATTCAAGGGCATTTGCATCACTATCTTCAGCATCTGCCAATTCCAACAGCGCATCAGACAATTCTATTTGGGCATCAGCCCATGTCGTATTGTCATCAGCACGTTTCTTTAGTGCCAATGCCAAGTCTGCATCTTCGACCTTCTGCCGAAGCGATTTTTTGCTTTCACTATCCAGAGACAAGCAACCTATTCCTTTTTTCAAAATAAACGATGCATAAAATAAACAATTCTGGCAAAAGAAAAACTAACTTATAAGCGGTGAGTAATAAATGAGCAAATTAAACAATATTGCTATTTTGACGGGCGCTGGCATCTCTGCCGAGTCAGGACTTGAAACATTTCGTGGAAGTGATGGGACTTGGAATAAATACCAGATAGAAGATGTTGCAACGCCAGAAGGCTTTGCCAGAAATCCCGACTTAGTGAATTCTTTTTATAATGAAAGAAGAAAAGATGCTGCTAAAGCCGTTCCCAATGCAGCACATATTGCTTTGGCTGAATTAGAGCAACACTGGTGTGGAGATTTTCTTCTTATAACACAGAATGTCGATAATTTACATGAACGAGCTGGATCAAAGAAACTAGTTCATATGCATGGGAAATTGGATCACGTTATCTGTCTTGCGTGTCAACAAACAAGCTTTTGGTGTGATGATGTAACCAGTGACAGCGTATGCCCGAACTGTGGTCAGATAGGTCATCTTCGACCTGATATCGTTTGGTTTGGTGAAATGCCTTACCATATCAATGAAATAGAACAAGCACTCCACAATGCTGATATTTTTATATCAATTGGTACTTCCGGGACGGTATATCCTGCTGCTGGTTTTGTTTCACTAGCACACGCTGCAGGTGCCAAATGTTTTGAACTTAATTTAACCTGTAATACGGCTAGCTCAGGTATTTTTGATTATGCTATTAATGGCCCTGCCAGCAGAACTGTTCCAGAATTCGTTGATAAATTAATTCTTGGAGAACTATAACTTTATAGTAATTACAGTTACTGATCGAATACGATTATTTGATAGCAGCCACAAATTTTTTCATTTCATCAACCGAATTGGTAACAATCCAATCGCTTTTATTCAAATGGGAAAATGGACGACAGATCTCTGTAACTGGAATATCCGGTGTGACATTGCGAATAATGATCGCAACAACTTGGTTCGGAAAATTCTGCTTAAAATATGCATAGATCTCGGCATCATTCTCACTTGAATCGCCGATCAATAAAAAGCTTCTCTCTGGGTAAGCTTGCAATATCCTTTTAATGCTCGTGTATTTATGTTTCTTAGATATTTTTGAAAATGATATAATGTTTTTCCAATTTGTTGCCTCTCTCAAATGTATAGAGCCCAGCGGGTAACCCGTTGAAAGTAAGAATTCTTTCAATAAAGGGTATAGTTCAACAGGTGATGATGAAACGTAGTGATATGCGATATCGCCTGCTCGATTCATATTACAATAAAATGCGGCCATATTTTCAACCGCAACAAAATCTTCTAAAAATGTATTGATGAGAAGTTTTTTCTTATTTCCTACCGACGAAACTTTAATTGTATCGTCAATATCTGAAATAATGGACCAGCCTTTTGACGGCGCATAGATTGCCGTAACATTAGCATCATCACAACGTATATCATCACCTACCAATTGGAAATTAATATTTGAAATATGTTCTTTATCTAAGAGCTGGATAGCCGCCAGCATCTCACTTCGTCCATTTTTTCCAGTTTCCGGCATTTGAAGCACATGATTGGTGTCTTTTGTAATTGCGAGCCTTTTTCCACTTGCTGAGTTTACACCAAATAATCTCATACGTGCTTCAAGTTGTTCTTGTTGTGAAGCGGTTAAAGCTTTTTTGTCAATTTTCAAAAAAAACTTTAAAATATATTCCAGAAAACGTCGTTTCCTAGTTTGATATACCCAAGCTTGTATACCAGCTATAATCGTTCCATCGGGTTTTTCATAAGCAATATCAGGTAAAAAAATAACTGATTCGGCTTTGCGATCCACTTCACTAGAAGAGGTTCCAAGTTTCGAAAACTTTACTTTTAAAACAACGAAAAGTTTACGTAACATCGACATTTACCGACTATTACCTATTGGCTTTTCCGCTATAAACCGCAAAGAGTGCCTCGAAATTCTATTATTTTGGTAAAATTAGTAATTCTGTTACTTTTTCGGCCGGACGACACAATGCAACCCCATTTGAGCAAACCACTATTGGACGATTGATTAATTCAGGCTGCTCATGCATTTTTTTTGCAATTACTTCGTCCGATAATGTTTCGTCGGATAGTCCTTCTGATTCATAGCTCGGTTCTTTTGCCCGAACAAATTCACGAATCGGAACCCCTGCGCGATTAGCAAGCAACAAAAGCATTTCAGCTGTTGGAGGGGTTTTTAGATATTCGATAATGTGTGGTTCATATCCCATAGCACGAACTAGTCCCACAACATTGCGAGATGTAGTGCAACGGGGATTATGATAAATAATGATATCCAACGCCGACATAACAATCCCCATAACGAACTAACTGCATGCTGCAGAGAATTAACAAACCCAATTACCGGATTTTGGTGCGGGTGGTCGGACTCGAACCGACACTCCTCTCGGAACCAGATTTTGAGTCTGGCGCGTCTACCAGTTCCACCACACCCGCATAGATGAAGTGAGGACACAAACTATGTGTCAGGATTTGCTGAACTATATTAATATCATACCTCACGTCAACCTTTTCATAGCAATATTAAAAAAAAATCTTATAAAAATATGACAATTCACTGGATAAAGTAGCTTTCCGCCGTTAAACACGACGAAAACAAGGAATTTGATGATGCTGAAAAGATTAGGCGCTTGGACTATTTCTTTGGCAGGGAGGAAATCTGCCGAATATTGGCTAGCACTCATTGCTTTTGTCGAAAGCTCTGTATTTCTTGTCCCTGCCGATGTACTTTTTATCCCGATGTCGCTTATTAAGCGAGAAAAAACCTACCGTTACGCTTTTATTGCCTCATTGTTTTCGGTTTTAGGAGGTATCGCTGGCTGGCTAATAGGACATTTTGCTTATGAAGCAATTGCAAAGCCGGTCTTAGAATTTTATGGCAAATACGAAACCTTTGAAGCACTCCGTAGCAATACAAGCATGGAAATTATCCTTCTTTTATTGATTACGTCTGGCGTATCACATCTACCACCGATAAAGGTTGTCACTATTCTCGCCGGCGTTGTGGGAATGAATATTTGGGTATTTATCCTTTCTGCCATAATCGCTCGTAGCGCCCGATTCTATCTTTTGGCGTGGCTTATAAGGAAATATGGAACTACAGTACTGGAATATGTTTTACCACGACTAAAATGGTTTGTCGGTATTGGTTGTATCATTATCATCGTCGTTTATATAGCGTATAAACTGATATCATAAGGTTATGCCCGATGGTCATTAATTCACTGGCAAAAGCTCCAACTGAAAGAATACAGACTTTAATCGGTATATTGATTTTATTTGTTATGGGTTTTGCCATATTAACAGCATTGGGATTTGAAATAATTGGTGGGTATATGCCCTGTAAATTATGCTTAAAAGAGCGCATCGCCTATTATATTGGTATCCCACTTACGATATTTTTGGTAGCATTATTGGCACGCCATATCTCAGGAATAACCGTTAGACTAATTTTCGTTATCCTTACCTTGCTTATGTTGTATAATCTTGGGTTATCGATATATCACGCAGGTGCGGAATATAAATTTTGGTCTGGGCCAACGGATTGTTCTGCAGCCGCAACAGCAATTACAGTCGATGCAAACAATTTATTAGCAAATCTCAATTCCAAGAAGCCACCTAGCTGTGACACTGCCGCCGGATATTTTATAGGATTGTCATTCGCTGGTTGGAATGCTGTCTGTTGTTTCCTCTTAATGATTTTAAGTTTTGTAGGAGCCTTTATTCGAAAACATAAGTAAGCATGTTAAATTTCACACAACCCCGTTTACGTTTTGCCCCCAGCCCTAATGGTTATCTGCATTTGGGGCATGCTTATTCAGCTTTGGTTAATGCTCATTTTTCTCAAAAACTTGATGGAAAATTACTACTACGAATAGAAGACATCGATCGGCTACGCTGTACAGAAGCGTATGAAAAAGCAATTATCGAAGATCTTCAATGGTTGGAAGTCTCATTTAAAACGCCCTTTCGTAAGCAATCCGAGCATTTTTCTATATATCAAAATGCTTTAGAAAAGCTCATCTCACTCGGATTGGTCTATCCAACTCGAATGAGCCGTGGAGAGGTTAAGGCAATAATTGCAGCTAACGGTGATAACTGGCCAGTCGATCCTGACGGTACTCCTTTATATCCGACAAATGAACGTTATCTTCAACTTTTTCCATATTCTCCAGATAAAAACGATCAATTCGCTTGGCGCCTTAATATGGATTTGGCGATGAAAAATTACGGGCAAGATTTATGTTGGTTAGAGATCGTTAACAACACGACAAAGACAATCGAAGCTCATCCCGAACTTTGGGGCGATGTTATGATAGCGCGCAAAGATATCCACACCAGCTATCATCTATCTGTAGTTGTTGATGATGCATTGCAAGATATAACGCATGTTGTACGCGGCAAAGATCTATTTGAAGCAACGTCAATCCATTGTCTTTTGCAAAAAATTCTAGGTTATCCAACACCAATTTATCACCATCATGATCTGATATGTAATAGTGACGGTAATAAGCTTTCTAAGAGCAATCATGACACGAGTTTACGCTCGTTACGTGAAAAAGGCTTCACTATCGAAGATATTCGTAATATTTTACCAAAATATAATATATATTGATTTATTTCTTTCCCTTTTAAAGTTTAAAAAAAGTATTACACTATAAATAGATTTTCATATGGAAATATAAAATGATAAACATCAGAAACGCTGACGAGCGTGATTTACAAGCCATAACCGATATTTATAACGATGCAGTATTAAATACGCTTGCTATCTGGAATGAAAAAACGGTTGATATAAACAATCGCCGCTATTGGCTTAAAACAAGAGAAGAAATGGGGTACCCCGTTCTTGTAGCAGTAGATAATAATAAGGTTTATGGTTATGCCAGCTATGGACCGTTTAGACCTTTTGAAGGATATCGCTTTTCGGCTGAAATTTCGATATATATTGAAAAATCTGAGCGTGGAAAAGGTATCGGGAGAAAGCTTCTTGGCGCGTTGATTAATCATGCTGATTCTAACAATATACATGTTCTTATCGCAGGCATTGAATCTGGCAATAAAGCGTCCATAGCACTTCATAAGGCTTTTGGTTTTACAACAACTGGCCATATGCCAGAAGTTGGTACTAAGAAGGGGCAATGGCTTGACCTCGTCATGATGCAACGGATACTTCGTTAATACAATCCTTCGAATATAAAGTATAAACCGATTATATTGGTTGGCACCCGATATAAATTTTTGAGCCGATTTTTAGTTTACATTCCAATGTTGCATGGTATTTCAGCGTAAATATGCGCGACAAAATAATTAATATTAGTTCTGTAAAGCAAGATCTTACGACTTGCGTTCGATAATTCATTAAATATCGGATAACGCATATTGATGTCATTTAGTCAATTTATATTGCTCGAAGGGCAGCGCAACACGCCTTTCAACACTGGGGCTCATTCGCCCCAATTCATTGATTAAAAATTGATGTCAAAGGGAATATTTTATACTATTTAATCTATTCATTATGGAAAATTGTCCCAATTATTAATTGACATTATTCAACTTGGATTTAATTTAGAATATTTCTAAAATAAGGGCTACAGATGTTTTCTCGACTTTTCCCATATTCCTATCGCAAACCGTTTTCATCGTTGAGCGAAAAAGAAATTCTGGCACTTGCGATTTCATCTGAAGAAGATGACGAACGCATCTATCTCAACTATGCTGATGGGTTAAAAGAAGATTTTCCCGATACAGCCAAAATCTTTGAAAAAATGGCTGAAGAAGAGCATCGTCATAGGGATCGACTTATCAACCTTTTCGAAAAACGTTTTGGAAAACACATACCACTAGTACGGAGAGAACACGTTAGTGGATTCTACGAACGAAAGCCCGATTGGCTCATACGTCCTTTGGGAATTGATAAAGTACGTGAATGCGTCGCAAAAATGGAAGATCAGTCAGCTTCTTTTTATGAGAGAGCAACCGAAAGAGCACGTGATGCCGAAACCAGAAAACTTTTAGGTGACTTAGCATTAGAAGAAAAGCAACATGAAAATATTGCAGCGTCACTGGAAAAGCAATACACGCCACAGTCTGTGATTGAACAGGAACGCGCCCGCCAGCATAAACAGACGTTATTAACATGGATACAACCCGGACTCGCAGGTTTGATGGACGGTTCTGTATCAACACTCGCACCCATTTTTGCGGCAGCCTTCGCAACTGGCGATACACGACAAACATTTCTTGTCGGCCTATCGGCATCCTTAGGCGCAGGTATTTCTATGGGGTTTACTGAAGCAGCACATGATGATGGTCGGTTAACTGGGCGAGGCTCGCCATTAAAACGAGGTATTGCTAATGGTGTCATGACGTCCCTAGGTGGACTTGGCCATGCTTTGCCGTTTCTTATTACGAATTTTCACATTGCTGTAGCAATTGCATTTGTTGTCGTATTTTTCGAGTTGTGGGCCATTGCATGGATCCAAAACAAATATATGGAAACACCTTTTTGGCGTGCAGCACTGCAAGTTGTGGTTGGTGGAGCTCTAGTTTTTGCAACAGGCATCCTTATTGGCAGCGCATGATACTTTGAAAGTACGCGGTAACCCTTGCCACTTTATCTTTGCGTCATTATGAAAACGTATAATATTGATAAATTTTATGTATAAAGGGTCGTTTATGTCCAGTTTTCCAGTAGTTCCACAACTTGCTATCCGACGTCTCGAACATTCTATTGGACTTGCTCTACCTGCATATGAAACTGCTGGTTCTGCTGGTATGGATTTAAGAGCAGCAGTGGCAGAAGGTGAGGAAATTGTGCTGAAACCAGGACAGCGCATCTTGGTACCCACTGGATTGATTTTTGAATTACCAGATGGATACGAAGCACAGATTCGTCCACGATCAGGTTTGGCATTTAAACATGGTATAACATGTCTCAACACACCCGGTACAATTGATAGCGACTACCGCGGAGAAATAAAGGTTTTATTGATTAATCTTGGAGAGGAATCATTTCATATCACTCGAGGAATGCGGGTAGCTCAAGCAGTAATTGCTCCTGCTCCTCAAGTTCAAATTATCGAAACAGAAAACCTGACAGAAACAATTAGGGGCATAAAAGGTTTCGGTTCGACCGGCCATCATTGATTAAATATTCCTATAACAAATGGCATATTCACTTGCTTATAAATACAAGTAAATTTTGTCATTCACGGATAGCAGTGATACTCAGAGTTTGTTGAAGCTTTGTTGCAACACTATAGGGTTACATCAAGTTTAAAATTGAATATTCTATAAATAACAAAAGCCGCAATACTATAATAGTATTACGGCTTTTAAATTTTTCTGGTTATTAAAATCGCTATCGTATGTATGATTAGCGATCTTTAACCTGCTTGGACTTAATCATTGCAATATACCATTTGCGGTGATGAGCCCATGCAAAGCCACCTGTTACTTTTCCTTTAATCATTGCTCTCATGGAACCGCCAATCCAGTAAACAGCGTAAACATGGAACAACCAAACTGCAATGAGATAGGCAGCAACAACAGAATGCGCTAATAAAGCATAGCGTTGCCATTGGATAGGTACAAAAGGTGCAAAATATGCCTGCCAAACCATAAAGCCTGTTACAATGAGAATAATAAGCCCAATGGACATTGACCAAAAAATACATTTCTGACCAAAATTGTATTTTCCGATCATTGATAGATTTTCTTCTTCACCTTTAAGGACATCCTTGATTTCCAATATCCATTTAAGATCCGAGTTTTCCCAGATATTTAATCGCCAAAAGCGGAAAAATAATCCAAAAAAACTGACAAACATGACCACGCCAAGGTAAGGATGGATGGTTCGGACAACCTGCCCTCCACCAATAAGATTAGCGAGAGGAAAAAGTGGAGGCCAATACATAATAAGACCAGTAAAAGCCAAAAGTATCATCGATATGGCACCGATCCAATGATTGATACGTGCACCTGTCGTATAACGATCGACAATGATAGGCTCACCTTTATGAACAAGATCGCCTTTTTCGTAAAGCTTACGAGCCATTTTCAATATCCTCCAAGCTTTCCTCAGCTCTTTCTTCGTCATGTTTCGTCACTTTGGTTTGGCCAATAAACAGCGCATGAGCAGCTGTTCCAGCGATAGCAGCCGCGATTGCACCAAGTCCCAAATATTTTGAAACACCCTTCCACGTTTTCACAATTCGCGATATCCGTGGATTATCTGGCAAGTTGGCATAAATACTCGGTTTATCAGCATGATGTAACACATACATAACATGGGTACCACCGACACCTTGCGGATCATAAAGTCCCGCATTTTTATAACCACGATTTTTTAGGTCTTCGATGCGATCTTTTGCGTGTTCCTTCAACTCTGCTTTTGTGCCAAACATAATGGCTTCTGTTGGGCAGGTCTTAGCACATGCAGGTTTTTGTCCCACAGCGATACGATCTGAACATAACGTGCATTTATAAGCTTTATGTGTAACTTGTGAAACACGTGGGATGTTAAAAGGACAGCCTTTAATACAATACCCACAACCGATGCACTTATCGTGAACAAAATCAACAACGCCATTAGAATACTGAACAATTGCTCCCGGTGATGGGCATGATGCCAAACATCCAGGCTCCGAGCAGTGCATACAGCCGTCTTTACGAATTAACCATTCAAACGTATCATTTTCGGGGTTAACCCATTCCGTAAAGCGCATGACTGTAAATGCGTCTGGCGACAAATCATGAGGGTTATCATAAACGCCAACATTGTCACCAATTGTCGGACTCAATTCATTCCATTCCGAGCAAGCAGATTGGCAAGCTTTACAACCGATACAACGTGAAACGTCAATGAGTTTTGCAACTTCTTCCAATTTACGCTTAGGTTCTGGCAATTGAGAGGCAGAGGCCCGAATGTAATCATCCGGACCGATCTGCGGTTCTATCTTATCTTGTGTTGGAGGGTTAACATTAATCATTATGCTTCTGGCCTCCCTTCAGCATCGACCGGTGCCTCGGATTTTTCCATATTCACCAAAAATGCTTTGAATTCAGGCGTTTGTGAGTTAGCGTCACCAACAAATGGCGTTAAGGAATTAGGTCCAAAACCTTTCTTGGCAGCACCAATAAAGCCCCAATGCAATGGAATTCCAATAACATGAACCGCTTTTCCATCACAGATTAACGGACGAATGCGCTTTGTAACAAGCGCTTTGGCATAAACTAGACCACGCTTATTCCAAACTTTAACCCAATCACCTTTCACGACACCTTTTTCTGAAGCTAACTCTTCCGATATTTCAACAAAAAACTGTGGTTGCAATGCTGCATTGATCCGGTTGTTTTTCGTCCAATAATGGAAGTGCTCAGTTAATCGATATGATGTCGCCGCATAAGGAAATTCATCGCTATTCCCTAACTGGGCAAGATCTTCCGCAAAAATTCGAGCAACAGGATTGCCCCGTATATGAGGTGCGATCGGATTAACAATTGGCGATTCAAATGGCTCATAATGGGTTGGGAATGGTCCATCACGAAGTCCTGCTAATGAGAAGAGTCTTCCTGTTCCTTCAGCATTCATAATGAATGGACCAACATCACGTGGCTTTGAAGCAGGTGGGATATCTGGAATATCAAAACCTGTCCACTTGGTTCCATCCCACTCGATAACCTTGCGATTTGCATCCCATGCTTTACCATCAAGATCTGCTGATGCACGGTTATAAAGGATACGGCGATTTGCAGGCCATGCAAACGTCCATTTAGGATAGAGACCACTTTCATCATAGTCGGTGTTATCACGCCGTGCCATGATATTGCCTTCTTCGGTAAAACTACCTGCGTAGATCCAACAGCCAGCGGCTGTTGTGCCATCATTCCGCAAAGCTGCAAACCCTGGAACCTGCTTACCTTTTTCAAGAATTTTCTTGGTTGGGTCTTTTGGATCATATACATCCTCAAGCACATAACCATTCATTTCTTTTGCAAGCTCATCAGGCTCAGGCTCGTTTTCATCCTTATATGGCCAATGCAAGTTCACAATAGGATCTGGGAATACGCCACCTTCTTTCTCGTATAGCTTCTTCAACCTCAACCAAATTTGAGCCATAATCCATGTGTCATGTTTTGCTTCACCCGGCGGATTTTGACCCGCCCAGTGCCATTGCAGCCATCTACCAGAATTAACGACTGCACCTTCATCTTCAGCAAAACAGCTCGTTGGCAGTTGGAAAACTTCAGTTTGAATTGTCGATGGATCTACATCATTAAAATCGCCATGATTTTCCCAGAAATGAGCTGTTTCTGTCTCCAAAGGATCCATAACAACCAGATATTTCAGCTTTCCTAAGCCACGTTGGACTTTTTTACGATTCGGAAATGCCAAAACAGGATTGAAGCCCTGACAGAAATACCCTGTCATCTTATTATGGTCCATCAAATCGATAGCTTTTAAGATGTCATAATTTGCTATATCGAGTTTTGGAAGATAATCGTAAGCGAAATCATTTTCTTTAGTCGCGGCCTTACCCCACATCGATTTCATGAATGAGATGAAGAATTTATCGTAATTTTGCCAATAACTGACCTGATTAGGCCGCATTGGTTTAAATTTGCGACTTGACAGATAAGCATTCAAATCTGTCTCATTTTCCATCGGAATATTCATGTAACCAGGGATAAGATTAGACATCAAACCGATATCTGTAAGCCCCTGAATATTCGAGTGTCCACGAAGCGCATTGATACCGCCTCCACGCACACCGACATTACCCAAAATAAGCTGCAACATACACATGGTACGGATATTTTGAGCGCCTTTAGAGTGCTGTGTCCAACCTAGAGCATACATTGATGTCATATTCTTGGTAGGGCTGGAACACTCCGCAATCATCTCGCATATTTTAAGGAATTTCTCCTTTGGTGTACCACAGATTTTTTCAACAAGCTCCGGTGTGTAAACCGATACATGCTTTTTCAAAAGCTGCCACACACAACGTGGATGCTGCAATGTTTCGTCAGATAAAGCATACCCGTCCTCACCAATTTGGTAAGTCCATGTTGAACGATCATAATCACGTTTTGCTTCATCATAACCGGTAAATAGACCATCTTTGAACTCAAAGCCTTCATTGACGATCAAACCAGCATTGGTAAAGTGTTTTACATAGTCATATTGCACTTTGTCATGACTGATACAGTAATTGATAATACCAGACAAAAACGCAATATCAGAACCTTGACGAATTGGCGCATAAAAATCCGCTACTGATGCCGATCTCGTAAACCGAGGATCAACAACAATCAGCTTTGCACCACGATGCTCTTTAGCATGTGTTACCCATTTAAAACCACAAGGATGCGCTTCTGCAGCATTACCACCCATAATAATGGCCAGATCCGTTGCACGGATATCTGTCCAAGGGTTTGTCATTGCACCACGACCAAATGTTGGGCCCAGACTGGACACCGTAGGGCCGTGTCAGACACGCGCTTGGTTATCAAATATCAACATACCGCTTGAACGCACAACCTTGTACGTTGCGAAAGCGGTTTCATTTGTTGCAGCAGATGCGGCAAGAAATCCTGTCGTTAACCAACGATTGACAGTTTGCCCCTTTTCATTTTTTTGGACAAAATTGGCATCGCGATCATCTTTCATGTAGCGAGCAATCTTGTCGAGCGCTTCGTCCCACGTCGTTTCTTCGAAATGATCTGAACCTGGTCTGCGAACCTTTGGTTTGGTTAACCGTGTTTTCGCATGGATTGTATCAAGCAGCGCTGCGCCTTTCGGACACAAAGTACCATGATTGGTCGGGTGATCAACGTCCCCTTCAACATGAACAACTTTAGCACTGCCGTCTTCAAGTTTTCCTTTTGAATAAAGGATAATACCGCATGCAACGGAACAATAGGTACAGGTTTGTCGCGTTTGAATGGTGGAAGCAAGCTTAAACGGTTTTATGGCTGAAGCAACAGCTGCCTCAGCGGAACCAAAACCAAGCGCTCCCAACGCTGTTGCGCCTAAACCCGCTCCGGCCCCCTTCAGAAAGGTACGACGCGAGATCTCGATATTCATAAAGCATTCCTCTAATATTTCATGATTATGTGATTTGAAAATAGTTTTTGCCAATAGCTATTTATCAAAACATCATATCTCATTTTACAACATATCTGTCTGTAATGACAGCCAAGCTACGCTTTTCTTAATTATCTAGTGCAGCCTGTTGATTTGATCATAATTTTCTGCGATCGTGGGCGTTATGTATCGCAAATCGACATAAAGCAATCCCCTAGAGGATGAATCTTGCATTATTTGTGGTCACAATCCGATGACTAATAAAGTGGTCTAATATTGGTAAAATTAGTTGAATAACAACAAAAGGAAATTCTGATGACACCCTTCCGGTTGACAAGTCTTGCTCACGGTGGGGGATGCGGTTGCAAACTGGCACCCTCTGTTTTACAAAAAATGCTTAAAAACCAACCAGATTTTGGTCCATTCGAGCATTTATTGGTGGGCACTGAAACGAGTGATGATGCTGCAGTTTATGAACTGGACAATGATACGTGTGTTATTGCAACAACTGATTTTTTTATGCCCATGGTGGATGACCCTAACACTTTTGGGCGTATAGCTGCGACAAATGCCATTTCAGATATTTATGCCATGGGTGGAAAACCAATTATGGCTCTCGCTATACTGGGTATGCCTATAGACAAAATTGATCCTGCTGTTGTTGGCGAAATTTTGAAAGGTGGTAGAGAAAAGGCTGCGGAAGCAGGCATCGCTGTAGCAGGTGGACACTCCATCGATAATCCTGAACCTGTTTATGGACTTGCTGTCATCGGTATATGCAAAAAGCAACAGATTCGCTTGAATGCCAAAGCACGTAACGGTGACAAACTGATATTGCTTAAAGGACTTGGCATAGGTGTTTATTCCCATGCTTTTAAAAAGGATAAGCTTTCACCTGATGCCTATCAGGAAATGGTTTCGTCCATGACGCTTCTTAATAAGATCGGCACGAATTTGGGAAATAATGATAATGTACACGCTATGACAGATGTCACTGGATTTGGCATTCTTGGTCATGGGCTTGAAATGGCTCAAGGGTCAAACGTGGAAATTGCCATCCATTACTCAAAGCTACCATTTTTAAATAACGCTGAAGCACTTGCAAAAGAAGGTTATTTCACAGGAGCATCACATAGAAATTGGGATAGCTATGGTGAAAATATTGTTTTACCTAACAACTTTCCCGATTATAAACGTTATCTTTTAACGGATCCTCAAACGTCAGGCGGCTTACTTCTTTCTGTTGCCCCCGAAGATGCGGAAGATATAGTTTATTATGCTAAAGAAAATGGCTATCCGTTATCGACCATTATTGGGAAAGTTAGAGAAGGAAAGCCTAAGGTTATTGTTGAAGACTGATTCGTTTTCCATCATGCTCACGAACTATGCGGTTTTGTTTTAATGTTGAATTGGGCAGATAATTGGATGATTAATCTGCCCGAATGTAACAAAAATGCCCATATAATCGTGTTTTTAAAGAAATATGATTTTTCTTGAATTTATAACGTTTTTTTTTAAAAAAAAGCTTGGCATTTAAAGCGAACATGTTTAGGTTCGTCGGCGTCGGTAGGTTTGCTACGGAGCATTGGTTTATACCCTTTCCGTCTACTGTTACGATTTTCAAAAAAATTGATTTGAGCTTGATGGGATATCAACAGGCATGATCAAAAATTGGATAGCGACGTTGCGGGTCGGCTTATCCTCTATCTGGAAATAAACCGGATATTCATTAAACATAACAAAACAACATATCCAAAAGAGAATATTATGAGGCCACAACAAAATAGGCGCATTCGCGGACGTAATAATAATAACAATCGTCGCGGTCCGAATCCACTTTCCCGTAATTATGAAAGTAATGGACCAGAGGTCAAAATTCGTGGCAATGCACAACATATCGCCGATAAATATACCGCTTTAGCACGTGATGCTCAGGCCGCTGGTGATCGTGTTATGGCTGAAAACTATCTTCAACATGCTGAACATTATGTACGCATCATTTTGGCAGCACAGGCACAAATGCCTCAACCCGTTCAACGTGATGAGTTTATTGACGAAGATGATGAAAATTCTGCTATTGAGATGTCAGAATCAAATGATGAACAAGATGTCAGTGGCAACGGACCACAACCCGAGATTGATGGTGTGCCAGCAGAAATCGCTCTTGTTGATAATGGTGTAACTTCTGAAGAACCCCGTGAGGCAAGACGGGCGCGTCGTGTACCTCGTCGTCGTATGGCTTCAAATACAAACACTGATGCATCAGATGCTGATAATGATGAAACAGATGAAACAAATAATTCAGCCGAAGAAGCAATAACTGAAAATAACCAAACAGGTGATGAACAAGTAGCAGAAGCAACAGAAAAAAAGCCACGTCGGCGCAGAACAGTGAAGCCAAAGGTAGAAAAAACTGCTGAGGAAGAAGCTTAAGTATCGTTGTTTTTGTTCTATGTAAGAGATTGATTTTAAACGGGCGAAAGCCCGTTTTTTTATGGTAACGTATTCGAAGACTATGCTTTTAGAATTACTTTCAGATAATATATTACGAATAATCTGGAAATAAGCATCACAAAAATGATTTACTGGCGGAAGAGCATGGGAGTCGAACCCATGAAAGACCGTCTCACGGCCCCTTACGGCTTTGAAGGCCGCATTCATCACCGGATGAATAGCCCTTCCAATTTTCTTATGAGACTTTTAATAGGAAACTGCAAGCTTAACTATCACTAAACAAATCAAGTCTGTGGGGATTAAGATGACGTATGTCCCCTTTACGAATTGTAACGCCGTGGCGATCGAAAAATTCCAACATCAAAATCGCAACTTTTCGTCCATTATCCAGATGATCGCGCAAGTCAGCCGCTACGAATTCGCCATTTGTTTTTGTCGAGGCTATTTTTTTCATAACATCTATAACTTCGGACAGAACTTCACGAGGAAAAAAATAATCCTGCGCAACCTCGTATACCCGTCCCATTCTTGCAGAAGACTTCAAAATTTGGCGCATATAGCCTTCATCAATCGAAAGTTTATTCGCAAAATCACGTGTACGGGGTGGACGAAAACGTTCTTCACCAATCAAATTTTCATAAACGAGCTGCCAAATCTTCTCATCATCATCGGAGAGCTTAGCTTCATGTGCCGCTAATCCAACCCATGCGCCTCTCGTTTTTAACAATCCAACATTGATTTCATGCTGTAACAGGTCACGAAAATATGGCGCTCGAATGTCTGGTGCAATGTCACGTCTAAGTTTTTCCAGACCTACCCCAAAAAGATCTGGATCCGATAAATGAAATTTCTCCAAATATTCAATAACTGATTTCTGCAAACGCTGTTGCTCAGCTAATCGCATTACAAAATGGTTTTTACCGTTATGTAAAACAGAAAAATTTCCTTCTTGAAGAAGAGTTTCTGCCTCTTTTTCAGTAAGATTTCGCGCCCGACAAAAAGACAACCAATCAATCCCATAAGGCGGAATATCTAATAGGTCCGATAGTGCTGAATGATGATCTCTCTTCTGCATTGCCTGCAGAAATTTCAATCGCTCAACACTCCTTCGACGTCGTTCTGGTGCTTGTGGATCAATAATAATTCCGCCACCAATTGTTCGACTAGCAGAAGTATCACGGATTATAAAATGGTCACCTGTGACAGCTATAATTGGTTTATCGGAAACTATCTGCACAAATGCTTTATCACCTGCTTTCATAACTTCTTGCGTGAGAAATACAAGCCTAGCATTTGTTTCTTGAGAACCATGATGGAAGTGAACCGGAAACCATTGCTTAAGCGGCTTTATTTCACTCGATAACACAGTAAGCTCAACATCAAACCGTTGCGTAGGCTTATCCAAAAAAGGATCGATAACCATCATGCCACGCTTGATAGTATCTTTGCCTATACCATCACCAACAAGATTTAACGCAGCACGATCACCGGTATGTGCCACTTGAGCTTCTTGATCCTGCACATGAATTGTGCGCAATCGCGTTGTTAAATGGTTGGGAGCAACAGTCATAACTGTATTTTTTGCAGCTTTTCCCGACATGACTGTGCCAGTCACGATGGTTCCTGCACCCGCAATTATAAAACTTCGATCTATTGCATGACGAAAACGACCATTTGAAACACGTTTTTCATAAGTTTCAGCTGCATGTTCGATTTCATCTTTTAACGCTGAAATACCTTCTCCTGTTAAACTGGAAACACGATATATTGGAGCGTTTTCCAAAAAAGAGCCTTCTAGAAAATATCTCAACTCATTTTCTAATGCGTTGAGACGGTCATTATCAACGAGATCAATACGCGTAATAACCACCAAGCCATGACGAATATCGAGCAACTTCAAGATATCAAGATGCTCTCTCGTTTGAGGCATAATTCCATCATCAGCAGCGACAACCAGCATGACATAATCAATGCTACCAACGCCCGTAAGCATGGTATGAATAAGTTTCTCATGGCCTGGCACATCAACAAAGCCTATTCGCTGACCATTTTTTAATGTTTGGTAGGCAAACCCCAATTCTATCGTGATACCGCGTTGCTTTTCCTGAGGTAACCGATCGGTGTCCACCCCCGTCAATGCTCTGACGAGAGTCGTCTTGCCGTGGTCAATATGTCCAGCTGTCCCGATAATCATAATGAAAGTATATCAAGATTACGAATAAAGTCATCGTTTTCAGTAAGGCATCGAAGATCAAAGATTATTCGATTTCCATGAATACGTCCGATCACTGGTTTCGGAAGCTGCCGCAGCTTATAAGCAAGTGCTGTTAGTGACATTAAAGGATCAACCGAACTTATTGCTATACCATAACTTGGCAATGTTTCTGCTGGCACTGCCCCAGAACCAACCTGACTAACACAAGGACAAATCTCCACGTGGTAATCAGGTGCAAAAATACGATTGATTTTGCTACATAAATCTGCAGCTTGTTGCGCAATATCACTTTGTGTACGAGATAAATAATATAACGTTGGTATGGTTTGGTTGCGCTTTTCTTTATTACGATACAACCTTAATACAGCATCCAACGCAGCAAGCCTTATTTTATCAACACGTAAACTGCGTTTCATTGGATTCTTGTTGATAGACGAAATGATATCAGCGTTACCAATAATGAAACCAGCTTGCACACCACCCAGTAGCTTATCTCCTGAAAATGTTACGATATCAGCGCCAGCTTTAATAACTTCCTGTACGGTCGGTTCATGTGGTAGTCCGTAATTTTCCAAATTCAATAATGTACCCGAGCCTAAATCTTCAACCAACAACACACCATTTCTGTGAGCAAGATCAGATAATTCATGGGTTGCAACAGAACTAGTGAAACCTTCTATTCGATAATTTGAAGTATGAACTTTCAACAATAAAGCAGTTTCATCATCAATAGCTTTCTCATAATCTTTTAAATGAGTGCGATTTGTAGTGCCAACCTCAACCAATCGGCAGCCAGCAGCTTCCATAATATCAGGCATACGGAAAGCACCGCCAATTTCAATTAGCTCGCCACGAGAAATTACACTGGACTTACCATTACCAGAAAGGGTGTTTAACACGAGAAGAACTGCTGCTGCATTATTATTGACTAAAGTTGCATCTTCAGCACCGGTCAACTCGCAAATCAAAGCACGAAGATGATCGTCTCGTTCTCCGCGGTCTCCATTTTCTAAGTCATATTCAAGCGAAACAGCATTTTGCATAGCATTCATTGCCGCGATAACCGCAGCTTCAGGGAGTTGCGCACGTCCAAAATTGGTGTGCAAGATCGTTCCCGTTAAATTAAATACCGGACGTAATGATGAAATAGTGTCAGACCGCAAGCGCTCTAATGCGATCAATGCCAACGTTTCTCCACTACGTGCAATATGACCAGTTTTTAATAGTATTCTTTCATCTGCCAGTGTTGCCCGTATCGCGTCAATTGTAGCACTATGGCCAAATGTAACTTCAGCTTCACTTGCTGCTTTTTCACGCAAAATAGAATCGACTGATGGAAGTATGGAGAAATCTATCACGGTCAATAACCTATCAAAAAGGGATTAAAAGCACCTCGTCTAAATGAACCATCTTCTTGCATAAGAAGATCCAGAGCTAGTGAACCGATATCATCGGAAAACACATCGAAATGGCTATCTTTTTGATGATCGATTTGTTTACAATATCGGTGACATGATTGGCACGTCTCTGCCAATATCGTACCCGGACCTCCCTCTATTTCCCGAAAAGTGATCCCACCTGTTGACTCACAAAATGTGCATTTAATTCGTACATATCGCCACAATGTACCGCAATAAAGACAGGAACAAAATCTTATTCCTTCAGAAGAAGGCCATCCGACTACAATTGTACTAGAATGCGTGCCACCACATGCAGGACATAGATTACCATCTAAAGGCTTGAGCTTCTTCTCCTCAAGCTTGGCTGAGGCAAGCGTCATTATAATTTGTAACGCTCCAGTTATATAAATATGTTGTGCAAGGCTCTCTTGCGGCAATGTTTGTCTTACAACGTTTGTAGCCCAACTTTGCCAAGATGAACGATTTGCCCGCGTTTCTTCAAGAGCTATTAAACTTGCTTCTGTCAATTTTCGTCGACTAAGCTCATTCAAAAATTCGTTGATAATTTCTCCAAAAACTGGCTGTGCAATAATTGTTTGTCTATCCAATGGAGGCATTGAAAAATTTGATGCTTTTTCCTGATCAAAAACGGGTAAGTCACTGTCAGAAAAACGATTACAAACAAATTGTTGAGCTTCAGTAAAATCAACTAGAAAATCAATATAGTCTTTAACTGGGCTGGTTGGTGCTAATTCAGCAAATCTTTTGCTCCGCTCCTCAAATAACATATTGATATCGGGAAGCTTAACAAATGGTGGTGTACGCATATGACCGACTTCGGTCATATCACCTTCAAACTTTTTATTACGTGGCATACAGTAGATAAACTCCATTGAGATACTGGTTATCTATAACCAGAAAATGGAGCTTATCCAACACTGCATGAATAAAAACACAAAGTTATTGTGCAACGGGTGTTTTTTCGAGTCCTACGAGACCTATTTTGGTGTAACCAGATGCACGCAATTCATTAAGTAGTTTCATAATTCCGCTATATTCAACACCTTCGTCACCACGAATAAAAATTTTCGTGTCGTGGTTGCCAGAAGTCAGCCTATCAAGTGTACTTTTCAGACTATCCATTGAGATTTTATCTTCACCCACATAAAGAGATTGGTCTTTTTGTAAGGTCACATAAACTGGCTTATCCGGCTTAGGCTGCGCTGGTGTTGCAGATGTAGGCAATTGCACCGGTATATCACTCGTTGCCAAGGGAGCAGCCACCATAAAAATTATTAGAAGAACAAGAATAACATCGATAAATGGTGTAACATTTATATCGTGATTGACATCGAGTTCTTCATTATCGATATCGCCGAGTTTGGCAGCCATTAGATTTACTCCGCAGCAATCGATAAGTTAGGACGTGAAGTTGCTTGACGGCTAACTTTGCGAAAATCAAGGTCGCGACTAACAAGCCGTTCTATGCCAGAAGAAACGTCTACCAACTGTTGACGATAGCCTGTTATAAGGCGTGCAAACACGTTATAAATAATAACAGCAGGAACCGCGGCGACAAGACCAATCGCTGTTGCAAGCAAGGCTTCAGCGATACCAGGTGCGACAACAGCAAGATTTGTTGTTTGCGCTTGAGAGATACCAATAAAGGAATTCATAATTCCCCACACGGTACCGAATAGCCCAACAAATGGACCAATTGCACCTATTGTCGCAAGAGGACCAGTACCAAAAGCGATACGGCGTCCAGCTGCCGAAACAATACGAGATAGAACTGAGTTCAAGCGTTCTTTCAACCCTTCATTTCCAGCTGCATCAATAGCAGATATTGATGCCTGCACCTCAATAACGGCAGCCTCCACAAGAAGAGGTCCCGTACCTTTCTCGGTTTTTATAGCAAGTTCGAGTTCTGAAAGGCTTCCGGCTTGGTTTACGGCTTTTAAAGCCGCACGTGCTCGACGCTTCGCAGTTGAAATCTCTATCATTTTCACGATAAAAATTGTCCATGTTGCAACTGACGCTAACGCCAATCCCATCATAACAGCTTTTACGACCCAATCAGCTGATAGAAACATGCCAATTGGCGATAGGTCATGAGGTATGGATGCCATAACCTTTTCCGCTGCACTGGGTGCTGTAGTGGCAGCTGTTGAAACAGTTTGAGCTGTTACCTTTGCACCAGAATTGATTGCTTGTGCTGCAGCTTGTCCATCACCTTGAGTAGCATTTGCCTGAGCCAAGGCATATCGACCTGAAGCTGTCATTAAAACCAAACTGACTGCGAGTTTCTGGGAAAATCGTAACATTGCCCTGCCTTCCAAACTTTAATCAATTGGGTTTTATTAACAAATTTTAATATGATTAATCAAGTCATGTTTTATAACAAACTGCTTATTTTATACAAAATCAACGTTTTTACATTTATTCGACAAATATCGCTCGGAAATCATTAATATTTGTACCTGTGGGACCGGTGACAAAAAGACTATCAATGCCATGAAAGGCCGTCCACGCATCATGCTTCATCAAAAAACTCATTGGGTCGTAGCCTTTAGCTTTCATAGCCATAAATGTGCTACCATCACAAAACGCACCAGCATTATTTTCACTGCCATCGATACCATCTGTGTCAGCTGCTAAAGCGTAAATATTTTCTTCCCCCTTGATAGCTATCGCGAAAGACAACAAAAATTCGCTGTTACGCCCACCTTTACCGCATAGTTCTTTTATTGTGACTGTAGTTTCTCCTCCCGAAAGAATGACGACAGGTTTTTTAAATGGCTCGTTCATGTGAGATGTATGGCGAGCAATCGCTGCATGCATTTTAGCTATATCTTTTGCTTCACCCTCGATACTATCAGATAAAATTATGGCATTAACGCCATGAGAACGAGCATAACGAGCGGATGCTTCAAGCGATTGTGCTGCAGACGCTACGACATAAACCTCGTTATTTTTAAAGATTGGATCTTCTGGCAATGGCGCATTGGCAACAGAACTGTTCAGTATATTTATAATGTTTAGTGGTACGTCGATATTATATTGGTGAATATAATCTAATGCATGAAACCGAGTAGATTTATCTGGGACAGTAGGACCTGATGCCACCTGAGAAATTATATCACCCGGTATATCTGAAACAATAAAACTAATGACTCGGGCTGGAGCAGCCATTGCTGCTAAACGACCACCTTTGATACGAGACAAGTGTTTCCTGATTGTATTCATGGCTCCTATAGGAGCACCGCTTTTTAATAAAGCCTCATTAAGCGAAATTTCATCGTCTAATGTCAGTCCGTCAAGTGGTGCAGGTAATAACGCAGATCCCCCCCCACAAATAAGAGCAATGACTAGATCGTCCTCTCTGAGGTCTTTCAATAATTCTATCAGCCGCAATGCGCCTTTAAGTCCATTTTGATCTGGTATTGGGTGCGATGCTTCAAAAACCTCTATCGATGTTGTTTTTACACTATAACCATATCGGGTCACAACGGCACCTTGCAACTCGCCATATCCGGCTTCATGCCACAGGTGTTCAAGTGTCACTGCCATCTGGGCCACACCTTTACCTGCTCCGACAACGATCGTGCGACCTTTAGGACGAGGTGGAAGATATTGCCGCATTTTTGAAATAGGATCAGCGGCCTTAACAGCCTCATTAAAAAGTTGCTGTAAAAACTGACGTTTATCAAAGTTTATCAAATGTATTCTCCTTAAAAGGATAAATAATTTTTTACTGTTATATCAAATTTATCATCTGACTTATCGCAACGCTGGAAAAAAACTTTTGTATTCCTATGTAAATATTAGATCGAAGTAAAATTAAAGCTTTGCACTTTTAAATATTTAATAGGAGATAATTCAATGGCCAAAGAAACCCCAACAGCTACAGAAAAAGATCTTGAAGCACAAATTCAAGAATTAAAAAAAGAACTTTCAAGTGTAACAGACCAATTAAGCAATTTTAGTTCAGAAAAAATGGCTCAAGCTAAAGGACAAGCAGAGCAGCTTTACGCATCAGCCAAGGCTAATGGGGAAGAGGTGATTTCTCAAGCTAAAGAAAAATTCAATGACATGGGTAGTCAGATTAACGATTGCCTACGCGAAAAACCTGTATCAAGTCTTGCAGTTGCAGCAGGCGTTGGTTTTCTTCTTGCCATGTTAATTCGGCGTTAAAAATGCTGCGGCTTCTGGCGCCTCTCATTGGTGGTATAGCAAATGGCAGCGTCAAAACAGCTGTCAAGTCTACGCGTGATCAGGCAATTTGTTATGCTATTGTTGGAATTGCCTTATTTTTCGCATTAGTTTTTCTATGCATCATTGCTTTTATAATGCTGACATGGATAACGCCACCCATTTGGGCTGCGTCTATAATTTGTGGATTTTGGTTTATTGTAGCTCTATTGGCTTTGCTCATTGGCAGATTAATTGCCAATAGACGACGTAAACTCTACAAAAAACAAATGAATGATGAACGCAGCAATTTGTTGGTAGCGTCGGCTGTTGCTGCTGTTCCTGCTATTCTCGGCAATAAAAAGATCTTAGGCATAGCTCTACCGCTGATAGGAATAGCTGCATTGATACTTCGTAAAGCTGATCACAAAAAATAAGTTTCCTTAGAATTCATATAGAAGACATAAAAGCCGGAATCAAAACCGGCTTTTTTATTATTCAAGTTTATTTAAATGAATAGCGTAAACCGACTTTAATATCATGAGATGTTAGATGGTTAACATTGATATGATTTTGATTTTCTACAGTCGTTCCTGATTTTGCATCTCCCAAATCAGAATAACTATACCCCACATCAAGAATAAGTTTTTGGGTAAGTTTAACTCCTACGCCCGTATGAACCGACCAAGCAAAATCCCAATTCGTATTTGATGCAACATTATAATATTGTGTTGATGAATTTATTCTAAAATTGGAAACACGATTTACTGAAGCACCAATACCTGCACCGATATAAGGTGTCACATTGCGTACAGTCATTAGGTCAATATATGCGTTTCCCATCATAACGAATGAAGATACGTCACCTTGGTATTTACGCTGCTCTAAGGTATTTGTTTGCCAGCTGGTTAATGTATTTTTTGAGCGATATTCAACTATTCCGTCAAAGCGCAACAGATCATTCAAATGATATCCTAAGCCTATTCCGCCCAAAAAAGCGTTATCAAGATTACTCTTGCGTTTCCAACTATATGAAGAAGTTATATCCGCGTCATCAGATGTTTTAAGCTTATCGACATCTGCAATTGCACCCCCAGCATAAGCCTTAAGATAGGCTGTATCGTTGTGGGTTGTAACAGCGACCTCAGGCACTTTATCAAGGTCAATATCCGAAGCTATTGTTACATCAACAGATAGTAACAAGGCAATGATAGTAAGCCCTAAATGCGATTTCATAATAGCCTCATTAAAATTATAGCGTCAATGCCATATGTCTTATGAGACCTTCTCTAATCACTATTGGTTAAGACGTTCTTAACCATATTTTTTAACTATATATTTGCTACAAAAAAAGCAGCCAGCTAATGGCTGCTCATTGCATAATGTCTTTATTTTTAAACGGCATCACGAACTTGAACGATCGAATCGACTATTTCATCAACGAGTTTCTCGATAAGACGAGGGTCATCACCTTCGGCCATGACTCGAATCAATGGCTCTGTTCCAGATGGTCTAATGACGAGCCGCCCTGCTTTACCTAATTGTTTCTCGGCGTTTTTGATCACATCTTTCACCTGAGCATCTTCAAGTGGTTTTCCGCCAGATATACGAACATTTTTAAGCAATTGTGGCACAGGTTCAAAGCGATGGCACAATTCACTCATTGGTAATTGTGTTTCCTTTGCGCATCCAAGTATCTGTAGCGCAGAAACCAGACCATCACCTGTTGTACCATAATCTGAAAGCACAATATGTCCTGATTGCTCACCACCTACATTAAATCCATGCTGACGCATATATTCAACGACATAACGGTCGCCCACCTTGGTTCTCGCCATAGTCAGTCCCTTTTTGGCGAGAAATCTTTCCAAGCCAAGATTTGACATGACTGTCGCAACAATTCCACTGCCACGAAGACGTCCACTTTCATGCCATTGATCCGCAACAACCGCCATCAACTGGTCTCCATCGATAACCATGCCTGTCTCGTCCACCATAACAACCCGGTCACCATCACCATCGAGTGCTATACCAGCATCAGCACGCACTTCGTGAACTTTTCGCATGAGCGATACAGGATGCGTAGAACCGCAATCTTCATTAATGTTAGTTCCACTTGGTGTATCATTAATTGTGATTACCTCTGCACCGAGTTCCCATAAAGCCAAAGGAGCCGCTTTATAGGCTGCTCCATTTGCGCAGTCGATAACAATGCGCATACCATCCAACCGAACATCACGAGGCAATGTTCTTTTAGCAAACTCAATATAACGATAGATATCGCCTTCAACACGTTTTGCCCGACCAACTTCGGACTGTCTTGCTAATTCTCCAGACATATCCGAATCAACTAGTTTTTCTATTTTTTGTTCGATATCATCAGAAAGCTTAAACCCATCTGGTCCAAATAGCTTAATACCATTGTCATAAAAGGGATTATGAGACGCTGATATCATAACCCCAACATCAGCACGCAATGATCGACAAAGCATTGCAACTGCTGGGGTAGGAATAGGCCCCAGAAGAAAAACTTCCATGCCAGCCGCAGTAAAGCCAGCAACCATTGCGTTTTCAATCATATATCCAGATAAGCGTGTATCCTTGCCTATTACAACTCTTCCCCGCCTTCCTTGGTTACGAAAAAGAATACCAACAGCCATACCAACTTTCATTGCTATTTCCGCAGTCATAGGGAACGTATTGGCTTTTCCTCTGATTCCATCTGTCCCAAAATATTTTCGCACCATTTGTTTTTCCCTTTTTAACAATGCTTTGTTATATCCCAGCTGACGACAGACAGCATACCTAATTATTTGATGTTTAAACAGAAGATCAATTAATAAGACAAGCCATTATACGTGTATTTGATGAATACACTTTTCGAAATACAATGGCCAACCTTACTGGCACAAAAAAGGCGGCCTTGGTTAACAGGCCGCCTTATTTCCCATCTAAAAAGGAATATTAGTTACCTTTTTTAGAAACACCATCAGATTCATCATTGTCTGATTTTGTAATTTTTGTCGTTGATTTTTTAACTTTAGATGATGCCCTTACTGTTTTTGTTTCAGACTTATCATCAGCATCCTCAACTTTTGTTATATCATTATCAGCCAATTTTGGTGATATTTTTGTTTTAGAAGATGAACGACCGGTTTTTGGAACACTCGAAACATGAGGTGTGGCCGAATCGTTCCCCATATCCCTTGATGGAGCTTTACCAGCGATAACTTCTTGAATTTCAGCACCCGTTAAAGTCTCGTATTCAAGGAGACCTTCGGCCAACGCCGTCCATTGTTTCTTTTTACTTGTGATAATCTGTTTGGCAGTCTTATAAGCCTCATCTGTCAAACGACGAATTTCTGCATCAATAACACGTGCAGTCTCTTCAGATACTGCTTGCCCTTGGCCGCCACCTTGGTAGGAATCTTCCTGATTTTCACCGTAAGTGACTTTACCCAATGCATCGGAAAAGCCCCACCGTGTAACCATAGCCCGAGCGAGTTTCGTTGCCTGCTCTATATCTGATGATGCTCCAGCAGTTATATTATCTTTGCCGTATTTAAGCTCTTCAGCTACACGGCCACCCATCATAATTGCCAAACGTGAAATCATATAACGATAGCTTATGGAATAACGATCACCCTCTGGCAATTGCATAACCATACCCAATGCACGTCCACGCGGAACAATAGTAGCCTTATGCACTGGATCAGCCGCAGGCACATTGATAGCAATAATAGCATGCCCAGCTTCGTGAAAAGCAGTCAGTTCCTTTTCCTGTTGTGTCATGGCTGATGAACGGCGCTCTGCCCCCATCATAACTTTATCTTTTGCGTCCTCAAATTCTTGCATTGTAACCAGACGTTTATCACGCCGCGCCGCCATCAACGCGGCTTCATTGACAAGATTCATCAAATCAGCACCAGAAAAACCCGGTGTGCCTCTTGCAACAACCTTAAGATCAACATTGGGAGCAAGCGGAACATTGCGGACATGCACTTTTAAGATCTGCTCACGGCCTGCAACATCGGGATTTGGCACAACAACCTGTCTATCAAAGCGGCCAGGACGTAAAAGTGCTGGGTCTAAAACATCTGGACGATTTGTTGCCGCAATTAAAATAATGCTTTCATTCGGTTCAAAACCATCCATTTCAACCAACAATTGATTGAGCGTTTGTTCGCGTTCATCGTTACCACCGCCAAAGCCAGCACCACGATGACGACCTACAGCGTCTATTTCATCTATAAAAATGATACATGGTGCATTTTTTTTAGCCTGTTCAAACATATCACGAACACGGCTAGCACCAACGCCAACAAACATTTCTACAAAGTCAGAACCAGATATCGTAAAGAATGGTACATTTGCTTCACCGGCGACAGACCGTGCAAGCAGCGTTTTACCCGTTCCTGGAGGGCCAACAAGAAGCACACCACGAGGAATACGACCACCAAGCCGTTGAAATTTTTGTGGTTCACGTAGAAATTCAACGATTTCTTGCAAATCTTGTTTGGCTTCATCAACACCAGCAACATCTTGGAACGTTACACGCCCATGCGCTTCTGTGAGCAATTTGGCTTTTGATTTTCCAAAACCCATAGCCCCGCGTGAGCCACCCTGCATCTGGCGCATAAAAAATATCCATACACCAATAAGAATAACAACAGGCAAGAGTGAAAACAGTAGATTCATGAATGTGCTGTTGCCCGTGCTTTCGGGCTGCGCTTTAACATTCACATTCTTGCTTTCAAGACGTGCGACAAGACCTGGATCTTCAGGGGCATAAGATAATACTGTCTTATTATCCCCTGTAATACCGGTTAACCGTTGTCCCTGAATAGTAACAGTTTTAATATCATTGTTATCTATTCGCCTTAAAAAATCGGAATAGGATACTTCGCCTGTACCACCTTGTTGGCTGCTACCATTAAAAAGAGAGAATAAGGTAATCAGCAATAATGCGATGATCCCCCACACGATGAAGGAACGATAATTCGGATTCATATTAGGTCCATTCGATCAATTACGCTTGCTTAAACAAATTCAGCTGTAACATATGTGCTTGTTTTGCCCTTGCCAAGGCATCATGACAGCTTTTCATCGTAATTCTGTTAGGTTTTTTCATTGTCACTTTTATCGGTTGATAAAAAAGCTTCAAAAAATGGAGATAAAACATCAAAAAGTGGATAGTCATCAGATGAAACCAACCAACCGAAAGGACGCATAAAACGACGACATGCAGTATTTTCTGCATAGATTAGTTTTCCGGTTAACGCAGGAATATCAACGCCTGATCGGCTAAAAATAGCTAAGGCTGTTTGTAATGAAAGAAAGTGAATCTTTTTTTGGTCAAGTCCTGCAGTTTCTGCCAGTGTTTTAATATCACTAATTGAAGGAACTCCCACACGCACTGCATTTTCTGAATGATTGTCAATCCGATACCGACCATCCCATATATTGGATAAATGAGGAGCAATCACGCTGCATGTTTGATTTCGTGCTTCACGCCAAAGCCTAATATTTTTACCGCTCTTTTCAATGATCGCACCTAATAAAGTAAAACGGTAGAGTGCAGCGTGAGGCTTCAATAATTGTTCTTTAAGGTAATCAACCTGCTTGTCGGTAGCTAGCGTTTGAGCTCCACCAATAATTGCAGCAAAGGCACCTATAGTGAAAGCATAATCAGGATGATTTATTAAATCCTTCGACGGTTCTTTCACTGTGCATAGCGCGTGTTGCATTGTGATATCGAGTTGTTGCACGAGTTGTGCTGCCGATTGTGATTGCGCGCGCCGCTGAAGTGCTGCCTGTTCAACTTTCTGTTCTATGACATCAATATCTTCATCTTTTAGTCGCTTCCGTATACGCACACGTTCATAATGTACATTCTCATTTGTTGGATCATCGATCCATTCCTGTCCAATTGAACGCAAATATTCGCGTAACTCTTCACGCTTCACTTTTAACAATGGACGAATCAGCCGAATTTTACGCATCAATAGTGATTCGCGTGGCATACAGGCCAAACCTCTGCGGCTGCTACGAGATAAACGCATTTCATATGTTTCTGCCTGATCATTTAACGTATGACCTGTCATTATAACAGTAGCGCCAATTCGTTCTGCTTGTGAAATCAACAATCCATAGCGCGCAATGCGTGCTTCATGAGAAAGCGCAGTTTGTGGTTTAGAATCAGCCCAGCAAACAGTTTTATGATCGATACCAAGCTTATCACATAATGCAGAAACCTTTTCTGCTTCCGCTGCAGATTCCGGTCTTAGCTGATGATCAACCGTTACCACTAGAAGTTTGGGCGCACTTTCTAACTTACTCAGATAATCACGCAGTAAAAATAATAACGCCAATGAATCGCCGCCGCCAGAGACAGCAGCTATGACGACTTTACAATCGGAGAAATCTGTTTTGTTAAAAAGTTCTTCAGAATTTACTGTTGACACTTGTTACGGCTTTGCTCGTCTTTTACTCGTTTCAGGACTGCAGGATCTACAGTTTTGTAGCGTTTTGTCACTTCCGCAAAAGTTGCGCAAGCCACTTTCTGCTCATCAAGGCGAGACATGCTCATTCCGAGCTTCAACAGGTTTTCTGGACCACGTGGTGAATCTTTATAATTACGCTGAACATCAATATAAACTTGAGCTGCTTCACGATAACGCTTTTGTCCAAAAAGTGATTCACCAAGCCAAAAAGTTGCGTCTGCAATCTGTGGGTCTTTAGGATATCTTTCTTGGAATGCCCGGAAAGCAGACTCTGCAGCACTATAATTACCAGATAAAATATCTTTATATCCAAGATTATAAAGCTCAGCAGAAGTTGCTGTTTTCGGAACTTCTGTGGGTAATACGTTAGAATTAGCTGAACCTTGCTCTGCGCCGGCATTAACAGAGCCGTTTAACACATTTCCATTTTTATCGAAACTTATTGATCCTAAATCTTTTGGTGCTTCTTTCTGATCAATTCCGTTTTTTACATCATTCGAACCATTCCCCTCTTCTGCAACAGATGAAGGCGTAGATGCCGCGCCTATACCTTTAGATGCCGTATTTGTTTCAGAAGGTGACGGCAACGAGGACGTAGGCTGCTTAGGTTGAGAAACTGGTTCAGATTGCGCAGACTGCTGTGAAGAATTACTGGTTCCCCCCTGCAATTGTCGTATTTGCTCCTGCATTTGCAGAACCATAAAGTTTAGCTCTTCTACTTTTCCGGTTAATTCACGCACCTGTTGTTGAAGGTCAGTCACACGGCTATCGGCACCTGCTGCAAGTTGAACCTTTTCTATTTTTACAGACTTATTGCTGTCGTGAGAAAATAAATTTCCTAAGAATCCAGAACCGCCTTGATCTGTCGGTGCACTATGGGAAGGTATGGATATACCAACGCAAAGAAACGGCATCATAACGGTAGCAATCAAAGTGCGTTTTAAAGAACGCATAGTAAAATGAGAGCGTATAGCAAGATGCATGACAATATCCTTATATTGATGCTAAAATTCCGCCTTAACGACAGACTTCGGCAGAAATTTGTCGCAAAAAAAACGGCCCATAAGGGCCGTTTTTAAAACTGGGAAATCAATTACTGTGCGTTGTTAAGCACAGTCACAGCACGACGATTTTGGTTCCAACATTGCGGTGCATCGCAAACTGCAACAGGACGTTCCTTACCATAAGAAATAGTTCTCATACGGTTAGCTGCAACACCTTGAGATACAAGATAATCACGAGCAGCAACTGCACGACGTTGACCAAGAGCGATGTTATATTCGCGTGTACCACGTTCGTCGGCATGACCTTCAACCGTGATAGTATACTGTGAATAACGATTCAGCCATTGTGCTTGACGAGCCAATGTTTGTTGAGCGTCAGCACGAATACTTGATGAATCAAGATCAAAGAATACACGATCACCAACATTTACAGTAAAATCTTGTGGTGAACCAGGTTTTGCATTGTTGAGTCCCAACGCATTCGGGTCGTTCAGGCCGTGTTTATTCGAGCAGCCAGCGAGAGTTAGCGAAAGGACGAGTGCTATAGCAAGCGGATTGCGAGCAAGTTTCTGGATACGGCCCATGTGCCGAGACTCCTTAAAGTTAGCGTTTGATGGAGGTGCTTTTAATCCATTTTGATTAATAGGCTCTCAACACGCATAGTTAATTTTTCATTACCTATTACTTCTTTTGAAGAAATTATAAACTGCCAGTTGCTCGCTCATAATGGCGGAAAAACGGCAGAATTCATTCAAATTAAACCGAAATCAATTTGATGTCCAATAGCTAAACGCATTCTTATAGCAAAAAAGCGGCAATAAAGCCGCTTTTTATATTTTTGTTGAAAGCATTTATATATTTATTGTTTAAATATCCAATATCTTCTTACTTTCTCGATATTTAAAACTCAAAAAATGTACCAGTACAAAACTAGTCAAGCAATGGTGACCATGCAGGATCAGAAGCACCATTTGGAGTTGGCAATTGACGTTCATTGCGACCGGTAATGTCGATCGTGTACAGTTTAGGCGCCTGTCCCTGATTTTGCCGGAAAAACATAATCACACGACCATTTGGTGCCCAAGTTGGACCTTCGTTATGGAAGCCTGATGTTAATAGACGTTCTCCTTGACCGTCAGGTTTCATAACGCCAATAGAAAACTGGCCTTGTGATTGTTTGGTAAATGCAATGTAGTCACCGCGCGGGGACCATACTGGAGTAGAATAGCTGCCATCACCGAATGAGATACGATGCTGATTGCTACCATCCGTGTTCATCACATAAATCTGTGGTTTACCGCCACGGTCAGATTCAAAAACGATTTGTGTTCCATCCGGTGAAAATGATGCAGACGTATCGATTGCTGAGGTCGTTGTAAGACGCGTTGTAGCACGAGACCTCAAATCCATGGTATATAGATTTGCACTACCATTATCTTGCAACAAACTCATGATAACTTTTTGCCCATCGGGTGAAAATCGCGGCGCAATTGTCATATTTGGAAAGGTTCCGACCAGCTCACGTTGCCCCATTTCGATTTGCTGCAAATAAACTTTCGGAACATTATTCCCCGAGTAAGCCATATAGGTAATTTCCTGCTTGCTGGGAGAAAAACGTGGCGTCAAAACTAACTCACGACCATTAGATAGGTAGGTTAGATTTGCACCATCTTGATCCATGATGGCAAGGCGTTTAACCCTTGCATTGGCAGGCCCTGTTTCATCCACAAAGACGATGCGCGTGTCAAAATAACCTTTTTCACCGGTCATTTTTGTATAAATAGCATCAGCGATGATATGAGCTATACGCCGCCATGTTTGAGGTGTGGCGTAAAACTGACGTCCCTCTAACTGTTTTCCGCCATATACATCCCACAGGCGAAATTCAACGCGTAAACGACCATCTCCCTCTTTCGTAACGCGTCCAGTAGCTAAACCTTGTGCTCCAATTTGTTGCCAATCATTAAAACGTGGCTGAACATCAGGATTGGAAATACGTTCTAAGAAAGATGATTTGTCAATTGGCTTAAACAGGCCTGAACGCTCCAGATCAGCTGTTACCACTGCAGAGATTTGTTGTCCCATCTGGTCGCCAGAAAGAAAATCAGTCACGGCAATAGGAATAGGATTAAAATCGGCTGATGTCACTGTACCCTTCAATTGAGCATAAGCACTCTGTCCAAAAATCAATGAAAACATCATTGATATCAACATAAGTATATAAAGTCGTTTCTTGTTCTCAAACATAGGAAAAACCATTTTCTTTCCATCGCCTTCGGCAGTTTTTATTATAATTTTATTGTGACACTACAATAAAATTACTAATTTAAATTTCTTTAGTTGTTAAACGGGTTAATCAGCAAGTCAAATCCCTGCCCCCATTTATCGAATTGATCACGTGGCAAATCTTCATATGGTTGACAGGCATAAACTGCAGCCCGTGTCTGGTTTATGAGAAGTTCCAATTTATTCGGATTACCGCTAACACCCGTAACGACCGGATCACCTACAACCATCCCCTGCTCATTAAGTTTAAACTTTGCTTCGGCAACAGGATTTTCGCCTGCAACACCGCCGCCAAGAGCGGCAAGTTTAAGGTTTTTGGTAATGCAACTCGTTGCAACGTTAACGAGTGTTTGTGTTACGTCTTGACCATTACCAATGTTCTTTTTGCCTCCAAAGGCAGCCGGCCCCGATGAGCGCGCAGCACCTCCACCTGAAGTGCGTGTTTTATCGATAAGCGCTTTTTGGTTCATTGCCAAAACGTCATCAATACTTTCTTCGCCTTTTGGCTTTGTTGCTGGTTTTGCTTCAGCAGGTTTTGGTTTGGCTGTCGGAAGCGGAGCCTTATCAGGAAGGGTCGGCAAAGGATCCTTTTTCGGCTGTTCAGCCGGTTCTGTTGCATCTGGATTTTCCGCCGGTTTAGGCTCAGCCTTATCCTCTTTTTTTGTTTCCTCTTGTTTTTTAGGCTCTTCTACTTTCGGCTTTTCTTCCGGTTTAGGAAGATCTTGTGGTTTTGTTTCCGGTGTTTTGGTTGGCGGAACAGGTACAGGATCAGCTTTAGGATCTCCAGACGGAACTGGTGTTGAATCAACCTCGCGATCTTTTTCTTTTGGTTTCAATGGAGCGTCAGTATCAACTTTGCCGTCACCAACAATTTGTGCATCAGGCTTTTCTACTGGTTTTGTAGTTGGTTTTGGAGCAGCTTTCTCAGCTTTAGGTGCAGTTAAATCGCCTTTTTGAATGGATGTTTCATCGGCAATAGGCGCCAAAGATACCGGCAAAGCCTCAGTCAGCTCAGCATCGAATTTGGTCGGCGAGGAAAGACTGATCAATCCCCACGTTAAGACCAAAGCATGTGCTGCTATTGATGTTGCCAGACCTACTTTCATAACACAGTCTATCGCCGTTACTGTTGTGGCAGACTTGCCAATGCAACATTGGTAAAGCCTGCTTTTTGTATTGTTGCCAAAAGATCTAGAATTTTTTGATATTCTACAGTCTTTGCACCCCGTACAAAAATACGTTGTTTCGATGCATCGCCACCCGTGTCTGTTACAGCTTTTAGTTTGGCTATAACTTCATCAGCATTATTGTAATACTCTTCATTAACAGCCAACCGCCCTTGATCGTCAATCGAAACCGTTAACGGTTTTGTATCTGTATTAACTGGGCCTGCCTGCGTCTTCGGCAAATCGAGCGGCACACCATTAACAAGCAACGGGGCTGAAACCATAAATATGATAAGCAGCACAAGCATCACGTCAACAAATGGTGTTACGTTGATATCACTCATCAAACCACGACGCGAACCTCCTGAACGACGTCCTCGACGCCTCGATGAACCACCTGAGCCCAAAGCCATACCCATCGCAGGTCTCCTTAGAGTGACTGTCTTTGTGTCAGCTTTTCATCGATCTGACGTGAAAGAATAGCTGAAAATTCGTCAGCAAAACCTTCCATACGTGCTGTTATTTTGCCAGCATCACCTGAAAGTTTGTTAAATGCTATAACTGCTGGAATAGCTGCAAGAAGACCTATCGATGTAGCAAGCAATGCCTCTGCAATACCTGGTGCCACAACAGCAAGCGACGTGTTTTTGGAAGCGGCAATTGATTGGAAAGAACTCATAATACCAACAACTGTTCCAAATAGACCGATAAACGGACCAGCAGATCCAACAGTTGCCAAAAAGCCCAACCGAGCTTCCATTCGCTCACTCTCACGCGCCAGCGCTACATCCATAGCTTTATCTATTCTACTTTGTAGTCCCAATGGGGATCTAGCGCCTTTTTCAAGCGATTTTTTCCATTCACGCATAGCGGCGATAAAAATAGCGCCCATTCCATATACGCGACGATCATTCAAAGTACGGTAGAGTTCTTCCAAAGACTGTCCTGACCAGAACACTTGCTCGAAACGATTCATGGCATGTCTGATTCTTGCGTATGAAATTAACTTATCGATGATAATGGCCCAACTCCATACAGAGGCCAACAACAAGCCAATCATAACCGCTTTTACCACCCAATTAGCCTGCATAAACAGGCTCCAGATTCCTACTGACGCTACTTCCGGCATAGTTTATTCATCCCTGAATCCAAACGCCCGGTAGCTAACCGGGCGGTCTTATGCGAAACTTTATTCAATATAAAACACTTAAAGCCATGCTGATGAAGTTACAAAGCTTCTATCTTTACAATAACTTTATGACATTTAAATTTGGTGAAACAAAGGCTAGAACTTGAATCCTGATGCTTTTGATTCCCTATGATATTTAGACTTCCATAGTTAATTTTTAGTAATCATTAAAAAATTCTCTATGAAAACATGAACAAAACAAGCTTCGGCTTATTATATCGCAAAATTCTAAAACAGTAAGTTTTGCTCAAAAACATTGTTTAAATTTGTTTCGTTTAGTTCTTAACAAATGAAAATTAGTTCGTATTTCATTTCTCTATTCAGAAACATTATCCCATTTTTTTATAAAACTTGTCGGAAAACGCCTTGGACGTCCTTCATTGTTTATTAAAGCAGCTTCAACATTTGCTGAAATAAGCAATTTTACATCACATTGAATAGTTTGCTTCATTAAGATGCGTGCACCACCAATTTTTTCGATCTGTGTATCAATAAACAGGATATCATCAATATGAGCAGGCTTGAGGAATTCAATCTGCATTTTACGTACAACCCAAGCTAATTTTTCGCCGCTTAATCCAGAAGCTAACTCTGCGTGATGGATGCCACTAACTCGTAAAAATTCGGTTCTTCCACGTTCTAAAAACTCTAAATATCGCCCGTGATAAACAACGCCAGAAAAGTCTGTATCCGCAAAATATACACGAGCAATCAAACGGTGAACACCATTATCAATCTCACCACAAAACGGCACTTTATCAATCATCTTGCTCTCCAAAAAGACCAAACTGTTGATCTACTTTTGTTTGTGGTGGTGTTAACCCCATATGACTCCATGCTTTAGCCGTCATCACACGCCCACGCGGTGTCCTTTGTATGAAACCTTGTTGGATGAGATAGGGTTCAATAATATCTTCAATCGCATCGCGTGGTTCAGAAAGACCTGCTGCTATAGTCTCGATACCAACAGGTCCACCTCCAAAATTTTCGGCTATCATACCGAGATATCTTCTATCCAGTTGATCTAATCCTAGATTATCAACCTCAAGCCGAGATAACGCCTCATCTGCAATTTTTCTATCTATCGTATCAGTGCCTGCAACTGATGCAAAATCTCTCACTCTACGCAATAAACGTCCGGCAATACGTGGTGTGCCTCTCGCACGTCTGGCTATTTCACGAGCTCCATCTGGTGCAATTGGCATATGAAGTATATGCGCACCACGACGAATGATATATTCTAGTTCTTCAACGGTATAAAAATTAAGGCGGACTGGAATACCAAATCTATCACGTAAAGGTGTTGTTAAAAGGCCAAGCCTTGTTGTTGCAGCCACAAGAGTAAATTTTGCCAAATCTATCTTAACTGATCGGGCAGCAGGCCCTTCTCCAATAATCAAATCGAGTTGGAAATCTTCCATTGCGGGATAAAGAATTTCTTCAACAGCAGGACTTAATCGATGAATTTCATCAATAAAAAGAACATCGCGTTCTTCGAGATTTGTTAGTAATGCTGCAAGATCGCCTGCTTTAGCTATTACTGGTCCTGATGTTGAATGAAAATTTACACCAAGTTCCTTTGCCATGATTTGGGCTAGTGTCGTTTTACCCAATCCCGGTGGTCCAACAAACAGAACATGATCCAAAGCTTCATTGCGATTTTTTGCAGCTTCAATAAAAACTTTTAAATTCGCACGAACTGCCTCTTGTCCTACAAAGTCATCGAGACGTTGTGGGCGCAACGACGTTTCAATATCTTCAACACGTTTTTCCGCTGATAGAAGGCGTATTTTTTCATCCATAGCGCCAAATTACCTTGAAAGTTCTTTTAAGCCAAATCGAATAAGTGTTGCAGAATTTGCATCATTACCGGCCAAGCGCAACGCTGCGGCCACTGCATTTGCTGCATGATCACGCGAATAACCCAAATTTGATAATGCCGAAATTGCATCAGTAATCGCCTGAGAAGCAAGTCCATCACCCAGCTCTTGTTTGAACTGGATTGTACTATCGGTAGAAACACCTGATGCAGGTGCTTTGTTTTTCAATTCTGTGACAATACGCTCAGCAACTTTTTTGCCAATACCTGGAGCACGACTGATCATAGCAACATCACGCAGTGCAATTGCGTTTGCTAATTCCGATGGTGACAAAGTACCTAATAATGCCAATGCAACTTTAGCACCAACGCCCTGAACATTCTGTAAAAGCCGAAACCACTCTTGCTCAATTTTCGTGGTAAAACCAAAAAACTTTATAGCATCATCGCGGACTTGAGTTTCAATATAAAGGACAATGCCTTCACCTACTGCTGGTAAAGAGCCTAGAACGCGCAGTGAAGCAAATACAACATACCCAACCCCATTGACATCAATGATCATATGATCATCATCAATCTCGTCAATGATACCTTTTAATTTTCCAATCATGCCAAAGCCTTTAAACGAAGAGAAAGACTATTTCGGTTATGTGCATGGCAAATAGCAATAGCCAACGCATCAGCTGCATCACTTGTATCAAAACTTGCACGCGGCATTAATACTTTCACCATCATATGAATTTGTTGCTTTTCCCCATGCCCCACACCAATAACCGCCTTTTTGATTGAGTTTGGCGCATACTCAGCAACAGGTAGACCTGCTTGGGCAGGCGCCAACAAAGCAATTCCACGAGCTTGACCGAGCTTCAAGGTTGCCGTGGCATCCTTATTGACAAATGTCTGTTCAACTGCAGCTTCGGCCGGCATAAATTGATGGAGTACTCCACAAAGTCCTTCATAGAGTTGTGAAAGTCTTGATGCCAGATCATATTTATCATTAGATCGAACCGTGCCGGCAGCAATAAATTTCAAATTATTACCTAATGTCTCAATGACACCCCAACCGGTGTGTCTCAAACCTGGGTCTATCCCTATTATACGAATCGCTTCAGCCATGGATTGAGCATAAAGGTTTTCAGTATCACTGAATAGCAAAATGTGAACAAAAGAGAAACAAAATAAATATTAAGTTAATCGTTCGAAAAAGCGGCCTTTAACCGCTCCATTTGTTCACTCACGGAATTTTTGTCATTATTATCAGGAAATGAAGCCTTTTCGATGTCTCGATCCATATGGCGAACACGTTCTTCCAAACGCAAAGACAAACCCACTAATTGACGAAATGCATCCGGTAGTTCATTCCAGTGAGCGTTATGTTCACCAAGTGATGGCGTACTCAAACATACTTTGGCTTTTTCTTGATTAATCTGTTCATGAGACATTTCTTTGTCTCGTGCAGCGCGGAAGAGCAGCAACCATGATGCAACTTGCATTAATCGGGTACTCATTCTCATAGCTTCGCTAGCGTAAAGGGATGACGCTTCCCCTGAAAGTTTGCGTGAAGCAATCTTTCCATCACCATCGATATAAGAAGCTGTCTCTTCTATTAATGTCATTCCCTCGTCATAAAGACGTGTAAAAACATTATCGAAGGCTTCATGCTCGAACATGACGATTGTGTTATCACTATAAAACCCTTGCGGATTCACCCGTTTTACTCCAACTCGCTTTACTTACGAAACAAACGATTACCGGTCACTCAAAGTTCCCGATAACCGTTTGTATCTCGCAGGTAGTAAATTGCATAATCAAATAGGGTCGCGCAATATAATCCTAAGTCCAAGGTTAACGTTGCAAAAGAATACTGTTTTGGATGATTATGCTTTTTGTAAACCCCTATCAGCAACACGAGCTTTAAGCTTCCGGGGTGCATGTACTGCTTCATAACTTTTATTTTCTAGTGTTGCTGGTGTAGCAACAGGTTTAGAAGCAATTTTTACCCATTCAAAATAGTAGGCAACGGCAAATTGGATAACGATGCCAGTAGTCATCAATAACGTATCATAATAAAGGCCGCCTGCATTCACTGTTTTCAAGACCTGTCCCACCATTGCAAGCAAAGTACCAGTAATAAAAACAGGTAAGCTATGTTTTCCCAGAATGGCAAGTGGATGCATAGGTGAGAGATGTGCTAAGTGATTTATTTGCGGTATCATCACGACAACATATGCCAAAGCTAAAATATGCAGCAAACGAGGCACAGATAAAAAAGTCTTATTAAAACCTGTTAACGTGCTTGGTAGTCCCATCGTAGGGTCAATCCACCAAAGATTGAAACGCACCCAGAATAAGGAAACAACGAGATAGCCAATCGCGAAAACCAATAATAATGGGTGGGAAGGCAATTTGCCGCCCTTTTTGACATGAATTGTCGCAACAATTCCAATAACAAAAAGTAATTGCCATGAAAGTGGGTTAAGAAACCATACACCTTCTGTCGGATAATTATGAGGTGCTAATCCATAATATCCTGCAACGATATAAAGCACAACGGATATCAACAACAAAGTTTTCATCGATTTATTTGCAAGGTATAGCATGGCTGGCGCCCCAATCATCAATACCAAATAAAGCGAGAGGATATTGTTGTAACCAAGCTGATGCCCAAGGGTTACCAACCCCAATATTGATTGGGCAGGATCTTTTAATAAGGGCGGAATATTATTAACGCGCAAAAACTCTGGATGATGGAGAAATGTTGCCGCAGCAATAAAAATTGCCAAACTAATAAGAGTTGTCAATATATGCGCAGAATATAACGTTACAGAACGCCGCAAAAGCTTTAACGATATTACTAAACGATTTTCTCCAATAAATTTACTTCCATACGCCAGCCCAACAGCAATACCTGATATAAGAACAAATGCTTCCGCAGAATCAGAAAAACCGAAATGTTTATGAGTAAACCACTCATAAATTGTTCCAGGAATATGGTTTATAAAAATTGTTAGCAATGCAAGAGCGCGGAAAACATCAATACGGGTATCCCGTTTGGACATCATCATTTGGTTCATGTTTCACCAGCCCTCATTCGGCATATGCAATTCGTTAATAAATTCTTTGTTTGTCTATTAGTCTTATCTATATCAAAAATGGAGTCGAAATTGCATTTAGTGGCGATCACATTTTTTTCCACACTGAAATCATTGTAAGAAATGGTTAGGACTGGCATGATAATTTGCCCTAATTCGTCCTTTTTGTATACGTAAGATTGAAGCATGAATGAACAAACAAACCGTATTAAACCAAAACTGATTATGACGCTCGATACGCGCCGTGTAATAGATAAAAATCAGCTAGTTGATGCATTAATTCTTGGTCATTTTGCCAGTATCATTATGTATGATTCGGAAAATGATGAAGCCAATTTGCAGAAAGTTTCCGAACTTCTAATCGAACCTATTCAATCCAATGGTATTGCTTTTCTGATTGCAAATGACAGTCGTATTGCTGGTCGCATTCAAGCTGATGGCATTCATCTTGAAGGAAAAGTTGAAGATTTACAAACAGCGCTTGGAAAACGTCGTGATTCGATGATTGTTGGGTATGGTAATCTTCGTGATAAACATAGTGCAATGGTTAGTGGTGAATTTGAACCTGATTATCTAATGTTTGGAAAGTTAGGAGCTGATAAAAAGCCAGAACCACACCCACGTAATATATTACTCGGCACTTGGTGGGCTGAAGTTATGGAAATACCTGCGATAGTTCAAGCCGGTGCAAGCGTAGAGACTTTTAAACAAACATTGGATACTGGTGCTGATTTTATTTCTGTTGAAGATGTTCTTTTCAATTCGTCGACACCTATAGAGATCACCAATCAGCTCATTAATATTATAGATGAAAATGATAATATTGAGATGGAGCGACATGAATGAAACTCATTGCAAGTATCGCCTTATCTTTTTCTCTGTTTATTCCGTTATCAACTTATGCTGCAAATGATGCTTCCCCAAAAGCTTCTGAAAGAAGTTCTAAACCAACAACAACGCAACAAGATGGCAAGAATGATTTCCTAAAGCCCGGTGACTATGATAGCGCATATGATAATTATAATGCTGGTAATTACATGACGGCATTTCTTGAGGCTCTAAAAAGAGCTGAAAGTGGTGATCCTACAGCACAAACTTTGCTTGGGCGTATGTATACAGAAGGTTATGCCGTAACACTTGATGGTGCTAGAGCTGCATTGTGGTTTGGACGTGCAGCAAAACAAGGCGACCCACAAGCCGAGTTACGGTATGGCCTTATGGTTTTTAACGGCAACTATGTCAAAAAAGATCAAGCAGAAGGCGAAGAGTATGTGAGGAAAGCCATGGAGGCCAAAGTGCCCGAGGCATTTTTTTACTATGGTCAACTTGTTATGAACAAAACACGCAGTGATGATGCTTTGGAAGTTGGATTAGCTTATTTCTTAAAAGGCGCAGCGTTGGGTGATCCGGATGCTGCATTTGCCGCTAGCCAAATATTGGCACATGGGACACCAAAACGTCCAAAAGACGATAATAGTGCAAGAAAGTTATTAGAAGCAGCGTCGGCAAAAGACCATGTACCGGCGCAAATTATGCTTGCTAAATGGATGATAGAAGGACGAGGTGGACCTCGGGATTATCAGGGAGCATTCAACCTTTTACGATTTGATGCCAGCAAAATGATAGCCCCAGCGCAGATTAATTTGGCAAGACTTTATCGAGATGGTATCGGAACAGATGGCGATATAGTGATGGCCGCGGCATGGTATATGGTTGCAAAACAAGCAAACATGGAAGCTCCAGATCTAGAATCGATGTTGGAAGGCATGTCTGACGAACAATTGGATGAGGCTCGTAAAAAGGCTGCTCAACTCATACCAACACTTTAAATTTTACGTATCCCCTTGCTTCCGGACGATTTTTATGGTCTTGAAACGCTAATGCAGGACGTCCTGCCGATGTCCTTATCCAGAAATAATCAAATATTGGACCAAAAATATGAAGATTAATGGTAATGAAATCCGCCCGGGTAATGTTATCGAACACAACGGTAGCCTTTGGGTAGCTGTTAAATGTAATGCTGTTAAGCCTGGAAAAGGCGGCGCCTTCAACCAGGTTGAACTGAAAAACCTACTTGATGGCACCAAACTTAACGAACGCTTCCGTGCAGCCGAAACAGTTGAAAAAGTCAGACTTGAACAAAAGGACTACACGTTCCTATATGAACAAGGTGACACACTGGTTTTCATGGATTCAGAAACGTTTGCACAACTCGAGTTGCAAAAAGATTTTGTTGGTGAGCGTGCTGCTTTTCTACAAGATGGTATGACTGTGACAGTTGAACTTTATGAAGAAAAGCCAATTGGTATAGATCTACCAGATCAGGTAACGCTCACAATAACTGAAGCCGATCCAGTTGTTAAAGGACAAACAGCAGCGTCCTCATATAAACCTGCTGTTTTGGAAAATGGTATCCGCATACTCGTTCCGCCATTTATTTCTTCAGGTGAACGGGTTGTGGTTGACACAAATGAACTCATTTATCTGCGTCGTGCAGATTAAAAGGTTAAGTTAATGGCGCGTTCTGCGATAATGAATGTCATGGTGCAAGCGGCTATGAAAGCTGGCCGCTCTCTTGCCCGTGACTATGGCGAAGTACAAAATCTGCAAGTTTCTTTGAAGGGGCCTGCTGACTATGTCAGTCAGGCTGATCGTAAAGCCGAAGATATTGTCAAGAATGAACTAATGAAAGCCCGCCCAGATTACGGCTTTCTCATGGAAGAATCTGGCGAGATTATCGGTAGCGATGCTCAACATCGTTTTATTGTTGATCCACTTGATGGGACAACTAATTTTCTCCATGGCATACCTTTTTTTGGTGTTTCCATTGCAATGGAGAGACAAGGACAAATCGTTGCAGGCGTGATCTATAACCCTGCCCTTGATGAATTGTTCACGGCCGAACGTGGTGGCGGTGTATTTCTAAACGACAGACGCATGCGCGTAGCCAACCGGCGCAAGCTTGAAGATTGTGTAATCGGTACTGGTATACCACATCTAGGGCGTGGGCATCATGGACAATACCTTGTAGAATTACGCAATGTCATGGCTGAAGTCGCAGGCATTAGACGTATGGGAGCAGCTGCTATAGACCTCGCTTACGTTGCCGCTGGTCGTCTTGATGGTTTCTGGGAGGATAATCTGCAACCTTGGGATATGGCTGCCGGACTATTGATGGTACGTGAAGCCGGTGGTTTTGTTTCCGATAAAGACGGTGGGCAGGATATTTTCGCAAAGAAAAATATCATAGCAGGGAATGAGTTTGTTCACGGCGCATTGATGAAGACTGTTAAAAAACCAATTTGAGGCAAATTAACCTCTTCTATGTTAGTCAAGAGCAATAAATATAAAAGCTTTCCAGATTAATCATCTGGAAAGCTTAATACATTGTAATTAGATATCCCCACCTGCCATTTGCTGTTCCTTCTTTAGTCTATATCGCGCAACCATTGACCGGATAGGATCAGGAACGATAAAGCTAGGATGGCTATTTTCTTTAATAAAACGAATATTTTCATTATCATCGCCGCAGATACAATCCGCAGCGTAATATCCAAGATAAGTTCCCTTAGCGAGACCAACACCATTACAACCGTTCAATATAAAAATATTATCAGCCGGTTGTTTAAAAACGGAATTCTGATTAAGAGTAACTGCAATCATTCCACCCCAAGTATAGTCAAATTCAATATGAGAAAGATGCGGAAACCGATTTTCAAAAGATTTGCGGTGTTGACTGAATGCTAATTTCAAATCTATTTCGTTTGTTATCAATGACGGAGCAAAACGCAATATATTGCGAATAAATATCCGTTTATCCGACGTATAACGCACCGTAGTACCTGCTGGATGAGCTGATGTGATTCCCCAAGGGACGACATCAGAAAAATATTGTTGCACTTCTTTCTCACTCAACGTCTTAGTAAGGCTGGCATATGTATAAACGGGCGCCAAACGATTTTTCAAATATCCAAACTCACTATTAAATATATTGCCCGCTTGAATGACAAACTTAGCTTTTATAGCGCCATTGGAAGTTTCGATTGTATGTTTAGAGCCATAATTGATCTTTGTAACTGCACTATTTTCATAGAGCGAAACAGACGGAGGAAGAGCTTTCGCAATTCCGCGTATCAAAGCAGCGGGATTAACTAAGACATTGCCCTTAGTATAAATAGCTCGTTGGTAATAAGACGTTCCTAGTCTTTTATTTAACGTCTCTCCACAAATATCCTCATATTCAAACCCATCTGCAGTGAGTTGTTTTACAAAATGATCAAGCCCCTTGAGATTTGTCGTTTCATGAGCGGCCATATATTTGCCAGCATTTTGCCAATCACATGATATGCCAAATTTATCTTTAAAGTCTGACAAATGTTGAATAGCAAAATTGTTTAATTTGAATAATTTTCGATCATGCTCTGGTTCGGTTTTACCTCCATCGACATTATGTGGTACGTCGATAATAAACCCTGCATTACGACCAGATGTGCCTTGGCCAACCTTTAAAGCATCTAATATTGCAATTGTTACATCTGGTAGGCGTTCAGCTAATCTATGCGCCAAAGATAACCCTATAAATCCAGCGCCAATAATTACGAAATCAAATTCTTTTTCGCCAATTAGTGGATCACCAAGTTTGACATCGTGATCCGGTGCCGTTTCATACCATCCAGATGCGCCGTCTATACGCGGCACTTGATGTATACGAGCCATTTTAAATTTATCCATTCAAATGTTTAATTCGAAAACTGCAATTTAGCGAGACGCGCATATAATCCATCTCGTGCCACAAGTTCATCATGCGTCCCTTCTTCTGCTATCGTTCCTTTATCCAGAACAATGATGCGATCAGCCTTTAAAACTGTTGCCAGTCTATGTGCAATAACCAACGTTGTACGATTTTCCATCAAACGTTCGAGCGCTTTTTGAACCAGCATTTCACTCTCCGCATCAAGTGCAGATGTTGCTTCATCAAGAAGCAAAAGAGGCGCATCGCGTAAAATTGCCCGTGCGATAGCGACGCGTTGTTTTTGCCCCCCGGATAATGTTACACCGCGTTCGCCAACTTGAGTATCAAAACCATCTTTTAATGCATGAATGAAATCTAATGCATGAGCTGCCTGCGCGGCGGCTTCAATTTTGGCATCGTCAACATTCATGTTTCCAAAAGCAATATTATCTCGTAACGAACCATCAAAAATAGCTACATCTTGAGGCACATACGCTATGCGAGAACGCAATTCGTGAAGATCAACTTGTGAAACTGGAAGACCATCAAAACAGATTGTTCCTTTTTGAGGATCATAAAACCGTAATAAAAGAGAAAATATTGTGCTTTTACCAGCGCCCGATGGTCCTACAAACGCTACTGTCTCTCCTGGATTTACAGTAAAACTTAGATCATGCAAGACTGGTTGTGACAGACGTGTGGGATATGCGAAATCAATGTGATTGAAAGCGACAGCTCCTTTTGCAGGTATCGGCATATCCTTAGGTAAAGCAGGAACATTAATGGTTGTTTTTTCCAAGAGAAGTTCTGCCAACCTTTCAGCTGCACCAGCAGCCTGCGCTAATTCTGCTCCAACTTCAGACAGTTGGCCAAAAGCACTTGCACCAAAAACAGCGTAAAGAACAAATTGTCCTAACGTTCCCGCTGTCATGGTTTTGTCTAACACATCGTTGGAACCAATCCATAAAACAGCAACAACACTACCGAACACAAGAAATATCGCAAAAGCTGTCAATCCAGCACGCGATAAAATAGATCCTCTGGCAGATTGAAACGCACGTCCTATTAAAAAGGAAAATCGATCATTAACAATTTTCTCAGCTGTAAACGCTTGTATTGTACGAATTGCCCCAACCTGTTCAGACGCTAATGCTGTTGCGTCAGCAAGACGATCCTGAGCTTTTCGGGTACGTGCACGAACCTTACGACCAAATACAATAAGAGGTATAACAACAATAGGGATAGCGACAAGAACCATTGCCGATAGCTTCGGGCTGGTAACTATCATCATAATGACAGCACCGACAGCCATTATGATATTACGCAACGCAACAGACGCAGTCGCACCAACAGCCGATTTAACCTGCGTTGTATCAGCAGATAATCGTGAAATAATTTCGCCTGATCGTGATTTATCAAAAAACTCGGGCGATAAACTAATTATATGAGCAAATACGTCACGTCGAAGATCTGCAACAACATGCTCGCCTAGAGTAATCACCGAATAATAACGCCCTGCCGAAGCAGCCGCTAAAATTCCCGCGAGAAGAAATAATACGCCAAAATAGGAATTGATCATTGCGCCATCACTGGCGGTAAAACCATGATCAAGCATACGGCGAATAGCAATGGGTAGTGCCAACATCACCAGAGCAGCGACAATGAGTGATATAGCTGCTGCTAACGCCAATTTTTTATACCGAAAAATATATGGTTGTAACGCTGATAAAGGACGTAAATTGCGTTTCGGTTGTTCAGATGACATTTTTCTGACATTTTCCGTACCGCTATGCTTATCCATATTCGATTGTACCCTTGTACTATTGTTCATGCTGATGTATAGGCAAAACCAGATTTTTGTCGAATTCCGGCTAATACCGGGCTTTGTTTATCAAATAGATGAACGGATCGCATCATGAAAATGCATCAAACAACCGTTCGTTACAGTTAAAAGCAGGAAGTTTGCGTTATGAAAGCTGATATTCATCCAGATTACCACACTATTAAGGTTGTGATGACAGATGGTACCGAATACTTTACCCGTTCAACATGGGGTAAAGAAGGTGATACAATGAATCTTGACATCGATCCAACAACACATCCAGCATGGACTGGTGGATCTCAGACGCTTGTTGACCGTGGTGGTCGCGTATCCAAATTCAAAAACCGCTTTGGTAATCTTGGCTTATAAGATTATTCAAAATGTAATTTAAAGCCCGCCTTTAGGCGGGTTTTTTTTATTATCACTATCAAGAATAACGATTTGAGACGCTTAATTAAGCACTTCATGGTGCTGAATGTCCATAAAAGTTAGCTTCAGTATTTTTATCCGCTTATTAAAACAAAATAATTGGTAATAAAAAAGCCGGCTCCATAAGAACCGGCTTTAAATACTGAAATTACCAAAAAGATATCAAGTCTATTCGTTTGATAACTTTTCTAGAACTTCATCGCTTACTTCCAAGTTTGCGTAAACGTTCTGCACATCATCATCGTCTTCAAGCGTTGAAATCAACCGCAAAACAGATTCTGCTTTTTCTTGATCAACTGGTGTACCTGTCGTTGGCTTCCAAACTGTTTTAACTGATTCGGCTTCACCCAAAGATGCTTCCAATGCCTTTGAAACTTCACCTATATTTTCAAAAGCACAGATAATAACATGTTCTTCATCATCAGATTGAACATCATCAGCACCAGCTTCAATAGCTGCTTCCATTACCTTGTCAGCATCACCAACTTCTAACTTATAGACGATTTCACCAACGCGGTTGAACATAAAGCCTACAGAACCGGTTTCACCTAAAGCACCACCAGATTTTGTAAATGCAGCACGAACATTTGAAGCCGTACGGTTTCTATTATCGGTCAAAGCTTCAACAATAACAGCTACACCTGCTGGGCCGTAACCTTCATAGCGTACTTCTTCATAGTTCTCGGAATCCCCACCTGAAGCTTTCTTGATAGCCCGTTCGATATTATCTTTAGGCATAGACTGAGCTCTAGCATTTTGAACAGCCAATCTTAAACGTGGATTCATTGCAGGATCAGGTGTTCCTTGCTTGGCAGCAACAGTAATTTCGCGAGCAAGTTTAGAAAACATCTTTGAACGGACGGCATCTTGACGACCTTTACGATGCATAATGTTCTTAAATTGTGAATGGCCTGCCATGGCTCACCTTTCGAGGTTGTTCGATAACGGCAATGCATACCTGCATACCCTTATCGGAAAGCATTTCAAAAAATCAGAATGAACGTCTTATACGGAAAACTGGCTAAAAGGTAAAGAGATGCACTAAAACTCACCAAAAATCTGGCGTAATTTCTTGCAACAATGGGCCAAGACGTAACGGCGATACCTTTTCAGCCAAGCCTGTTCGATCAGAAATTTCGACCGCTAATCCGCATATTGTGGCTGGCCCATGCGCTGGTTCATATCGCCCACGTGGTACTTTTGTCACAAAGCGATTAAGTGGTTCTTCTTTATCCATTCCAAGTGACGAATCATAATCACCGCACATACCAGCATCAGACATGTAGGCGGTGCCATTATTAAGAATATGAGCATCTGCAGTAGGCACATGGGTGTGCGTTCCCACAACGACACTAGCACGACCATCCAAGAAATGACCAAAGCATTGCTTCTCACTTGTTGCTTCAGCATGAAAATCGAAGATTATAGCGTCAGCTTGTTCACCTAAAGGACAGTCCCCAACAATTTTCTCGGCAGCCTCAAATGGATCATCAAGATCGGGATGCATAAAAACACGCCCCATAACATTTGCCACAAGTACCCGTGCGCCATTTTTAGCGATATATATTCCAGATCCTTTCCCTGCTGTCCCACGAGGAAAATTGGCTGGCCTTAAAAATCGATCAGAATGATTTGCATAGTTGAGCGTTTCCTTTTGGTCAAAAGCATGGTTTCCAGTTGTAACAACGTCTGCACCAGCATCTAATATTTCGTTATAAATCCGCTCTGTAATACCGAAACCAGATGCCGCATTTTCACCATTGATGACAACAAAATCTAAACGCAAATCTTCCATCAGACCCGGTAGCTTATCATAAACCGCCGTGCGTCCAGTTTTACCAACAATATCGCCTAAAAACAAAAATCTCATATGTTGTTCTAATCATATTTTTGAAAATTCCGCAAACCACTTTCCGTTAACATCATTGCTAAAGGTTGATCGTGTGGTTCTGCCGGTATTGATTGAATTTGCTGACAGTCAAAGCCAAGACCTATCAAATCAGGTTTGTTTCCACGAGCGATCATTTTAGCTATTGCCCTATCATAATATCCGGCTCCATAACCAATCCTATTGCCGCAATTGTCAAAAGCAGCGAGCGGTACCAATAGGGCCGATGGCTCAACTACAGAACAATTAGCAGATGGACCGCGCGTTCCAAATCCCATCTCAATGAGATTCGCTTCATCATTAAATGCGCGGAAAATCATCTCTTCTTTATCAATTATCGCCGGTAAAGCCAATGAATAACCCTCATCTCTTAAAGCATTCATGAGTGGACGAGGATCAAGTTCAGAACGAATCGGCCAAAATCCCGCAATTATATTTCCTGAAATTTGGGCTGTTAATGCATCAATATAATTTACTATTTTTTGGGCAATGATAGATCGAACAGTAGGTGTAAGACTGTCTCGGCGAGAAAGCGCTTCTAAACGTATTGCTTTTTTATCCTTCGTTGCCACTACTCAAAACTCATCGAAATCATTTGTACTTTACAATGTGATATATTGTTTTGTTACCGGCGCAAAACAGTAATTTAATGTGATTGTTTGATTTAAAATCACTACGATCATGTACATTTCATCAGTTTTAAAGATATTACGTCACATCCCTAAAATGAAAAATACACTCGCAACCTATGGACGCAAAATGTGAAAATAACAAAACTCAAGTAAGTTTCCGTTTGAAATAACAAAGGTGCCTTAACTTAATATCACACTATTAAATTAGAGCGATCCGCGGCGACCGATGGAAAGGTTTTGATCCCGGGAACCTACAACGTAGGTGGGCGCCATATGAAAAGACCCACGAGCCTAATCAGGGACAGCTCCCTTAGAGATCAATAAGGCCCCGGGGATGCAGTTATTCCTGTCGAGAAGCGCAGAACGCATAAGTAATATATGCTAATTAAAGTGTTTTCGCCAGTATAAGAAAACGTTTAAATTGCACTTCCTGTCTCAGCATCAAGAAGTTCACCCACACGCTCTTGCGCACGGCGCATTTGAGGGTAGTATACAAGAGCATCTTCATAAGCTTTTAACGCTAACTCTTTACGCCCTGTCATTTCCATGATTGAGCCAACAAGTGCCAACGCATTATAGTTCCTTGGTTCTAACTTTAGTGCTTCATGTAGATCAAACATTGCAAGCTTTAAATCATTTAATTGCATATGAACCGCTGCGCGGCGCATCCATCCTTCTGCATAATCTGGCTTAAGAGCAACAACATTATCCAAAAAATCTAATGCTAGAGAATAATTTTTAGAGTTTATACCATCTTCTGCCCATTGCATAAGAAGGTCAATCGTTTCACTCCCAGATTGAGCCCACAAACCTTGTATCTGACGGCTAATTTTTCCTGCTTCTTTTGCGTTGGATGTATGTTTCAAAAGACCAAGCAAACGATCAAGTTCTGCCTCCCTGCGTTGCACAGCATTTTGGTCCTTACCCAGATCAGGCAATGCTTCATCAGCCGAAGGCTTTTCCGGTATCATAGCATCGGGTGATAAAGCTGGTGAATCGGGATCTTCTTGTTGGGGTAACTTAGGTAATTCTTGGGCAAATCCCGCAATGGGAATCGCTGAAAAACAACAAGCCATAAAAACGATAAAAATGTGTTTTTGCAATGTGAGCAACATCATTCCTCAAATATTGGTATATTAATCAATATAGAATGACGTTTAGCATGAAGCAACATTTGCCATAGTAGCTTTTATTAAAGCTAAAACAAAAAAGGCTCCTGAAAAGGAGCCTTACTTTGTATGATCAACCCTGCCGAGCTTTAAAGCGCGGATTAGATTTATTGATAATGTAAATACGACCCTTGCGGCGAACCAAACGGTTGTCGCGGTGACGAGCCTTAAGCGCTTTAAGCGAATTTTTTATTTTCATTTCAATCACCGTTTATATAACCCGTCGCCGGGTAAAATGAACAAAGCCTTCTAACAAGGCCTAAAATCTGTAGGTCAAATAGCCTGACCTTAATGAGTTTGTCAACTCTAAATGATTCAAAAATTGTCGTTTTTGCAGTTAGTCGAAAAATTTAATGGCAATTTATTTTTTCTTAAGCCCGGTGAATAAGCTTTGTATAATGCCCCATTTTGCGTCCATCGCGAACCTCTGCCTTTCCATAAAGGTGAATCAATGTATCCGGTTGGTTTAAAAGCTCCGGCAATTGCATAAGATCACGACCAATTAAGTTTTCCATAACACAATCACTATGGCGATTTGGACTACCTAAAGGTAAACCAGCTATTGCTCGAATATGTTGTTCAAATTGGGAAATTAAACAGGCTGCTTCTGTCCAGTGCCCAGAATTATGAACCCTAGGTGCTAATTCATTAGCAATTACAGAGCCATCTTCGAGAACAAAAAACTCAACCGCTATAACACCAACATAATTCAATTCATGAAGAATGACTTTTGTTGCATGTTTAGCTGTCTCGCTTGTGTATTGACTGATATTTGCTGGAACTGTTGAGGTTCTTAATATACCATTTCGATGGACATTTTCTGGACAATCATAGAAAGCAACCTCACCATCATAGTTGCGCGCAGCAATAACCGATATTTCTTTGGTAAACGATACGAAGCCTTCCAAAATTGCAGGCGCATGCTTTATATTGTCCAATGCCTCATCAATCTGCTGCTCTGTTGGATCTTCTAGTTTAACTTGTCCTTTACCGTCATAACCCAGTCGACGTGTTTTCAAAATACCTTTTCCGCCGACATCCCCCAATCCAGCGATTAATGTTTGCCGATCATCAACAAGATGCCATGGCGCGGTTTTAATGCCACTGTCATTTAAAAACTTTTTTTCGGTAAAACGATCCTGCGATATTTCCAATGCTGCCGGTTGTGGACTGATGACTGTTTTCTGCGCCAATCGATCCAAAGCCTGTGCTGGAACATTTTCAAATTCGTATGTAACAACACGGCAACGTTTGGCCAACTTGTCCAGTGCCATTATATCATCATAAGCCGCAACAATTTGTTCGTTAGCTGTCTGTGATGCCGGACAATCAGGTTGTGGTTCTAGAACAATTGTATGAAATCCAAGGCGCGAAGCAGCAATTGCCAACATACGGGCAAGTTGTCCGCCACCAATTAAACCAATTGTATCGCCTGGCTCAAGATGCAACATTTTAAACCTCATCAACAGGAAGTTCTGCTACATTTTCCGTTTGTTTAGTGCGCCATTTCTCGAGACGATCAGCCAAAGCTTGATCATGAACAGCCAACATTGCGGCAGCTAATAAGGCGGCATTTATAGCTCCGGCTTTACCAATAGCCAATGTACCAACCGGTATTCCAGCGGGCATCTGGACTATAGACAATAAGGAATCCTTTCCCGATAAAGCACGTGATTGTACGGGAACCCCAAGAACTGGTAACGGCGTCATTGCAGCTGTCATACCTGGCAAATGAGCTGCACCGCCAGCCCCCGCAATAATTACTTTAAAACCCTCAGCCTTTGCACTCTTTGCAAAACTAACCAATCTATCAGGCGTACGATGAGCCGATATTATTCTTGCCTCATAAGGAATATCAAGTTCTTTCAACATATCGGACGAATGTCGCATGGTTTCCCAATCTGATTGGCTTCCCATTATAATAGCAACATCGTGCAGCGTTTTAGCCATGCTATCCCCCTGTTTTACGCAATGATATCGGGTATAATTTTGTCTTCAAGTTTTTGCAGTTGATCTTTCAACACCAGCTTCTTTTTTTTCATGCGCTGAATTTGCAATTGATCACATCCTGTTTTGATCATCGCTTCAATTGCGGCGTCGTAATCGGCATGCTCTTGTTTCAGTTTAGCTACTGCTAATTTTATATCAACCTGTTCCTGTTCAGACATTTTTTGCCGCCTCACGCTGTGATATCAAGCCGTTTTATTCTGAGATGACAGCATTTCGAATATACTGCCAACATTACTTGCGCCTATACCACAGTTTAGGTTTTCGAGGAAATGGTTAATCATCATATTGCGGCATTGAAAATAAATATCGACAAATAGTTTTATAAGTTACACATTCATTATTGGGACGCCCTAAAAATTACATGCGGTCCCAATAGATCTATCAAAAGTGGGTAAGGAGAATGTTATGAATACGAAAGCACATTTAGCTTCATTGGAACGTAAACATAATGAACTTGAAAAAGAAATTAGTAAAGAAATGTCTGCCCCATCCGCTGATGATTTCGTGATTGCAAATCTTAAACGCCAGAAATTGGCACTCAAGGATGAAATAGAAAAACTTAAAAGCGAATTAGATTAATTTATTTCAGTTCAATAACTGATTATATTTCATGTGTCGTTTGAACACTGTGCCTTATTACGGTGCAGAGATGTGTGCTGTTAATGTCTTTTAAACGAATAAGCCAATTAAAAAATAAATTAAAATACGCTCGTATTTTTCGACCCTTTATCATGATCTAAGATAGCTTCCGGCCAACAGAAAGCTATATTTATCATTATAATTGAAACGATGATAAGTTCACTAAAACAAATGGAAGCTCTTATAATGCCAACAATCCCTAATAAAATGCAGGCAATTGCGATTGAAGGAACTGGCGGTCCGGAAGTGCTCAAGCTTATTGAAACCAAGGTTCCAAGGATATCTGAAAATGAAATTTTAATTCGCGTTCATGCTGCTGGGGTAAACCGACCCGATGTTGCTCAAAGGCAAGGAATATACCCGCCGCCGCCTGGTGCATCTCCTTTACCTGGACTGGAAGTCGCTGGGGAAATTGTGAAATTAGGAAAACGAGTAAACCAATTCAAAATTGGCGATAAAGTCACCGCATTGATTGCTGGCGGCGGTTACGCACAATATGCTGCGGTTGCCGCTGATAATGCCTTGCCGATACCTACAGGATTTGACTTTATCCAAGCGGCAGCATTACCTGAAACATTCTTTACTGTATGGAGCAATGTTTTTGATCGTGGCTTGTTAAAAGCAGGAGAAATCTTTCTCGTCCATGGCGGCACTTCTGGAATTGGCACGACAGCAATTCAACTTGCAAAAGCTTTTGGAGCTCAAGTTATTGCAACTGCAGGATCAACAGAAAAATGTGCTGCATGTGTAAAATTAGGTGCAGACCTTGCGATTAATTACAAAGAAAAAGACTTCGTTGAAGAGGTTAAAGCATTCACTGAAAAAAGAGGCGTAGACGTTATATTAGATATGATTGGTGGTGATTACACCAATAAAAACTATAAAATTGCAGCGGTAGATGGTCGTATTGTACAAATTGCATTTTTGAATGGTCATATTTCAACAGTCAATTTGAACTACATACTCGTTAAAAGATTAATTCATACCGGTTCGACATTAAGAGCACGAGACACAGAGTTTAAATCTGCTATTGCCAAAAACCTATATGAAAAAGTTTGGCCACTATTGGAACAGAAAAAGATTGCTCCTGTTATCGACAAGGTCTTTCCACTTACGGATGTTATAGATGCTCACAAATTAATGGAATCGAGTAATCATATAGGCAAAATAATGCTTAAAATTGATTGATTAATTGCTTAATAAGACCGCATGTCTTGTCGATTGTTAAATTTCACGCTATAAGTGAGAAGAATTCCCGGAAATTGTGGTCTAATCCACGTCCCGCCTCACCGGAGCGGGCGAACAAGAGGATAATTTTATGGCAACGCAACTTTTGATGCCCAAAGCCACCGCCGTTTGGTTAGTTGACAATACAGCGCTTTCTTTTGACCAGATTGCCACTTTTTGTAAACTTCATCCACTGGAAGTTAAAGCGATAGCTGACGGCGAATCTGCCCAAGGAATAAAAGGACTTGATCCCATTATTACTGGTCAATTAACACGTGATGAAATTGCACGCGCGGAAAACGATAGTAATTACAAATTGAAAATTTCGGAGCCTAAAGTTCATATCCCTGAAGGAAAAAGGAAAGGTCCTCGTTATACGCCGTTATCTAAGCGCCAGGATCGTCCGAACGCTATTCTGTGGTTGGTTCGTAATCATCCAGAGTTGAAAGACGCACAGATTGCCCGTTTGATCGGAACTACAAAATCTACAATTGAGCAAATTCGTGAGCGTACTCATTGGAATTCTGCAAATCTAACTCCGCTTGATCCAGTTACTTTAGGGCTATGCTCTCAAATCGACCTTGATATTGAAGTAGAACGTGCAGCGAAAAATCGTCCTGCTATTATTCCTGAAGATGGCACTTTGCTTCCAGCATCTGCAACAGAGAACTTAGAAATTGACAATACCGAAGAAGAATTCGACGCTGATAAGGTTTTTGCCAAGCTTTCATCTTTGAAAGAAAGTCATGATGACGAAGATAAATAATTTTGAATAAAAATGTGTTGATTTTATAAGCCGCGTTTTCGCGGCTTTTATTTTTGAAAATATTGGACAATGACTTTTATTAAATAAATCCTTTTATCTTTAGGAACAAATAAACCATTTAGTCATCAATTTTCCACTTACATCATCAATCTGAATTCGAACACAATGAAATACCGCAGTACCGAACTCGACCTTATTATTAATTTCGTATTTATTAAAGATGTTCTCTTAGCTTGGGAATTATAAAAAATAAAAGCCCCCATAACGGAGGCTTTCATATCAAATTTGTTATATCGTTTTACCGAAATATTAGAAGTCACGTTGTATGCGGATTGCTCCGCCGATAGCGTCTTTATCATTCAATACAGAATGAACGTCATTCCATTTACGATAATTTACTTCTGGCATTACTGTAAGCCCAGGAACCAACTCATAAGCCAAGTTGGCAACGGTATAGGTATTTCCAACGCCTTCATAAGAGAGTTGGAAATTGCTTGTTAGCTTTGGCGTAAATTTATACGATGCACCGAGCCATCCAACCCAATGTCCACCCCATGTGCCATAGAAGCTGTCGATAGCGCGAACACCCTTGCGGCCATCTCTGATAATAGAAGAAATATCGTTTCTATCGATATCATCTTGGCTATCAACGTCGTAATAGGTATCGTTCATATCTTTATATGCGCCCATTACCCAGATGTTGAAACGATCAGTAACATTCAAACTTACTTTAGCTTTACCAACCCATGCTTCGTTGACTGCATCATACGCAGCTGCACCTGTGATTGATCCCCAACCTTGTTCATATTTCAAACCAAGAACAACATCTGGTGTATAATCTTTGATCTTACCATTGTAATCGGTATCTTCGTCACCACCTTGTTCGATAGAGACCATCGCAGTTAGACCATTGCTTGCTGCGTATTTATATTGAATCATATTGGTACGATACGCACCACCCAAGGTCACATCATCGTTGATAAAGTTACCATAGTAATCAAAAAATGTATTGATAGATGATTCATCAACACCTACATGCAGGCCGCCTAATTCAATATAGCCAAAACGCAATTCTGATGTAGCGGAATCACTACCGTCATCATAATCGGAACGTAATTCAATGTGTGAACGCAATGTTCCTAATTCTGTTTCAGAAGCAGTAGCCACCAATACATGGGCACGTGTCTCCGTGCGCCATGTTCTACCACCATCACGGTCTTTTGCGGTGCGGGCGTAGACATCATCACCACCCTTAGCTTGGGCATAAACGTAGCCACCAAGTTTCATACAGGTATCGGTACCTGGCAAATAAAAATAGCCTTCGCCAAACGCATCACAAACACGCACATATTCAACGGGCTCTGCTTCAGGAAGAGCAACATCCGCCGCTTTCGATTGAAATGTTTGAAAGCCAATGACGGCCGAAGTTACCAAGAATACCTGCGTGAGTTTGTTCATAATTATCCCAATTCTATATTAGCGAAATTCGTATAAGCCGAAAAACCGACAAGACATGTATTACTAAAATCACCCGCTATTTTTATCCAAATTAACAAGCGAACAATGACTGAGAGATTGTTATATACTTGATTGTATCAGTCAAGTTATTTGTCTCTGCTTTTATTTTAAAATCTTTTTTCTAATTATGCTGTCACATAAATGAGACACTAAAATAAATAAAACGCCCGAAACACTGAGTATCGGGCGTTTTACTATCACTCTATCCTACAAAAATTAGGCTGCTTTTTCGTCCTGCTTTGACCATTTACCCAATGCAGCAAGGTAATTCATTTTTGCACGGTGCGTAAATGCCTGCTGTCCAGCAGCCACATTTTCCTTTTTACCGCCCCAAGCCTGTATTGCCGCTGCCTGCAACGCACGGCCATATGAGAATGTTACATTCCATGGAAGATTGCCAATAGCATTGATTGCAGATAAATGCGCTGTTGCCTCTTCATCTGATTGTCCACCAGATAAGAATGCAATACCAGGCACTGTCGATGGAACAGTTGTTTTCAAAACCTTGACTGTTTTTTCAGCAACTTCTTCAACTGATGCCTTACGTGCATTTTTACCATCAATGACCATGTTAGGCTTCAAAACCATGCCTTCCATTTTTACGCGAGCAGCAAATAGCTCATCAAAAACAGTTCTCAAAACATGTTCGGTTACTTCATAACAACGATCAATCGAATGATCCCCTGGTTTGCCGTCCATCAAAATTTCTGGCTCGACAATCGGTACAATCTTGGCTTCTTGGCACAAAGCTGCATAACGCGCCAAAGCTTGGGCGTTCTGACGTACAGCGCCCCATGTTGGCAATGTGTGGCTATCAATGGCAATGACACCACGCCATTTAGCAAAACGGGCACCTAATTCATAATATTCGTTTAATCGGTCGCGTAAACCGTCAAGACCTTCAGTGATTGATTCATTTTCAAAGCCCGCAAGAGGCTTAGCTCCTGCATCAACCTTGATACCAGGAATAGAGCCCGCAGCCTTAATCAAATCAGTCAACATACGACCATCTGATGCTTTCTGACGAATTGTCTCGTCATAAAGAATGACACCGGAAATGTATTTCTCCATCGCTTCTTTAGCGGTAAAAAGCATTTCACGGTAGTCACGACGATTTTCTTCTGTTGATTCCAGATGAATTGTATCGAAACGTTTTTTAATTGTACTTGTGCTTTCATCAGCTGCAAGCAAACCTTTACCTGCTGCTGTCATTGCTATTGCAATATCTTCAAGACGTTCACTCATGGGTGGCTCCTCTTTTCTTACGGCTTTAGCAATATCAAAACTGCCTACAAAACTAAATGGTCAAGCCATGAACTAAAATCGATTAAATTGGGAAGAATACATCTTATTTTTCATTACGATGAAAATAAGGTCATCTGTCCCAGTTTGGTTCTACTTTTCTAAAGCAATAACACCAGGAAGCGGTTTTCCTTCCATCCATTCTAGAAATGCACCACCTGCTGTTGATATATACGTAAAATCTTGCGCAACACCAGCATGATTGAGAGCAGATACTGTATCTCCGCCCCCAGCGATAGACACCAGTTTCTTTTGCTTGGTGCGTTCAGCAACACGTTTGGCTACAGCAACTGTTCCTTGATCGAAAGGATGCATCTCGAATGCTCCGAGTGGACCATTCCAAACAATTGTTGCAGCGTCATCAATCGCGCCATTAATGCGTTCTATTGAGTTTTCACCAATATCAAGTATCATTCCGTCAACAGGTATAGCTTCTATACCATATCTATGGTTTGAAGCATTGGCTTCAAACCGTGTTGCGACAACAGCATCCACTGGCAAAATAATGGAACAGTTTTCCGCTTTTGCCTTCGTCATAATTGTTCGTGCAGTTTCACCAAGCTCATGTTCGCAAAGTGATTTACCAACGCTCAATCCCTGTGCGGCTAAGAAAGTATTGGCCATACCACCGCCAATAATCAGAGCATCTACTTTTTCGACAAGATTATTTAAAAGGTCAATTTTCGTTGACACTTTTGCTCCGCCCACTATCGCAATAACGGGATGGGCAGGATGTCCTAAACCTTTTTCCAAGGCTTCAAGTTCCATTTGCATAGACCGGCCAGCATAAGACGGTAGAACATGTGCTAATCCCTCTGTCGAAGCATGAGCGCGATGCGCCGCAGAAAAGGCATCATTAACATAGATATCGCCGTTAGCGGCTAATGCTTTTACAAATTCAGGATCGTTCTTTTCTTCTCCAACATGAAAACGTGTATTTTCAAGCAGAACAATGTCTCCATCATTCATAGCATCAATAACTGTCTTTGCTTTCTCACCAATACAATCTTCAGCAAATGTCACAGGGCAGCCGAGCACATCTTCAGTAGTCTTGACAATTTGGCGTAATGAAAACTCTGGTACAACCTGACCTTTTGGGCGGCCAAAATGGGCAAGCAGAATAACTTTAGCGTCTTTTCTACGAAGTTCCATAATCGTAGGTTTAACACGTTCTATACGTGTTGAATCAGTGACTTTTCCGTCTGCCACTGGTACATTGAGATCAACACGCACCAAAACACGTTTTGATTTTACGTCTGCGTCGTCAAGAGTACGAAAAGCCATATTTTTCTCCAGATCCATAAGATATAGCTATAAAAAACTTGGGTATAATGGCTAACGCCATTATAGAGGAAAGCTTTGAAGAAAAATAACTTCATTTGTTTCCTGAAAGAAAAATGGGGGCCTTAGCCCCCACCGTCATGTTAAATAGTTTTTGCAAATGCGACGGCTGTATCGCCCATACGATTTGAAAAACCCCATTCATTATCATACCAAGAAAGAATACGGCAGAATGTATCATCCATAACTCTTGTTTGTTCTGTATGGAAAACAGACGAGTGTGAATCATGATTGAAATCATGACTGACCAATTTTTCGTCTGTGTATCCAAGGATACCTTTCAGCCGACCGTTTGATGCTGCGCGAATTGCATCATTAATTTCTTCAACTGTAGTCGAACGCTTTGCAATAAATGTAAAGTCGACAACTGAAACATTTGGTGTCGGAACACGAATAGCAACACCATCCAAAAGTCCTTTGAGCTCGGGCAAAACAAGACCGACAGCTTTTGCAGCACCAGTAGATGTAGGAATCATTGATAATGCAGCAGCACGAGCGCGATAAAGATCTTTATGCAAAGTATCCAAAGTAGGCTGATCACCCGTATATGAGTGGATTGTTGTCATAAAGCCTTTTTCAATGCCGATAACTTCATTAAGAACATGAGCAACAGGTGCCAAACAGTTTGTTGTGCAAGATGCGTTAGAAATAACTTTATGATCTTTTGTCAGTTTGTCATGGTTCACACCATAAACAACTGTCAAATCAGCACCTGCTGATGGCGCAGAAACAATCACACGCTTAGCACCTGCATCTAAGTGTGCTGCGGCTTTTTCACGGCTTGTGAAAATGCCTGTGCATTCCATCGCGATATCAATGTTAAGTTCTTTCCAAGGCAATTCCTTTGGATCACGCACAGCAGTTACCTTAATGGGGCCACGGCCTGCGTCAATTGTATCACCCGAAACAGTAACTTCGTGTGGAAAACGTCCATGAACTGAATCATAGCGCAACAGATGAGCGTTTGTTTCAACTGGCCCTAAATCGTTAATAGCAACGACATCAATGTCGGTACGGCCACTTTCAATAATTGCACGAAGGACATTGCGTCCAATACGTCCAAAACCGTTAATTGCTACTCGTACTGCCATATTTTTTCTCCCTTGGTTGAAAAGACCCAATACTAGAGTTTTGCTTCAGCTGCCGCGACAACTGCTTCGGTTGTAATACCGAAATGTGTGTAAAGTGCGTCAATTGGACCGCTGGCACCAAAACCATGCATACCAATAAAGACTCCATCACTCCCAATAAATCGATCCCACCCCTGACGTATAGCCGCCTCTATTGCAATTTTAACAGGTGCATTACCGATCAATGCTGTTCGATATGATTCTACTTGTTGCTCAAACAATTCAAAACAAGGGACAGACACAACACGAGTTGGAATTCCCTTATTTTCAAGCACATTGCGAGCTTTAACAGCAATTTCAACTTCTGAACCAGAGGCAAAAATAGTAACTTTCGCATCGTCACTGGCCGTCAGCAGTTCGTAAGCCCCAAGCGCACAAAGGTTATCTTCTTCATAACTCTTGCGAAGTGTCGGCAGACCTTGCCGCGTCAACACTAAAGTGGAAGGTGTTTTGTGTGATTTTAATGCCAATTGCCAACATTCTGCTGTCTCAACAACATCTGCTGGTCTAAAAACGAGATGATTAGGAATTGCTCGCAAACTGGCCAAATGTTCAACCGGTTGATGCGTTGGTCCATCTTCTCCCAACCCAATAGAATCGTGTGTCATTACATAAATAACACGAATGCCCATTAAGGATGACAATCTCATCGCTGGGCGAGCATAGTCTGAGAAACATAAAAATGTGCCTGAATAAGGAATGATCCCACCATAGAGCGACAAACCATTCATGATTGCGCCCATCGCATGCTCACGAATACCGTAGTGGATATAACGACCAGAAAAGTCTTCAGGAACAATACTCTTTGTCTGACTTGTTTTAGTATTATTTGAACCAGTCAAATCAGCAGACCCGCCAATTGTTTCGGAAATAGCACCATTAATAACTTCCAGTGCCATTTCAGATGCTTTACGCGTTGCCACTTTTGGTTGCTCAGCAGCAAGATGCTTTTTATATTCATTAATAACAGCATCAAAATCTCCCGGCAAATCGCCACGCATTAAGCGGTCAAACTCCGCACGTTGATTTGCATCTAGCGCATCAAGTTTCTTTTCCCACTCTTGCCGTTTTTTTGCAGCGTTCAAGCCTGCCAGACGCCAACTGTCGAGAATATCTGCAGGCACAACAAAAGGCTCGCTCGTCCAACCGAGCGCTTTACGTGTTTCAATAACCTCTTCATGCCCCAAAGGAGAACCGTGAACCTTATTGGTACCAGCCTTGTGCGGTGAACCGAAACCAATGGTTGTCTTGCACGCTATTAAAGTAGGCTTATCAGAACCATGAGCTTTTTTAATAGCTTTAGCAATTGCATCCTGATCATGACCATCAACTTTGATCGTGTTCCAATGGCATGCCTCAAAGCGAGCACATTGATCTGTATTGTCAGAAATTTTAATGGCACCATCAATCGAAATGTGGTTGTCGTCCCATAAAACAATCAACTTATTCAGCTTCATGTGTCCAGCAAATGCAATCGCTTCTTGCGAAATACCTTCCATCAAACAGCCATCACCTGCCAGCACATAAGTATAATGATCGAAAAGAGCGCCCCAGCGTGCATGCATTAAACGCTCACCCAATGCCATTCCGACAGCATTTGCAATACCTTGCCCTAGAGGACCAGTGGTCGTTTCAATACCGTTCACATGTCCATATTCAGGGTGACCAGCTGTTTTTGCGCCCAATTGACGAAAATTCTTGATTTCATCAATCGTAATATCTTCATATCCAGAAAGATACATTGCTGAATATAGAAGCATCGAACCATGTCCAGCCGACAAGATAAATCGATCGCGGTTTGGCCATTTCGGATTTTTAGGATCATGGGCAAGAAACTTTGTATAAAGAACAGTTGCAATATCAGCGGCGCCCATTGGGAGGCCAGGATGTCCTGAATTGGCTTTTTCAATAGCATCAATAGAAAGGAAACGGATAGCGTTGGCCATCTGGTTCTGCTTGTCTGTATTTTTCATGGGGTCCTGTTACTCTTTGATCGATGAAAATTTGGTCTTGGGCTTTATTTGACACATATCACTTGCGACGCCTGAGTCAATTAAATCCGGCTTTCAACAGCTCCGATATAGTGGATTTCTTGCAACAAACCGCAGACGCATCTAAGAATAGACAAAATCACGAAAGAAATACGACAGTGATTCGTTTGTTTCGGTATTGCTAACATAGAGGATTAATAACAGGATGCGGCAAGACACATCAATTCTCGACCAAGCCATTGACCGTCTTGAAAGTGCTCTTAAAACTCTTGAAGAGGCTGTTGGCAACGGTACTGACCGATCCTGTGATAATAATGAACTGGAAGAAGAAATACAGCAAATGAATGCTGACCGGAGTCGCCTTGCACAGGAACTAGACACATCAGAATCACGTGCTGAACGACTTGAACAAGCTAATAAAGAAGTATCACGGCGTCTTATAACAGCGATGGAAACTATTCGCGCTGTCGTTGACCGGTAAAGGGCAAAAGAAACATGGCAACCGTTTCGGTTACAATTGATGGAAAAACCTACCGCATGGCTTGTGATGAGGGGCAAGAGCAACACCTCACAAGCCTCGCCCAGCAACTTGATCATTATATCAGCCATTTAAAATCAAGCTTTGGTGAAATAGGCGATCATCGTTTATCAGTCATGGCAGGAATTATGGTCATGGACGAGCTCGTAGAAGCAAAACATAGATTGGCAGAAGTGCAGCAAGAAAATGATGCACTGAAGCAACAGGCTGCAACACTATCTAACGCTTGTGAACGGTATGAAACTGTCGCAGCAAAAGCTATAGACAAGGCATCCAGTCATATCGAAATTCTTGCCGGCCGTTTATTGGCAAACCGTTCGTAATTTTATTTTAGAATTTTTTAATTCGTATTATAGCGTATAGCTAATTTGTTGCGAAACTGCCCAATAACATTACAACATAAATCTGTATCTTTTTGTAATTGGTTTTAATCGTTAGACTGGAGAGCCTTCTCAACAGCAGCGTGCGCATGAATCGTTGTCGTATCGAAGACTGGTACGGCACTATCACTTTGTTCAACAAGAAGCATAATTTCGGTACAGCCTAGAATAATTGCTTCGGCACCGTCATCAATCAAACGCGCTATTATATCGCGATAGATTATCCGAGATTCCTCGCGGATAATTCCCTTTACAAGTTCCTCATATATTATACGATGAACGTCATTTCTATCTTGTTCATTAGGAATTAGAACATTCAGCCCATAAACATCGATTAATCGTTGTTTATAAAAATCCTGTTCCATCGTAAAACGCGTTCCTAGAAGACCGACATTTTTTATATCACAAGTTTTGATCTGCTGAGCTGTTGCATCTGCAATATGCAAAAAAGGGATATCGACTGCTGTTTCAATTGCTTCTGCAAATCGATGCATTGTATTGGTACATAAAACTATGAAATCTGCACCACCCGCTTGTAATTGACGAGCAGCATCAATCATATTCTGCTCCAAGACATTCCAATAGCCTTGGTGCTGCAACTTTTCTATTTCACTAAAATTAACAGAAATCATCAAGCTCTTGGCGGAGTTTGTTCCGCCAAGTTTCTTTTGCGTGAGTTGATTGATCAACCTATAATATTCGGCTGAACTTTCCCAACTCATTCCCCCGATAAGACCAATAGTCTGCATAGTGAGACTACACCTTCGCCTTACTATCTTTGTTGACATAAGCAATACGCAGCATATTGGTAGCCCCTGGTGTACGGAGTGGAACACCAGCTGTTACAATGACTCTGTCACCCGGTACACAATATCCTTCTTGGCAAGCTATTGCTGCAGCACGTTCAACCATATCATCCAAGTCATGCGCATCTTCAGTAACAACACAATGCAATCCCCAAACTATGGCCAAGCGTCTTGCTGTTTCAGTGATTGGAGAAAGAGCTATAATAGAGGTATTCGGACGCTCACGCGAAGCGCGTATGCCTGTTGCACCAGAAGCTGTATAAGCAACGATAGCAGGCAGATTCAACGTTTCAGCAATTTGACGCGCCGCGAGGGAAATCGCATCAGCACATGTTGGTTCAGGCTCAGGATGCTGCGCATTAATCATCGGCTCGTAGTTCGAATCCAGCTCTATTTTGCTGGCAATCTGATCCATTGTACGCACAGCTTCTTCAGGATATTTACCAGAAGCTGATTCTGCTGAGAGCATAATTGCATCAGCACCTTCATAAACTGCTGTAGCGACATCTGAAACCTCGGCACGGGTAGGAACAGGCGCATTTATCATAGATTCCAGCATTTGAGTGGCAACAACAACTGGTTTGCCTGCACGTCGACACAGTTTGATAATATCCATTTGAATGCCCGGCACTGCTTCCAATGGCATTTCCACACCAAGATCACCACGTGCCACCATAACTGCATCTGACATATCAATAATTTCTTCAATGCGTTGAACAGCTTGAGGCTTTTCGATCTTAGATAGAATTGCAACTTTGCCTTTTGTAATCTTACGTGCTTCTGCAATATCTTCTGGTCGCTGGATAAATGACAATGCAATCCAATCAATTGGTTGTTCAAGCACAGCACGGAGATCTTTGTGATCTTTTTCAGTCATTGCGCCAACGCCCAATGTTGTATCCGGCAAGCTGACACCTTTGCGGTCGGAAATTGATGTTCCGGCAATAACTTTACATTCGATGGAATGGTGTCCGCATTTTTGTGCAAGTAACTGCAATTTGCCATCATCAATCAATAAACGATCACCCGGCTTTACAGCATCTAAAATTTCGGGATGAGGTAGAAGAACACGGGTATTGTCACCTGGAATATCTTTATTATCCAAAGTAAATGTTTGCCCAACTACCAATTCCACTTTGTTATTTTTAAATCCACCAACACGAAGTTTTGGCCCCTGCAAATCAGCCAATATGCCAATCGGTCGACCAAGTTCTGTTTCAATTTCACGAATACTTTTCACAAGAGCACGCATCATATCATGATCTGCATGGCTCATATTAATGCGAAAAACGTCAACACCAGCTAAAAATAGCTTCTTTATGACAGCCTTATCAGATGATGCGGGTCCTAAAGTGGCAACAATTTTAACTTTACGATCACGTTTCATTTATTGGGAGCTCCTGTAATCACCGGCGTATTCAATGCCGGGTTATTCAATGTAGGTTCTGTCAGCTGGACCATCCAGCTTGTTTGTGTTCCAGTATCAATTTCCTGAAACCCAGCTTTTTGAAAACCACGTGCAAAACAGTCCTTAACGCCATCGATCTTGAATTCACTATCTTTGACGCACATATTGACCGGCCCCTCCCAACGCCCATGATTTTTGGCATCTTCAGCATGGAGATAATAAAAACGGGAAGATAATGGTCCATCAATGATTGTTTTACAGCGCGTTGGCCCCACAACCCACCAGCCCTCACTTACCCAGCCAGCTTGCGCCCTATAGCCAATGGAAACACCAATGATCTCTTGGGTCGTATTACATACACGGAAATCGGCATGCGCAACCCCACCCATAATCGATGCAGCAAATACACTAAAGAGAATTACCTGAATTTTCTTAAATAACATTATTGGCACCTTGGGCTGCAAAATTAAATTATTTCACAGCATTTTTCCATTCTCTAATATTGTGTTTTCTTTAGTTTCGGTAGAATTGTCAATCGTTTGCCAGTTCTTAAATAAAGGACATATCACAAATGATTGAAAATTTAAAACAGACTCAAGACTTTAAACCATTTACCGAAATTGTAGGAAATGCAAAATCTGGCATTGTTTTAATAGCTGATCATGCAAGCAATAAAATTCCTGATGCATATGGTACTTTGGGATTACCGCAATCCGAACTCAGCCGACATATTGCATATGATATTGGGGTTGAGGGGCTAACAAAACTGTTAGCAGAACAACTAGACGCTCCCGCTATTTTAAGCAATTTTTCAAGACTTTTGATTGATCCCAATCGAGGAGAACTGGACCCTACTTTGATTATGCAATTATCCGATGGATCAGTAATTCCAGGTAATTATCCTCTCGAAGAAGCTGAAAGAAAAAATCGCATTGAACGTTATTATCGCCCCTATGACACTGCAGTCGGAAATCTCATCAAAAAAGTAGAAAATGTATGTGGAAAAAGTCCACTTGTTATTTCTATTCATTCTTTCACACCAATTTGGCGTGGAAAACCACGTCCCTGGCATATCGGATTATTATGGGATAGTGACCCTCGTGTTTTTACCCCTCTATACCAAGAGTTAAAACAGAGAGAAGATATCTTGATCGGAAATAATGAACCTTATGATGGGGCGTTAAAAGGAGACACAATGTACCGCCATTGTACCCGAAACGGGACGGCGCACATTTTGATAGAAATTCGCCAAGACCTTATTTCTGACGAAGAGGGTATTAAAAGTTGGGCTAATTACCTATCACCAATCATGCAAAAAATTAACCAGCTACCAATGATTCACATGAAACAGTATTTTCCATCACGGTGTGATTAAAAATTTAGATGACGTACTATTGTTTTAAAAAGTGTTTCAAGCTTGACTCTGCGTAATAGACTCGTGCATTCAAAGGCAATCAATTTGCCGGGTCAAATAATAAAATTATCTGGAGACATTTTCCATGAGTGACGTAACGGACGAAACACAAGCTGTAGCTGTTGGACAGTTACGGTCGTTCATCGAACGGATTGAACGTTTAGAAGAAGAAAAGAAAACGATATCTGACGATATCAAAGAAGTTTATGCCGAATTAAAAGGCAGCGGCTTTGACAGTAAAGCGGTCCGCACGATAATTCGTCTGCGGAAAAAAGAAGACCATGAGCGTCAAGAAGAAGAAGCAATGATACAGCTTTATAAAGATGCTCTTGGTATGAATTAAAATTAGGAATTCTAAAATTAAAAAGCCTTCTCCTAAAAAAGAAGGCTTTTATTAACTATCTCTATAGTTGTTAAACTACTACTCAGATTATCCGAGTATGCTTATTGGAGCAAATTAAAAACAGCGAATCTCCTTTCGATTACGCGTTTTCAATCTCTTCTCTTAACATTTCCAGTTCCAACCATTCTTCTTCTTTTTTTGAAAGCTCGGTTCGTTTTTTATCCAGCAATTGAGATAATTCATGAAACCGTTTTTCATCTTTCATATATAGCTGTGGATCAGAAAATTCTTTTTCCAAAGACTCTATGAGTTTATGAAGCTCATCTATCTCTAAAGGCAATTTTTCTAACGCAAATTTCTGCTTATAGGATAACTTCTGTTTTTCCGTGCGCTTTTCCCGTTGCGATACTGTTGAGATAGACGAAGATACCGTTTTTTCGGCTTTATTTTTGGTTACCTCAACACCCCTGCGTTGTGCTATCATATCGCTATAGCCACCCGCATACTGCAACCAACGACCATTGCCTTCAGGCGCCAGCACAGTTGTCACTGTTCTATCGAGAAAGTCGCGATCATGGCTGACCAATATGACAGTTCCTGAAAAACCTGCCACTAATTCTTGAAGAAGATCTAATGTTTCCATATCGAGATCATTGGTAGGTTCATCAAGGATCAATAAGTTAGCCGGACGTGATAAGACACGCGCCAACATGAGCCGCGCCCGTTCACCCCCAGATAGTTCTTTAATAGGAGTGCGCGCTTGTTCAGGCTGAAATAAGAAATCTTTCATATAAGATACAACATGACGTTGTTCACCATTAACAATGACGCTATCCCCGCGTCCATCAGTCAAATAATGAGCTAAAGTCTCTGTCTCATCAAGCGAACGCTTCTGGTCCAGCGTAGCAATTTCTAAATTCTGCCCCAGTTTTACAGTTCCAGTATCCGGCGGCAAAAGCCCGTTCAACATAGAAAGAAGAGTCGTTTTTCCAACGCCATTAGGTCCGACAAGCCCAACACGATCACCGCGTTGAATACGTGTTGAAAAATTATCAACAAGCGTTCGCCCATTATAAGCCTTGCTGATATTTTTAGCTTCTATAACTAATTTTCCAGATTCTTGAGAATCACTTGTTTCTAAAACAACATTACCTTGTGGCCCACGATATCCGCGATATTGTTGTCGTAATTTTTGTAAATCATCAAGGCGACGCACATTTCTTTTACGTCGTGCTGTAACGCCATAACGCAACCAATGTTCTTCCCGTTCAATCTGGCGTCCAAGTTTCTGTTGCTGACGTTCTTCTTCTTCTAAAAGTTTGTCACGCCATTCTTCAAAAAATCCAAATCCTTTGCCTAACCGCTTTGTTTCTCCACGATCAAGCCATACAGTTGAACGACTTACATTTTCAAGAAAACGACGGTCGTGAGAAATCAATACTATTGCAGAACGTATTTGATTGAGTTCTCCTTCCAACCATTCAATGGTTGTCAGATCAAGATGGTTTGTTGGTTCATCAAGCAACAAAATATCTGGCTGTGGAGCTATTACTCTAGCAAGGGCAGCTCTTCTTGCCTCTCCCCCTGATAAATTTTTAGGATCTTCGTCGCCTGTTAAACCTAAATGATCAAGCATATAGGCTACACGATGGATATCATCCGCAAGCCCCAGACCCGCAGCAACATAGTCTCGTACAGTTTTAAAGCCATCCATGTCGGGAGTTTGGGGTAAATAACGTATTGTACTTGATGGATGACGAAATATCTCTCCGCCAGTTGGCTCTACAAGACTGGCAGCAATTTTCAATAGGGTCGATTTTCCAGAACCATTTCGACCGACCAACGCAATGCGGTCTCCTTCCGATACAGACAAAGACGCATCGCTGAGCAAAGGTGTGCCCCCGAACGTAACAAATATATTATCAAGCCGAAGAAGAGGTGGTGCCATTATCATACCAATGTTTGTTACGTATCAAAGAAAAGATATTTCTATTTGATTCCCAAAGAATAATAAAAAAGGGTCAGTTAAACCGACCCTCCCTTTATGCTATTCAACTAAGATTAGTTGCAAGGTGCTTGGTACATACGACCGTAAGGATCGCGATAGTTACAATATTGAACACCGTTACGGGTTGTAGCAGCGCCAACGACTGTACCAGCAGCAGCACCAATTGCAGCGCCGGCTAATGCACCTTTACCGTTGCCCTTAATTGCACCACCAGCAAGTGCGCCCAATGCAGCACCACCTACACCATAACCAGCTGTACGTTGTTCATTTGGCGTACAAGCAACCATTGCAAAACCGAAAGCTGATACCATAGCAATCATCGAAATTCGTTTTAACATAGCAAAACTCTCTCTTTAAAATATTACACCATGTGCTCATGCACAAAGGCAAAACGCTGTTAATAATGATATAAATAACATCATTCCTCTGATGTTTAAACATACGATTATTAACGTGTCTTTACCAAGCAATACTTATTGAAATCACGATTCCACTGGCAATGATGCCAATAACATTGCTTTACCACAACCTAAATTGAGTTGAAATGTTCCACAAACGCGGTTGGAAAGCGTTAATGACGAACCGAATTCAACATCTTTATTCTCAAGTGGCCAGTCACAACCTTTAAGGGTCATAGCCTTCAGCTCTGTTAGTCCAATGATACTGAATATAGAATTAATCGGCAAATCAAAACTATATGCTCCAGGTAAGATGGGATATGCTTCCTCACGACCACTTGTTAAGACAACCTCAATACCTTTTTCAGCAAGTGAAAGAGCATATGTCATATGGAACAATGCGTGATCGGTTCTTCTGCCGCCTAATGCACCACACAGTATTACGCGATCAGCTCCCATATCAAGCGCTGTTTCAACCGCCAGCTCACCATCCGTTTTATCCTTGGCAACAGGATATTGGATATATTTGATGTGTTTATATTTTTCTTTAAGAACTGAATCTGACGAATCAAAATCACCTATCCATAATGCTGGTGTAACGCATAAAGCATCGGCAAACCTGATAGCGCCATCAGCCGCAATAACCGCACTACCTTGCACAAAACGCAATAAACGTTCTGTGATGTGAAGATCTCCATCTAAAAGAATAGTATAACTCGTCATAACACCCTATTCTTCCCTTATCATTCAGCTTATCATTATTGAATACGTTACAACTGTTGAAATTCTCCGATAAACTTTTCAACATCGTTGAAAAACACTGTAATGAGAATCAGTTTCCAACCTCTGAGAGTGAATTAAGTATTCTTATTATATAAAGGTCAATAAGGGCGGCAACCGGACACAATGAACGATTTTTTAAAAATAAACTGGCGTTCTTTACCGCACAAAGATCAAGGGAATTTAAAAACTCCCTTTAACACCTTTCTATTAAGTTTAACTTTTATAGGCCTTTCTAGCTGCCAAGCTATTGATTATGACAAACCAGATGGGGGGTTAATGCCTTCTGGAACACCCGTTACTGTTGACAAAGTAACAAAAGGCGATTCGCAGGTAAAACTTGGTGCAGCACAGCACCCTCGTATTATACAAACTTATGGTGGAGAATATAGTGACCCTAAACTTGAACGAATGGTTGCCAAAATTGTCGGAAAACTAACGGCTGTTTCACAGAATCCTAATCAAACATATCGAATTACGATTTTAAATTCACCAAACATCAATGCCTTCGCCCTACCCGGCGGATATGTTTATGTCACACGAGGTCTTTTATCACTAGCCAATGATTCGTCTGAAGTTGCTGCTGTTTTGGCTCATGAAATGGCACACGTTACCGCAAATCATGGTATATTGAGACAACAAAAAGAAGCAGAAGTAGAACTAACCAATCAAGTTGCGACAGAAATTTTACAAGATCAATCCACGGAACGAGAAACTGCAATTCGTGGCAAATTACGCATGGCACAGTTTTCGCGTAATCAAGAATTGCAAGCTGATGCGATTGGTATAAAAATGCTTGGTGATGCTGGATATGATCCATTTGCATCGCCGCGATTTTTACAATCCATGGAAGCATATACTGCATTCCGTGATGTATCAGGAGCAACAGATGCAACACTCGATTTTCTAGCAGGTCATCCATCAACCCCACAACGTATACAATTAGCTACAGAACAAGCGAGAAAAGTTGGTGCACCTGGCGTTGGAACGACTGATCGTAACGATTTTCTTAACGGCATAGATGGCATGATTTTCGGCGATACCGCAGAGCAAGGGTATATCCGTGGTAACCAATTTATTCACCCTAAACTTGGAATAAGTTTTGCGGTTCCTCAAGGTTTCACAATCGATAATTCATCATCCGCAGTTATTGCCAATGGTCCCAACGATTTAGCAATCCGCTTTGATTGGGTCAGTTTACCCAATGGACTTTCAGCAACAGCATATATGCAAAATGGTTGGGTCAATGGTTTGGATCCATCATCGGTGCAATCAATTACAATAAATGGATTATCAGCGGCACGTGCCCGTGCTATTAATGATCGCTGGCAATTTGATGTTGTCGTTATCATCGTAAAAAATCGTGTATATCGTTTTTTAACCGCAGCACAAAAATCTTCAACATCTCTAAACTCTATAGCATCAGCGACGACATCAACCTTTAGATCCTTGTCTTCACATGAAATATCTTCTTTGAAGCCACTACGGATTCATGTGGTAACCGTACGTGCCAACGATACCGTTTCGTCACTTTCTGAGAGGATGACAGGAACATCCGATAAAGAGAAGCTATTTCGCATTATAAACGCGCTTTCCGCGACATCTACATTATCGAATGGTGATCGAGTAAAAATTATATCGGAATAACTGATTTACACTATTACCCGATCTACTCGGCAGGGATATTTAGTAGGCCCACTTTGGTTCCGCTGTGAATGACACAGTCAACCACCGATCAGGACTAGCCTCACCAATCATATCACCTATTTCAGCGCGAATTTTATCAAGTGTTTCAACACAACCAATCTGATAATTTTCAGGTAAGATAAGGTGAATTTCGATCATTATAGATCGACCAACGCACGCAACATAATTTTGTGAGCCAACAAAATTATATTTTTCAACAATACTATCAACGATACTGTTGACGTGATCATCCAAAGCTTCTGGCGTAATCATTAAAACATCGCGTAAGGCCTTTGTTACTGTCTTAACAGGCATTGGGAACATACAAATAGCTATGAAAGCCAATGCAACAGGATCAAAAAACGGAAGTAACCACTGGTATGATGTGTTTTGAACAAAGTGGGCGAATATGAACGTGCACAATAAAGCGAAACTGATTGCTCCTGAGACAATCCAACTTTTTACATCAATCGTAATAAAAGCCGATCCAATTTTTTTGTTTTTTTGATGCTCATAAATCGCCATGCCAAAACATAAAACAACAGCAAAAAGCGTAAACCACGCCGCATACCCTAAGTTAGGCGTATGTCCTCCATTTAAAATGGTGCTAAACGCCTCTGATAGAGCGTAAAAAACTGCGATCAATAAAGCCAATCCATTAATTGCTAGGAGCATCGGCTCCAAGTGCCAAAAACCAAACTGAAATCGTTCCATAAACTTTGGTGCTTTTCGTTTTCGGCGATTAACATCGATATGTATCAACCGCACAACAAGCAATGCAGCCAAACTAAACAAACAATCAATTGAGGAATACATGCCGTCAAAGATGATAGATGACGAGCCTGTTACAATACCTGTCACCACACCAGCGATAGCAAGCAAGATGGTCGCTGCTATCGAATATTTTAACACCTTTTGCTCAGCAAACGCGCTTTCATCATAAGTATACAATGCCAAACTCCATAACTCTGACGCTATAACGCATATCAAAGTTAATGAAATTACAACCTTTCAAGGTTTGTTTTAAACCTCGTAGGTCTCTGCATTGTTGACCGACAAAAGAAAATGCCGCAATTTCTGGAGCGCCCTTGCTTCAATCTGGCGCACTCTCTCTTTAGAAATCCCCATACTTGCTCCCAATGATTCCAATGTAGCGCCATCATCATTAAGACGACGTGTACGTATGATTTCCAACTCTCTTTCGTTAAGAACTTGCAATGCCTGGTGCAACCATTGAGACCGCCGCTCTCCGTCGATTTCTTCCTCTATAATTTGGTCTTGTAATGGATGATCATCAACAAGTGCATCCACTTTACTACCAGAACTTTCATCATCTCCTATCATAGGAGCACTCAAAGAATTGTCAGTCGTGGAAAACCGAAAATCCATAGTTTCAACATCAGACACAGAAACACCCAACTTTTCGGATATGCTTTTATATATATCCTGCTTGCTTAATGTTCTATCTTCAAGCGCAAGTTTTGTGCGTAAACGTCTTAAATTGAAAAAAAGAGCTTTTTGAGCTGAACTTGTACCACCACGTACAATTGACCAATTACGTAAAATATAGTCTTGAATAGATGCTCTTATCCACCATGTTGCATATGTTGAAAATCTGACTTCGCGATTTGGTTCGAAACGTGCAGCTGCTTCTAAAAGCCCAACATATCCTTCCTGAACAAGATCACCAAGTGGCAATTTAAAGTGCTTAAATCTTCCTGCAATTGAAATCACAAGCCGCATATGGGCAACTGCTATCTGGTGCATAGCCTTACTGTCATGTTGATCTTTCCATCGTAAAGCCAAAACATGTTCGTTTTGCCTTTCCAGATAAGGAGCATTCATAGCAGAACGCACCATATTGCGACCTAATGTATTATCAGTACCTGCATAAAAATCCGTTGAAACATGAACGGCTGGGGAAATATTACTCATGACAGCCTCTTTGATAAAAAAGGTAGATGTTGATTTTCTTAGAACGGCAGTCACTGCCATTCCCCGCTTAAACGCCTATGTCGTTCATTGGTTCCATTTTAATGTGATGTAGGGTTTTTACAACTTTAAAGTGTATTTTTAAAATTTATCTGAAAAGAATAAAAAAAATTACGACAGTAACTACAAAAAAACCCGTCAAATTGACGGGTTTAAAAATAAAACTTTACTGAGTTTTAGATGCTCAAGGCTAAGCGGCGACAATTTCTCCATCATCACCATCAAGATCCAAATCTACGTCACTTTTTGCACCACGTTTTGGACTTTTAGCCAAGTTAATTTCAATAGTGCGAACAGCTTCTGTTTCTGAAACTTTGGTTACCACAGCAATCTCACGCGCCATGCGATCCAGTGCAGCTTCATACAACTGACGTTCCGAATAAGACTGCTCTGGCTGATTTTCAGCTCTGAAAAGATCACGAACAACTTCCGCAATTGCTATCAGGTCACCAGAATTAATTTTTGCATCATATTCTTGAGCGCGTCGTGACCACATCGTGCGTTTTATACGGGCACGTCCCTGTAAAACTTTTAAAGCACGATCAACAAAATCTGTCTCACATAACTTACGCATTCCAATAGAAATAGCCTTAGCGACAGGCACTTTTACGTGCATTTTGTCTTTTTCAAAGTGGATGACAAACAACTCAAGTTTAAGGCCAGCGACTTCTTGTTCCTCTATCGCAATAATTTGCCCTACCCCATGCGCCGGATAGACAATATATTCTAGCGCTTTGAAGCCATGACGATTAGAGGACTTTTTCGGTTGGGATGACATATTCTCACTTACTCCCTTTGTGCCCGGCAATTTTGCCGGCAAACACAGGTTGAAGGCTCCCTAAGAGCCATATCCGTCTAGAATTATTTAAAACGTAATCGCATCACACTGGCAAAAGATTGCACTCAACATTTGTCAACCAAATGTCGCAACCATGCTTCCAAACCGGCATAAACCAAAAGAAACCCAATGAAACCATTCAGCACAGCAAAGGATTTATGCAGGATTACAATTACCTTTCAGCGAATGATAAAAACGTCAAAATACCTAGCTATCGGCTTAACTTAAGCTCAATAACACAAAAATCGCCGTAAATCAATAATCTAGCACGTTTAGTGCCTTATTTATCAACTAATCGCCTGTGCCAGGTTTCGGTGAAAAATATTGTTCCAATTTACCTGTTACGCCATCCATTTCTGAGGCTTCAGGTAATTGATCTTTTTTGACTGTAAGATTTGGCCATTTTGCGGCATATTCCATATTAAGCTCAAGCCATTTATCCAAACCTGGTTCCGTATCAGGTTTAATAGCTTCTGCCGGACATTCCGGTTCACATACACCACAATCGATGCATTCATCAGGGTGAATAACGAGCATGTTTTCACCTTCATAAAAACAATCAACAGGGCAAACCTCAACGCAATCGGTATATTTGCAGCGAATGCAATTGTCGGTCACAACATAGGTCATATTTAAATCTCCAGTGCTCACGTCAAGCGCATTCCGACAAAAGCCTGTCACACTTTTAAACGGAAATGAATCGATAACACTCTTGAGTTAGCGTTTTTAACGGCTAGTTTCAAGTATACAGTACCAACTTGATCACATTTGCCGATCCAAAAAATTTTGCAGAACACGTCTATCCCGTTTGGTCGGCCTTGGCCCATGAGAAATAACTTCCATAGACTGTATAGGATCCATTGCAGGTGTCATATCTTCAAAAAGCTCGCGTGCTTCATTTGCCGGTCCTCGGCGTTTTCCAAAAGCAAGAACCTTGTAAATAATGACGCGTTTATCCAATCGAATGGTCAATATATCGCCAATTTTTACGAAAGTAGCAGGTTTGACAACTTTTTGTTTGTTAACTCGTATATGACTTGCAACAACCATATCGGCAGCGAGACTACGTGTTTTATAAACACGTGAGAAAAACAACCACTTATCCAGTCGTTGTTTTTCGCTCTCAATTTCACTCATTTTTTCAGCTGATCACGTAAAGCGGCTAACTTTGCAAAAGGCGAATCTGGATCCAACGGTTTTGGTGCAGGTTTTGCCTTCACACGTTTAGAATCCGAATCATTTTTTCTATTTTTATTAAACCGTGGCCTATCTCGATTTTGTGGTTCTTGATTTCCATCTCGCTGTTTTGATTGTCCTTGACGGTTATCAAAACGATTTTTCTTTGCTCCGTTAGCGCGTTTATTATGTTGTTCATGGCGCGGTTGATAATGCCAAAGCAAAATTGTTTTTACTTCATTGGTCTCAACTTTTTCACCAGCAGCTGATCCCACAGGTTCGGCCTCCTGAATCACTTCAACACGTTCAGCCGAAGAACCACTCCAACCATCGCCTACAAGCTCTGCAGAATGTGTTTCTATCTGATCGGTCGCGGCACTTTGCTCATTAGCAACGTCAAAACCAGACAATTTTTCTGCCAATGTTGAACTATCCATTGGCTCAGCACGATAGCCAAGGCTCTTTAAAATTTCTTCCATGTCGTCAGCTGTAGCACCTAGAATAGACATCATTGCCGGTGTTACAAAAAATTGGCGTCCATCAAAGGCCCCATCTGGTCGTGAGGCATTATCCGGCTTCCAGTTAACTGCCGTTCGGATGAGATCGGCCAACCGCTCCAATATATCAACACGGACAGCCCTACGCCCCAAAATCCGGTAACCGGCAAGTTGATAAAATGTTGGAGCATAAGACGGATCTACAACGACAGATGTGCGTCCTGCAGCAAGTATCTGGATAACATCACCATAACCCGGCAGATCTTTACCGTGATTTTTTAATGCCCATAATAAAGTTACCGCCTGCGCTGGTGCAGGTTTCAACATCATAGGTAAAAAGATATGGAATGCTCCAAATCGTGTTCCCAAACGGCGCAAAGCAGCTCTAGATATCTGATCTAGATTTTTGACATCATCAGCAACATCACGTCTCGGTAACACACCAAGGTGTTCGACCAATTGGTAAGCGAGGCCGCGTGTAATACCAACAAGCGCATCAGCATTTACAAGATCGAATAACGGTTTCAAAACTGTTTCAAAATGATATGTTACAAAACGGTCTACACGTTCTGCGACCTTGTCCCGTGCCGGACCTGTCAGCTGTTCATCAGCCAACAGTACAGCCCGTGGCTTTAAAATATCATCAGTTGCAGTTAGACTCGCCAAAGGTTGACCAACCCACCGAACGACACCATCGGAACCAACAGCAAAATCACCATTAGCCGAAGCTGCCAGACGGTCAGCGCGTTTTTCGAATTCCACTGTCAGAATCTTCGCAGCCGCCGCCCGCAATGCTTTTGCATCGGCTCCTTCACCGACAATATCGGCGATAAAACGAAATCCATCTAGTTTTCCAACATGGTGTCCTTCAACTAGAACATCACCATTTTGAGATATTTCGGCATCCATCATCACATTCTCTCTCAGCCGCCTCATTAGTACGCTTGTTCTGCGGTCTACAAATCGTTTCGTCAACCTCTCATGTAACGCATCCGACAATCTATCTTCAATTTCTCGCGTCTTTTCTTGCCAGTGTTGCGGATCGGTAAGCCATCCTGGTCTATGAGACACAAAAGTCCACGTCCTAATCTGTGCAATGCGATGCGATAATGTGTCAATATCCCCATCAATGCGATCAGCCTGAGAAACCTGTTCCGCCATGTAGTTTTCATTAACAGCCCCTCGTTTTACGAGATCACGGTAGATACTGGCGATAATATCAGCGTGTTGAGCAGGCGCTATTCTCCTGTAATCAGGTAATGCACACGTATCCCATAGAAGAGAAACGCGTTCAGGGCAATCAGCAAGACGTGCAATATGACTGTCATGCGACAGAAAATCCAATGCTTGTGTATCCACTGCCGGTAAAGCGCGGACAAGTCCTTCTACCGGAGATGCTGTTTCAAGTGATCTACTCAACCTATCAAGTGAAGAAAAATCCAAATTAGCGGTACGCCACTGTAAAACCTTAACCGAATCAAAATTATGCGATTCGATTCGCTCTACCAGATCTTTATCAAGTTGTTCGACGCGCCCTGTTACTCCAAATGTCCCATCACGCATATGTCGTCCGGCACGACCAGCTATTTGGGCCATTTCAGCTGGCGTAAGATCACGAAAATGATATCCATCAAATTTTCTGGTCTGGGCAAAAGCAACATGATCAACATCCAAGTTGAGGCCCATACCAATAGCGTCTGTTGCTACAAGAAAATCGACATCACCCGACTGATAAAGCGCTACTTGCGCATTACGTGTACGTGGCGACAATGCTCCCATAACCACAGCAGCACCACCACGTTGTCTTTTTATCAACTCAGCAATTGCATAAACTTCGTCTGCAGAAAAAGCCACAATGGCCGAGCGACTCGGTAGACGTGTTATTTTCTTTGAACCAGCATAAAATAATTGAGAAAAACGTGGACGACTGACAACAGTTAAACCCCGCAATAGTTTTTGTAATATGCCCTGCATTGTTGCAGCACCAAGAAGCATCGTTTCTTGTTTACCACGCAAATGTAGAATTCTATCGGTAAAAATATGTCCCCGCTCAAGATCACCAGCGAGTTGAACTTCATCAATAGCAACAAATGACACATTTGTTTCTCTCGGTAATGCCTCTACGGTACAAACTGCATATCGCGCACCAATTGGCATTATTTTTTCTTCACCTGTGATCAGTGAAACCTGATGAGGACCAACTTTTTCACATATACGATTATAAACTTCACGTGCCAAAAGCCGTAACGGCAATCCAATCATACCGCTATCGTGTGCCAGCATACGTTCTATCGCCAAATAGGTTTTACCCGTATTTGTAGGCCCCAAAACCGCCGTTACATCACGTCCTGACAGTACGAGAGGGTCTTTTCCCATCACTTACTCCAAGTAAAAATCTGTAAGTCCAAATTACACGTTATGGATTAGTTCCTTTATTATGGATTAGTTCCTTATAGAAAACGCACAAGTTCTTTCATTCACAAGAAATTAACTATAAAGTTTAACCTTTAGAACAGCAACGGAACGAATCAGCGACGAATCGCTGACATCAATATGTTCTTCTTATGTTCTTACTACATTTAGTTATTTCATTTAGCGATATCCATTATATTTAGATGGCAAAGGAGAACTTTAGCAAAAACTCCTGTCATTTAATGTTGAAGTAGAACATCGCATTAATGCTTTTGTTTGAAACGGATCTTGCATAATATTGTCATCAAGAAGAGCATCTCAAGGTGATTTTCCCTGCCACCGATTACACGTTGAGTAAGTAAGGATGTAGTGATCGTACAAATATCACAACAAAACGAATCATCTTCGAATTGTTCTCACACTAATTTCGCACATAAAGTGTCAGCTCAGCATTGAAATGATCGCTCATGATAACAATCATAAAGGGTATAGCCGTCTTCAATGAAGTTACAATTACCCGATTTATCGATGTAAAACTCAATCACTGTCATTAGAATAGCAGCAACACAAACAAGCCTTCAGAAGCGCTAAAAGGTAAGCTTGACTAACTTTTTTAGAATAAACACAAAAAGACTGGACAATGAGTATACAAAAAAACCGGCATAAAGCCGGTCTTTGATATTAAACTAATATCTGAATTAGTCTTTTGGTGTCAAAACCTGACGACCACGATACATACCGGTTTTCAAATCGATATGGTGTGGACGACGAAGTTCACCAGAATTCTTGTCCTCGATATATGTCGGTGACTTGAGAGCATCAGCCGAACGACGCATACCGCGCTTTGACGGAGATGTTTTTCGTTTAGGTACAGCCATGGAATTAAACTCCAAATTCGCTTTTAAAACGCCTGCCAGCATAACTATCAAGTTATTTTAACAGACAAAATTATAGAAGGTTTGGTGAGCCTATACACTGCTTATGAGCTTTTGACCAGTCTTCAACGATATTTTTTTAAGCAAATTATATCTAGTTGCCTGAAAATCGGTTCTATTTCGATATACCAATTAACGTTTTAACGCAGGCACTGTGTATAAGGCTCGGATTGACGGACACGTTTTTCAATCAGCTGTGCCAATAACACCAAATTATTAGTCGGACGGTTCGGCTTACGTATTTTAGGACTCGGCAACGTTATAGCTAAATAAGCCGCTTGCCGTCGTGTTAGATTTTTTGCTGATTTTTTAAAAAAATATTGAGATGCTGCTTCGACACCATAAATACCGGGTCCCCACTCTGCCATATTAAGATATATTTCGAGAATACGCTTTTTTGATAAAATTAGATCGGCAGTTACAGCATACGGAATTTCAAGCCCTTTACGTAGATAGGAACGATCGTGCCAGAGAAAAAGATTTTTGATTGTTTGCATCGTAATCGTCGATGCACCACGTGTTGGACCTCCATCTTGGGTTAAAACAGCTTTTAAAGCATACCAATCAACACCATTATGCGCACAAAACTGGCCATCTTCCGACATCACCACAGCATATATCAAATTTGGCGAAATATCTTCAAAGTCAACCCATTCCCGCTTATAAGTGTTCAATGTAACAATATCTTTGACCATCAAAGTTGATACTGGATGAACGAAAGGAAGACCGTAGACTATCATCATCAAGATTGGAAAGATTGCAAGAAACAATAAAAAATATAGAACATAGCGAATCGTTGATCGCCAATTAACTGAACATGAGTCCATCTGTTCATTGATTTCTGTCAATAATTAAGCCCCTCGTGTTTTCGCCATCTAATACAAAGTGTTGACGATACCGATCGGTTGGTTCATGCCATCTATCAAAGATAAAGGGAATACTGAATGGAAGATTTTAGTAATATATTGTCAGAAAATGCACGACAAATTGGCGAATTGTTAAATACACTTTTAAGCGAACATGTTGAAGCAGGTGAAATTACCCGTCCTGAACGTCTTCTTGCGGCAATGCGTCATGGTGTTCTTAACGGTGGGAAACGCTTACGTCCCTTTTTAGTTATTCAAACTGCCGCTCTTTTTGACGCCAATTATCAAACTGCCCAACGTGTTGGTGCTGCTCTTGAATGTATCCATTGTTATTCACTTATTCATGATGACTTACCCGCTATGGATAATGATGATCTACGGCGGGGCAAGCCAACAGTCCATAAAGCATTTGATGAAGCCACTGCCATATTGGCTGGCGATGGATTATTGACTTTAGCGTTTGATATTCTTGCTGATGAAAAAACAGAACTAAGCGAAAAAACACGTCTGACACTCATAGGAAATTTAGCGCGTGCTTCTGGTATTGGAGGCATGGTCGGAGGACAGGCTCTTGATCTACAAGCAGAAACCCAAAAACCAGATGAACATGGAATTATTACCCTACAGGCAATGAAGACTGGTGCACTCATCCGTTACGCATGTGAAGCGGGTGCTATTATAGGTAATGCAACTGCTGAGGATCGTGAGAGGCTCAGCTCGTTCGGTGCGGCTATTGGATTAGCCTTCCAGTTAGCTGACGATATCCTTGATATTACAGGGGATACTGCTTCATTAGGTAAAACAGCAGGTAAAGATATTACTGCAGATAAAGCCACGCTGGTTGCTTTACACGGGATAGATTGGGCTAAAAGTCAATTGGCTGGGTTAATTGATCAAGCTGAAACATTGTTATACCCATTTGGTAAAAAAGCTGACATTTTGCGTAAAACAGCTGAATTTGTTGCAAATAGAAAAAATTGAAATGGAGGAACAGTCACGATAACGAATTAATACGAAATACTGGAATATTAATGATTGTGAAGCTTTGCAAATAATACATTAATTGTTTTTGTACACATATCCAACTATTCAACATTCTAATTTTTTGCCACTTGTTCCTTTAGCAATTACAACCCACTGATTTTACGCAAAGGGATTATCACCACGGATCGCCTCATAAAAGTTTTAGTTCGCTTTGATTTGGTTGATAAATGCGATACGCATACTAACTTATTGAGAAGCACTGGCCGTTAAGAAATATCAATGCCATTCACACTTGCTACGCCAATTGAAACTACTGAAGAGATTAAAAAAAGCCGTTTTCTATGCCGTGCTTTTCCGATCACATCGATTGAAAATGCAGAAGCAATTATCAATTCCATTCGTACTGAAGTGGCTACTCATCATTGTTTTGCTTGGAAATATGGCCAAAATTATAAATTCAGTGATGATGGTGAACCAACCGGCACTGCGGGCAAGCCAATATTAAGTGCTATAGAAGGCCGCAATTGCGATCGTGTACTTGTAATTGTGACACGATGGTTTGGCGGTATAAAACTTGGTACTGGTGGTCTTGTACGTGCATACGGTGGAAGTGCATCAAGAGCATTGCAAGAGGCACAACTAGTTGAACTTATCGAATGGAAAACTTTAAACTTCCATTGCCCCTTTCATCTTATCCCTATTGTGCAGAACGAATTAAAAAATTTCCAATCAACCATTGAAAACCAAATTTTTGATGACAAGGGTTGCTTATTCTCTCTCACACTGCCAGCAGCACAAGTGGATGATTTTGTTTCTTGGTTAACAGACAAAAGTAGTGGTAAAATAGTCATACATACCGATGACGAGAATAATATGCCTACGGAATAGTAACAGATATTAGTATATCACAAATAACGACTAACACCATATTGTTATACGTAATAACGCACGGCTAATAGATACCTATTACCCAGATAGGCAAGCCCACCCCCCCAATTACTCTGCACGCTTAAATCGATTTTCAATATACTCGGCTACCATCTGTTCAAACTCTTCAGCAATATTTTTGCCCCTTAAAGTTTTAACTTTCTCGCCATCGATAAAGACCGGAGCAGCCGGTGTTTCTCCTGTACCAGGAAGAGAAATACCAATATCTGCGTGCTTAGATTCACCAGGTCCATTCACTATGCATCCCATAACAGCAACATTCAGTTGCTCGACACCAGGATATTTTTCACGCCATATAGGCATATTTCTGCGTATATCACTTTGAATTTTTTGGGCTAATTCTTGGAAAACTGTCGACGTTGTGCGCCCACATCCCGGACAAGCTGCAACAATAGGAATAAATTGTCTAAAGCCCATAACTTGTAGTAATTCCTGTGCCACTTGCACTTCTCTACTTCTATCTCCTCCTGGCTCAGGAGTTAATGAAATACGAATTGTATCACCAATACCTTGTTGCAACAAAATTCCCAAAGCCGCAGAGGATGCAACAATTCCTTTGGTTCCCATACCTGCTTCAGTCAATCCTAAATGCAAAGCATAATCGCCACGTTCGGCAAGCATCGTATAGACCGAAATCAAATCTTGAACCTGACTTACTTTTGCCGACAAAATAATCTTATCTCGCGTAAGCCCAATATCTTCGGCAAGATGCGCTGAAATAAGTGCAGATTGCACGACTGCCTCATGCATGACCTGCTCAGCAGACAACGGACCGCCCTTAGCAGAATTTTCATCCATCAACCGCGTTAATAATTCCTGATCAAGAGATCCCCAGTTAACTCCAATGCGAACAGGTTTATTATATCGAATAGCCAATTCAATAATTTCACTGAATTGTTTATCTCTCTTATCGCGAAACCCTACATTTCCGGGATTAATTCGATATTTAGCGAGGGCTTTTGCACAATCGGGGTGCTCTGCCAATAATTTATGGCCTATGTAGTGAAAATCTCCAATCAATGGAACATTAATTCCAAGTCTATCAAGACGTTCTCGGATCTTTGGCACGCCTACTGCTGATTCATCGCGATCAACTGTTATGCGCACAAGCTCCGAGCCTGCTTTTGCAAGGGCTGCAACTTGAGCAACTGTTGAATCCACATCTGCAGTATCTGTGTTGGTCATTGATTGAACAACTACAGGATTATCTCCCCCGACCATAACGCCACCGACATTAACGGCAACTGATTGCCGACGAGGGAAAGGGGCGGATAAATAGGATTGCTTATTCATCTTCACTTAAAAATCTCAACAAACGTTTTGATAATTTATAATCAATTTAAATAGATTTTCCCAATCGTTATTTCATGGTCATGTCGCATTTTATTATATTTAACATCTGTGTAGCGGTTTCCTGCTCTTATTAAACGAATAACTCATAGTCTCATCATTTATAAAATCTATATCAATCTTGCCAGTTTTCATTATCCACGATGATATTTTCTCCGTTATCGGAGCTTCTTAGCAATTGAATAAGGAACTAATTGTTCGATCAGACGTTAAGAACATATCAGAAAATATTGGCCTTATTTTATATCAATGAGACCGTTGGCAAGAGGAAAAAAAATGGCGTTATTTCAAAGTGATTCTGACATTAGTTCTAAAGCGCATAAACGTATTGCTGAATTAAAAGCCGAGCTTGCATCATTAACCGGAAAAACGAGCTGGTCCGACATTGATATGGCTGACATAACTGATACGATCAAAGAAAAAGGCCACCAGGCGCTTGATTGCGTTAGTGAACATGCGAGCAATGTGAAGGAAAAAGCAAAAGAAAATCCAAAAACATCACTTGCTGTAGTTATTGGTCTTAGCTTGGCTGCGTATTTGTTATTACGAAAATTATAATCTACAGCTAACGAATTAAATTAAAAGAGCACTCTAATTTCAGAGTGCTCTTTCACTAATTTAGTCTTTAGCTTCGCTATAATTATAACTTCCGTCAGAAGTTTTATACCAACGGTTCATGACAAAACCGCCTTCTTTCGGATCCCCTTTATCATTGAACTCGATATTACCTAAAACCGTTTTAAATGGTCCCTTTGTTTTCAGATATTCCGCAACTTTTTGAGGGTCATTTCCTTCTTCAGCAATGCCATATGAAAAAAGCTGCACGACAGCATAGGCGTATAGAGTGAAAGCTTCAGGTTCAAAACCACTGTCCCGGAAGTCTTTTACAAGTTCTGCATTATCAGGATTTGCGCGTGGATCAGCATTGAATGTATTTAGTACACCAATCACACCATCTTGTGCTGTTGCCGCCAGCTCATTACTCGTAATGGCATCACCACTAATAAATTGAGGTTTTATTTTCTGTTCGGCCATTTGACGTAGAAGCAAACCAGCTGGAGTATAGAGCCCGCCAAAATAGACGACATTCGCTTCACTTTGCTTAATTTTGGCAACTATCGCAGAAAAATCTCTATCTTCTACATTGACCCCATCGAAACTGAGTTCTTTTATTCCAAGTTTGTTGAGAGTTTTCTTAACTTCTTCGGCCAATCCCATCCCATAAGCTGTTTTGTCATGAATAATCATAACTTTTGGATCAGGATAATGCTTTTTTATATATTCAGCAGCAAAAGCTCCTTGCGTATCATCACGACCACAAACGCGAAATTGTAGCGGATAGCCACTTTCCGTTAACTTGGGATTGGTAACCCCCGGAGACATGGCCAATATACCATTTTCATCATATACACTTGCTGCAGGGAGCGCTGCACCAGAATTATAATGCGCAACAACAAACTGGACACCTTCTCCAGCAAGTTTATTTGCACCAGATACGGCTTGCTTAGGATCGGATGCATCATCCACGATATCAAGAACAAGCTTTTCGCCGTTGATACCACCTTTATCATTAATATTTTTAACGGCCATTTCAGCGCCATGCTGAATTTGGGCACCGATAGCAGCACTAGGCCCTGTTACGGGAATAGCTACACCAATTTTTATGTCCGCCCAAGCAGCTGAACAACATGATAAAATGCCTATTGATGCAACAGTCACAAGCAATCGATTAAACATCTTCCCTCTCCTTTATTTGCTTTATATTCATTATGAAAGCTTTTAATAGATTACTTTATGTATCATGTATTTATTTATGACGCCAAGTAAATGGAGAAGACTTTTGGTATATCCAACTATATTGTCTTACCATTTGTCTCGTTCGCGTATATTGAAAGCCCAGACAGGAAAAAATAATTAATACTATAAGATCGACCAAGTAAAACTGTAGCGAAAGCAATGTGCCATTAAATGGCGGAATATAATGGATAAATCGAATAGCTGCGGCAAGCGGAACCATGTAAACAATAGCCATTGCCAGTTTTTTCCATGTCAACGCACAAGCACGACCTGTCATCCATGCAGCCCAACCACCTAGAATACATGTAACGAGAATAAAAACATAAAAAGACGATTCTTCATAAATAATGCCTTGCATAGCCTTATTCACTCCTTAAGCATTGACAAAATAAAAGGCACAAAGTGCATTTGTCATCATCAATGTCTACCGCCTTCCAGATATGCGGCTCGAACTTTTGGATCAGCCAAGAGCTCTTGACCACTTCCACTCATTGTTACCTGACCATTTACGAGAACATATCCCCGATGCGCTAATTTTAACGCACCAAAAGCATTTTGTTCGACAAGAAAAACGGTCAAACCAGTTTCTTTATTTAGAATATCAATAGCTTCAAATATCTGTTTTACGATTATAGGAGCCAAACCTAAAGAGGGTTCATCCAGCATAAGTAAGCGAGGACGCGCCATAAGTGCACGTGCTATTGCCAACATTTGTTGCTCACCACCAGAAAGTGTGCCACCCCTTTGATGAATTCGTTCTTTTAGCCGTGGAAATAAAGTGAACATTTTTTCGACATCTTCGTCGAAATATTTCAGATTATCGAGGCTTGCGCCCATCTGTAAATTTTCCATCACTGTCATCCGAGGGAAAATTCTCCGCCCCTCAGGTGATTGTGCGATGCGAAGCCGAGCAATTTCATGGGTATCCATATTGGTAATATCTTGCCCATCAAAAACAATTCGGCCATTTCTAGCACGCGGCTTGCCGAAGACTGTCATCATCAACGTTGATTTTCCAGCACCATTGGCACCAATAAGAGTCACAATCTCGCCTTGGCGTACTTCAACATTCACACCGCGCAAAGCTTGTATTGCGCCATAATATGTTTCTACATCTTCAATTTTGAGAAGGGCTTGCCTTTGTTCAGACATCATTGTCCTTCCTTTGTTGCTGCCATATTATTAGGTTGAGGATCAACCGTACCCTTGTCTTTAGCACTCTGGTCATTTTCGCCGACAGTTGAAGCATCATCATCTTCAACACCGAGATATGCGGCAATAACTTTCGGATCATTTTTCACCATTTCAGGTGTACCGTCAGAAATCTTTGAGCCATATTCTAGAACAACGACATGATCTGATATTTCCATAACAACAGACATATCATGCTCAATAAGAAGAACAGATGTATGTTCAACATCACGAATATGCAAAAGCAACTCGTTGAGTTCCAATGATTCTTTCGGATTCAATCCAGCTGCGGGTTCATCCAAGCATAGTAATTCAGGCCCAGTACACATTGCACGGGCAATTTCAAGACGCCTCTGATCACCATAAGGAAGATCTCCTGCAGGATCATCTGCCCGATCAATAAGATTAATTTTTTCTAGCCATAAACGTGCTTTATCAATTGCTTTAGCAGCTGCATGCTTATAGGACGGCAATCCTAGAAGACCAAAAATGGTCATACCTGATGCCCGCATTAAATCATTATGCTGAGCAACAAGCAGATTTTCCAAAACAGTCAAGCCAGTAAACAAACGGATATTCTGAAATGTTCTGGCAACTTTTGCTTTTTTGGTAATTTCATAGTCAGAAAGTCGCTCCAACAAAAATGTTTTATCATGTTTTGTATGCAGTGAAAGCATTCCGCCTGTTGGGCGGTAAAACCCTGTAATACAATTAAATACAGTTGTTTTACCAGCACCATTGGGACCTATCAATGCGGTAATCTTTCCGCGCTCAACATCGAAGCTAAGATCATCAACAGCAACAAGACCACCGAATTCCATACGCAAATGTTGAATATTAAGAAGGGTATCTTTATCTGACATTAGCCATTTCCTTCTTTGGTAAAATCGCCAGACACAGCCTTACGTATTTTAAGAAAAGCACTTGGTTGGCGAGTGCCAACAAAGCCACGTGGTTTCCAAACCATAACAAATACCATCGCTAATCCGAACCACAGCATTCGATATTGTTGTGGGTCAAAATCAGGACCAAATATCATTTGCAGCGCAGGAACATCTCGTAAAATTTCCATTCCCCCAATCATAACCACAGCGGCAATTGCAATTCCACCAAGTGATCCCATGCCGCCTAAAACGACAATGGCTAAAATAATGGCTGATTCATCAAATATAAAACTCGTGTAATCGGCACGCCCTTGTCTGGCTGCAAAGAAAGCACCTGCAAATCCACCAAACATAGCCCCAATAGAAAAAGCAGTTAATTTTGTTGTTACGGTATTAATACCAAGAGAACGGCAGGCAATTTCATCTTCACGTAATGCTTCCCAAGCACGCCCAATCGGCAACCGTCGCAACCGAACAACAACCCAAGCAGTGATAACCACCATCACCAGAATGACATAATAAAGAAAAATCTTATAATGCGCAGCCTGAAAGTTCAGCCCAAACATAGCAGCAAAGCCACCTTCCCCACGCACAAATGGTACACCAAAAAAAGTTGCTTTTTGAACAGACAGCCCTGCAGCGCCACCAGTAACAGGTGTCCAATTCTGTAATACCGTGCGAATGATTTCCCCAAATGCCAAGGTCACAATTGCAAGATAATCGCCACGCAATCGCAACACCGGAAAACCAAGCATAATTCCCCATAGCGCAGCAAAAATACCGGCAAGAGGTAGACATAACCAAAAAGAAAATCCAAAATGATTGCCTAATAAGGCAACCGTATAGGCACCTACCGCATAAAACCCGACATACCCCAAATCAAGCAAACCAGCGAGACCAACAACGATATTCAATCCCCATGCCAGCATGACATAAATAAGTATTTGAATGGCGTAGTTATCTATCCATTTTTGTGATTGAGCCAAATTATCAACGACAAATGTCGTAATAAAAAAGGGATAAAGCAATAAGGCTGCCAAGATAAATCCCGGTGCATATTTTTGAACTTTAGGCAACAAAACAGCTGATGTTGACTTAATTGATTGCCGTAATCCTCGAGCATAAAGAAATATAAGGGCAAGTATCAAAATGACAGCTAATACAGCTGCAGCAATTAAAAGCTGATGCAATTGTTCGGCGGAACTGTAGCTAGATTGATCTGCATTTACCTCATAATAAATCCATGCCCGATATGCCACAAATAGGATTGCCGAAGGAAATAGTGCCATGATGCCACCACGGACACCACCACCAAATAAGCACCACGTAAATCTACCAATACCGGCTATCAAAACATAATTCATGAGATAGCCAATTTGTGGCGTCAAGGTCATCTCGTTTTTGAGATTGAGATCAGCACGAAAACCGACGATGAACAAAAATAGCAGGAAGGCAATGACCGCAGTTATAACACCTTCTCGGATTGCAATTCCAAGATTACCTGCCATACGATCCGGTTGGGATTGTATATTAACATTAGCCACGGCTTAAACCTTCTCAACTTCTGGACGACCAAGAATACCTGACGGCATGAATATAAGCACAATCGCTAATATCGAAAACACTGCCACATCTTTATATTCCGGAGGGAAATAGGTTTGCCATAATGCTTCAGTCAAACCAATTAATAAACCACCAAGCACAGCCCCAGGTAATGATCCTATACCACCGAGAACCGCTGCGGTAAAAGCTTTAATTCCGGGAATAAAACCATCTGCAAAATGGATTTGTCCATAATTTATGAGATAAAGTGTACCTGCAATAGCGGCTAATGAAGCCCCCATAATAAATGTAATCGCAATCGTACGATCAACATTAATCCCTAAAAGAGCTGCCATTTTCCCATCTTGTTCAACGGCGCGCTGAGCGCGTCCCAATGGAGTTTTATTGACAATATGCGAAAAAATAACAAGTAAAATAGCAGTAACAACGACTACCAATAGTTGCTTGTTAAGAATGAAAATATCTGTACCAGGTATAGTAAACCCACCACTTACCATTTCTGGAATAGGTTTATTTCTTGGACTTTGTTCAACTTGCACAAAATTACGCAAGACAAAAGACATACCAATTGCAGTGATTAATGGAGCCAACCGAAAAGACCCACGCAAAGGCCGATAGGCTACGCGTTCAATAACCCACGCCCATACTGACGTGAAAACCATTGATATGACCATCATAATAAGTAGAGCTAAAGCAATCGGCACCGCTGCTGGCAAAGTTAGCAGCATCATAAAAACGATCATAGCAATGAAAGCACCAATCATGAAAACATCGCCATGAGCGAAGTTGATCATGCCTAAGATACCGTAAACCATGGTATAACCAATAGCAATCAAACCATAAATGGCACCCAATGCCACTCCGTTGATGAGTTGCTGAAAAAAATAATCCATCGAGTAAGCGTCCACTACGTTATTGTTTCTGCAATTTGCACCAAACTATCAACTGCTTCCGTGAAAGCAATGAATTTTTACGCGTAAAAGCAATAAACTGATAGTTCTTAAGTCATTTTTTGAAATGTTTGATTATTTTGTACAAATAATGGAACACCTTTAATTTCAAATTCCGGCATCACGGCCAACTTCATCTCGCTCTTTCGATGTATCCACATGGGTAATGACAGACATACCAGGAATAAGCCGATCAATATCTTTTTGCCCAGGATCAACTTCAATGCGAACCGGTATACGCTGTGCCACTTTGGTAAAATTTCCTGTCGCATTATCAGGCTTCAGAACAGCAAATTCTGAGCCCGCAGCAGGTGAAAAACGAACAACATGACCTTTCATTTTACGACCATTTAATGCATCCACTGAAAACACCACTGGTTGTCCAATTTTCATATTTGCGCATTGTGTCTCTTTATAATTTGCTACTATCCAAATTTCATCCGGCACTACAGCCAATAATTGTGTTCCGGCAGAGACATATTGACCAAGTTTTGCACCAACTTCACCCACACGACCATCGCGTGGCGAATAAATCCGTGTATGATCAAGGTCAATCTGTGCCAATTCAACAGCAGCTTCTGAACTTTCAACATCAGCTTTCAAACCTTCACGGTCGACGAGAATTTTCTTTAGCGTTTGTTGTTTCACATCAAGTGCAGCAATAGCTTGATCAAGATCAGCACGTGCTGAATCTTCTGTACTTTGCGAAGAAACACCGCGTTGCGTCAAGGGTTCAACTCGTTTCCAATTCAATTGTGATTTTGTTAATGCCGCTTCTGCCGATCGAATATCGGCTTTTGCTGATTCCTCCTGCTGAAACGAGCTAGCGAGAGCTGCTTTCTTCGTATCCAATGTGGCTTTAGCCTGATCCAATTTTTGCTTAAAAATGCGATCGTCAATTTGGATTAAGAGTTGCCCCTGCTTAACGCGCTCATAATCTTTGACTTTTACATCGGAAACATTACCAGCAACCTGTGGGCTAATCATCGTCACAAAACCTTTGACATAGGCATTATCAGTTGTTTCAGTACTGCTGATGAAAGGAGGCAATTCCCACGCCCACAATATAAGCAAAATTCCGCAAATACCCGCTATAATCGAAACCGCTGTTGCTTTTGAGCGCAAAAATTTGATCATTTTCTCTTATCCGCGTTTTAATCACTTCAATCTATTTTATCAGGCAGCTTGTGGTAAAATTTGCGCCTGTTGTCTATCACGATAATTACGATAACCTCTTAATCCCATCCGGATAAGTAACACCACTAACCCTAAAAGCGCGATGCAAGAATAAAGTCGGAAGACATCATTATAAGCCAATACATTTGCTTCTAACGTAGCCTTACGGCCCAATGCTGCTAAACCTTCACTATTCAGTAGTACAGGGTCATTAAGGACGTGTGAATAAGAGGCAGAAAGCTGTTTAACGTCTGCTGCAACAATCGGATCACTCAAAACAAGTTGCTGCGTTAATATGTTTGAATGATATTTTTCAAATATTATCTGCATACTACCAAAAAACGCAGAACTCATGACACCTCCGGTATTTTGTGTAAACATAAACACCGCGATAAAACTTAAAATATATTGTGGTCCTCTTGCAATTGCTGTCGCTAACCCTTTTGACATCGACGGAGGCAAGAAGAGTGCATATCCTACACCGATGATGCCTTGGCTAAACATCATTTGCTCAGGTCTAGTGAGGTTTGTTGCATGGCTATCCAGAAATGAACCTGTAGCCAATAATAACAATGCAATAACGTGAAATAAGTCTTCTCGTCCGGGTTTAAAAAACGCTGCACATGTAAAACCACCAAGAACAGTTCCTCCGACCACAGCCCAGTGCATCGTTTCCATTTCGCGGTTAAGCAAACCAAAAAGGTTAAAGAAGTTAGAAGCCAAAGTTGCTTGCTCTGATAACAGCATCCGAAACAGCAAAAGCACAATTGCAATATGCAACATTTCTTTACTGAAAAGCCACCGCAAGTCTATCAGTGGATTCTTACGATTTAGCTCGATAACAACTGCAATTAACAGGCATAATGCCGCAAAAGCTAGCCACCATCCCATCCATCCTACTTCTCGCCACCAATAAAACTTCCCCACAGGCATAATTGCCGCATTGATACCAAGACCAACAGCAATCAGCCCATAACTAAGAAAATCAATTTTCTCGATAACTTTTGCTCTTTTTATAGGCGTCAATGGTAATGAAAAAATGCAGCCAAATCCGATAAGAGCCAGACCCATCTCTAAAGCATACAAACCATGAAATCCGGCATGATCAATTAATGACGGAGACACTAAACGTGATAGTGGCACTGCCAATGCAATATTCATTAGATTGAGACTTAAACCTACAGTTCGCTTCTTTGCGGGTGCAAAGGCTTCGATCATGTAGAAAAATCCCAAAGATGACATTGGTGCTGCTGCCATACCAGCAAAAAACCTTACAATAATGGCAGACTGTAAATCTGTAACGAACAAATGCAATGTACAAGTTGCAAGAAAACAGATGATGGAAAGTTCGGCATAAACACGTAAACCAAACTGGTTACGAATTTTTATTAGAAAAAAACCCAAACTAACATTGGGAGCCATATAAGCACCAACCAACCATGTGGTTTCAATAGTGGTAGCGTGAAAATATCCCGTCAGTTGGTTGATATTTGTTTGTACCATATTTGCACCGAGGCCGTAAGCCCACTGCAAAATACATGAAGCAAAAATATAGATAAAACACTTGTGTATAGGCCCGGCAAAGATTTTACCTGGTGTGGTAAATGGCGGTTTTTGCTCGTCCTCCGGGATTGGTAAAACACCTTTGTTCATACCTGTCCCTCAACTTCTATCGTTTCAGCCATTTGATTTAAAACACAAAATGCTCTGCCAATATCTTGCTTTTTAATTCCATTTATAATGTCATTGCTAAGCTCTGCAGCATAAGCTTCTATTCCGTCGACTATCTCGCGTCCTTTAGGCGTTAGCGTAATAAACTTAGCACGTCGGTCATCTGTCGAGATATCTCTTGCAACCAACCCTTGCGCTTCAAGAGCGTCAATAATGCGAACAAGCGTTGCATTTTCAATACCTAGCTCCTCCGCCAAATCTTTTTGATAAAAACCATCCTTATATTTTAACGCTTTAAGAGCTAATGCTCGGGCAAGAGTTAAACCTTGACAACGAATCCGTGCATCAAACAAATTGCGCAATTTACGGCTGACCTTTAACAAAACATCGACAAATTGCACCGAGTCTATGGCGTCATTCATAACGTCGTCCATAACGATTTTTATTTAGCATGCTAACTATTTGATACGACGTATATTACCAAATTATTTGGGAGACAATTCACATCGCTGTTATATAATGTAGCTATTCTAATTAAAATCTTTACTAATGCCCCATTGCTTTATCATGATGTCCAGTCGTCCAGAAAATTATAAATTTTTATCGACAAATCTGTGCACAATGATTGTAAACTTAAATGTTCACAATGCTCCCGTTATGCCAAGGAATTAATGGCCGTTATAGCTACAACTGCAAAGAAATAAATTAGCACTTAAATACAAACAACAATGCTTTAACTGTATTTTTCGGCTGCACTAACTTATTTTAAGAATTTGATATGACGTCCGGAATAATAGTAAGCTGGTGTAAGAAGTCCTCAGCCTTATTTCTGTCTTCATCATTTTCAGCAACTTTGAATACATCTTTTGCTGCTTCAATGCGCTGGTCAAGATCATGTTGGGTAAAGTCTTCAACTGATACAGCTGCTTCCGCCAATAAAGAACATCTTTCAGGTGTAATATCTGCAAAGCCACCATAAACCACAAATGACATTTCGCCATTATCGACTTTTACCTTGATAACACCAGGAATCACAGCGGTCATCAAAGGAGAATGATTAGGTAATACTGTTATATACCCCTCACTACCAGGCAATATAACTTCATACACCTGCTCTGAAAGCAATAGTTTTTCAGGGGAAACCAGTTCAAACAAAAAAGTCCCAGCCATATCCTTAATCACCTTAACTCTTCAAACTGATTACCTAATTGTATTAAAGACACAAAGCTTCCAAGAACTTCAACATTGCCGACACAACTATTACCAGTCATTATTCATGGAGGCTTTTAGCCATATATCGTAAGACTCTGCCGGTTTTTCCGGCAGAGTTTAATTATATTAAGCAGCCTCAGCAGCTAAACGTTGTGCTTTCTCAATTGCTTCTTCAATTGAACCAACCATATAGAAAGCTGCCTCTGGCAAATAATCATATTCACCAGCACAAAGTCCCTTGAAGCCTTTGATTGTATCTTGCAATGCAACCAACTTACCAGGAGAACCTGTGAAAACTTCTGCAACATGGAACGGTTGGGATAGAAAACGTTCAATTTTACGAGCACGAGCCACTGTCAATTTATCTTCTTCAGAAAGCTCATCCATACCCAAAATTGCAATAATATCTTGCAATGATTTGTAACGCTGTAGAATTGTTTGAACTTGCCGAGCAACTGTATAATGCTCTTCACCGACAATCAAAGGATCCAACATACGTGAAGATGAATCCAATGGATCAACAGCAGGATAAATACCTTTTTCAGCAATAGAACGTGACAAAACAGTTGTTGCGTCCAAGTGAGCAAACGATGTTGCAGGCGCAGGGTCGGTCAAGTCATCAGCGGGAACATAAATAGCCTGAACTGATGTAATAGACCCCTTAGTTGTCGTTGTAATACGTTCTTGTAAAGCACCCATATCTGTCGCCAACGTTGGTTGATAACCAACAGCTGAAGGGATACGTCCAAGAAGAGCAGACACTTCAGAACCAGCCTGTGTAAAACGGAAGATGTTGTCCACGAAGAACAAAACATCTTGACCATCATCACGGAAGCTTTCTGCAACAGTCAAACCAGAAAGAGCAACACGAGCACGAGCACCCGGAGATTCATTCATCTGACCATAAACCAGAGCACATTTTGATCCCTTAGCAGAGCCATTATTCTCTCTTGGATCAACATTCACGTGGCTTTCAATCATTTCATGGTAAAGGTCATTACCTTCACGGGTACGTTCACCCACACCAGCGAAAACAGAATATCCACCATGTGCCTTAGCAATGTTGTTAATCAATTCCATAATCAAAACGGTTTTACCAACACCCGCTCCACCGAATAGACCAACTTTACCGCCCTTAGCATAAGGAGCAAGTAGATCTACAACCTTAATACCTGTTACCAGAATTTCCGATTCTGTCGACTGCTCTACATATGCAGGCGCAGGTTGGTGAATTGCACGTACCTTATCTGACTTGATAGGGCCAACTTCGTCAACTGGCTCACCAATAACGTTCATAATGCGACCCAGTGTCGCTTCGCCAACTGGAACAGCAATAGGAGCACCAGTATCGACGACATCTTGTCCACGAACCAGACCATCGGTCGAGTCCATAGCTATCGTACGAACAGTATTTTCGCCGAGGTGTTGAGCTACTTCAAGAATAAGACGGTGACCAAGATTTTCAGTCTCAAGGGCATTCAAAATCTTAGGCAAATGCCCATCAAACTGTACGTCAACAACAGCGCCGATAACTTGCTTGATTTTACCAACAACACCCTTTGTCGTATCTAATTTGAAGCTACCAATTGTTGCAGCTTTGTCTGATTTTACAGATGCGGATGCTACATTAGCCGATGCAGCTACTTTTGGAGCTGCTGTTTTAGCCGCAGTTTTGGTTGCTGCCGATTTGGCAGCCGACTTTACCGTGCCTTTTTTCTCAGCAGTTTTTGACGCTGCTGTCTTTGGGGTCGCTGCTTTAGCCATCGATCCTTACCTTCCACCTTAGAGCGCTTCTGCGCCCGCAATAATTTCGATCAATTCTGTTGTAATCTGCGCTTGACGCTGGCGATTATATGTAATTGACAACTTTGTTATCATGTCACCCGCGTTACGCGTTGCATTATCCATTGCACTCATTTTCGCGCCCATTTCGCCGGCAGCATTTTCTAACAATGCGCGGTACATTTGAACGCTTAGATTACGAGGAATGAGCGTCTGCAAAATAGAGGCCGCATCTGGCTCATAATCATAAATAACCGATGCTTTGGTCGCTTCCTCACCATCAACAACACTCCCAGTTGACGCAGGGATTAATTGCAATGATGTTGGACGCTGATTGATTACTGATACAAATTCAGAATAAAAAACCGTACAAACGTCAAATTCGCCGCGTTCAAATAAATCAACAATTTTTTGCGCAATATCTTTCGCATTATTAAAACCTAAATGCTTAACTTCACGCAAACTAATGTGATCAATCATTGAGGAACTAAATTCACGCTGGAGAATATCAGCTCCTTTTTTTCCGATAGTAAGAATTTTTACTGTTTTCCCCTGCTCTTTCAGAACACGGATATGATCGCGGGCATGACGGGCAATCTGCGAATTAAAACCACCACAAAGCCCACGCTCAGCAGTACAAACAACGAGAAGATGAACATCATCTTTTCCCGTTCCTATCATCATTTTTGGTGCATCATCTGAACCAATCTGGCTATTGAGATCAGATAGTACCGTTGCCATACGCTGTGCGTATGGGCGTGCTGCTTCAGCAGCTTCCTGCGCGCGACGCAGCTTGGCCGCAGCGACCATCTGCATCGCTTTGGTAATTTTCTGCGTCGCCTTAACCGAGGCGATACGATCTCTAAGATCCTTAAGCGAAGCCATTAAACCGTTCCGTCAATTGGTCAAGAAAAATTCTTGGCGTAAGTTTCAAGCACATTAGTCAACTTAGTTTTCAATTCGTCGGTCAATTTTTGCTCATCCCGAATACCATCAAGAATATCCTTGTGGTTAGTACGCAATGCTGTCAGCAAACCTTGTTCAAATTTACCAACTTGATTAACGGCGAGTTTATCAAGATAACCATTTACGCCAGCAAAAATCACTGCAACTTGTTCTTCTGTTTTCAACGGAGAGAACTGTGGCTGTTTCAACAATTCTGTCAAACGTGCACCACGGTTAAGCAACCGCTGCGTTGAAGCATCAAGATCTGAACCAAATTGAGCAAACGATGCCATTTCACGATATTGGGCAAGCTCACCCTTAATTGATCCTGCCACTTGCTTCATTGCTTTAATCTGCGCAGCTGAACCAACGCGCGAAACAGAAAGCCCAACATTAACAGCTGGCCTGATACCTTGATAGAACAAATTGGTTTCCAAGAAAATCTGACCATCTGTAATAGAAATTACGTTAGTCGGAATATATGCGGAAACATCGTTAGCCTGTGTTTCAATAACAGGTAGAGCCGTCAAAGACCCCAAGCCATGTTCTTCATTCATCTTTGCGGCACGTTCCAACAAACGTGAATGGAGATAAAACACATCACCTGGATAAGCTTCACGCCCAGGAGGACGACGAAGGAGCAAGGACATTTGACGATAAGCTACAGCTTGTTTCGACAAATCATCGTACCCAATCAATGCATGCTTACCGTTATCACGGAAATATTCACCCATTGCACAAGCGGCAAATGGAGCAATAAATTGCATTGGAGCAGGCTCAGAGGCTGTTGCTGCAACAATGATTGAATATTCTAGAGCACCGCGCTCTTCCAAAGCTTTAACAAACTGTGCGACGGTTGAACGCTTCTGTCCAACAGCAACATAAACACAGTATAATTTATCCTTTTCAGGTCCATTATCATGTATTGGCTTTTGATTTAAAAATGTGTCCAAGAGAATGGCGGTCTTACCAGTCTGTCGGTCACCGATCACCAATTCACGCTGACCACGGCCAATCGGAATAAGCGCATCAACAGCTTTAAGTCCAGTAGACATCGGTTCATGTACCGATTTACGAGGAATAATGCCAGGAGCCTTAACATCTACGCGGCGACGTTCTTTGGCATTGATTGGACCCTTACCATCAATCGGATTACCAAGAGCATCAACAACACGACCTAAAAGTTCTGGGCCTACTGGCACATCAACGATAGATTGCGTACGTTTTACCGGGTCACCTTCTCCAATATCACGATCGGAGCCAAATATAACAACGCCCACATTGTCGGCTTCAAGGTTTAGCGCCATTCCACGGACACCACCTGGAAATTCGACCATTTCACCGGCTCGAACGTTATCAAGACCATAAACACGGGCAATACCATCACCCACAGATAGCACCTGACCAACTTCAGAAACTTCAGCCTCTTGACCGAAATTCTTAATTTGCTCTTTCAGGATTTTTGAAATTTCCGACGGTTTAATATCCATCAGCCGACCTCTTTCAGTACAAGCTTAAGCGAAGACAATTTTGTTGCAAGCGACGTGTCAATCTGTCGTGAACCGAGTCTGACAATAAGTCCACCCAGAATATCTGGATCAACGCTAGCGTGCAAACGAACATCTTTACCCGCAACGTCTTTCAAAGTCGCTTTCAATTCTTTTTCTTGCGCTGGCGTCAGCGCACTAGCCGAAATAACTTCGGCAGATATCTCACCACGCGATTGTTCTGCATAGTGATGAAATTTATCTACAATGGTTGGCAATAAAAATAGTCGACGGTTGGCTGCAACAACGCATAAAAAATTTGCCGCAAGCTTCCCGACATTATTATTTGTCATGCCAGATTTTTCACACACTGTGGAAACAGCTTTTACTTGCTGTTCAGCTGAAAAAACCGGACTAAATACTAGCCGTTTAAGATCATCATTGGATTCAATTGATGAAAGGCAGGAACTAAGTTCTTTTTCTACAGCATCAATACTTTTAGCATCACGCGCCAATTCAAATAATGACGTTGCGTAACGTTCAGATACTGCCGATGTAAACGAAGACGACTTTGACACTCTATCCCGTCTCTTTCCCCTTAGCGATGAGTCGGCACCCAAATAGCTACCCACCCAATGTGCTTCATTACTTTATCGCTTTTTTGGCATATAAATATCTTGTTTAAATACCAAAAGTTGATAGGCATCTAGCATACACAAACCGGACTCGCAACACCGCACCTGCCAGCTTTTGAAAACAATGCCTATTTTTTTATAAATAATTACGCAACATACCCGAATGCATAGAGAAAACTTGCAATTGCAAAGATAAATTCAACTATGCAGGCGAAAAAATTGAAACCTGAAAAACTTTTATCAACAAAAAAAGAAACGACTCGCCCAATAAGCGCACAAAATACAGCAATAAACAAAGTCATTGCTAAAAATGGTTGAGCAAATAGAAGATAGCTAAGACCTAATCCTATCGGTATCCCACCCATATTTCCTCGTACCGCCGCTAAAAGTACTTTTGACTCTTGTTGTGGGTATGTCCAAAACATGCGCATCGCGACTTTTGGACAAATCATGTAAAATAAACCAACGAAAACAAATCCCCACGCAACGAGCCACACCATCCATTCACCAAGGCTCTGAGGATAATATAATGCAATCATAATAACTGACCAATAAAAAGCTCAAGTGAAAAGTATATTCACTTATCGCGCGTTGTGCTAAGAATGCTTTCATAATAAGGCATTCACATTGTATGACAATATTGAATATTAACTATTCAACCAATGTATCTATATAACTCTCTTTTTCCGTCGGGCTTTTTTGACAATTTTGCTGTAACGAATTCTCTATATCTTTAGCAACGGATTTAATTTTCGCTGTATTTGCTTCATGAAAAGTCTCAAATGCAGATGAAGCAACGGTGTCGCCCGCGCTAATCAACGCTTTATCGATAGAAGCATCATTATCTTCAAGCCGGTCTCTCACGATCTCGGCAGATAAATCAAGTAAGCGCGCATTTTCCATGATGCCCCGCCTATATTCTAAAGCTTCAATCAACGTCCTCGTCACCGGACCAACTTCAGCTCGACCGCTAAGACTTAATTTTTTTTCTAATGTTTTTATGTTGGAAAGAATATGATTGTATTGAATAACGATATTCATATAAATCCATTGACGAGCCTGAAATTTTATTATTTTGCAGGTTTTTCCCATAGAAGCTGATGGATCATCCATCATAGGTAATAGTACTTTATCGGTCTCTTTCAATAGACTGTAAGCAAAAGAAAATACTGTTACATCTGCGCTTTGCGAATTATTTCTTTTATCTTGGTTTATAGTATCTGCAATAGATTGAGAATGTGCAATGTTCGTTGCTAATATCATAATACACGAAATAGCTATGACACGTAACATTCCACTTCCCCATGGATAACCTGACAATCAACAAGTAACACTTTATCAGTGCAAATGATTAATATGGCCTCAGTTAAATGAAGCTTTGCGGATCAATGTCAATCTGTACACGTATAGTCCGTTGTATTTTTGGACCCGCAGCAATCATCGCTTTAATGTAAGCTTGAACATCTGCACGCCTGCTACTTTGTATAAGCAGTCGAAAACGGTATCTTCCTCTTACTAAAGCCAAAGGTGCCTCTGCTGGCCCCAATACATTTATTTCATCAGCAATCGGCGCAGCCTGCCTTAATCCACGAGCATGAATTTCTGCATCGCTTCTTACTTCCGCTGAAACGATAATAGCTGCTAGACGACCAAAGGGTGGCAATTGATGACGCGCACGTTCATCGATCTCACGGGTATAAAAAGCTTCACTATCACCAGAAATGATCGCTTGCATCACAGGATGTTCTGGTTGGTAGGTTTGAATTAATCCATGGCTTTTTAGCCCAGTACGGCCGGCACGACCTGTAACCTGTGACAAAAGTTGAAATGTTCTCTCTGCAGCTCGCGGGTCACCATTTGAAAGTCCCAAATCAGCGTCCACAACTCCAACAAGAGATATACCTGGGAAGTGATGCCCTTTGGCAACCAATTGCGTACCAATCACAATATCGACATCACCTTTAGCAATTGCCTCCAATTCTCGTCGTAATCGTTTGACACCACCCACTAAGTCTGTTGATAAAACTAAGATGCGCGCATCAGGAAAAAGCTGCAACGTTTCTTCTGCTATACGTTCAACACCCGGACCACATGCCACCAAATGATCCAAGGCGCCACATTCAGGGCATGCCTCAGGTACTGGTTCATGATACCCACAGTGATGACACATTAATTGTCCGCGAAAACGATGCTCAACTAACCAGCTTGAACAATTAGGACATTGGAATCGGTGTCCACAAACACGACATAATGTTAATGGGGCATAACCACGTCTATTGAGAAAAATCAGCGATTGTTCACTTTTCTCCAGTGTTTGCCTGATTGCCAATTCAAGTGGAGGTGAAATAAATCTGCCGGCAGTAGGTTGATTTTTTCTCATATCAATGGCACGCAAATTCGGCATTGCCACTGCTTTGAACCGTGATGGAAGATGAATCGCCTGATAACGACCTTGTAGCGCATTCACCCTACTCTCTATCGACGGGGTAGCTGACGACAAAATAACAGGAAAATGACCAAAAGATCCCCGCGCTACAGCCATGTCTCGCGCATTGTAAAAGACTCGATCTTCTTGTTTATAGGCTGAATCATGTTCTTCATCGACAATGATCAAACCAAGATTTTCAAAAGGCAAAAACAAAGCCGATCGAGCACCAGCAACAACTCTAACACGTCCCTCCGCAACTTGTCTCCAAACACGTTCACGTTGTTTGCATGTAAGATCAGAATGCCATTCAGCTGGTGGTGCGCCGAAACGCGTTTCAAAACGGTCTAAAAATTGTTGTGTCAAAGCGATTTCCGGCAAAAGAATAAGCACCTGTTTGCCTCGTTCAATCGCTTTAGCAACAGCTTCAAAATAAACTTCAGTTTTTCCCGAACCAGTAACACCATCTAAAAGTAGAACTTTAAAGCTGTTTTCATCGACTACTTTTTTTAGAGTTTCGGCTGCTTCAATCTGTGCCCCTTCCAATATTGGAGATGCATATGTTGGATCTGGAACAGCAACAACTGTAGGGGCTGGTACTTCGACTTCCGTAAAAATTCCCTGATTTTTTAACCCGTCAACCACACTGACAGAAGTTCCTGCAGCATGAGCTAACCCCGTTCTGGTCCACGACAATCCATCTTGTGCCAATTCCAGAACACGTTTTCGAGCAGATGTGAGTTTTTCAACTGTTCCACCGCAATAACGCAATCCTGTCAAAGTTGGTTCTGGATCGAATGCTGCTGGCACACGCAAAGCCATACGCGCAACCATTCCTGGAGGAGAAAGTGTATAACTGGATACGAAATGGATAAACTCCAACATATCAGCAGTTATCTCTGGGCAATCAAAAACATGCGTTACTGCCCGCAATTTATTGGTAGGGACATCATCTGATGCTTCATTGGTAACCAGTCCGGCCACCTCACGAGCACCCAATGGCACTCTCACAATAGAGCCTACCTTCACATTCATTCCTTCTGGAACTACATAGCTATAGGGGCGCTCTGACGGCAAAGGCACCAAAACAGAAATAACTTTTCGCGGATTTGATTCGGCTTTTTTCATAATCCTTGCCATAGTTGAGCTTGCTTTTAAATAAAGCAATGCCTCATAACAATAAAACCGTAATCAATGTCCATTTCTGAAAGCAAGCTTTAGGAGCTTAATTATGAAATTTTTTGTTGATACTGCTATTACTGAAGAAATTCGTGAACTAAACGACCTTGGGCTCGTTGACGGTGTTACAACGAATCCTTCTCTTATCCTGAAATCAGGCCGCGATATTATCGATGTAACAAAAGAAATATGTTCATTGGTGGATGGTCCAGTTTCTGCTGAAGTAACTGCCAATGATTTTGACAGCATGATGCGACAAGCCGATATACTTTCTAAAATTGCTGAAAATATTTGCGTCAAACTTCCATTGACCTGGGACGGATTAAAAGCTTGTAAAGCGCTAACAAAAAATGGGATAAAGACCAATCTAACTTTGTGTTTTTCTGCAAATCAGGCTTTGCTAGCCGCAAAAGCAGGTGCCACTTATGTTTCTCCATTTATTGGACGCTTAGATGACATAGGACTGAATGGAATTGACCTGATAGGTGAAATTCGAACAATTTTCGATAATTACGATTTTACTACAAAAATTCTTGCTGCCTCTATACGTACTGTCAACCATGTCAAAGAAGCTGCTTTAATTGGTGCAGATGTAGCAACAATACCACCATCAATTATGAAAATACTGGTTAAACATCCTCTCACCGATAAAGGACTGGATATTTTTTTAAAAGATTGGGCCAAAACTGGGCAAGATATTCATTAAGTAGATTTTGATCACAACGCGGCGCGCCTACTTCGTATATGTCTGAGCAGTAAAGCCTGATAAAGGGAAATCCCGCTCCCAAATATAAGAATTTGAAAAAGCTCTTTAAGGCAATGGAGTTAAAACAATAAGTTACAACTGCTTAAGTCTCAAATGAGCCGATAATTCTTATATTGAGAAGCATAAAAAACCTAGGCACTTATTGATAAATGCCTAGGTTGGTAACGCGATAGTATAAATTTATCCAATGTGATAATTGGCAAAGATATTGTTATTTTTGCTTCGACAAGTCTTGTGCCAAGGATAAATATATTTGTTCTGCAAGTTCGTTAGCTGCACGTTTTTTGGCATCTTCTTCTGCTTGCAAGTTTGCATATTCCTGACGAGGCCGGTCAAATGAAGCACTTACAGTGCGTGTCCGCTTTGCCAAAACCTTGTTTTCCATGTCTTTCAAAACATAATTCGATCGACCATCTACAGTACCGGCAGAAGCACGACCCGTACGATCGGTTGTATCACCTATATCCATCTGAACAGCTGAACGAACAGAGAAACCTGTTCCCAAAGACAATTGGTAAGTTGGAGTTGCTGGCTCACCAGCACCACCACTAAGCAAAAAGATCAACCGATTGCGAACCATCTGGTTAAAACGGTCTGTTGGTTGTTCAATGACAATACCAGACAGTTTTGTCCTTATAGCTGACGCAACATTGATTTGTGACCCGCCTTGGCTATCACCTTTATAGAGAGGCTGGACTGTACAAGCTGCTAGAGCAACCGATGTTCCCAATACAGCCATAGCTGCCAAGGGTCTAATTCTGCGTAATATATATTTAGGCAACAACATTGACGATCCTTTGTGGAACAACAATAATCTTCTTAGGCATTTTACCTGCTAAATGTAATTGCACAAAATCGAGCGATAAAACAGCCTTTTCAATGGTTGCTTGATCTGCATCGCGTGCAATTGTCAAATCACCGCGTTTTTTACCGTTTATTTGCACAGGTAAAACAACATCATTATCAACAATTAATGAAGGGTCATATTCAGGCCACGTAAGTTGAGCAACTAATCCATTGCCACCTAGCGCTGCATAACATTCTTCAGCCAAATGCGGCATCATCGGAGAAATCATGATTATGAAGAACTCCAATGCCTGATATAAAGCAGCTTTCATTTCCGCATCTGCAGTTTCGACCGATTGTAGTGCTGGAGCTATTGTATTAACAAGCTCATACAGACGCGCAACGGCGCGGTTAAAAGCCAGCTTTTCAATATCATCAGCAACAATTGCCAAGGCACGGTGAGCTGCCTTGGATATTTCCAATGCATCACCTTGCGTTGCAGCTTTTGCCTGTACTCCTTGTAAGAAATCCGCACTGGTTGAAATTAGCCGCCAAACACGTTGAACAAACCGATGAGCACCTTCGGCACCGGCTTCTGTCCATATAACATCACGTTCAGGCGGCGAGTCGGATAACATGAATAGACGTGCCGTATCCGCACCATAAGACGAAATAATATCGTCTGGATCGACAACATTCTTTTTTGATTTCGACATTTTTTCAATCGCGCCGATCTCTACCGGGCTGCCATCTGCGAGCAATGTAGCCTGACGCACACCATCTTTCTCATCGATACGAATATCTGCAGGAGAGACCCAACCTTGCGCATTACGATAGGTTTCGTGAACAACCATGCCCTGCGTAAACAACCCTTTGAAAGGCTCATCAACACTGACATGGCCAGTCATTTTCATTGCTCGCGTAAAAAAGCGTGAATAAAGCAAATGCAAAATGGCGTGTTCAATACCGCCAATATATTGATCAACTGGCAGCCATTCTGCTGCGGCTTTTTTATCTGTTGGTTCGTTTTCCCATGGTGCGGTGAAGCGTGCATAATACCATGAAGAATCAACGAAAGTATCCATAGTATCTGTCTCACGCCGAGCAGGTTTACCACATTTAGGACACTTAACCTGTTTCCAAGCTGTATGCCGATCAAGTGGATTACCTGGCTTATCAAATGTAACATCATCTGGAAGCTTTACTGGCAAATCAGCTTTCGGAACAGGTACAACACCACAATCATCACAATGGATAATCGGAATTGGACATCCCCAGTATCTCTGGCGCGATATACCCCAATCACGTAACCTGAATTGCACTTTTCTTTCAGCTTGAGGCCGTCCATGCAAAGTTTGCTTCTCAAGACGTTTTACAACTTCTTCAAATGCGGCTTTAGGCTTTAATCCATCCAAAAAAAGTGAATTGATTAACAGGCCATCATCTGTATGCGCTTTTTCAGTCACAACAAAACTGTCTGGATCTGCTCCTTCCGGCAACACAACAGGACGCACAGGAAGCTCGTATTTATTAGCAAAATCCAAGTCACGTTGGTCATGTGCTGGGCAACCGAAAACCGCACCGGTACCATATTCCATTAAGACAAAATTGGCGACATAAACAGGTATTTCCCAGTTCTTATCAAAGGGATGGTACACTTTTAACCCTGTATTAAACCCTTGTTTTTCTGCTGTTTCCAATTCTGCTGTCGATGTTCCTTTACGGTGACATTCTTCAACAAATACCTGTAATTCGCTGTTAGTTTTTGCTAACTGACGGGCAATTGGATGATCGGCTGCTATGGCAATAAAAGAAGCGCCAAATAATGTATCTGGGCGTGTCGAATAACATTCAACTTCATTAATTCCATCAAGAAGGTTATTTTCTACCAATTCCCAACGCAGTAAGACACCTTCCGACTTGCCGATCCAGTTTTTCTGCATAACGCGAACTTTTTCCGGCCAATGGTCAAGCCCTTCGAGACCATCCAATAATTCTTCGCTAAAATTGGTAATTTTGAAAAACCACTGGGTCAGTTCACGCTGTTCAACAAGTGCACCAGAACGCCAGCCACGACCATCAACAACCTGTTCATTTGCCAATACAGTATGATCGACAGGATCCCAATTGACCTTTGAAGTCTTACGGTCAACCAAACCTTTTTCAAACATATCAAGAAAAAGCATTTGTTGGCGATGATAATAATTGACATCACAAGTAGCAAATTCACGCGACCAATCAAGTGAAAGTCCCATTGACTTTAACTGCTTTTTCATTGTCGCAATATTCTGATAGGTCCACTCTTTCGGGTGTACCTTATGCTGCATGGCAGCATTTTCAGCAGGCATACCAAATGCATCCCATCCCATTGGATGAAGTACATTATAGCCCTTAGCCCGTTTATATCTTGCTACAACATCACCCATTGCGTAATTACGCACGTGCCCCATATGAATTCGCCCAGATGGGTAGGGAAACATTTCTAGTACGTAATATTTTTCACGCGGATCATTATTGTCTGTTTTGAAAATTTGCTTTTCTTCCCAGACTGATTGCCATTTTTGTTCTGTAGCACGCGGATTATAGCGTTCAGTTGCCATCGCCATTATACTCTTGCAAAATGAAGTCAAAAAACTCAATAGGTGCTTCACCACGGATTAACGCAAGCGTCAACCACTTCTATGCGTTTTTATCCATTCAATCAACGATGAAAGAGGATTGATCATGACTGTAGCCGTTGAAAATTGGCAAAAAATCAAACAAGAGATCGAAAAATCATGTCATGATTCGGGGAGATCTCCTGACTCGGTACAACTTATTGCCGTATCTAAAACCTTTGATTGCGACGAAATTCGCCCAGTCCTTAATGCCGGACAACGCGTTTTTGGTGAAAACAGAGCGCAAGAAGCAAACAATAAATGGCCACAATTGCGTCAGGAATACGATGATATAGAACTTCACCTCATAGGTCCGTTACAGTCAAATAAAACGGCCGACGCCGTGTCTTTATTTGATGTCATAGAAACAGTTGACCGAGATAAAATTGCAAAATTTCTTAGCCAAGAAATGCAACAACAAAAGCGTATTCTACCTTGTTATGTACAAGTAAACATCGGGCTTGAGCCGCAAAAAGCAGGTATTGCACCTTCAGACACCGTCAATTTTGTCAAAAAATGTCAACAAGAATACAATCTCAACATTGTCGGGTTAATGTGTATTCCGCCTGCTGGAGAAAACCCCGGCCCCTACTTTGCATTGTTACAAAAACTAGCAAAAGAGGCTGGAGTTTCAAAGTTATCCATGGGTATGTCTGCTGATTACGAAACAGCAATTATGTTTGGAGCAACGAGTGTACGTGTTGGCTCAGCCATTTTTGGACACCGAGCCAATCCACATACCTGATTAACTATCCAAACCCAAACCACCTGCTGCGCCAAAAACCTGGCCTGAACAGTAACTTGCCTCGCCGCTGGCCAAGAGCACATAAAGAGGTGCAATTTCAACAGGTTGACCAGCGCGTTTTAATGGTGATTCGCTACCAAATTGTGGCATCGCTTCCATCAACTGCCCACCGGCAGGTTGAAGCGGCGTCCAGAATGGCCCCGGAGCAACGGCATTGACACGAATTCCTTTTGGAGCAAGTTGTTTTGCCAATGATTTTGCGAAGGCAACATTTGCGGCTTTTGTTTGTGAGTAATCAAACAAAGTAGCTGATGGGTCGAATGCTTGTATAGACGATGTAATGATAATTGTGCCGCCAGCAGGAATGTGACTAAGGGCTGCTTTTGTTACACGATATGGAGCATAAATATTGGTTTTCATTGTTGCGTCAAATGACTCATCGGTCAAATCAGCAAGAGACTCAACAGCTTGCTGGCGCCCTGCATTATTCACCAAAATATCTAAGCCACCCAACTCCTTCACAGCTTTATTAACAAGCTCGCTGCAAAAATCACGATTGGTTAAATCACCTGGAATGGCTATCCCCTTACGCCCCGCTTCCTTAATGAGATTAATAACCTCTTTTGCATCTGATTCTTCTTCCGGCAAATAGTTAATTGCCACATCAGCGCCTTCACGCGCAAAGGCTATTGCAATGGCACGGCCAATACCACTATCGCCACCGGTAATGAGAGCTTTTCTACCAATAAGTTTACCTGAACCTTTATACGTTTTTTCACCGTGATCTGGTAATGGATTCATTTTTGAAACTAATCCTGGCACGGTCTGTTTTTCGGTATGATATGGAGGTTTAGGGTAAGCATCTAAAGGATTACGAAGGGCATTTAATGGATTTGGCTGCGAACAACATTGATTATTCGAGTTTGCTTCATGACTATGATGAGCATTTTTATTTTTTTCATCTGACATCGAGATATCCTTCTGTATTTAATTAATTGTCTCGAACTACATGTTCTTTACCTATAATTAACTACTGCAGGATTTCTCTATATCTATAGAAGAAATTATATTTTTATTATTTTTTTAAGGTTGAAAAATAAAAATTTTACCTATTTATTATGATTTTTTACTAAAAAATAGACATATATATTTATATATCCGTTTCAGGAATAAAAATTAAGTGGTATAGTAGGATGATTATAGCTCTTGATACTTTATGATTTGAATAATAAATTTATCATATCGCTATCATTGCAAATTTTAGAATATAAGCAGTCTTAATTTTTCATCAGATAGGCTGCATCATCTGCAATGCATTGTTCTTCATCCGTCGAAATAACACATGCCGCCAATCGGCTGTCTTGTGTGGTAATTTGCAAAGCATTCGCATCATTTGCTTTATAATCAATATTAAAACCAAGCCAACGGAGTTGTTCTAAAATTGCGGCTCTAATTTCCGGCTGATGTTCACCAATTCCGCCCGTAAAAATGATACTATCAAGACCATTCAATGCAACAGCCAAACGCGCTATTTCACCTGCTACCCGAAAATTAAATACATCAAGCGCCTGTTTTGCCTGACCAAGTTTTGATTCAATTAGATCACGCGTATCAGCGCTAATGCCAGACATTCCTAATAAACCGCTGGAATAATAAAGCATATATTCAATATCACTGACACTGTGTTTATTATCACGCAATAGATAAATTAGGACACCAGCATCCAGTGCACCACAACGCGATGCCATGGGTATACCATCCAACGTTGAAAACCCCATAGTGGTTTCCACACTTTTACCGTTCTTCATCGCGCAAAGACTTGCACCGCTACCAAGATGAGCAACAATGACATTTTCTGTTTTTACGTTTTCAGGCAGCGTCGTTAATTTGCTGGAAATATATCGGTACGAAAGTCCGTGAAAACCATACCTCTTTACACCTTGGTCATGTAATAAGCGAGGCAAAGCAAACCGCCTTACTTTATCCGATTGCTCTTGGTGAAATGACGTATCAAAAGAAGCCGTTTGCTGTAATGATGGAAACAGTTTACGTACAAGATAAATCAATTTTAAATTGGCTGGTTGATGTAACGGATCAAGCGGAATTAATGATTCCATATAATCGAGGGTTTTGTCTGTAACGATACAAGCCTCTTTAAAAATATCAGCACCATGCACTACCCTATGACCAACCACTTTAACAGAACCAATCTCCACTGCTTTAGAAATCCAGCCAAAGACGTCCTTCAATCTCGTCTTATCATCTGCGTCGTCAGGTAACGGTGCTGTAACTATTTGTTTTCCACCTTCGATACGAAATGAAAAACAATTTCGTCTAAGATCAATAGAGCCTTTTCCTATTCTTTTTGCACAACCACTATCAGTCTCATAAAGGCCGATTTTTAGTGATGAAGAACCCGAATTGAATGTAAGAATACGATCATTCATGATGTTTTTGATCCAAGTTAAACTTACGTTCAACCATTATTTTGGCAAGTGCAGCTGATGCCAATCGCACAGCAACTTTATCAGATCGACTTGTTAAGATAATTGGTACACGCGCGCCAAGAACCAATCCAGCAGCTCCTGCATCAGCAAAATACATTAATTGCTTAGCTAACATATTTCCCGCTTCGAGATCTGGAACAAGCAAAATGTCTGCCTGACCAGCAACAGGAGAAACAATACCTTTAATTTCTGCAGCTTTTAGATTGATAGCATTGTCAAATGCTAAAGGTCCATCAACCACCGCCCCTGTAATTTGTCCACGCAAAGACATAACTGTCAGAGCCGCTGCATCAAGCGTCGCTTGCATTTTTGAATTAACAGTTTCAACAGCAGCCAACACTGCCACCAAAGGCTTATCAACCCCCAAAATACGCATCAAATCAACTGCATTTTGAATAATATCACGCTTATCATCTAGATCAGGGCGTATATTAATAGCTGCATCAGTTATAAAAAGCGCTTTAGAATATGCTGGTATGTCCATAGCATAGACATGGCTAATTCTTCGTTCTGTTCGCAAACCTGATTCCGCACTGACAACTGCACTCAACAACTCATCAGTGTGTAATGAGCCCTTCATCAACGCTTGCACTTGTCCATCAACCGCCATTTTAACAGCCTGTTTTGCAGCTGCATGACTGTGTTCAGTATCAACAATCTGGATACTATCCAGAGTAACTTTAGCGTCATCCGCTGCTTTTTTAATTTTTGCCGCAGGTCCAATAAGTATAGGTTCTAGAAATTTTTCGTGACAAGCTTCTATTGCTGCCAATATCGCTTCTGATGAACAAGGATGAACAATTGCAGTCTTAATCGGCGGCTGATCGTGCGCCTGCTTAAGATAAGAATCATAGCGATCATGTTTTATTGACACGTTGAAAACTCCTCATCTATTAAGACTGATGAAATCATCAAATATTATATCGATCAATACATGCAATTTATATTTAAATATATTTCTTATTAAGTTAAATAATATCAATAATTATTTTATAAAAATTTTTAAATATAATGAGATTAAACATATCATAATATATCTAACATAATAATTATTCTAAAAAATAGAATTAATAAAATTTTCCTATATACCTGTTAAATATCCATGTTTTTCCAGAATAAAAATTTATAAAATTGTTAAAAAATACAATAAAATTAATATTAAATACAATTTAATTTAGTTAAACGATTAACAAACCCTATATAAAATGTTAAATTTAAAACGTTTTTAGGCTACATCATCAGAAATGATACGCTTGAGCTTTTGGCCTTTGTAATATTTTACGGAACGGAGTTTGAATAAAGGTAATGAAGCGTGTTGAAAAACAAGGATGGCGCAATCAGCTTATTCTCGATAATGCATTGGACTATGCAATATTGACTGCTGACATGAAAGGGCGAATTGTCACTTGGAGTTTCGGCGCACAAAAATTGTTTGGCTGGACTCCAGAAGAAGCAATCGGTCAACCTTTAGATATTCTATTCACTAACGAAGATCGTGAAACTGGATTACCAAAGCTGCGTCGAGAGATGGCAAGTCTCCATCGCATTGATGCTGTAGAGCGCTATCACATACGTAAGGATGGGACAACGTTTTGGGCTTCAGGCGATTTACAAGCGTTTTATGGCGATGATGGCAAACAAAAAGGCTTTTTAAAAATTGTCCGTGACCGCACAGAAGAAAGACGTAATTCTGAATCATTGCGGCTGAGTGAAGAACGCGTTCGACTTGCCCAACAAGCAGCGGGTATAGGTGCCTTTGAAATAGATCAAGACCGTCGCGTCATAGAAGCCACTCCACAATTTCTTAAACTACTGGGTTTTCCTGAAGCGGCTGAACTGTCACTTGACCAGTTTTTCAGTGTATTGATCGATGATCAAGGAACGATCGTACATAAAATATTGGAAACAAAACACGGTACCAATTCTATAACCCATTTAGAATTCCAAATAAGACGAGCAAACGATAATCAGCTACGCTGGATGGGTTATTGGTCTGAAATCGCTCCTCGGGATAGCGGCTCAAACGTAAGAGAGCGTATCCTAGGCGTTTTACAAGATGTGACAGAACATCATAAAGCGCAGGAAAAGCAGGAAATATTATCTGACGAGCTTGTTCACAGGGTCAAAAATATTTTAGCCATTGTACAAAGTATTGCTAATCAAACTCTGTCTAAGGCTTCATCTCTTGAAACAGCATCACAAGATTTGTCGATAAGATTAAAGGCACTGGCACACGCCCAAGATATTCTAACAAAAGGTGTGTCAAATAGTGCCAGTCTAAAACAAATCCTTGAAAGCACGATTAGCATTCACAGCTGCAATAAAGATCGTTTTATTATTGAAGGGGCAGACATACCACTTTCACCGCAAGCAGCATTATCAATGGCATTAGCGCTGCATGAATTAAGTACAAATGCTATCAAATATGGCGCATTATCGAACAAAAGAGGAAAGGTAAAAATCTTTTGGTCGGTAGATAATGAGTGCTTTCGTTTCTATTGGAACGAATCCGGAGGCCCCAAAGTAGCTAGACCTAAACAAAAAGGTTTTGGATCAAAATTGATCGAACGCCTTCTTCCCGTTAGTTTTAATGGAAGAGCAAATTTAAATTATGATGCTAAAGGCGTATCCTTTGAATTATTAGCACCTGACACGCTTAATAATTTTCCCTACAACCAAGGTTGACCATCCGGCCGCGCTGAAACCTATTATGGATTGCCAGTCCAGTTATAACGGATAATGATAACTGTGCTCAGCAAAATTATTGCTTATCAATCAACCAACAAATATGCCTCAATATCCTTCAACCAATATCAAACAACCGTTTATATCGTTCCTGCAACACTATTAATCGCGAACTACACCGACAAACGGTAGTTGGCGGAATGCATGACCTGCATCCATACCATATCCTACGACAAAATTATCAGGACATGAAAACCCGACGAAGTCAGCTTCAATATTTGCTTGCCGCCTCATAGCCTTATCAAGAAGTGCAGCAACAAAAATGCGTCTTGCTCCACGTGACTTTAATAAATCCCGTACAAATTTTAATGTTTTTCCAGACTCGAGAATATCATCAACCAATAAAATATCCCGTCCTGTCACATCGCTATCGACATCGTGAAGAAGCTTGATATCACCACTTTCTTTACCGGCACCATAACTGGACACAGTAATAAATTCTACAGTAGAAACAACACCTACACTGTGTAAAGCCCTGATGAGATCGGCGGCAAAAATAAACGAGCCCTTTAATACCGGCAAAATTAGTAATTTATCTGGCTTTTTCTCAGCAATTTCTTGCGCAATAACTTGATTACGTTTTGCAATTTCTTCTGCAGAAAATAAGACGTCTATTGTCTTTCCATCTATAATGGGCATTTCGATATCCATGTAACAAATTTCTGCCGATGCCTAACACAGACAGCTTTCCGAAGAAAGCACCGATCAACAATAAATTTTAACCGTGACTTAACCATATTCCACAAGGATATAGGAGAATATGGGCTAAAATTGAATTTAGCACCGTAATTCAACGCAAATGATAATAGGTAAGCCGTTAAAATGCCAGCTTTCCTGTTCATGAATTAAGTAAAAATAGTAAAGCTGGAATGTAGGTACACACGCTGTGATTCGTTTTGAAAATGTTGGATTACGCTATGGTATGGGTCCTGAAGTGCTTCGCGATGTAAGCTTTCATATTCCACGCGGATCATTTCAATTTTTAACAGGCCCATCAGGTGCAGGAAAGACCTCATTATTACGCTTAATGTTTCTCGCGTTAAAGCCAACACGTGGCCTAATTAATATATTTGGTACGGACACAGCTCTTTTAAAACGCCGTGATATGTCGGCATTAAGACAACGTATTGGAATCGTATTTCAGGATTTTCGTTTACTTGACCATATGACCACATATGAAAATGTTTCTTTACCGTTACGAATCAAAGGGCGAGAAGAGATAACCTATCGCGCTGAAGTGGAAGAACTACTTCAATGGGTTGGGTTGGGTGAACGTATGGATGTCTTACCTCCTGTTCTTTCTGGCGGAGAAAAGCAACGTGCAGCAATAGCTCGCGCACTTATAGATCAACCAGAAATTCTTCTTGCTGATGAACCTACCGGTAATGTTGATCCAACATTAGCACGCCGTCTTTTACGGCTTTTCATCGAGCTTAACCGGTCAGGAACGGCTGTCATTATCGCAACACACGATATCGGTTTGATGGATCAAGTTGATGCACGACGCATGATTCTTAATGATGGAAGGCTTGATATATATGACTAAGCTATCATCATTAGAAACAAAAAAACGCTTTTTGGGGAAAAAGCAAAGCGACGGGCTTTCCTCTATTGTTCCCGAACATGATGTTACTGGTCAAGCCTTGGTGGTTGTCATTGCTATAATGACATTCCTCGCGTCTCTAGCAATTGGTGGCGTTGATCTCATCAGTCATTCAGCACGCAATTGGGAAAGTGAAATCTCTAGAGAAGCAACTATTCAAATTCGCCCGACCGATGGCCTCGATATTGAAAAAACACTTCGTTACGCTGTTGACTTGGTGAAAGGGTTTCAAGGGGTTAAGGACGCTCAAATTGTTGATCGTGCAGCAACAGAACGTCTTTTAGAGCCATGGCTTGGTACTGGGTTGGAATTGAAGGAGCTTCCAGTCCCAAGACTGGTTGTTGTAACCCTCGATGATGATAAAAAACCAGATTTTGGTATGATAAGTGATGCCGTTGCCGCTCAAATACCGGGTGGAAGTTTTGATAATCATCACAATGCAATTGATCGACTTGTTCTCATGGCACATGCAACAATTATCATTGGCTTGGTAATTCTATGTTTGGTGATAGCATCGCTCACTTTGACAATTATTTTTGCAACAAGAAGTGCTCTCTCTGGTAATGCTCATATTGTCGAAGTACTCCATTTCATTGGTGCTGAGTCGAAATTTATTGCACGACAATTCGACTTTCATTTTTTGAAGACTGGTCTCAAAGGATCGTTTTATGGAGGCGTTGCTGCAATCTTCGTGTTTGTCGCTTTTTCATTTTGGGCAAGCCATAATATTGGTATGCCAGAAGCTGACCAAGCTTCTGCATTGTTCGGAAATTTTTCGATCGATTGGTTAAGTTATTTAAAGATTTTCATATTAATATGTTGCGTATCAATATTGACGATGGCGACCAGTCGTTTAACCATTCTCAATCAATTGAGATTTATAGACCGTAGTGAAAGCGATTTGTTCTAAAATTATGAATGATTGTGCTTTAATTGCAGAGCTGGCAAATCCTAACATCCGCCGTAAACGGATGCAGAAATTAACTTTGCTGCGGTGGAAAAAGCGTTTTTTTAAACATTTACCTCCCGTCACAATTATAATTCTGCTCTGCATTATAATTTTTAGCGCAGGTTTTTTTTATTTTAGCGAAAAAATATCCCGAACAATTCCGCCAAACCCATTGCCAAAAGCAGATGCTATCATCGTTTTAACCGGAGGTGAAAAGCGCGTAGCAGCCGGATTGGAACTATTAGCCAAAGGCAAGGGAGAACGCCTTCTTATTAGCGGTGTTAACCCTTCAACAAATAGTCACACTTTAATTCGTGTAACCCATGCTGATCCGAAATTATTCGACTGTTGTGTTGATCTTGGCCATGACGCAACCAATACGATTGGCAATGCTGAAGAAAGCACAAATTGGATCAAACAAAAGCATTATCGTAGCGTTTATATTGTAACCAACGATTATCACATGCCCAGATCTTTACGTGAGCTGGAGCGTTTGTTACCCAATACTACCTTTATTGCTTATCCTATTAGCGATGGTAATGAGGATCAAAGTTGGGTGAGGCAATTCAATCAACTGAGACTAATTGGAACAGAATATATCAAATATATTGGCGCAGAAATCCGCTCATGGATTTAATATCATTAGGAGAAATTTTTGATATTTGCATGAATAGCGATAAAGACACTATCTGTGCAGTGCCACCTTCAAGAATATTTGAGCCATATCGCACACCGTTTCAGCGTTTAAAGTCAGCTACTTTTGCAGAAAGAACGTTTATTGCATCTTGAGGTGAAAGTTTAACCTGATATCCGCGTCCACCACCATTGATATATATTGCGTCAAAAAGCTCTGCTGTTTCTTCGAAAACAATAGGAAGATGTCGCCGTTGACCAAAAGGTGAAATACCACCAACTTTGTAACCCGTCAGCTTTTCTGCCTCTTCAACAGATAACATTTCTGCGTGTTTTCCACCAAATGCTGCTGCCAACTTTTTCATATTTGCTTCTTGGTCTGACGGTAGCACCGCAACATGTGGTTTACCATCAACATTGACCATGAGTGTTTTGAAAACTGTTGCAGGATCCGCACCGACTGCTTCTGCAGCTTGGAGTCCTGCACGATCAGCATGTGGATCATAGGTATAAGTTATAAATTCGTAGGCAATATGATTATGATCCAAAAAGGAGGTAGCTGGTGTGGTTTTCGACAATTTCAATTTCCTTTGAAGTCTCTACCAAATACGTTGACGTCAAAAAAATCGCTGCATTTCTCGGTGTATCGACTAGTCTCTTGACAAAGCAGCAACAGGATCAAGCTTAGAAGCATTTCGTGCCGGAAGAAAACCGAAACCAATACCGATAAGCGTAGAAAATATGAAAGCGATCATAATAGAACCTGTAGAATAGACAAGTTTAAATGGAGCCCCACTCACCGCAAAAATCCAACCAACTGATAAACCAAATAGAATTCCCAATGCCCCGCCAATAAGGCATACCAAGATGGATTCAATGAGAAACTGTTGCAATATATCGCTCTGCCTTGCACCAACTGCCATACGGACACCAATTTCATTGATCCGCTCGGAAACAGTGACAAGCATAATATTCATTACGCCAATACCACCGACCAAAAGTGAGATAAAAGCAATTGATGCGACCAGCAAAGTCAATACGCGTGTACTCGCCATAACCTGCTCACGAAATTCATCCGAATTACGAATGAAGAAATCTTCAGCACCATGGCGCATGATGAGAAAGCGTTTAACTGCTTCCTCTGCCAATCGAGAATCGACATTATCGGCCACTTTTAAGGTGATTGAGCGCACTGTGTTGTTGCCTAAAAACCTAGTTTGTACTGTTGTATAGGGTAGATAAAATTGTAATGTATCGGATTTCGGCCCCATTTGTTGCAGCTCAATAACACCCACTATACGTGTCGGTACCTTTCCTACCAGAACGACTTTGCCAATAGGGCTATCATGTGTATCAGGAAATAATGTTGTAACAGCCTGTTTTTCAATTACCAATTCAGTTGTACGAGCTAAAACGCTTTCCCCGTCAAATAATTTTCCCTCAACAAGTTTAGCTCCTTGTGCCGTAAAATATTGGTCACTCACACCATACACAGTAACATTCGATTCCAATGAACCATAACGAACAGTGGTAGACGTTGTTACAGTTGGAGTTACACCATCCGCATATGGTTGTTGGGAAAGTGCCACTGCATCGGAATCAACCAATGTCGTTACTTTCCCGGATCGCATGTCTGCAAAGCTTTTGCCTGCAAAGATATTGAGTGTATTGCTGCCTAAACTATTGATGTTTTCCAATATTTGTTTTTGCGTTCCATTACCAAGGGCCACCATGGAAACCACTGCGGCAATGCCAATAATAACGCCAAGCATTGTCAAAAAAGTTCTCATACGATGCGCATTCATGGACAGCAAGGCCATACGGAAAGCTTCATGAAACCGATCTAGAAAAGAGCGAATTAACCCAATTTTTCTCGTACTAAAAACTTCTGTTGCAACATCATCTGCGCGCCCTGTTGCCAACTCTGTTGGCTTATTTGGTCTATCTGATAAAATCTCACCATCACTGATTTCAATAATTCGTTCCGCTTTTTGCGCAACGGACATATCATGTGTGACAATGATAATCGTACGACCTTCGGCGTGAATTTCTTCGAGTATTCGTAAAACTTCCTCACCACTAGTGCGATCAAGCGCACCAGTAGGTTCATCTGCCAAAATTACTTCAGCATTATTCATAAGTGCACGGGCTATCGATACGCGTTGCTGTTGACCACCTGAAAGCTGACCGGGTCTATGATGGATACGTTCCCCCATACCCAATCGTTGCAGAAGCGCCGCAGCACGCTTCTCACGTTCTAATGGAGAGCGTCCAGCATAAATGGCTGGAATTTCAACATTATCCAATGCAGTCAATTCGCTAAGTAAGTGATAGCGTTGAAAAATAAATCCGAAATGATCTCTTCTCAAACTTGAAAGTTGATCAGCATTGAGTTGAGAGGTTTCTTTCCCTGAAACACGATAACTTCCTGCACTTGGTCTATCAAGGCAACCCAATATATTCATTAATGTGGATTTACCTGAGCCAGAAGCCCCAACGATGGCGACCATTTCACCACGTTTTATAGTCAGGTTTATACCTTTTAAGATTCGTACTGTTGATTCACCTGCTGGAAACTCACGGATAACGTCTTGCAGAACAATAACGGCTTCGTCTTGATTGTTTTCCATGTTTTAAAACGGTCCTACGCGATGACGATTACCAGAAGGAGCACCGGTTGGCACAATCACGCCATTACTGACACCAGTTACAACTGTTTCACCTTCTTTAAGACCAGATAAAATCTCAACCATGACTTTGTTGTTCAGTCCAGTTTCGACATTACGTGACTGTAAATTACCGTCTTTACCAAGAACTTGCACGACCGCATTTTTCCCAGACACATTGTTTAACGCATCTGTCGGTATCAGCAATGCATTCTTGGCTCGGCCTAAAATTATATGCACTTCAGCTGTCATATACGTTCTCAAAACGCCATCATCATTCGGAACATTAAAGGTTCCGTTATAATAAATTGCCGATGAGGTTGAAGAACTGGACGATGCACTTGCAGAAGAATTGAAACTAATATCATTACGAATGGATTCGGGCGCTGGTTCTATCTTCTCCAAATGGCTTTCATAACGTCTGGTTCGATTACCAAGAACGTTAAAGTAAAGCTCTTGCTGCGGCTTGACATTGATAACATCTGCTTCCGATATTTCTGCTCTTACTGTCATAACAGACAAATCACCAAGAATAACGATAGTTGGTGCAGATTGTACGGCGTTTACGTTTTGCCCTTCCTGCACAACAGTTGCTAGCACTGTACCATCCGATGGTGCGGTAACACGCGTATATCCTAAATTGACCTCAGCAGTCTGCACATCAACTTCTGCCTGAACAATTTGAGCCTTTAACTGGTCAATTTGTGCCTCGCGTACCTTAACTTGAGCATTCGCATCGTCAAAATCGGCACGAGAAACAGCATGCGTGGAAATCATATTTTGCTGACGAGCCATATTCTGTTTGGCTAAAACTAGCTGGGCTTCTTGCTCTGCAAGTTTGCCTCTGTAATTTGCAAGTGCTGCCTGCTTGCTTTTTAATTCATTTTGCTGAGTCGTCGGGTCAATTTCTGCTAATAAATCACCCTCTTTTACGACACTACCTGGCTGAACTTTCAACGAAATAATTCTACCCGTAGCACGCGCACCAACAGCAACCAACCGGTGCGGTTTTATTGTTCCATTCGCCAACACACTGACTTCGATATCCCCACGTTTAACTTTGGAGGTCATATAAGTTGGTTGAACAGATGAAAAAAATGCAGAGCGCACCCACCAAAAAAGCACGATAAGGGCAATCACAACTATAATAATTGTAACCGGTTTTTTCTTTATCATCGTGTTTTACTCTCTGCTTGAACTGTTTTTAAATGAGGGCCTGTGTAACCATCAACTATTTCAGGATGTGAAACATCTATGGCTCCATCCCAGCCACCCCCTAATGCTTTCATTAAAGCAATATAGTCGGTCGTAATGGCAACTTTACTTTCGATCAGTGACTGTTCTGACGAATAATGCGAACGTTCTGCATTCAACAATTCAAGAAAACTTGTGTTTCCATTTTGATAAAGTGAACGCGATAATGCGAGTGCCTTTGAATAAGCATTCGCCGATTCTGTTAATTTTATAGAGCGCTGCTTTTCTTTTTTCACCGAAACCAACGCATTTTCAACATCCTCCAACGCACTAAGAACAGCACTACGATAAGCAATAAAAGATTGATCTCTTTGAGCCTTTGCCACTTCTACAGCCGCTATACGTTGCCCTCCGTGGAAAAGTGGCACACTCACGCCTGGACCGAATGACCAACTGATTGTTGAACTTTTTCCCAACTTTCCGGGTTGCGTCGCAGCGGTTGAAATATTTCCCGTTAAAGTAACCGATGGATAACGGTCTGCTTCTTTCTGTCCAATACGCGCTGTCGCTTGAGCATATTGTCTCTCAGCCAAGCGCACATCTGGACGTGTTAAAAGAATATCTGCAGGTACACCAGCAGGAATTGGCCATTTAGGCTGCGGAATATTGCCAGTCTTCGTCAATATATCATTTAACGCTGTTGGACTTTGACCTGTCAAAACCGACAAACGATGTATTGTCGTGGCCAAATTTGCTTCCATTTGCGGAATGCCAGCTTCGGTGCTAGCTGCCTGACCTTCAGCATTTGACACATCCAACTGTGAAACAGCTCCAGCCGCAAATTTATCTTTTGTTAGCTGTGCCGTACGTCTTTGTGATGCTGCAGTTCGTTTTGCAAGTGCGATTTTCTGCTGCAAACCACGCATTTCAGTATAATTAGTGGCAACATCGCCGATAAGTGTAAGCATAGTGGCGCGCATATCTTCTTTCGCACCATCCAATCCATACTTCGCTGCTTCCACAGAGCGTCGATTTGCACCAAATAAATCTATCTCCCAACTGGAATCCAAACCGCCGCGATATTGACTTCGTTCTGGTCCACCTGCTGATTTATTACGATTACCCGATGCTGAACCATCTAGACTTGGATAGAGTGTTCCAGTTACTTGCGAAAGACTTGCACGTGCCTCTCTTACTCTTGCCTTTGCTGATGCAACATCAGTGTTCCCAGCAATTGCATCTGTTATAATTTTATCAAGTATGGGGTCATTCAAGCGTCGCCACCAGCCAGCCAATTCCGGCGGTGTGGAAGGGGTTTCACGTGAATCGGTATTCCATTTAGATGCTACCTTGAATATTGGCTTCTGATAATCCGGTCCAACGAGGCAACCCGATAATACCAATAAGCATGAAAATACAGAAACGCATAATGGCAGTTTACCAGCATTCTTTTTATAATGGTTCTGCATTATTTCTCCTGCATGTCTTTAGACATCATATTCGTTTACCGAACATGAAATGCTCTTACCGCGCCTTATATTTCATAATCGCGTTCAGAAATCTTGTGAAATTTTGTTCATGTTATGGAAAAATCAAGAGCAATCGTACAATGAAAAGCTGTTCATCTTTATGCAATATCAAACCGCATAATGACTGGCACGTGATCTGAAGGCTTTTCCCACCCTCTTGCCTTCGTCATTATTTCCAGCTCTTTAATATGATGAGAAAGATCAGGCGATGACCAAATATGATCTAAACGGCGCCCACGATTTGACGTTTCCCAATCCTTGGCGCGGTAACTCCACCAAGTAAAGATCTTTTCCGGTTCTGGTATCTTTTTCCGCATCAAGTCAACCCAGCCACCTTCAGCACATAAGGCTTTCAATGTATCGGTCTCTATTGGTGTATGGCTGACTATTTTAAGCAATTGCTTATGTGACCACACGTCATTTTCAAATGGTGCAATATTGAGATCACCAACCAATATTGAAGAATATCCATCCCCCATATCAGCTTTGATGGCTTTCATTTCTTCCAAAAAATCAAGTTTATGCTGAAATTTCGGATTAATTTCCGGATCAGGCTCGTCACCGCCAGCTGGTACATAAAAATTATGAACCCTAATTATCTTTTCCCCTGCATGAACAGTTACGGCAACGTGTCGGCAATCTTCTTTACCACAAAAGTTGGTTTTATTAACTGATGTGAACGGACGGCGGGATAATGTAGCCACACCGTGATAGCCTTTTTGCCCATTTACCGCGATATGTTCATAACCAATTGCCTGCAACGCTTTAAACGGAAATTTATCATCAGGACATTTGGTTTCTTGCAAACATAATATCTCTGGATTTGCTTCTTGTAAAAAATCGAGGACGATCGGTAAACGCAAACGAACAGAATTAATATTCCAAGTAGCAACTGAAAAACTCATCCAACGACAACCTTCAATAGGAAATGATAGCCTAGCTTCTCATAGTCGCAAATGAAGGTAAAATCCAGTAACCCAGTCTAATTCCCTTTTAGCAAAAATGTGGGATATTTCTAAACGAGGTTTTTAGCTATGATATGGTATATATCACTATGCATGGAAAGGCTCTGTGTCATGTCCTCAATCATCGCATATTAATAAATAAGTTGATAGCTTTTCCACCCAAATACGACAAAATATAACTGAAGGAATGCTTATAGCTGCTTAATTGAGCCTTTTATTTTTCTTACACTGTGGTTCATATAGGACAAAAAATAGCATAACTAAAAAATATGGATCTATCGCATAGATCGAAATCAGGATCCACTGAGTTTAATAGAGATTTTAGGCGATATTCAAAATGCCTAGTTGCGGTTTCTTTTCATGGCAATACGTTGATAAGGTATATCAAACATTCCTTGAGCAAATCTAACGCCAACGCGAACATTGGTAACCTGAACTGTTGTTTCCAAATTTTGCTGATCAACAATTGTCCATTGCCGCAAATCATATGTTTTGGAATCAAAGATCATGCGGATTTGGCCTTTACCTAAACTTTTATCGGCCAAAATAATCGTAGTTGCGCCGTTATCCTCAGTAACGCCCAGTAGTTTGCCGTCCGATAGATCTATTTTGGTATCAAGCAGCATTTTCATTGGTGTTTGCGATAATTGATAGAGAGACCATGTATCAAGTTTACGATTGTTAATCGCAACAGACTTTCCATCGGTTATGACGCGAACTGGAGAATTTTTATAACTGAAACGAATTTTACCCGGCCGTTCGAGATAAAAAGTACCTTCTGTCATCTCACCTTTCGGACTAAATTGAACAAAATCGCCCGTCATTGTTTGGATTGCTGAAAAGTGATTAGCAATATCTTGTGCATGAGCCGCTGCATTTTGAGCCATAACATGCGTTGGCAAAACAACAGAAAATACCAGATTCGTTGTAACCAATGCTCCAGCGAAAAATAATGCTTTAAAAGCAGATTTCATGTTATATCTCATCGTTATCACTCCTGCTCTCACTATCGCAGCTTGCTATGGCATTACTATGGCTTTGAGGCTTTACATGCCTGATTTATACGAAAATTTTTAATCGAATATCGGCTAAAACGGGGTATCGTCCTCTGGAACAAGAATTTCACGTTTTCCAGCGTGATTAGCAGGACTAATAAGCCCCTCTTCTTCCATGCGTTCTACTATTGAAGCGGCACGATTATATCCAATACCTAAACGGCGCTGTATATATGATGTTGATACTTTGCGGTCTCGTAATATAACTGCGACAGCTTGATCATAAGGGTCTTGGGACTCTTCAAAATGGCTTGCTCCACCCGAAATAGTATCCCCATCATCTGGTTCATCTTCTTCTGTAACAGAATCAAGATAATTAGGTACGCCTTGCGTTTTCAGATGTTGAACAATTTGTTCAACTTCTTCATCACCAACAAACGGGCCATGTACACGCTGAATACGCCCGCCTCCCATCATGAACAACATATCACCTTGCCCGAGCAGATGTTCAGCACCTTGTTCTCCAAGGATTGTACGACTATCAATTTTTGAAGTAACCTGAAAAGAAATACGCGTAGGAAAGTTTGCCTTGATTGTTCCGGTAATAACATCAACAGATGGGCGCTGTGTTGCCATAATAACATGGATACCAGCGGCACGAGCCATTTGCGCCAAACGCTGTACAGCACCTTCAATATCTTTTCCGGCCACCATCATCAGATCTGCCATTTCGTCTATAATAACGACAATATATGGCATTGCGGCTATTTCGATAGTTTCTGTTTCATAAACAGGTTCACCAGTGTCACGATCAAAACCCGTCTGCACAGTACGCGAAAGAGCTTCACCTTTTCTTTCTGCTTCCTTGACCCGTTCGTTAAAGCCATCAATGTTACGAACACCCACTTTTGCCATTTTGCGGTAGCGTTCTTCCATTTCACGAACAGCCCATTTCAAAGCAACCACAGCTTTTTTGGGATCTGTCACAACAGGCGTCAAAAGATGCGGAATACCGTCATATACAGATAATTCAAGCATTTTCGGATCAACCATAATGAGCCTACATTGTTCCGGGGTCATCCGGTAAAGCAATGATAAGATCATCGTGTTAATAGCGACGGATTTACCTGATCCGGTTGTGCCGGCAACCAACAAATGCGGCATTTTTGCTAAATCTGCGATAACCGGTTCACCACCAATTGTTTTACCAAGTGCAAGGCCAAGCTTAGCTTTACTTTCATAAAAGTCGCGTGTTTGCATGATTTCACGCAAGTAAACAATTTCCCGTGTCGGGTTAGGAAGTTCTATTCCAATAACATTTCTACCAGGTATCACTGCCACACGTGCTGAAATTGCACTCATGGAACGGGCTATATCATCTGCCAGTCCGATGATACGAGAAGACTTAATTCCAGGAGCAGGTTCAAATTCATATAACGTAACGACTGGCCCTGGTCGCGCATTAATAACTTGTCCTTTAACACCAAAATCTTCCAGCACGCTTTCCAATTGTACCGCGTGTTCTTTTAAAATTTCGGGCGCCATAGATGGATTTTTTTCTAAGACTAACGGCTGTGCTAAAAGATCAAGGCTGGGCAGTTGAAAACCACTGCTTTGAAACCTTGTAGATTTCTTCTGTGACGCTTGACGCCGTGGTGTCTCTTCTTCCTCTTCTTCCCAAGGCACCTCATTGCTTGGTTTCTGTTGCGATGAAAAGTCTGGTTCTGCTCTGCGACCGCTTAAATAACTATCCGCATAGTCATATGAACGTGGAGAGAAATCTGGTGGCGGACGACGAAATATCCGACAATACTCTGCCCGCAACAAATAGAAAAAGTGCATGGTACCGCCAAGTATAGTTACGATAAGACCAGCCCGAGCGGGTTGTTCGTCCTCATCGTCAACGTCTTCTTGGTAACGAACTTTACGTTTAGGTTTAGAAACCCGTTTGGCTTTATTACGCCCGACAACACCACCCGCAACAGCAGCTGACCAAAATGCCAATGGTCCCAATACGACGATAATAATTGTCGCAATAGCCACAGGCGGCACGGAGGATGAAAAACTATTGGCAAATGATAAAATTTTGTCACCAAAAACACCACCTAGTCCAATAGGCATTGGCCAATGGGCAAACGGCGGAATCAAAGCAATTAAACCTGCAAAGCAAAATGCCGAAATAAGCCAGAAGAAAATTCTATAGATCAGTCTACCAATATCTTTTTGTGCGATCAAAAGTATTGCCCAAAAGAAAGGAGGCAATAAAGCAGCTACACTTGCCAAACCAAAAAATTGCATTGCAATATCAGCAAAAACAGCACCCGGCCATCCCATGATATTGGTAACAGGATTACTATTGGCATAGCTTAAACAAGGATCTGCTACATTCCACGTTGCCAAAGCAGCGCCTGCAAGCGCAATAAGTACAAGAATACCGATACCAATGAACGAGCCTATCTGTCTGGAAAACATCTCTACAAGACGCGGGCTTTGATACGCGCTGTCTGTAGTTATATCATAAGATGATGAATCCTGACGCATGACTAAACCCGGATAAAAGACGATAGCTCAATTCCATATCCGGAGTACTATACGGTGAGAGAGTTAACGGGCTATTAACCATCACTGACTTTCACAAGTATGAAAAACCATTCACAGTTGTGAAAAAGCCCGCTGTCAAGGCGGGCTTTTTTCCATCCTAATTTAAAATTTATTGGATTGTTTCACCATGGAGCGAAATATCAAGTCCTTCGACTTCTTGCTGTTTCGTTGGTCTCAAACCAATAATTGCTTTAATAACATAAAGTATGATTGCTGTAACAACCGCCGAATAGACAATCGATGCCGCAAGACCATAAGCTTGATTTAAAACAGATACCTGCGCATAAGCATCTTTATCGGTAAAGAAGATGTCCGATGCAAAATATCCGGTTAATAAAGCACCAATAATACCACCTACCCCATGAACACCAAAAGCATCCAATGAGTCATCATATCCGATGGTTCTTTTCAATACTACAGCAGCAAAATAGCATATAGGACCAGCAACAATACCTATAATCAAGGCACCAACAGGTTCTACGAACCCTGCTGCTGGTGTAATTGCAACTAAGCCTGCTACTGCACCAGATATAATACCTAGAACCGAAGGTTTCTTGGATATACACCATTCCACAATCATCCAGCATAATGCCCCAGCGGCAGTTGCAACTTGTGTATTTAACATAGCAATGGCTGCCACTTTATTTGCAGCACCTGCGGAGCCAGCATTGAAGCCAAACCAGCCGATCCATAACAATGCTGCACCAATCATGGATAAAGTAAGATTGTGCGGTGCCATATTCACGCTACGATAGCCATGTCTGCGTCCTAGGATAATAGCCGTCACTAAGCCAGCAACACCTGCATTAACATGAATAACTGTGCCTCCAGCAAAATCGAGAACGCCATCTTTACCGAGGAAACCGCCGCCCCAAACCCAATGACAAATTGGTGCATAAACGAGCAACGACCACAATCCCATAAACCATAGCATTGCCGAAAACTTCATCCGTTCAGCAAAAGCACCTGTGATTAATGCTGGTGTGATAATAGCAAAAGCCATTTGGAACATAACCCAGAGATAAGTCGGGAATGTTCCATTAAGATCATCAATTGAAATGCCTTTTAAAAAGAGATGAGAGAAACTTCCATAATATGGATTTTCTCCGGAAAACGCCAAAGAATAGCCAATTACAAACCATAAAACGCTGATCAGACAACAGATTGCAAAACTCTGCATCATGGTTGCCAACACGTTTTTCTTCCGTACCATACCCCCATAAAACAAGGCTAGTCCTGGTATGGTCATTAAAAGAACAAGAGCCGAAGAAACGAGCATCCATGCTGTATCCCCGGAATCCAACTTGGCTGGTAATTCGGTTACAACTTCAGTTACCGTCTCCACTTCTTGTGCAATCCCCAAATTTACGCCCATCAGCGTGAACGCTCCCAATGTCATTGGAATTATTTTTTTTAAACGCAACATCAAACCTCTCCATTAGGAAATAGAATGGGCATAACGCTCACCCATAATCTTACCTAACAAGTTTCATGCCAATTTGAAGAAAGTCGTTTTTTCTGATAAATTTGGGATACAAAAAAGATTATTAGTTAATCAGTTAAAATGATATGCCTACTTTTTATGCAATAAAACAGCTTAATGTTGTTTTGGCATGCAATTGCATATTATTTTGTGCACAAGTCAACGCATACTTTTAGGTCAAAACTGCACAGTGTGCAGGTTCAACTGAAAATATTTCATCAATGCAAATTATCTAAATTTTGGGCTTTGCAAGACGCATTAACCCTTCCTGCGCTACGCTGGCTATCAGTTTACCTTCACGACTATAAATAAAACCATTACTTAATCCACGAGCACCATAAGTATCCGGTGTTTCTATGTCATAAAGCAACCATTCATCAATATGAAAAGGCCGATGAAACCACATAGAATGATCGAGGCTTGCAGGAATAACATCGGGAGAAAACAGGGAAAGCCCATGAACAAGAAGAGACGTATCCAGAAGTGTCATATCTGACAAATAAGCTAACAAAGCTGTATTGAGATTACGTGTACCGTCAACCGCACCGTTAAGCTTAAACCAACAACGTTGGAATGGTGAATGCTTATCACGCTTGAGATAATCTTCCCGATCAATAGGTCTTATGATGAATGGCCTATGCAAATTCCAATAATTGCGCACAATCTCTGGAGCCGTATCGACAAAAGCCTGATTTATTCTATCATCACCTTCTAAATCCTCTGGTTGAGGGAGTCCGGTCGGCATAGGGCGTTGATAATCAAGTCCAGGTTCATCAATTTGAAAAGACGCAGAAAATGATAAAATGACTGCGCCGCTTTGTTTTGCAACCACCCTTCGTGTAGAAAAACTACGTCCATCACGTAATGGTTCAACTTCATATATAATCGGATGATTAGGATCTCCAGGTCTTATAAAATAGGCATGAAGAGAGTGAATAAAACGATCAGCTGTCACACTACGTTGGGCAGCAACCAGTGCTTGAGCAATCACATGACCACCAAAAACACGTTGCCATTTAGAGCTACCACTTTCGCCACGGAACAAGTTCTGGTCAATTTTTTCTAAATCTAGTATGGATAAAAGATGTTGAAGTGGGTTAATCATGAAATATATTCACTTTATATTGAACTCTCGGCAATCAAGGTCAACCACATTAAGGCATATTGTCAAGAGCCAATAGACTTTTAGATAATACGAAAGGAAGCAAAATGTCTGCCTCAGCAACACCTACTGATGAAACATTAGATTTAGTTATTGCGGGAGGGGCATATGTTGGTCTGTCTTTGGCGGTTGCTATAAAACAGGCTGCTCCTTCCTTAAAAATTTCAGTTATTGATGCGGGACCAAAAGATAGTTGGCAAAATGATCCTCGTGCTTCTGCAATAGCAGCAGCCGCAATCCGCATGTTAAAACAACTCGATTGCTGGGATGAAATAGAATCCTTATCGCAACCAATTAATGACATGATTATTACTGATTCGCGCAATAATGATCCTGTTAGACCTGTATTTTTGACCTTTGCAGGTGATGTTGAGCCTGGTGAACCTTTTGCTTACATGGTTGAAAACAAATATCTCAATGCTGCGTTACATCGGCGTGCATCAGAACTGGAAATTCCTTTTATTGAATCAATTCGCGTTACAAACTTTACGAACGATAGTGAAAAAGTCCATGTTGAATTAAGTAACGGTGATTCTCTCAATACCCGATTACTCGTTGCATCGGATGGTGTTCGCTCCAAATTAAGAGATATAGCTGGGATAAAAACTGTTTATTGGCCATATGGACAAATGGGTATTGTTTGTACTGTCGAGCATGAACGTCCTCATAATGGCTGCGCTGAAGAACATTTTCTTCCTGCAGGGCCATTTGCCATACTTCCATTAAAAGGCAACCGTTCTTCTCTTGTATGGAACGAACGTGACGACAATGCAAAACGTCTTATGGCAGCTGATAATCTCATATTTGAAAAAGAACTGGAAGCAAGGTTTGGTCATCACCTTGGTGCATTGAAACTCGTTGGTGAACGACGCGCTTTTCCTTTTGGCCTGACGCTTGCACGTAATTTTGTAAAACCTCGTTTTGCTCTCGCAGGCGACGCCGCCCACGGTATCCACCCGATTTCTGGTCAAGGTCTTAACCTCGGCTTCCGTGACGTTGCCGCTTTGGCTGAAATAGTCGTCGAAACTGCGCGGCTTGGACTTGATATTGGTTCAATGGCTGCATTGGAGCGTTATGAAAGTTGGCGCAGATTCGAAACCGTTCGTATGGGTGTAACAACTGACATTCTCAACCGACTATTTTCTAATGATATTTCTCCTATACGGTTATTACGTGACGTTGGCCTTGGTATTGTTGATCGTATGCCGAAAGTAAAAAAATACTTCATTCAAGAAGCTGCCGGTTTAACAAAGGGATCACCAAAATTATTGCTGGGTGAAGCTTTATAAAAGCTGGATAATACAATTCACTATCAAGCTAAATTGGTAATCCTATTTAACGAAGCGCCATTCTGACAAGAATTTTTACTTTAATGACAACAATTATCAAAACTATCGTCTTAGTCCATTTGTGACGCGATAAAATATTGTAGGAACGTCTTCTAGATATGGATAGGTTTGGCTTTCTATAACCATCGTTGCGATATTAAATTAATTAAACAAAAAGCCACGTGAACATTTCACGTGGCTTATTTATTGGATAAACGGACCTGTTTTATACGCGCCGCTCAATCATCAATTTCTTGATTTCTGCAATTGCTTTTGCTGGATTTAATCCTTTAGGACAGGTCTGAGCACAATTCATAATTGTGTGACAACGATAAAGCCGGAAAGGATCTTCCAGATTGTCCAAACGTTCACCTTTTGCTTCATCACGAGAATCCGAAATCCAACGATATGCTTGAAGCAAAACAGCCGGTCCAAGATAACGATCACCATTCCACCAATAACTTGGGCAAGAAGTCTGGCAACAAGCGCATAAAATACACTCATAAAGGCCATCAAGCTTTTGACGATCTTCATGACTTTGTAGCCATTCTTTTTGAGGTTCTGGAGAAACAGTTTGTAACCAAGGCTCAATTGAACGATGCTGTGCATAGAATCTATTGAGATCTGGTACAAGATCTTTCACAACCGGCATTGATGGTAGTGGATATATCTTAATCGGGTGATGCACCTCATCCATACCTGTAATACAGGCCAGCGTATTGGAACCATCAATATTCATTGCGCATGAGCCGCATATCCCTTCACGACATGAACGACGCAACGTCAAAGTCGGATCAATATGATTCTTGATATATAATAATCCATCAAGAATCATTGGTCCGCATGCATTACGATCGACATAATAAGTGTCGAGGCGCGGATTTTGATCATCATCAGGTGACCAGCGATATATATTGAATTCAGTCAACTTTGAGGTATCAGCAGGCTTTGGCCAAACCTTACCTTTTTGTACACGTGAATTCTTGGGAAGTGCCATATGAACCATTGCTTTATCTCCCCTTAGTAAACGCGCTTCTTAGGCGCAATTTTCTTAAGTGAAATACCACCATCTGCTTCACTGGTGAGCGGATTAAGATGAACGCCTCTATAGGAAAGTGTTACTTTTCCGTCATCAGATAAATGAGAAATTGTGTGCTTACGCCAATTAACATCATCACGATCCGGAAAATCCTCACGAGCATGGGCACCGCGGCTTTCATGACGAGCTTCAGCAGAATAAACCGTTGAAATTGCATTAGCCATCAGGTTTTCTAATTCCAATGTTTCCATCAAATCAGAATTCCAAATCAACGAGCGGTCACTGACTTTTACATCAGGCAACTCATTCCAGATTGCGGAAATACGCTTACAGCCTTGCTGTAACGATTCTGCCGTCCGAAACACCGCTGCATCTTCTTGCATAGCACGTTGCATTTTTTCGCGAAGTTCAGCTGTAGGTGTCGAGCCACTTGCGTACCGGATGCGATCAAACCGATCCATGATTTCGTCCACCGCAGCCTCGTTAATCGGAGGAATTTCCGACTTACGATCGATGACTTGACCTGCACGAATAGCAGCAGCACGTCCGAATACGACAAGATCAATCAATGAATTTGAACCAAGGCGATTTGCACCATGAACAGAAGCACATCCTGCTTCGCCCACAGCCATGAGGCCTGGTTGAACACGATCAGGATCGTCAGCCGTTGGGTTTAAAACTTCACCAAAATAATTGGTTGGTATACCACCCATATTGTAATGCACGGTAGGAATAACTGGAATTGGATCCTTGGTAAGATCAACGCCAGCAAAGATACGTGCAGACTCGGATATACCTGGTAGACGTTCGTGCAAAATAGCTGGATCAATATGACTGAGAACGAGGAATATATGGTCTTTTTTTGGACCAACACCACGTCCTTCACGAATTTCGATTGTCATACAGCGTGACACAACATCTCGTGAAGCTAGATCTTTGAAGGAAGGAGCATAACGTTCCATGAAACGTTCACCTTCCGAATTGATAAGATAACCACCTTCACCACGAGCACCTTCTGTAATCAGACAACCTGAACCATAGATACCTGTCGGATGGAACTGCACAAATTCCATGTCCTGAAGCGGCAACCCAGCACGGGCAATCATACCACCGCCGTCACCAGTACATGTGTGAGCAGATGTTGCAGAGAAATAAGCACGACCATAACCACCAGTAGCCAAAACAACCATCTTGGCAGAAAACCGATGAATTGAACCGTCATCCAAATTCCATGCGACAACACCAGTGCACACACCATCAGTCATAATCAGGTCAAGTGCATAATACTCAACGAAGAATTGCGCATTATGTTTTAAGCTCTGACCATATAGCGTATGCAAAATGGCATGACCTGTACGATCGGCTGCTGCACAAGTACGTTGAACAGGAGGACCTTCACCAAAATCTGTGGTATGGCCACCAAAAGGTCTCTGATAAATTTTGCCTTCTTCTGTACGAGAAAATGGAACACCATAATGTTCAAGTTCGTAAACAGCATCTGGTGCATTACGCACCAAATATTCCATGGCATCCATATCACCCAACCAATCAGAACCCTTGATTGTGTCATACATATGCCATTGCCAATTATCTGGTCCCATATTGGACAGAGATGCAGCAATACCGCCTTGTGCGGCGACAGTATGAGAACGTGTTGGAAATACTTTAGTGATACAGGCTGTTCTTAAGCCCTGTTCTGCCATACCTAAAGTTGCACGCAAACCTGAGCCACCTGCACCAATGACGACCACATCAAATTTGTGATCAACAAAGTGGTAGGCTTTATCCCCCCGCTTGGCGGAAGTATTTGAAGTAGTGGAGACCATCGAGATCAACCTCCCAATGAAATTTTTAAAAGTGCAAGCAGCAAAGCTGCACCAACCAGATAACAAAAGAAAATGTTAAAGGTCAGTACTAGAACGCGTGCCGCCTCATTGGGAAGGTAATCCTCAATGATAACCTGCATGCCTAGTTTCATATGATATATGCCGGAAAGAATCATCAAGCCCATGACAACCGTAACAATGGGATTAGCCAATGTTGCATGGACCGTTGCGTAGTCTTTACCAACAAGTGAAACAACGATCACAATAAAGAAAATAAATAGGGGAACATTGGCGAACGCTGTCAAGCGTTGCATCCAAAAATGCCGCGTACCTGTATGGGATGCGCCCCATCCTCGAACTTTTCCAAGTTCTGTTCTAAAATCTTTTTTCATAAATATCTCTCCAGCTATTAGCGGACGATATAGCCGACGATCCAAATAAGAAGCGTCGCAATGATGGAAATAAAGACCGTGGCCCATGCTGTTTTCGTCGCAACATGCTTTTCAAGAAGATATGTTCTTGTATCCCAGAAAAAATGTCGTACACCGCCTACAAGGTGATGAACGAGTGCCAATGTGTATAGAAACAAAATACAACGACCGATAAATGAATTAAATAGACCGTTGACTGTTTCAAATGCGTCAGCACCACAAGCCGCTGCTATAAGCCATGCCGCAAGAAACAATGTTCCTACATAAAGGGCACCACCTGTAATACGGTGCGCTATCGACATTGCCATGGTAATTGGCCAGCGATAAATGCTGACATGAGGTGAAAGAGGACGCGTTTTTGTTGTTGTCGTATCTGTCATAGGCTTTCCTGACCTGGTTTTGACCGCAGGTAAAATAATTACCTGACACTCTCCCCCGCTTGTTTAGCCTTGTCAGCACGACAAACGGATTGGAAAATCACTCACACATTAGAAAAGCAATCACCTTTCCAATGCTTCAGGCCGGCCATTTGAGTTGGCGGATTAAAGGTCTCGCCCAAAAACAACCGAAGCTTTTTAGTATAATACTAAAAAACATGTTCTCTTCTAATGCGGATTTAGTCTCACGTCAAAGCAGTAAAGTAGATTCTCGTCATCAAATCATCGAGATTATAGTCAGTTTTTCTTAAGTTGAGCGTTTCAATCGTTTAAAAAATATGACTATTAAGATCATAATATTATCTATTTCAAATCGAATAAAAACAGTAGCAATTTAACAAAAGTGATTCTCAAGTAAAATTGATAAAATCCTCTTATAATAAAAGCAGAATGGTTATTTTGATCCGAAGATCGCTAACCATTCTGCTTAATAAAAAATAATATTCAATCAATAATAAAATTAGGTCGTAATAAACCTGTCGGCTTAATCAAAGCGAATGATAAAACCAGACCAATCGCCTTTGACCGCTATCTGTTCATAGAGTTTTCTACCATCTTCCGGAACACGTGGAGCATTGAGAATTAGCTTCGTCCAACCACGTTCCTCTGCTTTATCGCAAAGAAGATCAATCATCGCTTTAGCAATACCTTTGCCCTGATAAGCATGATGCACGTGAATATGATTAACCTGCCCGGCACGTAGACCTGAAACTGGCTCAGGAAGATCATAAAAGATCACAAAGCCAACAAGCTCACCATCAATGTGAGCACCCAAAACTTCAGCCGTACGATCTTGCAATAGCTGCTCGGCATAAAATTCGTCCGGCCGACGTGGAGCACCACGTTTCAAAGCTTGTGTGTAACTCGCAAGTAGTGGAGCGAGAACTCGCGCGTCCTTCAAGTGTAAAAGACTAATTGCAACTGCATGTTGCGTGTCATTTTTCTCGACCATAATGCACGAACTCCCTTTTTCTGCATCTAAACTTTCTTATTCTTAGTTTGTTACAACCAAGACGTAAAGAGAAAGAAATAGAGTGTATTCGTGTTTATTGTGACTTATTATTTCCAATCTCTTACATCAACGAAATGACCGGCAATAGCAGCGGCTGCCGCCATGGCAGGTGAAACCAAATGTGTCCGTCCTTTATAGCCCTGTCTGCTTTCAAAATTACGATTTGAAGTTGAAGCACACCGTTCGCCTGGTTCCAAACGGTCATCATTCATTGCCAGACACATAGAACATCCGGGTTCTCTCCAATCAAACCCAGCATCACGAAAGATTTTATCGAGACCTTCTTTTTCAGCCTGTTCTTTGACTAATCCAGACCCCGGCACCACCATGGCCGACACATTTGGCGCTACTTTCTTGCCTGCAATCATTGATGCGGCTGCGCGCATATCTTCAATACGTCCATTCGTACACGAGCCGATAAATACTCGATCAATCTTGATATCTGTGATTTTTGTTCCTGCTTTTAATCCCATATATTCAAGCGCGCGTATTTTCGACGCTCTTTTTGTTTCATCCTCAATGGTTTCAGGATCTGGCACAACACCCGTTACTGGAACAACATCTTCTGGAGATGACCCCCACGTGACAGAAGGCACCAATTCTGATGCGTCAATCGTAACCACAGTGTCGTAGACCGCGCCCTCATCGGACTTCAGAGTCTTCCAATATGCAATTGCTTGATCGAGCAAAGCACCTTTTGGCGCACGCGGACGACTGCGTATATAATCAAAAGTGGTTTCATCAGGCGCAATCAAACCGGCACGAGCACCAGCTTCAATTGTCATATTACAGACCGTCATACGCCCTTCCATAGATAGGTTACGTATTGCTTCTCCAGCAAACTCAATGACATGCCCTGTTCCGCCTGCTGTTCCAATTTTGCCGATAATAGCAAGGACAAGATCCTTCGCTGTCACGCCATCAGGCAATTTGCCTTTGACGTCGATAAGCATGTTTTTTGATTTTTTCTGAATAAGCGTCTGTGTAGCAAGCACATGTTCCACTTCCGATGTGCCAATTCCATGTGCCAATGCACCAAATGCACCATGAGTCGAAGTATGACTATCGCCACACACAATTGTCATACCCGGTAGAGTAAAACCTTGTTCTGGTCCTATTATATGAACAATCCCTTGACGTTTATCATTCTGGTTAAAATATTCGATGCCAAATTCCGCTGTATTTTTGGCCAATGCCTCAACTTGTATTCGGCTTTGTTCATTTTTTATTATTTGCGAACGATCTGGCGATGTTGGAATATTATGATCAACCACAGCCAAAGTCTTTTCAGGATGACGTACCTGACGATGAGCTAATCGTAATCCCTCAAATGCCTGAGGACTTGTCACTTCGTGTACGAGATGACGATCGATGTAAAGAAGGCATGTTCCATCTTCCTGACGGTCAACAATATGGTCTTCAAAAATCTTGTCATAAAGCGTACGCGGGGCACTCATTTTTTTAACCTCAAATATTTGTACAGAAGATCTGAAACATTTAATAATAAATGCTTCATTATTCGCTGAAGAATTAAAAAGTCAATTCACACTCACTAAGTCCAAAAAAGTTTACTTGGTGAATGATAACAGCTTCATATTCGCAATAAAAAAGCGGCTAAAAGCCGCTTTTCTTTGTAAATTGTATTCGGCTTTTACTCGGATTTTGCTTCCGAAGCAGGAAGAGGTGCTGCAACTGTATCTGCTGTAACAGCTTCGGCGGCACCTGTGCTTGGCACGTCAAGATTTTTCTTACGATAGTCTTTCTTTTCAGAAATACGTGCTGCTTTACCTGTAAGACCACGAAGGTAATAGAGTTTTGCACGGCGAACGTTACCGCGACGTACAACTTCAACACCTTCAACAAGTGGTGAATAGACAGGGAACACACGTTCTACACCTTCACCATAAGAAATTTTACGAACAGTAAATGTCTCATTCAAGCCACCGCCTGAACGTGCGATACATACACCTTCATAAGCCTGAACACGCGTACGTGTACCTTCAGTAACACGCACCAAGACGCGAAGTGTATCACCAGCATAAAACATTGGAAGTTTGCGCTTTTCTTCAATTTTTGCGCACTGCTCTGCATTGAGCTGTTCTATAATATTCATCGTATCAATCCTTCATGTTCTTCTCGAACAGTCAGAGCGCTCAACACTTGCCTCTGAAAATCTGCGTTCCATAAGCTATGCCTTACGGCAGGAGCGGATTCACCATCCATTGTTTTCCGGATGCAGATGATAGTTCACCTGAAAACGTTGCTTGCCATTACACTATCATATCAAGTGAATCAAGCTTTGCCTTTATTTTTCTCGTAAAGTGCATAAAGATCCGGGCGCCGTTCTCTTGTAATTTGTTCTGACTGTAATTTTCGCCAATTCTTTATTGCCTGATGATTTCCCGAAGTTAAAACTTCCGGAATCGTTCTTCCTTCAAAAATTTGAGGCCGCGTATAATGTGGGTATTCCAACAATCCAGTTTCAAAACTTTCCTGCTCGCCCGATTCGCTATTGCCCATAACACCGGGCAACAGTCGGATAATACTGTCGAGTATAACCAATGCAGCAGTTTCACCCCCTGATAAAATATAATCGCCAATTGAAACTTCTATAAGCTCTCTTGCTTCTATGACACGCTCATCAATTCCTTCAAAACGTCCACAAATAAGAGTAACACCATTTCCATTAGCGAATTCTCTAGCCATTTTTTGATTAAAAGGTTTGCCTCTTGGGCTCATAAGCAAGCGCGGTACATTGTTATCAACACTATCAATAGCAGCTGCCAGAACATCTGGTTTCATAACCATACCTGCTCCGCCACCAGATGGCGTGTCATCAACACTATGATGGCGATCTTTTGCAAAGTCTCTAATCTGTACAGTATCGAGCGACCATAAACCGTTTTCCCGTGCTCTTCCTGCCATTGAGTGGCCTAAAAAACCAGGAAACATTTCAGGATACAGCGTCAAGACACATGCGTGAAAACTCATTTCTTTTCCTCGTCATCATTCTCCGCGTTTTGATCTTCTTTAAGACCTGCTGCAATAGAATCAATAACAATAAATCCCTCTTCTATTTTTATCTCCGGCACGGCAGCTTTAGAAAAGGGAATAAGAACCATTTTCTGTTTCGTAAGCTTTAATTCCAAAAGATCTCCACCGCCGAAGTCAAATAGTGCGTGAACTGTGCCGATTTTTTGCCCCTGTTCATTTTTGACTGTAAGACCGATCAAATCGGTATGGTAAAATTCATCTTCATCAAGGTCATCGGGTAGCTGATCCCGCTCAACATATAGCTCTGTACCTTTAAGAGATTCTGCCGTATTACGATCATTAACACCTGAAAACCTGACAATCACAGCGTTTTTTTGTATACGAATATCGTTTATTTCAAATTGTTTCCCATTCTTGTCGTAAAGATTACCATATGCTGCAAGATCTAAAGGGGCAGCTGTAAAAGTTTTCACTTTGACTTCGCCTTTTGTCCCATGAGCTACTCCAACTATAGCAAGCTGAACTGGGTGACTGATCATTTTCAAATTCCATCTAACTATTAAGCAGAACATTGTTCCAAGTTATAGAAACCTATGGATCCCAACTTGGTAAGCATTTTTTGACACATTCAGTGCAATAAAGAAAGAATGCAACTACAAAGGGTAGTTTCATAACTTTAAAACAAGCGGTTTTTTTGGGGGGACCACTAAGATTGCAATCACTTAGCCATAATATTTACTGGAGAGTGTAAGAGGATACCTATTATGACAACGGTTATGCTTTTTTATAAAAATATTGTTCCCATTTCGCGAGAAACCCATAAAAATCTAAAATTTAATGATAATAAAGATATGAATTTCGCCGCCAATACACATTGGACACCTGTTGCCGGCGACGAATTTTACCAAGCAGCTCTCAACTATCCCATTCTTTTTATGGGTGCTGAAACACCCGATGGTAAAACCTCTTATACTCCTGTTGCAATGCTCGGTCTATCTAATGGAAAAAATGACTTTCTTGATGTAGAAAACAAATGGAAAGCCGATACATATATTCCTGCTTTTATTCGGCGTTACCCATTCGTTTTAGCTGGGACGCCTGATCAGAAAGAACTTACCATCTGCTTCGATTCTGAATCGGGAATGTTCAACGAGCTTGAAGGTATCGATCTATTCAATAGCGATGGCAGCGTATCTCCCTTTATGGAAAACCGGATCAATTTATTGAACGGCTTCAAAAACAGTATGGAACAAACAGTCAAATTTGTTGAAACGCTATCAAAAATGGATTTGTTAAAGAAGCAATCTATTGATATTCGCAACAATGTTGGGCAAACGGCACGCCTCACCAATTTTTGGCTCATTGACACTGAAAAATTTAATACATTGTCAGCTGATCGACTAGGAAAGCTGCATAAAGAACATCACCTCGGCTGGATATTTGCCCATTTGATGTCGTTAAACAATTTACCATTGTTGTTAAATTTAAGAACCGCCAACGAATTAAGGGATAATTCCAACGCTTTACCAGATAGCATGAAAGCGTCCTCATCAGACAATAAAAAAGCTGGCAGCAAACGGAAAACATCGTCTTCCAAAAAAACCAAATAGCATAGCTTTTTGCGTTAGAAACCAGATATTAAACTCTGTCATGATATAGATTTATCATGACAGAGACCACTCTAACAAAAGAGCTTCTACTTGACGCGTCAATCGAATTATTAGAAGCGCGTAAAACTTGGCTTGATCAGCTTCAAAAAACGCGCCGAATGGCGGATTATACAATAGAAGCTTATGAACGAGACAGCCGACAATTTTTAACTTTTCTTTGCCAGCACATTGGTCATCAACCTTGTTTCAAAGATCTAAATAATCTTCGTGTCGCAGATTTACGATCATATCTTGCATACCGTAGAAGTGAGGGAATTGGCGCACGTTCTCTTGGCCGAGGTCTTGCAGGTATACGATCCTTTTTGCGTTTTTTATCGACACAAGGTCTGTCAGATGTCCCTGCCGCTCGTATTATACGGACACCAAAGCAACCAAAATCGCTACCAAAGCCATTAAGTGTTGCTGATGCTGTCCATCTTGTCGATAAGGAAACACAACCAGATGAGGAACCGTGGATTGCCGCCCGTAACGCTGCTGTGCTTACATTACTTTATGGGTGTGGTTTACGAATATCTGAAGCGCTAGCTATAACTCCGGAAGATTTTTCCGACAACACGGCGACAAGTATTTACGTCAAGGGGAAAGGTGGGAAAACCCGACTTGTACCGGTGATTGCCGCCGTTCATGAAGCCGTTGCTGATTATATCAATCTCTGCCCATACATACTGGTATCCGATCAACCAATGTTTCGAGGGGCAAAGGGTGGAATATTACAGCCAGCAATTATCCAACGCGCTGTCCAACACTTACGCGCATGCCTTGGTCTTCCTGATACAGTAACGCCCCATGCATTACGCCATTCTTTTGCGACCCATCTTTTGTCACGTGGTGGCGATTTACGTACAATTCAGGAACTGCTGGGACATTCAAGCCTTTCCACAACGCAAATATATACCGGCGTAGACACAGACCATCTTTTAGAAATCTATAAAAAGGCTCATCCGCGCGCATAATTTCTTTTATAAAGAACTCATAGTTTGCGCAAAATTATAATAAATACTGGGATTCAGTTGGATTTCGCTTCAATTGCTAAGGCGTGCACACCACTATCAAGCTCATGTTTAAGAACATGATTAATTGCACGATGAATATCAATGCGCTTTAAACCGTTGAATGCTGATGCGGTGATCTTAACACGAAAATGTGTTTCACCTGTGCCATCGAAAGAAACTCCGTCAGCGTGTTGATGGCCTGCATGAAGATGACTTTCATTAATAACTTCTAAGACTGTAGGGGAAAATGCCGCTTGAAGATTTTTCTCGATTGTTTCTGCAACTGTGCTGGACATTTTATACTTTTAATCCCATATGTGATCGACAAACCAAACCCGATTCTTTTCCATAAAGATTGGGCATCAAGATTGTGGGAATAAAATTTCCTAATGTCAATTCTTGTCAAACATTCCTGTTTTGCGTAAGTCGGAACCATGACAACCACATCGAAACTATTTGACTCTATTCGCATCAGTTCAAACAAAAAAAAGAAAGTTGAACCTGAGGTGCCGCAATGCCAATGGGAAGGCTGTGAAAAGCCTGGAACCCATCGCGCTCCTGCTGGCCGCAACCATGAAGGACAATATCTTCATTTTTGTATCGATCATGTGCGTGAATACAATAAGAACTTCAATTATTTTTCTGGATTATCAAATGAAGATATCGCAAAATTCCAGAAAAATGCTTTAACCGGTCATCGCCCCACATGGAAGGCTGGCGTGAATGCCTCTGCAAAGAAAACATCGGCGGATTTTTCACGAATTCGGTCGGGGTCAGCAGCCTATCAAAATCGGGTAAATGATGCTCTCCATATGTTTGGTCAGCAACGCAATACCCAAGCACCACGTAAACTGAAAACACTTGAAGCAAAAGCCTTTGTAACATTGGGACTGGAAGCAAGTGCAACAAGTGACGATATCAAAGCAAAATATAAAGCATTGGTAAAAATACACCATCCTGATGCAAATGGCGGCGATCGTTCATCTGAAGAAAGACTGCGTGAGGTTCTGCAAGCTTATAATTTGCTAAAGAATGCTGGTTTTTGCTGAAATATTTTAAATCTTAGGAATATTTCTTTGCTAAGACCATTGAAATTCTTTCTCAACAGTCTGATAACAATACAAAGATCTGTCAACTTTGTGGCAGAGGTAGAATACACACCTTACGTGTGATAAATTAATTCAGACAGCGGATATTTACCCGTGTGGAGGCATGATGACTAAAGATGATCTGGGCATAGAGAATATGCCGGATATAACAGTTTCGGCACATGATGTATTTGGCATTGATACGGATATGCAGGTTCCTGCATTCAGTAAAAGTGATCCCTATGTTCCAGAACTTGACCCTGATTATCTTTTTGATCGTAATACGACATTAGCTATCTTGGCCGGTTTTGCGTTCAACCGACGTGTTATGGTTTCAGGATATCACGGTACTGGTAAATCCACACACATCGAACAGGTTGCTGCGCGTTTGAATTGGCCTTGCGTACGTGTCAATCTCGATAGTCACGTCAGTCGTATCGATCTTGTTGGTAAAGATGCAATTGTCGTTAAAGATGGCATGCAAATTACTGAGTTCAAAGACGGTATTCTACCATGGGCCTATCAAAAAAATGTTGCCTTGGTATTTGATGAATATGATGCAGGTCGCCCTGACGTTATGTTTGTTATCCAACGTGTTCTTGAATCGTCTGGCCGTCTGACATTACTTGATCAAAGCCGTGTTATTGCCCCGCATCCAGCTTTCCGCCTGTTTGCAACGGCTAATACTGTTGGCCTTGGCGATACAACAGGCCTTTATCATGGAACACAGCAGATTAATCAGGCACAGATGGATCGTTGGTCAATTGTTACCACACTAAACTATCTGCCCCATGACAATGAAGTTGATATAGTTCTGGCGAAAGCAAAGCACTTCCAAACCAAAGAAGGTCGAGAAACTGTATCGCAGATGGTACGTGTTGCCGATATGACGAGACAAGCATTCATCAATGGTGACCTATCAACGGTGATGAGCCCACGTACCGTAATTACATGGGCTGAAAATGCTGAAATCTTTAAAGACATTGGTTTTGCGTTCAGGCTCACTTTCTTGAACAAATGTGACGAGCTTGAGCGACCTACGGTTGCAGAGTTTTACCAACGTGCTTTTGGAAAAGAACTTCCCGAATCAGTTGTTAATACCGTTTTTTCCTAATGAAAGACGCTTATGACCGCAGAAACAGGTGATAATAGCCGTGAACGCCCATCTGGCTTGGTTGATAGCGAACCGTTTAAAAGAGCGGTTAGCGCCTGTATGCGTGCGGTCTGTGGTGTACGCGACCTAGAAGTTGTTTTCAGTGATGATCGTCCTTCGATTGTTGGTGATCATGCCAGACTACCAGACTTACCACGCCACCCGACACAGCAAAATTTTGCTGTAACGCGTGGCCTTGGTGATTCTATGGCATTAAGGCGCGCACGCCATGATACAGAAATTCATGCAAGTTTGGCACCGCAGGGTGCGGAAGCACGTGCCATTTTTGACGCAGTAGAACAAGCGCGTGTCGAAGCAATTGGCACATTAGCAATGGAAGGCATGGCAAATAATCTTGATGCTATGCTGGCAGACAAATACAGTCGGGCCAATTATGCTGCTATCACCAGCCAACAAGAAGCCCCACTTGAAGAAGCTATTGCTCTTCTTGTTCGAGAAAAAATAACTGGTCGCAAACCGCCAGAAGAAGCTGGCCCCGTATTGGATCTCTGGCGTTCCTGGATAGAAGAAAAAGCAGGTAAAGATTTATCTGCATTGGCAGAGAACATCGAAAATCAGAAAAAATTTGCCCGCATCGTGCGAGATATGCTCGTTTCTATGGAAATGGCAGAAAGCATTGAAGAAAATACTCTTGCTGATGATGAAGAAGATGATAAACAAAATGTAGACCAGCAAGATGACGAGCAAAATTCTCAAGAGCAAGAAGGCTCTGATAAGTCCGATAGCGAACCATCAGATGAAGCTGGTGACAATGCGGAAGACGGCGAAATGGAAGCCGCAGAAGCCGCTGAAGATGATGGTGGTGATTCTGAAGAAATTGATACCGAGCAGACACCCGGCCAAACGACACGTCCTCCGCTACCATTCTCTGATATGGATGGCTTAGGCGATTATAAGGTTTATACGCGCGAATTTGATGAAGAAGTAGAAGCGCCTGATCTCTGTGATATTGCAGAACTAGAAAAGCTGCGTGCTTTTCTTGATAAACAACTTAGCAATTTGCAGGGCGTCGTCGGCAGATTAGCGAATCGCTTACAAAGGCGACTTATGGCTCAACAAAATAGATCATGGAACTTTGATCTGGAAGAAGGCTATTTGGATTCAGCGCGTTTGCCTCGTGTCATTATAGATCCAACACAACCGCTATCATTCAAACAGGAACGTGACACAGATTTTCGTGATACCGTTGTTTCTCTTGTTATTGATAATTCTGGTTCAATGAGAGGTAGACCTATCACCGTTGCAGCAACATGTGTTGATATTCTGGCGAGAACGTTGGAGCGCTGCGGAGTCAAAGTTGAAATTCTAGGTTTCACAACAAAAGCTTGGAAGGGTGGCCAATCTCGCGAAACATGGTTGGCACATGGCAAACCTGCAAACCCTGGTCGTCTAAATGATTTGCGTCACATTATTTATAAAAGTGCTGATACACCATGGCGGCGTGCTCGCCGTAATCTAGGCCTCATGATGCGAGAAGGTCTATTGAAAGAAAATATTGATGGTGAAGCACTTATTTGGGCACATCAACGTTTATTGGCTAGGCGTGAACATCGTCGGATTTTGATGATGATTTCTGATGGTGCACCTGTCGATGATTCGACACTTTCAGTAAACCCAGGCAACTATCTTGAAAAACATCTACGCGCTGTCATTCAGGAAATTGAAATACGTTCGCCTATAGAGCTCATCGCTATTGGTATTGGCCACGATGTCACACGTTATTATAGGCGCGCAGTGACAATTGTCGATGCTGAGGAATTGGCTGGTGCAATGACCGAACAGCTTGCAAGCTTGTTTGATGAAAAGAAATCGAATTAACACGATAATTCGAATCTACGCATTTCAATGGATAGCGTGGAAATGTCACCACAAACAACCAAATCGTGATGCTAAATATCTATTCTATAATTATTAATCGCGATTTTTGTTAATTCCAATAGAACTTCAAAATATAGAATATGCAGACATCTGACTTTTAATTCATCAATTAAAAGTTTGATTAGCTTTATACAAAATTAGAAAACTAATATCGTGAAGCGCAGCATTTAAATGCTACGCCTTTTTGAATTATATCAAGCAGCTTGATTGCTCTTTGGATCTGTTTTCCCATTATAGATATCAGGCATGAATATCGCCAAAATTGCACCATAAGGTAGCAACATAAATATTCCCATAACCAATTTCACGCCAAAATCACCAAATGAGAGTGACAGCCAGACTGGAATATCCAACCCTAAGAAATTAGTCATCGTGGTGTTTGAACCATCGCTATAGCCGGTCAATGTATCAATAAATGAAAAGTGACTTGAGAAAGCTACACCAAAGAACCAAACTGTATCTAAAGCAGAACCGGTAATTGCAGCAGCAAGTGGTGCTATCCACCAAGTCTTACGACGAAGCGGATTGAAAACCGTTATATCCAGTAATTGAGCAAATAAAAATGCCGTTCCTGAAGCAATCGCTATGCGCGGACTGGCCAGTATCCAAGAAACCACAAGTCCTGAAACAAAACCAGCATAAACAATCCGGCGTGCTGCTTGTGGACCATAACGGCGATTCGTTAGATCATTAATGAGAAATGCAAATGGATAGGTAAAAGCACCATATGTCAAAAGGTGTTCAAAACCGAACCAATGAAACGGATACTGCACAAGAACATTGGATGCAGTGACCGCAACACACATAGCAAAAACAGCTAAAAGTAAGTGATGTGACTTTGTCATTTTTTTTACCTGGGTGATGGAACCAGAAAAAAGGCCGGTTAAACCGGCCGTTTAACATATGATTTCAATGAAAAATTAAGCTGCTTTTTCAGCCAACTTTTTTGCAATTTGACGCTTTAGCAAACGTGCACGTTGCGATAATTCTTTTTCATTAGCCTTAACGAGAAAAGCATCAAGACCACCACGATGCTCAACTGAACGTAATGCTTCAGCAGAGATACGCAAACGATAACTTTGCTCAAGAGCTTCAGAAATCAAAGTAACATTGCAAAGATTCGGCAAAAAGCGACGACGCGTTTTGTTGTTTGCGTGGCTGACGTTATTGCCATATTGGACCGATTTTCCGGTCAATTCGCAGGCGCGGGACATAGGCTTCACCTTTAAACTCTAGTACAACCTGTCAACTCTTACGCACGCTATATAAATGAATAAACGCGCACAGCCGCTGACCGGCCAAAATTGGAAAGTTGGGTTTCTATACGGGTCTCTAATAAAAAGGTCAAGAGTTTTCCCATCTTCGTTACTGGCAAAACGTCAGAAAGCTGCTTTTTTTCACGCAAAGCTATGCTAAGAGTTAAATTATGATGACAGAAACCAAAATAAAACGAAATAACGCAGGCGCCCGTTCGCCTCTATTTTTAGGTATATTCGGTTTTCTTTGCCTATTCTTTTTCTGTGCCTTTTGTGCCCTTGGAACATGGCAGGTAGAACGACTCGGATGGAAAGAAAACCTGATACGCAATGCCAATGAGCGTGTTCATCTAGCTCCGGTCACGGCACCTACAAAAAATGATTGGCAAAATGTCACTTATGATAAGGATGAATATAGACCTGTAAAAATTACCGGCAAATTCCTTAACGATAAAGAAATTCTTGTAACGGCAGTCGCGGACGAGACGACAGGATATTGGGTTCTGACGCCACTTGAAACGGATGATGGTTCTATAACATTTATAAACCGCGGCTTTGTTCCCATGGACAAACATGATATTAGCACAAGAAAGATAGGAAATATCGAGGGTAACACAACCGTCACTGGTTTATTAAGAATGAGTGAAGGTGGTGGTTTCTATCCTCGTAAAAACAATCCGCAAGATGACAAATGGTACACACGTCAGTTACCTGCGATGGCTCAAAAACTTGGCCTCACAGATGTTGCCCCATATTTTATTGATGCTGATAAAACACCTAATGCCGGCGGACTACCAATTGGTGGTCTTACAGTCGTTACATTTCCAAACAACCATCTTAGTTACGCTATCACTTGGTTCACATTAGCGACTGGAGTGTTTGGAGCTTCTATTTTTCTAATTCTTACCGAAAGAAAACGGCGGCGCGGTATATCCAATGAATAAAGCAACAATAATTGGCTTTCTTGCCATTTTAATGTGGTCGATCATGGCGACACTCACTGCATTTAGCGGTGAAGTCCCCTCATTGTTACTTACCGCAATGACCTTTTTCATTGGCGCTCTACCCGGTGTTTATCTCTGGATAAAAAATCCTGAAACATTGAAAGATCTTAAACAGCCTATAGTCGTTTGGTGTGTCGGCATTTTTGGCCTATTCGGTTATCATTTTTTATATTTTACAGCCATGCGGAATGCGCCGCCCGTAGAGGCCGCTTTAATAAATTATCTTTGGCCACTTTTCATTGTGCTTGGTTCAGCACTCATGCCAAATGAAAAACTTCGCTGGTTTCATGTTGCCGGAGCACTACTTGGCTTCTTTGGTATGGTGTTGGTCGTTAGCGGAAATAATGGCTTGTCACTCGATGCCAAAAACAGTTTTGGTTACATCACTGCTCTATGCGGTGCCTTTGCATGGGCCACATACTCTCTTTTATCGCGCCGTTTAGCGAAAGTCCCAACAAGTGTTGTTGCTGCGTTTTGCCTGATAACATCGTTATTGGCTTTAATAACGCATTTCATTGTTCATGAACCCAATATATTGCCAACCAATATCGGACAATGGATTGCTGTTGGTCTGCTAGGTTTAATGCCTGTTGGTCTAGCGTTTTATTGTTGGGATTACGGCGTTAAACGCGGAAACATTCAGTTATTAGGTGTTGCAAGCTACAGCGCACCACTTCTATCGACACTGCTGATGGTCGTCACTGGACTTGCAGAGCCAACATGGCGTCTTCTCATTGCCTGTATTTTCATTACTGGCGGAGCAATCTTGGCATCAAAAAATCTCATTTTTCGTGCAAAAATAACTACAGACGGTAATTAATGTCAACTTAATGATAGATGTATTATTTTACCCAACATCTAAAGAACATTTATTGTTATCTATCCCTGATTATTTCCCAGTTATATCGAATATAACCTCAATAAGAATTGTTTTCTCTTAAAACTACCCTTTTCTTTTTATATATAAAATTCATATTCTTTTTTATAATCTTACTATCTTACTTCACAGTGGTGTTTATTGCCTCTTTTATCTAAGGCCAGGATCATGTTTTACGGTGTTTTCCTTTCATTTGCATCTTATGCCGCCTATGCTGTTAGTGATGCATGCGTAAAATTTATCAATGGTGCTTTACCACCTTATGAAACGGCGTTTTATGGGGCTGTATTTGGCTTGATTGTTGTTCCGTTTGTCAAACGCTCAGAAGACTCTTGGTTTGACATTATCCGTTCACAAAACTGGAAAATGTGGTTATTGCGAACAATATCCGCTGCAATTGGTGTTATCGGCAGTGTTACGGCATTTACCCATTTATCCATGGCCGAAGCCTTTACACTCATTTTTCTTCAGCCACTTTTTGTCAGTATTCTTTCTATGTTTTTTCTAAAAGAACCCATCGGCTGGCGTCGTTGGTTAGCTATTATTATTGGTTTTCTTGGCGTCATTATCGTCCTTCGTCCTGGATTCCGCTCTTTGAATATAGGGCATATCGGAGCGGTATTCGCCGGATTAAGTGGTGCAATTTCCATCATAATTCTGCGTATTATGGGAGGTAAAGAAAAACGTATCTCACTTTACGCAAGCGGCATCATAGGCTCTATAATCATTTGTGGAACGTTGAGCATTCCAACATATGTCAAACCTCAAAACATCGAATGGATTTACCTTTTGGGTTACGGGTTGCTGGCAGCATTAGGAGCCATTTTTACCATGGCAGCGGCTAGACGTGTACCCGCCATCGCTATTGCAACACCACAATATAGTCAAATGGTTTGGGCCATTTTATTCGGTTATTTTATTTTCCACGATCATTTGGATTTACCAATGGTTATCGGAATTATCTTGATTATGGCATCAAGCCTACTGACATTTTTGCGTGAAGAAAAACGTTATTCCGAACAAACTAAATTTAGGTTGCCGTCACAAAACAAATTTTCAAAATCGTAAACAGAAAAATAAAACGCCTGTTGTGGGAGGAACAACAGGCGCTATAGAAAGGAAAACCAAAGGGAAGGATAGGTTTTCCTATATGAGGCTCGGAAGATGGAAGCCTCAAAAAACACTTACCGAACAGCGCGACGCGCAATTGCGGTAATTTCTGCACGGGTAATACCCAAATCATTTAATTCATGAGTAGAGAGTCGGCTCAACTCATTCACTGTTGAACGATAACGACGCCATCTCGTGAAAGAACGGAGAAGATTCATAACACACACCTAAAAACTATATACTGTTTGATTTGTTGGCCTCGATATAGTGATGCTAATATACTATGAGGAGTCATAAGATTGCATAGCTGATGTGCAAGCCATCAGCAAATTGAGCGTTTTTTATTCATAATTCATTAATAATTGCTGCAATTTTGCCTTAATTGCCACATCACCTTCTCAATTGGGAACAAAGTGGCAGAATTCTATCCAAGATATACATTAAACGTACAGATCAATTTAAACCGTAAACAAATCTGACTCGACACTTTGCCCTCAATAAACCAGTCCGTTAAGTTCAATGGAAAATGGGCATCGCCCTAATAAAAATCCACCATTAGGTGCTAATGGTGGATTTTTATGATAGAAAAACTGTCGTTAAATTGCTGTGTTAATGGCGGAAGTGGCGCATTCCTGTAAACACCATAGCAATATTATTAGCATCTGCTGCTTCAATGACTTCATTATCGCGCATTGAACCACCCGGTTGGATAACAGCCGTGGCACCAGCTTCTACTGCGGATAACAAACCATCGGCAAATGGGAAAAAGGCATCTGACGCTACAACAGAACCTTTCGTCAATGGTTCATGGTGACCAGCAGCCTCAGCAGCATCTAATGCCTTACGTGCTGCTATACGTGCAGAATCTACACGGCTCATTTGTCCGGCACCAATTCCGACGGTTGCATTATCCTTAACATAAACAATTGCATTTGATTTAACATGTTTTGCAACTTGAAAAGCAAATTTTAAATCTATCATTTCCTGTTCACTTGGCTGGCGTTTTGTAACAACCTTCAAATCAAGATCATCGATAACGCCATTATCACGAGATTGTACAAGAAGCCCACCGGCAACTGTTCTTGCTGTCAAACCAGCAGCGCGAGGATCAGGCAGTCCGCCCGTAACCAACAGACGCAAATTTTTCTTAGCTGCAACAATTTTCCTCGCCTCTGGTGTTGCTTCTGGCGCAATAATTACTTCGGTAAAGATTTTGACGATTTCCGACGCACATTCCTCATCAAGAGGACGGTTTAGCGCAATAATACCTCCAAATGCAGACACCGGATCACAAGCAAGAGCACGCAAATATGCATCTTTAAGTGTTAACCCTTTAGCCACACCACATGGGTTGGCATGCTTGATAATTGCGACTGCGGCACTTTTCTGTGGCTCAAACTCTGCTACCAATTCAAATGCTGCATCAGTGTCATTAATATTGTTATATGAGAGTTGTTTACCCTGTATAACTTGTGCTGTAGACACGCCGTATCTTTTTTCTCCAGTGAGATAAAAACCAGCTTGCTGATGTGGATTTTCACCATAGCGCATGACTGATTCCAGTTTACCCGCCAATGCGCGCCATTTTGGTGTCTCAATCTTGAGATCTTCAGCAAACCAATTGGAAATAGCAGCATCATAGGCAGCTGTACGAGCAAAAGCGCGTGACGCCAAAACACGACGGAAAGCTAAACTCAAACTACCTTCATATTTATCGAGTTCAGCAAGAACCAGCGCATAATCTTCAGGATCAGTAATAACAGCAGTGTAACCGTGATTCTTGGCCGCTGCACGAATCATTGCTGGGCCGCCGATATCGATATTTTCAACAATTGTATCCCGATCAGCCCCAGACAATCGCGTTTCTTCAAAAGGATAGAGATTAACAACAACAAGGTCTATTCCAGTGATGCCATGTTCCTTCATGGCTGCTTCATGTTCAGGGTCGTTACGCACTGCCAACAACCCACCATGAATGGCTGGGTGAAGTGTCTTAACACGGCCATCCATAATTTCCGGAAAACCTGTGACTTCTGACACATCTTTAACGGGCAAACCCGCCTGCGCTAATGCTTTAGAAGTACCACCTGTGGATATAAGTTCCACTCCCAGACGGTGCAGATCTTTAGCAAAGTCTACCAAACCGGTTTTATCAGATACAGACAGAAGTGCACGACGAACCCGATGAAGATCGGGAGCGGGAATGTGTTTAGATATCACAGACATAATAAATTTCCTGATAATGAATAGGAGAATGTATTCGTATCCATTATCACAAGAGCTTTAAAAATAACACTGCGAGATAAAATAAATAAAGTTCAAATAACTTTGGTCAGTGATCAATTAAATCTTATGATAAAACTCAAAATAAGTTTACTGATTTGCTTGCGTAATACGGGTAAATCGCCAACGGATCTTCTCTGTTAATGCTGGACGGAAGTTCAAAACAATTTGGCGCGTGCGCTTTGGACCATTAAGATCAACAAAGTCTATTGAATCTTCCAATTGTATATCTGCATCCGGTGACATGAAGCTCCATGCATCTCCACCCATGACTTCAAGACGCAAGCTATTTCCATCATGGCTTACCTCCACATGGGGATGAAGGTGGAATCTTACGGCAACATTATCACGACCATCGGCTTTTACCGTAGCACCGTTAGAAGGAACAAACTTATCAAAACCATCGATAACGTGTCCATCGGCAGATAAAACAAGACCACGTTCATGCAGCAGATTGAATGTCGAAACATAGCCATTATGACTTGCCACAAATCCCATACGGTCAGCGCTTTCTATCCTCTGGATATTGATCTCTGTTGGGCCATTCAACAAAGCAACTTTCCTCTGTCCATTTCTTTTTTGAAATTTTCCAGATGATGTGTCATTTAATGTAGCCGTTGAATGAGCTGCAGTTGCTCGCGCTAAAAAGCTGTAATCCGATGGGCCATAGGGGTCTATACCGGCATTAATAATAAAGCGATTGATCCCCGATGACATTTCAAAAGATAGACACCCGGCCGCAGCCTGATAGGAATTCGGACGCGCTGGGGTCGTTCCAGTATCAGCAATAATAGTTGTATTGTTAGCCCATAACCGCTGATACCCTGAATAAGGTGTATGTGAAAATGGACTTCCAACGGTCTCATCTAAACCGAGAACAACAGCCAGACGTTCAGGCAAAATTGGCCCAACACCATTAAAATGTGCTAGCGATTGATCTTGATGAATAAAAAATCGTAGTGCAGGCAGCATACGTTCAATAGAATCGAGCAAAAGTCGTGGTGCCGCTTCTTTACTGTGCACATAAAGATGTCGCAAAGCAATAAAATCAGTGAGCAGAGACAATAGTACCGCTGGGTTACGGGATATATGCCCTCCATCTGGTAGAATTTGACGTGTCAAAGATTGCACAAGCTGCGATTGCGCTGTTTTCTTGATTGCTGGCGATACCGGTAAAGAAAGCGATGCAAAGCATAACGCTGCTGCTGCTTGAAGACGATTCTCATCTTCTTCCATACTATGGATTGCTGTACGTAAATAGCGGACATGAAACCCGAGCGAACGGAGAAACCGTTTTTCAAAGTTCTCACTTGCCCCGTCCAACAACATACGCGCATGACAAAGCCATGCGATGAGCCGGCGTGCTGCAATATCAGTTTGCCAAGCTGTACCTTTTACACGTTTTCCTGACTGTTCTAGCCAATCATTCAACAATGAACGCGCATGGGCATTGGCTAAAGGTGTGCATGCAGCATCCATATGCCGCAGCCAGCTAAAATCATTTAATGCTGCTTCCCACTCATATGTTGGTGGTTCTACCGCGAAAGGAGATATAGCGCCTGTTTGTACAATGCGTCCAGCAAGCGCAAAACGGCCATGATAAAACTCATGTGCCATTTCTGGATCGGCTAAATGGAGATCGACAGGTTCAGCCAAAATACGTTGTGGCCGAAAACCTGAAAACCGCCAGCGAAACAGTGGGCCAACACGCAAACGACGCAACAATTTCACCACAGCATATGCCGCCGGTGATCTCTTTAATTGTTGATTGCCTCCAATTGCAATGGACACGATTTGATCTCCATAGTTTTGCACTATGGATATTTTCTATGATTAAGGTGAATGTTTGGTTAATGAGCGGTCATAACAAAGCCAATAACCAAATTTAGTTATTGCTATTAGCAATTACAAGCATATCCCTAGTATAGACAAAATTGGTTATGATAGATGCTTGAATTCTATAGAAAACAAACATTTTTTTGAAAATACCATACCCAATTCATAATATTTTACGAAACCGCGCTGCAAAAAATCCGTCCATACCCGACATTTCAGGTATTTCACCTTGCAAATTGGCTGGCGTTGTTCGCAAGGTTCCATTCTCTGTCAAAATGTCGTCCATACCACCAACTTCATCGGCCATAATAGGGATCAGTTCGATATCCTTGCGTGCAGAAAGTACTTTTTCTACCATTTCTTCACCTTCTTCACGCGCTAACGAACAATTGGCAAAAACAATAATTCCATCTTTTTCGACAAGCTCAATAGCAGCATTCAACAACTCGAATTGTAACCCTGCCAATTTGACAATATCGTTATAATTTTTTGTCCATAAGATATCGGGGTGGCGCCGGATTGTGCCGGTGGATGAACATGGTGCATCAAGAAGAACAGCATCAAAAAGCTTTTCAGGGTGATAATCTTTTAAATTTCCTGCCCATGTTTCGACCTGCAATCCCAGCCGTTCCATGTTTTTTCTTAAACGCCTCAAACGATTTTCTGATAGATCTATTGCCGTTACCTGCGCTCCTTGAATAGCAAGCTCTGCAGTTTTTCCTCCAGGTGCTGCACAAAGATCACCAACACGTTTACCTTTAATATTTCCAAACAAACGTGCCGGCAGTGATGCAGCCACATCTTGTACCCACCATGCCCCTTCAGCATAACCCTCAAGTTCGGTTAAAGATCCAGTAAAATCGCCCAGTCTTACTGATCCATTTGGAAGAAGTGTACCATTCAGTTTCCGAGCCCAAACAGCAGTATTATCTTTCACCGTTATATCAATGGGCGGTTCAATCTCTTGTGCGGCAATAATCGCCTCTGCTTTTTCTTTACCATAATTCCGCGTCAATAAAGATAAAAACCAATCAGGAATATTCTTGGATGATTCTGATTGCAATCGAATGGCATCAGCATGCTGAGCAATTTTGCGAAGCAATGCGTTAACCAATCCGGAAAACCTCTTATTACGTGGATCACATTTTGCTGCTGTGACAGCCAAGTCTATTGCTGCATGATCTGGAACATCAAGATAAAGAACCTGAGCTACTCCAACATGAAGAAGATGCGCTAAAGATAAAGCGTTTTGGGGCAAAGACCTATCAAGAAAACGATCCAAAGCAGCCGAGATAACAGATCTATGACGTAAGGCCGCACCTAAAATCGCCCGACATAAAGCTCTATCACGACCTTCTAATGCCAAATATTGTGGGTGCCCATGTTCGTTATCGATTAGTCCATCCAATGACGTCTTTTTATCGATAACCGCGCTTAGAAAACGTGCCCCAACTTGCCTGACAGCAAGTCCCGGTACGTTTGATTGGGACATTTGCCCTTTAACTAACTTTTTCAATATGAAACCTTTATGACCATGGACCTTTTGGTGTGTTATTGCTCATCCAGCTTGGACGTTCAACTGTTCGGCGCATAGTTTCACGTGGGCTTCCACTTGTCATATGAATATTCATCTCTTCAGCCTGCTTGCGTAAAGCTGCTATTCTGTTTTCTGTCGCTGGGTGAGTAGAAAAGAGATTATCAGCTCCACTCCCATTCAGTGGATTAATGATGAACATATGTGCCGTAGCAGGATTGTGTTCTGCTTCTTCATTTTCAACTGCATGAACACCCCGAGCAATTTTATTCAATGCTGACGCTAACCAGAGTGGATTGCCACATATTTGTCCGCCGCGTTTATCCGCCGCATATTCTCGCGTTCGACTAATTGCCATTTGTACAAGCATAGCCGCAAATGGCGCAACAACCATAGCAATAATGGTTCCGAGCATACCGAGAGGATGAGAATTACCGTTAGAGTCGCGGTTGCCACTTCCCATAAATAATGCAAAATTACCGAGCATAGAAATTGCACCCGCAATTGTTGCTGTAATCGTCATTGTCAATGTATCATGATTTTGTACATGCGATAGCTCGTGTGCCATGACGCCTGCGAGTTCTTCCGGACTTAAAATCTCTAGCAAACCCGTTGTTGCCGCTACTGAAGCATTGTCTGGATTGCGCCCCGTTGCAAAAGCGTTTGGTTGCGGATTATCAATAATGAAAATTTTTGGCTGAGGTAGTCCTGCTTTGCGCGCAAGATCGCTAACAATTCTATAATATTCGGGAGCTGAATGTGCATCAACCTGTTGCGCACCATACATGCTCAAAACCATTTTATCTGAATTCCAATAAGAAAACAGATTCATACCTGCGGCCATTAACAGCGCGATAATCATGCCACTGCTGCCGCCAATCAGGTAACCAACCCCCATAAATAGCGCTGTCATAAACGCCAGTAATATAGCGGTTCGCATAAAATTCATTGTCAACAACTCCAATATAACGCATATTTGTTTCTATATGATGGTGAACATTTTCCTTTTGTGCAATGGAAAACAAGGTAAAAAATGACCGATAACAAAACAAACGAAAAGAAAACTGAAACCGAAAAACAGGCGCTACCTGCCGCTGCTCTTCGCGCTTTGGCAGAAGCTGCTGAACGGCGGCAAAAAGCACACGAAAATAATCAGCCAAAAGAAATCGGTGGTCGCGGTGGTAGCGACCCATCACGATATGGCGATTGGGAAATCAAAGGGCGTGCAATCGATTTTTAAATCGGAGGCTAAAACGCCGATACTTGATATAAAAATCTATAGATCAATCGTTCTTATCTAAACAATGGTGCAAATAAAAAACGGACAATATTTTGCCCGTTTTTTTAAACTTTATATTGATAAACACGAACCTATCGGCCCTGTGAATATTCTTATTCTGTTGGTGCTGCAGCTTCTTCAGCAGGAGCAGCAGCTGCTGCCTTAGCTTCTTCTTCCGCCTGTTTAGCAGCAGCTAAACGCTCTTGAGCTTTTTTACCTGGAACAGCTTTATTTGGGTTATTGCGTGTTTTACGCTTGGCAAGACCTGCGCTATCAAGAAAACGCAATACACGATCTGTCGGCAAAGCACCGTGTCCCAACCAATATTGAATGCGTTCAACGTTAAGCTTTACGCGTTCACCGTCACTTGGCAACATTGGGTTCCAAGCGCCAACACGTTCAATAAAACGGCCGTCACGTGGACTGCGAACATCAGCGATAACAATGTGATAGTAAGGGCGCTTTTTAGAACCTGCACGTGACAGGCGAATTTTCAATGACATATTATATCTCCTATTGTCGGTTTTGGCTTTACCAATTGGTTAAATAACGTTTTGCTTGAAACACATGTTCGGGTGATTTTTATCCTACTTATTTTGTATTCTAGCGGCTGTATCTACGTGATGACGGATAACTTCTTTAACAATAAAATTAAGAAATTTTTCCGCAAAATCAGGATCAAGATGACTTTCTTCCGCAAGTTTGCGCAAACGCGCAACCTGACGTTCTTCACGGGCAGGATCTGCCGGTGGAAGATTAAACTTCGCTTTCAACACGCCAACTGCCTTTGTACAACGAAATCTCTCAGCAAGGATATGAATCAAAGCTGCATCAAAATTATCGATTGAAGCGCGCAAGCGCAAAAGTTCGTCTGGAATCTTCGTATCCGTCATTCTATTATCTTTTCTTAGGTAAACCAGGCAGACCAGGAAGTTTTGGCGCACTATTAGGAAGTCCTGGAAGTGCCCCTCCTCCAAGTCCAGGGAGTTTGTCTGCTAGCCCCGCACTTTCCGCCTGTTTTTGTAACTTTTCTAGTTGCTTTGGATCCATAGATGACAAATCCGGCATACCACCACCGAAACCGCCCAATCCTAACTTAGAACCCAAGCCACCCATCATTTTCTGCATCAAGCCACCTTTGCTCTTACCGCCCATCATTTTCATCATGTCGGCCATTTGGCGATGCATTTTTAACAACTTGTTGATTTCAGCCGCATTTGTTCCTGAACCTTTGGCAATGCGCTGTTTACGGCTATGCTTTAAGATATCTGGATTCTCGCGCTCAGCTCTAGTCATTGACGATATAATTGCCAATTGTCGGTCAAAGAGATTATCGTCAAGTCCAGCAGCGGCTATCTGGTCTTTCATCTTACCGATACCGGGCAACATTCCCATGATACCGCCCATACCACCAAGTTTTTTCATTTGTTTAAGCTGCTCAGCCAAGTCGCTTAAATCAAACTTGCCTTTTTGCATTTTTTTAGCAAGAGCAGCAGCTTTTTCCTGATCAATTGTTTCTGCAGCTTTTTCCACCAGAGAAACAATATCACCCATGCCAAGAATACGATCGGCGATACGACGCGGATAGAACTCTTCCAATGCCTCCATTTTTTCGCCGGTGGCAATCGCCTTGATAGGCTTACCCGTAACAGCACGCATAGAAAGTGCTGCACCGCCACGCCCGTCACCGTCCATACGTGTGAGGACAATACCTGTAATGCCAACACGTTCATCAAACGACCGTGCCAGATTAACCGCATCTTGACCCGTCAAGCTATCTGCAACAAGCAATATTTCATGCGGTGTCGAATTAGCCTTGATTTCAGCCATCTCGACCATAAGAGGCTCATCAATATGCGTACGTCCTGCTGTATCGAGAATAACTACATCCTGACCACCCAGTTTTGCAGCCTGAACGGCACGAGCAGCAATATCTACGGGCGTCTGTTCTGCAATGATTGGTAAGGTTGGAACATGAATCTGTTCACCAAGTTGACGCAATTGTTCTTGGGCTGCTGGACGACGTGTATCCAACGAAGCCATTAAAACTTTTTTATTTTGTTTCTCAACCAGTCGCTTGGCAATTTTTGCCGAAGTGGTCGTTTTACCCGACCCTTGCAAGCCAACCATCATAATAACAACTGGCGCAGGAGCATTAAGGTCTATCGTGACACCTTCTGTTCCCAACATTTCCACCAATTCATCGTGGACGATTTTAACAACCATCTGTCCTGGTTTGATGGATTTTAGAATATTGGCGCCAACAGCCTTTTCACGAACACGATCGGTAAACGAACGAACAACGTCCAATGCAACATCAGCTTCGATCAATGCACGACGAACTTCACGAAGTGCAGCAGATACATCCTGCTCTGACAAGGCACCTCGCCCAGTCAGATTATTCAGAATGGAACCCAACCGCTCCTGTAAGGACTCAAACATTGTCTACCTCGTGCCTAATCAACAAACAAAAAACAAATGCACCCGAGGGCGCATCGCGCTGTCGGATGTTGACCTCCGGGATCTATTTACACCAATCAAAGGGTCCCGGTCAGTGGCTTCAAGTTTTAAGCCTGTCGCAGATTTTTGGTACTTTAAAACAGCAAAACCTTGCCATTGTCAATGGTTTAAGCACATTCTGTAAGAAAAGTTTGATCTTAAGCTTGGTTTCCAACCGAAGTTGTTATATGGCGAATACAATAATTAGCCCGCGCCAACGGGTTCTGGAGAAGGGAAAATTTGATGTCTTATAAAGCAGCTATAAAGGCTAGCCTTGTCGGTTTAACATTTGCAGCTATCACCAGCACAGCAATCGCAGCTCCTAAATGTGGAAATACGTCAGCCGGTTTTGAAACTTGGTTGGAAGCCACAAAACAAGAAGCAGCAGCAAAAGGCGTTGGAAAACGGGCTCTCAATGCACTCAATAATGTTCATTATGCTCAAGCAACAATCAATGCTGACCGCGGACAGAAGAGTTTTAAATTAAGTTTACAACAATTCATGCAAAAACGCGGTTCATCAACAATTGTTACCCGTGGCAAAGCTATGAAAAAGCAAAATGCTGCTTTATTTGCCAAACTCGAGGCCAAATATGGTGTAGCATCAGGTCCTGTTATTGCCATTTGGGGCATGGAAACCAGTTTTGGTTCGTTTATGGGAAAACAGCACACACTGTCTGCTGTTGCAACACTTGCTTATGACTGCCGCCGGAGTGATTTCTTTACAGACCAACTATACGCTGCGCTAAAGCTCATTGATCGGGGTGATTTTGATCCTAATTCTGTTGGTGCAATGCACGGTGAAATAGGACAAACACAATTCCTACCGAAAAATGTCCTGCTTTATGGTGCTGATGGTGATGGCGATGGTCATATCGACATGATCCATTCTAAAGCTGATGCTCTCGCATCAACTTTCAATTTCTTGCGTAATCATGGATGGAAGACGGGCGCCGGTTATCAACCAGGAGAACCAAATTTTGTTGCCATACAAGGGTGGAATGCAGCAAGCGTTTACCAACAATCAATCGCCATTATGGGTAAACAAATCGACGGCAATTAAGAATATATTTCTATAGGTTAAACCAAAAGCCTGCTTCTGCAGGCTTTTTTTAACTTTCTTTTTCAAAATTATATTCAGCACGGGAAAAATCCCCAGTTTGCTTATCCATAACCCACAATTCGCCGCTTTCAATATCAAACCATGCTCCGTGAAGTGTTAACTGGCCTGCGTCTTCACGCTGCTTTAACCATGGAAACGAGCGCAAATTACTAATTGAATAACGAATCGATATGCGTTCCAGCGCTGTGCGACGTTCGATTGATGTCATCATCGTATTTGCTGCAACAACCTCAGCAGCCGGCGTTAACAAACCCATCCATTTACCAATGAAGTCGTCCGATGAGAGTGGCTCACTTTCCAGATCAAGAGCATTTCGAATACCACCGCAACATGCGTGCCCAAGCACGACAATATGTTTTACTTTGAGTGATTGGACTGCAAATTCTAATGCAGCAGAAGTTGCGTGATACTCTCTATCCGGGTGAAATGGAGGAATCAGATTAGCGACATTTCTCATCACGAATATCTCGCCTGGCTCTGAATCAAAAATCGTTTCAGGAGCTGTTCGAGAATCACAACATGCTATAACCATGGTATCTGGTTTTTGCCCCTCGCGTGCCAATTGTTTATAGCGATCTCGCTCATTGGAAAAGCGATTTCCCATAAAATTGTGATATCCATTTAATAGTTGTTCTGGCAGATCCATCATAATGATTTCACTTTCACTTCCGCTAATTTTTCACTGTCTTTAAGATGTCTTAAAGTTACACGATTTTCCATTGGTCCGAGATCAAGCAGTCCTCTTTCCAACATGAGCTCATAGCCATTATGTCTTGTTGTTTCCATAAGCAACGCATAGACCGAACTTGTGGCAAATTTTAAGGCATTCTCTTCATTCTCACCTGCCAATAACCGCGCTAAAAATAGTGCTCCAGTCATGTCACCAAGCCCATTCACCGGATTTTCGACAGATGGATGTTCCGCTAAAAGAATCGTCTGTCCATCGACCAATAAATTGCCTGTCGACTTTTTCAACAAAGGCCAAGCCGATGTTACCAATGTTGTTTTACATCCCAATTCTCGGATCGCGCCAATAATGGCATGATTATCTGGCAATTCTCTGCCAACTATCCATTCAAGTTCTGAACGATTAGGCTTTAATATATCGGCAAGAGGCAACAGATATTTTACAATATTTTGTGCAATATCTTCACCGACATAAAGGCCGCCTTCATCACCGACAACAGGATCACAAAAGAAAATAAGATCTGGATTCTTCTTCTTGAGTTCTTCAATCAAATGAGCCGTAACAAAAACCTGATCGGCACTGCCAAAATATCCAGTCATAACAGCCGAAATTTCACCTGCCCATGGTGAGCGTAAGATATCGTCAGCCCACACCGTGAAATCTGGTGTTGGCACAATAAGGCGGTGAGACATGCCATGACGTGGTTGCCAAGTCATTGTTACCGTCAGCATATCCCACACGGGATATCCCATTTGTTCTAGTGCATTAACGGTTACGCGCGTTCCTACTGAACCGCGGATAACGTGACTTGAAATAACAAGCACAGATTTTTGAAGAGTTGCCATGAAATTACGCCTAATGAAATATGCCCTTATTTAAAACGCGCAGATAGCTACGACAAGTCTGAAAAATTAAACTTTAGTGTTGACATGGTTAGTTCTACTACTCGTATTTTTATTTAGTTGGATAATTTTATATTTTTGCTATTGTTGTTTTTTGAAATAGCTTGATGAATTGTCATAGTTAAACCGTTAACGATATCTGATAGCTTAACGACAATTAAAACCTATCATTATCGATGGTACAATCCATTGTGCTCATTTAGTAACTTTTACGGAATTTATCTTTAGTAGCGTATGTTTATTGTTTGCACATGAAGCATTTTTATAAAACATGATAAACTTGGTACACTTTTTTAAAAAGAGATTGACAAGGCTTGCAAAATTAGTTGACGTTTTTTTTAGCTATCTGCACTAATGGCGAGTACGTTCATAGAACGATAATCTAGGGAGAGGCGGTATGTCTGCAAAATCGGAAAACACTCATAAATCTTCGACAGAAATCAAGCTGTCGAGGGCAACGGCCGAAAAAGGTATGTTAGAGCCATTACTTTTTGCCCATACCGCAAATGAAGATTTAGCAATTTATCAGGATGGCGAACTTAAAAAAGCCGCAGCACTGGCTGGCTCGGCATTGCTTGACCAAAAGCCAACAAAAGTTTCATTCTCAATCGATGAAGATGCAGTAACCCGTAACGGCCACCCTGTTACAGTTCTTACGATAATCAATGACAACAAGCCCTTTTTGTTTGATTCTGTGATGAATATCATTAACGAATTGAACAACACCATTTATCTCGTTGCTCATCCAATTTTAGATGTCACAGAAGATGATAATCATCAACTGACGGTTATGTCTGACACTATATCGGATACACCAACGCAAAATGCGCGTCGTGTTAGTGTCATTCAAATTCATCTGCAAAATCTTACCAAAGATGAAGTTAAGAAGCTGTCCGAAGATATATTGATCGTTCTTGACCAGGTTACCGCTGCTGTTCGTGACTGGCAACCAATGTTGGATGAAGTTGGTAAAATCATAATTTCTTATGAAAAATCTGTTCCGGCACAATATGGAAATAGGGCGTCAAAGGCCATCGAATTTCTTAAATGGTTAAGTGACAACAATTTTACCTTTCTCGGTATGCGTGCTTATGATTTCAAGAAAGATAAAGATCCGGCAAATGCTTTTACTGCTCACGGTACAGAATTGGGTATTCTTGCCAATTCTTCCGTCCATATTTTAAGCGATTCCCGCGTCGAAGAAGCGCCTAGAGAAATACTTTCATTTATGGAAAGCGACGAGCTTCTTATCGTTACAAAAGCAAACAGTCGGTCCATGGTACACCGGCCTGTCTGGTTGGATTATATTGGTGTTAAATTATTTAACGAAAGCGGCACTTTAACTGGGGAATTACGTATTGTCGGCCTTTTTACATCTACCGCTTATACAAGTTCTGTAACGCGCATTCCATTTTTAAAAGACAAAGCTGAAGAGGTTATCAAACGTCTTGGCTATAATCCTAAAGACCATTCAGGCAAGGGAGCAATCAATGTTCTTGAAAGCTACCCACGTGATGAAATGTTTCGTTGCGATGTCGATACTCTAACAAAAAATGTTAGTCTCATCTTGGAACTTGGCGAACATCCACGCTTGCGTGTTCTTGCTCATGCTGACCCATTTGGCCGTTTTGTTTCAATTCTCACCTTTATCCCACGTGATCGTTATGACACGACTATCCGCGAAAAAATCGGTTCCTATTATGTAAAAGCCTATGATGGGGATTTTTTCGAATCCCAACCACTCTTTATCGAAGGCGCACTTACTAGAGTTTATTATATTGTTCATCGTATAGGTCGAAAAACGGCACCTGTTATTGCACGCCAAACCCTAGAAGAAAATGTAGAGAATATTACACGCAATTGGGATGACAGCGTGGAATACGCTGCAAGCCAAACCAATTCATCTCGTGACCGCGTCGCACTTGCAAAAAAATTCCCAGACTCCTACCGCGAATTGTTTGATGCCCAAACAGCACTCGAAGATGCCAATGATATTTTAACTTTGAGTGAGAAAAATTCGCTCAAGGTTGTCTTTTATCATCATGAGACAGATACGGAAGATGGTGTTTCTTTAAAACTATTCCATCACGGTGTTGCATTGGCATTATCGGAACGCGTTCCTTTATTGGAAAACATGGGATTTAAAGTTATTGCCGAACAAACGATAGAACTGGAAGACCTTAACGGCGCTAAAATTTATCTTCATGATATGCAAATACAAAACGCATATCATTCAGCTGTTGATTTAAGCGATAATGGAAATCGCCTTGCAGAAGCCTTTGAAGCTATCTGGTTTGAAAACGCCGACGATGACGCCTTCAATGCATTGACCCAAACTGCAAAGTTAAATTGGCGAGAAATTGTGGTTTTGCGTCATTATGGCCGTTATCTACAACAAACTGGTATTCCTTATTCACAAGAGCGTTTGGCAAAAACGCTCAATGACTATCCTGCAATAGCTCGTGATCTATACGCTTTATTCTGTTTGAAATTTGACCCAGCAAAAAAATCAAAAGATAACCAAAACAGTGAACAAGCCATTCAAAATCGTATTGAACAAGAGTTACAAACGGTACCAAGCCTAGATGATGACACGATCATAAGGCGTTATCGTAATCTGATCGAAGCAAGTGTCCGTACCAATGCATTTACATCACAAAAAGATGGTTCCCCACGGCGAATTCTGGCAACAAAATTAGAGCCAAGAAAAATTGACGGGTTACCAGAACCCAGACCTTACCGCGAAATATTCGTTTATGGGCCAGAAGTAGAAGGTGTTCACCTACGGTTTGGCCCTGTCGCTCGCGGTGGAATAAGATGGTCTGATCGCGCATTGGACTACCGGACTGAAGTGTTAGGCCTTGTTAAGGCACAACAAGTCAAAAATGCAGTTATTGTGCCTGTTGGTTCTAAAGGTGGATTTTACCCACATCGTCTTCCGCAAAGTTCGGATCGAGCAGAAATTAATGAAGCGGCAAGACAAGCCTACATTTTGTATATTTCTGCTATGTTGTCGATAACGGATAATTTGGTAGATCGGAAAGTTGTGGCGCCAGACGGTATCATTCGCCATGATGGTGATGATCCATATTTTGTTGTCGCTGCAGATAAAGGGACAGCAACATTTTCCGATACAGCAAATGCTATCAGCGAATCTTATGGATATTGGCTTGATGATGCTTTTGCATCTGGTGGTTCTGCCGGTTACGACCATAAGGAAATGGGCATTACCGCAAAAGGTGCCTGGGAAGCGGTTAAGCGTCATTTCCGTGAATTATTTGATAAAGATATCCAGGTAACGCCGTTCACATGTGTTGGTGTTGGCGATATGTCTGGCGATGTTTTTGGCAATGGTATGCTGTTATCAAAAAAGACGAAGCTTATTGCCGCTTTTGACCACCGCGACATCTTCATTGATCCAACACCAGATTGTGACCAATCCTTTGAAGAAAGAAACCGTTTATTCAATCTCCCGAGATCTAGTTGGCAGGATTACGATAGAAGTAAAATATCAAAAGGTGGTGGTGTTTTTTCTCGGTCGTTAAAAACAATTACGTTAACACCAGAGGCAGCAAAAGCTATTGGCTTAGATAAAGAAACTGCCACACCCTTTGAAGTTATCAATGCTATTCTCAAGGCAGATGTCGACCTGTTATGGTTTGGCGGCATTGGCACCTATGTAAAAGCTTCTTTCGAAACCAATTCCGAAGTTGGTGATCGTGCCAATGATGCAATCCGCATTTCAGGTAATGAATTACGTGCCAAAGTTGTTGGAGAAGGCGCCAATCTTGGTATGACTCAACGGGGACGTATCGAATACTCGATGCATAATGGCCGTTGTGATACTGATGCTATTGATAACTCGGCAGGTGTTAACTGCTCTGATATTGAAGTTAATATCAAAATTGCTCTTGCATCTGCTATGCAAGCAAACAAACTGACGCGTGAGGCACGTGACAAGTTACTGAAAGAAATGACACCTGAAGTATCGCGTTTGGTTTTGTGTAACAACTATCTGCAACCTTTAACCTTATCATTGGCTGAAAACCGCGGAACGCTCGACCTCCCCTATCAAATGCGTTTCATAAATGATTTGGAACGCCGCAAGTTGCTTGATCGTAAGGTTGAAATTCTCCCAACTGATCAAATTTTACGAGACAGGCTCGCAAAAGGACAAGGTCTAACGAGACCAGAATTATCGGTTGTTATGGCTTATGCCAAACTCACTTTGGAAGAAGAAATTACAAAAAGTAATTTGTCTAATGACGATTACTTCAAAACAACTCTACAAAACTATTTCCCAATTCAAATGCAGGAAGCATTTGCAACCGATATTGAAAACCATCCTTTGCGTCGCGATATCATTGCAACGATCATTTCAAATGACATTATTAACCGTGGTGGACCAACTTTCGTTAACCGTTTGCAAGATAAATGCGGTCAGACAATAGAAAATGTTGTGCGTGCTTATATTGCTGTACGTGATGGTTTTGCAGTTCCTAGCCTTTATCAGGAGCTGGATAAGCTAGACAATCTTATCGCGGGGCAAGTGCAAAATCAGTTCTATGCTACAGTAACCCATATGTTATTTGCCACAACAGGTTGGGTATTAAGAAACATTGATCTAACAGCTCCTTTATCTGACTTGGTGCAAACGATAAAAAATGCCCGTAAGGTTATTGAGCAGCAAATTAGCACACTAATGCCTGCTCATATGCAAAACCATTTAACAAATATCGCTTCAGAATATTGCAATAAGGGTGCGCCTGAAGATTTGGCAAAACGTTTGGCTTTACTTGACGTAGCAACCATGATTCCAGACATCGCATTGATTGCAAAACAAACAAAAGAAGAATTGGGTAAAACAGCAGAACTCTATTTTTCATTTGTTGAAATGTTCCGCATCAATCGGATTGAGGAGGCAAGCCACGCTATACCGGTGGTTGATTATTATGACGGCATGGCACTATCACAGGCCAATGATACAATTGCTGAAAGTTTAAGAGGTATTGTTACGAAAGTTCTGACATCTTACGGAAATACCCATAATCCATTGCAAGCTTGGCTCGATGAAGAAGGTATTAAAGTCAATGATGTTATTGACCGAATGAGCGCTCTGATTGATGGAGAACTCAATCTATCACGCTTTATCTTTGCTGCCGGTATGATGGCAAATCTCGCTATCAATAAATAAACAATCACAATAGAATTCAAAAAGGGAGAGTTTAACTCTCCCTTTTTTCATTCCGCGCTGTCTCATTCAAATATGCTGCCACATTCAAATATAAAGAGTGCTGCAGTCATCAAATAGGATTAATTTTGCCAATTTTAAAAAAGCCTAATCGAGCTTCCCCGTGATCCACCGTCAACATAATCACTGGGCTACCATCCTTATTTTTTGGCATGGCATTTATGGCAAAGAAAACAGTTTTCAAATTATCTGACTGTGATGGCAACAATGTCTGCATTGTGCGCAATAACTCATTCTGATCTGAAATGGCTATTTCAAAATTGGCGTCAAGATACCCATCTTCATCAAAGGCAAAGGGTCCCGATATCGCAACCTTACCACCGCTTGAAAAATCTATATGTGCTGCGTTGAGTTCACCCTTATGATTGTGTAGCCGTTCAACCCAGTCGCTTTCACCATCATCTTTAAGCAATGTTACTGCGTTTTCCAAACTCCATTTTATGTCACCACTTATCTCGGGCAAAACTGTATTTTCATGAGGGATAACAATAGGAAGATTTAACTTATCAAAATTGAAATTGACTGATAAATCACTATTCAAACCCTTTGCTTCAAACCGCAAAAATTGCCCTGTTGCCTTATCTGTTAACGCACCTGCTTCCGCTTTGGCACCAACTTCAAAATTTTCTGATGTCAAAATGATATGATCCGGTATCGGTCGGCTAACATCTGTTTCCAATTTAAGGCTGTTCCATTTTGCCAGTATCGGTACAAGTCCCGGCACTTCAATTGAGACAGGTGGAGCTATCGTCAACTCCAACCAGCGCGGCGTATAAATAGCGACACCAGCTGCCAATTTTTCACTTGAAAAGGCAAAACCCTTCATGGGTTGCTGCAAATTAACAGTGTCGCAGGTAATCCCTATCCGTAAAGGATAACCAGTTTTGTGCATATTTTCGCACAACACGTCAATACCACGATCATTGTAACGCTGCAGTTGTTCTGCAACTTTATTTTCAACCATATTGGCAAGAAAAAACCAAACTATTGTATAGATAACAATAATCGAGATAATGATAAAAATGATAGCCTTCGAATATGAACGGCGTTTTTGCTCGCGAAAAAGCGATAATTCAGGTGACGGCATAACCAAATTTTTCCTGACCTAGGACTGCAACAAGTTTAAGATAATAGATAATATCATGCTATATCGCCATAGACTTTTATGGTTTTTTTGATGCATAAACTGTTTAAAAGTTGAATATTCGGCGGTTATAGGGGGAGTTGATAGCAATGAACGATTTTTGGGTATTTGGGTATGGTTCTCTTATGTGGAACCCTGGCTTTATCTATGATCATGTCATGCCGGGGCGCATTTACGGCTATCATCGTTCATTATGCATCTATTCACATCATTATCGCGGTACTCCTGAATTTCCCGGCCTTGTATTGGGGTTAAATCGTGGAGGTTGTTGCGATGGTTTGGCTTTTCACGTCACCGAACAGAACGCAAAGAAAACTTATGAGTACCTTATCGAGCGAGAACAGGTGAATAGCGTATATATTGAAAAACAACAATCAATCTACTTACAAGATAAACGCGTTGTAAAAGGTCTATTTTTTGTTGCAGATGAAACGCACGAACAATATGCTGGTAAACTCAACGTCCCAGAAATGGTGGAAATTATACGCAGAAGTAGCGGTATTGCTGGTACGAATAGCGATTACGTCCTTAATACGATCGAGATGCTGCGTGAGAAAGGCATCCAAGACACACAACTGGGAAAACTTGCTACACACCTTACCCAATAGTATAGGGCAAAATATACAACAACGGCAGTGTGCACTGGATATCTAAAAAATAATTATACTGTTTGCGTTGTACCAAAAATTTTCTCTAAAGCTTTTTCAAGCCAATTACGCAATGCTGGATCGTAAAGAAACCGTCCATCCAATTGCGTTTGGGCACATTGCGCACCTTTTTCCTGCAAACGGGCTGCTCCGTGGACAACCCATCGATGCATCATGACTCGTGTTAATTCAGCGTGAAACTGTAATGCCCAAGCATTCTCTCCATATCGGAAAGCTTGCGTCGGATAAACCGAGCCTTCAGCAAGCAAATCGACACTAGATGGTAAATCGTAAATACCTTCATTGTGAAAATGATAAACCATCTCTGGCCAATCCATCACATCGTTGCCCTTACTGGTTGCTTTGATTGGATACCATCCAATTTCAACAGCGCCATCATGATGGGGTTTTACCTTTCCGCCTAAATTACGCGCCAACATTTGCGCGCCTAAGCAAACACCGAGAAAGGGTTTATTTTCTTTCAATGCAACAGAAATCCAATCGGTTTCCTTACGAATATAATCATCACTATCATTAACACTCATCGGGCCACCAAAAATAACAGCCCCTGCATAATCATTCAGTGTTTTAGGCAAATCATCACCCAATACGGGATGAAAAATATCCAATTCAAAGCCATTTTTTTGTAATATCTGCCCTATACGACCGGTGCTTGATGTCGCACGATGCAATATAACGGCTATTTTTGATTTTGAAATTTTTGACGATTGATCGAATTCGCCTTCTGCAACAGACATCTTATCGTATTGACCTATTCATTGTTTTTGACTGCGCTTATATTTTTCTTCAATTTGTTTTTTCAATTCCAGACGATCATCACGATTAACACCAATTAGATCTGCTACTCGCCAAATCAAAGTATCTTCCAATTCATAAACATATCCGTCTGCATATGCTATTTCCCATAAGAGACCAATAAATGCCGTGCATTGTTGCGGCGTAAGATGGCGTTTCAGTGTCGACGAAAATTCCAACGGGTCAAGACAACTTTGGTGAGCATTGCGCCCTGCATCAATAAGTTTCTTTAAATCTTCACCACAAAGTTCATATTCACGCGAGACAATATTTTTTAAAGTTTCTTTTTCAACACTCTGCTCTACACCATCTGCATAAGCGATATAAAAAAGCAAAGCGACAGCCGCCACCCTTGGATCATCTTGATTAAATTCGTCTTTATTTTTCCCAAGTGTTTGAAAAAAATCTGTCAAACGCTGCAAAAACAAATGCTAATCCTCTCCAAACTCTATTTTATAGGCCAAATCACAAATAATGTATAGCCGACAAATAAAAATCCTATCAGGCCTTTGCTAAAACCCCGATTTGTTAAGTTTATTCTAGGCCTTTCGATTAGATCAAATATTAGCCCTTATAAACACCAGGATCATCGACATTAATGCGGGTCATATTTTCAGCATCATCAGGTTTTGACGGATCAATAGCATCAACAACCAATACTGGTTCTGCTGCTAATGTCTTCTCCTTAGCTGAAAAATTACTGTCTACTGGCTTGGTGTCAAATTTCTGATGCGGGAAGTCATCAATACCAGCATTTTTAATAGTAGTGACCTCCAATACAGGCTTATGAGACTCATTTTTGGTCATATTACCCGCTAAAGACTGTGCAGGTACTTTCCACTCAAAAGCATCGAGTTTACCAGTCAAAGGCGAAACAGGTTGCCATTTTTCGAAAGCAACCCCATCTGCCATCCATACTGGATCACGTTGCGCACGTACTGCATTAGATAACCATTGCCGAACTTTGCCCTGATCACCACTTTGAACTTCTTCTATATCAGCCAACAATAAGTATGCGCTTTCACGTGGGCCTATTTCTGCAGCCTTTTCAGCTTGTTCACGTGCAAGTGGCAATTCTCCAGCATCAAAAGCTGCTCGTGCTAAAACCATGCAAGATTCAAATTTATTGGGATTATTGCTTGCAAGTTTTCTTGCTTTTTTCAACCGGTCAACCGCACGCTCCTGCCCTGTCAAATAAACATCAGCCAAATCTGGATGAGGCGATTTTCTCCATAATGCTTCGATAAGTTTATCAGCTTTCCGCACCTCATGAAGCTTATATAATATATCCGCAGCAACAATTGTTGCTGGCACAAAATCTGGCTCCAATTTTTGTGCTTTAAGTGTGATTTTTCGCGCATCATCGGGATAATTCTCGAATTTTTCCATTGCTTGACCGGTCAACAAAATAACACGCTGGTGGTTGTGCGGTTTGTCTGTCCGTTCAACACGTGGCAAAGCCTTTATTTCCCTATCGAAAAGCTCTATCGCCTTATCCCAATCACCTTCTGCACTCAACCGATTGAGCATAGCGCGATTTGCCCACTTAACAGTTGGCGAAATATGGGTAGCCTGCTCGGCATATTGCCCAGCGGCTTCATAAGCGCCTGATTTCATAGCTTCCCGAAAAAGACCATTTAAACCTATTAAGCGTGTCTTAGGATTTTTGCTCATTTCTTCGTAAACACGAATTGCATTTGGTATATCGTTTTCAAGCAATAAAGTTTGGGCTTCCATAAGCTTGACTAGCGGTTCATGGTCACTGTCGATATATCTAGTTACGCGTTTATTCATTCGCCGCGCTGTATCCAAATCTCCCGACAAAACCGCCAATAGTCCACTCGATAATGCTTCCTGACCTTTTTTCTGTCTTTTCTGTGCAAAGTGCTTTGATACGTTTCGCGGTGCTGTAAACAATACCCGTAATAACCAAATGATGAGTAAAGCGACAATCAACAATACAACAAACAATATAACAGCTGTAAAAAATGGCACTGTCACACGTGTTGCACCAAATGTCATAACTAGGTCGCCTGGATTATTCGCTAACCAAGCAAAACCAGCTCCAATAAAAACAACTATAAGAATATAAAGAAGTACCCGAACCATGTCATTATACCCCTTTAATGTTGGTCTTTTGCTGTCGATGGCTGCATAATGGTCGTCAATGCTTCTGACAAAAGCGCATCAGTATTGCGTTTCAATGTCAATTTCTGCATGAAATCTGCAGAAACCTCCTTAGCATTTTGTGGCAAATTCTGCCATTCAGCAAGTGCCTTTTCATAATCGCCATTTTTAATGGATACTTCCATTCTTGCTGCAATGGCTGCAGGATTATCACCTTCAACATCACCAATCGGTCGTGATGAAACAAGTCCCTTGGCACTTGCCCACAATTGTTCACCAATACCAGCGTCTTCTGCAGCCTGATTCTCGGTTGCTGCAATTTTATCTGCTATATGCGAAAATTCCGCGGCAAGTTCTGCTTGGTTAGGTAACCCTTTTACTGCATTTGCTTGAAGCTCATCGAGCCCTTTTAAACCAGGAGCAACGCTACGCAAAATTTGCAGCTCGTTGACATATGATCCACCACGATCAACTGCGCTTTTTAATGAATTAACCGCTGTGATAATTGCAATCTCCTTCCCTTGAACAGGATTAGATAATTGCGATTTCATATCGTCCATCTGCTGTGTTAAAACTTTTATGTCATCAGAATTTTTAGTACTAAGTGATAAGGCTTTTCCTGTTTTTTGCACCACATCATCAATAGCGGACAATTTCTGATCAACACTATCAAACTTTTTTGACAATGCATCTAATGCTTGGGGATCACCATTCTGTGCTGCTATCGAATTTATAGTATTGTTAAGAGTTGCAACACTGTTATTCGTGCTAGCTAATTGCTGACCAATATCATTGGTTTTCGCGTTTAATGTTTCAACAGCCGCAACGACATCATCAATAACTTTACGATCTTCACCCGACAACTGCGCCGTTGAAGCAGTACCATCAGCAATTTGCTGTTTAAAATCACCGAATTGTTCTTCCAGTTCTGACACTTTGTTTTGAACCGTAGAATCGGAAGACGTAAACGGTAAAAGGCCTAACCACTGTAATCCAGCACCCAAGATAAGCGCGACAACACCACCCGATAGTCCTGCAACAAAAAGGCTACCTGTACCTCTTTTAGATGAATTACTTATCGCAGCTTGCCTTGCGTCATCACGTTTATCATTCTCCAACGGACGCTTATTATCTTGTCCTACTTGAGAATTTGATGAAGCTGTTGTCGTTTTATCATGCCCTGTTTGAGACATTGGAGTTTCCTGTTTTTCGTCAATAGCAATAGGCTCTGCTTGTGGTGTCGATTTCTGCAAAGGCACATGATCGATAGTTATTGGTTTGCGACTTTTGCCCGCATGCTGTGATTTAGCTGGTGGTTTCACAGATTGTGCCATTGCTCCTCGCTTTCATTGTCCTCAAGTTAACAAATAACAGCACGAAATGAAGGAATAGTTTAAAATAATATAATTAAACTTAGCAATATATTTAGCCCAATATTACTTTCAAGCCGTTTAACATTGCTTCTTCATTTGGTTCATATGCGATAACAGGTACACTCATAATAGCTTTCGGAATTGCATTGGCAATTCTGCTAGAAAGACACAGAAGCACTGTTGTTTCATTCATATATTGTTCAATTTGTGTAAGGCCAGTTGCAGCCATTGCAGAATAGAGCATAACAGCTTCAATTTTGTCTGGTATATGCGATTTTTGCTGTTCGTTAAGAATAATTGGTTTGGTATCATACACTTCCAGAATATTAATATTTGGAAATTTCACCTCAAGCATATTTTCTAGGTCTGGACGCCGTATCCGTCCGGCAAGGTAAAGAAGCCTGGTATTTGAAGCACAATCAAGCGATTGAACAAGATCAAATATATCTCTGGCTATATAAGCAATATTTTTAAAGCCGGCCATTTGTGCGGCCTCTGCCGTGCGTGTGCCAACGCAGTACAAAACTTTTTCACATAGCTTACTCAATAGATTCTTTTCACTATGTAAAAAAACAGCCTCACTTGTTGCTATAACAACATCACAGATCAACCGACTTTCATTAACCGCCAAGCTATATGTTTTTGACAAAGGCAAAATGAACGGTGAAAAATGCATTGCACGTAAGCGATTTGCTGTGCGTGTTGCCCCCGGTTCTGGACGTGTTACAAGAATTGCCATACCGTTAGAACTCCGCTTATCGCTATATTAAAATTAGTTTATTCATTATCACCTAACCTTCGCAACAACCACAATCTATTTTACAGAATTGGTTTGCAAGTCGATCTTTACATGATACCGAAAAAAACAGACATTTGACAAATAAGGGATCTTGCGTGACATGCGCGTTTTGGGAATAGAAACAAGTTGCGACGAAACTGCCGCTGCTATCGTTGAACGGGATGAAAATGGTAAGATAAAAATCCTGACCAATGTGATATGGAGTCAAATTGAAGATCACGTCCCCTATGGTGGTGTCGTCCCTGAAATAGCTGCTCGTGCCCATGTTGAAATTCTTGACGGACTTGTCAAACAGGCGCTTGATGAGGCAAACACACAACTTCATTATATTGATGCTATTGCTGCCACTGGTGGTCCGGGATTGGTTGGGGGACTTCTTGTTGGTTTAATGACCGCGAAAGCTTTGGCATTAGCCGCAGACAAACCATTTATCGCAGTAAACCATTTGGAAGGTCACGCATTAACAGCAAAACTCACAAATAACCTTTCCTACCCATATCTATTATTGCTGGTATCTGGCGGTCACACACAAGTTGTTTTGGTCAAAGGACTTGGTGATTATCAGCGCTTAGGCACAACAATAGATGACGCCCTTGGCGAAGCATTTGATAAAACAGCCAAATTATTAGGATTACCGTATCCAGGTGGGCCTGCTATAGAAAAATTGGCCCGCTCGGGTAATAGCCATCGAATTGAATTACCACGTCCATTAAAAGGTGAAAAACGGTTAGACTTTTCCTTTTCCGGTCTCAAAACCGCTGTCAGACAAGCTGCTATAGAAATGCAACCGTTAACCGAGCAAGATATTGCAGATATTGCAGCCGCATTCCAATTGGCCGTTACAGACACTTTGAGCGACAGAATTGAACGAAGCCTAGGTCTTTTCAAACAACTCTATCCAGATGCTAAAGCCGCACTGGTGGTCGCTGGTGGTGTTGCCGCCAATCAAGCTATCCGTAGTGAACTACAACAATTATGCGATATACACGAATTTGCATTTATTGCTCCTCCAATGTCGCTATGTACGGATAATGCAGCAATGATTGCGTATGCGGGATTAGAACATTTTTTACAAGGTGAGACATCATCACTTGACATAGCGCCACGTTCGCGTTGGCCACTGGATGAAAAATCAGCACCGTTAATTGGAGCCGGACGCAGAGGAGCAAAGGCGTAATGATGTCAAAAAGAAAAATTGCTGTTATGGGAAGCGGTGCATGGGGAACTGCGCTGTCAGTAATGTCTTGTCAGTTAGGACATGATGTTACGCTTTTTGGCCGCAACCAAAACATTATTGATGCTATCAACAACCATCACACAAATGAACAATATCTGCCTGATATCGTATTGCCCAAGGATATCAAAGCAACAACAAATCCTGCTCAGGCGCTGGACAATGCAGATCTGGTTCTTTGTGTTATACCAGCGCAATCTTTTAGCGCAGCTCTTAGCGACTTTGCTAGCTATATACCCAAAAACGCTCCTCTTGTATTGTGTGCAAAAGGTATTGAGCAAAAGACTGGACGTTTTATGTCTGACATTGCTGAAGATATTTTGCCCAACCACGCCATTGCAGCTTTATCAGGACCAAGCTTTGCCCAAGATGTTGCGCGTGGTTTACCTACAGCAGTAACAATTGCTGCTCGCAACCTCGGATTGGCACATCAAATTTCCAAAATTCTTTCTGGTACTGTTTTTCGTTGTTATTCAAGTGACGACTTAATGGGTGTTGAATTGGGAGGGGCACTCAAAAACGTCTTGGCACTTGCCGCAGGTGCCGCCAGTGGAAGGGGTTTGGGGGCTAGTGCCCAAGCTGCACTTGTCACGCGTGGTTTTGCTGAATTAAGACGCATAGGTAAAGCCATGGGCGCTAAAACCGAAACCATGTCGGGTTTATCTGTGTTAGGTGACCTCATTTTGACGTGTTCATCACCACAATCACGTAATTTTTCCTATGGCTTTGCTATGGGAGCCAACAAATCAACAACAGGACTGAAATTGGCAGAAGGTGTAGCAACAGCACCAATTGCTGCACAACTTTTTCATCAGAAAAAAATTGATGCTCCTATTATCGATGCCGTCGCACATTTACTTGACGGAAGCTTGACAATTGATCAAGCTGTTACAGCGCTCATTACGAGACCTTTAAAATCAGAGGATTAATCGATGCTTTATGCTGTTATAAGAAATGACAAAAAAGACCACAGCCAATTACGGATTGATACACGGCCGACGCATCTTGAATATTTAAAGAACCTTGGAAACAAACTGAAATTTGCTGGCCCGTTTTTGAATGAAGATGGCAAACCGAACGGAACAATGATGGTTGTTGAAGCGCAGTCAAAAGAAGAAGTTGAACGTGCTGCGGCAAACGACCCATACGCAAAAGCCGGACTTTTCGCGGATATTGAAATACGTCCTTGGAATTGGGTCGTTAACAATCCTAATGCGGTGTAAAGAAATGGCATATTGGCTATTTAAATCTGAACCCTTCAAATGGTCATGGCAAATGCAAAAAGCCAAAGGTGATGAAGGAGAGCAATGGGATGGCGTACGCAATTACCAGGCACGTAATAATATGCGTGCTATGAAACTTCATGATAAAGGCTTTTTTTATCATTCAAATGAAGGTTTGGAAATTGTAGGTATTGTTGAAGTTTGTGCACTTGCCCATCATGACACAACGACTGATGACCCAAGATGGGAATGTGTAGACATTCGTGCGATCTGCGACATGCCAAAACCAGTAACCTTAAAAGATGTAAAAGCTAATCCTGATTTGCAAAACATGTCACTCGTGACATCTATGCGGTTATCAGTTCAACCGGTTTCAGAAGCGGAATGGATTGAAGTTTGCAGAATGGGCGGCCTAAATCTGGCAACTCTATGAACCCAAAAGAGTTTATCCTCGCAAATACAAGCCCTAAATCATGCCTCAATCTTATTGATATAAAACTCTATCAAACCAATGAGGTGCATGAACTTTGGCATAAAACCCAAGATGAAATGAACTTGCTGGGCATGGCACCCCCTTTCTGGGCATTTCCATGGGCTGGAGGCGAAGGTCTTGCTCGCTACATTTTAGAAAATCCTCATGAGGTGGCAGGAAAAAATGTATTGGATTTCGCCTCAGGTTCTGGACTTGTAGCCATTGCAGCAAAAAAAGCTGGTGCCCGTTCAGTCATTGCAAATGACATAGATCCATTAGCTATTGAAGCCCTTAAACTTAATGCAGCTTTAAACAACGTTGTCATTGAACCCTTGGGAAATAACATTGTTGATAGCGACAATTTATGGGATGTTATTCTCGCCGGTGATATTTTTTACGAAAAAGCAATGGCTGAAACCATTATGGAGTGGTTTTATAAATTATCACGGCAAGGCGCAAAGATACTCGTTGGAGATCCGGGGCGAGCCTATGTGCCACACGATAAAATGGTAGAAAAGGCATGTTATCGCATTGCCACGTCAACAGCGATTGAAGATATCGAGGTCAAAACCACAAAGATCTTTCAAGTTGATGGGGCGTCTATTTTAGCGAATAAATAAAGTTGCTGTAAGTTAACAACGGTGAAACCATGACGGTAATTATTCACTTTAGGAGAAGTTTAATCTTTTTTACGGTATGATATTATTAACTATAATATTTATTGTATTGGGTGGTTATAAAATTTTCCAAATTTGGGGTTATAATTCAATTAATTGCCGTTTATCGGAGCATTATGAATGAAATTAAGTACCGCGCTTATGGCTTCTTTTCTTGTTACCACAACTTTTATAAGTGGGTGTCAGGAAACAGCAACTTTGCCACAAATTGGCAAAGCCACGCAAGAATTGCCAAAAAAATTACAAGACAAGATGGTTGCGAAAAATATGGAAAAATATTCGCCCATTCTTGTGCGTGTTTTTAAAGAAGAAAGCGTTGTTGAAATCTGGAAACAAACCCGCAGCGGTAAATATGATCTTATAGCGTCATACGATATTTGCAAATGGTCAGGCAAACTTGGCCCTAAATATATGGAAGGTGATAGGCAGGCGCCCGAAGGTTTCTATACCATTCGCCCAAGCCAAATGAATCCGAATTCTAACTATTACCTTGCTTTTAACATTGGCTTCCCCAATGCCTATGATCAGGTTAATGGCCGAACAGGACAGCATCTTATGGTACATGGTGCCTGTTCTTCATCGGGCTGCTATTCTATGAGTGATGAAAATATTGCTCAAATCTATGCTTTTGGTCGTGATTCTTTCAAAGGTGGTCAACGCGAATTTCAATTGCAGGCTTTTCCATTCCGCATGACCGCAGCTAATATGGCGCGTTATCACAATGATCCCAATTACAAGTTCTGGACAATGTTGAAAGAGGGATATGATATTTTTGAAGTCACACGTGTTCCCCCTAAAGTAGATGTTTGTGAAAAACGGTATGTTTTCAATCGCGATACAAACGGCAAAACATTATCGCCTGCCGGCGCTTGTCCCGCAGCGTCTAATAGTCCGTCAATGCAAACGGCGTTCGCTTCCTATCAGAAAAAATATGATGAAGCCTTCTCTTCAGCGACAGAGAAAAAAATGAAAGCACCATCACCAACTATTCAGGGTGTTCAAGAAGCATCCCTTGTTGCTGATTGGAGTCGTAAAAGAGCAGCTGGAGCAAAAGTATCGCGTGAACCTCCCTCACTAACACCAGCTTCAAGTGAAAAACCGGGCGCACCAGATATCACACCAGAAAAGTCCGCCGTTACGAAAGCTTCTACAAATAGCAATGTAGCTGCGAATACAGCAAAAACCAAACAAAAAACACTAACTGGGCAGTCTCTGGCAGAAGAAGAAGCACAAACAAGTGGTGCGCCCGTCACTGTTGAAAATACAACACCTGACGTTAAAAATGATAAAAAGCCGTTTTGGAAAGTATTTGGTGACTAAAGATACGTTTTTATATGATCTTCGTGGGCTGCGATGCCCACTCGTCTTATTAAAAGCACAGAAAAAGAAAGCTGAATTACCAGCCAATACCAGCCTCATTATATTGAGCGATGACCCTTTGGCACCATTGGATTTAGCGCATTACTGCCAACAAAACCACTTCCTCTTTGCAAAGTGGTTTGATGACGGAATTTGTCACTTATCGATATCATAACCATGTGTGGATAATATTCTAACTATGTTATCCAATATGATGATGAAATATACGATCAATACGATATCAAAATTTGAAACCCGGAATTGCCAAAGGATTTTCGGTAAGCGCCAAACGATCAGCGGTATCGATAGCGGGCTTACTTAAAAATGCATTGAACATTTCTCTTACCAATGTCTCTTCCAAGCCATCTGTAATGATAACCAACCGCGTTTCATGGCTTATATCCGGCCATTCTTTCAACCTTATAGGTGGATGGAATAGAGTTTGCACGCCATGAATAATGATGGGATGTGATGGATCTTCCGACAAACAGACAATACCTTTCATGCGCAGTATTTTGTTACCATGTGTTGCGCAAAAAAGTTCTATAAAAGCGTCCAATGCCGAATAGGGTATTGGTTCGTCATGCGTTAAAGCAAACGCACGTATTGCATCACTATGCCGGTTAACATCGTGATGGTGGTGGTGACGCACGTCAACTTCACTGGAAAGCCAGTTTTTGACAGTGTCTGTTTTGCTATCCAAATCAAATACACCAATATCTACAAGCTCTAAGGGTTGATACAGCGGGTCATGAGAGGAAATAATTGTTGCCGTTGCATTAAGCGACTTTAAGTCACCAACAAGCGATGCCAATTTATCGTCATCTGTTACAAGATCTGTTTTTGTCAAAATAATCTTGTCGGCAAAGGCCACCTGTTTTCGGGCCTCTTTTTGCTTTATAAGCGTATTATGACCATTGACTGCATCCACGGTTGTAATAACACCGTCTATTGCAAAAGACTGCAACATGGCAGGATGTCCAATAATGGCCTGCAGAATAGGTGCTGGATCAGCAAGACCTGTCGTTTCAATAATAACACGACTAAGCTTCTCAATACGCCCTGTTTGTAAACGATCAATAAGATTAGCTAAACTATCAATCAATTGGCCACGCATCGTACAACAAAGGCAACCATTGGATAATTCTATAACACCATCATCCGCTTGCTCAACCAAAAGATGATCGATACCAACTTCACCAAATTCATTAACAATAACCGCCGTATCCTTCAATGTAGGTTCTTTGAGGATACGATTTAATAACGTTGTTTTACCTGAACCTAAAAAACCGGTTATAACGGTGACAGGAATACGTCGATGAGTATTAATCATTGAGCGTTCTCATATGCTGGACGTGGTGTCGGTACCGGAATTTTCCAAGCCGGTATTTCTCCTGGTTTTGTTGGTGCCGGTGCTGAAATTAGGCGTACTGGCATAGCTTGAATTTGAGCTGGTTGCGCCGTCATATAAGGTGAATCGAATATCGTTTTACCTTTAGCGTCCCGATGTTGCATACGAATTTTCCACGCCTCGTCATTACAGATTTTATCCCGAATATCTGTTATCTGATTAAGATTGGTACCATATGGCTGTAAAGTTGCCAGAGTTGTTTGAGACGTACCCTGATTGGAAAAACCATCACTTAAAAGCTTTGCAGATAATGCTTCACGTTGATCAATACGATCTGCGCCTAAAACGACAGCTATAATTGTACGACCTTTCCGCGTAGCCGAAGAAACAAGATTAAAACCAGAAGCACAGATAAAACCCGTTTTCATACCATCAGCACCGGCAAAACGACCGATTAGATTATTTGAATTCTGCTCTATTTTCCGCCCGCCACCAAAATCTATCGCAGGAATAGAGAAATAATGCGCATATTCAGGAAATTCTCGACGAATTTGTGTCGCAAGAACTGCAAGATCACGCGCGGTAGAATAATTATCAGGATTTGGCAAACCATTTGCATTAGCAAAATGTGTGCCAAACATACCTAATCTTTGTGCCTCGGCATTCATACGTTGCACAAATGCTTGTTCTGAACCTCCGACAGTTTCAGCAATTGCTGTAGCAAGGTCGTTGGTAGATTTAACCAAAGTAATTGATAAAGCTGTATTTAGATCAAGAACTGAGCCCGGCTTATAACCGGAATGACTTGGTGGCAATTTTGATGCGGCAGCACTAATTGTGACACGTGTATCCAGTGTAACTTGCCCACTACGTAACGCACGAAATGTCACATACGCAGTCATCAATTTTGTCAAAGATGCAGGATACCAACGATCAAAAGCTTCTTTATGGTTTAAAACTCGACCGTTCGTAACATCAACAACAATGTATGGGTTAGCATGTGCAACAGTTGTCACAAACAATATGGTCAATAAAATAGCTATAGAGCTTACCAAATTACGCATTTCTTACGATCCAAAAGGAATTCATTCAATCAAAACTGGTCTTATTTAAACCAGTCTTATCATAAATCAAAACTTTCCTGAACTTTTGAGAAAAAATATGGCTGAGAGTGTTTTTATAAAACAAATTCAAAAACAAGCTAACTCTAAAATAGCCGTTCAAGAACATTATCACCATATCACATGGTCATAAGAAGTTATGATCTTTAATCTGGTTATTTTCAGTAAGATATATAGTGCCAGTCAACAATAAAATATGTTATAATTTACATGGACTTCACGGCGTTGATGTCGGGATTAACAATTCTATCTGTTAGATATAATAGATTATCGAATTGAAGAGGGAAGGAAACTATTATGTATGAGAGAATTCTTGTTGCAACTGATGGATCGGAATTGGCAGACCGCGGTGTTGATGCCGCCGTTGAACTTGCAAAAAAAACCGGTGGTGAACTGTTTGTTGTAACTGTAACAAGCTTAATGCCATCTTATGGCATTGTTGTTGGCGCAGAATGGGCTGCAAGTCCAGGTGCATTTGACGAGTTTCGTAAAGAAATGGAAGATGGCGCCCGCAAAATTCTTGAAGGCGCACTCAATAAAGCTGAAAAATTGGGAATTAAAGCAAAAGGCATCCACGCCGAAAATCAGCTTGCTGCAGCTGGCATTGTCGATGCTGCAAATGAACATAATGCAGACCTTATCATCATTGCCTCACACGGCAGACGTGGCGTTAATCGTCTTATTCTCGGAAGTCAGGCATCTGAAGTTATAGCAATGAGTGAACGCCCAGTTATGGTTATTAAATAACCCATTATCTGGTTCTTTTTAAAGCGGGTCTTGGATCCGCTTTTTTATTTATATTCTATTTATTCATGAAATCCGGTAAAGCCTTGCGCAGATGGCTAACAATGAAATAGGCGATAACAATTTTAACCAGATCGCCCGGTATAAAAACGACATCACCCATAAGTGCTTTGGTAAAATCCAGACCTGTCACGCAAACAAGCCAGACAATACCAAGAACATGATCAATACCAAACACAGCAATCGCCATGATTGCAATCTCTTTCCAGAAAACCAGTTTTCCCCGACAAAAGGAATAGAGATACCCTATGGCGCAGGCGGTAAGTGGAAAACCGATAAGATAGCCAGAAGAGGGTGAAAAAAAGGCAGCAATACCACCCCGTCCACCAGATAAAATAGGTAATCCGGCCGCTACCAGAATCAGAAAAAATAACATCGATAAAAAGCCGCGCTTGGTTTTTAACACCGCGCCAGCTAGGATAACCCCTAAAAGCTGCGCTGTTATCGGCACAGGAATAATGGGCAGTGGAATAGCCGGAATAAATCCTAATGCAGCCGTAAAAGCAGCAAATAACGCAACCGATACTATATCTCGAATAGTCATAATGTCCCCATTTTAATTAAATTTTGTTGAAATCTTTATCAGGATCATAACTTCTCGCTTCGATAGCTGCTGCGACATCATCCTGTATTTTCAAACTACGAATTAATACCGGCATAATCAACGCAAAAAAGTTTCCCTCTAAACCTCTTACTTTCTGGGCATCTCGTACTTCTTTAATGAGGTCAGAAAATACCGGAATGAATCGTAACGTGAGCGACAAAGCCAACGATATTTTTGCAGGATTACCGCCAAAAAACCGAATGAATGAAAATAACTTTTCAAAGCAATCCATCATTTTTGTGAAGGGCGTTGTCAAAGTTACAAGTGCTGCAAGAAGCACAAGTGTCGCAAGGCGTACACATATGATCGTGGCATTAAGCCAACCTGTGGTTAACCCCTGAATGAAGAACAGGGCTATCAATAGCCACCAGATTGCTTTTAATTGTTTCAGTGGTTTAAGAAAACCAAAACCAGCAATCATGTAACCGGAATAAACTAACAAAAGTGTTATAGACGATAGCCATAGTTGCGGAAACATGAATAATAGAATGCTGATAAAAAACACAGCACAGAGTTTCACTCCAGCAGACAAGCGATGAATCAATGACGTTCCGTAGGTTGAATCTATCATGACAGCAGATCTACATAATATGAAATTGCTTTCTGCGGAATATCGTCACATACAACCCGACCACGATCAAATACAATAATACGCTCAAAAGTTTCAAGCATATCCAAATCATGGGAAACGACGATTATCTGTTGCGATAACCCCAAAATAGTTTCGGTAATCTTGCGCTTATTGCGTAGATCAAGTTGCGTCGTTGGTTCATCAAAAACAATTGTCGTCGGCTCCATGGCAAGCACGCCGCAAATCGCGATAAGCTGTTTTTGCCCACCACTTAATTGCTGAATTGATTGCTGACGTGTTTTTTGCAAATCATAGCGTTCTAGAACAGCATCAATACGCCGCATTATTTCCGCTTTATCCAAACCGATATTTTTCATACCAAAAGCTAGATCTTCTTCGACAACGGGCATAACAATCTGATTATCTGGATTTTGGAAAACAAAACCAACCTTGCGACGAATATCCTTACCGTCTTTCGATGTATCCAAATCATCGACAAGTACTTTGCCAGACTGTGGAAGCCTTAGCCCATTTAATAACCTAGCAAATGTACTTTTACCTGAACCATTAGCCCCAATAACAGCAATGCGTTGTTCAGATAATTGCAGATTGATGTCATCGAGAATACGATGATTCCCGATAACAACACTGACATTCTGGAGCTCTATCATAAGCCTATCAGCTCCCTATGTATCAATTAGCGATTATACAAAATCTATAATATTCTTTTTGATAGAACGCGTCTTAATCACGCGTAGGTCCTTTCCAATCAATACCAAGTTGCTTCAATCGTTTAACGGCACTCGGTGGCATTGCTGGCGGGTTAGCATCACGGGAAGCTGCTACTAATAGTTCATCACACGCTGTTTCTGTCGCTTCAATGAGTTTTGGCAAAAACTCGCGTTTGTTCAGTCCCCCCTCTATAGGTGGCAAAACACGAACGCGTATCTTACCCGGATAACGACGGAAGTTACCCCTAGGCCAATAAAGACCAGCATTATGTGCGATTGGTACAACTTGTAGCCCAAGTTCATTATAGATAGCGATAATACCGGGTTTATAATCCGGTTCATCGCCCGGTTGGCGTCTTGTTCCTTCAGGAAATATTAAAATCTGCCGACCTTGTTCTGTTTTTTCTTTGGCACCGGTCAAAACTGCCTTCATTGCTTTTAATGGTGATCCACGATCAATAGGAATTATTCCTGTCTTTAACATGTACCAGCCAAACAGTGGAATCCACGTTAGCTCACGCTTCATGATAAGCGATGGGTCATCAAGATATGGGACTAGACCGAAGGTCTCCCATGCAGATTGGTGTTTGGGGGCAATAATGTATGCACCTTTCGGCAGGTTTTCCAATCCTTCAATTTCATAACTTGTTCCCGCAATATATTTCTGCAGAAACAACGTAACACGCGCCCATGTTTTTGGCACAATCCAAGCTTTTTTGCGTGGAAGGAAAAAATAGAACGGCGCATAAATAATCATCTGTATCAATGTCGTCAGATAAAATGCCGCAGTAAATAAAATTGATCGAAGAGCAAGCACCATAATGTTTCCGTTTTGAAATTTTCAAATCAGTCTTAGCTTATAAAGCAAATTTGTTTCAGAAAACACCATAATAAAAAACGGCCCGTAGGCCGTTTAAAAATTTATCATTCAATAAACCATTATTGCGGTCTATTGCGGGTCTTAGCAACATCGGACGCTTTGACGCTTGGTGCATCATTTGTCCAGCTTGAACGAAGGAATGTTGCGAGTGCTGCAACTTCATCATCATTCATGCGCCAGCCAAATCCTGGCATTGCAAGAGTTGCTGGGCGATTTGCCGTTGATGGCATACGCGAACCTTTCAAGATAATCTGCAATAATCCAGTTGGATCTTTTGCATTGACAATCTTTGCACCATCAAGCTCTGGGAAAACACCTGCAGCACCTTTACCATTAACAAAGTGACAAGCGTTACAATTGTCGATGTAGAGACGTGCACCCAGTGCCATATCTGGCTTACCTTCAGTCAACATATCAGTTGTCTTCTTTGGATCGCGTACTGGCTTATCGGCTTCACCTGGCAAAGCAATATGCTTCAAATAGGCAGCAATAGCGTCCAAATCCTTATCCGTCGCATATTGCATAGATTCATCTGCTACAAGTTTCATCGGTCCTACAGCAGCTGAATGGGCGTTACGTGCTGTCTGCAAGTAATCCTTGATATCCTTTTCAGACCATATAGCCAAAGAAGAATTGGCATTACGCAGATTTGGTCCGTACCATCCATCAATAACTTCACCAGTCAGGAATTTATTGCTGTCGCTATTTGTACCAGATTGGCGAAACAACAAATCACGTGGTGTATGACATGCACCGCAGTGTCCGAGGCTTTCTACTAGATAGGCACCACGATCAAGCTTTTCGTCATTAAAGCGTGGTTGGAAGCCTGCTGACCCTGAAATTGCAAACCAATTCCACAAACGGATTCCCCAGCGTTGGTTGAATGGAAATGCAAGATTTGTTTTCTTAACTTTTTCACTAACCGGTTTAACCTCGTGCATGAAATAATCATAAAGAGCAACCACATCAGGCTCACTGATTTTACGATAATTTTCATATGGCATAGCTGGATAAAGCAATTGACCATTTTTACCAATACCATCACGCAGAGCATCACGGAATTGGTCGAGTGTCATATTCTTGATACCATTTTCATCCGGAGTAATATTGGATGAATAGATAATACCAAATGGGCTGGCAACTTCGCGGCCACCAGCATAAGGCTGACCACCTTGGGTTGTATGACAAGCAGCACAATCGGCCATTCTTGCCAAATATTCACCACGCCCTGGCTCTGGTTTGAAATCAGGTGCAAGTGCCTCTGTTGGTCCGGTGCGCTTTATTGGCACAAACATAATAGCTAAAATAGCAATGATTGCTAATATAACCAAAACAAGAATTACTTTGAGAAAACGTTTCATCTGGTTCTCTCCTATGCCAAAGACCGTGGGTTCTTGATATAATCGGATTTGATCTTATCAAGCATCCAATATGTCAAAGCACCAACTGTTCCAGTAGGATTATGCTGTATGTTTTGCGGGAAAGCGCTTGCACCCGGTATAAACAAATTATGGAAATCCCAATGTTGCAGATAACGATTTATTGCTGAAGTGCGACGATCAACACCCATGATAGCACCACCAACCGTGTGGGTTGTTTGGTAGATACGGGTATCATATTGTTGCCCTTCTTTCATTGCAGGATTTTGACGATATTGATCTGGACCAATAGCTTCTGCAATCTTATCAATTTTGCTTGCGATATATTGAGACATATGGATCTCATTATCATGCCAATTGAAGGTCATGCGCATTAAAGGACGACCAAATTTGTCCTTATATGTTGGGTCAAGATCAAGATAAGCATCATGATATGACATAACCGAGCCATGCTGACCAATTGACATTGAGTGACCGTACCAATCACCAACAGCCTGTTTCCAACCACTACCCCAAGCTGGTGTACCAGCAGGCAATGGCATCGAACGAATTGGTTGACCATTTGTCTGACCTGTAGAAATACGGCTACCACCGATAAAGCCCTGTTTAGCAAAATCGATCTGGTTAAAGCTGTAGTCATCAAGATAGGAACCGTTACAACCCGTACCGACAAATGGATTGAAAACTTTATCTTTAAAGAACAGTGTTCCACCACCAATAGCGGTTTGATAAGCGTAGTTTCTACCGATAACGCCTTCACCCGTATTTGGATCATATGGTTGTCCAAGACCTGAAATGAGCAACAAATGCACATTGTTGATCATGAAGCCGCCAAGGATAACAAGATCAGCTGGTTGGAAAATTTCCTCGTTATTTTCATCAACATAGGTAACACCTGTTACTGTTTTACCATCTGCTGATTTTTCAATACGGAGCACTTCCGATTTTACACGATATTCAAAATTCTTATAGCGCTTCAAAGCAGCCAAAACGCTTACTTGTGGCGATGCTTTTGAATAGTTCAAACAACCATAACGTTCACAGAAACCACAATAGTTACATGGTCCCATCTGCATACCATAAGGATTCGTATAGGCTTCAGAGGCTATAGCTGACGGACATGGAAAAGGGTGTAAGCCCATCTTCTTGGTAACTTCACTGAAGATACGACCATTATATGTATAAGGCAAAGCAGGCATAGGATAAGGATTTTTACGTGGTCCCTCAAATGGGTCACCACCTTCCTGTATCTTACCATTCAGATTACCCGCAGTACCAGATACACCGGCAACTTTTTCGAACATGTCATAATGTTCTTCCAGCTCGTCATATGTAACGCCCCAGTCTTGAAGCGCCATATTCTCTGGAATAATGTTTCCGAAAGTTTCTTGCACATATGAACGTGCACGCAACTCTTCTGGTTGGGCGCGCCATGTCATACCATTCCAGTGGACACCCGCACCACCAACACCAATACCAGGCAAGAATGAGCCCAATTGGCGATAAGGCAATGCCGTTTCCTTAAGGCTTCTGCGAATTGTCACTGTATGATCACGCGGACGAACAGCGGTACCAAGACGGACACCATACTTTAATTCGTCAGCTGGCTTTGGATAGGCAAAATCCGGAACAGTATCGCGATCTTCTCCGCGCTCGAGTGCCAGAATTTCCAAGCCTTCTTTAGCCAATTCAATACCGCTGATAGCACCGGTCCATCCGAGCCCGATAATAACAACGTCTTTCTTTTTCATTGTTTTTGTCATGATTTAAGCTCTTTCACCGGCAAGAGAAACAGGCCCCAACCGATAAGGTACGTTGTCCTTTTCAACCCATTCAAGAAAGCTGCCACGAGCGCCCGGAAATCCGATATATACCCATGCAGCCATGTCATAATTGCCGCCATATTGTGGATCAGCAAAATAACCTTCCTTGGTGTTTTGAAGCAGGAACGTGAAAAAATCGCCTGAACGCAATTCGTCAATCAGCACTTCGTCTTTTTCAATGCGCTTCAGTGCTTCATCCTGTTTCTCAACAGGTAGCTCTGCAAAGATCGCACCATATTGGTCTTTACACCATTGGTTGATCTTAGGAATTGCAATGCGGTAGGCCGCTGCTGGTGATGGAGCAGCTTGATAACCGGTATAACGCGGAGCATCCCGATCATGTGGAGCCTGCATATACCAATGGTCACCCTGTCCCCATGGGCTTGCCAATTGCTTATCAATAAACACCGGTACACGTGCTTCAATAGCACCTGGACCTTTTCCTTCAGATGGAATGATTCGGGCAGTAGCTGCCATTACGAAAGCCCATTCCTCTGCGTTAAAATAAGCACGTTGATAATTTTCAAGTGGCACCGGCCCCTGTGGCTGAGCCATAGCATGGCGGGCCGACAACGCGGCGGCAGCACAGGCTGCAGCACCCAATAATAAACCGCGTCGTGTAATCGAAAGATTCGATATTGTTGAAGTTTTTCGTGTCATAAACACCTCCACGAATAGAATGAATCACTCGTTACACCAAAAATGGCGAAGCGTAATTAGATACGTTATGACCTCCGATAATGTGATTAACCTTCCTTTTTTACTCAAATTTATAATAATTCTGTCTGTAACTATCGTAATTTTAGAATTATAGGTGGCTCAGCTAGAGAGATGAAAATGACCACAAATAAAATTTTTCGAAACTTTTTCAGTGTGTTAATGTTATTCGCTTGCACGTCGATTGACTTTATTCAAGCCAATGAATTGAACTTTGCTGAAGTTACCGCTGCAAAACCATCAGGTCGTTATTGTGGAGCGGTCTTTCAAAACGACAAGATGGAAAACGCCGAAGTTGTCTTGAACGAAGCAAAAGACGGCCGTCTCATAGGCAAAATGCTATATCACGATGTTGATACATTAACCGAAGGTACACTTGAGGAAACCAGCAAGGAAAATGGTACGCTTCGGACATTAAGATGGAAAGATAAATACGGTACAGGTTTGGTAATCTTTCAATTTGATGGTAAGTTTGAAAAATTCGATGGTTATTGGGGGACAAACTTGGAAATTCCAAGCAATCCATGGAGAGGAAAGCGCTGCGATGACGTTACAACCTAATCAAAATAGTAACACTTTCATCCCACATATTTTATCAATTGCTGGAACTGATCCATCTGGTGGTGCAGGTATGCACGCCGATATTAAAACTTTTTCTGCGATGAAAACATATGCCATGAGTGCCGTTACCGCTGTTGTCGCACAAAACACAACTGGTGTACGAGCGTTTCAGGCAATGGACGCCAAATTTGTTTCCGATCAAATTGATGCTGTTTTTGAAGATGTACGCGTTGATGCTGTTAAAATCGGTATGGTCGCAAATGCCGCTATCGCAAAAACAATTGCCGAAAGACTGATTCATCACCGTGCTAAAAACATTGTGTTGGATCCTGTTATGGTTGCAAAAAGTGGCGATTTGCTGCTTGATAAGGAAGCTATCGATATTATTCGCACTGTTCTGGTTCCGATGGCTGAAATTATCACGCCCAATTTGCCCGAAGCATCTGTTTTGCTCAACCAGCAGCAACGATGGTCACTGGCTGAAATGCAAAGGCAAGCACCAAAACTACTTGAACTAGGATGTCATTCAGTATTGCTTAAAGGTGGACACCTCGCAGGTAAAACCAGCCCAGATATTTTTTGTGATAAAGACAATGTCGTTGAATTGGATGCTCCAAGAATAGATACCAAAAATGATCATGGCACTGGATGCACTATTTCTGCTGCTATTGCCGCGTTACTACCCACCACCCCCTTAATCGACTCAGTAAAAATTGCAAAAAATTATCTGACAGGAGCACTCGCCCAATCAGACATATTGCAAGTAGGCCACGGACATGGTCCAGTAAACCATTTTTATAAACTCTGGAAATGCCAAGAAATAGCTTAAGGAATTTAATTTTTATCTTGGATATTGCGAAACCGGTCACGATAGGCTTGTGGTGAAACAGCGAGATGTCGTTGAAAGACTTTTCTCAGTGTTTCCTCACTACCAAAACCCGATTTCTGTACGATAGTTTTCATCGGCAAATTTTGTTCAAGATAATGTCTTGCTGCTTCCAACCGCAATAGCTCAATCGCTTTTGCCGGTGTTCTCGCTGTCACCCGTGTATAAAGCCGTGAAAAATTACGCTCACTCATACCACATCTGTCTGCCAACATACTGACAGAAATTCGCTTTGAGAGATTTTCGACAATCCATTGGTTGATAATATTAAATCGGTCATCAGAGCAAAACAAATCAAGCATCTCACTGAATTGGCTTTGTCCACCCGGTCGACGTAAATAGACCACCAATTGCTGGGCTACAGATTTTGCAACGGCAAACCCCAGATCTTCCTCCACCATGGCTAAGGCCATATCAATTCCTGCAGTTATTCCGGCCGATGTCCATATGTTTCCTGCTTTCGCAAAAATAGCATCATTTTGCCAACAAACATCAGGAAAACGCTGTTTGACTTCAGCAATTCTGCGCCAATGTGTTGTAGCTTGTTTTCCATCTAAAAGACCCAATGTTGCCAATAGCAGTGCGCCGCTGCATACAGAGCCAATACGACGAGTCCTTTGATACACATTGTTTACCCAACTAAGCACATTTTCAAAAGCACAAACAGCATCTATGCCACACCCTCCACTAATCAGGACTGTGTCAACTTTGCCGTTTACGTCCGATAATGGCTCGCAACATAATTGTAGACCACTTGAGGTTTTTATAATCTTTTTTTGTGCAACGATCACTGTTCGATAAGGCAAGGGGTTCATGCCACTCAATTCATTCGCAGTCGCAAAAACTTGTAATGGTCCTGTTATATCGAGTAGCTGGGCATCATCAAATGCAAAGATAACTATTGTGCGACCGGTATGATGATTGTCACGATATTTTGGCGTAATTTGTGGGATTTTTGTCATGGAACCTACAATACAACTAAAGCTATACTTTTTCTTTTACAGTAATAAAAAGGATAAATTACATGACAATAAATATTGGCTTATTTATATTTGAAAATATGCAATTGTTAGACATGGTTGGTCCTTACGAAGCATTTAAGAGCATTCCCGATATAGATGTTCAACTCATCGGCGAAACAATGCAACCGATTATAACAACAAATCAAATCTCCATTAGCCCAACATGCCAAATAACGACCGCCGACCAATGCGATGTTTTATGCATACCAGGCGGTAACGGTGTCAATGAACTTATCAATAACAGGCTTGTTCTGGATTTTATCAACTTGCAAGCGCAAAAGGCGAAATATGTAACATCAGTTTGCACTGGCGCATTAGTCTTAGGGGCTGCTGGTTTATTAAAAGGACGAAAGGCGACAACGCATTGGACTGCACTTGATTTTTTACCAATGTTCGGAGCAACTCCATGTAAGGATAGGTTTGTTATTGATGGTAATATCATCACAGCCGGTGGAATTACAGCTGGCTTGGATTTTGGATTATTTCTAATCGCTGAATTGTTGGGAAAACAAAAGGCTGAAATAGCACAGCTTGAGTTACAGTATGATCCACATCCGCCTTTTGACAGCGGTACACCAGATAAAGCACCAGCTAAATTGGTGCATCAAATCTTGAGTGAAATAGATTTTGAACCACGAAAAAAGATTATCAATCTCTGGAAACAAAATCATAGCGACAATGCATAACTGATTTTAAAAAAATGTATAAGCGATAAAATAATGCCGACCCAGATTGGATCGGCATCATCGTATAATCTTGTGCAGTGATATAAGTTTATACAGTGTAACAAACTGGTGTAATGTCAGGCTGACGTCTCAACCTGACATTTATTGTTCTTACCAATAGCCAAGAACTTTCCACCAGATGCCGCCGACAATCGCAAAAACTAGCAGATTTACGACGCTCATAACAAATCCGACACCCCACCAACGGCCAAGTGATACGAAACCTGAACCAAATATGATCGGAGACGTTCCTGTTGCATAATGGGTAAGACACATCATAATCGTAGATGCAGCTGCCATAAGCAACATGAATAAATTGATGTATTCAGCTGGTATGAGATGAACACCAACCATCAAGAATGCTAACATCATAGCACTGATATGTGCTGTTGTACTAGCAAATACATAGTGTGCATACATGAATGTGAGGATTAGCACAGCCATTGCTGCTGGCCAGCTCATACCGCTCGATTCAATCGCAACACGAAGTCCATCTGAGAACCATGCAACAACGCCAAGTTTATTAAGTTGTCCGGCGAGCATAACCAGCGCACCAAACCAGATCAATGTATCCCATGCGCTTTTCTCTTTAAGAACATCATCCCAACTTAGCGTTCCGCAAAGTAGCAAGATTACCAGCCCAACGAAAGCAACTGCTGTTGGATCTACTGCAAAAGTTGGTCCAAATAATGCAGCAGGTAGACCAGCCCAAAGCACCAGCATGACAAGGAAGGTTACCAGCATAACAACTTCAGGGCCTTTGATTCTACCAAGCTTCTGCAGTTCTTCGTGAGCAAAAGTGACAGCATTAGGTGTTACTTTTAATTCAGGTGGTGAAATCAGATAGATAACAAATGGCATGAGCAACATGGCTACAACGCCTGGCAACAACATGCACAATGCCCATGTACTCCATGACAAAGTAAAGCTTTGGTTCGTAGCTTCTGCTATATAATTTACAACCAGCGGATTTGGTGCTGTGGCTGTAATAAACATTGCAGAACTAATCGGATTTGCATGGTAATTAACAAGAGCAAGATAAGTACCAACTTTACCTTCCGTACCTTTTTCCGGGTCAGAATGGTATGCCTCCGCAATTGAACGCATGATTGGATGGATAATACCACCGCATCTTGCTGTGTTACTTGGTGTAAATGGTGCTAACAATAGCTCACAGATCGCTAATCCGTAACCGATGCCGATAGTTCTTTTACCCATAAGACGGATAAAATAATATCCGATACGTGATCCCAACCCTGTTTTTATGAGACCGCGTGATACGATAACAGAAATAACAATAAGCCAAATGAGGGAGTTGTTCATGGATCCAAGCGCATCACCCACGGCTTTGGCAGAAGTAGGTGAAGTCACACGAGAAAGCATGACAACAGCGATTGTAATCATCGACATAACGCCGATGGGCATAACTTTAAGAATAATTCCTAAGATTGCTGCAACAAAAATTGCAACAAAATGCCAAGCTTCAGGCGTTAGCCCTTCAGGCTTGGGTGTAAGATATAGTCCCCAATAAACGAGAACACAGATAATCCCGGGAATAACCCGAAATGGCACATATTGAGACAATTTCTGGTTTAATTTGCTTATGGATTCCATCGGTTACATCCTTTGTGAAAGCTGTCCGGGAATAGTATAGAGTACGAAAGCAGACACACCAGAAAAAAACCACTTTTAACCATAAATTAGGTTAAAAAATCGGTCGTAATATGGACAATTGACAAATGTTATCCTAAATTGAAACAACAAGCAGCCCACAGGTTTCTTATCGCCTGCAGGCCACTTGTTATATTGCTTCTTTAACGGACAAATTAGGCATATTCAGGGTCAGGAAGTTTTGTCATCCGATTCCTTATATCTCGACGGCAGATCTCAATTGTCCAAGCCCACAATAGATGCCCTACAGTTTCAGAAAACAACTCGTCACGCGGTAAATCCCAAATTGGAGGAGCCCAACCACCTAACGGCATAACGACACCGTGGAAACCTATAGTTACTACAATACCGAATGCCAGTCCCTGCCATAATTTGATACCCGGCAAAAGCTCCGCCACAAGGCAATAAAACAAAGCAAAAACAACCGAAAATAGATAATGGACGCCAGATATCCCCCAATTCACTATGTGGTCTGAATACCGATACACCATATCATTCACATTAATGCCAAATGTCTGGAGTACCTCGGCTGGTGGAATCGCTCTATCCGGTGTTCGTGGTGGAAATATTCCTTCTGTACCTGCTTTAACAAAACCGGAAACCATACCCCCAGCAACGCCAGCTACAATTGCTGCCCAATAATGCCGATGTGATTTTTCTGTTACTTTGAATAATTGTTTAAACATTTTACACCCGCTCTACTTAACGCGCAGGCAACTAAATAAATTCAAAAAAGACATCAAGTAAAATTTAATTGATTAACAATACATCAATAAAAATATAAAAATTCATAAATCTATTTTTTAAAAATATAATATAAATATTGAATAAAATTATATATAAAAAATGAATATAATGATTATAGATTATATTTATAATAATTAAAAATAAATTCAAAAATACTATTATAAAAACAATATAAAATAATATTTTTTAGCAAAAAATTATGCACTCAGACTACGCTAAGTTTGTCACACAAGTTTTAAAATATATTGGGATTTGCCTATCACAAACAGACTTTTTGGAGCGGGCGATGGGATTCGAACCCACGACCCCAACCTTGGCAAGGTTGTGCTCTACCCCTGAGCTACACCCGCTCACAAACTGAAAGCAGTCTGTTTCAGTGGTGCCTATATGACCTAACACGAAGACGATTGCAACATAAAAAATAACTTTCTTACAATATTCTTTTTCATTCACGAAAAAACCGCGGAAATATTGATTTCCAGCCCCTGCTCCAATAAAGATTTATGAGATTTTTCTGGGGAGAATTAACTATGCGTCGTTTGTTTTTGGCTGCTGCGGCAGTTTTTGCACTCAATTCACTTTCATTTGCAGCTGACAAAGTGAAAGTGGAAATCACACAAATTGTTGCCCATCCTGCACTTGATTCGGTACGGAAGGGTGTTGAAGATGTTCTTGCTCAACAAGGATATAAAAATGGTGAGAACATGATTCTCACTTTTCAATCGGCGCAAGGCAATATTACCACAGCAACCCAAATTGCCCGTCAGTTTGTTGGTGACAAACCAGATGTCATTGTTGCTATAGCGACACCATCTGCTCAAACAATGCTTGCGGCTACCAAACAGATTCCTATTGTTTTTTCTGCTGTATCTGATCCAGTAGAGGCCAAGCTTGTCCCCACAATGGAAAAACCAGGTGGTAATGTAACTGGTGTTTCTGACCGCTCACCCGTTGAAGACCATATAAAGCTTCTAAAAGAAATCAAACCTGATTTGAAAAAGTTGGGCTACCTTTATAATTCAGCTGAAGCAAATTCTGTCTCGACACTCAATGTTTTACGGAAACTAGCAGAAAAAGATGGTATCGAAGTTATACCATCGGCAGCACCAAAGTCTTCTGATGTTCAAGCCGCTACACGCGCTTTGGTCGGCAAAGTTGATATTATCTATGTACCAACGGATAACACGATCATATCGGTTCTCGAAGGTGCTACAAAAGTTGCAGCAGAAACAAAAACACCTATCTTTACGGCTGACCCAAGTTCAATTGGACGGGGTGCCTTTGCAGCGCAAGGAATTGACTATTATGATGCAGGCGTTGAAACTGGTAAATTGGTTGTACGGATTCTTAAAGGTGAAAAAGTCGGTGATATAAGTATTGTAACACCGCCAGCAAGAAACATAAAAATTGACCTAAAGGCTGCTGAAAAAATGGGAATAACAATTCCTCAAACAGTTTTGGATCGTGCAAACAAAACATCAGATAAATAGGGATGAAAAAGTGAAAATCATTGTCAACCACAGCGTTACAAACAGGACACTTGCCGGATGAGTATGTTTGCTTTTACCGGTGCGGTCGAGCTTGGGCTGGTTTATGCCTTCGTTGCTATCGGTGTTTATCTATCATTTAGAATCCTTGATTTTCCGGATTTGACCGTTGATGGCTCATTTCTTCTAGGCTCCACCGTTTGTGGTGTAATGATACTTTGTGGCGTAAATCCTTGGTTGGCAATGTTATCAGCCCTATGTGCTGGTATGCTTGCTGGACTGGTTACTGCACTCTTAAATCTAAAATTTGGTATCCTTAATCTTCTTGCATCTATTTTGACAATGTCTGCCCTTTACACAGTCAACCTGCGCATTATGGGCATCATGGGTGTTTCAAATGTCAATTTAGGGGTTGCAGATACTGCACTTACACCATTTTACGGTATATTTGGTTTACCTGATATGGCAGTACGCCCCATATTCATTGGTATCATTGTTCTCGTTGTCGCATTCCTTATTTGGCGTTTTCTTGAAAGCCAAACAGGTCTTGCCATGCGGGCAACAGGTATCAATCCTCGCATGGCCAAAGCGCAAGGCATAAAAACAGATCGCCTGATTTATTTTGGTATGGGGCTATCCAATGGGTTAGTTGCTCTTGGTGGTTCACTTTATATTCAGACCGCTATTGCAACTGATATTACCGGTGGCGCAGGTACGATCGTCTTTGGGTTAGCGGCTGTCATCATCGGTGAAACACTATTCCGCACAAGAAAGCTGTTCTTCATTATCCTAAGCTGTGTCATTGGGTCGGTACTATACCGCGTCGCAGTACAATTTGCTTTTGAAGGTAGCAGCCTAGGTATTGATACATCAACCGACTTACAGTTTATCACTGCATTGCTGGTCGTGTTGACCCTTGTTGTACCACGTTATTTTGGGGCGAAAAAACATGATTGAGCTTGACCATATCGGGGTAACTTTCAAACAAGGCACACCATTAGAAAAACAGGCATTGATAGACCTTAACCTGAAAATCGAGCGAGGCAGCTTTGTTACCGTAATAGGTTCAAATGGTGCAGGAAAATCGACAATGCTTGGTGTTCTTGCTGGTGATATTTTACCAAACGAAGGAAAAGTCATTATCAATGGTGTTGATGTTTCGCGCAAATCAACCGCTGATCGGGCGAAAATGATTGCTCGCGTATTTCAAGATCCTCTTGCAGGGAGTTGTGGCTCTCTTACCATAGAAGAAAATTTGGCATTGGCTGCTTGTCGTGGAAAAAGACGGGGCTTAACATCTGCACTTACACGCGAGAATCGGGAAATATTTCGACACCGTATTGCCGAATTGGGGCTGGGATTAGAAAACCGTATTCACAATCGCATGGATAGTTTATCCGGAGGACAACGTCAGGCTGTATCTCTGGTTATGGCAACATTGTCAGATGCTGATGTTTTACTTTTGGATGAACATACAGCAGCCCTCGACCCCGGTATGGCCGACTTTGTGATGAAGCTCACTGAAAAGGTTATCAGAAAAAATAAGTTAACAACACTCATGGTGACGCATTCCATGCGGCAAGCATTGGATTATGGAGAACGCACTTTCATGTTGCATGGCGGCAAAATTGTGCTTGATGTGCATGCAGAAAAGCGCAGAGGCCTTGATGTAGGTGATCTTATCGATATGTTTCAAAAAGTCCGAGGCGAAGCACTCGACGATGACAAATTGCTGATGGACTAATATATTGGCGCAAAAAAAAGCACATGAAGTTGATGGATTTTTAGGACGACTGCAAAAGCAGTACCCTATTGTTCTTATTTACGGTCCTGATAAAGGTCTTGTGTCTGAAAGAGCTGCTGCATTTGCGAAATTAACGGGCGTTAAATTGGACGACCCATTTTCCAATATACGTCTTGAAGCCAGTGAACTTGACCGTGACCCTACTCGTTTGGCTGATGAAGCGCACACAATCTCACTTTTTGGTGGGGAGCGCCTCATATGGATACGGAATGTTGGAAACCAGAAAAATTTGGTTGATGTCATCCGGCAATTGGTCAAAGCACCACCTGAGCAAGCCTACCTGCTGATTGAAGCCGGAGATCTCAAAAAAGGCTCAGGTCTGCGCTCAGCCATTGAGACAGCCTCAACAGCGATGGCATTGCCATGTTTTGCGGATGATGCACGTGCGTTAGAGGGGCTGATCGATCAGGTTTTAGGCGATTATAAACTCACAATCTCGCTTGATGCCCGTAAATGGCTTAGAGATAGCTTGGGCGGTGATAGGCTAATATCACGTAGCGAATTGGAAAAATTATGTCTTTATGCACTCCATAAAGGTGAAATTAGCATTGAAGACGTTAAAGAAGTTGTCAGTGATGTTAGTGCGTTAAACTATGACGAGATTATCGATGCTATTTTGATGGGCGATATGGTGGGGTTCAATAATCGTTTCGACCGTCAAGTTGCCACAGGTAGTGCATTATTCTTGATTTTAAGCGCCGCCCAACGGCAATTTCAACAATTACAACTTTTAAGAAATCTCGTTGAGAATGAAAATAAAACAGCATCTTCAGCTGTTGCTTCAGCCCGACCACCCATTTTTTTCCGCCGTCAAAAAATAATGGAACAAGCTGTTAGCAATTGGTCATCTTCACAGATTTCCCAAGCTATGGAAAGATTGCAGAGAGCAGTTCTGGAAAGTCGCCAAAATGCTTCATTATCAGAAGCAATTATTAGGCAAGCATTGCTGGCACTCACTGTTATAGCAAAGCGCCAGCGTGGTTGAAATTAGATCCGCTTAACGTGCTCAAGATATAGTTCACGCAAGCGCAATGTTGTTTTTCCCGGCTTACCATCACCAATTGCCCGTCCATCAAGATTGATAACAGGTGCGGCGAAATTGGTAGTCGATGTAATGAATGCTTCACTTGCAGCGTAAGTTTCTTCCAAGGAAAATAACCGCTCTTCAACAGCTATGTCATGTTTCCGTGCAATGTCGAGTATTGTAGCACGGGTTATGCCTGGCAAAATTGCATGGTCAAGCTGACGTGTAATAACAGTGCCATTTTTGTCCACGATAAAGAAATTTGAAGACGTTGCTTCTGTGAGATAGCCATCTTCTACATATACAGCATCATTAACCCCATCATCATGAGCGCGTGTTTTTGTCAGTGATGAATAAAGAAGTTGTGTTGTTTTAATATCACGACGACACCAGCGCCCTTCTTTCACAGAAATCATTTTCAGCTGCGGAATAGTGTGCAGGTTTTTAACAATACCTGTCTGGGTAAACATAAAAAGGATAGGTTTATAATCTTTGTTATCATAAACAAAATTACGATCACCACTGCCACGTGAAACTTGGAGATAAACCGTTCCATCCTTGAGATTATTACGCTTAATAAGTTCGCGGTGAAGCGTTAAAAACTCATCTCTATCGACATTGAAATCGATATTGATCGCATGAAGGGAGTTTTTTAATCGTTGGATATGTCCATCAAAATCCAGAAATTTTTCGTCAAAAAAAGATGTCACTTCATAAATTGAATCGGCAAACATGACCGACCGATCAAAAATTGAAATCTTAGCAGCTGTTTCGTCCAGCCATTCGCCGTTGACATAAACGGTGCGTGCCATTGTTTTTTACCTCTTGTCTATTATCCGTCTTATTTTAGTTTCTCGTATCAGCAACAACAAATAACCTAATAAGTTCTCTGTAAATTACGGCAGTTTTTAAAACACAGCAATAGTTCACATAAAGCCTTTATAACTTTGTTTTGTAACACCAGTTATCGATGATAGGTTAACGCTCTATAATCGCTATTTTCTTTTGAAAAATAGGAAAATTCGTCATTAATTCGCTGTTACCTTGGTACGAAAACAGCCATGAAATTGCTAAAAATTTAACGCAAGCCATGCAATTCAACTTTCACCTTGGCAATGGATCAGGAAATTTTATGTCATTAATTCTTGCTTTCTATCCGATCGTTATATAGTTAAACTACATAATATAAAGGAAATGAAATATGGCCGTCACTGCAACAATTGCTTTAAGCCAAGAACATATTGGTTCTGTTGGCCGCGAACGGATAAAATTGCTTGAAGCCGTTGGCCGAGAGGGGTCAATATCGGCAGCTGCACGCGCTGTTGGATTAAGTTATAAAGCAGCATGGGATGCACTTGATGCAATGCAGAACCTGGTTGCAAAGCCCTTACTAGAAAAAAAAGCTGGAGGACGGAGCGGTGGTGGTGCAGTCCTAACGCCTCAGGCGCTAAAGCTTATTGAGACCTTCCATCAATTGGAAGCTGGCCTCGCAACCATGATACAAAATGCCTCTAACGATCTTTCCGATATTGGATTAAGTTCAACCGGACTTCTTCATGGGTTTATGATGAAAACCTCGGCTCGCAATGTACTTTCTGGTCACGTCCAAGCTATCACGATCGAATCACCGGCAGCTTTTGTAGATATCCGCATTTCCGATAATGTCTCAATTCAGGCTGAAATTACGGCAAAAAGTGTTGAGCGATTGGGACTTGTTAAACATCGACAGGTTGCAGCATTAATTAAAGCGACCTTTGTTAAAGTTGCCCCTAAGACCGATAAAAAATTACCAAACAAAATAAATCATATCGAAGGTGTTTTACGCGCCATCAACACGGGTGAAGCAAGCGTTGAACTTGTTATTGAAATTGATGCCGGCAAAACGCTGGTAGCGACGGCTCGTCCGAATGACGCTGTTGTCAAACAACTTAAAGCCGACATGCCAGTTATTGCGTCATTTGATGCTGAAAACATAATTATTGCCACCAGCTAAGGAGAGTTGCAATGAAAACGAAACTTGCACTTTTAACCGGTATTTTACTTGCCAGTGTTGCTTGGGCACAAGCTGGAGAAACTGTTGTTGCAGTTGCTGCCAACTTTACCGAACCTGTTAAAGAAATTGCTGAACAATTCAAAGCCAAGACAGGTCATACAGCGACACTTTCTTTTGGTGCTACTGGAAACTTTTATAATCAGATCAAAAATGGCGCCCCTTTTGAAGTATTCCTAGCGGCTGATACAGCTCGCCCGACCAAAGCCGTTGAAGAGGGATATGCAGTAAAAGGAACTGAATTTACCTATGCTATTGGCACACTTGTGTTGTGGAGTACAAAAGAAGGTCTTGTTAAAGGACCGGAAACATTAACAGATACAACTATTAGCCATATTTCTTATTGCAACCCTGATGCTGCCCCTTATGGAAAGGCATCTGTCGAAACACTGGACGCATTAAAAGTTCATGACAAGGTAAAAGATAAACTTGTTGAAGGGCAGAACATTTCACAAGCCTATCAATTCGTTAAAACTGGCAATGCAGAAATTGGATTTGTTGCTCTGTCACAGATTATTAATGAAAAAGGTGGCTCAAAATGGATCGTACCACAAGATTATTATAACCCGATCCGTCAAGATGCCGTGCTTTTGAAGACCGGCGAAAATAATGAAGCAGCAAAAGCCTTTATAGATTTTCTAAAGGGTCCTGAAGCAGCTACAATCATTAAAAAGTACGGTTATGCATTGCCAGAGGTAAAGCAATAAGCATGACACTTCTTTCTGCCCAGACATGGACAGCAATTACGCTAACAGCACAATTGGCATCCGTTACGACATGTTTTCTCATGCTTATCGGCACGCCAATTGCGCTTTGGCTGGCACGCTCGCAATCTTACTTTAAAGAAATTGTAGCCTCCTTTATATCCATTCCTCTTGTTTTGCCCCCGACAGTTTTAGGGTTTTACCTACTTGTTTTATTAGGCCCCAATGGTCCAGGAGGTTTTATTGGTCCTTGGTTTGGCGTCGATAAGTTTGCTTTTACATTTGAAGGACTGGTAATTGGTTCAGTCATTTATTCACTTCCCTTTGTTGTGCAACCAATCCGCAATTCTTTTGAAGCAATGGGAAAACGTCCCATGGAAGTCGCAGCAACATTACGCGCTTCACCATGGAAATCATTTTGGAAAGTTGCTTTACCTATTGCTAGCCCCGGCTTTATGACAGCAGCCGTTTTAGGATTTGCTCATACAGTGGGTGAATTTGGCGTCGTGCAAATGATAGGTGGAAATTTGCCAGGCAAAACGGCCGTTATTTCCACAACGATCATGGGATATGTTGAAGCTGGTCAAATGCATGAAGCCAATATTTTATCATTGATAATGGTCGTATTTTCTTTTCTAATTATTCTTATGGTTGCGCTATTACAAAAATATATGCGAGCAAGGGCGCTATGAGCGGAAGCATTGATATTGCACTTAACGGTATGCTCGGCAATTTCTCAATTGATTGCTCCTTTACCGCACCATCACATGGAGTCACTGCTCTTTATGGTCCATCAGGTTGTGGTAAAACCAGCATATTGCGCGCCATCGCCGGTTTAAATCATTTGAATGGAAAAGTTTCCATTGGAACGGATGTTTGGCAAGATGAGAATAAATTTATCCCTGTCCATAAACGCCCATTAGGATATGTGTTTCAGGAAGCAAGTCTTTTTCCTCATTTATCGGTACGCAAAAACCTGATATTCGGCATGCCGAAAAACACAAAGGATCTTTCACCATCCTTTGAAGAGGTTATTGAATTTCTCAATATTTCTCATCTTATCGATCGTGCACCGCAAAATTTATCAGGCGGAGAACGCCAACGCGTCGCAATCGGTCGGGCATTATTATCAAAGCCCCACATACTCATGATGGATGAACCGCTTTCTGCACTCGACAAACGTTCTCGTGATGAAATTCTGCCATTTTTGATCAGATTACGCGATCGGTTAAGTCTGCCGATTATATATATAACCCATGACATTTATGAAGTTGAAAGACTAGCGGATTACCTTGTATTAATGGATAAGGGACGGGTTATTGCTGCCGGTCCATTGGATGAAATACAAGCTAACCCTGATCTCCCACTTGCTAATGCACGCGAAGCCGCTGTTAGCCTAGATGGTGTTGTATATTTATATGATAAAGACGCCGGGCTACTTCATATAAATGTTGCTGGTGGAACATTTGTTGCGCCTTCCGATGAAAAAGCAGTTGGTCAAAAAATGCGCATTCGCATTGCGGCCAATGATGTAAGTTTGGCGACTGAAAAACCCCTAATGAGCTCAATTCTCAACGTTATGCCCGCGCGGATCATAACCGCACGCACAAAAGGCACACATGAAGTACTAGCAAAATTGGAACTTGGATTTGAGGGAAAAGGAGTACATTTTCTCTCTCGTTTGACACAATATTCATGGCAGAAACTTGGACTGCAAGATGGTATGAAAGTTTATACTCAAATTAAAGGTGTCGCGATGATTGAACAAAAGAATACTTTCATATCGTCAGATATTTCTGAGCCAATTTAACAGTTCCTTTTGCAAAGCTTTTTCCCAGTTTTTGAGCGGTCGGCACATTCGCATGACTAGCCAACCACGCGGTAAGCTGCATACGACGCATCATAATAAAATGTGCTATTGTTTCCCGCATAAAAAGCGTTACAGGCATAACTTCCTGATAACCTTGAAACCATGCTTCAATAAGTTCAGGCACAGACGGATCATCTTCAATGAAACTTAGTGAATTGGCTAAATCAAGTCCGCGCCAAGAGAAGCCACAATCATCAAAATCTATCGCTGTGAGATGATCGCCATTAACGAGAAGATTCGCCAAACGCAAATCACCATGGATAAGACCATAATTGATATCATCATGTGGAAAATGCGCGGTAACTGATTTCAATGCGGCGTCACAAGCCTCCAACAATTTACGGTCGTCATCCGATAAACCATAAGCACAACGCCAGTCTCCCCAATATGCATTGGGCCCTACCATTGTTTCATAAGTCCAATGTTTTCTTACAAAATTGTCTGGCTTATGCCAACTTAACGACTGGCGATGTAATCCTGCTGAAATTCTTCCTAATTCAAAAAACCAATGAGCAAGATTGCTGTCAATTTTTGGTTCTAGCCCATCCATAAAAGAAAAACAGGCAAGCCTGAAATTGTTAGAAGAAATAAACAATTCACCAGATAGCGTTGTAAACAGATGTGGAACTGTAACAATAGCCGACTGCTCAATAGCTTGTAGCCACAAAAGCTCTGAAGTTATCTCAGCATCACTATGATAATTTGAGCGATAAACTCTTACAACTCTTCGCTCTTCATGATCTTCAACCAGAAATGTTGCATTTTCTGAAATTGTCAGAAGCTCGATATGAGCTGGTTCGGATAATCCCCATCGAGAAAGATTATACCGAACAACACTAGCAAGATTGTCAGACGTTTCAGTAATCATCTGTGTAATAAAAACACCGCCTGTTGCCCAAAAAGGTTCCACGCTCCCCAAGGTAGGTTCCAGCTAACACGTTGCCCTTGCCTATTAAGAACGACAGCCTCTTCAATTTCAGCACCAACTTCTTTTACTAAGGTTACAAAGTCATCTATCGTACAGAAGTGGATATTGGGAGTATCGTACCAGCTATATGGCAACTCTTTTGTTACGGGCATACGCCCTAAAAATAAAAGATGTGCACGTGCACGCCAATATCCAAAGTTCGGTATGGAAATAATGGCTCTTTCGCCTATTCTTAAAAGCTGTTCCAACACGACTTTAGGGTTGCGCGTCGCTTGCAGTGTTTGTGATAGAATAACATAATCAAAACCTGAATCAGGGTAATAGATAAGATCACTATCCGCATCCCCTTGAATAACAGACAACCCTTTCCCCAAACATTGGTCAACACCTTGTTGTGACAATTCCACGCCGCGGCCATCAACTGAACGCCGCGATTGCAATAGGCAAAGCAAACTTCCATCGCCACAGCCAACGTCAAGCACACGACTGCCGGATCTGATGAAACTTGCTATAACATCAAAATCTGTTCTGGATTTCAGTGTTGATTTTAGATCATCTTGTTGGCTCATATTTCAAGCCCCCTTTGTTCAGCGGCGGCAGTCAAAAAACTATGAATTGCTGAAAACATCACTGGTTCATCAAGCAAAAAGGCATCATGCCCTTTATCTGTTTTTATTTCGACAAATGACACACGCGCACCAACTGCATTGAGTGCATGGACAAATGTGCGGCATTGCGCGGTGGTAAATAGCCAATCACTAGAAAAAGAGGCAACGAAAAATCGTCCTCGGGAACCTGTAAACGCATTGGATAATCTGCCACCATGTTCTGCCTCTAGGTCAAAATAATCCATTGCACGTGTCAGATAGAGATAGCTATTTGCATCAAACCTCTCAACAAATGTCATGCCTTGATGACGAAGGTAACTTTCAATCTGAAAGTCTGCATCAAATCCAAATGTTATCTGGTCACGATTTTGTAAATTCCGACCGAATTTCCGATGCAAAGCCGCTTCGGACAGATAGGTAACATGGGCTGTCATTCTGGCAACTGCCAAACCTTTCGTAGGGCGCTTGCCAGCTTCCAGATAACGCCCCCCCATCCAGTTTGGATCAGCCATTACAGCTTGCCGTCCGATCTCGTCAAAGGCGATATTCTGTGCCGAATGACGCGCTCCTGTAGCAAGAATAACGGACGAAAAAACCTTACTTTTATATGCCGATGCCCATTGTAGAGCTTGCATACCTCCCATCGACCCACCGACAACACAAAAAAGTGTTTCTATTCCCAATCGTTCAACGAGCATTGCCTGTGCACGAACAATATCTCCAATCGTTATTACTGGAAAATCTAGCGCATATGGCTTTCCCGTTGCAGGATTAAGCGAAGCAGGCCCCGTTGATCCGAGACACCCCCCTAAAACATTGGAACAAATAACATAGTATTTTTCTGTATCGATAATCTTGCCGGGCCCCACCAATGTATCCCACCAACCAGGTTTTCCGGTTACGGGGTGAGTATTGGCCACATGCTGGTCGCCAGTTAAAGCATGGCAAATCAATATTGCATTGCTTTTATCATCATTGAGCGTACCGTAATCTTGGTAAGCTATCTGAAACGGACTTAATATAACGCCGCTATCAAGCTTTAACGGCTCATCTTTATCAAAAAAAGCAATTTTGCTATCGGGCGAATCTGCCTGCGATTTTTGCGGGTTGGCATATGTATGAGTAGATTGGCTATGGGTCATTTCGGTTGCACCGTCTTGAAAGAATAAAGAATAGCTAGTCGTCTATTCTAACAAAAGTCAAGAATTTCTCTCGACTTGTTTTGCAAGCAAGGGTATTTCCTAAACAAATAGAATAACAGACCGGATCAATACCGATGACAAAAAATAATACTGCAAATCGCCCACAACCTAGAAAAGGTATTTTGGACATCGCCGCTTATGTACCAGGATCAAGCAAGGTTGCTAGCGGAAAAAAAATATTCAAATTATCTTCTAATGAATCACCACTTGGCCCCTGCCCTGCAGCCATTGATGCCTATCGGCAGGCAGCAGCACATTTGGAGCTTTATCCAGATGGTTCCGCAGCACCATTATTAGAAGCTATTTCTGAAGTAACCGGCCTTTCCAAAAGTAATTTAATGGCCGGCAATGGGTCTGATGATTTATTAGGATTGTTGTCAAATACCTATTTAAGCGCCGGTGACGAAGGTATCATGACCGAACACGGTTTCAGTGTTTACGAAATACAGATCCGCGGCACGGGCGCTACTCCGGTAATCGTTAAAGAAAATGATTGTCGGATAGATATTCAAGCAATCCTATCAAGCGTAACCGACAAAACAAAAATTGTCTTTATTGCCAATCCTGGTAATCCAACTGGTACTTATCTTTCTGCCGCAGAAATTAAGGAACTTCATGCTGGACTTCCGAAAAATGTTTTGCTTGTTCTTGATGGTGCTTACGCCGAATTTGTAACAGAAAACGATTATGAAGCAGGCATCGAGTTGGTTTCAGCCAATGAAAATGTTGTCATGACCCGCACTTTTTCAAAAATATATGGATTGGCTGGTTTGCGAATCGGATGGATGTATGCACCCGTTCATGTCATTGATGCTGTAAACCGCATTCGTGGTGCTTTTAACGTAAGCGTACCAGCGCAAGCTGCGGGTGCTGTAGCATTCAGAGACAAGGAATATGTAGCCTATGCTGTTGCGTTTAATACAAAATGGCGCAACTGGCTTGCAGAAGAAATTGCTGGACTGGGTCTCAAGGTCACACCTTCGGTCACCAATTTCCTATTGGTTCATTTTCCAGATAACGATGCCCAATCAGCGGCACGTGCAGATGATTACTTGAAAATGCAAGGTTATATCGTGCGCCGCGTTACAGGATATGGATTTCCAAATGCATTGCGTATTTCCGTTGGTCCAGAAGAAGCTAATCGCGGCCTTGTCGCTGCATTAAAAGATTTTTTGAAGTAAAAAAATGGCAGACGTTAAATTTAATAAAATAGCACTTATCGGTATCGGCTTAATTGGCTCTTCGCTTGCACGTGTTATCAGGCAAAAAAAATTGGCCGACCATATCGCCATTGCAACGCGAACCGGTACAACGCTGGAACGCGCACGTGAGCTTGATTTGGGTGACAGTTATACAACAGATAACAGCAAAGCTGTTGAAAATGCCGATTTGGTCATTGTTTCGGTTCCGGTAGGTGCATCGGGTTATGTTGCCAAAGAAATCTCGCAGCATTTGAAACCGGGTGCGCTTGTTACTGATGTTGGTTCAACCAAAGCTTCGGTTATTCGCCAGATGAAGCCAGAGTTGCCCAGTACGGTTCATTTTATCCCTGGGCACCCAATCGCAGGAACAGAGTGTTCAGGACCAGATGCGGGTTTTGCCGATCTTTTTATCAATCGTTGGTGTATTCTGACGCCTCTCCCCAACACAAATGATGAAGCATTGGAAAAGTTGACGCAGTTTTGGCAGGCTTGTGGTGCTAAAGTGGATCAAATGGATCCAGAGCATCATGATCTTGTCTTGGCGATCACCTCTCACCTTCCCCATCTTATTGCTTATAATATTGTTGGTACGGCCAGTGATTTAGAAAAAGTCACAAATTCAGAAGTGATTGCATATTCTGCTTCTGGTTTTCGCGACTTTACGCGCCTTGCCTCTTCTGACCCAACAATGTGGCGTGATATATGCTTAAACAATAAGGATGCGATCATTGAAATGTTGGGGCGGTTCAGTGAAGACCTTGCATCATTGCAACGTGCTATCCGTTGGGGTGATGGTGAAGCATTGTTCAATTTGTTTACACGCACACGCGCTGTAAGACGAGGCATTATTGAGGCTGGACAAGAAGTTGACGTTCCAAATTTTGGACGACAAGTTACAAGTAAACATGTAAACAACGTGAAAAAATAAGATATTTCATGAAGCGCATCATATTGCAAAAATGGTGCGCTTCCTTTTATTTTAACAAAAACTGTTGTTAAAATAACGTCTCTGAATTCCCTAATCAGCTTCTTACAGTTTCTTATGCTTTCGGCTCTTGTGCGCCAGGATCAACTGTTTCTTCCAAATTTGTCTCTGTTACTGAATTATCATTGAGTTCACGATAACGCAGCTCGCTTGGCACTTCAGGCGAATTTGAAGATTGATCGCGTTGCATGGCAGCACGTGAAAGTAGCATCAATGTTACTGGTGTGGTCACAATAAGAAAAATAGCCAATAAAAGCTCGTGTGAAACCAGTCTGTGTTCAACCAGCGTTGAATAAATGATAGATGCAATGATAATTCCACCAACGCCCCAGCTTGTTCCTAAAGTTGGCATATGCAAACGGTCATAAAAGGTTTTTCCGCGCGTAAGGCCAATGGCACCAATCAAAGTCAAGCCTGACCCCCACAGTAAAAATGCTGTAATGGTGATCGCGAGCCAAAGAGGAAGTTCATCTGTCATTCTATCACCTCACCACGCATAAGAAATTTTGCTAGCGCTGCACTCGACACAAAGCCTAAAAGCCCAATAACCAAAGCCGCATCAAAATAAATTGTGGTGCCTGATCGCATACCAAAAGTCACAAACAGCATCATTGTTGTGGCATAGAGAGTGTCTAATCCAACAACACGATCTTGTGCGCGGGGGCCTTTCAACAGCCTCAAAACAGCCAAGATCATCGCCAGCCCCAACAATAATTGTGACAAGTTAATACCCCAGTAGAGAATGACTATACTCATTGGAATATCTCCATAAGTAGCGTTTCATAACGGCGTTTAATAAACTTCTCCCAATCTTGACCATCAGAAAGGTCAAGAACATGAATCAGAAGATCGTTATTTTTGCTGTTATAGGAAATCCATGCCGTGCCAGGAGATGCTGTCATGATACAGGATAAGACAGCAAGACCTGTTCTATTTTTCAGCGTCAACGGAATGGTAATAAAACCAGAATTATGCCGCTTTATGCCACCGAATAGAATATGCCGCGCAACAGTTATATTTGATGTCGTAACATCTATAAAAACACGAAAGAATAATCGGACAATTGCTGACCAACTATGAATATGCACTTTTTCCGGTTGTAATAAGCGCATAAGAAAGCCGCCGAACAATCCGACAATGACACCTATCAAACCTTGGCCTAGGGAAAACCCATTAAGAACCATCCACATGATAAGGATAGAAAGCGTTAAAAGTGGATAAGGCAACAAATACTTCATTGAATATTCGCTCCACTCTTCACAACGGTATTAGGCAATACGCTTTTGATATAATCTTTTGGATTATGTAATTCATCGGCTGCAGCTGTCATATAATCGGCAACAGGACCCGCCCCTATTGTCAAAATCAAACAAAGTGCCAATAAGCCAGCCACTGGCGCAAATTCGATAACTTGTACACGAGGAATCTTACCTTCAATCGATGCCCAAAACGTCCGTATACCCGTGCGTGTCATTGCGATAAGTGCTGCAAATCCAGACAAAATAACAAAAGCAACAAATACCCAATCGCGAAGTTGCGGCATATAGCCATTTGCCTCAAGACCATCTGGATTGAATACACCGGTAATCATCATGAATTTTGCAACAAAACCTGAAAAAGGTGGCATTCCGATGATAAGAATTGCGGTTATGCCAAAGCAAGCGCCCAAAATTGCCAAAGTCGCCGGAATATATGTTCCCACTTCATCGGCTTCTTCTTCTTCATCGTCACCATAAACTTCCATCGTCACAGCCAAGACATTGGCCGCTGTATCCTGACTACGTTCGACCAACTCGACCAATAGAAAAAATGCTGCGAGCGACAGCGTTGATGAAACAATATAAAAAAGAGCCCCTGCTGTGAGGGAAGAGTTACCTGTGCCGACTGCAGCCATTAATGTGCCGGACGATACAAGCACACTATATGAGGCGAGGCGCCCAAGTGCCTGACTGGCAAGAACACCGATAAAACCAAAAATCAGCGTCGCAAGCCCACCGTAAAACAATACGTCATTGCCAAAGCCAGCAAAAGCGCCGCTTTCTGGTCCAAATACCAGCAAAGTAAGCCTTAAAATAACATAAATCCCAACTTTACTTAAAATGGCAAAAGATGCCCCAACAGGTGCCGCCACCGCGCTGTAAGTTGGTGTAAGCCAAAAGTTAAGTGGCCACATACCTGCTTTGACAACAAAAGCCAATCCTAATATTGCCGCTCCCGTTTCAAAGATAATGCGATCTTCCACTGGTAATATTGCAAGTTTCATTGCAAGATCGGCCATATTCAATGTGCCGGCAACACCGTAAATAAGCGCAGCCCCTATAAGAAAAAACGATGACGCCAACAGATTAATGACAACATAATGCATGCCAGATCGCACACGCGCCTGACCTGACCCGTGCAGTGCCAAAGCATAGGAAGCTGTTAGCATAACCTCAAAAAATACAAAAAGATTGAACAAATCACCGGTTAAAAAAGCACCATTAACACCCGCTATCATGAATTGCATAAGAGAATGGAAATGCGGACCAACCTTATACCAATGGGCAAGTGAAAACACTAATGATGCAACGCCCAAAATACTGGAAAGCAGAACCATCAAGGCGCTTAGCCGATCAAGAACCAAAGTAATACCAAAAGGTGCAACCCAATTACCCAGCGCATAAACTTCTGCTTGCGGAGATATTTCAATTGCCCGTGCAACCAATAGCATTGCTGTTAAGACCAACAGACCAATAGAAATGATGCTGATAGATGATTTTAACCGACGGTGTCTTTCATCATAAAACAATAATAAGGCACCCGTTGCGATAGGCAGTAAAATAGGAAAAATAATGAGGTGATGAAGAAAATTGGCCACTATTTTTTCTCCCGCCCATCAACATGGTCAGACCCAGTAAGCCCACGCGATACCAACAAAATAACAAGAAAAAGAGCAGCCGTTGCAAAACCAATCACAATAGCAGTAAGCACAAGTGCTTGAGGAAGCGGATCGACATAATTTGCCGGATTGATAATCTTTGTTGGATCAACAATAGGTGCAGAGTTTGAACGTGGGCGCCCCATTGAAAATATAAACAGATTAACCGCATAGGAAATTAGTGATAGACCGATAATAAGCTGAAATGTTCTTGGGCGCAGGATAAGCCATATCCCTGCTCCGGCAAGAACACCTATGGCAAGAGAAAGAACGATTTCCATATTATTCTCCCTCTTTCCGAATTACTTTTTTCCCAACGCGATAATGGCGAATGGACTGGTGCGCTATGGCTATCAACATCAACACCGTTGCTCCAACCACAAGAGAAAAAACGCCTAAATCAAAAAACATAGCCGTTGCCGTAGGCATTTTTCCAATAAATGGAATTTCAGTATATTGGAAATATGACGTTAAAAACGGATAACCAAAAAACCAAGAGCCAATACCAGTCGCCATTGCGGCCAGAATGCCAAATCCCATCCAGCGTAATGGCAAAACAGTTAAATGGCTTTCTACCCAACGAGTACCCGAAGCGACATACTGCAAAATAAACCCTATTGCCATTGTAACACCACCAGCAAAGCCACCGCCGGGCAGATCATGTCCACGCATAAAAAGATAAACGGCAAAAGCCATAATAACCGGAAATAACCAATGCATGATAATACGTGGCACCGCGAGATAATCGGAAATCGTGTCACCAATTTCACGATCAGGTTGCGCCTCGTCGAATTCCTTTTGTATCTGCTGTTGCGTTGGTGCAGCAATACTTTCAACCGCTGGACGGAAACGGCGCAATAGCGCAAAGACCGTTAGTGCAACAATAGCAAGAACGGTAATTTCTCCCATTGTGTCAAAACCACGGAAATCAACCAACAGAACGTTGACAACATTTCGCCCACCCGCATCTGAATATGCATGGGTCAGAAAATAGTCGGATATTGTTGCGCCCTGCGGACGGGTCATAACAGCATAGGATAACCATGCCAGACTCCCCCCGCCAATAATTGCAATAACCAGATCACGACTACGGCGCAACCATACCCAACCATTTGTTCCTATAGGATCAGGGCTTTCATACCGCTTGGGCAACCAGCGTAAACCAAGCAATAACAATACCGTTGTTACAACTTCGACAACAAGTTGTGTCACGGCAAGATCTGGCGCAGATAACCACAAAAATGTTGCACAAGTCATAAGACCTGTCGCGCCTAACAATACAAGAGAAGCCAATCTATGGAATTTTGCTTGCCAGGCAACTGCTATGGCACATGTACCACCAATCAGCCAAATAATGAGAAATGGTAGATCAAGAGGAAATAATGGCAAAGATCCTGCCGAGATCAGACCATACTTATAAATAACCAAACCGATGATAACTATAGGTGCCAATACAATCCACCGCACTTGCACTTGCAAACGCCGAGTTGAAAGAAATGACTCGGCAAAACGCGCCCATTTCCAAGAAATTGTCACAAGAACACGTTCAAAAATACGTTGGCCTTTCAAGTGCCGGAAGAATGGTGGACCACCATCACATGATCTGAGATATTTTCTTGCAAAAACATACAGCACAAAACCACCAATCAGGGCAATCATACTCATAATCAGCGGTAAATTGAAACCATGCCATAAAGCGAGACTATATCGTGGTGTTTCAGCACCTAAAACGGCAGTAACTGCGTTTTTAAGAATGCGGCCTATTGCGAAATGCGGAAATATCCCAATCAAAAGGCATAAAAATACCAATAGTTCTATTGGAAAGCGCATAAAATGCGGTGGTTCGTGAGGGGTCTTAGGCAAATCTTGTGGTTTGCCGCCAAAAAACACTCCATGAATGAACCGGACAGAATATGTAACGCTGAAAAGTCCTGCTATCGTTGCCAGATAAGGCGTTATCCAATCAAGCCACGATTCCATATTTGTTTCTACAGCTTCAGCAAAAAACATTTCTTTTGATAAAAAGCCGTTCAATAGTGGAACACCGGCCATTGCGGCACTCGCAACAAGTGCCAATGTACCGGTAAAAGGCATATAACGGAAAAGACCAGACAATTTCCGCATATCGCGCGTGCCACTTTCATGGTCAATAATACCGGCTGCCATAAATAGCGATGCTTTAAAAATAGCATGGTTGACCATATGAAAAATTGCAGCAACACAAGCTAGAGGACTTGCAAGACTAAGCAATGTGGTAATCAATCCAAGATGGCTAATTGTTGAATAAGCCAACAGACCTTTCAGGTCTTGTTGAAACATTGCAAAATAGGCGCCAAGAACAAGCGTGGTTAAACCTGCTAGCCCAACAATCCAGAACCATTCTTCTGTACCAGCAAAAACCGGCCAAAACCGCACCAATAAAAACACGCCTGCTTTGACCATGGTAGCGGAATGTAAATAGGCAGAAACCGGTGTGGGCGCTGCCATGGCATTAGGCAACCAAAAGTGGAATGGAAATTGAGCGCTTTTTGTCAATGCTCCTAATAATAGGCATATCAAAGCAGGTAGATAAAGCGGACTTGCTTTAATTATAGTGCCGGATTTCAGAACAATATCTAGGTCGTAGCTACCAACGATATGGCCGATAATAAGCATACCAACCAAAAGGCAAAAACCACCAAATCCTGTAATGGTCAAAGCCATACGTGCGCCATCACGCGCACTGGCATTATGGTACCAATAGCCAATGAGCAAAAATGAAAATATGCTTGTTAATTCCCAAAATATAACGAGAAGAACAATATTTCCAGAAAGGACTATGCCCATCATAGAGCCCATAAAAGCTAACAAAAACGAAAAAAAGCGGGGTACAGGATCTGCAGGATCCATGTAATAGCGGGCATAAACAACCACAAGCAAACCAATGCCTGTAATGAGAAGCGCAAACAACCACGCAAATCCATCCATACGCAATGTGACATTTAAGCCCCATTGCGGTAGCCAGCTAATATCTATGCGAACTATGTTGCCGTCCGTAATGGCTGGATAAAGCATGATTGTGCATAATAGCCCTAAAAGAGCCACTGCACCTGCAAACCAAGCTTCATTATTTTTGGCTGTTGAGCGAAAAAAACCGATAATAGCACTACCGACAAAGGGAAGTATAACCAGCAATATCAACATTGCTTCCCGTACTGTCATTATTCGCACACCATCCTGTTTTTTGAGCCTCAATTCTAGATAGGGCGTTCGGTCTGAATCGTTAACGCCTATTTTCGTATAATGGACGGCTTGTCACAAAGAGTGCAAGCCTTTTTGAAAGCTAAATGTAGAAATTTGGTTATCTGTTAACAAAGCCGCGTTTGCTATTCAACAATAGCAGCAAATCTTCTCATGCGACTTATCGTCTCGTGAAAGTCGCTCAGCCTTTATAATAGGGTGAAACACATGCTTTTCGTGCCCCTTCAAAAGGCTGATATGTGTTATCGCTGGCTGAGTAAGTCTTGTATTTGGCCGAACAATAATCGACATGGCTTTTTATCTGCCATGGCTTTTCTTCACTATCTTTTTGCTTATGAGAAATCGCTTGCACGCTTTCGTTTGTTACACCAGCTTTTGCGTTTGGTTGAAATGCAGCTTCAGGGTACCACCAACCATCTGTATGTTTACGATAACCATTACGATAATGACGATAGCCTTTAAAACCGTTCCACTCTCCTCTGCTTTTATTGGTGATAGATGTCGGTGCACCAGTTTGGCTTGCCTCAGCAACGACATCAGCCGAAAGATCCGCTGCAATACCAGATGACGTAAACATCACCAATGACATAGCTGAAGCGAAAGCAACACTAGACAAAGAAACCTTGATAAGCATGGAGAATCCTTCCCAGAATGAGATAGCTACCAATTATAGCAAACACATAAACTGAAAATGGGTATCTTTTTTCTATGGTTAACCAATAACTTATTTGTACTTTGAGCGTTATCTTTCTATATGGTTGAACACGGATTCGTTATAATCAATACACCCGCTACTCAGGATAACATGATGATAAAAACGCCTTACTATCTTATCGATAAAACTAAGCTTTTGCGCAATATGGAAACCATCGCGCGGTTGCGAGATTTATCAGGTGCAAAGGCATTATTGGCTTTAAAATGCTTTGCCACATGGGGTGTTTTTGATTTTATGGCCGATTATATGGATGGGACAACATCCTCATCACTATATGAACTACGTTTGGGTCGCGAAAAATTTGGCAAAGAAACACATGCTTATTCTGTAGCATGGAGTGACCATGAAATTGATGAAGCAATCACTTATGCCGATAAAATTATTTTCAATTCAGTTGGGCAACTTCAGAGATTCGAACAACAATCGAAAAATATCAAACGTGGGTTACGTCTCAATCCAGGCATAAGTTCTTCAAGTTTCGACCTTGCTGATCCTGCACGTCCCTATAGTCGTTTAGGGGAGAGAGAAAATGAAAAAATTGAAATGGTATTGCCGTTAGTCAATGGTTTCATGATACACAATAATTGCGAAAATGGTGATTTCTCGCTTTTTGACAACATGTTGAGCAATATCGAAGAAAAGTTCGGTAGTTTCTTTAAATATGTTGATTGGATTAGTTTGGGTGGCGGCATCCACTTTACCGGCAACGGTTATCCCTTAGAAGCTTTTGCAGACAGACTGAAAAGATTTTCTGATCTTTATGGTGTTACAGTTTATCTGGAACCTGGAGAAGCATCTATTACGAACAGCACAACACTGGAAGTGAGTGTGTTGGATACCCTGTCCAACGGCAAGGAACTGGTCATTGTGGACAGTTCTATTGAAGCCCACATGCTGGATTTGCTTATTTATCGGGAAAATGCCAAAATTGCGCCCAATACCGGTCCACATGAAATTATGGTTTGCGGAAAGTCTTGTTTGGCAGGTGATGTATTTGGTACATTCCATTTCCCTGAAAAACTGAAAGTTGGCGATCGCTTATCGTTTCAAGATGCCGCTGGATATACAATGGTAAAAAAGAATTGGTTCAATGGTCTTAATATGCCATCTATTGCAATAAAAGAATTGGATGGAACTATTCGCGTTCAGCGAGAATTTGGTTATAAGGACTATCAAGATAGTCTTTCATAAAAGGCTGTCCGTTTCGTAACACTTTTTGAAATTATACTGTTTAGGAGACAAACCGGGAATGAAAAAGAATATCCTCATTATTGGTGCAGGTGGTGTAGCACAGGTCGTTGCCCATAAATGTGCCCAACATAACGATATTCTCGGTGATCTTCATATTGCTTCGCGAACGTTACAAAAGTGCGAGGCTATCATCGCTTCTGTAAAAGAAAAGAAATCGATGAAGGTGAAAGGTGTCTTTGAAACCCATCACCTTGACGCCATAAATGTAAAAGCAACGGCAGATCTTATTAGAAAAACCGGTTGTCAAATTGTTATCAATGTTGGATCAGCCTTTTTGAATATGTCTGTTTTATCAGCCTGTTTAGAAACAGGCGCAGCCTATATTGATACAGCAATCCATGAAGACCCGTTGAAAATTTGTGAAACACCGCCTTGGTACGGTAATTATGAATGGCCACGTCGGGAAGAATGTGAAGAAGCTGGTGTAACCGCAATTCTCGGTGCAGGTTTTGATCCTGGTGTTGTGAATGCATATGCAGCATTGGCACATCATGATTATTTCGACAAAATGACAGATATCGATATCATTGATATCAATGCAGGAAGTCACGGACGGTGGTTTGCCACAAATTTTGATCCGGAAATTAATTTTCGTGAATTTACTGGCCAGGTATGGTCTTGGCAAAATAGCAAGTGGGTTTCAAACAAGATGTTTGAAATTGGCCAAGAGTGGGATTTGCCGATAGTCGGCACGCAAAAAACCTATATGACTGGTCATGACGAAATCCATTCTTTATCAAAGAATTTGGACGTGCCGAATATCCGGTTTTGGATGGGCTTTGGTGAACGGTATATAACGGTTTTCAATGTTTTGAAAAATCTTGGGCTTTTATCCGAACAGCCCGTGAAAACAGCTGAAGGACAAGAAGTTATTCCTTTGAAAGTGGTTAAAGCGGTATTGCCTGATCCATCTTCTCTTGCGCCCGATTACAAAGGCAAAACATGTATAGGAGACCTCATAAAAGGCGAAAAAAATGGCAAGCCGCGTGAGGTATTTATCTATAATGTTGCTGACCATGAAGAAGCCTACCATGAAACTGGCGCACAAGGCATATCCTATACGGCTGGCGTTCCAGCTGTTGCTGCTGCCTTACTTGTTGCCCATGGTGAATGGGATATCAAGACAATGGCAAATATCGAAGAATTGCCAACCAAACCGTTTTTAAAACGCCTTGCTGAAATGGGATTGCCAACACGTATAAGAGAAGGAAAAAGTGATAAAGAACTCAACTTCTAATCACATTTAGCGGGGAATTTACAAATACATGCGGCAATGGCTTCAAACACATATTACAGCTGTCAAACATCTACTGTTTCATCGGATATGCCATTGTCGCTATTATTTAAAAACGCTTTCCATTCTTGCAATATCTGCATCAATGTCCTTCTTGCCATTGCATGCCAAAGAAGCACTTTCCCAAAGCAACACTATCTTTGATAACTTTGTAAAAAAAATACACCCTGCCAAACCACCAGTTTGTGGTGGAACAGATTTAACAAAAACATTTTCCAAAAATGACCAGAAAAAATTCGCTTCTCAGTCGAAGGCAATTATAAACGGCAATGCCAAATTTTGGAAAATTGAAAAAAGCGGTGTTAAGCCTTCCTATCTATTAGGAACAATGCATGTCAGTGATCCTAAAATTATCACCTTGTCAAAACGCCAAAAAGATATCTTCGATAAATCTGACAGATTGGTTCTAGAGCTTAGTGAAATTGCAGAAACAGACAGTGATGTCTACGCAAAAAAAATTATTCTCGATCCAGATTTTATCACACCAAAGGCAGGTGAAAGTTTCAAAGATCTTTTAACATCAGAACAGTTTTTGAAATTTCAGACCACTTTGGAAGAACATGGTTTGCCCTATGATACCTTGGCGAACGTCAAACCATGGATAATCTGGACAACACTAAGCATTCCAACTTGCGAAACCAAACGCCTACAATATGGCTATCGCGCATTAGATACCCAACTTGGTTTGGACGCCAAGAAACAGAACAAACCGGTATTAGGACTTGAAAGCGTCGACGAACAAATATCAGCCTTAAAAGGCTTACCAATTAGTTTTTATGCAGAATCTATTGAGGACATGGTACAAAACACCGATCTTAATAATGATATTTTTTATACCCAAATGCGGCTATATCAAAAGGGTCATATTGGTGAGCTTTTCGTTCTTGAAAAAATGTTTAAATCCAATGTGAGCACTGAAAACCAACGTATTTTCTATCAAATATTGGTGGACCAGCGTAATGATCGTATGGCCGAGCGCGCTCAAAAAATTATTGAACAAGGCAATAGTTTTATCGCCGTTGGCGCAGGACATCTTCCCGGTTCAAAAGGTCTCGTTGAACAACTACGGCAAAAAGGTTTTACGTTAACAGCTGTTGATCGTTAAAATAAATTCTTAGATCATCAATCAAATAAAACCAAGCCTGAATTATGATTTTATAATTATAAAATTTGAAAAAATAAATTTATAAACAGTTGATATTTTAACTATGAATTTTATATCAAGTTTTTCCTGTTTTGATTTAAAAATAATAATAAATAATATTTTTAATTAAAAAAATTACCATCCGAAATGTATTTTATATCATTTTTATTTTATTTCGTATTTCAAATAAAAAAGGCTGTCCGTAGACAGCCTTCTTAAAGAAAATAGTTTATTACTATTTACATATTGATTGGCTTGGAGAAGGTTGCCAATGCTGCTTCGCGAATAGCCTCAGACATTGTTGGGTGTGCATGGCAGGTACGGCCCAAATCTTCCGAAGAACCACCAAATTCCATCAAAACAGCAATCTCGTGGATCATCTCACCGGCACCAAAACCAAGAATATGTCCGCCCAAGACCTTATCAGTTTTTGCACATGCCAAAATTTTCACAAAACCATCTGTCTTTTGCATAGCACGAGCGCGGCCATTGGCAGAAAATGGAAATTTACCAACGCGATATTCAATACCAGCAGCCTTCAATTCCTCTTCAGTTTTACCAACTGAAGCAACTTCAGGTTCTGTATAAACAACGCTTGGTATAACATCATAATTGACATGACCCTTTTGGCCAGCAAGAACTTCGGCAAGGGCAACACCTTCATCTTCTGCCTTATGGGCAAGCATTGGTCCCTTAACCACGTCCCCAATAGCATAAATACCTGGTACATTGGTTTGCCAATGAGCATCAACATCAACACGACCACGATCATCCAATTTGACACCAGCTTCTGCCAAGCCCAATCCGTCTGTGTAAGGACGACGTCCTGTTGCAACAAGGACAATATCAGCTTCAAGTGTTTGAGCGTCACCGCCTTTAACTGGCTCAAATGTTACTTTTGCGCCAGAAGCTGTTTTTTCAACACCAGTTACTTTTGCACCAAGCTTATATTCAATGCCCTGTTTTTCCATGAGTTTTTGGAACTGCTTGGAAACTTCTCCATCCATTGGCCCCAAAACCTTATCAAGAAATTCGACAACTGTTACCTTTGCACCAAGTCTGCTCCATACAGATCCAAGCTCGGATCCAATAACGCCAGCACCAACAACAACCATGCGTTGTGGAACTTTTCCAAGAGCCAAAGCACCCGTTGATGAAACTATGACTTTCTCATCTATTTCTATTTTTAAGCCCGGTATACCGGCGACATCAGAACCCGTAGCAATGATAATATTTTTAGTGTCCAATGTCTGCTTGGCACCATCTTTGCCTGTCACTTCAACTTTTCCGGCAGCAAGGATCTTGCCAGATCCATAGATGGTATCAATTTTGTTTTTCTTCATCAAAAATGCGACACCACTTGTATTACCATCAACGGTCTTTTGTTTGTGTGTCATCATAGCTTCGAGATTAAGAGAAGGTTTCGATACAGTAACACCCAAAGATTCAAAGCCATGTTGTGCTTCTGCAAATACTTCTGAGGCATGAAGAAGCGCTTTCGAAGGAATGCAGCCTACGTTTAGGCATGTTCCACCCAATGTTTCACGTTTCTCAACAATAGCGGTTTTTAGACCCAGTTGTGCTGCCCTGATTGCCGAAACATATCCACCAGGACCTGCACCGATTACGACGACATCATATGACATTATTTTCCCTTTCATTACGGCCAAACAGACCTATACATTTTTCAGAATTCAAGAGGCTTTTCGAAACATAAGTTGAATGCCAAATGCGATAAAAACCGCACCACTAATCTTATCTATCCACTTCGATGCGCGATAAAACTTATGCCGTACTGCTGGTGCTGTCATAAAAATGCTAACAGTTGAAAACCACCCGATTAACAACATGGACATTGACAAGCCGTAAAAGAATTTTACGCTCATTGGTGTTGTTGCTGCAACCAAAGTGGAAAAGATTGACAGAAAGAAAAATACAGCTTTAGGATTAAGCGCATTAACAGCAAAACCTGCCATAAATGCCTTTTTCCAACTTTGCTGCATTTTTCCCGTTGTCTGCCCATCTGCATTCACATAAGCAGTGCCGCGAGATGATAAGGCTTTGATACCGATATAAAGCAAATATGCGACACCAAGCCATTTTACGACATTAAACAGTATAAGTGATTTCGCTATAACCAGTCCCAACCCGAGTATGGTGTAGCTGACATGAAAGAAAAGCGCTAAACCGATACCAAAAGATGTAGCGAGTGCATTTTCGCGCCCGTAAACGATTGATTGACGCACAACAAGCGCGAAATCAGCACCTGGTGTAATTGCGGCAACCAAGAAAACCGCCATGAGTGAGGACCACTCTACAAGATAGAAATGCATCATCTATCTCCAAAAAGCAGCTAAAAGCATAATTGCAAGTCCAGCAATGGATACTAACCAGACAAGCGAACGGATATAAGGCACGCCAAACATATAAAGCGGTAGATAAATAACCCGCGCTATAGCCCAGATCGTCCCTCCTGCAACCGTCAACATAATATCAACAGGTTGAAATTCAGCCAACAACATCAGCGCTAGAAAGGCAGGATAGGTTTCGCGAAAATTTGCACTTGCCCGTTCTGCCCTACCGGCAAACAATGTTGTTGTTCTTTCATTCGTATCGCGTGCGCTGGCGTTCCAGCGCATGCCTAATTCTTTGGTTGCTAAAAAAGCCTGCAAAAAAATATGCACCAACAACATAACGACACTGAAGGCCAATAACGCTGTTGGTGCATTCATCATGCGAAAACCTTTTTATTAAAGATCAAGAACAAGACGTTCTGGATCTTCCAAGCATTCCTTAACACGAACGAGGAATGTTACGGCTTCCTGACCGTCAACAATACGATGGTCATAAGAAAGTGCCAAGTACATCATTGGACGTACAACAACTTGCCCGTTAACAACCATTGCACGCTCTTTGATAGCGTGCATACCCAAAATGCCTGATTGTGGCGCATTGAGAATTGGTGTTGACATCAGCGATCCATAAACACCACCATTGGTGATCGTGAATGTACCACCTTGCATATCGGTAACGGCAAGCTTGCCATCACGTGCTAGACGTCCAAGGCGGCCGATTTCTTTTTCAATTCCAGCAATTGATAATTGATCGGCATCACGAACAACTGGCACAACCAAGCCTTTGGCCGTACCAACAGCAATACCAGCATTGACATAATTTTTGTAAATAATGTCCGTACCATCAATTTCAGCATTAACAGCTGGAATTTCTTTCAACGCATGACAAACGGCCTTGGTGAAAAAGCCCATAAACCCGAGTTTCACACCATGCTTTTTCTCGAAAACGTCTTTGTAACGCTTACGCAAATCCATAACAGCTGTCATATCGACTTCGTTAAAGGTTGTAAGCATTGCAGATGTGTTTTGAGCGTCTTTCAAACGACGAGCGATTGTTTGACGCAATTTTGTCATACGAACACGTTCTTCACGTGCAGCGTCTTGTGGTGCTGATGCAGCACGTGGTGCGGCAGGAGCAGAAGCTGCTGTTGATACACCTTTAGAAAGTGCATCAAGAACGTCGCCTTTAAGAACCTGTCCACGCTTACCAGAGCCATCTACCTGATTAGCAGATAGGTTGTTTTCAGCCATTAGTTTAGCAGCTGATGGAGCTGGTTGCATCGCTGCAGAAGAAGCAGCCGGAGCTGCGGCAGCAGGTTGAGCTGCCGGTGTTGGTGCTGCGGGTTGCTTTGCAGCCGGTGCAGCATTGCCTGCTGCACCTTCTGCGATTGAACCAAGCAGTGCACTTACTTCAACAGTATCGCCTTCTTTTGCAACGATTTCTGTCAATTTTCCAGCAACTGGTGAAGGCACTTCAACAGTAACTTTGTCTGTTTCAAGTTCAACCAGAGGTTCATCCACAGCGACAGCATCGCCTACCTGTTTAAACCATTTTCCAATGGTTGCTTCAGTAACGGATTCGCCCAGAGTAGGAACACGGATTTCAGTAGCCATAATTTTTTTCCATACGTCAGAGTGATAAATAAATTAAGCCAGTGCGTCTTCAAGGAACGCTGCGAGCTGTTGAAGGTGTTGTGACATGAGACCTGCTGCAGGTGATGCACTTGCAGGACGGCCAGCATAACGGGCACGTGGATATTTTGCTCCAATATGTGCCAACACCCATTCAAGGTAAGGTTCGATGAACGACCAAGCACCCATATTTTTCGGCTCTTCCTGACACCAGACAATCTCTGCCTGCAAGAAGCGAGAAAGTACAGTTATCAAAGCTTTTGCCGGGAATGGGTAAAGCTGCTCAACGCGCAACAGATAAACATCGTCTATGCCGCGTTTTTCACGTTCTTCATAAAGATCGTAATAAACTTTACCAGTACACAAGACAACACGACGAATCTTGTTGTCTTTTTGCAACTTGATTGCCTGATCCTTCAGTTGCTGTGCATCGTCCAACAGCAAGCGATGGAATGTAGTATCTGCACCCATATCGCTTAATGAAGAAATTGCACGTTTGTGACGCAACAATGACTTTGGCGTCATAAGAATAAGTGGCTTACGGAAGTCACGTTTGATTTGACGACGCAAAATATGGAAGTAATTGGCAGGTGTTGTACAGTTGGCAACCTGCATATTATCTTCAGCACAAAGCTGCAAATAACGTTCCAAACGAGCAGAAGAGTGCTCTGGGCCTTGGCCTTCAAAACCGTGTGGCAACAAGCAAACCAAACCGCTCATACGCAACCATTTGCGTTCACCAGAAGAAATGAACTGGTCGAACAGAACTTGCGCACCATTAGCGAAGTCACCAAATTGTGCTTCCCATAATGTCAAGCCGCGTGGCTCAGCCAATGAGTAGCCATATTCAAAGCCCAATACGCCTTCTTCAGACAACATTGAGTTGACAGGTTCATAAATCGCTTGTCCCTTTTTAAGGTTATTCAATGGGATATAGCGGTTTTCATTTTCTTGATCATAAAGAACAGAGTGACGTTGACTGAATGTACCACGTTCTACATCTTCACCAGACAAGCGGATTGGTGCGCCTTCAAGGCAAAGAGAACCGAATGCCAAAGCCTCGCCCGTTGCCCAGTCGATACCTTCACCAGTTTCGAACATTTTGGCACGGTTGTCCAAGAAACGCTGAATGGTTTTATGAACATGGAAGTCTGCCGGTATTTCTACCAATTTCTGTCCAATTTCTTTCAGTGTTTTTACGGGAACACCCGTTGCACCACGGCGCTGCTCATCTGCATTGTCTGCCGCTTTCAAACCAGTCCATGTGCCGTCAAGCCAATCAGCCTTGTTAGGCTTATAAGATGAAGCTGCTTCAAACTCTGCTTCCAGCTTATCACGCCATTCTTGCTGTTGTGCTTGCAACTCTTCAGGCTTGAGGTGACCTTCTTTTTCCAATTGATCTGCATAAAGCTGCAATGTGGTTTTATGACCGCGAATTGCTTTATACATAAGTGGTTGAGTGAAAGATGGTTCATCGCCTTCATTGTGACCAAACCGACGATAACAGAACATATCGATAACAACCGGCTTATGGAAAATCTGACGGAATTCGGTTGCAACCTTAGCAACATAAACCACAGCTTCTGGATCATCTCCATTAACATGGAAAATCGGTGCATCGATCATTTTTGCTATATCTGATGGATATGGTGATGATCTTGAAAAGCGCGGATTGGTGGTAAAGCCAATCTGGTTATTGATGATAAAGTGGATTGAACCAGCAACACGATAACCTTTAAGCCCAGAAAGACCCAATGTTTCCTGAATCACGCCCTGTCCAGAAAATGCCGCATCACCATGTATGAGAACTGGCATAACTTTGGCGCGTTCGCTTAGAGGAATAAGGTCTGTGCGGGTTGGACCAACAAGCTGATCCTGTTTGGCACGTGTTTTACCCATAACAACTGGGTCAACAATTTCCAGATGAGAAGGATTTGGCAAAAGTGAAAGGTGAACTTTATTACCATCAAATTCACGATCAGAAGATGATCCTAAGTGATATTTAACGTCACCTGAACCTTCTACATCATCAGGCTTATATGATCCACCTTTGAATTCGTGGAAAATAGCGCGGTGTGATTTAGATAGAACCTGAGACAAAACATTCAAACGACCGCGGTGCGCCATACCGAAAACGATTTCTTCAACGCCTAATGCACCGCCGCGCTTAATGATTTGTTCCAAAGCTGGAATAAGCGCTTCACCACCATCAAGACCAAAACGCTTGGTTCCTTTGTACTTGGTATCCAAGAATTGCTCAAAGCCTTCTGCTTCAACCAATTTATGAACGATAGCTTTTTTACCTTCTGGTGTAAAAGATACCCAATTACGTGGACCCTCAATGCGTTCTTGAATCCAGCTTTTTTGTGCGGGATCAGAAATATGCATAAACTCAACGCCAATTGTCGAGCAATATGTATTTCTAAGGATTTCCAACATTTGAGGAATTGTAGCGTATTCAAGTCCTAATACGTTATCAATGAAAATCTTGCGGTCATTATCTGCCGCAGTGAAACCATAGGTCTCTGGAGACAATTCGTTATAATCTTCAGGCGCTTCACGAAGCTGTAATGGATCAAGCTTGGCATGAAGGTGACCACGCGAACGATAAGCGCGGATCATCATAATTGCGCGCACAGAGTCACGTGTTGCCTGAATGATATCGGCATCAGTAGCTGCGGGTAAACCTTTTGCGGTCGCTTCAGCTGCTTTACCTTTAAGTTTATCCCCGATATGCTTTTCGACTGTAGGCCAATCCCCATCGAGAGCTGAAACAAGTTCACCACTCTCTTTTAAAGGCCAATTATCACGCTTCCAAGATGCCCCTTCGGCGTTTTTAAGCACGTCATCCTTGTTATCCTGAAGATTTTCAAAAAATTCACGCCATTGTGGATCAACACTAGCGGGATCTTTTTCATATTCTGCATATAACTGATCGATATAGTCAGCATTGCCGCCATATAGAAATGAGGTTTGTGCAAAAAGATCGTTTGACTGGTCCTGCCTTGCCATTTCTTCTGCCGGAACGTTTGTTCCGTCTCCTTAGAATCCGTGGGTGTCCCCTACGGAATTATGTTGAAGAAGCTATTGCTTCTGTTGAATATTTAGCCACCCGTATTTTACTACGGGTGGCTTGAAAGCATTTAGCCTTTAAGAACGTCTACAAGTGTCTTACCAATTTGAGCTGGCGAAGGTGAAACGCGGATACCTGCTGCTTCCATAGCAGCAATCTTATCTTCCGCACCGCCTTTACCACCAGAGATAACGGCACCAGCGTGTCCCATTGTACGTCCTGGAGGTGCTGTACGACCAGCAATAAAGCCCACAACAGGTTTCTTGCGGCCTTTTTTGGCTTCATCAATCAGGAATTGCGAAGCATCTTCTTCAGCAGAACCACCAATTTCACCAATCATGACGATTGATTTGGTTGCGTCGTCTGCCAAGAACATCTCTAACACGTCGATAAACTCTGTTCCTTTAACAGGATCACCACCAATACCGACAGCTGTCGTCTGGCCCAAACCTTCCATTGAGGTTTGATAAACAGCTTCATATGTCAAAGTACCGGAACGAGACACAACACCAACAGAACCCTTCTTAAAGATAGAGCCTGGCATAATGCCAATCTTGCATTCATCTGGTGTCAAAACACCCGGGCAGTTTGGACCAACGAGGCGTGATTTTGACTTGTTCAATCTGGCCTTAACTTTGACCATATCAAGAACAGGGATACCCTCGGTAATACAAACGATCAAACCAATTTCAGCTTCAATAGCTTCAATGATTGCAGCGGCTGCACCTGCTGGTGGAACATAGATAACAGAAGCATCAGCGCCTGTCTTTTCTTTACCCTCGGCAACACTTGCGAAAATTGGTAATGTTTCACCATTACCACCCTGCCAAGTTTCGCCACCTTTTTTCGGGTTTACACCACCAACCATCTTTGTGCCATGATAGGCCAAAGCCTGTTCCGTGTGGAATGTACCTGTTTTACCGGTCAAGCCCTGTACGAGAACCTTAGTATCTTTGTTGATAAGAATCGACATGATTTAAGCTCCCTTCACGGCTGCAACGATTTTCTTAGCGGCGTCATCAAGATCATCCGCAGAAATCACATTGAGGCCACTTTCGTTGATAATGGCTTTGCCTTTATCAACATTGGTTCCTTCAAGACGAACCACCAAAGGTACCTTCAAGCCAACTTCCTTAACGGCCGCAACAACACCTTCTGCGATAACATCGCAACGCATAATGCCACCAAAGATATTGACGAGAATGCCTTTTACGTGTGGGTCAGCAGTGATAATCTTGAAAGCTGCTGTGACACGCTCTTTCGTAGCACCGCCACCAACATCTAGGAAGTTAGCTGGCTCGCCACCATAAAGCTTGATGATATCCATCGTTGCCATAGCAAGACCAGCACCATTGACCATACAACCAATGTTGCCTTCAAGAGCCACGTAAGCAAGATCATGCTTGGAAGCTTCGATTTCCTTCGGATCTTCTTCTGTTGTATCACGCAGCTCAAGAATATCCTGATGACGGAACAAAGCGTTATTGTCGAACGATACTTTGGAATCGAGCAAACGCAAATGACCGTTCTTCATGACGATCAATGGGTTGACCTCAAGCAGACTCATGTCTTTTTCCACAAAAGCCTTATAAAGGATCGGGAATAGTTTCACACCATCTTCACGAGCGGCGCCATCCAATTTCAATGCATCGCAAAGCTTTGCACTATCTTCAGCTGTTACGCCTTTATCAGGATTAATTGCCAGAGTAAGGATTTTTTCTGGTGTGTCATGAGCAACCGTTTCGATATCCATTCCACCTTCTGTTGAAACAACAAAAGCAACTTCACCGACTGTCCGATCTACAAGAATAGATAGGTAAAGTTCACGATCAATATCCGCACCGTCTTCAATATAAAGACGATTGACCTGCTTGCCGGCTGGACCTGTCTGCTTTGTGACGAGTGTCTTGCCAAGCATTTCTTTGACATTGGCTACAACTTCATCAACTGACTTTGCCAGACGGACGCCGCCTTTAGCATCGGGACCAAGTTCCTTGAACTTGCCTTTGCCGCGACCACCAGCATGGATCTGGCTTTTTACGACATAAAGCGGTCCAGGCAATTTTTTTGCCCATTCCTCTGCCTGCTCGACTGAATATACGGCAACACCGTTAGCAATAGGTGCACCATATTCATGAAGCAGACGCTTGGCCTGATATTCATGGATATTCATTCATTTTTCCTTTTCTATTATGGGCCGAAAAACGGTCCCGGAAAATCGGTATATCCGACTCTAATCAACGAAAAAGTGGGGCTTACCCCACTTATTTCAAGTTTGGTGTAATAGTTACACAAGCCTCGCAGAGGCCTTTGACTGCGTGGACAGACTTTTCAAAAGCTGCTTTTTCGTCCTTATCGAGTTCAATTTCGATAATGCGTTCCACACCGCCGGCACCCAATACAACTGGAACACCGACATACATATCTTTCACGCCATATTGACCTGAAAGATGAGCAGCAACCGGTACAACCCGTTTCTTATCTTTAAGATAAGCTTCAGCCATGGAAATAGCGGATGCTGCTGGAGCATAAAATGCTGAACCTGTTTTAAGAAGTCCGACAATTTCTGCTCCGCCATCACGTGTGCGCTGAACAATCTGGTCAAGTTTGGCCTGTGTTGTCCAACCCATTTTAACGAGATCTGGAAGAGGAATACCCGCAACAGTAGAATAGCGTGCAAGAGGCACCATGGAGTCACCATGTCCACCAAGAACAAAAGCTGTTACATCATCTACCGAAACTTTAAATTCTTCTGCAAGGAAATAACGGAAGCGTGCAGAATCTAGAACACCTGCCATACCAACAACCTTATTTGCTGGCAAACCTGAAAATTTTTGCAATGCCCAAACCATCGCATCAAGAGGGTTGGTAATACAAATAACAAAGGCATTCGGTGCATATTTCTTAATACCTGAGCCGACCTGCTCCATAACTTTTAGGTTAATACCCAAAAGGTCATCACGGCTCATACCTGGTTTACGAGGAACACCCGCCGTAACAATAATGACGTCTGCGCCCTCAATAGCTTCATAACTATTTGCACCGATATATTTTGCGTCGAAACCATCAACTGGCGAAGATTCGGCTATATCAAGACCTTTTCCTTGAGGTACACCCTCTGCAATATCGAACAAGACGACATCACCAAGTTCTTTCAATCCAATCATATGTGCTAAAGTACCACCGATCATACCTGATCCGATGAGAGCAATTTTATTGCGTGCCATTTTGGTTTCTTCCCTAAAAAATGCTGAAAAGTTATTTATTTTTAGTAACTTAACCAGCAAAACCCATCTAAACATCTGGTTTTTCTGCAAGTCATAATAACGCCCTAAAAAACCAGAACGATTAAAACTCCCGTATAAATTGACTGGTAATTCCAAATAACCCGAAAACTTATATCTATATTTTCGATAGGCCAAATTAGGTAAAAAAACAATAGAAATAATTGAGATTCAATAATTTCAATTATTTATACTGAAATCACTTTACGTAAACGTCAATATTTACGCATAATTATGCTCCATATTGACACAATTTGAACATCTTGTAAGGATTCTCAAACGCTGACTTGATTATTCTCTGCCCAAATTTGCAGATATTCTTCACTTTGCATTTCAAAAAGCCGTGAAGCAGTCCGTTCAAACTCAAATGTTTCGGTTGTATGAGAATGTCCCTGATATAATTTATTTGCAGTAGCGGCGGCTGAAATAAATAAACGGACATGACGGTCATAAAGCGTATCGACCAATAGGATGAAACGTTTCGTTTCATTACGATGTTCATCATCCATAATAGGCACATTATCGATAAAGAATGTATGATATTTTTCTGCCAAAGCTAAATAATCCGCTGCTGCTAATGGTTTTGAACAAAGATCAACATATTCAAATCGCGCAGCTTTTTCTATTGAACGGGGAACATGAACCGGATGTCCACGCACAGTCACATCAACAGCTTTTTCCTCACAACCATTCTTAACAAGTTCCCAAGCCGCATCCATCTTATTGAGTGTCGCAGCTCCTAATGGAGAAATAAACACCGGCTGGCGATCAGCTTTTTCAAGGCGATAATCGGTTTTCGCATCAAGATTAACAATTTCGACATGCTCTTTTAAAATAGAAATAAAAGGCAAGAACAACTGTCGATTCAGACCATTTCGGTAGAGATCATCTGGTGCAACATTGGAAGTGGCAATCAATGTAACAGCCCGTTCAAACAAAGCTGTAAAAAGCCTAGATAGAACCATAGCATCAGCAATATCTGTTACGGTAAATTCATCGAAACATAAAACTTTTGCCTGTTTGGCCAAACTATCCGCGACGGGTGGAATAGGATCATTCTGTTTTGTTTCACCACGGGTTAATGCTTGCCGATGTTCGTTAATCCTATCATGCACATCTGCCATAAAATCATTGAAATGTGCCCGTCTTTTGTCCCCTTCCGGCAAACAGGAAAAGAACAGATCCATCAGCATTGTTTTACCGCGTCCAACTTCTCCATAGATATAGAGACCCTGAACTGGTTTTTTGCTATCTTTGTTTTTTCCAAACAACCAACCAAGTGGTGAGCTTTTTTGCGATAATCGTTTATTGGATAAGTCTGAAATAAGGCGATCGAATTGAGCCGTTAAAGCTATTTGAGCTGGATCGGAATTGATATCTCCGTTCTCAACCAGCGTTTCATAACGCTCCAGCATTACCCCCATTCGCCATATCCTTTAACTCGAGAAATCGAAAAAACTTCCTGAAATCATTTAATAACCGAATGTTTGAGCCGATTAACGGCTCAAAATAACGGCCTGACCATTTACGGTATTCCCTTCAAAGCGGCTTGATCCTGCCGAATAAAGTGTCGCAATCGGACTTCCTGAATTATCATAGAAATTCAATTGTTTACCATTAACAGCCCAAGAGCTGACACCCGTGAAGGATGCAGGACAATGTAGAGGACCTGCACGATATCCCTGACCATATTTTGTTTGTGGTGTCGCTATTTGGCAATTCAAGCCACCAATAGAAGCTTTCCAGACACCTGCAACGCTAGCTGGCGTCAAATCTGTAGCATTGCTTGGTGGCTCTTGGCTACCAGTTTGACTTGGAGCGGCTGTATTAGCACTAGCGACATTATTGCTTGGTGCTGCAGGAAAACTTTCTGACGGAGGCGGCAATGTAGACTGACTTATACCGCCAGAACTGGAAGGCCCCGGCATAACAACTTGTGGTGCATCGCCACCACCGCCATTATCCAACCTTGATGACATACAACCGGAAAGCGCCACAGCAACAACAGCAAGGCTTAATGTTAAACTTTTCGAGATTGCCATTCTACATTCTCCATAGCCGCAACGCGCACCATTCATGAACTGCGCATTAGAGATTGCACATCAAATGCACAATTTCCATAATATTATTCAATTGTACTTATAAATAACAAAAAGACAGCAGAAAAAAAGCAAAACATGACAACAATCTTTTGATCTGGCGTTCATTTTGCCAGATATCTAACATTATTATTACGAAATTTGCCCTTTCAAAAAACCAATAAATACATTTAACTTATTGAAAAATAATTATAATTTTAAATATAAGTTTGTTGTATAATCGCATTTACCTTGTTTAAAAAAGAATAAAAAACTTGCAGCCAAATATGTAAAACACCATCATGTCTTCAAATATCATTCGATCAAACCACATATTAGCTATCATTCCCGTTTAAATCTCGCATTTACTTTCCATTGCTATAACTGGCAATTTAAAGACTTTTCGGTCATATTGTGGTAAAAATTCAAAGGTAAATAAAACGAATGGTTCCTTTCTACAAAATGAATGGCTTGGGTAACGAGATTATCGTTGCCGATATGCGTAATGCAGAAAAAAATATTACGCCACAGGCTGCTATTGCATTGGCAAAAGAAACAGAGACCGCTTTTGATCAAATTATGGCTGTACATAACACTCAAAAAGCAGGTACCGACTACCATATTGAAATATGGAATGCTGATGGCTCAATGGCGCAAGCTTGTGGAAATGGTACACGCTGCGTTGTGGAATGGTTGTATAAACAAAATCTGGGTAACCATTTCAAACTCAATACTGCTGCCGGCATTGTTGAAGCAACACGCCTTGATAATGGCCTTGTTTCGGTTGACATGGGCAAACCACACCTTGTCTGGAATGAAATACCGGTTGCAACAGCCATACCTGATACCAACCATGCTGATGTCTCTTGCGGTCCATTAACCGATGCTTCACTTGTATCCATGGGAAACCCACATGCCATTTATTTTGTAAATGAGGATGTTAATCAGGTGGCTTTAGATCAATATGGCCCAAAATTGGAACATAACCCATTTTTTCCAGAACGCTGCAATATTTCCATAGCACGTGTAACGTCTGATGAGACACTTATGTTAAGGACATGGGAACGTGGTGCAGGGCTAACTCGCGCATGTGGCACTGCTGCCTGTGCCGTAACTGTCGCAGCTCACCGCCGTAATTTGACCAAACGCCATGTTACAGTGACATTACCAGGTGGAAACCTGCAAATAGAATGGCGTGACGACGATCATATTATCATGACAGGCCCAACCGAATTCGAATTTGCAGGATGGTTTGATTCCCTTACCGGTAATTACCAAAGGAAGCTATCCTAATGGCAACGGAAATCGTAACCTTTGGCTGCCGACTGAACGCCTTTGAATCGGAGGTTATGCGCAAGGAAAGTGCCGCTGCAGGGCTTGATGATCTCGAAAATGGTGCAGTTATTTTTAATACTTGTGCCGTAACCGCCGAAGCTGTGCGACAAGCAAAACAAGCTATTCGTAAAGCAAAAAGAGAAAATCCACTTGCCCGCATCATCGTAACAGGGTGTGCGGCGCAAACTCTTGGTCAGGATTTTGCAGATATGGACGAGGTTGATCTCGTTCTAGGCAATGAAGAAAAATTGCATGCCCATTCTTATCGTCAGCTTCCTGATTTCGGCGTCAATAATTATGAAAAACTAAAAGTAAATGATATTATGGAGGTGCGGGAAAACGCACCTCATATGGTTGACTCGATTGAAGGACATGCCCGTGCCTTTGTGCAGGTTCAAAATGGTTGCGATCATCGTTGCACTTTTTGTATTATCCCTTATGGACGCGGTCCCTCACGCTCAGTTCCAATGGGAGCTGTTGTTGAGCAAATCAAAAGGCTGAATGGAAATGGCTACCAAGAGGTAGTCCTGACAGGCGTGGATCTTACAAGTTATGGCCCCGATCTTCCAGGGAAAGCTTCCTTGGGTAAACTTGTTCGTTCTATTCTCCGCAGCGTACCGGATTTACCACGTTTGCGGCTTTCCTCAATAGATTCAATTGAAGTTGATGAGGAATTGGCAGAATTACTTGTTCATGAAAAACGTCTCATGCCGCATCTGCATCTTTCTTTACAGGCGGGTGACAATATGATTTTAAAGCGCATGAAACGGCGTCACCTGCGTGATCAATCAATCGAATTCTGCAATGAATTGCGCAATAAACGTCCCGAAATGGTTTATGGTGCCGATCTCATTGCCGGTTTTCCGACAGAAACAGATGAAATGTTTGAAAACACGCTGTCTCTGATTGATGAATGTGGACTGACCCATCTTCATGTATTTCCCTATAGTCCTAGAGAGGGAACGCCGGCAGCCCGTATGCCACAAGTCGACCGGCATATTGTCAAGCAAAGGGCAGAAAAACTGCGTAAGGCAGGAGAAAAAGCCTATCAAAGTCATCTTCAGCGTTTACAAAACAGCAAACACATGATTCTTGTCGAACGAGATGGAATCGGTCGCACAGAAGATTTCACTTTAACAAAAATTGACGGTGCTCTTGCCGGAACCATCGTAAACGGCCTCATTATAGGCCAAGATGGTGACAAGCTAATTGCTACGCTAGACTAACATAACGCTACCTAACCGGGGAACCATATGGCTAAAGGGTTATTTAATAAAGTTTTCTCTTTCGGTTCAAAAGCCAAAGAAGAGGAAGAAGATACCGGAACGAAACAGGTAGATACGGCAAAACTTTCGCCATTTGAGGCCTATCAGGCCGCGCAAGCAGAAAAACAACGCTTACAAAATCAGCCTGAGCCTGAGCCTGAGCCTGAGCCTGAGCCTGAGCCTGAGCCTGAGCCTGAGCCTGA